>CAWDNY010000001.1:0-244268 GCA_963803695.1 uncultured Actinomycetota bacterium
CGCCGACGGTCGAGTGGCCAAGGGGTGCCTGCAATTCCGCGAGCGTCGCTCCCGCCATGGCAGCCAAGGTCGCTCCGGTATGGCGCAGGTCGTGAATCCGCAGGTCCTCGCGCCCGGCCTTCGCTCGTGCTTTACGCCACGATTGATGAATCACGGTGGGCTGAAGGTGCTTCTGCGGATCACGCACCGAAGGGAAGAGCAACGCATCTGCACCGCGGCGGACATGAACGTCGAGGTGACGCTGCAAGGCGGGGACGATGTGCGGTGGGACAGCGACCTGTCGGGTTCCTGCCGCAGACTTCGGCGTCCCCACCACGGGCTGCCCTCCAATCCACGACACCGCCCTGGTCACCGACACGACCTTCCGCTCAAGACCGACATCCTGCCGCCGAAGTTCGAGCACTTCGCCGATCCGCAGCGCACACCACGCACAAAGCAACACCACTGCTTGGCGCGCATCCGGCATCTCTGAAACAAGAATCTCCAACTCAGCCGGCGTGGCCGGACGGACCTCCTTCTTCGTCGGTGGGTTGGAAGCGGCCCGCACGCGACACGGATTGCTCGGAATGAGTTCATCGGTCACCGCGGTGCTGAGAATAGCCCGCAGCAGGGCGTAGGCCCGAGCGTTCACCGTCGGATGCTCGGCGGAGAGACCGGCCCACCACCGGCGCACGACCGCCGGGGTCAGGTCAGGCACCTGGAGGTCACCGAAGGCCGGGTCGAGGTAGCGCCGGAGCAGGTGCTCGTACCCTTCGCGGGTGCGCGGCTTCAAGGACCGGTCTGCGAGCCACTGCCGGGCGTACTCCCCGAACTCCGGCGGCGCGAGCCGCTCCTGGATTTCGGCTCGTCGTTGCGGCGGCACCCAGTCGGCGCTGCCGACCACGAGGGCCCGCTCCTGAGCGAGCCACACCTCGGCATCCATCTTCGACGCGAAGGTATGCGGAGCGGCATGCCGAGCCAGGTCTGGGCCGTAGTAGCTGGCCTGCCACCGCTTCGAAGGCAGCTTGCGAATGTTCCCAAAACCACGCCGACCCATAGCTCGCTCCCTCGATTTCGTGCAACATACGTGCAACAATGGTGGCGCTTTATGTCACTTTGTGTCAATGACTGACCACTCAACTCAAGACGCTTGCGAGCACATCACCGCAGGTCAGAGGCATATTTTGTCTGGTCAGAATGAGAGCTGGCGAGGGGACTCGAACCCCTAACCCCCTGTTTACAAGACAGGTGCGCTACCGATTGCGCCACGCCAGCGGGTCCTGACATCGGCCAGGAAAACCAGATTCTACTGTCCCAATCGGTAACGCCCGGCCAGCCTGTTCGGCCGACCGGGCGTTCACGCGAGGGAGTCAGTTGGCGTTGGCGGCCAACATCGTCTTGCCAATGTATTGGCCTTCACCGATCTTCAGCCAGCCGCTGGTCCACGTGCCGCTCACGGCAGTCCCGCGGTCGACCTTGTCGATCACTGCGTTGTCGTAGCTCGGACCGGAGCGCACGTAGGCGCGAATGTCGGCAGTGACGTACTGAGTCACGGTGCCGGTCGAGGAACCAGCCGACGATGCGGCCGAACCGCCGACGACGCTGGAGGACAACACGCTGTTGCCGATGTAGCGGCCTTCACCGATCTTGACCCAGCCGTTCACGACAGGTCCGCTGACCTTGGTGCCACGGGCGGCCTTGTCGATCACCGCGTTGTCGAAACTCGGACCGGAGCGCACGTAGGCCGCGGTGTCGGCGCTGACGTAACGGGTCACCGGGCCGGAGGCCACGGGCGCAGCGGACTGAGTCGAAGCAGCGGACTGCGAGGGAGCGGACTCTTGCTTCGGGGCGGACTGCTGAGGAGCGGGCTCCTGCTGCTGAGGCGCAGCCTCGGTCGGAGCAGCCTCGCGCTCGGTGCCACGACTCGAGGAAGCACCACCGTTCGAGCGAGTCAAGCCGGCCTTCACTGAACACGTGGGCCATGCGCCGGGGCCCTGACCGTCGAGCACTCGCTGAGCAATCTTGATCTGCTGCGACTTGCTGGCGAGATTGGCCTGCGACGCATATGCAGTGCCGCCGAAGCCGGCCCAGGTCGAGGAGGTGAACTGCAATCCACCGTAGAAACCGTTTCCGGTGTTGATGCTCCAATTGCCACCTGATTCGCAGGCAGCAACGTCGTCCCACACACTCTGCGCCTGAGCAGCCGGAGCACTCAGGGCGAACGAGCCGAGGGCAAGCGTCCCAGCCATGGTCAGCGTTCGTGCGCCACGAGAGATAAGTGGCTTGCGGGCAGCACGATGCTTTGCGTGAATAGTCATCTAGAGGGGGTCCTTTCGAAACACAACTTCAAGGTCACGGAATGATAACGGTACGTCCCTCGACGACACAGAGCAAACCGAAACATGGGCAAAAGACCAGTCTCGCTGTCTAGCAGTTCATGTGGGCCGACGGAGCGGATCAGACAGGGTTGCTCGACAACACAGCCGAGCCGATGTACTTGCCGGAGCCGATCTTCAGCCATCCGTTGGACAGCGTGCCGGTGACCTTGGTGCCGCGACGCTCGCTGTCGACGACTCGATAGCCCGTGCCCGGGCCGGACCGCACATATGCCGCTGTCCGCGCACTGACATAACGCGTTGTGCTGCCTGCGGATGAGCTGCTGGAGCCTCCGATCGGGCTGCTCGAGAGCACGACCGAGGAAATGTACTTCCCACTCGAGAGGCGCAACCACCCGTTCGACACCGTCCCGGTGACCTTGTCACCACGATCCTGCGAACCAACCACCTGATAGTTCAACCCAGGTCCGGACCGCACGTTCGCCGACGTATTGGCCGAGACGTAACGCGTCACCGAAGTCGACGAGGACCCGCCCGAGCCACCGGACCCACCGATCGCGCTGGTCGAGAGCACCACCGAGGAAATGTACTTCCCACTCGAGAGGCGCAACCACCCATTCGACACCGTCCCGGTGACCTCGTCACCACGATCCTGCGAGCCAACCACCCGATAGTTCAACCCAGGCCCGGACCGCACATTCGCCGACGTGTTCGCCGAGACATAGCGAGTCACCGTGGAGCCAGTCGCGGGCGCAGGACTGCTGCTGCCCCCACCTGGCTGCGCGTTGCGATCTGCTCCCCCATTGGATCGGGTCAGCCCAGCCTTCACCGAGCACACCGGCCACGCGCCCGGCCCCTGAGCGGCCAACACCCGGCGGGCGATCGCGATCTGCTCCGCCTTGGTCGCCCGGTGGGCGTATGAGGCATACTCCCGCCCGCCATAACCGACCCACGTCGGCTGGTAGAACTGCACGCCACCGTAATAGCCGTTGCCGGTGTTGATGCTCCAGTTGCCGCTGGATTCACACGCCGCCACCCGATCCCACACGTCGTCGGCGTTCGCCGCCGGGGCACTCAGACCTAGGGCCCCGACTGCGGCAGCTCCGGCCACAGTGATGGTGGCGGCACGGCGAGCCAATGCGGTTTGTCGCCAAGGTGTCCGGACAGCGCCGTGCTTACCGTAAACGGTCATAGTGTGGGGTCCCTTCGAGTCACGCGTCTGATAACGATTGCGTAACGGTACCCGCGATCTGCCACAGGTCAAGTGCTGGGGGGGTCAACCGCGAAAGATGCCCTGACCTGGCAATTGAGGCGAAATGCGATCGATAAGTGGCGCATCGCCCGCCGGATTAGGCCACCATGAAACCGGCTCACCGTCGAGCAGCGCCCAAACCCCAAGTGCCACAGCGCCTACCGTCAAGAACGTCAACACCATTTGGCTAGCCAAGCCTGCCGGCAGACTCGCGCGGATCAGGGTGCGAGTGCCGCGACGCATCGACACGCTGCCCGGACCCCACCATCCGATCACTGCTCCCAGCGCCGAACCCACCGCGATCGGGATCGGATCCTCCACCGACGTCGCCATACCGAGCCCCGCACTCATACCCACGCTCGTCGCGAACGCCGCCGTCACGGCAAAGCCGAGCGGCAGCACCAGCCACAACAACGACATGAGGGTGGCTGGGATCAACCGCAACGGAGCCGCCAACAGAGTCATCGGGATGTCGCTACGCCGAAGGCCCGCCTCGTGTCGACGCATCACCAGGCCCGTCATCGACCGATCAATCCACCGCGTCAGCACCGACCACAACCCGATCAGCAGCCATGCCAGCAACGGCGCCACCGCGCACAAGGCGACGAAGACCGCCCACAGCGTCACGATCGTGCCGGTCCGCATCGGCCGCCCGATCCTCGGATCGCCCTGAGCAGCGGGGTATGCCGAGCCAAGCCCGGGCTGCTGACCCGGCCCACCGGCATACGGCTGAGGCTGGTTCGGGGACCACGGCTGCGAAGGTCCGCCCTGACCGGGGGGTCGCGAATACGGAGGCTGTTGCGGCGGACCCGATGGACCGGTTTGCCCCGGACCCGCGCCGACATAACGCTGCGAGGGATAGGACTCGTTGTGCGGATAAGCCTGCGGCTCACGGTATGCCGAGGGCCCGGTCGGTCCACCAGCTCGACGCGGTGGCGACTGGGGCGCGACCCGTGTGTGGGCTACGGGCGCCATCCTGGTCTGGTCCAGAATCGGCGACATCCGGGTCGAATCTGCTTGGCGGGCTCTGGGGGCACTCTCAGGTGCCACGGCAGCGATGACGCCCGTCGCGTCGGCTGCGCTCATCCCAGACACCGCGCGCGCGGACATCAACGACTGCTGAGTCATGGCCTCGGTCACCGGGCGGTGGTCGGCATACGCCTGCATCGCCGCCATCACTTCCGATGCCTGCGGTCGCCGCAACGGATCGGGGTCCAACGCGGCCAGCAGCAACGGCCGCAGTTGCTCATCGACACCGTCGAGTTTGGTTCGTCCCCGGACGACGCGGTCCAGCACCACGCTCATCGGCCCGCTGCCAAAGGGAGGCGTGCCGCTCGCGGCAAACGACAACGTCGCCGCCCACCCCCACCAGTCGGTCGCGCGGGTGACCGAGCCGCCCTCAACGACCTCGGGAGAGAGGTAGCCCGGCGTGCCCATCACCATGCCCGTCATGGTCAGCCGCGAGTCGTCGGCAACTTGGGCGATGCCGAAGTCGATCACGACTGGGCTGTCACCCACCATCAAGACGTTTCCCGGCTTGAGGTCTCGGTGCACGATCCCGACCTGATGGATCGCGGCCAACGCTTCGGAGAGCCCTTCACCCAACCGGACCAACGCCTCAGGACCCAGCGGCCCCTGCTCGGCCACCACGGCGTCCAGCGGCGCACCAGGGACGTACTCGGTCACGATGTAGGGCGCGGGTCCATCCACATCCGCGTCCAGCACGGAGGCCACCCGGGGGTGATGCACCCGAGCAAGGGTGTCGACCTCACGTCGCAACCGGGCTCGCGCGTTCTCGTCGTGCGCAATGTGCGGCCGCAGGACCTTGATCGAGACATCGCGACCGTCGCTGTATGTCGAGCGCCACACCACCCCCATACCGCCCTCGCCCAAGCGAGGACCGAGCACGTAGGGGCCGACCCTGCGCTCATCCTCATCCCCGGACTGAACGGGCAACTCTTGTGTCACGTGCTCCACCGTATGCGCTCTGACTCCTGGATTGGGGCAGACGGGCCAACCGCCGTCGCCTAGTGTCTCTAGAGAACAGACGGTTGAGGAGGCCCAATGGTTTCATCCCCCAGCGGCGCCGACTTGGTGATTGCGGCCAATCGGCTGCCCGTGGATCGGGTTCTGCACCAAGACGGCAGTGTGCAGTGGCGCACCAGCCCAGGCGGCCTGGTCAGCGCGATGGAGCCCGTCATGCGAGCCCGGCGCGGGGCGTGGGTCGGATGGGCCGGTGAGACCGGGGTGAGCAACGAGCCTTTCCAGACCGAGGAGGGTTTGACGCTGCACCCGGTCGTCCTTGCCCCCCACGAAGTCAGCGGCTACTACGAGGGCTTCAGTAACACCACACTGTGGCCGATCTTTCACGATGCGATCACCGATCCGGAGTTCCACCGCAGTTGGTGGGCCACCTATCGCACCGTCAACGAACGCTTCGCTCAGACCATTGCCACCGTCGCCGCCCCCCACGCGATGGTCTGGGTGCACGATTACCAGTTGCAACTCGTGCCGGCGCTACTGCGCGAGATGCGCCCCGACGTGCGGATCGGTTGGTTCAATCACATCCCCTTTCCACCGGTCGAGTTGTTTGCCCAGTTGCCCTGGCGAGCCGGGCTCCTGCGCGGGCTGCTGGGGGCTGACTTCCTGGGGTTCCAAAAGGCCAGCGACGCCAGCAACTTCGTCCGGGCCTGCCGCACGCTCCTCGGGGCCACGTCCAAGGGTGAACTGATCACCTGGCAGGGCGCTGACGATGGTCATCTCGGCTCGGCGCCACGGACCGTTCGCGCCGCGGCCGTGCCGATCTCGATTGACTTCAGCGGGTTGGAGGATCTGGCGATGTCTTCGGAGGTGGCCGAGCGTGCCGCGCAGATGCGGGCCTCCCTGGGTGACCCCAAGATCGTGATGCTGGGGGTCGACCGGCTCGACTACACCAAGGGGATCCGGCATCGGCTTCGCGCCATCTCTGAGCTCCTGGATGACGGCGCGATCGACCCGAGGGAGGTGTCCATGGTGCAGGTGGCGACCCCCAGTCGAGAGCGCGTCGAGGCCTATCAGCGGCTCCGCAGCCAGGTCGAGGGCATGGTGGGGAGGATCAACGGCGAATACGCCAACATCGGCCACACCCCGGTCCACTATCTGCACCACAGCTATCCACGCGAAGAGATGGCGGCGATGTTCCAGGTCGCTGACATCATGCTGGTCACGCCGCTCCGGGACGGGATGAACCTCGTCGCCAAGGAATACGTCACCGCCCGGCATGACCTGGGCGGGGCCTTGGTGCTCAGCGAATTCGCCGGCGCGGCCGAGGAGTTGGGGTCGGCATACACCTGCAATCCGCACGACATCGTGGGGATGAAGCGCACGATCATGACCGCCATGCACGAAGACCCAGGTCCACGGCGTCGACGGATGCGCACGATGCGTCGGCGGGTCCGGAGCCACGACGTCCACGCCTGGGCCTCGACCTATCTCGACGCCTTGGCCCACGCACCGGACAAACCGCCCCGCTAGTAGAGTTCGGCTCACTCAACTCCTCATCCAGCCCGACGGTCGCTCCCTCGGCGCGAGACCTGGAAGAAGTCCGCTGTGAACGATGCGTTGCGTGCGGTGTTGGCCCCCCTCGGTGCCGTCGGCCATATTCTGATCGGAGTGGATTTCGACGGCACGTTGGCCCCGCTGGCTGATGAGCCGATGGACGCCGCGCCGGTCTCGGGGGCCATGCCCGCATTGCACGCCTTGGCCGAGTTGGAGGGCGTGACCGTCGCGCTGGTCTCGGGACGGGCGCTGGGAACGCTGCAAGAGCTCAGTGCCGCCGAGAGTTCGATCGTGCTGATCGGCAGCCATGGCGCGGAGTCTTCGCGTGCTGGTGACGTAGCGTTGAACGCCGAGGAGCAGGAGTGCTTCGAGCGCCTCGACTATGAACTGCAGCGCCTGTTGGTCGACCACCCGCAGGCGCGGATCGAGCGCAAGCCCACGGCGCTGGTCCTGCACACCAGGGGCATGCAGGACGAGGCCGCCCTCGCCGCCACCAGCGCTGCGGTGAATCTCGCGGACTGTCGAAACGGAGTGGTCGTCACCCGCGGCAAGGACGTGGTGGAGATGGCGGTGACCGAGGCAGACAAGGGGTCGGCTCTGCTCGATCTGGCGATGTCGGTCGGTGCCGATGTCATCGTGTATGCCGGGGATGACGTGACCGATGAGCACGCCTTCGCCGAGTTGCGCGGCCAGGACATCAGCGTCAAGGTCGGACCCGGAGAGACGGCGGCCCGCTATCGGGTGACCAACGAGCACAGCGTCGTGGTCATGTTGGAGATTCTCTGGGGTGTCCGGGCAGCGGCCTTACTCAGCCGGCAGACCTAGCCGGGAGCGTTGTCGTGCGCTAAGTTGGGCGCAGTCTTGGCAGCGCCGCCACGATTCGTCATGGCCCATTGGCCCTCCGTTTCAGGCGCAGTCTGAAGACTGCTGATCGGCAACCGCCGACAGGGCACCCTTTACAACGGATCGTCCGGCACGTACCTGCCGGTGAAGGAGTAGATGGCTCATGGCAACAGTAACTCTCGACAACATTGTCCGCATTTATCCTGGGGCGGATTCCCCCTCGGTGACGGACCTGTCCATCGACATCGAAGACGGCGAATTCCTCGTCCTCGTCGGCCCCTCCGGTTGTGGCAAGTCCACCAGCCTGCGGATGCTCGCCGGGCTCGAAGAGGTCAACCGCGGCCGCATCCTGATCGGCGACAAGGACGTCACGTCGTTGCCCCCCAAGGACCGCGATGTCGCGATGGTCTTCCAGAACTACGCGCTCTACCCGCACATGACCGTGGCCGACAACATGGGCTTCGCCCTGAAGATCGCCGGTGTCAACAAGACCGAGATCCGTGAACGTGTCGAAGAGGCCGCCAAGATCCTGGACCTCACCGAGTTCCTCGACCGCAAGCCGAAGGCGCTCTCCGGTGGTCAGCGTCAGCGTGTGGCCATGGGCCGTGCGATCGTGCGTTCCCCTCAGGTGTTCCTCATGGACGAGCCGCTGTCGAACCTCGACGCCAAGCTGCGCGTTCAGACCCGCACGCAGATCGCCTCGTTGCAGCGTCGTCTCGGTGTCACCACCGTCTACGTCACGCACGACCAGGTCGAGGCCATGACCATGGGTGACCGCGTTGCGGTGCTCAAGGACGGCTTCCTGCAGCAGTGCGACCCGCCCCGTCGTATGTACGACCACCCGGACAACGTCTTCGTCGCTGGCTTCATCGGCTCCCCCGCCATGAACCTGATGGAGTTGCCGGTGGCAGACGGCGGCATCAAGTTCGGTGAGGGCGTCTTCTCGGTCGACAGCGAGATCCTGGCCAAGGCCGGCAAGACCGTTATCGCCGGCGTGCGCCCCGAGGACCTGGAGATTGACGACAGCGGTCGCGGCCTCAAGGTTGAGATCGACCTCGTTGAGGAGCTGGGCGCTGACGCTTACGTCTACGGCGAGCTGCCCGGTGCCAAGGCGACCGACAAGCCGTTCATCGCCCGTGTCGATGGCCGCACCCCGCCGAAGAAGGGCGAGACCGTCCACTTCGCCCCGAAGATGGACCACATCCACCTCTTCAACACCGAGACCGGTCTGCGCATCAACGACTGATCTGTTCCACCTGAACTAAGCACCACCCGTTTTACAGCACCACCTGAACCGAAGCACGACATGAAGGTATGCCGTCTGCTCACCCGAGCGGACGGCATACCTGCGTCTGGGGGCACCCCTTCGCGGCGTGCGCCCGTTTTCTCGTCTGGTGCTGCGCTGTGGTGCAGCACCAGACCAGAAAACGAGCGCACGAGCACCTCAGCCTAGGCGTCTAGGGCATCCAGGAGGCGTATGTCGTGAAGGTCTTGGGGTTGTGGGTCATAGCCGGTATGCAGGACGCGCTGCTGGGCTGCGGTGAGACAAGGCACCGCACGGTCAGAAAGCCACCCGCGGGTGAAGCAATCGGCGGGATAGTCGAACGACGCCCCGTCTAGCCCTGCCTGAACACCGCTGCCATCGATGGCGAAGGTCACAGGGTGTATGTCGACCCAACCGAGGCCCCCACGAGCCAACTCGATCCGCACGGGAAGCCAGTCGGTTTCGACGGCATACCCGCGGAGAAGCAGAAGGCTGAGGCACTCTTAGACGTGGTGAGCATCGACCAGAAGGTCAAGGTCACGGTGCTGCCGGGTCTGTTGGCCGACTAGCGCGTCAACGCCCCAGCCACCGGACACGCCCAGGCGCACGCCGGCTCCCTGCAACAGGTCCAGGATGTCGAGCACCTCGGTCTGGTCCATGTCAGGCCGAGGTGGAGCCGTTCTTGGACACCGGAGCGGTCGACTTGCGCAGCACCAACTCCGGGGCAAAGAGATATTCACGGTGCTCGACCACCTCTCCGGCGATCTCTTCCAGGATCGAGGTCACGGCCGCCTCGGCCATCCCCATCACGTCTTGGCGGATCGTGGTCAGCGGCGGGTCCACGAAGCCAGCCAACGGGAAGTCATCAGAGCCGATCACCGAGATATCGCGCGGCACGTCGAGCCCACGCTGCCGAGCGGCCCGGACAACACCAAGGGCCATCAAGTCGGATCCGCAGACCACGGCAGTGACGCCCTTGTCGAGCAAGGACACCCCCGCAGTCACTCCGCCCTCGATGGAAAACAGCGTCGTCTGGATCAGCGAGCGGACCTCATCGGCGGGCAACACACCCTCCATCGCTTCCAGGAAGCCTTCGATGCGTCGATGCACAGGTACATAGCGGGTCGGGCCGGTCGCGAAGCCGATGCGGGTGTGGCCCATGTCCCGCAGATACTGCACGGCGAGGTGCATCGAGGTGCGGTCGTCGTGGGAGATGAAGTGAGCCTCGATGTCGGGCCGCCAGCCATTGACCATCACGATCGGCAGGCCCTGCTCACGCAGCCTGACGTAGCGCTCGACGTCGGCCTTGGTGTCGGCGTGATATCCGGAGACGAAGATGATCCCGGAGACTCCGCGCGCCAACAGCATCTCGACGTATTGATCCTCGTGCACGCCGCCCGGAGTCTGTGTGCACAGCACGGGGGTGTATCCCGCAGCCGCCAAATGCGTCTCCAGCGTCTGTGCGAACAGCGGGAAGAACGGGTTCGTCAACTCTGGAGTCAGCAGCCCGATCAAGCCTGCCGTATGCCGACGCAGTTTGCTTGGGCGCTCGTAACCCAGCACATCGACAGCGGTCAACACCGCCTGGCGAGTCGCAGCCGCCACCCCGGGACGCTCGTTCAGCACACGGCTGACGGTCGCTTCGCTGACCCCCGCATAATCCGCGAGGTCGGACAACTTGCCGTTCATCGTGCAGCCCTTCGACTAGACCGTTAGGCCCAGGTGGGCGCAGGTGGCTCCCAGCACCACATGCGAACTGTAGGGCCTTCGGCGGCCAGGGTCACACCTTTTAGGGTGAACTCGATGCCGGATCCGATGACGGCTCGGCCCTGCATGATGCCCGGCAGGCTGGCTGCCCGCAGGTCGATCGGCGCGTGCGTGGCCCGTGCGACATGCACCAAGACGCTGCCGCGCGGGTGCTCGCGCAGATAGACCAACGCGTCGTCCTCGGTATGCAGCCAGCGCAGTCCGCCCGAATGCAGCGCCGGAATCGACCGTCGCGCCGCAATCAGCGAGCGGTAGGTCTGCAGCGTCGCCTCGTCCCAGCGGGGGTCGCCGCCGCTGAAGTGGTCGCCAAAGCTGGAGTCCTCGCTACCGCGGGCCGACCAGGGCATCGGGCGACGACCGTCCTCGCCGAAATCACCCGGCATACCGATCTCGTCACCGTAGGTCACCATCGGGATCCCGGGCATGGTGAACAACAGCCCAGCAGCCACCGCCACCATCTCGGGGTCGTCGCCGACCAACGTCCTGACCCGCGTGGTGTCGTGCGAGCCCAGCAGGGTGAAGGAGTGGACGACCGTTCGCCAGGGGACAATCGCGATGAACTCCCGCATGGTCTCGGCCACGAGGTCGCCGCCCAGGCGCGGCACCCGGACAGGCGACCCCAGGAACTTGGGCGAGAACGCCTCGTCGCGCAGCCACGTCCAGATCGGTCGCGTGAACCCGGAGTAGTTCATCACCCCGTGCCAACCATCACCGACTGAGTCGGCACTGTGATCATGGGTGTGCTCAGCGATCAGCAGCGGCTGGCATCCCCGCTGCTCCCCCACGTCCTCCACCGCTCTGCGCACCTGGCGAGCCACATCGTGGGCCACATCCACGTCGCGATAGCGGCCCGTCATGTTGGCGACATCGATGCGCCAGGCGTCGATGCCACGACCCGGGCCCAGCCAACGACGGATCACCGAATCATCGCGATCAAACATGGCGGCGCGCATGGCGAGGTTGCTGTGGTCCAACTTCGGCAGCGAGCCCACAGCCAGCCACGACACGTAGCCGTCATCCCGGTCGGCTTCTTCGTGGCGAACAAACCAGGTGGCCCGATCCGCGCCGGGATCAGCGAGTGCCGCCTCGAACCACTCGTGCTCCTCGCCGGTGTGATTGGTCGTGATATCCCCCATAACCACGAGGCCGCGGGCATGTGCGGCCCGCTGCAGATCCAGCAGCGCTGGGGTGCCGCCCAGGATCGGGTCGACCGCATTGAAGGAGACGGCGTCGTATCGGTGGTTGGAGCGCGCAGGGAAGAACGGCGTGAGATACACGACGTTCGCGCCGAGGTGTTCGACGTGAGCTAGGTGCTCCGTGACCCCACGCAGGGTGCCGCCGAAGACCTGCTGCGGTCCACTCTGCGCTGAGAGATCGACCGTGTCATCCCAGCCCGCCGGGCCAGCCCAGGCGGGCAGATCGGTGCGCGGCGCACCCGCAACCCCGGGCTCCACCGATGCGTCGCGCGCAAATCGATCCGGGAAGATCTGATAGACGACGGACCCTGCTGCCCAGGCCGGTGGCGCAGCGAACGTCACGAGCCGGAAGTCGGCCGCATCCGGCACATCCCGGTCGTGGACGCCCGTGCCGTTCACCCACTGGTATGCCGCCTGCTCACCTGCGGCTGCGGCCACCTGCTCGGCATCACCGAGCGAGGGTCGACCGAGCAGGAACCGATAATTGGTGACCGGGTTGTGACAGCGAATCTCGGCTTGCCACCACTGGTCAGCGCCCAAGGTGTCGCCGCGCTCGGCAACTACCCCTTCCGCATGACTCGGCCCCGGCACCCGGTATGCCGTCACGAACTCCTGCTCACCGTCCGGGCTCACGCGGACATGCACTTCGTCGACGGCGCTTCGCGCCGGCACCCGCAGACGGACCTGGACGACCTCGCCCGAGGACGGCGTCTGCGTGCTCACGTAGAGCGGCGATCCGTCGTGATGAGGACGGTCGATCCACCTCCGCACGGCTACTTCACGGAGCCGCTGGTCAGGCCCCCGACCAGTTGCTTCTGTAGGGCCAGATAGACGAGCACGACGGGGATCGACGCGATCAAGGCACCGGCCACGAACTGCCCGAACAGAGCGTTGCGGTCCGCTTCCCGGGTGGCATAAAGACCCACCGCGAGTGTCTGCTGGCCGACGTCGGTCAAGAAGATGCTGGCCAGCAAGAACTCACCCCACAGGCCGACGAAGGCCAAGATCGCAACGGTGGCCAAGATGGGGCTGACCAGGCGCAAGATGACGGTGAAGAAGATCCGAGCGTGCGAGGCACCGTCGAGCATGGCGGCCTCATCGAGACTGGTGGGAACGGTGTCGAAGTAGCCCTTGAGTAGCCAGATGTTGGACCCCATGGCACCGCCGAGATAGACCAGCATCAGACCGGCCAGGGTGTTCAGACCGAGTTGCGGGATGATCTCGCCTACGTTGGCGAAGGTGATGTAAAGGGCCACGAAAGCCAGGAGCGCGGGGAACATCTGCGCCAAGAGCACGATCAGCAAACCTGTGCGTCTCCCCTTCCAGCGAAGCCGAGAGAACGCGAACGCTGCACAGGCCCCGAGGAACACCGTGAACCCTGTGGCGAAGACGCAGATGATCACCGAGTTACGGAACCACGTCCAGAACGGACGGGCCGGGTCGTTGAACAGATCAACGAAGTTTTGCACTCCCGGATTGCTCGGGATCAACGATGAACCCGACAGGGTGCCCGTGTTGTTGAAGGCTGAGGACACGATGAACAGGATCGGGAACAGGGCGTAGACGAGCGCCAAGATGGCCAGCGCGTGTCGCCACCACACACCGGAAAAGCGGGCGCGCTCTGGCGCGATGTTCTGGTCCTTGCGCCCCCCGCGGTTCTCCAACTGCACGTTGGTCGACAGGCTGCTGGTGGGGTCTTGAGGTGCCTGTGTCATGTCAGTTCACGTCCTCGAGGGCGGCGGTCCGTTTGAATCCTTGGTAGCTGATTACCGCCACCAGGATGAAGATGAAGACAGAGATAGCGGAGGCGAAGCCGAAGTTCGGTGACACGCCGCCCAAAGCCAGTCGGTAGGCCAAGGTGATCAGCAGGTCGCTGGACCCGATGGAGGACTGCCCACCGGTGAACGGCCCGCCCTCGGTCATCAGGAAGATCAGCCCGAAGTTGTTGAAGTTGAAGGCAAACGAGGCGATCATCAACGGCCCGACGGCCACCAGCAGCAGCGGCATGATGACCGATCGCACGGTGCGCCACCAGCCAGCGCCATCAATCGCAGCGGCTTCCTTCACGTCGTCCGGGATGGCCTGCAGCGCGCCGGTGCAGACGATGAACATGTAGGGCCAGCCCAGCCACAGGTTCGTGATCAAAATCGCGACTTTGGCCCAGAACGGGTCACCCAGCCAGTTGATCGTCAACCCGGTGATGTCGTTGATGAGGCCGAAGTCGGTGTTGAACATCGAGGCCCAGATCAGCGCCGTCACGTAGATCGGCAGCGCGTACGGCAAGATCAACAGCGATCGATACAGGCCCTTACCCTTCAGCCGTGGATCGTTGAAGAGCAGCGCCAACAACATGCCCAGCACAAAGGTCGACAGCACCGAGATCAAGGCAAAGGCGAAATTCCAGGTGAAGACGCTGATCAGCCCACTGCGCAGCGTCGAGTTGGTGAGCGCGTTCGTGTAGTTGTCGAAGCCCACGTTCTTACGCCAGCCTTGGACTAGCGGTCTGCCCTCTCCGTCTTGCGGCACGAACTCGGCGTCCTCACCCTCGACATACACCTGTCCTGTGGTGGTGTTGGTCAAGGTGCCGGTGGCTTCGTCGTAGGTGATGGTCGCCTCACCGATGAACGCCTCAGACAGGCCGATCTGCTTGATCCCCCCGGTGTCGGTCGGCACGGCGAAGTCGGCGAGGTCCTGGGACCGATCGTTGACTTGGCTGGCGGTCAGCGGCTGGAAGCCCTCGGCCGACAGGATGCGCCCTGCCGGGTTGGTCTCGACCGTCTCCGGGTCCAGCGGCTCGCTCAGCCCGTCGCTGTCCCCGGCGTAGAACGTGCCATCCGGCGTTGTCAGCAGATAGACCGGGTCACCCAGCAGTGGGTCTGCGCCGTCGGCCACGGCAATATTCAGGAGATATCGGTCCGAGCCCTCAACTTGGCGCACCGAGTTGGCCTCGATGGAGGCGATGGCCTCTTCTTTGGTCCCCAGGTGACCTGCCCCGTAGTTGGTAAACGAGATACCCACCGTGTAGACCAGCGGCCAAATCTGCAGGGCCAACAACAAGATCGTGCCCGGCAACAGATACTTAGCAGGGATCAAACCCTTGGAGGCGTAGATGGCGAGCACACACAGCGCCACGAAGCCGACCAGCACTACCATCACCCAAAAGCCCTGCTCGATCAGGCGTTGAATGACGAGCGCCGCAGCGGCCAGGACGAGCGCCAACATCAGCCACTTCAGGACCACGACCCACAACGGGGCACTTTGGCGGAATTCGACGGGGGACTCAGCCTTGACGCGCTTGAGCTCGGCGTCAGCTTCGACAGGATGGGACATCGTTGTCTCCAGGTATGCAGTGGGGCAGGCGGGAGGAAGGGTCGGTCCGGACTGGCCGTCGCAGAGGGCGACCAGCCCGGACCTCATTCAGCGTGCGAGCGCCATCGAAGGCACCCACCTGCTCACTCGATGTTGCTGGTGATCTCCGTTTGGGCTGTCCCCATCCGCTCGGCCGGGTCGGCACCACCGATGATGTCGACTTCGGCGACGCCCAGCGGTCCCCAGACGGCATTCATCGCGGGGATGTTCGGCATCGGCTGCGCGCCCTCGCCGGCCTCGGCCAGGGCTGCGATGTCATCGCTATCGCCAGAGACCGCATCCAGCGTCTCCTGCAGGGCGGGCGGGCGACCGCCTGCCTCGAACATCGCCATCTGGAAGTCGGGGGTCGGAACGTAGTTGTTCACGAACTCCTGGGCCAACGTCGGGTTGGCGGCGTCGGCCGAGACGTAGAACATCTGCACACCCAAGAACGGCACCGGGACGCCGCCGTCCTCGAACTCGGGGATCGGGCTGATCTCGTAGTTGATGCCGGCTTCTTGGATGGCCGGGATCGACCACGGACCGGTCACGAAGAACGGTGACTGGCCTTCGGTGAAGAGGGACTCTGCCGTGGTGCTGTCGACGCTGGCGTTCAGTGCGCCGGCTTCGCCCAGCTCGGCGATCTTCTCAGCACCTTGAACCGTCTCAGGAGAGTCGAGAATGACGTCGTTGGGATCAAACCCACCCTCGGGAAGCGTGGCGAAGATGCCTCCGCCGTATGCCGCGAGGTAGGGGAAGGCGTGATAGGCGTCACCAGGCTGACCGACGGGGGTGACCATCGGTGCCTCAGCGTCGCCGCTGTCGACGAGCTCGGTGCCGGTGCTGATGAGCTCTTCCATCGTGGCTGGCAGGTCGGCAGCCATGTCGACGTTGCGGATCAGCGCGAGGTTTTCGGTGGAGTACGGAACGCCGTAGATCTGGCCGTTGAACTTGGTGGCTTCGATCGACTCGGGCGTGAAGGCCGACTCCGTCTCGCTCGACATCTGAATGGGCTCGACCGTGCCGTCCTGGACGAGCTCACCGAGCCAGTCGTGGGCACCGATGATGATGTCCGGGCCCTGGCCGACGTTGGTGGCGTCCTTGAACTGCTGCCTGGTATCGGTAGTCACCTGCACCTTGGCCGTGATGCCGAACTCTTCACCGAACTGGTCGGCATACTCCTGCACGACTGGTGCCCGGACGTTGTCCGTCCAGATCACCAGGTCAGCGCTCTCGTCGCGCTCCGGCGCCTCGGTGGATACCGCCTCGTCCTCGGCGACCACCGCGGTGTCGTCGGCCGCGTCATCTTGGGCGACCTCGCCGCCGCTGTCGCTGCCGCACGCGGAAAGCAGGAACGCTGCCCCGGTGATTGCTGCCAACCCTGTCATGCGCTTCATGAGCAGTTCTCCTTTGAACGTGCTGGTGGGGACGAATCGTCCTAGTGATCTCCGTCGCGACAGACCTACTACCGCGGTCAGTAATTTGTAGCACTCTTGCGGAAATCCTGCAAGAGTTTGCGAAATCATGACGTTTCTCGCACTAACGTTCGTCACCTGGCGTGCGCCCGTTCGTCCACCTGGCGTGCGCCCGTTTTCTGGTCTGGTGCTGCGTTGTAGTGCAGCACCAGACGAGAAAATGAGCGCGCGACGAGCGGTGAGTAGGCGCAGGAGGGGGCACAGCCGGATTGGCCGTCGCGATTAGGCTGTCCGGATGGCACTCGACATCACGGCGGCGCGGCTGGATCCGGCACTGTTGGACCTGCCGTGGAGCATGCCGCTGGAGGACTGGCCGGAGAGTCACCTGGCTGCCCTCCCCCGAGGCATCTCGCGGCATGTCGTGCGCTTCGTCAACTTGTCCGGCCGAGTGTTGGCGATCAAGGAAATCAAGGAAGACCTGGCCCGCCGTGAATACGACACGCTGCGTATGCTGCGCCGCCTCGACCAGCCCGCAGTCAAGCCACTTGCGGTCATCTCTGGCCGCACCGACGTCAACGGGGAGACGCTGGACGCCTGCCTCGTCACCCGTCACCTGAAGTTTTCGCTGCCCTACCGGGCCATCTTTAGCCAACGTATGCAGCCTGACACGGCCCGACGGGTGCTCGATGCGTTAGCCGTGTTGTTGGTCCGCCTGCACATCAACGGGGTGTTCTGGGGAGACGTATCGCTCTCGAACACGCTCTTTCGCCGCGACGCCGGCGACTTCGCGGCATACCTCGTCGACGCCGAGACGGCTTCGATCTATCCCCAGCTCAGCGACGGACAGCGCGCCCACGACCTGCAGATCGCCTACGGCAACCTGGCCGGCGAGCTGATGGACCTCGAAGCCGGTGACCTGCTGGATGAGAGCATCGACCCGGTCGAAACGGCCAACCGGATCATGCACCGATACGAGCTGCTGTGGCAGGAATTGACTGCTCCCGAGCGCTTCGAGAGTGGCGACCGCTGGCGGGTGGAGGAGCGCATCTCTCGGCTCAACAACCTGGGATTCGACGTGGACGAACTCGCGATCACGACCGACATCGAGGGCACCCACATCCAGATCCAGCCCAAAGTCGTCGACGCCGGCTACTACTCGCGCCGGATGATGTCGCTGACCGGTCTAGACGTGCAAGAAAACCAGGCCCGCCGGCTGCTCAACGACCTCGACTCCTATCGTGCGGCCACCGACCGGCAAAACGACGACGAGGCTCAGGTCGCCCACGATTGGCTATCCAAGATCTACGAACCGGTCACGCGCACGGTCCCGGCGGAGATGCGCTCCAAACTCGAGCCGGCCGAGCTCTTCCACGAGCTGCTGGAGCATCGCTGGTATCTCTCCGAGCGGGCTGGACGCGACATGACCATCGAGGACGCGGCCCGGGACTACGTCGCCACGGTGCTGCCCGACAAGCCCGACGAAGCGTCGGTCTTGGGCGTGGACACCGACGAGATTCCCATCCGCGCCCCACTGCCTCGCTGAGCACTCGGGACCAATGAGCATTCAGGACCAAGAGGCGCTCAGGACCTGTCGAAGGTGACGCGGTAGAGCTCGTCCCAGTTCTTGCCGGTCACGACAAACGTGCCGTCGCGGTCGTCATACGCCATGCCGTTCAAGACGCTCTCCGCCCCATCGGGAGCCTGCTCGGCCACGACGTCGCTGAGGTCAATGACCGCAGAAATGTCACCGGTCTCGGGGTTGATCTGGACGACGTTTGCGCTCTTCCAGACGTTGGCCCACACCATGCCGTCCACGCACTCGAGCTCGTTGAGCTGATCGAGCGCAACACCGTTCGGTGCCGTGACATCGACGGTGCCGAGGACTGACAAGTCGGGCACGGCCAGGGAGTGCAACGTCGAGGACCCGTCGGACTGCCAGAGCAGATCACGGGTCACGTCATAGCAGATCCCCCAGCCCTCCCCGTCGATCTGCAAACTCGGACCCTCGACGAGATCGGGGAGGCTCCAGGTGTGCACGGTGCCCGATTTCCACGTCAATTGGTATGCCGTGGGTCCAGCCTCGGCACCCAGCGGACCAGCCGGCAGGACCGTCACCCCCTCGCCGAACTCGTCGTCGGGCAGCTCCGCGCTACGGATCACCTCTCCGGAAGCCGACAAGATGTCGATCCCGGACTCTCCATACAACCCGCGGCTATGCAGCATCGTGCCGTCGTCGAGCGCTTCGAGTCCCTGAGTGAAACTCGGCTCGCGATCGAAGGTCTCGAGGATAGAGACGGCATTTGCTTCCTCACCCTCTGACGGTGCCGACAGTGTCGAGGTCGCCGAGTCGGCCCCGGCACAGCCGCTCAAGAGGGTGGCAACTACGCAGAACCCCCAACGCAGCCTCATCAGGCGTTCAGGTCCGCTGCTGCGAGATCGCGTACAACGTCACTGCGGCCGCAATCCCGGCGTTCAACGACTCGGTGCTCCCGCTCATGGGGATCGACACGATCTGATCGCAGGTTTCGCGCACCAACCGCGACAGTCCCTTGCCCTCCGAGCCGACCACGACCACCAACGGTCGGTCGGCGAGCGCCAGTCCGGGCAGCTCGACGTCACCGTCAGCATCCAGGCCGATGATGAAGAAGCCCGCCTTGCCGTAGGCCTCAAGCGCCCGCGTGAGGTTGGTGGCCTGAGCCACCTTGACTCGGGCAGCCGCTCCGGCCGAGGTCTTCCAGGCGGTAGCGGTCATCCCCGCCGATCGACGCGAGGGCACCACGACACCGTGCGCGCCGAAGGCACCCACCGAGCGCAGGATCGCCCCGAGGTTGCGCGGGTCGGTGATGCCGTCGAGAGCCACAATGAGCGGAATGCCCGGCATCTCGACGTCGAGCAGATCCTCGGGGTGCAGGTACTCGTACGGGGGGACCTGAAGCGCCAAGCCCTGGTGGACGGCACCATCGGTCAACCGGTCGAGCTCCCCGCGGGGGGCCTCCAGCACGGCGATGCCACGCTCGGTAGCCAATGAGATGGACTCACGGATCCGGTCGTCGGAGTCGATCCGAGACCCGACGAAGAGCGCCGTGCCCGGAATGTGACTGCGCAACGCTTCGACCACGGAGTTACGGCCGGCCACGATCTCACTGCTGGCTTTGTCTTTGCGCTGCGGTGCCCGGCCCCTGGGTTTGCCACGGTCGCTGGACTTGCCGCCCCGGTCAGCACCTTTGGGCCCATCACTCTTCGCGCCACGGGCGGCGGGATGGTTGGGCCGTTCTTCGGCCCTGGGGGTCGGGCCGCGGCCTTCGAGTTGTTTGCGGCGTTGGCCGCCGCTGCCGACGACCGCGCCCTTCTTCTGAGTCTTTCGGACGGCGCCGCGGCGCTGGGAATTGCCGGGCATGCGGCATACCTCTATCTCTGGGTCAGTGGTCCAGCGCCCACCGGGCGCCTTGGGGAGTGTCTTCGATCACGATGCCGAGTCCGGCGAGGTGGTCACGGATGGCGTCTGCGGCGGCAAAATCCTTGGCCGCCCGAGCGGCATCACGCTCGGCCAATCGGGCTGCGATGAGGGCGTCGAGCACCTCGTGCTCGGAGTTGTCGGCGGCAGCCCCGGCCCACCGCGGGTCGAGCGGGTTGATCCCGAGCACGTCCGTCATGGCGATCACCGACCCGAGAATCGCTGGTATGCCGTCGCTGGCCTCGCCCTTCACGGCCGCTTCGCTCACGGCGGATTCGTCCAGCGCCCGGTTGCCTTCACGCACCCGGCCGAAGACGACGGCGAGGGCCTCCGAGACGTTGAGGTCGTCATCGAGTGCGTCAACGAAGGCCGACGGGAGCGTGCTGTCGTTGGCGGCCGCGAGGACCTCGGAGGCCGAACTGCCACTCGCCGCCAGCGCGCGGGACACAAACGACTCGATCCGCTCCACCGAAGCTTGGGCTTCAGCCAACGAGTCTTTGCCGTATTCGATGACCGAGCGGTAATGGACAGCACCCAGGTAATAGCGCAACACCAACGGCCGCACGGTCTTGGTCATCTCCGAGACGATCATCGAGTTGCCCAGCGACTTGCTCATCTTCTCGCCGCTGATCGTCAGCCAGGCGTTATGCATCCACCACCGGGCAAACCCCAGCCCGGCGGCCCGCGATTGGGCCTGCTCGTTTTCGTGATGGGGGAAGCGCAGGTCCACGCCACCGCCATGAATGTCGAAGGTGTCGCCGAGATACTTGCGGGCCATCCCCGAGCACTCCAGGTGCCAGCCGGGTCGACCCCGGCCGTAGGGAGTGGGCCAACTGGCGGTCGGCGGCTCCCCCGCTTTGGCCCCTTTCCAGAGGGCGAAGTCGCGAGGGTCACGCTTGCCGCGCGGATCGGCATCGACCGCCGGCTCCATGTCGGCGATCCTCTGCCGGGTCAACTCGCCGTAGCTCGGCCACGACTGCACGTCGAAGTAGACATCCCCGCTGTCGTCGGCAGCCGGATAAGCGTGACCCGCCTCGATGAGCAACTCGATGATCTCGACCATTTCGGTGATGTGGCCGGTGGCGCGCGGCTCGTAGGTCGGAGGCAGGACTCCCAGCGTGTCGAGCGCCTCGGTGGTGGCCCGTTCGTGGGTGTAACTCCAGGCCCACCACGGCCGGTCGTGCTCGGCAGATTTGCGCAGGATCTTGTCGTCGATGTCGGTGACGTTGCGGACGAGCGTGACGTCGTATCCGTGACCGCGAATCATCCACCGCCGCAGGATGTCGAAAGCGACCGTGAAGCGCACGTGCCCAATATGCGGTGCCCCCTGCGTCGTGAGCCCACAGATGTAGATGCCGACCTTGCCCGGCTCCAGCGGCTCGAAGTCGCGGAGTTCATGGGTGGCAGTGTCGTAGAGGCGCAAACTCACCGGCCTAGGCTATCCCGGCGAGCGGCCTCATCCTTGCGTTGTCGTTCCTGCGGCCGATGACACCCCGCGGGTGCGCGGATACGTTTGGCCCATGTTGATCGCCGAGGAGTTCCTGCTCTTGTCCACCAAAGACAACGGCCGGTTGGCTGCATCCATGGGCATCCCGATCGGCATCGCCGGTGCATTCTTGTGTGAGCTCGCCCAGCGCGACCGCGTGCACCTCGCCGCCAAGGATCAACTGCATACTCTCGATCCCTCGCCCACCGACGACCCGCTGCTGGACCTTGTCCTTGCGGAGTTGGCCGCAAAGGAGGGCAAAAACCCGGCTGGGGTCCTACCCAAGCTCGGGGCAGACCTCAAAGAGGCCGTCTACGTCCGCTTGGCCGAGCAGGGCCTTGTCACCCGCAACGAGGGCAAGATCTTTGGACTGATCAAGGACGTGAGTTGGCCTCCATCGACGCCGCAGCGGGAGCAGCGCATTGAAGAACTGGCCTCCGTACTGCGCGGTGATCAGACACCCAGTGACCGCACCGGCGCGTTGATTGCCCTGCTGCACGTGTGCGATCTGACCTGGAGCATCCTGGGCGACCCGAGCGGGCTATCCCGCAAGGAAGTCCGCGCGAAGGCCAAAGAAATCGCGAGCGGTGAGTGGGCCAGCGCCGCCGTAAAGGACGCCATCACTGGGGCCCAAGGAGCGATCGCCGCCACCATGATTGCCGTTGGAGTCGTCACTACCGCCGGCTCCTAGAAGGAAGCGAGAGCTAGGCGCTCCACCCCTCGCGGCCTGCCGCCTCGTCGCCGATCGTGGTCGAGTCACCGTGGCCGGTGTTGACTCGTGTGGTCGGCGGCAGGGTCAGCAGTCGGTCCGTGATCGACTCGACGATGGTGTCGAAATCGCTGAATGAGCGGCCCGTCGCGCCGGGACCACCGTTGAAGAGCGTGTCCCCGGTAAAGACCACGCCCAGGTCTGCGACGTAGAAGCAGCACGCGCCAGGACTGTGCCCCGGGGTGTGCAGCACTTCGATGCTGACCCCAGCGACGTCGAAGCGCTGTCCGTCGGCCAACTCGCGGTCCGGACCCTGGGCATACACCCGGTCCCAGAGCATCCGATCCTCAGCGTGGAGGTATGTCGGAGCCCCGGTAGCCGCCGCGAGCGCACCGGCCGCGTCGATGTGGTCATCGTGAGCGTGGGTGAGCAGGATGGCCGTGACCTCCCGCCCGTTGATGGCCCGGGCGATGGCTTCGGCGTCGTGCGGAGCATCGATGACGACGCACTCGGTGTCGTTGCCGATCACCCAGACGTTGTTGTCGACCTCCCACGTGCCGCCATCGAGGCTGAACGTGCCCGAGGTGACGGTGTGCGCAATACGCGCGTCATCACTGACTGAGTTTTCACTCACTGTCGGCCCCAGACATCACAACGACCGAGCGCAGGACCTCGCCGCGGGCCATCTTCGCGATGGCCTCCTCGACGTCGTCGATGCCGATCTCTTCGCTGACGAACCCGTCGAGGTCGAACTTGCCCTGGCGGTAGAGGTCGATGAGCATCGGGAAGTCACGCGAAGGCAGGCAGTCTCCATACCAACTCGACTTCAGTGCGCCGCCCCGGCCGAAGACGTCGATCAACGGCAACTCGAGCGTCATCTCAGGGTTTGGCACCCCGACCAGCACCACCGTCCCGGCCAGGTCGCGGCCATAGAACGCCTGCTTATAGGTCTCGGGCCGTCCCACGGCGTCGATCACCACGTCGGCACCGAAGCCACCAGTCAGCGCCTGGATGCCTTCGACGGCGTCCACGTCCTTGGAGTTCACCGTGTGCGTGGCCCCAAAGCGCTTGGCACCCTCGAGCTTGCGGTCGTCGATGTCGACCGCGATGACCGTGCTGGCACCCGCGAGCGCCGCGCCAGCGATGGCCGCGTTGCCGACTCCACCGCAGCCGATGACGGCCACCGAGTCTCCCCGAGTCACGCCGCCGGTGTTCACCGCGGCACCGAATCCAGCCATCACGCCACACCCCAGCAGGCCGGCAGCAACCGCAGAGGCTTCGCGGTCAACGATGGTGCACTGCCCGGAGTGCACCAGGGTTTTCTCGATGAAGGCACCGATGCCCAGCGCCGGCGAGAGCACCGTGCCGTCGGTCAGCGTCATGGACTGGGCAGCGTTGTGAGTGTCGAAGCAATACCAGGGCTCGCCACGGCTGCACGCGCGGCACTGACCGCATACCGCACGCCAGTTGAGGATGACGAAATCACCGACCGTGACGTTGGTGACACCCTCACCGATCGTCTCCACCGTGCCCGCGGCTTCGTGCCCCAGCAGGAACGGAAACTCATCGTTAATGCCGCCTTCGCGATAGTGCACATCGGTGTGGCACACCCCGCACGCCTCGATCGTGACCACGACCTCGCCCGGGCCGGGATCGGGCACCACCACGTCGACCACTTCGACGGGGGCGTTCTTGCTGCGGGCGATGACGCCCTTGACGGTGCTGGGCATGCGTGGTCCTCCTTGAAAGCGGTGATGACCGGTTCAGTATGCCGGTCATCACCACTGTGTGAACATCGACGCATGGCAGATCGCGACACCGAGTTTTGGAACGACCTGGCACCGACCTATGACGAGGGCCCGGACCACGGTATGCGCGACCCCAGCGTGCGGGCGGCGTGGCTCTACTTGCTACGTGACCATCTGCCTGATGCACCGTCCGACATCGTGGATCTCGGCTGTGGCACCGGCACGTTGAGCGTGCTCCTGGCTCACGAGGGGCATCGAGTGCGCGGGGTGGACTCGGCCACGCGGATGGTGCAGGCAGCGCGGGCCAAGGCGCAGCACGCCGGAGTCTCCGCCCTCTTCGAGCATGCCGATGCCGCTGATCCTCCGTATGAGGCGGCGTCCTGCGATGTGGTGTTGGTCCGACACGTGCTCTGGGCTCTACTCGAGCCCGAGGTCGCAGTTGCGCGGTGGGCGACCTTGCTACGCCCCGGCGGCCGATTCGTCGTGATCGAGGGCACGTGGCACACCGGGGGTGGGTTGGCGGTCGTCGACGTCACGCGACTTGTGGGCTTGCATGCGTCCTCAGTAACCGTGCATCGCCTCGACGATCCGGCACTCTGGGGCGGACCGCTGACCGACGAGCGCTACTTGGTCGTCGGCACGCTCTGAGGCACGAGAGAGGTTTAGCCTGTGCTGTTGTGCCGCTATAGCGACAGAGACTGCACAGGCTAAATATGGGTGGGGCTGTTGACGGTGCAGGCTAAGCGCGGAAGGTAACGAGGGCAGTGGCGATGGCGGCGATGCCCTCGCCCCGACCGGTCAGTCCGAGGCCGTCGGTGGTGGTGGCGCTGACTGAGACGGGGGCTCCGCGCAGAGCCGCCGACATGGCCGATTCGGCTTCTGCCCGCCTTGGTCCGATCTTGGGCCGGTTGCCGATGATCTGCACGGACACGTTGCTGACCGTGAAGCCTTCAGCGCCCAGCAGGTCGTGAACGTGAGCAAGCATCTGGGCTCCCCCGGCCCCAGTCATCTCGGGTCGACCGGTCCCGAAGACGCTGCCGAGGTCCCCTAGTCCGCCAGCGGCCAGCAGCGCGTCACAGGCCGCATGGGCGGCAACGTCGCCGTCCGAATGCCCCTCGATGCCCTGCTGGTCCGGCCAAAAGAGGCAGCCGAGCCACAGATCACGCGGGGCGTCGGCATACCGATGGACGTCGGTGCCGATGCCGACTCGGGGCGGGCTGGTCACGGTGCACCAGCGAGCATGACTTCGGCCACCGCCAGGTCGTGCGGCGTCGTGATTTTCATGGATCGATGATCCCCGGCAACCACGAATACCGTGCCGCCAAGAGCTTCGACCATGCCCGCATCGTCAGTGGCACTCGCGGCTCCGTGCGTTGACGCGCCAGCGCCGAAGTGGGAGTGAGCGTGCACGAGGGTCTCGCGGAGAAAACCCTGTGGGGTCTGGGCAGCCCGGAGGTTCGTCCGCTCGACGGTGCGGAGCACGACGTCGCCCGACGTCATGACAGGGCGCCCAGAGTCTTTGTATGCAGAGTTTTCGTAGGCAGAATTTGGGTAGGCAGCGACTTCCTTGATCGTGTCGGTCACCGGAACGACTGGGATCACGGCCGAGTGGCCGGACCGAACGGCGTGGATGACCTCATCGAACACTTCGACGGGCGTGAGAGCCCTGGCCGCGTCGTGGACCAGAACGATTCCGACCTCCGCAGACAGTGCGGCCAACCCAGCCGCCACGGAGTCGGTGCGTTCGGATCCACCGTCGACGACCCGCAGCCTGACGGGTTCGGGCACGGACAGGGCATGGAGCGCATCCTGCATCTCGATCCGATGCCCAGCGGGAGCGACCACGATGACTTCGGTGACTCCACGGCATACAGCAGCGGTGCTGGTCGCACGCACGATAAGGGACTGGCCGCCCAGCAGCACGAGTGCCTTTGGACGACCAGCCCCGAGTCGGGAGCCCTGGCCAGCGGCGACCAGGATGACCCCTACGTTCAGGAGGCGAGGACCTCGTCGAGCGTGGCCTCGGCCTTGTCTTCGTTGGTCTTCTCTGCCAACGCCAACTCAGAGACCAGAATCTGGCGGGCCTTGTTGAGCAGACGCTTCTCTCCGGTGGACAATCCGCGGTCGCGATCACGTCGCCACAGGTCGCGGACGACCTCGGCCACCTTGACGACATCGCCAGAGGCCAACTTCTCGAGATTGGCCTTGTAGCGCCGGGACCAGTTGGTGGGCTCTTCGGTGTGATCGGCGCGAAGCACCTTGAACACCTTGTCGAGCCCCTCCTTGCCCACGACATCGCGAACTCCGACGAGATCACAGTTGTCGGCGGGGACCTCAATGGTCAGATCGCCTTGAGCAACCTTCAGTTTGAGGTAGATCTTCTCCTCACCCTTGATGGTGCGTTTGTTCATTTCCTGGATGAGTGCGGCACCGTGATGTGGATACACGACGGTCTCGCCGACCTTAAATGTCATCTTCAGTTAGCCCCTTTCGCGGAGCCTCAGAATATCACGAGTGGTGTAGATCACTAAATAACACCGTTGGCATTTGTGCTGGTCAGGGACCTGTGCAGGTGAGGGGGGCACCCGGTAGGCTACGGGCTGTGCCCAGCAAGAGGACAACGATGCCCCCCACCCGACGCCTCGCCATGGCCGCGGCCAGCGTGACCGCCGCCTTAGGTCTGAGCGCTTGCCAAGTCGCGTCTCCGATCACCACGGACTTGCCCTACGACCCTGCCGAGGGCGTCAGCGTGGAGACCGATGACGTGGAGGTGCTCGACCTCCTCGTGATCAGTGAAGGGAACGGTGCACCTGGTGTGATCAGCGGTTATGTGGTCAATACCTCCAGCGAACCGGTCACCGTGAGCGTGGCTCTCGAAGCCGACGGGGACCGCACCCAACTGAGTCCGGACATCGAGGTTTCGCCATCGCGCGGCATGCGGATGGACGGCAAGACCGACGATGGCGACTTCGTAGATCCGCTCATGGCGCAGGCCGTGCCTGGCGTTACCGGCGGGATGGTCACGCTCCGACTCTCGACGACACAATCCGCCGTCTCTACGCTCGTCCCAGTGCTCCCGCCTGATGGCATATATGCCCCGTATGCCGACATTCTCGGAGGCGCCGAGTAGCGGCATCCGCTCGAAGCGCTACCTCACGGGGGCGGTGTGGCGCGCGCTCTCGGCAGTCCGGCTCTCCAGGACGTCATCCATGTTGACCTCGTCGTGCCATTCGCCGGTCACGAGGTAGACGACACGATGCGCCACCGAGACCGCGTGGTCGCCGAATCGCTCGTAGTAGCGACTCAGCAGCGTGGCGTCCACCGCCGCTTCGGTCGCGCCGTCCCACCGCTCAGACAGCAGCACGCGGAAGACCTCGCGGTGCAACTCATCCATCCGGTCGTCGTCGTTCTTGAGGCGAGTGGCGCCCTCGAGGTCGTTGTTGTGGATGATCGAGCCAGTCTTCATCACCATTCGCTCGGCCAATTGCGCCATCTCGGCGAATGTGGCCCGAAGCGATGCAGGAATGGCCGACTCGGGATAGCGCAGCCGCGCCACCTTGGCCACGTGTCGCGCCAAATCCCCCATCCGCTCCAGGTCCGAGCTCATCCGCATCGCGGTGACCAGGGTGCGAAGATCCGTGGCGACGGGCTGCTGGCGAGCGAGCGTGTCGACCGCCCGGTTGTCCAGGTCGCGCCGCACGGCATCAATGTGCTCATCCGCGGTGATGACGCTCTCGGCGAGCTCCAGATCTGCATCCATCAGGGCCTGGGTGGCCCGGTTCAGGGCTGAGGCCGTCAATCGAGTCATCTCGACCAACTGGTCGGAGATGAAGACCAATTCCTCGTGGTATGCCGTGCGCATGGTGCTCCTCTTCGCTAGGTTCGCGAGCACGCTGTCATTGTTGAATGAACGAAGCGCCGACTGAAAGTGAACAGTGCGCTACTGCGGGACGCCCTTTGAGTTTACGGTGCCGAGCGCCCGGACCAGCGATCTAGGCTGGGCAGCATGTTGACGGTTTCCACGACCACTGGCGTCGTGATGGTCGCTGTCGTGGTGGTCCTCGTCCTCGTCGTCGCCGTCTTGGTGCTGCGCGTTCGGCAACTCCGCGACGGACGAGCCGACTCCACCTCTGCGGGGTCGGACCCCCAAAGTCTGACCGGTGCCGTCGAGCACGCTCACGGGGCACTGGCCATCGGTGTCGCCGAATTGCTGACGGCCACACGATCCGGCGGTATCCTCGCCGCTCGCGATGGTCGGGTGCTGCGGGCGACGTCCTCGGCCCTGACCTTCGGTCTCATCCGCGGGATCGAACTGACGCACCCGGACTTGAGGCGCGTCTTCGACCTGGTGCTCAGCGATGGTCGCACCCGTGAGGTCGAGTTCGAGTCTGCTCGCGGCCCGGTGGGTGCCGGGCGTCTTGTGATCGGGGCGCGCGTCGCCATGATCGCCGACGACCTGATCCTGATGCTGATCGAGGACCGCACCCAGGCCCGCCGGGTCGAGGAGGTCCGCCGCGACTTCGTGGTCAACGTCAGCCATGAGCTCAAGACCCCGGTGGGCGGGTTGTCGCTGCTGGCAGAGGCTGTTGAAGGCGCAGCCGACGACCCGGCTGCGGTGAAGCGATTCTCCCGACGGATGAAGGTCGAAGCCGAGCGCCTGACCACACTTGTCAGCGAGATCGTCGATCTCTCGCGGCTGCAAACCGTGGATCTGATGACCGAGCTCAGCGTGGTCGACGTCGCCAGTTGCGCCGCCGAATCAGTCGAGCACACGCGCCTGATCGCCGGAGACCGCGTACTCACCTCGCGGGTTGCCACGGCTCGGGCGGGCCTACGCGTCTACGGTGATCCGGAATTGATCACCACTGCGATCCGCAACCTGATCACCAACGCGATCGCCTACTCCGAAGAGGGCACCCGAGTGTCGGTGACCACCCGCCGGGTCGACGACATCGTGGAAATCAAGGTCTCGGACCAGGGCCGGGGCATCTCGGCCAGTGATCAGGAGCGCATCTTCGAGCGTTTCTATCGAGTCGATACCGCCCGCTCCCGGATGACGGGTGGCACTGGATTGGGCCTGTCGATCGTGAAGCACATCTGTGCCAATCTCGGCGGCGAAGTCACCTTGTGGAGCCAGGAGGGCCAGGGCTCGACCTTCACCATCCGGCTGCCTGGCATCGTCAACGACACCCGTCCGGTCGGCTCCGCCGCCCCCGAAGACCCCAGACCGCAACCACGAAAGGTGTCGCTGTGACCAGGATTCTTGTCGTCGAGGACGAAGAGTCCTTCTCCGATCCGCTGTCCTATCTGCTCGGCAAGGAGGGCTACGACGTTGCCGTCGCGGCGACCGGTCCGGCTGGCATCGCCGAGTTTGACCGCAACGGTGCTGACCTCGTCTTGCTCGACCTCATGCTCCCGGGCCTCAGCGGCGTGGATGTATGCCGAGCGCTGCGGACGCGGTCTGCTGTTCCGGTGATCATGTTGACCGCCAAGGACAGCGAGGTCGACAAAGTCGTCGGGCTGGAGATAGGTGCCGATGATTACGTCACCAAGCCCTACTCCGCGCGCGAGCTGCTGGCCCGCATTAAGGCCGTGCTCCGCCGCCACGCCGAGCCCGAGGAACTCGTCCCCACGAGCATTGTCGGCGGGCCGGTGCGGATGGACGTCGAGCGCCATCAAGTCACCGTCTCCGGCGAAAAGATCACTCTGCCGCTCAAGGAGTTCGAACTTCTGGAGATGCTGCTGCGCAACGCTGGTCGGGTGATGACTCGTGGCCAGTTGATCGACCGCGTGTGGGGTAGCGACTACGTCGGCGACACCAAGACCCTCGATGTTCACGTCAAAAGGCTGCGTGCCAAAGTCGAGCCTGATCCGGCCAGTCCGAAGCACATCCTGACGGTGCGCGGATTGGGCTATAAGTTCGAGGAGAACTAGCGCCCTAGCGCCCGCATACCCGAGCTCTACTTGCCCTGGTTGGCGACCGCGGTAATCGCTGCCGCTGCGGCGTCGGCGTCGAGGTAGCGGCCTCCAGGCTGCACCGGAGAGAAGGCGGCGTCGAGTTCATAGACCAGCGGGATGCCGGTGGGGATGTTGAGCCCGGCGATGTCCTCGTCACTGATCCCGTCGAGGTGCTTGACCAGGGCACGCAGGCTGTTGCCGTGGGCCGCCACCATCACGACGTTGCCGGCCTCGAGATCAGGCACGATCGAAGACTCCCAGTAGGGCAGCATCCGAGCGATCACGTCTTTGAGGCATTCCGTCGCGGGCACCTCGTCGCCCAAATCGGCATACCTCGGGTCGCCTGCCTGGGAGTACTCGGCGTCCGCTTCGATCGCCGGAGGCGGAGTGTCAAACGATCGGCGCCACAGCATGAACTGCTCTTCGCCGTATTTGTCACGGGTAGCCGCCTTGTCCAAGCCCTGCAATGCGCCGTAGTGCCGCTCGTTGAGCCGCCATGAACGACGCACCGGGATCCAGTGACGGCCTGCCACGTCCAGCGTCGCGTTGGCAGTGCTGATAGCCCTGCGCAGCAGCGAGGTGTGCAGCACGTCCGGCATCAGCCCGTCGTCCACGAGCAGTTGCCCGCCGCGCAATGCTTCCTCGCGCCCCTTCTCGGAGAGGTCCACATCAACCCACCCGGTGAACAGGTTCTTCGCGTTCCACTGACTCTCGCCGTGTCGCAGCAAGATCAGGGTGTATGCCGTGTCGTTTGCCTGCGTCGTCATGCGCGGGAGTCTAGTCAGAGGGACGACGTTCCGCTTTGCCGAGCGAGAAAGGCCGTGGCCCGTGTCGGTGCTCGCCTGCCCCTAAGTAGTTAAACCTTCAACATTTGACAACAGGTGCTGACGCGACGAAATTGAGACTCTGCTCGGGGCAACAATCGACCATGGGGTCGACGGCAGGGCAGCGGAATCAGGGAGGCAGTTCCATGACACGACCACGTGTAGTCCGCCAGTTGGTGGGCGCATTAGCCGCGCTCTCACTCGTGGCCACACCGGCCGCAGTGCAGGCGGCTCAGACACCGACATCCGCGGGCACGCCCACGGCCGCGGTAGCCGCGAAGGCGGACATGACGAGCAAGAAGGAGGCCAAACGGGTCGATAACGTCCGGACCCCCAAACCGGTGACCTTCGACTGCACCGACGTCATCGGCGTCAAGAGCGAATGCGGGACCGTGAAACTCCCGCTGGACTACGACAAACCGACCGGAGCCAAAACCGAGGTGGCCTAACTGCGCCTGCCGGCCAAAGACCAGAAGAACAAGATCGGCACCCTGTTCCTCAACCCCGGCGGGCCTGGCGGCTCGGGGGTCGGTATCGCCTCGTTCGCGCCGTACTTCCTCTCCCCGGCCGTGCTCAAGAAGTTCGACATCGTGGGTGTTGACCCCCGCGGAATCAACTTCAGCGACAACGTCCAATGCTTCAAGAACATCGGCGAACAGTCCGCTGGCTTGTCCGGTCTCAACGTGGCTTTCCCCACCACCAAGAAGGAGACCAACGCCTACCTGAGGTCCTCAAAGACCTTCGCCCAGGCGTGTTCGAGCACGGGCAAACCGCTTTCGGCGCACATGTCCACCGCCAACGTCGCTCGTGACATGGACGTCATGCGCCGGATGTTCGGGGACAAGCAACTGAGCTACCTCGGGTTCTCCTACGGCAGCTATTTGGGCAACGTCTACGCCAACATGTTCCCCGACCGTGTGCGCGCTGTGACCATCGACGGGGTCCTGGACCCGGTCGCGTGGGCGGGCACCCCGGCGACCCAGCGCACCCCCGTGACGGCGCGTATCCGCTCCGGTGAGGGCGGCACCAAGGCCATCAACGAGATCCTCCGCCTGTGCAAGAAGGCGGGGTCGGATTACTGCTATTTCGCGAGCAAGGGTGACCCGAAGAAGAACTACGACAAGATCGTTCGGGAGATCAAGAAGAACCCCATCGAGTTCAAGGACGAGGAGACCGGGGAGGTGTTCTTCACCTTGGGGTATGCCGACATGGTCGGCTGGCTGCTTGGTGACATGTACGACCCGTATGCCCCCGAGTGGGTGGACTTCGACCTGGCGTTCTTCTACGAGGTGCTCTTCGAGGAGTTCGAGGACGGCTCCCCCGAAGCCGCCGCGAACGCCGAGGCGCAGAGGGCATTCGTCGCCAAGTACGAAGCCCGAGCTGCCGAGGTCGAAGCGTCCAAGAAGGAGCAGGCCAAGCTGGCCAAGGATCTCGGGTTCGGGTTCCCGTACTACAACGACGCGGACGCCTTCCAGACGGTGCTGTGCACCGACTCAATCAACCCCAAGTACGTTGGCGACTGGCCACGGTATGCCGACCGTGCCGCGAGCACTGGCACCGGCTTCGGGCGGTTGTGGACGTGGGGTTCGGCACCGTGCGCCGAGAAGTACTGGACGGTCGAGGATGGCGACGCCTACCGTGGCCCGTTCACGGCTCAGACGGCCAACCCCGTTCTGGTCGTCGGCAACTACTGGGACCCGGCCACCAACTACGACGGTGCGGTCCGCGCAGCGTCGCTGTTGCCGAACAGCCGGCTACTGTCCAGCGACAACTTCGGGCACACGGCATACGGAACGTCTCGTTGTGTGACCACGGCTGTCGACACCTACCTCCTGACCACCAAGGTCCCGAAGGCCGGAACGCTGTGCCGTAGTGACTTCAAGCCCTTCACGGAGCCGTACTTTGGCGAAGGAAGCGAGAGCTCGCGCGACATGGTCACTCCGGATGAGATCAAGCAGGATGCCGACAAGGCAGCGGGCATCACCCGCGAGCTACCGCCGGTCGTGCCGCCGCTACCGGGGGCCATCCCGCGCAACTAGGCATCACCGCAGGGAGTCACACAACAAGCAGTGACATCTGAATGTGAGGGGCGGGCCGGCATCAGCCGGCTCGCCCTTCGCTTGCGCCGAGCCGAAGGGCTTGGCGGTCCCCCTCATGGCGCTTCGTTGCTCTGCAAGAGGTGCGCAAAGGCAGCGAGGTTAGCGGTGGATTCGCCCCGGTCAACGCGCCAGGCCCATTCCCGCCGCATCGCACTGAGGAATCCGAGGGCGAGCAACTCATTGAACGGCTCATCGCATGCGCTCAGCACGGCACCCGCTACTTCGTCAAGAAACGCTTCGCCGATGAGCTCCACCGGGAACTGACCGACCAGGAACACGTCGCCACTGGCGTCGATGGCGTAACTGATGCCTGGGAGTCGCAGGTTGCGGCGCAACAAGAACGCGTAGACCTCCTGATGATTCTCATCCGGGTTGCGCACCACGAATGCACGCAAGCGCACCGTCCGCCGGCGCACAACGAGGGAGACGACAGTTTTGAGTTTGCGCTCCCCCGGCAGGGTGAGCACCGTTTCGCCCGCCCGAGTGCCTTCTTCCCACTCGACCGCCAAGGAGTCGAGCGCGCTGCGCAGCGCAACGGTCCCCTCCGACGCACCCGTCTCGGCCGACGCATCCGTCTCGGCCGGCTCAAGTGTCCTGGCCGGCCCGCCGCCGACCTCCTTGTCCGAACTCATGGCACCAGAGCAGAGGGCAGATCACTCAACGCGCGCGCCTCATCGATGCCCTTGTGCTCGACCTTGGCACCCGCGCCGCCGGCGGACTCGACCGCCGCGGCATACACGTTCTCGAGTTCATCGACTGTGTGGTCCCAACTGAACCGTTTCGCATGCTCGGGTCCCAGGGCAGCCGCACGGATCAGCCGATCCGGGTCTGCAAGCATGCCCCGCATCTCGCGGGCCCAGGCCTGCGGGTCGTGTCCGTCGATGAGGCGACCGGCGTCCCCGATCGCCACCGGCAGACCGCCGACTCGAGCGGCCAGTACCGGTGCTCCGCTGGCCAGGGCCTCGATAGCGACCAGCCCGAAGGATTCGCTGTATGAGGGGATGGTGACGATGTCGGCAGCTCGATACCACTGCGCGAGCCTCGACCGGGAGACCGGCGGCACCATCTGGACGACATCGTCAATGCCTAGCTGCTGAGCCAAATCCTCCAACCACGTCGGTGCCTGCACTCCCGAGCCAGAGAGGCCGCCAAGCACGGCCACCACCAGACGGCTCCGCAAAGCCGGGTCCTCAGCGAGCAGGGCCGCGGCAGCACGCAGCAGGACGTCGGGGGCTTTGAGCGGCTGGACCCGGCCCACGAACAACAACACCACCGCGTCCGCCTTGAGCCCGACCCGAGCGCGAGCGGCGGCTCGATCCCCAGGGCTGAACACCTCCAGGTCGACCCCAGGGTTGACCACGCGCACTCGGGCTGCGTCAGCCCCATACAGGTCGATGAGTTGTTGGGCCTCTTGGTCGGTGTTGGCGATGAGGGTCGCGGCCGCTTGGACGACCTGCTCCTCACCGATCTCACGACCCCTGGGCTCACTGCGGTCTCCGAGGGCCAGCTCTTGATTCTTGACCCTGGCCATGGTGTGCATGGTGTGCACCAACGGCACGTTCCACCGGTCCGAGGCCAGCCAGCCGACCTGGCCGGACAGCCAGTAGTGCGAGTGAATCAGGTCATACCACTGCTCCGGGTGGGCGGCCGCGATCCGCATCATCCCGGCTGCGAAGGCACACAGCTGGCCGGGCAGATCTTCCTTGTCCAAGCCCTCGAAAGGGCCGGCCGGGACATGGTGGACGAGCACTGAGTCCCCGAGGGTCTCGGGGTCCAACGGCACGACATCCGGTTGGCTGCCGTCGGTCGCTCGGGTGAAGATCTCCACTGTGGTGCCGCGGGCGGCCAGGAGCCGGGCCGTCTCCACGACATAGACATTGAGTCCTCCCGCATCCCCGGTCCCCGGTTGCTCCAGTGGCGAGGTGTGCACGCTGACCATCGCCACTCGGCGCGGCCGCAGACGCTGCGGGTCACTCATTCGCTCAGTTTGGCACGGGGATGCCGGACTCTTCCCGCCTAGGCCATCGCGCACCGACTCAGCAGCCCGCTCGCGTGCTGCATTTCGGGTCTGGTGCTGCGCTACAACGCAGCACCAGACCCACAAACGGGCACACGCCGTTACGTGCTCTGGGTTGGCGGTGTGTTGGCTGCCGCGTAGTAGGCGGCGAGCGCCAACCCCACGGCAGCTCCCAGCGCGTTCGCCAGCACGTCATCGATATCAAAGACTCGATAGGCGCAGTCGTAGATGAACCACAGACCGGTGACTTGGGTGATCTCGATGCTCAATGAGCAGGCCACCGCGATCCCCACGGCAAGCCAAGGTCTGCCGGGGAACAACCGGCTCAAGAGGAACCCGAGCGGCACGAAGAGGGCGATGTTGAGCGCCACCTGCCACAGCGCAGGATCGCCCAGTATGGCGAAACTCCCGAGAGACGCATCGCGATCGACCTGCGTCACGAAATGAAACGGCACCAGTTGTATGCCGGCCCCTCCGTCACCACTGGCACAGCGCCGCTGCATGGACTCGGCCGAAGGCAGCGGCAGCACGGTGTAGGCCACGACCGCCGCAGCATAGGAGGCGACGGCTGCCACCTTCGCCGCGCGTACGAAGCCAACTCTGGCCGACTGTGCGCCGGTCGCGATGAAGGGGACCGCCATCAACAGCACGAAGAGCGAGACCACCGCGACGACGGCCACCCCCGGCGCTAAGCGCTCCATCAGTCCCGCTGGTAGTCGTCCTCGAGTCGCTCGATGTCGCCCTCAGCGAAGTCACCGAAGGCGATCTCCAAGACCCTTCCTGGCCGCTCGCCGTGATTGGCCACGCGGTGCTCACGCCCCACCGGGATCCACACCAATTCCCCGGAGGCAGCCACCCAGGACGCGTCGCCCACCACGACCTCAAGCGGATGATCGAGGATCTGCCACAACTCAGCCCTGTGGCCGTGACGCTGCAGCGAGAGCCGATGCCCGGGCTGCACGGTGATGGTCTTCACGGTGACCGGCTCGTTGGCGACGAACTGCTGGAAGTGCCCCCACGGTCGGACGGTGGTCCCGACCGCATCGATCACGCCCTTGGGAGGTTGTCCGTGATCGACGGGGTCGGCTTCAGTCGCGCCCACCTGCGCACCTCTACTCACGTCACTCACGCTCGTCCATGTTGGGGGTTCACCGTGCGTGTTCGGCAAGGAACTCAGCCACTCGTTGGCGGACCCGATCACGATGAGCCCACATGATGCCACCTTCGGGCAGGACTTCCACCTGAGCGGACGGCAACAGCTCGCCCAGTCGGTGCGCAGCGGAGACCGGGTGGATGGGGTCACCGTGGGCGGCCACGATGAGCACAGGTGCGCTCACCTGTCGCAATGCGGATGGATCGGTGATCGCGACCTGTCTCGGCATCTGCTTCAGCGCTTCCCGAGCCGCGCCCGTCATCAGCCGCTCCGCTTGGCCACGGCACCAGCGCAACACCCGCGGGTCGTGCGATGCGCCAGCCGGCTCAGCGGCCAAAAGATGGGCCGCCACGGCCTCGATGTCGCCACCGTCGAGCAACGCGGCGAGGGCATCGAAGGAGGCGGCTGCTCGGCTATCGCGGGGGCGATCTACCGGCGCTGGCAACACCAAGACCAGCCCAGCGAAGCGACCTGGGTCCGCCACCAGCCCGGCGCACAGCGCCCCGGCGCCCATGCTGATGCCCAACGCGGCGGTGGCACCGACGTGATCGGCAGCAGACCACACCTCCCGCGCCAACGCTTCATACGTGAACTCACTCGGCGGGGTCGACTGACCATGCCCGGCGATATGAAGATAGGTCTGCTGCCCGGATACCAGACCGGCATAGGGCCGGGTGGTGTCGATCGAGCCGCCCAGCCCGTGGACGAAGATCGTCGACGGCGATCCGCTCCCGCGAGTCAGGCACTCCTGCAACCCAAACGGGCCAGGGATCAACTCGGTATGCCGGGTGGTGGGCCCTACCACGGGCCGTAGGGGCCCATCTGGGTGCCGCGGTTGTTCCGACCGCGCAGCGACCGCACCGCTGGCCGCACATCGGTGAGATAGATGGCCGCCGCCACGAAGGCGATCAGCCCGAAGAGGGTGAGCGGATTGTTGAACGACACGAAGCCCAGGAGGGCGGCCACAACCGTCACCGCGGCCCAGAAACCCTTGGTCCGCTTCCCTGCAGCCACGAAGGCATCCGGGCGCGTGGTCACGGCATCGATGGCCGCCCACATCTCCAGCGCCAGTGCCGCCAGACCGAGCACGAGGGAGACTGAGGCTTGGATGGCGAACAAGGATGAGAAGTCAGGCACGTCGTAACACTACGGCCCCAAGATGAACGTAACCTAGGACAGCCAAAGGCCGCTCATGTCAACTGATCCCGCCCACGGATCACGTCAACCGATCAGGTGTCGACGATCAGGGTGAACGGGCCGTCATTGATGAGGCTCACCTCCATCTTGGCACCGAACACGCCGGTGGCGACGCCGATGCGGCGATCGCGCAACGCCTGAGCCACCGCGTCGACCAACGGCTCCGCGACCGGTCCAGGAGCTGCCGCGCTCCACGACGGTCGACGCCCCTTCGTGGTGGTGCCGTACAGGGTGAACTGGCTGACGACGAGCACCGCTGGTGCGGCCTCTTCACCGATGTGATCGTGAATCGACGTGTCGTCGGCCAAAATGCGCAACTCGGCGATCTTGCGGGCCATCGTGGCCACGTCAGCGTCGCCGTCCTCGTGGGTGGCGGCGACCAGGGCCAGCACACCTGGCCCGATCTCACCCACGACGCGCCCGTCGACACTCACGCTGGCCTGCTGGACACGTTGCAGCACGGCGCGCACGCTAGCCGCCCGCGCCGTAGAGGTCGACGGCTTCGATCGTCCCCACGCGCCCGCCGTGGCCGAAGACAGGGGCATCGGCGATCTGCGCGAACGCCTCGTCGTGGCCGCTCAGTCCCAGGGCCTGGAGCGCCCTGATCACGACGGCGGCACGGGCCCGCTGCCCCCCGTCGGCGATCTTGACGGCTAAGCCGCGTCCGTCGGGCAAGCCCACGGCATACACCGACTCGGCTCCGTCTTTGGCGATCAGCCCGGGCACGGCCTCGATCAAAGCGCTCACGTCACGATCCGTGCCACCGAGGTATCGCGGGTGGGTGCGGATGGCGCTGGCGACCCGACCCTGAGGAGTGAATGAGGGCGCGGAGGCCATCGACCCGAAAGCGCGCGCCAATCCGGCCAGTGAGATCGCCATCACCGGGGCCCCGCAGCCGTCGGTCCCAGTCGTGGCGATGCGCTCACCCGAAAAATCCTCGATCGTGCTGGCCATCGCCCGTTGCAGTCGGTGATCTGGGTCCAGGTGAGTGCTCATCTCCCACCCGGCGGCCACACACGTCACCAGCATGCCGGCGTGCTTGCCCGAGCAATTCTGCGCCAGGGACGACGGTTGCTTGCCCGCCTGGATCCACCGGAGTCTGGAAGCGTCACCGTACGGATAGTCGGGCGTGTTCTGCAGGTCCGCTTCGGTCAACCCCTCGTCAGCAAGCGCGAGGATGCGACGCACACCGTCGAGGTGGAAGTCCTCACCGCTGTGGCTGGCACTGGCCAGGGCCAGCAGCTCGTTCTCGATGAGGGCACCCGATCGCAGCATGGCCACGGCCTGCAGGGGTTTGTTGGACGACCGCGGATACATCGGTATGCCGTGCGGCCCGTGACCGAAGATCACCGAGCCGTCGCTCTCGGTCGCCACGACGATTCCGTGATGGACCGACTCGACGAGGCCCGATCGGGTCACGGCAGCGACGACGGGCGCGTTGTTCAGAGCGCTGTGGGAAGTCATCCGGCTCACCCTAATGGGGATCGAATCTAGTGACGGGTCTTGATCGCCAACAGTTCGCGAGCGGCCGTGGTGGACATCGCGGGGCGTTGCATGGTCTGCGCAAGCGTGACCACGCGCTGCACCATCTCGACGTTATGCTGCACTGGCTTCCCACGGGCCATCATCAGGTTGTCCTCCATGCCGACCCTCAGGTGCCCGCCCATCGCGAGCGCCGCAGCCGCGATCGGCAGGTGCGCGCGGCCGATGCCGGTCGCTGACCAGCTGGTGACCTGCTCGGGTAGGGCTTGAACCCCGGCCACCAACGCGGGCACCGTTCCCGGCATACCCCCCGGCACTCCCGTCACGAAGTCGACGTGGACCCGGCCGCCCAACGGCAGCCCGTGCGTGTCCAGCAACCGCCGCAGCGCGGCGACGTGGCCGAGGTCGAACAACTCGAACTCCGGCACGACCTCGCGCGCTTGCGCCGCAACGTAGAGCTCGCTCATGAAAGGGTAGGGATTGCTGAAGATGTCGTCACCGAAATTCACCGTGCCGCAGGTCAGGCTGCACGAATCAGGCTCGGCATCGAGCACAGTGAGGCGCCGCTCCAATGGGTCGTGGACCGAGCCGCCCGTGGACAGTTGGACGATCAGATCGGTGCTTTCACGCAGTGCCTGCACGGTGTCCCGCAGTCGGGCGGCGTCGAGGCTGGGGCGGTGATCGGCATCCCTGATGTGCACGTGGATCAAGGCTGCGCCTGCGGCTTCGCAGGTCTGCGCGGTCTCGACGAGCTCGTCCAGGGTCGTCGGCAGCTGCGGGCAGTCCGCTTTCGTCGTCTCGGCACCGGTGGGGGCGACCGTAATCAAGGTATCTGGGCGGACTCTCTTCGCTGGTCCTGTCATCACGCCGGCCCGATGAGGGTTTGGGCGGCGCTGGTGTTGCCGACCGCCAGCTCGGCGTCGGGATCGGTGTTCCGCTTGATGACGGCTAGGGCGATCGGCCCGTCGGTGTAATGCCGCGCGACGCTGGTCATCGCTCCGATCGGCCGCGACGGGGCCGCCTCGGCTGCACTCGCGCTGTCCGAGGCCGTTGTGTCACCGATCCGGATTGACTCACCGGGCTCAGGGAGGGTGTGCCCAGAGCCGTCGAGGTGAAGAAAGACCATCCGCCGAGGAGGCCGGCCCAGATTGTGCACCCGGGCCACCGTCTCCTGGCCGCGATAGCACCCCTTATGCAGATGCACGGCGGTGCGCAGCCAGTCCAGCTCGTGCGGGATCGTGCGGTGGTCGGTGTCGACCCCGGCTCGGGGCCGCCATGCATTGACCCGCAGGGCTTCGGCTGCCCAGAGCCCCGCCAGCGGGCGTTCACCGACGACGGCCTCCAGGTCGGCGCGCGGCACGATCAGCTCCCGCCATTGGCGTCCGGTCGCTGGGTGACCCTCGACGGGGCCGTAGGCCACACTGTCGCCGACGACTCCGGGCCACGGGTCCACCCAGGCCAACGGCTCGCCAGGTCCGGACTCGACGCCGATGGGCTCACCCAGCACCGCAAAGTCGTCGCTGCGATCGGCCACCTCGACCCGCAGCATGAACTTCATCGAGTCCAACCAGACACGCACTGCTTCGGCTGCACCTCCGGGCTCGGTCGTGATCCAGGTGGTCTCGCCGTCGTCGACCACGTGCAAGGCGTGCTCGATGTGGCCTTTGGGCGACAGGATCAGCGTCTCGATGCTCATGCGAGGTGCCAGGGTCGCCATGTGCTGGGTGGTCAGCGAGTGCAGCCACGTGAGGCGGTCCGCACCGGTGACGGTGAGGACACCGCGGTGCGACAGGTCCACGCAGGCCAGCGACTCCTCCAACAGGCGTTGCTCACGATTGGGGTCGCCGTAGTGGGCCGCGACGCCATGATCTCGCCCGACGGCCAGCACGGCCTTGTCTCGGGTCGCTAACGGGCTGATGGGTCCCCCATCGGTCGATCCCACATCTGGTTCTGCGCTCATGTCACCTCTTGTTCGTGTCGGTCCTGACGCGTGCAGTCACGGCAGTGGCCGTGAATCGCCATATGCGTCACCTCTGCATCAAAGCCGTGAGCGTCCCAGAGATTCCGTGCCAGGTCCCGTGCCAACGCCGGGTCTGCCTCCACGATCTCCCCGCAGGTTCGGCATACCAAATGGAGGTGGTCTCCGTGCTCGGGCAGGTGGTATGTCGGCGGGCCGTGGTGGACGTGAGAGTGGCGGACGATCCCCGCTCGGGCCAACGACTCCAGATTGCGGTAGATGGTCGAGGCTGGCAACGCCGGCCCGCCGTCGTCCGCCAACGCAGCGGTCAACTCCTCCGGCGTGGCGTGCCCGAGGCGCTCCAGTGCCACCAGCACGCGGCGCCGGGGGTCGGTCATCCGCAGTCCGGCGGCTCGCAATTGATCGACGCGATCAGCACCGACGATTGCGGCTGACCCCTCATGCGCATCCATCGATGCACCGTACCCACTCTTGCCCGAGTGCAGCGACCAATCCGCCCAGCCGACCCCCAGCCCTTGCGCGGGTTGGTCACAGGAATCCCGGATTACACTTCGCCCATGAGCGATAGCCGCGACGCGGGGGTCGGCGGCGTGTTCGACGATTCCACTGCCCACGAGCCAGGGCCCACCCAGGACCAGATCGGGCGACCACGCCGTCGCAGGCGAGGACTGCGCGTCGTCGTCGTCTCGTTCGTGCTGCTTGGCCTGCTGCTCGTGGGAGGGGCGGCGGGATACCTGGCGTTCTTGAACAACAAGGTCAACAACAACCTCACCTACGAGCCGTTGATGCCGGACGCAAACGCCGAAGTCACCACCGAGAGCGGCACCATGTTGCCTGTCCCGGTGGACCGCTCCGAAGCGGCCGGCGATGCGCTGAACTACCTCATCCTCGGCTCGGATAGTCGCGACCTGGGCGAAGAGCGTGGCCGATCCGACGTCATCGTGCTGGCGCACATCTCAGATGACCGTGAGCGGGTCGACCTGATCCACTTCCCGCGGGACTACTTCGTGGACATCCCCGGCTCCTCGGCACCCAACAAGATCAATGCGGCCTACTCCATCGGCGGCGCACCGCTGTTGGTGGAGACCATTCAGCCGCTGGTCGGGGTGCCCATCGACTCTGTCGCAATCGTAAACTTCGAGAGCTTCAAGGCGCTGACCGACGCCGTCGGCGGTGTCGAGGTCAACGTGGCCGAGGCCAGCCCAGGGTTCCCCGAGGGACTGATGCAGATGGACGGCGACACTGGTTTGGAGTTCGTCCGCGAGCGCTACGCACTCAGCCAGGGCGACATCTCCCGGGGCCAGCGGCAACAGGCGTTTATCAAGGCGGTCATGCTGGAGACGCTGTCGAGCAGCACCCTGACCAATCCGTCGCGGCTGACGCAGGTCGTTGACGCGGCCACCAAGAACTTGACCGTCGACCAGGACCTCGACGTCGCGGACATGAGGTCGTTGGGCTTCTCGATGCGTGGGGTGCGCGGCAACGACATCAACTTTGTGACGGCCCCGTGGAGTGGCATCGGCAGTGACGACCTCGCGGGCTCGATCGTCCTTCCAGCGCAGGACCAACTCAACGTTCTGGTGGAGCACCTGCAAAACGACACGATGGCCAGCTACGTCGACGATGTATCCCCCGAACAGGGCTTCAGCAACTAGCCGACCCGCTTGAGCTCGGCCGACAGGTGGCTGGTCAGGCCCTGACCCATGGCGTTCATATCCATGGCCCAGAGCAAGTTCGAGTTCACCAGCCCGTACAGCCGGTGCCCGGCGGAGTACTCCTTCGCGTGCGGGCTGCGCAACACGCCATCGGTGCGCAACTCCAATTGAGCGGGCTTCGTGGTGCCCACATACATCTCCACAATGCCAGTGGGGTGGGTCAACAGGAGCTCCACCTCGCCGTCGGGCAGCGGCCGGAAGAACCCTGACTCGGCGCCTGAGGGGGCCAGTCGTTCGCCCGACTCATCGAGGATCCAACTGTGGCTGAGGTACTCCAAGAAGGGCCGACCGTCGTGCGTGATCTCCACCGCCTGGCCGAAGTTCGCTGACTCGATCGTGGGATAGCCGACCACCCCCGCGCCCTCCCACTGGCCGATCAGCCACGCCAACGGGGCGAGGTCCGGATGCATTGTCGGGTCCAACTCGAAAGGCATGCGCCTATCGTAGAGGTGGCTTATCGCTCAGGTGATCTATCGCAGGGGTGGTCTATCGCGGGGGCGGCTACAAGGGAAGGGCGCTTGGTACCAAGAGCAACGCCGCCGCATACGGGATGACCCCGATGACGAGCACTGAGCTCAACGCGACCACGACCCGGGGCCTGGCGTGAGCCATCGTCGGCAGCACCGCGAAGATCAGCCGCACGGCATGGCTGAGCGCTGCGCACACGACGCCGATCAGCACGAACGACGTCCACGACGCCTCGCTGCCGAGGCTCACCAATCCGGCGCACACTCCCCCCGCGACGAGGGTGATCGGGACGATCCAGGGTCGCAAACTCACCGCAAGGCGTCGCGTCGCTACCCCCACGACAGCCGAGGCGGCCGCCGCCGACATCGCGGCTATCACCAGCAGGGTGCCGTTCTCGGTGCGAGTCAGCGGGATCAAGAATGCCGAGCAGGTAAACAGGGCGAGCGCCAGCAGAACCGCGCTGACCGACTCGGCGACTCGTGGCCGACCGTCGCGGCGCAGGAGTTGATGCAAGAAAGCGGTCATGATCGACACGGCCAACGCACCGGGTAGCCAGTTGAGGTGGGATGAATCCGCCGGCAGCCACACGCTCAGCAGGATGGCCAGGCCGCCCAACAACAACACTCCCACTGTGCCGCGGGGTGTCGGCAGGCCCAGCGCCCCAGCCCATCCCCAGGCGATCACGACGACCGTGACGGCGATCGCCAGGGTGAGCGTGGTCGGCCCGGCTAGCGCCGTCAAGGCAAAGAACGCACTGGTCGCCACGACCGAGGCGGTCACGGAGACGGAGAACGTCTCGGTGGTCTCGGCCGGTGCACTCACGGTCGCATTATGACGCTTCCGAAGGGCTGGATCACTGCACCATGCCAGCCTTGGCTGCGCCACGACTATCGTGTGCCGTGTGGCAGAGATGGCTTTGCTCACCCCTGGCGGCTCCGATGGGGCCGTTTTGCGTGTGCTCCCGGCGCTAGACCTCCTCCCTCATCGGGTGCGGGTCGAAGCGCTCGACGCCGGGGCGCTGCTGCGCGGCCCGGAGCCCGACATCGTGTTGGTCGACGCCGTTTCGGACATGGTGGCCGCGCGGGCGACGCTGCGCACCATCCAAGCCATGGGTAGTTGGAACGCCGTGGTCGGGATCTTTGTCGAGGCCGGTCTGTCCGTGGTCGATGACCAGTGGCCGCTGAACGATATCTTGCTGACGACCGCAGGCCCGGCCGAGGTCGAGGCGCGGCTGCGGTTAATGCGTCACCGGCTGGGCATCGTCACCCGCGTGGAGCCCGGCACCGGGCCGATCAGGGTCGCCGACGTCGTGGTGGATGAGTCGAGTTGGACAGTGCGTGCCGGTGGGCGGCCGTTGGACCTGACCTTCAAAGAGTTCGAGCTCCTGAAATACCTGATCCAACACCCAGGGCGAGTCGTCACCCGTGAGACGTTGTTGCAAGAGGTATGGGGCATGGATTACTACGGTGGCACGCGCACCGTGGACGTCCACATCCGACGGCTTCGGGCCAAGCTGGGGCCAGAGCGTGAATCCCTGATCGGCACGATCCGCAACGTGGGCTACCGCTTCGCTGGCCCCCGCAGCACCGGCTAGAACCTGCAACAGTGGGGGTATGGACGTGGAAACACTCAATGCCCTCCCTCCCCGGCAATCCGCAGACGTCATGGCCTTGTGCGTTCGCGCGACCACGCACGACGGCGTTAAGCCACTGTCCGAGCAAAGCGTGCTCGACGCTCGACGGCTACCGTCCGAAGGTGCTGCATCGACCCCCACTACCCACTTGCTGGTCTTTGACGTTCCTGGGGAGATCAACGCCCGCGTGATCGGCTACGCCCACATCGAGCACCCCCTGCCAGCCGGCCATGCTGAGCACGTCGAGCCCGCGACCTACGAGGTCGTCATCCACCCCGAGCACCGTGGCCAAGGGCTCGGACACGGGTTACTGGACCAGATCCTGTCGGCCTGGCCCAATGCCCGCGGTTGGGCCCACGGCAATCTCGATGCGGCTCAGGCTCTCGCGAGCTCGCATGATCTGCGGGCGGTGCGCGAGTTGTGGCAGATGGCGCGACCGCTGGACCGTGAGGACTCAGGCAGCCTGCCGGAGGTCGACCTGCCGGAGGGTTTCGCCGTCCGCAGCTTCGAGGTCGGCCGTGACGAGGAAGCGTGGCTCGCGGTCAACGCTGAGGCCTTCGCCGAGCATGGGGAGCAGGGGCGCACCACGTCGCAGGACTTGCAGGACCGGATGAAGGAGACATGGTTCGACCCCCATGGCTTCCTGTTGATCGAGGACGTCAGCGTGCCGGACCGGCCACGCCTGGCCGGCTTCCACTGGACCAAGGTCGAGCCCGCCGAGCCCGGCTCCAGCCGCTCCACCGCAGGCGAGGTCTACGTGGTCGGCGTCGCGCCGGCATACCAAGGACGGGGCTTGGGTCGGGCCAGCACGCTCATCGGTCTGCGCCACCTCGCGGCCTGCGGCCTGAGCGAGGTCCGGCTGTATGTGGACGGCGACAACGTGGCCGCCGTGGCGACGTATCGACGACTCGGCTTCGAGCGGATCGGGATCGACGTGATGTATGCAGCAAAGCCACTGCCCTGATCGGCGCAGCGATGGCAAGATAACGGCATGAGCACCGCCGATGCCCACTCTCATGAACCACCCGCCACCTCCGCCGCCACCGGTAAGGGCGCCGGGAGCCTTGCCGGACGCCAACCCGCACTGCCCGAACTGATCGAATCCAACAGCGTGGTTCCGCTGCCGACGATCAGGGCTCAACGACCCCGTGGAGACAACGGTCGTTTCGTCCGCCTCGAGACCGACCAGTCAGGTGACGAAGAGCCCGAAGACCTTCCCGAGGGGCGGTTCTTGGATCGGGAGGTTTCCTGGCTACAGTTCAACGAACGGGTGCTGCAGTTAGCCGGCGACCCCGACCTCCCACTGCTGGAGCGGGCCCGCTTCTTGGCGATCTTCGCCGGCAACCTGGACGAGTTCTTCATGGTCCGCGTGGCCGGACTGAAACGGCGGATCGCGACCGGGATCGCCGGCCGCTCGGCCTCCGGGCTGGAGCCCCGCGAAGTGCTCGAGGAGATCTCGGTCGGGGCGCACGGTTTGATGGAGCAGCACGCCAGCCTCTTCCGCGACGTCGTGGGCCCGACGATGAGCGATGAGGGCATCACGGTGGTCCCCTGGGCCGACCTGTCGGGTGATGAGCAGGAAGAGCTCGCGGAGATGTTCCGCAGCACCGTCTACCCCGTGTTGACTCCGTTGGCCGTGGACCCGGCGCACCCCTTCCCTTACATTTCCGGTCTGTCGCTGAACTTGGCGGTGGTGTTGACCAATCCGCGCACCGAGCGTGAGCACTTCGCCCGGGTCAAGGTGCCTCCGCTGCTGCCGCGATTCATCCGACTCTCCACCGAAGAGGACGGTCTGTATCGTGACCGCTTCGTGCTCTTGGAGCAGGTCATCGCGGCTCACCTCGATCAGTTGTTCCCGGGGATGACGGTCCAGGAGACCTTCAGCTTCCGGGTCACCCGCAACGAGGACGTCGAGGTCGAGGAAGATGACGCAGAGAATCTGCTGACCGCTCTGGAACGGGAACTGACCCGCAGGCGCTTCGGCCCGCCGGTGCGCCTGGAGATCGAAGAAGACATGGACGACCATGTCCACGATCTGCTCGTCCGCGAGCTGGGCGTGCACGCCAACGAGGTGTATCGGCTGCCTTCGCCGCTGGACCTGACAGCGCTGCATACCCTGGCTGACCTGGACCGCACCGAGTTGCGATACCCCAACTTCGTGCCCAAGACCCACCCGGACTTGGCCCCGGTGGAGCGGGCCGCGCCCAGCGACGTGCTCGGCGCGATGCGGCAGCGCGACATTCTGCTGCACCACCCCTACGACTCGTTCTCCACCTCGGTGCAAGCCTTCATCGGTCAGGCCGCCGCCGACCCGCACGTGCTGGCCATCAAGCAGACCCTCTATCGGACCAGCGGCGACAGCCCGATCATCGACGCGCTGATCGATGCTGCCGCGGTAGGCAAGCAGGTCTTGGCCGTGGTCGAGATCAAAGCGCGCTTCGACGAAGAAAACAACATCAGTTGGGCCCGCAAGCTGGAGCAGGCAGGCGTGCACGTGGTCTACGGCATGGTGGGCCTGAAGACGCACGCCAAGTTGGCCCTCGTGGTCCGCCAAGAGGCCGGCGGGTTGCGCCGGTATTGTCACATCGGCACCGGCAACTACAACCCCAAGACGGCCCGGCTATACGAAGATATCGGGCTGTTGACCTGCGACGACGCCATTGCTGAGGACATCACCAGGCTCTTCAATCAGTTGTCGGGGATGGCCCCGAAAGCGAAGTTCAGACGACTCCTGGTGGCCCCACGTTCGGTGCGCTCCCAACTGGTCGAGCTGATCGACGCCGAGGCTGAGCGGGGCAGCGAAGGGCTGATCCAGTTCAAGGTCAACTCCATCGTCGACGAGAAGACGATCGACGCGCTCTACAAAGCCTCACGAGCTGGCGCCAAGGTCGACCTGTGGGTGCGGGGCATCTGCGCGGTGCGCCCGGGGGTCCCGGGTCTATCCGACACCATCACCGTGCGCTCGGTGTTGGGGCGCTTCCTGGAGCACTCGCGGATCTTTGCGTTCGGCGGTGGCGGTGAGCCGATCGTCTACTTCGGGTCCGCAGACTTGATGCACCGCAACTTGGATCGCCGGGTCGAGGCTCTCACCCCGGTCAGCGACGAAGGCCAGGTCAAGTCGTTGATGAAGCTGCTCGAGCGCGGGATGCACGACGTCGCCGCATGGCACCTCAACGAGCACGGTCAGTGGATCCGACAACACCTGGGTGACGACGGTCTGCCGCTCGCCGATCTGCAGACGGAGTTGATCGCGAAGTATGCCGCACGGCGCAAGCCTGGTCGACGTCGATGAGCGCCAACCCGATGGAGGTGCTCGTCCCGGAGCGCACTCGCCGGACGGCTGGCAACGGTCCCATCGTGGTGCGGGCCGCTGGCGTCGTGCCGTGGCGTCGCAAGAAGGGCAAACTGCAGGTTGCCCTGGTGCACCGACCTCGGTATGACGACTGGTCCTGGCCCAAGGGCAAATTGGACCGCGGTGAGGATTGGGCCGCGGCTGCTGCCCGAGAAGCTCTGGAGGAGACCGGCCTCGCGGTGCGACTCGGGGCCAGGCTCCCCTCCCAGACCTATCCACTGGGACGGACCAATGGCCGACCGACGAGCAAACGGGTCGAATACTGGGCGGGCGCACCTATCGGGGGCCACGGGAAGCTCCAACACGAGATCGACGACGTCGTCTGGCTCTTGCCGGAGAAGGCGGCAAAGCGACTGACCTACGCCCGCGATCGCCTGCAACTCGAGGCCCTCGTGGCTATGGCGGTCAAAGAGGGCCTGGACAGTTGGACATTGTTGGTCGTGCGGCACGCCCAGGCGCAGCCTCGCAAGTCGTGGAGCAAGCCGGACATGATCCGGCCGCTGACGACGGTCGGCAAGCGGCGAGCGGCGCGGATGGCACCCATCCTGACGGCATACGCTCCGGAGCGGATCCTGACGTCTCCGTCCACCAGATGCCACGACACCATGGCGCCCTTTGCGCAGCAGGCCATCGTGCCGTTGAGCACCAAGCGCGGGTTCTCTGAGGAAGAGTTCGAGAAGCGGCCCTATAAGGTGGCCAAGCATTTGACCAACGTGTTCCTGTCCGGTCGCTCAACGGCGATCTGCACCCACGGGCCGGTCCTGCATGCCGTGATGGACGAGTTGCTGCCGCACGCTGACTCCGGCCCCGTGCAACGCCTCCTGGAACGGCTCAACGATTCCGCCATGGACAAGGGCGAAATTCTGGCCTGCACGGTGCTGGGCCGTGGCGGAGGCGCACGCATCATCACTGCCACGCGCCACCGCATACCGCGCTAAGCCGGCAATGCCTCTTGACGGCACCTTGCCGCGGCTGCAGAATCGATCACATCGAGAGAGGTGCGTCATGATCACTCAAAAGTTGCTCCGTCTCAGTGAAGCCTGGCCCATCCTGGCGGCTACGGGATTCCTGACCCTGTGGATGGCCCCGGGCGAGATGTGGTTTGCGGCCCTGGTCATGGCCCTCGTGCTGATTGCGTGGACGAGCCGATACGGTCGTGTGGGGGCGTCCCGCGCTGGCGACCGATATGCGCTCCCTCATCGCGTTGGCAGCGTGCAGGGGCGCGCTTAGCGGTCATCCGCTAGGTGCTCGGTGTCGGGGAGTCGGCTGAGTGCGACCAACCGTCGAGGTTTAGCCGAACCGGCCGGAGATGTAGTCTTCGGTCGCTTTGTTGGACGGATTGTTGAAGATCTTGGTGGTGTCGTCCATCTCGACCAGTTTGCCCGGCTTGCCAGTGGCCTCGAGGTTGAAGAATCCGGTGCGCTCCGAGACTCGCGCAGCCTGCTGCATGTTGTGAGTCACGATGACCACCGTGTAGTCCTCTTTGAGCTCGTCGATGAGGTCTTCGATCGCCAGCGTGGAGATCGGGTCCAGGGCCGAGCAGGGCTCATCCATCAAGATAACTTCGGGCTGGACGGCGATGGCACGCGCGATGCACAGTCGCTGCTGCTGGCCACCGGAGAGCCCCGACCCCGGTTTGTCCAACCGGTCCTTGACCTCTTCCCACAGGTTGGCCGCGCGCAACGCCCGCTCGGTCAGTTCGTCTGCCGCGTCGCTACTGATCCTCCGGCTGTTCAACTTGACTCCGGCCAGAACGTTCTCCTTGACCGTCATGGTCGGAAATGGGTTGGGTCGCTGGAAGACCATGCCGACCTCACGGCGCACGTCGACCGGATCCACTCCACTGCCGTAGAGATCTTTACCGTCGATGGTGACCTGACCTTTGACTCGAGCACCGGGAATGACCTCATGCATCCGATTCAAGGTCCGCAAAAAGGTCGACTTGCCACACCCGGACGGGCCGATGAACGCCGTCACTGAACGAGCAGCGATGCTCATGGAAACGTCCGCCACGGCGTGGAAGTCGCCGTAGTAGATGTCGAGGTCTTTGACGTCGATACGCTTAGACATAAGTGTTGGAGTCTCCAGTGGTTGGACGGCAGTAACGGTGCGGCCGGACGGGTTGGATTAGCGGCCAGTCTTGGGGGCGAAGATCTTGGCGATGAGTCTGGCGGTCAGGTTAAGTGCTATCACGATGATTACCAGGATGAGCGCCGCTGCCCAGGCCCGTTCAAGACTGGGGTCACGCACGCCGGGATTCAGCGGCTTGGTGAACATCTCGTAGGCAAAGACCGCCAAGGTGTTCATCGGGCCCTGGAGGGGGTTGTAGTTCAGAGCGTAGAAGCCGCCGACCGCGACCAGCAGCGGTGCGGTCTCACCGATGACCCGGGCAATCGCCAACGTCACGCCCGAAGCGAGCCCCGAAGCGGCCGTGGGCAGCACCACCTTGTAGATCGTGAGCCACTTCGGCACACCTAGGGCTAAGGACGCTTCGCGCAATTCATTGGGCACGATGCGCAGCATCTCTTCGCTGTTGCGCACCACCGTCGGGATCATCAACACGGACAACGCGATGGCTCCGGCGAAACCATTCTTGGTCCCGATGCCGAAGATCACGCCAAAGAGCGCGAAGGCAAACAGCCCCGCCACAATCGATGGTATGCCGGTCATCACGTCCACGAAGAAGCGGATGGCCTGGGTCAGTTTGGTCTTGCCGCCGTACTCCACCAGATAGATCGCCGCGAACAAGCCGATTGGCACGGAGATGACGGTCGCCAAGCCCGTGATGATGAGCGTGCCCATGATGGCGTGGTAGGCACCGCCGATAAAGGGGCCCGTGCCGTCGGCATACTTTTGGTCGGCGAGCCCCGTGATGCCATTCATGGTCTGCTGTAAGAAATCCGGGTTGGCAGCTCGTCCGATCCCACTGACCAGCACCGTCAGAAGCAGGGAGACCAAGGGCAGAAGCGCCAACGCGAAGGCACCGTAGACGAGTGCTCGCATCAGGTGATCCAGGCCGACGCGACGTCCGGCGACCATCCGGTGGCTGACGTAGGTCGTAATGACGTACACCAGGTATCCGACCACGGCACCGAGAGCGATGCTGGAGAGCAGAAGCCAGCCGATCAGCCCCACAAGGATCCCGGCACCAAACGCAATCCACATCAGCCTCGAAGGAGCTGGCTTGACCGGTGAACTGGTGATGCCTTCCCACTGGTCGAGCCGGTTCTGGTTGGACCCGTTGCCGGTGCCACGCGGACGCGATGTAGGCGATGCTTTGGTCGGTGTGCTCATCAGTTGGCTCCGGAGAACTCGGCGCGCTTTTCCACGATCCAGCGCGCGAATAGGTTGACGGCAAGGGTGATGACGAAGAGCACCAAGCCGGCCGCAATGAGCTCGGACAAGCGCAGTCCTGATGCCTCGGGAAAGTTCAGCGCGATCTCGGAGGGAATCGTCGCGTTGCCCGTGCCGATGAAGTTCAGCCCAAAGGCCCCTGGCGACAAGATGATCGTCACCGCCATCGTTTCTCCGAGCGCGCGCCCCAAGCCGAGCATGGTGCCGCCGATGACCCCAGGCTTCCCGAACGGGAGTACCGCGGTCGTGATCATCTCCCACTTTGTGGCACCGAGGGCCAGCGCGGCTTCTTCATGCAGTTTGGGGGTCTGCAGGAAGACCTCGCGGCTGACTGAAGTAATGATCGGCAAGATCATCACGGCGAGGACCAGCGATGCGGTCAGCAATGTCCGACCGGTGGCGGAAGCATCCTCGAAGAACGGAAGCCAGCCCAGATACTCCTCTAACCAGTCGTAAAGCGGCACCACCGCCGGGGCGAAAACCGCCAGCCCCCACATACCGAAGACCACGCTTGGCACGGCGGCCAGCAGGTCAATCACGAATCCGATGGCGTTGCCGAGCCGGCGGTTGGCGTAGTGCGATACGAACAGCGCGATGCCGACCGCCACGGGTGTGGCCACTGCCAGAGCGATGACCGAGACGATCAAGGTGCCGACAATGAGCGGCCATACGTAGGCGAAGAATCCCTCTCCACCGCTGATTTTGTCGGGCGAGGCGCCGAGCACAGGCGCAGCCTCGATCATCAAGAAGGTGGCTACGCCGGCGAGGGTCGCCAGGATCAGGATTCCTGACCCGAGCGCTGCCCCGCTGAACAACACGTCGCCGAGCCGCTTCGGGCTGCTCGATGAGCCGCTGTCCTGTGGTTTCGGCTCCTTGGTGGTGACCTGACCTTCGGGCCGGGTCGATAGATCTTCCGGCGAAGGTTCCTGCGATGTGCTCATCTCTTCCTCCGTGCTCGTGCCATGGCGACGACACGCGTCCGCGTCGTGAAGGCGGCAATGACGGCGGCCAGATCGTAGACCCGGCCGCCGTCATACCTGCCGTTGTAGTGCGTCAGCCGCCGCTGACCATGGACAAGGACTCTTCGGCCTTGCCACGTAGGTCTTCGGAGATCGGAGCCGAGCCGGCAGCCTCGGCCGCAGCCTGCTGTCCCTCCTCGGAGATGACGTAGCCCACGAAGTCCTTGACCAAGTCGGCCTTGGCTGCGTCGGCATACTCCGTGCACACGATGTGGTAGCTCACGAGCACGATCGGGTATGCACCGGACTCGGTGGTGTCGCGGGCCAAGTCCAGCGCGAGGTCACCCTCGATGCCGGTGTCGGCGGGCTCGGAAGCGTCAACGACCTTGGACGCGCCCTCGGCGGAGTATTCGGTGAACTCATCGCCGACGCCGATCGCGGCGGTGGACAGCTCGCCAACGGCCGAGGCGTCGGAGTAGCCGATCGCGCCTTCGGTGGAGCCGACCACCTGGATCACCCCGGTGGTCTGCGCAGCGGCTTCGCCACCGCCGACTGGCCACACCTTGTCAGCCTCGTAGCTCCACGAGTCGGGAGCGGCTGCGGACAGGTATTCCATGAAGTTCTCGGTGGTCCCGGACTCATCCGAGCGGTTGACCACCGTGATGTCGCTGTCGGGAAGGTCGGCGTCGGGGTTGTCGGCCGCGATGGCGGGATCGTTCCACGTAGTGATCTGCTGGTCGAAGATCTGAGCCAGCACGTCGGGCTTGAGGTTCAGTGTGTCAACACCGGGGAGGTTGTAGGGGACCGCCACCGGGGAGATGTAGACGGGGATGTTGAGCGCGCCACCATCACCGCATACCTCCTTGACGTCCTCGGCCTCAGTCTCGTCGAGGTAGGCGTCAGAGCCGGCGAAGTCAACCGCACCGGCCAACAGGTTCTCGCGGCCACCGCCCGAACCGATGGCGTCGTAGGTCACGGTCACGCCGGACTGCACGTCCTGGTAGCCAGCGATCCATGCGGTCATAGCCGAGTTCTGCGAACTGGCACCAGAGGCGGTCAGCGTGCCGGTCATGTCGCCGCCGCCATCGGCAGCGGTGTCCTCGGACCCAGCATCATTGCCAGAACCGGTAGCGGTGGGCGTGTCGTCGCCACACGCGGCGAGGGCCAGCGAGGCGACCATGGCCAGCGCGAGGGTCGAGCCAAAACGGTGGAGCTTCACGAAGATCCTCTTTCTGATCAGGGTTAGGGCAAACCTGGAGCAGACAGAAACGCCGCATCTCAGGTGATGGCAGCGTTGCCAACTTCAGGAACCGTAGAGAGGAGATATGGCTCGCAGTGACCTCGATGATGAACACGTCGTGAACGACGGTTGAATCTCCAACGATCGGCGAGGCGTCGATTTCGGAATGCGCGGGATGGATGGGTCGTTATCCTTGGTCGCGTGTCGGGCTGCGGAAGCCCCGGGCTCCACCTATAGCCGCTCCGAGCGGCCCCGCCGCCGAGAGGCGCTCCCAGCCCGACACGGCCCCCCTGCTTGATAATTGGTCTGCGCCCGAGACCCACTTTTTCCACACCCCTGGTGACCTCGGGGCTTGTCCACAAGGGGGCGGACGCGTGTCAGTGGTGCCTGCCATACTGGACACATGTTCGATCTCGATCCTGGTGCAGACCAGCCCGGTGATGACTCCGCGCCCTATGTGGGTGATGTGAGTGATGTGGGTGATGTCACCGCGAGGTGGCAGAGCCCAGGTGAGGTGCTCGGCGCGGCCCTCGCGCGAGCCACGGGCGAGGTCGAACAAACCACCTCCGGCGTGGTCCCGGTGCTGCCCCGGCTCAGTGGGAAAGAAGTCACTGCCGGGCTTCAGGGCATCGACCGTCTGCGGGCGTGCACCGAAACCCTGACCCTGCACGTGGTGACCGAAGCCCTCGAACAACGGGTGCCCTCCGGTGCCGGGTTAACCGCGCAGGACTGGCTCACGCTGCACTGCCCCTGGCTGGCACCCATGGCCGCCAGCGACCTACTCACCGTCGCCCGGGGTGTGGGCGACCCGCTGCACGCCCGGCTCCGCGAGCAGGTCGTTACTACGGGTATGCCGGTGCGGCGGGCCGCAGCGATCCTGCGGGCGTTGGCGCGGGTGAAACCGTTCATGGACACCATCCCCGACCCTGACGCGGCCCCCGCCGATGATGGCGCCGACCTGGACGAAAACGGGGAACGGGTCAGTGAATACCAAGCCGCCGTCACCCGGTTAATGAGCATCGCCGGAAACACGGACCTCACCGATAAAGACTTGCGCCGGGCCACCGACCGGCTGACCTCCCTGAAACTGCCGGACAAAGACCACGACCGTAAAGAACGGCCGATCAACGAACTGCGCGGTGTCAACGAGTCCTCGCTGGCTGACGGGTCGCTGGTCCGGTTCATCGTGACCGCCAACCCTGAAGGTGCAGCACTGTTCCGGTCCATCTTCCACTCACCCCTGGCCGCGCCCAGCCCTGATGAGACCGGCCCCGACGAGCGGACCGCCTCGCAACGCCGGTACGACGCGCTGATCACCGTGATGAAACGCGGCATCGCCGGCAGCGACAGTGCCCCCACCACCCCCAAAGCCACAGTGAACGTCACCATCCGGTGGGACCTGCTCCGTCACAACTTCACCGGCACCGGGACCACCGACACCGGAGAAACCCTCTGCCCCGAAACGGTGCGGCGGATGGCCTGTGACGCCGACATCATCCCCATGATCCTGGGCACCCAGAACGAAATCCTGAACCAAGGCCGAGCCAAACGCCTCATCACCCCCGGACAACGACGAGCACTGCACCACCGCGACCAACACTGCACCTTCCACGGCTGCACCACCCCAGCGCCCTGGTGCGACGCCCACCACGTCCAACACTGGTCACGCGGCGGCCCATCAGACCTATCCAACTACGCGTTGTTATGCGGGCGACACCACACCATCGTCCACGAACAAGACCTCACCGCCACCATCCACCCCACCAGCGTCACCTGGCACCCCTAACGCCCCCGCCCCACACCCGGCCATCGACGGCCGGGCCACCGGCATGCTCTCAGGGTGCCGCGCGGCCAGATCGGCATGCCCGGAGTTCCGTCTTCCGGGGGAGCTTGGGGTCCGGGAGAACTTGGGGCCCGGGGGATTGCCCAGCGGCTTGGGGCCCGGGCAGGGCGCGGTTTAACTCTGCAAGTCTTCCCACACGAAGGGCGTGGTCTCCCCTGTTTCCCAGTCACGACGCAGGATCGCGTAGGCCGCGGACGCTACGGGGTCGCCGGCTTCGACTGGCCAGCCCTGCCGATAGTGCGCCTCCTTGAGCCAGCCGCAACGCAGGAAGATTTTGCGCATGGCGATGTTGTCTTCACGGGTCTGGCCCTCAAACCGATTGACCGTCATCGTGGTGAACACATGATGAGTGGCCGCCCGCAATACCTCGACCCCCAAACCACGACCGCGGTACTGCGTATCGAGGCGTAGGTCGAAGAGCGGAGCCCCCTCGCTGAGGTCCTCGAAGCGGAGGAAACCGATGCGTCCGGACTCCTCGTGCTCGACCCAGAAGGAGTCGTTGTCTTCATCTCGGTATGCACCCTCAGCGATTGCGACCTCGACATCTTCACGGGTGGGCTGTGCGCGCACATGGAACGGAAAATGGTTGCCGACCAGGAACGCCACAAGGTCGTTGTGGTCGCTCCCCGTCGGGTCGATACGGAACAAGGAGACAGTCATCGCGTTCGAGCCGAGCTACGCGCCGGCTTCCACGGAGCCGGTTTCCGCACACGGCGTGGCGCGTCGCTGGGCTCGGCGTGGCCTGTCGCTGGGCTCGGCGTGGCCTGTCGCTACGTGAGGTCGCCGCGCTCCCACAGCCCCGCGCAGGCGTGGAGATCGCGCGCCATGTCCTGCATACGGCCGGCCCTGCGCACCTGAGCTGGGCTGATGTCGTCGACCCCCGCAGACGGATCGGCCAAACCGATGGCCGCCACATGAGCAAACGCCGCACCCCGCTCCAAGGCGACACGCAAGTCGCCCGTGAACACTCCGCCGAGGATTGCCGAGGTGAGCTCGCGCAGGTCAGCAGGCTGCGGAGGCTCCGTCAGACCGGCGATCACGCGATAGACGTCGGCATGGGCAGCCCCTGCCGTGTAGGCACGGGCTACCTCGACCGGCGCGCGCTGGACCCACTCGTGCAGCAGATAGACCCGCCACAAGGCTCCCGGGAGGGACCGAGCCGGCCGGTCGGCCCACAACTCGGCCAGCGTCGCCAGACCCACCTCGGGCACCAACTCGATCAGTCGCGCGCTGACGTCCGGGTCTTCGCTATCGCGACCCCGGCCGACCAGGATGGCCGCGGTGCGATGGGCGGCCTCAACCAGATCGGCCGGATCTTGCCCCGCGAACGTATCGAAGACCACGGGGTCCGTCACTGCTGGTTTGTGGTGCTTCCCGGGCGGGTGAGGACTCACGCGCCGTCCTGAGATCCCAGCGAGCTGTCGGGCCCCAGCACGATGACGTCGTGGCCGCCGATGGTCAACGTGTCGCCGTCCACGCTGGCACCGTCCCAGACCGCGAGGGTATGCCGGCCCGACGACTCGTCAGTGAGTTGCACTTCGTTCGTTTGCTCGCTGAAGTTCGCGACAACGAGCACATCCCCCCGACGCAGGAACCACAGTGAGGCGTCAGCATCGACGTCCACTGACGACTCACCCAAGGGCGTGTCACGAAGAGCCGGGACCGCGCGCCTCAGCCTGAGCAGCAGGCGATACCACTGCAGCATTCGGGCGTGCGCTGGCTCGTCTCGCTCCGCCCAGTCCAGCCGCGAGTCGATGACGGTTTGCGTGGCCTGTGGATCCGGCACGCTCTGCGTCCACCCGTGGGCTGCGAACTCTGCGTTGCGACCATCGCGGATCGACTGAGCCAGCCACTCCTCTTGGTGATCGGTGAAGTATTGCCACTTGGTGCGCGCGGCCCACTCCTCACCCATGAAGAGCATCGGCGTGTAAGGCGAGGTCAACAACAGAGCAGCCCCGATGGCGGCAAGGCCGTCGCTGGTGAGGTGGCACAACCGATCCCCTGCGGCTCGATTGCCAACCTGGTCGTGCGTCTGCAGGGAGGCAACGAACCGCCAGCCAGGCGTCACATCGGGGTCTACCGGCCGTCCGTGGTGCTGCCCGCGGAAGGTCGACAGCGTGCCGTCGTGCAGGAATGGTGTGCGGCTCAGCACCTTGACCAAGGCTCCAGGGTCGGCGAAGTCCGCGTAGTAACCCTGGGTTTCGCCAGTCAGAGCGACATGCAGCGCGTGGTGGACGTCGTCGGCCCACTGCCCGTGCAACCCCAAGCCCCCGGCCCCGCCCGACCTGCGCGGCGCCACCGTGGCCGGATCGTTGCGGTCTGACTCTGCAATAAGCACGCGAGGTATGCCGGTCTGCTCAGTGATCTCGTCCGCCAGCACCGACATCTCTTCCAGGATGTGCAAGGCACGGTGATCGTGCAGTTCGTGAACAGCATCCAGCCGGAGGCCGTCGAGGTGGAAGTCGCGCAGCCACATCGCCACGTTGTCCAGAATGAACCGGCGCACTTCGTCACTCGAGGGGTCAGAGAGGTTGACGGCCTCACCCCAAGGAGTGTGATGCCGATCGGTGAAGTAGGGCGCAAACTGCGCCAGATAGTTGCCACTGGGGCCGAAATGGTTGTAGACGACGTCGAGATAGACGGCCAAGCCGTGGTGATGCGCCGCGTCGACAAAGCGTTGCAAGGCGAGCGCGCCCCCGTATGCCTCGTGCACAGCAAATAGACTCACGCCGTCGTAGCCCCACCCCGCCTCACCGGGGAAAGCGACCACAGGCATCAACTCCAGCGTGGTGACCCCGAGATCCGCCAGATCCGACAGATGCTCGATAGCCGCATCCAGCGTGCCCTGCTCGGTGAACGTGCCGACGTGCATCTCGTAGATGGCACTCCCCTGCGGCGGCACACCCTTCCAACTGCCATCCTGCCAGTCGTGAGCCCCAAGATCGACGATGGCCGAAGCGGCGTGCACCCCGTCGGGCTGGCTCAACGACCTCGGATCTGGCCGCGGTTCTCCACCGTCGATCGCGAAGGCATAACGCCCGTCGAGGGTGCCGTCGGCAGAAACCTGGTGCCGCCACCAGCCATCGTCGCCGTGTTCCATGCCGACCACGTCGTCGCCGGAGGAACCAATATGCACCTCGACCAGGTCAACCTCGGGTGCCCACACCGCATACTCGTGCGTGCGCTCCGATCCGCCGCTCATGCGTCACCCTGAGCGACCAACAAGGCCACCGGCGCGTCGCGGAAGGCCTCGGTCAACTCCAACCCGGATTCCCCGATCTGCAACTCCCGACCGGTCAAATCATCGACCCAACGCCCCGCAGCCAACTCGACTCGGTGATCGCGCAACGTGTCCACTGAGACACCATGCGGAGCCCGCAGCGCCAGGGCGGCAACACGCTCGGACCGCACGTGTCCCAGCAAATGGGGCCCCCCGTGGAGCGGACGGTAGGAGCCTTCGGCACCGAAGACCTCAGGCATCGCTCGCCGCAACCGCAGCGCTCGGGCAGTGACCAGCAACTTCATTTCTGAGAGATCCACAGGGTCGGCGCCGGAGTCGATACGCGCCAGCGCGGCTTCCCGCCGCGCGTAGTCCACGGGGCGTCGATTGTCCGGGTCCACCAGACTCAGGTCGACGACTTCGGTGCCCTGATAGGTGTCGGGCAGGCCGGGCATCGTGAGCTGCAACAGCTTCTGGCCCAAGACCAAAGCAGTGATCTGGTGCTCGCTGCGCTCGATGGCGGAGTTAATCGCGTCATGCACCTCACCGCTGGTGCGCATCTCCTCGGCGCACGCCAGAACCCGGCCCTCATAGTCGGCTTCGACGTTGATCCAGGAGGTATGCAGTTTGGCCTCCCGGATCGCCTTGGTCACGAACGCGGCCAGTCGCCCGGAGTTGATCGGGCCAACCCCGACCAGCGTCTGCCAGATCAAGTGCGCCGCTGACCCGTCTATCCCGTGCTCCTCACGCGCCTCGTAGGCCGCCCGGCCGCATTCGGTCCACGCTTGCTCATCGCCGGCCACCGCCAGCAGCCGGGCGCGAAGGTCCTCTGAGCGCTTGGTGTCGTGCGTGGACAGGGTGGTCATCCCGAGCGGCCAATGCGCCTGCTGGTGTAGTGCCCAGTCGTGCAACTCGCGCATCTGCGCGTTGCCGCCCAGCGCGGGGTTGACTCCCACCTCGTTTAGGGCGATCAGCCGGTGCCAGCGATAGAAGGCGGTGTCTTCGATGCTCTTGGCCATCACCGGCCCGGTGGTCTGCTGGAAGCGCACGCACAGATCGCGGGCCGCAGCGGGATCGTGCACGCCAGCGTCGGGGTCGGCCAACACCTCGCCGATGGCGCGGATGACGTCCTGGAGACCAGGTGCCGCCGTGCTGGCTCGATTGAGGGCCTCGCTCAGGCGGCGGGCTGAATCAGCGGTCGCCTCCTCGCCTGGGCGGACGTAGGCGCGATAGGCGCGCAACTTGACGAGGATTTCACCCAAAGCACCCCGCAGGTCCTGGCTAGAGAGGTCGGGGAACACCTGCTCGGCGCGGCGGAGCAACCGGTTCACCTCCGGACCCAGCAGGTCCTCGACCGTGCCACGCTTGGTGGAGTCGACGACATCGTCGAGATCCGGGGTGCCGCCGATGCGCGCCCACGCCCTGCTCACGCACTGAGCCGAAGCCGGATCGGTCAGCGCGATGGACAACGCGGCCAAGCCGTCGTAGCCCGTCGTGCCCGAGCACTCCCACTCAGGCGGCAAGTGCTCGTCTTCTTCCAGGATTTTCTCCGCCCACACCGGCGTGCGTGGGCGCAGGTGACCGGCCAGGGTATGGAGATAGCCCTGCGGGTCGAAGAGCCCGTCCGGGTGGTCGATGCGCAGGCCCTCGATGACCCCCTCGTGGTGCAGGTCCAACAGCAACCGGTGAGTCTGCTCGAAGACGTCCGACTCCTCGACGCGGACCCCGATCAGCGTGTCGACCTCGAAGAATCGGCGATAGTTCAACACCTCATCGCCTTCACGCCAGGACGCCAGCCGGTAGTGCTGCCGCGCCAAGACGGCCGCTATGTCCTGACCACCAGCCCCATCGGCCTGACCACCGAGCGTGCCGTCGGCGACCGGGAAGACGTGGTCGTAGTACCGAATGACCGGGTGGCCGTGAGCCGGCCCCTCGTCGGGTCGCCCGGTGTCCAGGCTCAGCTCGCCCGCCTCCAGTGCCTCGCTCAGCGGCTGCCCGAGCACCGGCATACCAAACTTTCCGTCCAGAGCGTCCCAGTCCACGTCGAACCAGTGCGCATAGGCGCTGTGCTGACCATCCCGCAGGACCGCCCAGGCTTGCGCGTTGCGCCATTGCGGGGCGTCCAACACCATGTGATTGGGCACGACGTCGACCACGATGCCCAGCCCGGCAGCATGCGCCGTCCGCGCCAGGTCGCGCAACCCGTCGATGCCCCCCAACTCGGCGTTGATGCTCGAGTGGTCGACCACGTCGTAGCAGTGCATGGAGCCGGGCGTGGCGGTCAGCACCGGCGACAGGTAGAGATGCGAGATCCCCAGCGTGGCCAGATAGGGGACGACCTCTGCGGCATCGGCGAAGGTGAAGCCCGCATGCAACTGGAGTCGATAGGTCGCAGTCACGGGGCACTGGTCGGCTGGAGCGGCAGTCATTGCCGCTCAGTCTCTCAACAATGCGCACACTCCGATAGACGAAGGGGGGTCGCTCTTGGCTGCTCCGAGAAGAATCTTCGGTCCAGTATGTTCGAAAGGCCTCGTATCCGAAGTATCCTCGCTACATGCCCCCCACGATTGATCGCGCTGCCACTTTGCGCTCGCTCGCCGATGAGCGCTTGCTGATCCTGGACGGCGCATGGGGCTCGATGATGCAGCAGATCGACCTGAGCGAGGACGATTTCCGCACCGCTGACGCAGACCCCGACCGCACGTATGCCGGCAACTTCGACCTTCTGCAACTGGTCCGCCCCGACGTGGTGGCCGACGTGCACCGAGCCTATTTCGCGGCCGGTGCAGACATCAGCAGCACCAACACGTTCTCCTCGACATCGATCGCCCAGGCCGACTACGCCACATCGCATCTCGTGCCGCAGATCAACGAAGCCGCCGCGCGGATCGGTCGGCAGGTGGCCGATGAGTTCGAGGCCGCTGACGGTCGCCACCGCTTCATCGCCGGGGCGATCGGGCCGACTAACCGCACCGCGTCCCTGTCCCCCGACGTCGAGCGTCCCGAATACCGCGCCATCACATACGCACAACTGCGCGTGGCGTATGCCGAGCAGGCCGCTGCATTGTTGGCCGGCGGTGCCGACATCCTGATGGTCGAGACCGTCTTCGACACCCTCAACGCCAAGGCGGCACTGCACGCGATCAACGACGTGATCCGCGACCTCGGCCCGAGCTTCCGGACCGTGCCGGTGATGCTTTCGGGCACCATCACCGACGCCTCGGGCCGCACCCTGTCCGGCCAGACGCCCGAGGCCTTCGCGGTCTCCACTGAGCACGTCGACCTGTTCAGCATCGGGCTCAACTGTGCACTCGGGCCCGAGGCGATGCGGCCGCACCTGAGGGAGTTGGGCCAAGCCTCGCGGGCGCTGATCTCGGCCCACCCCAATGCTGGACTGCCCAACGCCTTCGGCGGCTACGACGAAACGCCCGAGCAGATGGCCGACACGCTGAGGGAGTTCGCCCAGGATGGTTTGCTCAACATCGTCGGCGGCTGCTGTGGCACCACCCCTGATCACATCCGCGCCATTGCCGAGGCAGTCCACGGCATACCCCCGCGTCGTGCGGCATATGGACAGGATGCCCAAAGACGTGATGCCCAGAGACGGAATGCCGCCGATGGCGAGGAAGAACAACCGCGACATCTGCGCACGAGCGGTCTCGAAGCCTTCACGCTGACCCCGGAAACCAACTTCGTCAACGTCGGCGAGCGCACCAACGTCACCGGCTCGCCGAAGTTCGCCAAGGCCATCACGGCCGGCGACTGGGACGGGTGCGTGCAGATCGCCCGGCAACAGGTCGAGTCAGGCGCACAGTTAGTCGACGTCAACGTGGACGAGGGCATGATCGATGGCCCCGAGACGATGACGCACTTCCTGAACTTGCTGGCCGCTGAGCCGGACATCGCGCGCGTGCCGATCATGGTCGACTCCTCGCGCTGGGAGGTCCTCGAAAAGGGACTGCAGTGTCTGCAGGGCAAGGGCGTCGTGAACTCGATCTCCCTCAAGGATGGGGAGCGCACCTTCTGTGAGCGGGCCTCGATCGTGCGCGAATACGGCGCGGCCGTGGTGGTGATGGCCTTCGACGAGGAAGGCCAGGCCGACACCTTCGTGCGCCGGACGGAGGTATGCCGCCGGGCCTACGACCTGCTGACTGGACCGGTGGGGATGGACCCGCGGGACATCATCTTCGATCCCAACGTGCTCACCGTCGCCACGGGTATGAGCGAGCACGACCGCTACGCCCTCGACTTCATCCAGGCCACCGCGTGGATCAAGGACAACCTGCCGCACGCCCGAGTCAGCGGGGGCATCAGCAACGTCTCGTTCTCCTTCCGCGGCAACAACGTGGTGCGGGAGGCCATGCACGCCGTATTCCTCTATCACTCGATCCGGGCCGGCCTCGATATGGGCATCGTCAACGCGGGCATGCTCGGCGTCTACGAAGACATCGACCCACCGCTGCGTGAGGCGGTCGAGGACGTCATCTTGGCTCGCCGCGAGGACGCCACCGATCGGCTCATCGACCTCGCCGGGCAATACAGCGGCGCGGCGTCGGCGGGTGGTAGCGGTGCCAAAGCTCGCGAAGCCGCCCAGGTATGGCGCGAGACCGATGTCGCCCAGCGGCTGCGGCACTCGTTGGTGCACGGCATCAGCGATTATGCGGTCGACGACGCCGAGGAGGCCTACCAAGAGTTGGGCTCCGCCCTGGCGGTGATCGAAGGCCCCCTAATGGACGGGATGGACGTCGTCGGTGACCTCTTTGGCAGCGGCAAGATGTTCCTGCCGCAGGTGGTGAAGTCGGCCCGGGTGATGAAGAAGGCCGTGGCTCACTTGACGCCCTACCTGGAAGCAGCCGCCGTCAGTACTGGCGGACACAGCAAGGGCAAGATCGTGATGGCCACCGTCAAGGGCGACGTTCACGACATCGGCAAGAACATCGTCGGCGTGGTGCTGGCCTGCAATGGGTATGAGGTCACCGACCTCGGCGTGATGGTGCCGGCGGAGAAGATCTTGGCCTGCGCCGACGAGATCGGTGCCGACGTCATCGGTGCCTCGGGGTTGATCACGCCAAGTCTGGACGAGATGGTCAACTTGGCGGCTGAGATGAGCCGTCGCGGGATGACCACTCCCCTGCTGATCGGTGGCGCGACGACCAGCACCGCACATACTGCGGTCAAGATCGACCCGGCATACGACGGGACGGTCGTGCACGTGCTGGACGCCAGTCGGGCCGTGGGGGTCATGGCGGAGGCGATCAGCCGCGAGAGTGCATTGTCGACCAAGGTGAGCGCGCAGTATGCCGAGTTACGCCAACGACACGCCGACAAGTCGATCACGCTGGTCCCGCTCGGCCGGGCCCGCGGCGAAGGGGCTCAGGTTTCGGCCCACGTCCCGCCGCCGCCCAAGCACCTGGGCCGACACGTCCTGGAGCCGACATTGCTGGAGATCAGCGAGGTAATCGACTGGACACCGTTCTTCACTGCGTGGGAGATGCGGGGCAGTTATCCGCAAATCCTGCGGGACCCGCGTCAGGGCGCCCAGGCCACTGAACTCTTTGCCGACGGCCAGGCGATGCTGGCCCGGATGCTTGACGACGGTCGGATCTACGCCCGTGGCGTCGTATCACTCTGGCCGGCCCATCGCGAGGGCGACGACATCGTGATCGACATTGGCTTAGAACCGGATCCGACCGACCCAACCACCGACCCAAAAACCGAGCCGACGACCGATAAGCGCGCCGATGCACGTCGCGGAGACGCTGAGAGCGCGCACAACGGTCAGCCGGTCTTCCATACGCTCCGGCAACAGCGAGAACGGCGCTCCGGCGGCTACACGGCGTTGGCCGACTTTGTGGCCTCCCGGGGGGACCACCTCGGCGGCTTCGCGGTCGCTATCCACGGTGCCGAGGAGGTGGCGGGGGAATACCGCGACTCAGGAGATGACTACAGCGCGATCATGGTGCAGGTCTTAGCGGATCGCTTGGCCGAAGCCTTCGCCGAGTGGGCTCACCGGGAGGTGCGGACCCGCCTGTGGGGTTATGCCGAGGGAGAAGACTTGCCGATCGAGGACGTCATCAAGGAGCGCTATCCCGGCATCCGGCCCGCGCCCGGATATCCCGCCCAGCCCGACCACACGGAAAAGCAGACGCTCTTCAATCTGCTCGACGCGAATGCGGTGGGCATGCACCTGACCGAGTCTTTCGCGATGACGCCTAATTCCGCCGTCTGCCGGAATGTATTTCGCACATCCAGACTCTGCCTATTTCTCGCTCGGCAAGATCGACCGTGATCAAGTGCAGGACTACGCAATGCGCAAAGACTGGACGTCGGAGACCACCGAAAAATGGCTCAGTCCAAACCTGGGGTATCAACCGTGAGTGATACGGCACTGGACCGTGCGGGCCGCAGTCGCATCTCCGTCGAACTGGTGCCGCGCAGTATCGAAGCACTGCAGCGCGACGTGGCAACGGTCCAGGATCACCTCGTCGACGTCGACACCATCAACGTGCCCGACCTCACCAAGTTCCAGTTGAGCAGTTGGGACGCGTGCGCTCTGGCCAAGGAAACCGCTGCGTACAGTGCGATTCCGCATATCCGGGCTCAGGATCTGGACCCCTCGCACGCTCTGCCGATGCTGCGCGCCCTCGAGCAGGCCGACCTAGACGAAATCCTGATCATCAGTGGCGACCCGCCCGACGACGCACCCGATGAGATCCCGGGGGTCAGCGCCCTGGATGCCATCTCCCGAGTCCGGCGTGAGTTGCCCCACGTCCGGGTCTACGCGGGGTTGGACCCCTACCGTCAGGCACCATGGCGCGAGGTGCGGTATGCCGAGCAGAAGCTCGCCGCAGGTGCCGCCGGCTTCTTCACACAGCCCTTCTTCGATGTGGCCCTCATGCAGGCGTGGGCCTCGATGGTCCCCACTGGGGTGCCGATGTGGTGGGGCACCACCACCGTGACGAGCCAGGCTTCGAAGAACTACTGGCAGGCCCGCAACCGCGCCGTCTTCCCGACCGGCTTCGAGCTGACCCTGGAGTGGCAGCGCGACTACGCCCAGCGGGCCGTTGCCTTTGCCAGACAGCGCTATCAACACGTGTACCTGATGCCGGTCAGCGTCGATGTCGGCGACTACTTGAAGGGCGTCGTCTAAGGCTCACGGTGCCATACGTCGGAGCCGAACAATCCCGTCGGCGCTCAGGTCGTCGTCGAACGAGTGGAGACTGAACAAGATCTCGCCCAGATCAAGACCGGTGACGTCATCTCCTTCATGCCCGAACCCCGATGACCTAACCCCAGCCACTCACTGCTGGTCTTCGGCGGATCCGTGACCGACACCCTGTGGGCTCGAAACACTTCGTCCGAGGCGGTGGTTCTGTCGCTGTATGCCGTCGACACCGACTCGACATTTCCCGAGGGCGTGTCGGCCGCCGACGACTTCCAGCTGGTGGGCCCAGCCTCGAGTACCCCTGCCACGCGCACCTCGATCGCACGGGTGGACCCGCGTGCGCCCATCGCGCGGGCCATCCTGGCGGCGGGTGAAGACACGGAGATCGCCTTGCGAGTTGGGCTGCCCGAGTCGTCCGGCACCAGGTCCCAACATCAGTCGGTCTCGATCGAGTTTGTGAGGGACTTTCGCGCGTGGAGCGGCAGCGAAGCCATGCCGCTATTGCTGATGGGCCTGATGGCGGTCATCATCGGGGCGGCCTAGCGCCGGGCCGGTCGGGAACGCGTGGAGCCCTAACTCGCAGCCGAGATCGGGCGCTAGATCTCAGCGTTCTCGAAGGACTCGGTCGTGGTCTCGCCGTCGAGGTAGGCAATGCAGATGACACTGCGATCGTCTGCGTCCCAGCCCTCCTCGGTGGGCGAGAGGTCCTGGAGGTTCAGTGATGACTCGTCATACGACAGACCAACGTATTCCTCGAATCCTGCCGTGCAGCCGTCCTGAATGATGGTCTGCCATTCCTCGTCGGTGGGGTAGTCCCCGGCAGGTGCCACGAACTTCGACACCACTTGGCCGTCATGCTCCTGCGTGCAATCCACCGTGGGGATGTCCTGCACCTCCGCAGCCTGCAGGTTCTCCATCTGCACGCACTGCCCCACCTCCGCGGTCGGCGCGCCCAAGAGCGAGCATCCGCCGAGCGACAACGTCACTCCGGCAAGAGACAGCACAACAAGGGGCAGTCGGTTCATCTCATAACTCCTGGTGAGGGCAAGGAAAGCGTGCTTCATCCTGACAGAATTAGCCGCCCAGTCGGCGCATATCCGTGCACAACATCATCGGCTCACCGATCTGGTCGGAGGCGTCCAGATCGCACCAGGCCTCGATCACCCAGTCGTGATCGCCTTCGGGGTCGGCGATGGTCTGCTGGATCCGCCAGAGCCGCACAGAATCTGGGCGCTCGGGAAGTCCGTGCGTCGGGGCATCGCTCGGCATACCTGGGGGTATCCCGCGCTGCGTATCTATGCTGAGTAGCGATGTCCCCCGCGCGTCGGACCCGGTGCCGATGTGGTCGTGATCGTCGTAATACTGCGCAAGCGCCTCGTCCCACTGCTCGGGACTCATGAGTCGCTCGCGAGGCGGCTCGACCTGCGCAGCCACCGAGGCGTCGAGGTCGGCCAACGTGCGCCACTCATCGCGGGATGCCAACTCAACACGACGGAACATCGCGTTGCGGACCATCACGCGGAAGGCTCGCTCGTTGCCGGTGATCGGCCGGGCGACTTCGATCGGTGCCCCAGCCGCGGCCCGTGCTGCGGCGGCGGCTACCGCCTCGGGATCGGTGAGGGCCTCCCATTCCTCCAACAGCGATGAGTCGGTCTGCCGGATCGTCTCACCCAGCCATTCGATGAGGTCATCGAGTTGTTCGTTGCCGGCGGCCTCGGGCACGGTCTGGCGCAGCGTGCGATAGGCGTCGGTGAGATAGCGCAGCAGCACACCCTCGGAGCGCGTCAGTTGATAGAAGGCGATGAACTCCCCGAAGGTCATCGCCCGCTCGTACATATCGCGCACGATCGACTTGGGGCTGAGCGCGTCCTCACTGACCCAGGGATGGGTCTGGCGATAGATCTCGAGCGTTGCTTCGAGGATCTCCAGCAGCGGCTGCGGCCAGGTGACCTCGTCCAGCAGCAGCATCCGCTGGTCGTATTCGATGCCGTCGGCTTTCATCTGCGCGACGGCTTCGCCCTTGGCCTTCGAGCGCTGGGCGAAGAGGACTTGGCGCGGATCGTCCAGCACCGACTCGATCACCGAAACCACGTCCAGGTGGTATGCCGGTTCGTCCGGATCGAGGACGTCCAACGTTGCGAGGGCAAAGGGTGCCAAGGGCTGATTGAGCGCGAAGTTGTCTTGTACTTCGGCGCTCATCGCCACGCTGCGCCCGTCGGCGCCCGGCGGGTCGACCCGATACAGCACGCCCGAGTCCAGCAGCGAGCGCGACAGATTGATGGCCTGGCGAGCCGACCGAGCCTGAGCGGCGCGAGTGTCGTGGTTGTCCCGCACCAGCCGCCGCAGATGCTGGAAAGGATCGCCGGGCCTGGCCACCACGTTCAGGATGAGGGAGTGGGTGATTCGCATCCGCGAGCCCAACGACTCTGGCTGCCCGTTCACGAGCTTGTCGAAGGTCTCCTCCGTCCAGTTCACGAAGCCGTCCGGCGGCTTCTTCTTCTGGATCTTGCGCAGTTTTTTCGGGTCGTAGTTGGCCTTGGCCACCATCCGCGCGTTCTCGATGGTGTGCTCGGGGGCCTGCACCACGACATACCCCTGGGTGTCGAAACCGGCCCGGCCCGCCCGGCCGGCGATCTGCTGGAACTCACGGACCTTCAGGACGCGCTGCCTCGACCCGTCGAACTTGGTCAGCGCGGTGAACAGCACGGTCCGAATCGGCACGTTGATGCCGACTCCGAGCGTGTCCGTGCCGCAGATGACCTTGAGCAGACCGTCCTGGGCCAGCTGCTCGACGAGCCTGCGGTAGCGCGGCAGCATGCCCGCGTGATGCACCCCGATGCCGTTGCGGACCAAGGCCGCCAGGGTCTTGCCGAAGCCGGAGGTGAACCGGAAGGCCCCGATCCGGGCTGCAATAGCGTCCTTACCTTCGCGGGTGACCATCTTGAGCGACATGAGCGCCTGGGCCTGCTCGAGCGCATCCTTCTGGGTGAAGTGCACGATGTAGATCGGGGCCTGCTGGCTGGTGAGCAGGTCGCTGATCGTCTCGGGCAGCGGGGTCATCGCCCAACTGAACGACAGCGGCACCGGGCGTTCGGCATCATCAACGACAGCGGTGGGTCGGCCCGTGCGAGCGGTCATGTCGTCGACGAATCCGCTCACGTCGCCGAGGGTGGCCGACATCAGCAAGAACTGGGCCTGCGGCAACTCCAGCATCGGGACCTGCCACGCCCAGCCGCGGTCGGGCTCGGAGTAGAAATGGAACTCGTCCATGATGACGAGCCCGACGTCGGCCTGATCGCCCTCGCGCAGCGCGATATTGGCCAGGATCTCGGCCGTGCAGCAGATGATTGGGGCATCAGCGTTGACTGAGGCATCGCCGGTGACCATGCCCACGTTGTCGGCACCGAAGATGGTGCACAACGCGAAGAACTTTTCGCTGACCAGCGCCTTGATCGGCGCCGTATAGAAACTCACACGGAGGGCTCCGCCCCCCGTGGACCCCCCGACCCCACCACTCACACGGAGGGCTCCGCCCCCCGTGGACCCCCCGACCCCACCACTCACACGGAGGGCTCCGCCCCCCGTGGACCCCCCGACCCCGGCCAGGGCCATGAAGTGGGCAGCGGTAGCGACCAGCGACTTCCCGGACCCGGTGGGGGTCGACAGGATGACGTTCGCTCCGCTGAACAGCTCGATGATCGCTTCGTCCTGATGCGAATACAGGGTCGTACCCTGCTCGCCTGCCCACTTTGCGAAGACCGTGTAGAGCGCGTCAGCGTCGGGTGGGCCATCGGGGATCAGAGCTTCAAGAGTGGGCATCACCGACCAGTCTCTCGCACCACTCATCCCCGGAAGACAGCGTCGCCGCTCACGAGGACCTGATAGTCCCCCGGCGACATCCCTTTATGCCCGCGAACATCGCCGGATATGGCGTAGGTCGCGGGCATTTTGGCACTTCGATGATCCTGACTGCCTGCCTTAGAGCGCCGAATCAAGTCGCTTCACGATCGCGTCGCCCAATGCCTTGCCAGAGAGGTATGCCGCTTCGACGCGCGGACGCTGCGACCAGGCGTCACCGCATACCCCGACGTTGTCATCACCCAGATAGTGCGTGGCTTCACGGGTGCCAGTCGGGCGCGCAAAGCTCCACCTGTGCGTGTGGGTCCACTGCGGGCCGTCCGGTATGCCGAGCAACGAGGTGAGGGTGGCCAGCATCTGTGCGGTGGCGTCCTGTGGGGCATCGAGGTGGGCGGCAGCCAGGGCTGGAGTCGAGTGCGCGACCAGCACGGCTGCTCCATCCCCCCGGCGTTGCCCGTCGTCGGCAATCCAGGCCAGGTGGTCATCACCATTCACGAAGGCCCCATCGAAAGACCCGTCGAAGTTGTCGGCCCACGTCCGCGCGAGCCACCCTGCGGACAACGCCAACACCGGCTCGAACGCATCGGCCAACGCTGAATGAGTCGGGGACGCCGGTTCGACAATCCGCTGGGCCTGGGGGTCAGGCATGGCCAGGGCTACCGCACTCGCCGGACGTCCATCCACCCGTAACCCCGCTTGGCCGTTGGTCACCGACTCCACGGTGTGCCGCTGGACGTCGAGGCCCGCGGCGAGATCCTCAACCAGCGAACACAGGCCGAGCGGAGCCGCCCACCGGTGGTTGCCAACCTTTGGATCACCCCGCACTCCGTGGTCGAAAACGTCGAAGGTGTCGGTCCACCGGTGGGCCAGACCCCGATCGGTCCAACCACTTACGACGGACTCGAAGGTGGGGTCACTGACAGTGAAGTACGAAGCACCCGTGTCGACCGGTCGGCCAGCGATCTCCCGGACGGCCATCCGCCCACCGGGTGTGCGGCCCCGCTCCAGCACGATGACGTCGCGTCCAACTGATCGCACCTGTTGGGCACAAGCCACTCCGGACAAGCCTGCGCCGATCACGATCACGGGATCCATCCCGCCATCGTCGCAGCCCGTGACCGGCTCTCCGGTAGGTGGGCAGCCCGCTCACTCGTCGTCAGACCGTTTCGATGGCGCAGGGCACCGCGGGGGCACGGCTTAGCCTGATGTCCGCGGTCAGCAGCGGAAGGCCCAAAGACGTGGCCAACGCCACGTAGAGCGCGTCGCAAAAAGTGAAGTTGTTGCGCAACCCCCACGCGAGTTCGGCGAGCGGCCCGACGTGCGCGTGCCGATGATCAATGAGGACCCCCGAAGCGCTCAGAGCTAGACGCGCCTCATCTGGATGCAGTCGCTGCTCTCGCTCGTGGCGGCGCAACACGTTCCCGACTTCAGCGTCGATGAGATGTGGGGCATGGGTGCGCGTGGTGGCTAGTCGAGCGCGCAGGGCCGAGGCACCATGGGACTTGCCGCTCAGTGCCAAGACCAGCGCCGAGGCATCAACGACGCATTCGCTCACCGACGGTCGGCTTCGAGATCAGCCGTGATGGATTCATGGGTCGCTCCCGGAGAGTCGTGGCGCGCCAGCGCGGCCTCGAGCTGGTCCACCATCTCTGCGGCCGTCGGCCCTGCCGCAAAGCCGACCACCCAATCCCGCATGTACGACTGAATCGAACGGCCTTGGGCACGAGCACGCTTGCGAATCACCTCGTAAGTGTCTTCGGGGATCTCGCGGATCTGAATCGTGGCCATAGCGCCACTATAGCGCTACAGCGCTAAACTGGCGGGACTCCTCCAATTCGACAGAGGCGACTGAGGCGACTGAGGCGACTGATTCACGGCATCTATGGTGAGCGGCGGCAAGGAAACGACGTGCGCTGAGCTCTGGACGTGTTGCAGCGCGTCGATGGCTTCGGCCCGCGGCTCCGGTCTCAAGCCAGCTCCGCCGTGTATCTCCCCCGAGATAAGCGTCTGCGCGCCGTCCAATGCGATCCAGAAGTCGGCATACGTGCCCTCTGCGTCAGCCAAGATCGGCGCGACTGGCTCCGCTTGGAGCCGCCCCAGCATCGTCGAGGCGTCCGTCCTTTCCTCAGGCAACGTTCTCAGGTTGCGCCACCACGGTCCGGGACGGCGCACCCGCACGACGCTGACCGGCTCCTCACGATTCAGGCTCGCTGCCTCCTGCAAAGCCCGTTCGTACTCGCCCGGTTGAACGTGCAGGTCGGGAGCGTGGGCAACGCGACGCGCTCTCCGTCGGTAGCGTCGTCCCAAGCCCAGTCTGACCACTCAACAGTGGTGGCGTCCTTGGTCACGGTGACCATGACCGCCGCGCACATCAGATCACTGCAATAGCCACACGCGAGCAGGGGCACCCGAGACGCGTCAGTCATCCAGGGCTCGTACCGCTCGTCCCCCATCAGCACCGACGCGGGGTCTGGCTCCGCGAGCTCGAAAGGCGTGGCCAGCCACTGCGTTGATCCCGTGTCGGTGGCATTGACGAGATCGGTCAGCCTCGTCCCGTCGATCACGAATTCGACTCGCTGAAGAAGGGTGCGCTCACGCCACCGCCCCCCGCAAAAGTCATGGGGAAGGTCCCCATGCTGATGGACAAAATGTTCACCCGGTCATTCTGTTCGATGCCGAAATCGGGGCGGAGTACTCTCGGAGCCTAGGTTGCAGGAGCACGTATGGAGTTACGCACAGTCCGATATTTCGTCGCCGTCGCCGATGCGGGCTCGGTCACCGCCGCAGCCAAGTTGGTGCACATCACCCAACCGTCGCTGTCCCGCCAACTCCACCAACTCGAGCACGAACTCGGTCTGACACTCTTTGCGCAGATCAACGGCCGGCTGACCTTGACCGCCGCCGGGCGCACCTTCTTGCCTACCGCTCGTGAACTTCTGCTCGCAGCCGACGCCACCAAGGCCGCCGCCGCGGACATCGGGGCAGGCAGGCTGCAGAGCATCAGCATCGTTGCCCCCGCCGTCACGTTGATCGATGTTGTGTCGCCTTTTATCGCCACCTTCGGCCCCGACGATCCGATGCCCTCGGTCAGCGAGTTACACGCTGGACAGGGGTATGGAGCGTTGGAGCGTGGCGCGGACTTGGTCCTGGGTGCGTTGCCGCCTTCGGCCGACCTCGCGCACTCATGGGTCGCGCAACTCCCGATCTACGCCTACGTCCGGCCTCAGGACCCGCTTGCCACCCGGGAGAGCATTCCGTTGGAGGAGTTGGCCGAGCAGGACCTGCTGCTGCTCACGCCGGACTCGCATATCCGGTGGACCCTGGACGCCGCGATGGCTTCAGCCGCGCTGAGCTATCGCAACACCAAGGAATTCAGCTCCTCCCAAGTCGCCCAAGCCGTAGCCGCATCGGGTCGCGGCATTGCTGTGGTCTCCGACGATGCCCGCTTCGGACTACGCGGGCTGCGCATCGGCATACCCGCTGGGTCGTTGCGACTGAACCTGTATGCCGTGTGGAACCCGCGGCATCACGCGGCGGCAACCCTGGAGGAGTTCGCGCACAGCATCAGCAGATACGTCATCGAGCAGTACGGCCCCGACGTCGCGCCATCGCGCTAGAGCCCGCCTAGGTGCGATCTCAGGCGGCAGCCAGAGCGTCGGTCAGCACGGTCAGACCCTCGAGCAGCAACTCGTCGGAGATGGTCAGCGGAGGCAGCAGTCGCACAATGTTGCCGTAGGTCCCGCAGGTCAGCACGATGACGCCCTGGGCATGGCAGGCCTTCGCGATCTTGCCGGTGAGAGCCGCGTCGGGCTCACCGGTGGCGGGGTCCACAAACTCCATCGCGATCATGGCGCCTCGGCCCCGCAACTCGCCCAGACGAGGGTCAGCGGCCGCAATTGGCTCGACGTGTCCACGGATGACGGCCTCGATGCTCCGCGCGCGCTCGACCAAGCCGCCAAACTCGAAAGCATCGAGGGCGGCAATCGCAGCGGCACACGCCACCGGGTTGCCGCCGTAGGTGCCGCCCAGGCCGCCAGCGTGCGGTGCGTCCATCATCTCGGCGCGCCCGGTCACGGCGGACAACGGCATACCACCGGCAATCCCCTTGGCCATGACGATCAGATCAGGCACGAGCCCTTCGAAGTCGGAGGCGAACATCTCACCCGTGCGGGCAAATCCGGTCTGCACCTCATCGGCGATGAAGACGACGTTGTTGTCGTTGCACCACGCCAGGAGCGCGGGCATGAAGCCCTCGTCCGGGACGATGAAGCCGCCCTCGCCCTGGATCGGCTCGATGATGACCGCGGCCAGGTTTTCGGCTCCGACCTGCTTCTCCATCTGCGTTATTGCCATCGCCGCAGCTTCCGGCCCAGTGCGGTGATCGCGGTAGGGGTAGGACATCGGAGCGCGATAGACCTCGCTGGCAAACGGCCCGAAGCCGTTCTTATAGGGCATGTTCTTCGAGGTCAGGGCCATCGTCAGGTTGGTCCGCCCGTGGTATGCGTGATCGAAGGCGACGACAGCCTGCTTGCAGGTGTGCGACCTGGCGATCTTGATGGCGTTCTCGACCGCTTCGGCACCGGAGTTGAACAGCACGGTGCGCTTGTCGTGATCCCCCGGCGTGAGCCGGTTGAGACGCTCGGCAACCTCCACATACCCCTCGTATGCCGTGACCATGAAGCAGGTGTGGATGAACTGCTCGGCCTGGTTGGACACAGCCGTGACGACACCGGTGTCGGCGTTGCCCACCCCGGTGACCGCGATGCCCGAGCCGAGGTCGATCAACGAGTTGCCATCGACGTCCACGACCACCCCACCACCGGCCGAGGCCGCGAACACCGGCATCATCACGCCGACCCCGCTGGCGACAGCCGCGTGCTTGCGGGCCATCAACTCCACGGACTTGGGGCCGGGCATATCGGTCACCAACCGGCGCTCTTGGGGCAGGCCGGGGCCGCCGATGCGCAGCGGTGTCTCAATGGTCATGTGTGTGTCCTCGTATCTCTCCGGTGGGGATGGGTGCCTCACGATCGCTCAACAACGGTAACGCGGGATCCCAGGTGGTGCCGTTCGCGTCGTCCTGTCGTCTACGCGCAATCGCCGACAGGCATTCCAAGACGACCCGATTGGCCAGCGCTGCAGTGATGTCGGCGTGGTCATACGGTGGGGCAACTTCGACCACATCGATGCCGACGACGGGCAGTTCGAGGCAGATCCGGCGGACAGCATCGAGCAACTCGCGAGCGGACAATCCGCCGGGCTCGGGGGTGCCGGTGCCGGGCGCGGAGCCGGGGTCGACGACGTCGATGTCGACCGAGAGGTAGACGCCTTCACACTCATCGGTGGCGATGGTGAACGCCTCGGTGAGGCACTCACGCAGCCCACGGTGCCCGATCTCGGTCATTTCGTACGAGCGCATCTGCTGCCCGGCCATCCAGCCCAGCGTTTCGGGCTCGGGCCAGTAGCCGCGCAACCCGATCTGCAGGAAGCGATCGCCGCGCACTGCGCCGGACTCAATCAGTCGGCGCATCGGCTGACCGTGACCCCACAAGGAGCCGAACTCCATGTCGCCGGTGTCGGCGTGGGCGTCGAAGTGGATCATCGACACCTTGCCCATGCCCAACACATTGGCGCACCCCTTGGCATCGGGGAAAGACACCGAGTGGTCCCCGCCGAGCGTGACGGGTATGCAGCCCTGCGCAGTGACCTTTTCGACGGCCACTTCGAGATTGTGCAGGGCGGTCATGATGTCGCCGTTGAACATCTCGACGTCACCGGCGTCGTAGACCACCAGGTCCTTGAGGCCATCGGTCCGCAGCGCCAGCGAGGGCCTGGACCCGTCGTGCGGCAAGTAGTCCGTGCTGCGGATTGCGTTCGGGCCAAACCTCGCCCCGCTGCGGTAGGAGGCACCGGCGTCGAACGGCGCACCGAGGATGACCACGTCCGCGTCGGCATACGTGCTGGGGTCGTCCCAGTCGCACTTCGGCACCCCGAGGAAGCTGATGTCGGGGCCGAACATCGGGCCGTAACGGCTCATCCGGGCATATCCACGTCGAAGGCCTCGGTGGTGTCGTTCTCCGCTGCCACCATCGGCAGCGTTTCACCGCGGAAGTAGGCGGGATGCCGCGAGCGCTGGATCATCATGAACAGCAGCCCGATCAAGATGAGGCCGAGCCCGAGGATCAGGACAAGGCCAACGCCGCCGATGTTTGCCCCCGAGCCATAGTCGGGGGAATAGCTGTCGCGCAGCGTAATGATGAGCACGAAGAACAACCCGAGGCCGCCAAGTAGCGGGAAGAGGAACTTGAAGACCGTGTTTGAGGCGCTGGTGAACAACTGATTGCGGAAGAAATAGATGCACGCAAACGCGGTGAGCCCGTAGTAGAAGCAGATCATGATGCCCAGGGAATAGATCGTGTCGAGCAGCACGCGCTCACTCACGAGCGTCAAAGCGCCGTAGAAGACCCCGGCGCTGACCCCGGCAAAGATGATCGCAAACCCAGGCGTCTTGTAGGTCGGGTGCATTTCGGAGAACTTCTTCGGGAAGGCACCGTATGCCGACATGCCTAGCATCGTGCGCGACGTCGGGAAGAACGTGGTGATCAGCGAAGCAGCCGAGGACGCAAGCACAGCCAAGAACAGGACGATGTCGAAGTTGCCGAGCACCGGCTCGGCCAACTGACCAAACACATTGTCGGCCACATCCGGGTTGGCCAGGCCAAGCCCCTCCTCGCCGAGCCCGGCATACATCTGCATGGCCACCCCGACGATGAGGTAGGTCAGCAGGATGGACACGATGGTCAGCAGTGCGGCCTTGCCTGGCACCGTTTCTTTGTCCTTGGACTCTTCGTTGACGGTCAGGCTGACGTCCCAGCCCCAGAAGGCGAAGATCGACCCGGACAATCCCGCGATGAAGGCCGACAGGGTCAACCCCGCGGGCGAGAACCAATCCCAACTAAACGCTTCGCCGACGCCCGACTCGCTGCGGGTTGCAATGGCAACGACTGAGAAGAGGAGCAAAACCACCAACTGGAAGCCGACGAGGAAGAACTGCACCTTTTCGGTGGTGTCAATGCCTCGATAGGCCACATAGCTGGCTATGGCCAGAAAGGCGAAACACGTCAGGACGTTGACGCCCTTGTTCAGCCAGAGGTCGGAGATGGTGTCACTGGAAAAGATGACCCCGAAGAACTGATAGAAGAATTGCACGGCGACGCCGGCGAGATTCGACAGCACGATGATCGTGGCCACGATCGCGGCCCAGCCACCGATCCAGCCCACATAAGGTCCGAACGCCTTGGTGGTCCAGGTGAACGAGGTGCCGCAGTCAGGCGAGACTTTGTTGAACTCTCGGTAGGCGTAGGCCGCGAAGATCATCGGCAGGGCACCAGCGATGATGACCACCGGCATCTTCGCCCCTGCGGCAGCCGCGAGAATGCCAAGCGTCGCCGTCAATGCATACGCCGGAGCGACCGAGGACACGCTCAGGACCGTGCTGCCGAGGACGCCTACTGAGTCGGATTTGAGCCCTTTGTCGTGCGAATCTCTGTGCTGGTCAATCGCCATGAGGGGTCCTCAGCCTTCGAATCCGTGGAAGTGCATCACGTGCTTGATGCGGGTGTAGTCCTCGAGTCCGTACGACGAGAGGTCCTTGCCATAGCCGGAGTGCTTGAACCCGCCGTGCGGCATCTCGGCGAGCAGCGGAATGTGGGTGTTGATCCAGACGCAGCCGTAGTCGAGCCGTGCGGCCATCCGGGCGGCCGTGCCTGCGTCCTTGGTCCAGACCGAGGAAGCCAGGGCAAAGACGCTGTCGTTGGACTTGGCCACGGCGTCGTTCTCGTCGGTGAACTTCTCGATGGTGATGACCGGGCCGAAGATCTCGGTGGTCACCAACTCGTCGCCGCCGATGAGGTCGGCAACGACCGTCGGCTCGTAGAAGTAGCCGCGTTCACCGGTGTGCCTACCGCCGGTGACGACCCGGGCGTGTGACGGTGCGCGCTCGACCAGTCCGGAGACGTGCTCGAGCTGGTTCGCGTTGTTCACCGGACCGAACAGGATGTCCTCGTCACTGGCGTCGTAGCCGGTGCGAGTTTCCGAGGCGGCCTTGGCCAGGGCCGCGACGAACTCGTCGTAGACGCCTTCTTGGCACAGGACCCGGGTCGCCGCGGTGCAGTCTTGGCCGCCGTTGAAGAAGCCAGCGGTGTTGATGCCCTCGATGGTCGACTCCATATCGGCGTCGTTGAAGACCACGACTGGCGCCTTGCCGCCTAACTCGAGGTGCGCCACCTTCAGGTCCTCCGCGGCTGCTCGCGCCACGGCCATACCCGCCCCCACGGACCCGGTGATGGAGACCATCACGGGGGTCTTGTGCCGAGTCAACGCAGCCCCGGTGTCGCGGTCGCCAGCGACCAGGTTGCATACCCCCTTGGGGAAGATGTCCTGCATTTTCTCAACCATCCAGGTCGAGGAAGCCGGGGTGGTGTCCGAGGGCTTGAGCACGACCGTGTTGCCCGCCGCCAGAGCCGGGGCGAACTTCCATACGGCCATCATCATGGGATAGTTCCACGGTGCGACCTGCCCGATCGGTCCGCGCGGCTCGCGCCGGACCGAGGAGGTGAATCCGCGCATATATTCACCCGAGGACTTGCCCTCCAGGATGCGGGCGGCACCGGCGAAGAACCGGATCTGATCCAGCATCATCGGGATCTCTTCGGATTTGGTCAGCGAGACCGGCTTCCCCGTGTTTTCGCTCTCGATGTCGATGAGCTCGTCCTGGTGCTCCTCGATGACGTCGGCCAGTTTGAGCAGCATGGACTGGCGCTCTCCTGGAGTGGTCCACCGATAGGACTCGAACGCCGTGGCGGCGGCCGTGAACGCGGCGTCGACGTCCTCTTCGCCGGAGTTCGGAGAAGTCGCATAGACCTCGCCCGTCGAGGGGTTGATGATGTCGAGCACGTCGCCGGACACAGACGGGCGGGACTCGCCATCAATGATGTTGGTAAAGACCTTCTTCTCACTCATGACTGGGCCTTTCGGGATCAGCAGGGTCGAGCTAGGAGTCGTGCGTGCCGCAGTGGTCGCCACCGGAGGTGCGTGCGGCATTGAGCGACGGGTTCTGATCGAAGAAGCCGAAGGGCTTGAGCCACCAGTTGATGGTGTCCGACGGCATGACCGGCCAGTCCTCGACGCGGGTGACGTGGTGGATGCCGAAGACGTACCAGAGCACCACGTCGGTGTCGAGGAGGTTGGCATCGTCCTTGATCCACTCGGCGACACCCTCCCCGCCAGGCGACTGGGTCGGGTAGTTGCCGGCCGGGAACCGCTCGCCGTCGTCTCGTTCGGTGACCCACAACTGGTGCCCGATCACCGGGGAGCGCTGATAGATGGGCGAGTTCTCGTCCATCATCGCCGGGATCGAGGCCATCGGGACCAACTTGTATGCGGTGTTGGTGCCCATCTTGTTGGTCTTGGCCGGGTTGGTGATCTTCCACGCGCGCTGGGTGTTCCAGTTGTAGTCGCGGGCGCCGTCGCTCTCGGACTCGATCGGCGTCTGTTGGGTCAGCACGGCGAGCCCGTGTGGATTGGACTCATCGATCGGTGCGGCCACGGAGTCGACCTCGACCACGGTGTTGCCTTCGCCGTCGATGTCCATGTCGAGCCGCGCCACCAGGAAGTGCTGGTGCAACGGGGCGTAGGTGCGCTGATCGACCATGGTGCCGTTGGGCGAGGTGTCGCCCTCGTTTTCCAGCGGGGTGGTCACCATGATGCCGGTGGCGCGGACCTCGCACTCGATGTTGCCGTCGGTGTAGAAGCGCCAATAGATGAGGTATTCGTAATTGGCGACCGTGGCGTGGCACGACACCACCATCCGCCGCATCCGCCGCACCTCGGCGCCCGAGCGCTCGTCGACGTGCTTCCACAGGACCGCAGCGTCTTCTTCATGCAGGCACATGGCTTGCTTGATGGTTTCGGGTTCGCCGTGGCTGTCGTGGATCACGGCATCGACGTAAGTGATCTCGCCGAGGCAGTCGCAGCCGAGCTCCAGCGAGGTGGTCATGAAGCCCAGGCCCCACTCGCCGATGTCGAAGGCAGTGCGGCGGTAGTGATCGAAACTGGGGTCGCGGTACGGCACGATCATCTCGGCAAAAGACATCCTGTATGCGATGTCGCGAGTCGTTCCGTGGTCATCGAACGTGACCTGGTGGATCGTCATACCCTCGCGGTAGTTGAAGCCCAGACGCATCGTCCAGTTGGCCCACTTCAACTCGTTGCCGTCGAGGGTGAACGAGACGCCGTCGGGCTGGGTGATCTCTAGTGGTTTCAGCTCCGCTGGGGCCGGGTCACCGCCGTTCGACTGAGCGCGCAGCTCGGGGACGTATTCACCATCGACGTCCGCGAAGCCGTAGTCGTGGTGATCCTCGATCTCCAGGACCTCGAGGGTGTTCATGTCGACGATAATCTTGAGGCCCGAGATGGGGTGGGCGTACGGGTTACCTTTGGGGCTTTCGCGCAACCAGACATCGCACCAGCCGAGCCGCCGATCACGGTGCTGCTCCGGCATCACGGCGTGGCCGTAGGACCAGACGTCGAAAAGCACGAGGGACATATCGGTGACGCCACGACCGTTGAGCCGCGCGACCACGTCGGGGTGGGCCCGCATCGCTTCGTCGCACTCGTGGTATTCGTCCACGGTGAAGTTGGGGCAGACGCCAGGCTGATGAGTCCAGGAGTCGACGGCGTCGCCAGCGAGGTCGACGACCGCCTCGTAGGTCTGGTTGGTCTCTTTGTTCCAGAGCACCGACAGTGAGCGTCGTGGGATGTCATCCCCTGCTTGCCATGCCTTCACGACTGCCTTGGGCGGCTCCTGCATCTCGATAGAGGCGAAACGCCACGAACCGGAAACGCCCTGGTCACGGCTCAGGACGGCGACGGTTGCGCGGAACTCGTCTTCGGACAGTGGGTCCAATGGGTGAGATGGCAAACGAGATTCCTTTTTCGCAGAGCGGTATCCTTGCGCAAATCCTGACTTTTCAAAGTATGCAGGTCAACCGCCCCTTCCGTATAGCCCCCATGCCTTTGCGGCATGCCTCAATGGGCGCTGGAGCGACGTGAGCGCACCAACGTTCTAACCGTGCGAGTCCGGCACTGCGTCCGCGCCCCCCTGGCTTGTCTCGGCATTCAGGCTGGCTCCCCCGGCCTCCGAGACTTGCCCGCCACTCGGGGTTGAATCACGTTCTTCCTCGGGGGCGCGCGCATCATCGTCCGGGCCGGCATCTGCATCGGGATCAGGCTGAGTTGTCATGACTCGACCATCGCATTTCGAAACTGCGGCGCAGCGACCGGGGTCGGGCTCTCAACCGCGATCCACCGGGGTCCCCGCGCGCACCACTAGTCCGGCTGATAGACATAACCCAGCGACAACCCCATGCCCCCTGCACGGTCCAGCCAATCGAAGGCTCGAATACCCATGGCAGAGCAAACAACTTCTGCGTCCTCGTATAACGCGCCCAAGGGAATCGTCGCTAAGTTGCGCAATCTTGGCCCCGGTCTGATCGTCGCCGCGGCCTTCATCGGGCCAGGCACGGTGACCACTGCGAGCGTGGCCGGTGCGGACTACGGCTTCACGTTGCTGTGGGCCATCATCTTCAGCGTGCTAGCCGCCATGGTCCTGCAAGAGATGTGCGCGCGACTCGGCGTCGTCTCCCGAGAGGGCCTCGGCGAGGCACTGCGTTCCTCGTTCGACAACACGGCAGTCAAGGTCGGGGCCATCGTCCTCGTGATCGGCGCGATCACGGTGGGCACCGCCGCTTTCGAGGGCGGCAACCTGACCGGGGCCGCTCTAGCCCTCAACGCCGTCTTCGGCGGCTCCCAAGCGCTCTGGGCTTCCCTCGTGGCCGTGATCGCCGCTGGATTGCTGGCTACCGGCTCCTATCGCACCGTCGAGCGCGTGCTCGTGTGGCTCGTGGTGCTGATGGGCGTGGTGTTCCTGGTGACCGCGATCATGGTGACGCCCAGCCTCGGAGACTTGTTTGCCGGGCTGGTGCCGACCGTTCCGTCCGGCTCGGTGCTCACGGTGATTGCCCTCGTCGGCACCACCGTCGTGCCCTACAACCTCTTCTTGCACGCCGCGAGTGTGCAGGACAAGTGGAGCGAAGACGTGCCGGTCGATATCGCGGTGGCCGAAGCCAAGCTCGACACGCGCCTCTCGGTCGGCCTAGGCGGGTTAGTCACCATTGCCGTCCTGACGACGGCGGCTGCAGCACTGTTTTCCACGGGCAAGGGCGTCGATAGCGCCGCTGACATGGCCCAAGCCTTGGAGCCGCTGCTAGGCGAGAGCGCCAAATACTTCTTCGCCTTCGGCCTGCTCGCCGCCGGTGTGACGAGCTCGGTCACCGCCCCCCTCGCTGCGGCATACGCCACCGCCGGTGCCTTTGGCTGGAAGCGCGACCTCGCCGATCCGAAGTTCAAGGCCATCTGGGCACTCATCATCATCGTCGGCGTGACGTTCGCGATCATCGGCTCCAGCCCAACAGAACTGATCGTCTTCGCTCAGGCGGCCAACGGCTTGATCCTGCCGATCGTGGCGGTCTTCCTGCTGGTGGTGATGAACCGCAAAGATTTGCTCGGCAAGCACGTCAACACCCTTGGGGCCAACATCGTCGGCGGGATCGTGGTCCTGGTCGCCATCGGTCTCGGCGCCCGCTCCCTGCTGACGGCCTTCGGCGTCATCTAGTGTGGCCAGCCACCCTGACCTCGGTCAGGGTGGCTGCGAGATCAGGAATTCTCGGAGGTCGGGGCTCGGCGCACGTTGTAGGTGCAGTCCTGGGCATCGGTCTCCAGGTCGGCGGTGATCTCGAACTGCACCGTCTCGTCAGCCGGCACGTCCTCGACCTCGGTCACCCCGCGGGCGATGACCTGAGAGCCCTCGACGATCCAGGACACGCTGACCACGTAGTTCTGCGGCTCGTCCTGGCTGTTGGTGACTTGCCCGGGAACCGTGACCTCCCCGGCCTCGAGAGCGCAGTCTTCGAAGCGGGCCTCTCGTCGTGCACCCACCGATTCCTCCAGCTTGGGCGCCTCGTCCAGATCACCCACGGGTTGGCCCGTGCCTGCGGACTGCTCAGCCGTGTCCGGGCCCTGGGTGCTGGCTTCACTGTCCTCACTTTGCGCCGAGCCGGAGTCGTCCGGCTCGTCGTCACTGGAGCAACCGGCGAGCAGAATTGCAGCGAGAGCCGGGGCGATGACGAAGGTCGATCGGATGCGCTGTGTCGTGCACTTCACGGTGGTGTGCCTTTCGTTGGATGCTCTGGGTCCCACACCGTCGAGGTGTCGGTCCCAGAAGTGGACGGTCAGTTCAGGTCAAAGGTCAGAGATCGGACGTCACGCCGACGGATTCTTCGGTTCGGCGACGCCGAGCGGCAGCCAGCATCAGGGCTCCTACCCCCAGGAACAGTCCGCTCAATGTCAGGTACGGCAGTACGTCGCTTCCGGTGCGCGGCAGCGACTCCTGAGGCCCAGGGGCCGGTCCAGGACCAGGCTGCGGTCCAGGGCTAGGCTGGGGGCCAGGACCCGGCGAGGGGACCGGGATCGGAACTGGCTCGTCCTGCGCCATCGGCACGCTGGCGAGGCTCGGGCCGGAGCTGACCTCGGCCCCGTCGGCACCGACGGCGCTCGCAGAGGCCACGTTCGTCAGCTGCTCGCTCCGCGTGTCGGATTCGGTGATGACGTACTGCGCGACACAGGTCTGCGAAGCGCCCACCGGCAGGGCCGCAATCGAGCAGTCCAGCTCGACCCCTCGATCGCTGAGCATGGGGTCCACCACCGTGAGGTCTTGCAGGTCTGCGTCACCGGTGTTGGTGACCTCGAAACTGTAGGTGATCTGTTCACCCTCGTCACCGAAACCATCGCCGTCCGTGTCGTCCCACGTTGCGGACTTGACCATGAAAAGGCCGGGCAACAGCGGGGACACCGGCACAATCACGCTGGACTGCACCTGAGCGGCCGCGATCCCATCCGGATCGATCGCACTTGCGGTCGCCATGTTGAGCACCGAACCAGCGAGCTGGTCAGCCTGAGTGACGGTGTAGGGACTCACACCCGTGCAGGTGACGGATTCCCCTGGGGCCACGGTGGTCTCCGCGCAGGTCACGCCCTCCAGCCGCGGATCCTCGATGGCGAGGCCGCTGAGAGGCACCGTGCCTTGGTTGGTCACCAGGAAGGTGTAGGCGATCGTGTCGCCTCCGTCCACTCGCCCGGACTCGTTGACGTCGACGGGCTCCGCCGCCGACTTCACCATGGTGAGGGCGACCACAGGTGAGCTCACCGGGACGGTAGCGACGGCTTCACGTGACTGGATGACGTCACCGCCGGGCTCGACCGCGGTCGCCGTGGCCACGTTCTGCACCAGGCCGGAGGCCTCGTCGACCTCCGTGACGACGTACACCTCATCGGCACGGCAGACGGTCGTGCCTCCTGCCAGCAGAACGGATTCTTCACAGGTCACGGCTCCGACCAAGGGGTCGTCGATCTGCAGCTGGTCCAGGGTGACGTTGCCGACGTTCGTGGCAACGAAGGAGTAGGCGATCGTGTCCCCGGCGTCCACCAGGCCCGAGTTGTTGGCGTCGACCGGGGTCTCCGCAGTTTTCTCCAGGGCAAGGGCGGGCGTCGGTATGCCGACTGCCGTGGACGTCGTCGACTCCGGCGACAGGACGTCAGCACCGTTGGGATCCGTCCCGGCCACGGTGGCCACGTTGTCGACTGATCCGACGATCTCGTCCTCCTGGGTGATGACGTAGGCCGCGTCGGCCGCACAGGAGGTCGACCCACCGACCGCCAGGCTGACCTGGTCGCAGATCACGTCGCCGAGCAGCGGATCGTTGACCACCAGCGCCGTGATCGGGACGTTGCCGTCGTTGGTGACCACGAAGGAGTAGACGACGGTGTCCCCCGCATCGACGAGACCCGATCCGTTGACGTCCACCGGGGGTCGCGCTGTCTTCAGGACGCGGAGCGACGGGTCGGGGCTAGCCACGTCGGTGGAGGTTGTCGAGGCGAGAGAGGTGACGCCGTTGCCGTCCGGATCGTCACCGCTGACGGTCGCTGAGTTGTCCACCGTGCCGGCGATCTCGTCGTCGGCTGTCACGACATACGGGGCATCGGCAACGCAGGTGGTGCTGACGCCAGGAGCCACCGTCGTTTCCTCACAGGTCACGTCACCGACCAGTTCGTCGAGGACGTCCGCGCCGGTGATCGGGACGTTGCCGGTGTTGGTGACGACGAAGGAGTAAGCGATCGTGTCGCCGGCGTCCACCAGACCGGAGTCGTTCACGTCCACCGGGTTCTCTGCGCTCTTCAGGACGCTCAAGGTGGGCGCGGGGGTCGACACGGGAGTCGTCGTCGTGGCCGCTGCGGACAACACGGGATCGGTGTCGGAATCTGTGCCTTCGACTGTCGCGGAGTTGAGCACCGCGCCGGCCCCTTCGTCGTCCTCGGTGATGACGTACGGCGCATCTGCTGCACAGGATACGGACTCGCCGACAGCAACCTCGTCGGCCTCACAGGTGACCTCGCCCACGAGCGGGTCCACGACCGTGATGGCCGAGATCGGCACGTTGCCCTCGTTGGTGACCACGAACGAGTAGCTGATGGTGTCACCTGCGTCGGGGATGCCTGACCCGTTCACGTCGACCGGATCGCCGGCGCTCTTGGTCAAACTCAGCTGCGGTAGCGGGGTCGAGACGGGCACGATGACCGAGGCCTCCAACGAGCTCACCAGGTCCTCGTCGGGGTCCTGAGCAGAGGCGGTGGCCGAGTTCACCACCGCGGTCGACGTCTCGTCCTCGTCAGTCACAACGTACGGCTCGTCAGCGGCGCACTCTGTGGACTCACCCGGCGCGAGCGTCACCTCGTCGCACGTCACCGCGCCGACCAGAGGGTCGTTGACCGTGACAGAGGAGACCGGCACGTTGCCAACGTTCGTCACGACGAAGGAGTAGGCGATCGTGTCGCCAGCGTCCACCAGACCAGAGGAGTTCACGTCCTGCGGCGCCTCGGCCGACTTCACCATCGACAGGGCGGGGAAGGGAGAGCCGACCTCGGTCGAGGTCACCGAAGCCAGTGACACCACCTCGTCCTGGTCGGGGTCGGTCCCGGTTGCCGTCGCCGAGTTCTCCACCGAGCCGGCAACTTCGTCATCGTCGGTGACGGTGTAGACCGTGTCGGCGGCACACAGCGTGCTGGTCCCCGGAGCCAGGGTCCTTTCGTCGCAGGTCACGCCGCTCAGCAAGGGGTCAACCACGGCGACGTCTGCCACCGGCACGTTGCCGATGTTGCTGACCACGAAGGAGAACTCGATCGTGTCGCCGGCGTCCACCAGTCCAGAGCCGTTGACGTCCACCGGGGCACCAGCAACCTTGACCACGCTCAGAGCAGGATCGGGGGTCTGGACCGGGGTGGAGGTCGTCGCCTCCGGTGACCCGACCTGCTCCCCGTCGGGATCGACCGCGTTGGCGGTCGCGACGTTCGTGACCTCACCCGACAGCTCGTCGTCCTCGGTGACGGTGTAGACGTCATCAGCGGTGCAGCTCGCGAACTCTCCGGGTGCGAGCGACCCGACGTCACAGCCCACCGTGCCGACCAGTGGGTCGACCACGACCACGGAGATGAGCGGAACGTTCCCGTCGTTGGTGACGGTGAAGGAGTAGGCGATCGTGTCTCCGGCATCGACGATCCCCGAGTCGTTCACGTCCACCGGCACCCCGGCGGTCTTGACAACGCTCAAGGCCGGGGCTGGGGTCGCGACGTCGGTCGAGGTCTCGGATGCCACCGACTCGAGCTCACCGCCGTCGGGATCCAGGGCCGTCGCCATCGCTGAGTTCTCCACCGAACCGGCGACTTCGTCGTCGTCGGTCACCACGTAGGGCTGGTCCGCTGCGCATTCTGCCGACTCGCCCACCCCCAACGTCGCGACGTCACACGTCACGCCTCCCACCAACGGGTCCTCGACTGCCACCGACGACAGCGGCACGTTGCCGTCGTTCGTGACCGTGAACGAGTACGCGATGGTGTCCCCGGCATCCACGATTCCGGAACCGTTGACGTCCACCGGGGTCCCGGCGGTCTTGACCACGCTGAGCGCCGGTGAAGGCGTCGCTACCTCGGTCGACGTCACCGAACCGGGCGACTCGACGCCGTCACCATCCGGGTCCACGCCCGTGACCGTGGCCGAGTTGTCCACCGAACCGGAAACCTCGTCCTCCTCGGTGACCACATAGTCCTCGTCCGCCGTACACGAGGTCGAATCCCCGGGGGCCAACGCCGTGACGCCACACGTCACGGTCCCCGCCAGCGGGTCTACCACCGAAAGGAGCGACAAGGGGACATTGCCGGTATTGGTGACCAGGAAGGCGTAGGCGATCGTGTCCCCGGCGTCCACCAGACCGGAGCCGTTGACGTCCTGCGGAGCCCCTGCCGACTTCACGAGCGCGAGGCCGGGGTCAGGGATGGAGACCTCGACCGACGTCGAGGAGGTGGGACTGGCGATCTGCTGGTCGTCAGGGTCGTTCGTCAGCGCCGTGGCGATGTTCTCCACACTGCCAGCCAGCTCGTCGTCGTCGGTCACGACGTAGGGATCGTCAGCACGGCAGATAGTGGTCTCCTCCACAGCAAGCGCCGTGGAGTCGCAGGTGATGGGTCCGACGGTGTCGTCCTCGATCGTCAAGGCGGTCAGCGGCACGTCGCCGGTGTTCGTGACCTCGAAGGAGTAGGCGATCGTGTCACCAGCGTCCACGAGGCCGGAGATGTTCACGTCGACGGGAGGCTCGGCCAGCTTCGTCAGGGCCACGGAGGGGTTGGGGCTCGCCACGGGCGTCGACGTCACCGATGCCGCTGACTGGACGGGATCACCGTCCGGGTCTGTCCCCGCTGCGGTTGCGGAGTTGTCCACCGAGCCGGTCAGTTCGTCGTCCTCGGCGATGACGTACAGCGCATCGGCCGTGCACAAGGCCACACCCCCCGCCTGCACCGTGGTCACATCACACGTCACGTCGCCCACCAGCACGTCGACGATCGCCAGCGCCGAGACCGGCACGTTGCCGTCATTCGTGACGGTGAAGGAGTAGGCGATTGTGTCGCCAGCGTCAACCAGGGCCGACTCGTTGACATCGACCGGGACGCCCGCGGTCTTGACCACGCTCAACGCAGGATCGGGGGTCGCCACCTCGGTCGAGGTGTCCGACGTGGGTGACTCGATCTCGCCGCCATCAGGATCGAGGCCCGTGGCGCTGGCCGAGTTCTCCACCGAGCCTTCGACCTGATCGTCGTCGGTGACGGTGTATGCCGCGTCGCCCGTGCACATTGCACTCTCGCCCACGCCCAGGGTGGTCAGGTCGCACGTAACCTCACCGACCAACGGGTCCACCACGGCCACCGCCGACACCGGCACGTTGCCGTCGTTCGTGACGGTGAAGGAGTAGGCAATGGTGTCACCGGCGTCGACCAAACCCGACCCGTTCACGTCCGTCGGCGTCCCTGCGGTCTTCACGAACGACAGTTCCGGCTCCGGGGTGTCCACCTCGGTCGACGTGCTCGAGTCTTCGGACTCGACCTCGCCCCCGTCGGGATCCAGGGCCGTTCCACTCGCTGAGTTCTCCACCGAGCCGGCGACCTCATCCTCCTCGGTGATGACGTAGACCTCATCGGCCATGCACTCAGCGGTCTCGTCCACCCCCAACTCTGTCGGGTTACACGTCACCGCCCCCACCAACGGGTCCACCACCGCCACTTCCGAAACCGGCACGTTGCCGTCGTTCGTGACCGTGAAGGAGTACGCGATCGTGTCGCCCGCATCCACGATGCCGGAGCCGTTCACGTCCACCGGCTCACCCGCGGTCTTGACCACACTCAGCTCCGGCAGCGGCGTCGAGACCGGCACGATGACGGAGGACTCCAACGACTCGACGACATCCTCGTCGGGGTCCACAGCAACAGCAGCGGCAGCGTTGACGACCACGGTCGCCGTCTCGTCGTCAGCCGTCACCACGTAGAGCTCATCCGCCTCGCACTCGGTCGAGTCTCCGGGGGGCAGGGTGGGGACCGTGCAGGTCACGGCTCCGACGAGGTCATCCACAATCTCCACCGCCGTGAGGGGGACGTTGCCGTCGTTCGTGACCGTGAAGGAGTAAGCGATCGTGTCGCCCGCATCAACCAGGCCCGAACCATTTACATCGACCGGGTCTCCGGCGGACTTGAGCACCGAGAGAGCCGGGAGCGGGGAGCCCACTTCGGTGGACGTCCTGGACTCTTCGGACTCGATCAGTCCCCCGTCAGGATCGACTCCCGTGGCGTTGGCTGTGTTGTCCACAGACCCGGCGACCTCGTCGTCCTCCGTCACGACGTAAGGGGCATCGGCGGTGCAGCTCGTGCTGATCCCCGGCGCCAATGTCGTCACGCCACACCTCACCGCGCCGAGCAACGGATCCACCACGCCCACCGTCGTGGCGGGCACATTGCCGACGTTGCTCACGACGAAGGAGTAGGCGATGGTGTCGCCCGCGTCGACCAGACCCGAACCGTTGACATCGACGGGAGCATCGGCCGTCTTGACCAACGTGAGCTCCGGGTCCGGAGTGTCCACCTCGGTCGTCGTGCGCGAGACCTCGGACTCGACCGAGTCTTCGTCGGGGTCCACTCCCGTCGCGGTGGCGGTGTTGTCCACACTGCCATCGGTTTCGTCGTCTTCGGTCACAACGTACAACTGGTCCGCAGTGCACGACGCGGTCTCGCCCACCCCCACGTCGGTCGGGTCACAGGTCACATTCCCCACCAACGGGTCAAGAATGGCCACCCCCGTCACCGGCACGTTGCCATCATTCGTCACGACGAAGCTGTAGGCGATGGTGTCCCCGGCATCGACCAGGCCGGAGTTGTTGACATCCACGGGGGTGCCCGCGGTCTTGACCAACGTCAGCTCCGGCTCCGGGGTCACCACTTCGGTCGAGGTGTCGGCCTCCTCGGACTCCACCGCACCCTCGTCCGGATCCACCCCGGTCGCGGTAGCGGTGTTGTCCACACTGCCAGCAACCTCATCGTCCTCGGTCACGACATACAACTCGTCCGCGGCGCACTCCGCGATCTCACCAACACCCAACGTCGTCACATCGCACGTCACCGCCCCGGCCAGCGGGTCAACCACGGCCACCGTGCTCACCGGGACATTCCCAATGTTGGTCACCGTGAACGAATACGCGATCGTGTCCCCAGCATCGATTAGACCCGAACCGTTCACATCCACCGGGGTGCCCGCGGTCTTCACCAACGACAGCTCCGGCTCCGGGGTCACCACTTCGGTCGAGGTGTCGGCCTCCTCGGACTCCACCGCACCCTCGTCCGGATCCACCCCGGTGGCGGTGGCGGTGTTGTCCACACTGCCAGCAACCTCGTCGTCCTCGGTCACCGTGTACGGCTCATCCGCCGCGCACGTCGCCTCCTCACCCACGCCCAACGTCGTGGGCTCACAGGACACATCCCCCACCAGAGCATCAGTGATCCCCACCGCACTGACCGGGACATTCCCACTGTTGGTCACCGTGAACGAGAACGCGATCGTGTCCCCAGCATCGATTAGACCCGAACCGTTCACATCCACCGGGGTGCCCGCGGTCTTCACCAACGACAGCTCCGGCTCCGGGGTCACCACTTCGGTCGAGGTGTCGGCCTCCTCGGACTCCACCGCACCCTCGTCCGGATCCACCCCGGTGGCGGTGGCGGTGTTGTCCACACTGCCAGCAGCCTCGTCGTCCTCGGTCACCGTGTACGGCTCATCCGCCGTGCACACCGCCTCCTCACCCACGCCCAACGTCGTGGGCTCACAGGACACATTTCCGACGAGCGGGTCAACCACGGCCACCGTGCTGACCGGGACATTCCCACTGTTGGTCACCGTGAACGAATACGCGATCGTGTCCCCAGCATCGATTAGACCCGAACCGTTCACATCCACCGGGGTGCCCGCGGTCTTCACCAACGACAGCTCCGGCTCCGGGGTCACCACTTCGGTCGAGGTGTCGGCCTCCTCGGACTCCACCGCACCCTCGTCCGGATCCACCCCGGTGGCGGTGGCGGTGTTGTCCACACTGCCAGCAACCTCGTCGTCCTCGGTCACCGTGTACGGCTCATCCGCCGCGCACACCGCCTCCTCACCCACGCCCAACGTCGTGGGCTCACAGGACACATCCCCGACCAGCGCATCAACCACCCCCACCGCACTGACCGGGACATTCCCACTGTTGGTGACCGTAAACGAGAACGCGATCGTGTCCCCAGCATCGATTAGACCCGAACCGTTCACATCCACCGGGGTGCCCGCGGTCTTCACCAACGTCAGCTCCGGCTCCGGGGTCACCACTTCGGTCGAGGTGTCGGCCTCCTCGGACTCCACCGCGTCGTCATCCGGGTCCACCCCGGTCGCGGTAGCGGTGTTGTCCACACTGCCAGCAACCTCATCGTCCTCGGTCACGACATACAACTCGTCCGCGGCACACTCCGCGATCTCACCGACGCCCAACGTCGTGGGCTCACAGGACACATCCCCCACCAGACGCATCAGCGACAGCCACCGCACTGAGCGGGACGTTCCCACTGTTGGTCACCACAAAGCTGAACGCGATCGTGTCGCCAGCATCGACCAGACCCGAACCGTTCACATCCACGGGGGTGCCCGCGGTCTTGACCAACGACAACTCCGGCTCCGGAGTGTCGACCTCGGTCGAGGTATCAGCCCCTTCGGACTCCACCGCGTCGTCATCCGGGTCCACCCCGGTCACGGTGGCGGTGTTGTCCACACTGCCAGCAACCTCATCGTCCTCGGTCACGACATACAACTCGTCCGCCGCGCACTCCGCGATCTCACCAACACCCAACGTCGTGGGCTCACAGGACACATCCCCAACGAGCGGGTCCACCACGGCCACCGTGCCGATCGGGACATTCCCACTGTTGGTCACCGTAAACGAGAACGCGATCGTGTCCCCCGCATCGACCAGACCCGAACCGTTCACATCCACCGGGGTGCCCGCCGTCTTCACCAACGACAGCTCCGGAGCCGGCGTGTCCACATCCGTGGAGGTATCCGCCGATTCAGACTCCACCGCACCCCCGTCCGGGACCACCCCGGTGGCCGTAGCCGTGTTCGCCACGGTGCCAGCCAGCTCATCTTCATCAGTGACGACATACGGCTCATCCGCCGTGCACACCGCCTCCTCACCAACCCCCAACGTTGACACATCACACGTCACTGCCCCGACGAGCGGGTCAGCCACGGCCACCGTGCTAACGGGAACGTTCCCGCTATTGGTGACCGTGAACGAGAACGCGATCGTGTCCCCCGCATCCACTAGGCCCGAAGCGTTCTCATCGACCGGAGTTCCCGCCGTCTTCACAAGCGTCAGGTCCGGATCGGGTGTCGTGACCGAGCTCGAGGTGTTGGAGATACTCGAGCGCACGGCCCCACCATCCGGGTCCAGGGCGGTCGCCACCGCTGCGTTGGTGACTCCTCCGGAGGCCTCGTCGTCCTCCGTGACGACGTACAGCTCGTCCGCTGTGCACTCGGAGGCCCCACCCACCGGCAACTCCGTCGGGTCACACGTGATGCTCCCGATCAGCGGGTCCGAGATGCCGACCACCGTGAGGGGCACGTTCCCGCCGTTCGTGACGGCGAAGGTGTAGGCGATCGTGTCTCCCGCGTCCACGATCCCCGAGCCGTTCACATCGACCGGGTCCTCCGCACTCTTCACCATGACGAGTCTCGGGGCTGGCGTCTGCACGGACGTCGCGGTCGTCCGTTGCAAGGAGGTGACGGGGTCGCCGTCGGGGTCGCTGGCAGAGGCACGCGCGCGGTTGGTGACGGCGCCCGACACCTCGTCTGCCGCTGTGACGGTATATAGCGCATCCGCCGTGCACTCGGTGCTGACGTCCGGTGGCAGCGACGTTGAGTCGCAGGTCACCGTGCCGGCCAGGGCATCGGCCACCACGATGCCCGTCAGCGGAACGTTGCCTTCGTTCGTCACGGTGAACGAGTAGGCGATCGTGTCGCCCGCATCCACGATGCCGGAGGAGTTCACGTCGACCGGGGTGCCCGCTCGCTTCACTAGGGTCAGCGAGGTCCCCGGCGTATCGACCGGAGTGGACGTTCGTGACTCGGCCGACTGGACTGCGCCGCCATCAGGGTCCGTTGCGTTGGCGACGGCACGGTTGTCCACCGATCCTGACAGTTCGTCGTCGTCGGTCACGACGTAGGACACGTCCCCCGTGCAGCTCGTGCTCTCGTCCGCAGCCAACAACGTGGCCTCGCACGTGATGCCCCCCACAAGGGGGTCCTGGACACCGACCACACTCAGCGGGACATTGCCCGTGTTCGTCACCACAAAGCTGTAGGCGATGGTGTCCCCGGCATCCACCAGTCCCGAGTTGTTCTCATCCACCGGTGTTCCCGCCGTCTTCACCAACGTCAGCTCGGGATCCGGGACGTCGACCAGAGTCTCGGTCGACGACTCGGGCGAACGAACGGGCTCAGCATCGGGATCGACGGCCGTGGCGCGCGCTGTGTTGGTGACTTCCCCGTCGGACTCGTTGGCCTCGGTCACGACGTAGGCAGCATCCGAAGTACAGGTCGTGCCCTCTCCCACCGCCAACTCGGTCTCCACACAACTCACCGCGCCTACGAGAGGGTCGGAGATGCCCACGACGGTCAGCGGGACGTTGCCCGTGTTGGTGACGACGAAGCTGTAGGCGATGGTGTCCCCGGCATCGACCAGGCCCGAACCATTCACGTCCACCGGCGTACCCGCCGTCTTGACCATCGACAGGCGTGGACGGGGCGTAGCGATGGGGGTCGACGTAGAGGAGGTCAGTGACTGAACGGCACCTCCGTCGGGGTCAGCACCTGTGGCCCGTGCCGTGTTGTTCGCGGTGCCCGAGACCTCATTCGCTTGGGTGACGACGTAGGGGTTATCCGCGGCACACGACGTCAACGCCCCGGGGGCCAACGTCGTTGCCGCGCAGCTCACTGCGCCGGCCCGGGCGTCCACGATGGCAACACTAGTGATCGGCACATTCCCGGTGTTGGTCACGACGAATGAGTAGGCGATCGTGTCCCCGGCATCCACCAAACCGGAGTTGTTGACATCCACCGGGGTCCCCGCCGTCTTCACGACGCGCAGCCTCGGGGCGGGCGTCACCACCTCCGTGGAGGTATCAGCCTCGTCGGACTCCACCGCATCCCCGTCCGGGTCCACGCCGATCGCGGTGGCGGTGTTGTCCACACTGCCATCAGCCTCGTCCTCCTCGGTCACCGTGTAGGGCTCATCCGCGGTGCACTCCGCGACCTCACCCACCCCCAACGTCGTCACATCACACGTGACGTCCCCGACCAGGCCATCAGCGATGCCCACCGCACTGACCGGGACATTGCCGCTGTTCGTCACCACAAAGGAGTAGGCGATGGTGTCCCCGGCATCCACGATCCCAGAGTTGTTCACATCCACCGGCGTACCCGCCGTCTTCACCAACGACAACTCCGGCTCCGGCGTCACCACCTCCGTGGACGTATCGGCCTCCTCAGACTCCACCACACCCTCATCCGGGTCCACCCCCGTAGCCGTGGCCGTGTTGTCCACACTCCCATCAGCCTCGTCCTCCTCAGTCACGACATACACCGCACCCGCCGTGCACACCGCCTCCTCACCGATCCCCAACGTCGTCACGTCACACGTCACGTCCCCGACGAGCGTGTCCACCACAGCCACCGTGCTGACCGGAACGTTCCCGCTATTGGTCACCACAAAGCTGTAGGCGATCGTGTCCCCGGCATCCACCAAACCCGAGTTGTTGACATCCACCGGCGTACCCGCCGTCTTCACCAACGACAGCTCCGGCTCCGGCGTCACCACCTCCGTGGAGGTATCAGCCTCCTCCGACTCCACCGCACCGTCATCCGGGTCCACCCCGGTAGCCGTGGCCGTGTTGTCCACACTGCCATCAGCCTCGTCCTCCTCGGTCACCGTGTAGGGCTCATCCGCGGTGCACACCGCCTCCTCACCCACCCCCAACGCCGCCACATCACACGTCACCGCCCCCACCAGGCCATCCGTGACACCCACCGCACTGACCGGGACATTGCCGCTATTCGTCACCACAAAGCTGTAGGCGATCGTGTCCCCGGCATCCACCAAACCCGAGTTGTTCACATCCACCGGCGTACCCGCCGTCTTTACCAACGACAACTCCGGCTCCGGAGTATCGACATCGGTCTGCGTGTCTGCCTCCTCAGACTCGACCTCGAGGCCATCCGGGTCGAAGCCACTCGCGGTGGCGGTGTTGTCCACTTGACCGTTGGACTCGTCGTCGGCGGTGATGACATAAGCCAAATCAGCCGCGCAGTCGGTTTCGTCTTCGACCCCCAAGGTCGTCTCCTCGCACGTCACCGCCCCCACCAGGTCGTCAACAATGGCGACTGCCGACACCGGGACATTTCCGTTATTGGTCACCACAAAGCTGTAGGCGATGGTGTCCCCGGCATCCACCAGACCCGAGTTGTTGACATCCACCGGCGTACCCGCCGTCTTCACCAACGTCAGCTCCGGCTCCGGGGTCACCACCTCCGTGGAGGTATCAGCCTCCTCCGACTCCACCGCACCGTCATCCGGGTCCACCCCGGTAGCCGTGGCCGTGTTGTCCACACTGCCATCAGCCTCATCGTCCTCGGTCACCGTGTAGGGCTCATCCGCGGTGCACACCGCCTCCTCACCCACCCCCAACGCCGCCACATCACACGTCACCGCCCCCACCAGGCCATCCGTGACACCCACCGCACTGACCGGGACATTGCCGCTGTTCGTCACCACAAAGGAGAAGGCGATGGTGTCCCCAGCATCCACCAGACCCGAGTTGTTCACATCCACCGGCGTACCCGCCGTCTTCACCAACGACAGATCCGGCTCCGGGGTATCGACATCGGTCTGCGTGTCTGCCTCGTTGGAGACCACACCAAACGCGTCAGGATCCACACCGGTCGCGGTGGCCGTGTTGTCGACACTGCCATCGATCTCATCGTCCTCGGTGACCGTGTACACCGCATCCCCCGTGCAGTCCGTCTCCTCCCCCACGCCCAACGACGTCGCAACACACGTCACATCCCCCACCAACGGGTCATCCACCACAACCCCCGTCACCGCAACATTGCCCGTGTTACTCACCACGAACGAGTACGCGATCGTGTCCCCGGCATCCACCAGACCCGACCCGTTGACATCCACCGGAGTCCCCGCGGTCTTGACCAACGTCAGCTCCGGGATCGGAGTATCCACCGGCGTCGACGTCAACGACTCCTCCGACTCGAAGGCACCTCCGTCCGGGTCCACCCCCGTCGCCGATGCCGCGTTATCCACCGCACCAGCGACCTCGTCGTCATCGGTGATCGTGTACACCGCATCGGCCGTGCACTCCGCCTCGTCCTCGACCCCCAACGTCGTCACATCACACGTCACGTCCCCGACCAACGAGTCAACAACAGTCACCCCCGTCACCGGCACGTTCCCGGTGTTGGTCACCACAAAGGAGTACGCGATCGTGTCCCCGGCATCGACCAGACCCGAATTGTTCACATCGCCCGGGGTGCCCGCCGTCTTCACCAACGACAGCTCCGGCTCCGGGGTATCAACATCGGTCTGCGTGTCCGCCTCGTTGGAGACCACCCCGAAAGCATCAGGATCCGCCCCCGTGGCCGTCGCGGTGTTAGCCACACTGCCATCAGCCTCATCGTCCTTGGTGACCGTATACACCGCGTCCGCCGTGCACTCCGTTTCCTCACCCACCGCCAACGACGTCGCAACACAGGTCACCGCCCCGGCCAACGGGTCATCCACCACGATCTCGGAAACGGCCACGTTGCCGGTGTTGCTGACCACGAACGAGTAGGCGATCGTGTCCCCAGCATCCACCAACCCCGACCCGTTCACATCGACCGGGGTGCCCGCCGTCTTCACCAACGTCAACTCCGGCACGGGGGTGTCCACCGGCGTCGACGTCAACGACACCTCAGAGTCCACAGTCCCACCATCCGGGTCGATCCCCGAGGCCGACGCCGAGTTGTCGACGGCCCCCGCCACCTCGTCATCGTCGGTAATCGTGTACACCGCATCCGCCGTGCACTCCGTCTCCTCACCCACCGCCAACGACGTCGCCTCACACGTCACATCACCGGCCAACGAGTCCGCAATCAACACCCCCGTCACCGGGACGTTCCCGTCGTTCGTCACCACAAACGAATAAGCAATCGTGTCCCCCGCATCGACCAGACCCGAGCTATTCACATCCACCGGCGTCCCCGCCGTCTTCACCACCGTGAGCTCCGGGACTGGGGTGTCGACCACCACGTCTTCGGTGTCGTCAGGGGACGTGATCCCGTCGTTGTCAGGGTCCAGACCCGACGCACTAGCAGTATTGCTGACGACCCCAGCGACCTCATCGGCCTCCGTGATGACGTACGCCGAGTCTGCCGTGCACTGGGTGGAGTCGCCCACCCCCAGGACGGTCACGTCGCAGCTCACGCCGATCAGGAGGCCGTCCGTCACGGTGACACCTGCGACGGGGACGTTGCCGTTGTTGGTCACCTCGAAGGAGTATCCGATGGTGTCTCCGGCGTCGACCAAGCCCGAGCCGTTGACGTCGACGGGCGTTTCCGAGGTCTTGTCGATGGACAGCGACGGGTCCGGAGTCTCTACGTCGACGGTGGCGTCATCGGGGGCCGACCTCAGGGGGCTGCCGTCGGGGTCGTTGGCGGTGGCCGTTGCCGTGTTGACCACGGAGCCGTTGTCCTCGTCGTCATCGGTGATGACGTAAGGCGAGTCGTTGCTGCACGTCGTTGACCCACCGATCGGGATGGTGGCAGCTTCGCAGCTCACGGCACCGATGAGGGGGTCGTCGATGGCGATGGCTCTCAGGTTGACGTTTCCGGTGTTCGTCACGGTGAACGTGTAGCTGACCGTGTCACCGGCGTCGACCAAACCCGAGCCGTTGACGTCGTTCGGCGTCTGCGCCTCTTTCAGCACCGTCAGCGCAGGGGCCGGGACTGCGACAGTCACCCTTGCCGTGGATGTCGGCGAGGTCACGGCCCCGCGGGCCGAGCTGCCTGAGACGGTCGCCGTGTTGTTCACCGCTCCGGCGGTCTCGTTGGCCTCCGTGATGACGTACGGCGCGTTGGCCGTGCAGGTCATCGACTGACCGGGGTTGCGGCTGGTGCTCGGGCAGGTGACAGCACCGACGAGCGGATCGTTGACCACGATGTTTGTGATCGCCACCGGTCCGTCGTTGGTGACCAGGAAGGTATAGAGCACGGTGTCTCCGGCGTCGGTTATGCCGGAGTTGTTGACGTCCACCGGGGTGCCAGCGGTCTTCTGCAGCGCCAACGAGCCCGGCCGTTGAACCGTGAAAACGGTCGGGTCACTCTCGTTGGCGTCGTTGGGCCGGCCGTTGTTGTTGCTGTCGACGACGGTCCCGTTGTCGGAGACGTCAGTCGTGGTGCCGTCGGGAACGCCGTTCGCGTTAAGCAGGGTGTCACCCGAAGCCGTCGCGGTGTTGGACGCGGTGAAGTCTCCTGCAACGAAAGTAGGCACGAACTCGACGGTCACATCGATGGTGACCGTCTCGCCGACTTGTATGACGCCCGACGACCCGTTCAGGAGGCCTGTGTTGCCCCCGGCACCCGTGAACGACGGATTGAGCGCCACCGGGGTGGCACTATTGGTGACGATCGTTCGGCCGGACACGCGGTACTGGCCAGGTGACGCGGGGCTGGCCACCGACGATCCGAAGGCGGCGGCCAGGTTGTCGGTGATCTGCGGGTCGCGCAAGGCGGTCCCACCGATGTTGCGGTATGTCATCCGGTACGTCGCTTGGTACAACCCCCCAGCCAGCGCCGTCGGACCTGACTGCAAGGCTTTGGCCGCGCCCACCTGCGGCGAGCAGTAGCTGGGGTCTCCGATGGCGACGACCTGCGACCCCTGGCCGGGTCCGTTGAAGTACTCGATGTCAAGCCGGGTGATGGGGCCGGGATGGGAGATGTTGACGTTGGCTGACGTGTCATCAGCAGCGGCGTTGTTGCCGGTGCCCGTGAAGACTGGAGGCGAGGTGGCCGTCTGGCTGACGTTCGGCCCCAGAACGAACTGCAGGCCACTGGTGACTTCTGCTCCCCCGTTGTAGGCACGGACGCGGATGATGTCTCGCCACCCGTTGGGCACGGTATCCACATCCGTGACCCGGGTCTGGAAGTCGTATACCGGCTCGTTGAACTGGAGCTGGAACGGGACACGCGTGTTGTCCGGGACATTATTGAGCTGACCCAGACGGATGTATCCCGTCTCTCCTCCGAACTGCCCTTGCTGGATGTCCCACAGAGTGTCCGGCGGGAGTGCGGTTTGCAGCGAGGGCGTGCCGCGTACGCCACCCGCGGTGAAAGGAGCCGGCGTCGAGCCGTTCGTCTGAGTCCCCCAGTCGTAGGCGGCTCGCGTTCCACAGGCCAAACCGTTTGGCAAGGCCTGCGCTGGGGGAGCGGTCGCGACAGAGTACGTGGTCATGATGGCCGCCGAGAGCATGATCCACAGCACGAGCGATAACGCAGTGAGTGAAGAAAGACTTCGCCTTCGGCGATTCAGAAAAGAATGAAGGGAAAGAACACCGCGACGGGTACGGCAAGCCGTACTCGTCGTGTGCATGAACGCTCCCTGCGGCTAAATGTCGGCGTGTCCTGAAGATCCGTCGTCAGAACGCATTGTTAGTCGCGGGCGCGGCTCAAAGCGGATCAATGTGTGCAGGACACTATCAATCATCAGCCGACCGTAGGTCAGTAAAGGATACGCATTCGGTAAAGGAACGACAAGCGCGAGGCTCAGGCCAGCAGTTTCTTCGCCAAGAAGTGCCCTCGTCCGCAACACCAGGAAGAGCAAAGAAGAAGCCTCCCCCCTCAGGCCGGATGTACTCCTCCAGCGGCTCGCCGTTCAGTCGTTCGGTGACCGCGAGGAATGTGGACAGGGAGCGCTGGTAAGACACGAAGGCAAGGCCCTGATCGAGCTGACCGACCCGGTCCACTCCCCGGGTGTAGGAGAAACCACGACGCAACATGAGCTGATCGGCGAATTCCTCCGTGCGGGGATTGGCCAGGCGAATGTGCGAATCCAGTGGGGTGACGTCACCGCTCGGGTCGTCCTCGAAGGACACCTCGTCAAACTCCGATGTCGCGCCCAGCGGTGCCCCGGAGTCTTTGTGCCGACCGATCAGCGTCTCCTGCTCACCGAGTCTGGTCCGATCCCAGAATTCGACAAGCATCCGGATGATCCGCACCGCGTGATACGACCCGCCGACGGCCCAGTCTGGTTCGCCGTCCTCCGGCCCGACCCAGACGTAGGTGTCCATGATGTCCTCGTCGGCAGCGGCCAGGTTGGCCGTGCCGTCTTTGAACCCCAACAGGTTGCGAGGCGTAGTGCCGCCCGCTCCGGTTGAGCCGCGTGCATACCCCTCGGTCGACCAGGCGAGCACGAGATGGCGACGGGTGGCTCGCATGACCTGACGCAAGGCGTGCTGGATGGTGTCTTCGTGCCCGGCTTCGATGCTGATCAGGATGTCGCCGTGGGACCGCTCAGGGTCCAGGCGGTCGTTAGCGAGGAACGGCATCTCGACCAATTCGAGCGGCACGCGATCGGCCAGGCCGAAGCGGTCATCAAACAGCGAAGCACCGACACTGACGACGATTCCGAGATCGTCGGCGGCGGGCTCGGGTCCCAGGATGCCCGTCTCGGCCGGGGGGTATGCCGGGTCGCGGACTTCTGGCATACGCCCCGACACGACACTGGCGATGGTGGCGCTGAGGTCAGTGAACATCTCGGCGAGTTCGTCCCGATCACGGGCGGTGACTCGGAAGGCGGACAACGAGGCCAAGGCGGGCACCGGCATCGCCGTGACGGCCGGTTGGTGAGCACCGGTGAAGGGCACCCTGGCTGGTTGACGGGCGGACTCAGCGCCACCCGAGGCGGCAGTGCCCCAGTTCTTAGCCGCCGAGTCTTGAGCCACCGAGTCGGCATCTCCGTCGGTGCTGCACGCCGCCAGGCCCGCCACCGCACCGACGGATCCCAGCGCGGCGGCGATGAAACCCCGACGACCAGGCCCTTCAGGCTGCCCCTTGCGCGGCCCTGCGTACGCGACCGGGCAACCCCCGGTCACTGGTCCAAACCGAGTGCCCCCGCCGCCTGCGAGGTCAACTCCGACAGCGCAGCGGTCTGCGCCGTCAGCTGGTCGACGACAGCGGGCTCAACAGTGACCTCGGGGCAGCGATCCGAAGGGAACTCATCGTTCTCCAGGCAGTAGAGCACCCAGCCGTCGCCGTCGCGCAGCGGCTCCAGGGTGGCTTCGAGATCGGCAAACGCCTCATCGAGCTCGGCGGCCAAGTCGGGGTCGGCGTCCTGCAGCGCCGGGCTCAGCAGCTCGATGGCGTATTCGGAGCCCTCGACGTTGGCCGCCAGGTCCCACAGGTCAGTCTTGGCGTAGCGGTTTTCCTCGCCGGTGATCTTGCCCAAGGAGACCTCTTCGATCAGCTCGGAGGCTCCGACAGGCACCGCCGCAGCCGGGATCTCCAGGGCTTCGACCTCATCGGACAGCGTCGCGAGGTCGGCATCCAACTGGTCAGCGAATTCGGCTCCGCCGTCCGTGGTTTCTTCTTCGAAAACGAGATACTCCAGGCGGTGCCACCCGGTGAACTCGGGATCGTCGGGGCCAGCGAAATCATCGACGCGGGAGTCCAACGTGCCGTCCAACTCCGGGACCAGTCCGACGATCGGTTCGATCCGCTCCCAACCTTCGCGGGAAGGGGCGTATGCGGCCTGGGCCGCTTCGAGATCGCCCGCCCGGACGGCGTCGGTAAACACACTGGTTGCCGCGCGAGTCTCGGCGACCTGCTCCACGACATACGCCTTGTAGTCGGCCACGGCTGCGGTGATGAGTTCGTTGTCGGACTCGGCCTGCAGATCTGAGCCCAAGCCGCTACCGGAGCCGGAGCCGCCTTCAGATCCAGTGTCGGAGCCTGTGTCAGAGCCTGTGTCAGACCCCGAGTCACTTGCAGAGCCCGACTCGCTACCCGAGTCAGCGGACTCTGCCCCGAGGTCGGTCACGCCGGCGCCGTCGTCCGAGCTGCATGCGGTCAGGGCAAAGGCGCCGGTCATCGCGAGCGCGGCGAAGGCGGATCGTGAGCGAAGGATCACGGAAGACTCCATAAGTCATGGTGGTGTGACGTAATTCGGATAAGGCAAACCTTACCAACCCATCCAGGCGATTTGTCCAGCCGGTATCGTCACTCGCCATGCCCCCCATCACCTGCGATGTCATCGTGCTCGGCGGCGGCCCGGCCGGGGTGGCCACGGCGCTGGAGGCCGCCGAGCGCGGCCTGGACGTGGTGCTCCTGGAGCGCGAGCCGCATACCGGTGGGATGGCCGGCAGCTTCGACTGCGATGGCGTGCGGGTGGACTTCGGCAGCCATCGCCTGCACCCAGTCACCCCGCCGGCCGTGATGAAGAGGCTGACCGACCTGCTCGGTGATGACCTGCAGGTCCGCACCCGGCACGGCCGGTTGCGGCTGCTGGATCGGTGGGTCGAGTTTCCGCTGCAGGCCGGCGATCTGGCCCGAGCGATGCCGCGCGAGTGGGTGCTGCGCGTGGCACGTGATGCTGCGCTGAGCCCAGTCGTGAGATTGCGTCATCAATCGCGCCCGCGGGCCGACCCCTCATACGCCCGGGCGCTGCGCTCCTCGTTGGGGCCCACGGTGTACGACACGCTGTACGAGCCCTATGCCCGCAAACTCTGGGGTATGCGGGGCGAGCAGATCGACGCCGAGCAAGCGCGGGTGCGGGTCAGCGCCGACACCGTGCCGAAGGTGGCCATGCGGGTGCTACGGAGCAGCGTGGGGCAACTGCGCCAACGTAATTCGCGCCGTCGTGGTGATGCCGGTGCGCCACCATCGGCGCCTCGCGGAAAGACGTCCAACTACCCGCGTCGCGGCTTCGGCCAGATCGTCGAAGCCCTGGATGCGGCCGCGCGAGTCGCTGGAGCGCACATCGAAACCGGGGTCACGGTTTCGGCCATCGTCCCTGGCAGCGACATGACCCAGGTCAGCGCCGAGGACGGCCGCACGTGGCAGGCGTCGAGGGTGTTTTCCACGCTGCCGATCCCCTTGCTAGCCCGGTTCGTCGACCCGGCTCCGAGCGATGATGTCGCCGCTGACGCCAAAGGCCTGCGTTTCCGGGCGATGGTGCTGGTCTACGTCACCCATCGCGCCGAGGACCTCGCTGCGGATCGGGCGGACCACGGGCCGGTGCGCTGGTCGGCATACGACGCGCACTATCTCCCCGGCGACGGCACGCCGATCACCCGGATCAGCGAGCCCAGCAACTATCGAGACAACCCAGATGATCCCCGCGACCGAAGCGTCATCTGTGCCGAGATCCCCTGCGCAATCGGCGATGACATCTGGAACGCGGGCGAGGACGCTCTAGGCGACCTCGTGCACCAGGCACTCAAGGACTTCGACCTCCCGGGGCTCAACCCGAGCGCCGTCCACGTCCGACGATTGCCTTCGGTCTACCCCATCTACGAGCACGGATTCGCGCAGCGGCTGGATCGGCTAGAGCACTGGGCCGACGGCATACCCGGGGTGACGACGTTGGGGCGCTCGGGGCTGTTTGCGCACGACAACACGCACCATGCGTTGATCATGGCGCGTGCTGCAGTAGCGGCAATCCGCCCCGACGGGACGTTCGATGAGGCCCGGTGGCATCGATCGCGTGAGTCGTTTCGCGAGCACGTGGTCGAGGACTGAGTCCGAGCGTCAGACCTTGTCGTTGAGCTCGCGGTGCACGGCAGGAACGACCTTGCGCAGATATCGGCCGAGCGTGATGAACGAAGTCCCGGTGGTGCGGAAGGTGTATCCGATCGGCACCTCGGCATACACCAGACCCTTGGCCAGCAGGTCCAGCGTCAGCACTTGGGCGTAGTTGTAGTCGTGCACCACTTCTGCCTGCTCCAAAGCGGTCGGCGAAAACGCCCGGAAGCCACTCTGCCCGTCACTGAGATCACGGCGACGCGCCGTCCAGCGTAGCCAGCGGGTGAGCACGATGTTGCCGAGTCGGCGGTGCGGCAGCATGGTCTCGATCTGGCCGGCGAAGCGGCTGCCGATGACGTAATCAGCCTCGCCCGACAGGACGGGCGCGACGACGTCGGCGATGTTCTCGGGCGGATATTCGCCGTCGGCGTCGAGATAGACCGCCGCGACCGGGTCGCGTGCGGATGCCTCAGCCAGCCCCCGACGCACTGCCGCTCCGAGCCCCCGATTGCGATCCAGACTGATGACCTCGGCACCGGCCCGCGCCGCAGCCGAGGCGGTGGCGTCGGTGGACCCGTCGTCGATCACCAGCACGTCGACGCGGTGTCCATGGACCTGCTTGGGGATGCGGGCAATCACCGACGCGATGACGTCTTCTTCGTTGTGGGCGGGCAGGAAAACCACGATGGGGTTGAGGACGGCCGAGTTGGGGTGAGTGGGGCTGGCGGCAGCCGGTCGGTCGGGCAATGACCTCGGCAACCGCCACCGACCCCAATAGCCGGGCCCGGGAACGAACAGCGCAACGCCGCCGACGATGAGGCTGTATGCCGTCTTGACCCCGTGCGTGACCAGCACCACCGCGAAGGCCTCGCCGGCCGGGAACGCCAACGCCACCAGGGCCGCCGTGCCTGCCGCCTCGTAGGTGCCGAAGCCGCCCGGAGTCACCGCCACCACCTGGGCAAACACCGTGATCGCTGTCACCCCGGCCGCCTGCGAAATGCTGACCTCCAGACCCGCCGCCTGGGCCACTGCATACAGGACCGCCGCCTCGAGAAGCCACGCCCCGACGGTCGCGAACGCCACCAGCAGGTCCGGTCGGCGGATCTCCTTCGCGGCCTCGACCTCGCGGGACGTCTGAGCGACCCACCACCAGGCCGCGCCCAGTCCGAATACCAGCCCCGCCCCGATGCCGACCGCTCCGGGCGTGCCCACGATGGCGACCAGGGCTACGGGTGTGGCCACGGCCGCCACGACGAGCAGCGCTAGGAGGTCGCCCAAACGCAGCAGGACCACGGACGCGATGACACTGCGCGCGCCCAGCACGGTCCGGCGCAGCACGCTCGTGACTCGCAGGACCTCACCCAGTCGCAGGGGCAGCACGTGATTACCCAGCAGCGAGACGTGGATGGCCGCCCATGACTGGCCCACCGACAGCGCAGGCAGCACACGGCACCAGGCCCAGGCGCGGACCCCAAACGCTGCGGCGTAACACAGGAGCGCAGCCCCGAGGGCCAGTGGGGCCGCGGCGACCGCACCGCCGACGTCGCGCAGCGCTGGGCCTTCGATGACCTCGGCCAGCCACCACAGGGCGAGCGCCAGGACCACGACGCCGACGATGGCGCGGGGCGTCCGCAGACGGGTCGCCCAGCGCCCCCGCAGCGGCGGGGTGTTGTCCTCGGCCGCGGGCACCGTGGTGCCCTCGGCCGCTTCCGCGCGGGTGGCCGAGGTAGCCGTGGAGGGGCTTTTGTTCATCAGGCAAGGATGCCCTAACCTAATTAGGTACGAGGTCAATGGCGTAATTCGGCGATCCGCTCCCAGACGCTGCCTGACCACCAGTTTCGTCGAGGCAGTGAGGGAGGGCCAGTTGAGCATCGTCGTCACCGGTGCCTCAGGCTTTATCGGCGGGACGCTGCTGCAGGCCCTTGCCCAGGCGGGGCACGACGTGGTCTCTATCGACCGGCTCCCGTTGCCTGACGATCGCGCGTCGGCGCTCCATCTGCGCACCGACCTCGCTCATCCCAGCAACGCCACGCTCGATGCGCTGCACCAGGCCGACGCCGTGCTGCACCTCGCTGGCTGCCCGGGCGTGCGCGACCACGGCGCTGATGTGGCTGGCCGTCGCCAGCGCGACAACGTCGACGCGACCCGCGCCGTGCTGGCCGCGACCACACGGCATACCCCCGCGGTGGTGGTGTCGTCGTCGTCGGTTTATGGCGGCGCTCACGTGGTGGCAGACGTCGACGGTCGGCCCAGTGTGCGGGCCAGCCACGAGAGTGACGAGTTGTGCGCACGGGGAGGCTATGCGGCCAGCAAGATCGCCGCCGAGCAAGTATGCCGTGAGCGCGCCGACTCCGGCGGCCACGTCCTGATCGCGCGCCCGTTCACCGTGCTGGGCGAGGGCCAACGCGCTGACATGGCGGTGGCCCGCTGGGCCCGCGAAGCCCGAGACTCCGGGTGCATCACGATGCTCGGATCCTCGGAGCGCACCCGCGATTTCACGGACGTGCGCTCGGTGTCGGCTGCCCTCATCGCATTGATGGAGTCGGGCGCGACCGGGGTCGTCAACGTCGGCACGGGGCAGGCTCACTCGCTGGCGGATTTGGCTGCCGCCGTCTCTGCCTCGATGGGAGCCCGGCCCGACTTGCGCATCGTGCCCGCCGCGAGCGCCGAGGTGGCGCACACCCTGGCGGACACCGAGCGCCTGCGGTCACTCGTCGGGGCCGTGCCGCCGACCAACCTGCTCGATGTGGTGGCTCGATCGGTCGCCAGCCTCGAAGCCCGCGCCCTCCCCGACTTGGTTGCGGTATGACGACGCGCACGGTGCCAGCACCATCGACCGCGAGCACCTCGACGAAGACCACGGGCGCACCAATCGACCACCGTCGCCTGGTGGTGGCGGCCATCGTGGCGGGGGTATTGACACTGATCGTCTCGGCGCTAGGCATCAGCGTCCGCGCGGCCGATGTGGGGGCCGCCGCGGTCGATGAGCCGCAATATCTGCTGACCGCCACCAGCCTGTGGGAGGACGGCGACCTCGACATCTCCGATGAGCGCGCTCAGGGTCGTGCTGACGACTTCTATGACGCCCCGTTGCCCGTGCAGACCTCGGTGCTCGACGGCGGGGTGCGGATCAGCCCGCACGACCCGCTGCTGCCGCTGATCTTGGCCCCCGCTGTCGCAGTGGGCGGGTGGGTCGGCGCCAAGGTCGCGCTGAGCGTGATGGCTGGGCTGCTCGCTGGCCTGTTGACCTGGGTCATCGGCACACGATGGGCCGTGTCTCCCCTGCTGGCCGCAGGGGTTGCTGCCGTCGCGGGGATCAGCGCGCCGTTGGCGGTCTACGGCAATCAGGTCTATCCCGAGCTGCCCGCTGCTCTCGTGGTCGTGATCGCAGTAGCGGCCATCCTGCCCCGGTCGGACCGCGGTTGGTCGACACCTCGCGCGATCGTGCTGGTCCTCGCGATTACTGCTCTGCCCTGGCTGGCCATCAAATACGTACTGGTCGCCGCCGCGCTGGCCCTCGTTGCGCTGCTGCGGATGCGCTCGACCCACCCGAGGATGGCCGTGGCTGTCTCCGGCGTTCTCGCCGTCTCCGGCGCGATCTGGTTGGCGGCGCACCGAGTCCTGTATGGCGGCTGGACGGCATACAGCACGGGTGATCATTTCCAGAGCTCGGGTGAGTTCGGCGTGGTCGGCTTCGCCCCGGACTATCTCGGCCGCAGCACGCGACTGGTCGGGCTGCTCGTCGACCGGGACTACGGTCTGGCTGCGTGGCAACCCGCATGGCTGCTGGTCATCCCCGCGCTGGGCTTGCTCTGGGGAGCCCACCGATCAAGGACCGCGCGTCAGCCTCAGCCCGGGTCGGCGATGACCTCCGACCTGGTGGTCTTGACGCTGCCGCTGGTTGCCGGGTGGCTCACTGCCGTCTTCGTCGCCCTGACCATGCACGGTTTCTGGTGGCCTGGTCGGCAGGTGGTCGTGGTCCTCCCGCTGGCGGCGATATTGATCGCCGTTGCCCTGTCCAGCCCTCGTCTGCCGGCCCGGCGCGTGACGCTCACCGGTGCCGCAGTCTTGGCCGGGATCGGGCTGGCCGCACAGGGTTGGGTCCTGCTGGCGGGCCGCTCGGGTGATCTGACCTGGGTCAGCGCACCCAACCTCATACCCCCTGAGCCGTTCCAGCTTTTGCGGGCCGCCCTGCCGGACTATCGGGAACTCGGTCCGCAAGCCTGGACGTTGCACGCCCTGTGGGTCTGCCTGTCTCTCGCCCTGCTGATCGGTGGCTGGATTCTTGGCCGCCGGACCACCGCAACAGCCACGATGACAACCCCCACGAATGCGAACCATACGAAGGACTCCTCGCCATGAACTTGGGCAACATGCTTCTGCGCAACGTGACCCCGCGCAACCCTCGACGCCCACGTTCGCTCACCCTGGGTGCACTGGCGGGCACTGTCGCGCTCGCGCTGACCGGGTGCACCACAGGCGATGACAACGTCGTGCGGGTCTATTCGGCCCGGCACTACGACCTGGAGCAGGCGTTTGAGAAGTTCAACGAGGACACCGGCATCAAGGTCGAGTTCCTGTTTGGCTCCGACGCCGAGCTGCGCGAAAAGATCGAGGCCGAGGGTGAGGACACCCAAGCCGACGTCTATATGACGGTGGACGCCGGTAACCTCGCCAACGCCGCCGATCAGGGCATCTTTGCCCCGCTGCAGTCCGATGTCCTCGACCAGGCCGTGCCCGAGGGGCTGCGCGACCCGCAGGACCGTTGGTTCGGGCTGGCTCAGCGGGCGCGGACCATCGTCTACTCCCCCGAGCGGGTCGACCCTAGCGAGCTGTCCACGTATGAAGATCTGGCTGACCCGCGTTGGGATGGCCGGCTGTGCCTGCGCCAGTCCACCGCCACGTACACCCAATCCTTGGTGGCCTCCATGATCGCCGCCGATGGCGACGAGGCGACCGAGGAAGTCGTCCAGGGCTGGGCGGACAACGCCGAGATCTTCAACAACGACGTCGAGATCATCGACAACATCGCCAGCGGCAAGTGCGACGTGGGCATCGTCAACCACTACTACCTGGCGCGCGAGCTGAACGACAACCCCGACCTCCCGGTCAAGCTGTTCTGGGCCAATCAGGACACCACTGGCGTCCACGTCAACATTTCTGGGGCGGGCGTCACCGCCAACGCCGACGACCCCGAGTTGGCCCAGCAACTCCTGGAGTGGCTGGCCACTGACGGTCAGGAAGAATTCGTCAGCGACAACTTCGAGTTCCCCGTCAACCCGGATGTGGCGCCGGTGCCGCTGATTGCCGACTTCGGGCCGTTCACGGCTCAAGATGTCGACGCCGCGGCCTACGGCGAGCTGAACGGGGCGGCGGTCGAGTTGATGGCCAGAGCGGGATACAAGTGAGTTCGACGACGCAACCTCCAGCGCCCAGTCCCTCTGCCGACCGGCCGGCCTCGGCCCGACACGATCTCGGGCCTGCCAAGCGCGCCAAAAACACGGCGGGCGATGGCCGTCGGCCATGGCAACTCGTGGTGCTCTGCCTCGCGCTGTTGACCACCGTGCCGGTGCTGCTGGTCGTCGGCTCGCTGCTCACTCCAGATGCCAAGACCTGGAGCTTCCTGGTCGACCTCGGCCTGACCTCGATGGTGCTGACCACTCTGGCACTGGTCACCGTCGTCGTGACCGGCAGCATCGTGATGGGTGCCGGGCTCGCCTGGCTGGTCGGCCGCTACCGCTTCCCCGGCCAACGCTGGTTTTCCTGGCTGTTGGTGCTGCCGCTGGCGGTGCCGGCATACGTCATGGGGTTCGTCTACATCGGTTTGCTCGATCACCCAGGCCCGATCCAGAGCGGGCTGCGCCAGGTTTTCGGGCCGGATGTCTGGTTCCCCGAGGTGCGTTCGTTCGGGGCGTGCGCGCTGGTGCTGATCATCGCGCTCTATCCCTACCCCTACATCCTGGCCCGGGCCGCCCTTCGCGAGCAGTCATCCACCACGTACGACGCCGCTCGGGCTCTGGGGGCCGGTCCGCTGACCGCAGCTCGGCTCGTCGTTCTGCCGCTGGCCCGCCCCTCGCTGGCCGCGGGCGGTTTGCTGGTGGCGATGGAGACGCTGACCGACTTCGCCACCGTGCAGTACTTCGGCGTCCAGACCGTCTCGGTCGGCATACATCAGGTCTGGGTCGGGATGTATGACCGTGCTGCCGCCAGCGAGCTGGCCGGGGTCGTGTTGATGTTTGCCGTGCTGGTGTTGGCCTTCGAGCGCATCGGCCGCGGCGGGGCGCGGTTCCACCAGCAGGGCGGCGGCGGTCGTTCGTTGGAGCCAGCGGTGCTGGTGGGGCGCAAGGCGCGTGCGGCCACCGCCTTGTGCCTGGCCGTGATCGCGGTGACGTTCATCGTGCCGGTGGCCCAACTCTTGATCTGGACGGGGCCGCTCCTCGGCGACGGCGGCGTTGACAGTCGCTACCTGGGGTACGTCGCCAACAGCGCGATGATCGCCGGTTTCGTCGCCCTCGCCTGCGTCTTCGTCGGCATCGTGTTGGCCAGCTCCACGCGTCTCGGGGGCGGCAAGTGGACCGGACGGCTCGCGCGCTCCGCGACGGTGGGGTATGCCGTGCCGGGTCCCGTCGTCGCCATCGGCGTGCTGATCGTGCTCTCGACCGCCGACTCACTGCTGGACGCGATCGGCGTCAACTGGGGCGGGGTGCTCATCACCGGCACGCTGTTTGGCCTGCTTTACGCCTACATCATCCGGTTCTTGGCGGTCGCCTGGAGCAGTTTGGACGCCGGCCTGGAGAAGGTGTCGCCATCGCTGACTGCGGCCGCGCTCACGCTCGGCACCCGACCGCTCGGCGTGATGCGCCGCGTGCACTTCCCGCTGGTGCGCCCCGGGGTCGGGGTGGCCCTCGTCCTGGTGGCCGTGGACACTCTCAAAGAACTGCCGATCATGCTCCTGCTGCGGCCGTTCGGCTTCGAGACACTCGCCGTGTGGGTCTTCGAGTTGGCGGCCGAATCACGGTGGGAAACGGCCGGTTTGCCCGCTCTGACCATCGTGGCGGTAGCCCTGGTGCCGATCATCCTGGTGTTTAGGCATACCCTGGCAGTTCCTGATTTAGAGAAGAGTGACGTTCCCTTATGACCACCGTGTTGCCCGCACCGGCACCCGCCGACTCCAGGACTCATCCTGTCCTGGAGTGCGTCGGCGTGACGAAGCGTTTCGGCGCGACCACCGCGGTCAACGAAATTTCGCTCAGCCTGGCCCGCGGCGAAGCGCTGGCGATCGTTGGTCCGAGCGGCTGCGGCAAGTCGACGCTGCTGCGGATGATGGCCGGACTGACCTCGCTGGACTCCGGCACGATCACCGTCGGGGGACGTGAAGTGGCCGGGCCCTCGACCTTCGTGCCCGCCGAGCGACGCGGAGTGGGCATCGTCTTCCAAGACCTGGCTTTGTTCCCCCACCTCAGCGTGGCCGACAACGTCGCGTTCGGGCTGACGCGGCAGGGCGCGGCAGGATCTTCGGCGGCACGCTCGATGCAGCGCGGTTGGCGGCGTTGGCGCGGCTCCGCCGAGAGCACCGATGCCACAACCGAGAGCAACGAGGCCACGAACCAGCGGAACGGAACACAGGGAGAAGCGAACGACCAGCGGGTGCGGGAGATGCTCGAGCTCGTCGGCTTGAGCCGGTTTGGCGATCGCTTCCCGCATCAACTGTCCGGTGGCGAACAGCAGCGGGTGGCCATTGCCCGAGCCTTGGCGTTGAACCCGGACGTCGTGTTGCTCGATGAACCGTTCAGCCAGTTGGACCGCGGCCTGGCCGCACGGGTCCGTGACGAAGCCATCCAGGCTCTGCGGGCGGCCGGAGCCAGCGTGGTGTTGGTGACCCACGATCAAGACGAGGCCTTGGCCGTCGGCGATCGCGTGGCCGTGTTGCAGTCTGGACGATTGGTGCAGTTGGCTGAGCCCGAAGAGGTCTTCCACCGCCCGATCAACCGGTTCGTCTCGACCTTCCTTGGTGAAGCCGACTTCCTGTCTGGAGTGCGGCACGGTGACTCCGTGGACACGGTCCTCGGCCCGCTCCCTGTCTTTGCCGGGCCAGATGGGGACGTCGACGTGATGACCCGGCCGCACGACCTGACCGTGCGCCCATTGCCCGGTATGCCGTGGGACGGCACCGAGCTGGACAGGGCGGGCGGCGCTGTCGGGGTGGTGAACCGCCTCGAGTTTCGTGGTGGCGATGTCTTGCATCACGTGACATTGGACGCCGGCCCGACGATCCGCGCGTTGACATCGCACACCGACAAGGTCGCCGTGGGCCAACGGGTGCTGGTGCCCGCGCCTCGCGAGCACGCCCTCACGGCATTCGACGTCCACTGCCCTACCCACAAGACGCCTCCGACTCACGCGTAGGTCGTGCCAGCCTTATCGGCCATCATGTCCTGACGGCGCGCCGGCCAGAATCGGCTGACGGGTGCATATGCACGCATGAGCCGGTCAGGCTCGGGCGTGTCGCGGCATACCCAGCAGTATGGGTCGCGGCATACCCCAGCAGCATGCCGACCCACAGACATCCCGCCGGGGCGCTAGCCGACAACTTCTTCGACATGCCGAGGCATCAAGGCGGCAGCACACACGAGCGTCACGGCCACCACGGCCGAGGCGATGAAGACGGCGTGAATCGCGGGGTCCAAGACACCGGGCGGCAGGGACTCCAGGTCGGCCGGGGCACCCGCCAATCGGTCGGAGACGATGTGATTGACGATCGCCCCGAAGGCAGCCACGCCCACCGCGCTGCCGACCGACCGGGCAAAGAGCGATGAGCTCGTGGCGACTCCCCGATCCTTGCGCCCCACGGCTGCTTGGGCGGCGACGATCGCCGGGCTCGCAACATACCCGAAGCCCAAACCCATCACGAAGCACGGCGTCGCCAACCACCACACCGGACTCGAGGCGTTCACGGTCAGCAACAACAGGGCACCTACGAGGGCGATCGACGAGCCGATCAGCATCGTGGAGCGGAAGCCGATCGAGAGATAAAGCCGCCCGGACGTGGTCGCGGCAATCGGCCAACCGATAGTCATGGCGGCGAGCGCGAAACCCGCCGTCACCGCACCGGTGCCGAGCACCCCTTGGGCAAACAGCGGGACGTATGACGTCAGGCCGAGCAGGAGCACCCCCACCACGAGCGAGGTCAGCATGGCCGCGCCGACCACCCGATGCCGAAAGACCCACAGCGGCAGGATCGGCTCGCGCACGCGGGACTCGACCCAGACGAACGCGGCGATGAGCACGGCGGAGGTCGTGAACATCGCGATGCTGATCGCGGAGTCCCAGGGCCAGAAGATGCCGCCTTCGAGCAGGGCGACGAGTAAGAGACCACCCCCGGTGAGCAGCAGAAGAGCCCCGAGATAGTCGATCCGCGGTCGGGGTCGGGCAGGCTCGAGGTCTTCGTCGTAGCGCGTCCACAGCATCCAGGCTGCGACCAAACCCAGGGGCAGGTTGACCAAAAAGATCCACCGCCAGCTCAGGTAGTCGGCGAAGATGCCGCCCAGGGTGGGGCCAATGAGCGAGGCCATCGCCCACACACTGGCGATGTAGCCCTGCACTGTGGCGCGCTCGGCCACCGAATAGATGTCGCCCACGATGGTGATGCCGACCGGTTGCACGGCACCTGCCCCCAAGCCCTGCAGCGCCCGAAAGGCGATCAGGGAACCCATGGACCAGGCGAGGCCGCACAGGAGCGATCCGACCACAAACAGCAGGACGCCGAGCAGGATGATTGGCTTGCGGCCCACCAGGTCGGCGAGTTTGCCGTAGATCGGCACCGACACGGCCTGGGCCAACAGATAGATGGAGAACAGCCACGGGAACTGCGTCAACCCGCCGACATCACGGACGATGGCCGGGATGGCTGCGGCGAGAATCGTGGCGTCGATGGCCACCAGACCGGTGCTGAGCATGACCGCCAGCAGGATGGGTCCGCGCTCGCTTCGCAGCCCGACGCTCGCCCGCGAGATGCGGGCACTGCGCGGGGACGTCACTGCATACCGAACGACATGTCGGACCAAACCATTCCGGCCCAACCGCACGCAGAGACCGCCGGACTCAACGATCATCCCCATAGTCGGAGCGGCAACGGCGGATCGATCACCGTGGTCGAGCGTCCGGTGATCACACACGGCTCATCCACCTCACAGGATGCGACCTCGTTCCGGTCGAGAGTCGTCACATCGCTGAAGAGTCTGCCTGGACTTGCGTCATCGCCGATCGTCCAGCGGCTACCATCACCCAGCGGTGGACCCCTCTCCCGCGTCCAACTCCTCCAACTTGGCGAGCGCACGCTCCCACCGCCGACGACGCTCGTGTGGCGCTTGCTCCCACCAGGGGACCCCTCGCTCGCCCAGCCCATGTTTGGCGATGCCTACCCGGCGACGGAAAGGCGCAGGATCTTCACCCTTGCGCTTGGCCGCCCCCACGGCCGAGCGGCCACGGCCCAAGTGCGACTTCAAGATCGCCGCAACGTCCTGCGGGATAGCCGGATCTTGTCGCCGCCATCGACGGCCTTTGATGACGAAGAAGCGCTCGTCGTCCAGGTTTTCCGTCGAAGGCATTCTTAACCCCTGGGTCCTAGAATCCGCCGAGCCTCCATACCCGCGCAGGGCTGCTAGGAGATGGCCCGCCCTTGGGCGTCTCGGTACCGGGTGATCAGCGCGTTGGTTGAACTGTCGTGGCTGAGATCGGGTGCCTCTTCGCTGGTCAACTCCGGCTCGATGACCTTGGCCAGCACCTTGCCGAGCTCGACACCCCACTGGTCGAAGGAGTTGACGTCCCAGATCACACCCTGGACAAACACCTTGTGCTCATACAGCGCCACCAACATCCCGAGGGTGTGCGGGGTGAGCGCGTCGAGCAGCATCGTCGAGGTCGGGTTGTTGCCCTTGAACGTCTTGTGCGCGACCAACACCCCGGTGACGCCGTCGGCCTCGACCTCCTCGGGGGTTTTGCCCATCGCGAGCGCCTCGGTCTGAGCCAGCAGGTTGGCGGTCAGCAGGTCGTGGTGATCACCCATCGAGCCGTCGCCGGTGTGGAAGGGCTGCACCACGCCGATGAAGTCCGCCGGGATCAGCTTCGTGCCCTGATGGATCAGCTGATAGAAGGCGTGCTGCCCGTTGGTCCCCGGCTCACCCCATACCACCGGCCCGGTTTGGGTGTCCACGGGCGAGCCATCGATGGTGACCGACTTGCCGTTGCTCTCCATGTCCAACTGCTGCAGGTATGCCGAGAAGCGCTGCAGGTACTGGCTGTAGGGCAACACTGCGTGCGTGTCGGCACCGAAGAAGTTGCCGTACCAGACCCCGAGGAGTCCCATCAGCACCGGCAGATTCTCTTCGAACGGAGCCGTCCGGAAATGCTCGTCGACCTCGCGGAAGCCGGCCAGCATGTCGTCGAATCCGTCGGGTCCGATCGCCACCATCAGCGAGAGGCCGATGGCGGAGGTGAACGAGTAGCGCCCACCCACCCAGTCCCAGAAACCGAACATGTTGTCGGTGTCGATGCCGAAGTCAGCCACCAAATCAGCATTAGTGGAGACCGCGACGAAGTGTTTGGCCACAGCCTCATCGCCGAGCGAGTCCACTAGCCACTCACGAGCGGTCGTGGCGTTGGTCAAGGTCTCGATCGTGGTGAAGGTCTTGGAGGCCACGATGAACAGGGTCTTCGCGGGGTCGAGATCACGAGTTGCTTCGAACACGTCGGTGGCGTCGACGTTGGACACGAATCGGAAGTCCATGTCTCGGTGGGAGTAGTCGCGCAGCGCGCCGTAGGCCATCGCCGGGCCCAAGTCGGAGCCGCCGATCCCGATGTTGACCACGGTGGTGATCCGCTCGCCGGTGTGGCCCGTCCACTCTCCGTCACGCACCTGATCAGCGAACGTCCGCATACGCCCCAGCACTTCGTGCACGTCAGGCACGACGTTGTGGCCATCGACCTCGATCGTGGCGTCCGAGGACGCCCGCAGCGCGGTATGCAGCACCGCCCGATCCTCGGTGGTGTTGATCTTCTCCCCGGTAAACATCGCCTCGGTGCGCCCGGGCAAGCCCCGTGCCTTGGCCAGATCGATCAGCAGCGAGAGCGTCTTGTCGGTGATCCGATGCTTGGAGTAGTCGAGGTAGACACCGCCGACCTGGGCGCTCAGCCGCTGCCCCCGATCCGGGTCTTCGGCAAACAACGACCGCAGATGAACCCCCTTCATCTCCTCGTAGTGCTGCGCGAGCGCCTGCCATTCGGGAAGTCCAGTCACCGTCATACCCGCAGTCTTTCGTATGCGGCCCGGTTCTGGCATCCCCAGCCGGGCCAGGACATCCACAGACCTAGGGCCAAAGGTCTCTATCTGAGGCCAGAGCAGGCGGCTACGGTCACACCATGGCGACCGCAGGCACGCGCGAGGGACCGATCCGCGTCTACCTGCTCGATGATCATGAGCTCGTCCGGCGCGGGCTGCATGATCTCCTCAGCGCCGAATCCGACGTCGAGATCGTCGGTGAGGCAGGCACGGCAGCCTCGGCGCGGGCACAGATCCCGGCGTTGCGCCCGGACGTCGCCGTGCTGGACGCCCGGTTGCCCGACGGCTCAGGCATCGAGGTATGCCGTGACGTCCGCGCCCAAGACCCCTCCATCCAGGCATTGATTCTCACCTCCTACGACGACGAAGACGCATTGTTTGCCGCGATCCTGGCTGGTGCTGCCGGGTTTGTGCTCAAGCAGATCAGCGGCTCCGGGTTGGTCGAAGGCATCCGTGCGGTTGCTAACGGCCAGTCCTTGCTCGACCCGGCCGCGACGGCACGGGTCATGGAGCGGATGCGTCGTGGCAATCCGCGGCGCCGACAACTCGACGTGCTCAGCCCCCAAGAGCAGCGGGTGCTGGCGCTGATCACCGAAGGCATGACGAATCGGCAGATCGGTACCGATCTCGGCCTAGCCGAGAAGACGATCAAGAACTACGTCTCCTCCATCCTGGCCAAGCTGGGGCTGCAGCGCCGCACGCAGGCCGCAGTGCTCGGCACCCACCTGTTCGATCGCTGAGGTCGCTTCGCACGCAGGCGAGGGACGTTCGTCACCCCGATCGCAGGACCTACGCCTCTAGCCATCCACTACCGGCGGTAGCACTCTGAAAGTGCAGGAAGCCGTTCGGCCACCGGACGCATTGACCAGCACTGGTCACCTGCATCGAACAGAAAGGAAGCATGCCATGAGCACTTTGACGGACAAGAGGCAGACCGACCCCGGACAGACCGGGCACTCGACTCCCCGCCAGCGGGTGGATCACCCTTGGGCGCGAATACTGCTGGGGGTGCTACGAATCCTCTTCGGATTCACCTTTTTGTGGGCCTTCTTCGACAAAACCTTCGGGCTCGGCAAGGCGACACCGAGCGAAAACGCCTGGGTCAACGGTGGCGATCCCACGTTCGGTTATCTGTCCAACAACGAGGGCACGTTCTCGTCGTTGTTCACCGGGCTTGCTGGACAAGGATGGGTGACCTGGCTCTTCATGGCGGGACTGCTCGGCATCGGCCTTGCCCTGATCGCGGGAGCGGGTATGCGGATCGCGGCCATCACCGGCGGCTTGCTCTATCTGTTCATGTGGCTCTCAGCGTTCCCGCTGGACAACAATCCGTTCGTCGACGATCACCTCACCGGAGCGATCATCGTGGTGTTCTTCGCGCTGGCCGGTGCCGGCGACACACTCGGAGTCGGCAACTGGTGGAAGCGGACCTCAGTCGTGCAACGGATGCCCTTCTTGCGCTAACACGCATGATGAGTCGACCTAATGAAGCGGCACCTGCCACCGGAGCACGGTGCCGCTGGGGGTGTGCGCCAACAGGTCCAGCGAACCCCCACGTTCCTGGGCCCGATCCCGAACGTTGCTCAGCCCGCTCTCGATCACGTTGGTGCCCAGACCCACGCCGTTGTCGGTCACCGCGATCACAAGTCGGTCCGACTCGACCCGCACGTCGATTCTGGCCTCCGTCGCGTAAGCATGGCGAGCGACGTTGGACAGCGCCTCCCGCAGGACCATCAGCAGCGCCACACGCCTATCCACGTCGAGCGCATCGTCGATGGGACCGGTGAAGCGCACTGTGGGCTCGAACCCGAGATTCTGGGCATAACTGCTGACCAAATCCCGGACCTGATCGGCAGCCGTGCTGTCGGCACCGACCGGAGTCAACGCAAAGATCGTGGCGCGGATGTCGTGGATCGTCGCGTCGAGCTCGCCGATGGTGCGCTCGATCCGTTCTAGCACTTCGGGCTCGGGCCGCAGGCGCGCCGCTCCCTGCAGCGTCAGCCCGGCGGCGTAGATGCGCTGGATCACCAGGTCGTGCAGGTCGTGGGCGATCCGCTCGCGATCATCCACCTTCATGAGTGCGTCGTGGTTTGCTGCGGCACTGACGCGATCCAGCACCAACGCGATCTCTTCGGCCAAGGACTCCACAAAGTCTTCGGTCACCGCCGGGCTGACCGCTGTGAGGGGCCGCCAGCCCACCACGACGAAGACCACCGATTCGCGGTTGCGCAACAGCACCGGCACCGTGCTGGTATGCCGTGGGCCGCGCTGGCCTCGCAGCAGCGGCTTGGCGTCCGCCTCCGCCTGATGGGAGGCGATCGGACTCTGCTCACTGCGCTCGGTGTGGCTCAGCAGATCCGCCAACACCTCGTCGATCTTCGGTGTCTGCGAACCCTCGCCCGAGGTCGTCATCGCCAATATCGAGGGTGTCGGGGCTTCGGAGGACCCCAAGGAGACGATCAGCGCAGCGTCGGCCCCGATGACCCGCACCGCCTGAGCTGTCACCATCGATAGAGCGTGCGAGGGGTCGTGCTCCTGCAGCAGCAAGCGATTGATCTCGCGCAGGCCGTCGACCGTGGTCCTGCGCAGGTCCGCTTCCAACCGTTGGCGGGTGACGTCGATGACCACACCAGCCCAGGACGCCAATGCTTCGAGGCTGAGCTCGTCCTGCTCGTCGAAGGGACGGCCGTGCGCCTTCTCGGTGAGATAGAGGTTGCCGAACACGTGCGATCCGATGCGGATCGGCATACCCAAGAAAGTCCGCATGATCGGGTGACCGGGCGGGAATCCCACGGCATCGGGCTCACGAGTGAGGTCATCGAGCCGCAGACCCACCGGATCCCGGATCACCCGGCCGAGAACCCCCAGACCGACCGGAGCCTCGCCGATCTGCGCGCGTTCCTCGGGGCTTAGCCCACTGGTAATGAAATGGCTTAAGTGTTCCGGGTCCTGCTCAGCCAACACGCCCAGCGCACCGTAGCTAGCCCCCGTCATCGCCCGGGCGAGATCGACCGTGCGCTGGAGCACCGCGCTCAGATCCCCGTCCTCGACATCGCCGAGTTCGTGGACGTCGCTCATCAGCAATCGCAGCCGGTCGTGCACCGGCTGCGAATCGGGGGCGCAGAGAGCATCCACTCCCTGAGGCTAGTCCTCCTACGCGTGTCGAAAATGTGTTCTGGGACCTTTGGCCCTATCCGGTATGCGGTCGCCGCGGCAGCCTGGGCCTATGGACGACACCGCACAGCCAGATGGCATCGAGACGCTCACGACATCACAGTGCTGGCAACTGCTACGCGAAGCCACGGTTGGCCGACTCGCGATCATCGCCGACGGTGAGCCTGACATCTTCCCGGTCAACCACATCGTTGACCACGGCGCGGTGGTCTTTCGCACGGGCAACGGGACGATGTTCACCGCAGCCCTGCACCACCCCGTGGCCTTCGAAGTCGACGGCCTCGATGAGGAGAGCGCCTGGAGTGTCGTGGCGCGCGGCCACGCCTCCGAGGGGCAACACATCACCGACCTTGTCGAGAGTCTCAGCCTGCCGGTGGCTCCGTGGCAAGCGGGGACCAAGCCACGGTTCCTGCGCATCGAGCCGACCCGGATCAGCGGCCGGCGATTCCGTGTCGTTCAAACCGAGGTGTTGGCCGACACCCCGTCAGCGTCGGCACCCCCCGCGTCGAAATCGTCAGCTGAGGTTTCGTCATGAACGCCACACCAACGCCAGGCCCCATCGTCATCGGCTACGACGCCTCCGAGACAGCCTCGGTGGCTCTCGATTGGGCAGGTCAGTTGGCCACGAGTCTGTCGGTGCCGGTGACGGTGCTCTACGCCGCCTCGACGGTGGTGTACGCCCAGGACGCTTCGTTCGGCATACACTCGCCCGCCGAGGAGCACGAACTCGCTGAGGAAATCGCCCAAGAAGGCGCGCAGCGTCTGCGAGAGCTCCACCCGGATGTGGACGTCACTACCGTTGCCTCACGGCTCAGCCCGACCGTGGCACTGGACGAGGCATCGACCACGGCGTCGTTGATCGTCGTCGGCAGCCACGGTCGGGGCCGGCTCGCTGCGGTGATGTTGGGCTCGACCGCATACGCGCTCAGTGGCCACGCCCGCTGTCCGGTCATCGTGGTCCGCGACGACACGTCGCCCCTCCCCGGGCCGAACCACCCAGTCGTGGTGGGCAGTGACGGGTCGGCGGGTGCGGATCGAGCCGTCGATGAGGCCGCCGATCTCGCGACTCAATGGGGCGCTCCCCTGATCGTGACCACCTCGTGGGCACCTCCGGCACCCGATCCCTGGGACCGGCCACCGCCGGGCTACCCCTCGACGGCCGCGTGCATGGATGATCTGGCCAGCCAAGCCGCGACCAAGAACCGCGCTGGCGTCGCGCGCGCCCGTGCCCGCCACACCGACCTCGCGGTGGAGGAGCACATCGCCGAGGCACGTCCAGAGGATGCGGTCATGACCGCTTCCTCGCACACGGCAATCGTGGTGCTGGGTTCCCGGGGCCACAGCACGTTGGCCGGCGTCTTGCTCGGATCGACCGCTCGTTCGGTGCTGCACCAAACACAGAAACCCGTCATGATCGTTCACTAACTCCGCTCACTGCGCGTCATTGATCTCACTCATAGAGTGCGCCGCCACCATCAACGAAAGGTTCCCCTTCATGAACGCACCACAGCACACCCGTCCGGTTGTCGTCGGCTACGACGGATCCCCCGCCTCCGAGGCCGCCCTGGCATGGGCTTCCAAAGCAGCCGACCATCAAGGACGGGGGCTCACGGTGCTCCACGCCGGTGAGCGGATCACCTACACCCAGGACGCCGGAAGCGGTCTGTGGGACAAGAAGGATGCCATCGCCGAGGCCAAAGAGGTCGCCCAGCATGGAGCGGACACCGTCGCCGAGACCTTCCCGGACCTGGCTGTCGAGACGGTCGGCTCCCTCTACACCGCCAAGGTCGCTCTAGGCGAAGTGTCCACGCACGCGGCCATGATGGTGCTCGGCAGTCAAGGCCGGGGGCGCATCGGCACCGTGTTCCTGGGATCGACGGCATACGCCATTGCGGGGTATGTGCGGTGTCCCGTGGTGATCGTGCGCGACGGGGCGGCAGAGCTGCCCGGCCCCGAGCGCCCCGTGATCGTCGGGATCAACGGCACTGGCGGTTCGGGCCGTGCCGTGCAGACCGCCATCGAGGTCGCCCGTGAATGGAACGCGCCGTTGGAGCTCATCACGACCTGGGCGCCAGCCCCTCCGGACCCGTGGAACCGCGGCCCGGTGGGATACGCATCCTCCGAGGCGGCCACCGCCGACTACCTGGACCACGCCGAGCAAGCCAATGCGGACGCTCTGGACGAAGTCCGAAGTGCCAACAGTGACCTCGAGGTCACCGGGCGCTTGATCCAGGCGCACCCGGTGGACGGTCTCGTGCAGGCCGCCGAGGGCGGGCTGTTGGTGCTGGGCACACGGGGGCACGGCAGCTTGGCCGGTGCGATCCTGGGCTCGACAACCCTCGGTGTGCTGCACCAGACCACGTCGCCGGTCATGGTGGTCGACTAACCGCCTCAGATGACCGATATGCGCTCCGCTGCACGCTTCCACGGCATACATGGAGCGCATATCGGTCATCTGCTTGGCAGTTCTCCTCGGCAATCTCGCCGAGGAGAAGAATTTGAAGGGGTCTGGCGTCTACTGCGTGGGCTCGATGAACGCTGCAGTGTCGTAGTAAGTCGCGAATCGCGAGACCGTGTCGCCATCGAAGGTCAACAGAGACACCCCGGCGTAGTCGATGTCACGCCCCGCAGCCAGTGTGCCGGAGGAATGCCACTCCAGAATGCCTTCGTCGCCCTCCTCGGCGATGCGGTCGAAGGACGTTTCGATGTGCTCGAACTCGGCGATGTATTGCTGCCAAAAGGTCGAAACTTCGGCCACCTTGCCGGGTCCGTGCTTGCGCTCCGGGCGTTGTAACTCCGCGCTCTCGGAGAACTGCTCGAGCATCGCCTGATCATCACCCTTCTCAAAAGCCTGCAGGGCATCGGCGAAACGTTGGGTGCGGTCAGTGTCGGACACAAAACTCCTTAGATAATGGAAGGAATTCACGGTATCCCGATCACGCGCGCCTCGCAGGTCGAGCGCCTAGCCCCGCGACACCCGACCGCGCAACGCGCTGAAGGCCAGGAAGAAACTCACCGCTCCGACCGCAAGGGTGGCCAGCAGGCCCTGGAGCAACGTGCTGACGTCCCAGCCCTCGATCAGCAGCGAGCGCAGGGCGGCGAGCAGGTAGGTCACCGGGTTGTAGTTGGCGATCGTGGCCAACCACCCGGTCAGGGCTTCCTGGGGCAGGAACGCCGTCGTCAGGAAGGCGAACGGGAAAAAGAGCAGGAACGATGAGTTGACTGCCGCCGGGTTGCCCGTGCGCAGCGCGATCGCGTACGGGAAGCCGGTGAAAGCGAGTCCCCACAGTCCCGCCATACCCAAGAAGACCAAGATCCCGAGTATGCCGGTCTCAAAGGTGACGCCGACCGCGAAGCCGAGGATCAACACCGGGATCGACAAGGCGATCACCAGCACGAGATCGCTGATCATCAGCCCGAGCAGCAGCGCCGTGCGGCTCATCGGAGTCAGCAGCAGCCGGTCGAAGTAGCCGCCGGTGATGTCGGTGACCAACGCACTGGCCCGCGAGATGCCGGTGACGGCAAACACGATGGCCACCGGGATCTGGAACGCGCGGAAGTCCGGCACTCCCCCTTGCTCCGCAACATCTTGCAGCGCGCCGACGTTCACCACGAAGAAGAACACCGGGATGATCAACGCCGGGATGACAGCTTCGGGTTCACGCGGGATCTGCCGCAGGGCGCGCAGGGCCACCGATCCGAGGTCGCGCACGAATCCGGCGTGCCGAGCGTGCACCTGGTTGGCCTGGCTGGTCAGCGTTGCTTCGCTCATGCGGATGCACCTGTCTTTTCGTCAGCGGAGCGGTGTGCGTCGTCAGCACTGCTTTGTTCATCGGCACTGAGTTGCTGGCCTGTGACGGAGAGGAAAACGTCATCCAGGGTGGGCCGCCGCAGCGATAGTTCAGTCACGTCGACCGCGTCGTTTTCGGCCAAGGCGACTGCGATCGGGCTCAACGAGGAAGCCCCGTTGGACACCTTGGCTGTGACCACTTGACCGACGACGTCGACTCCCTCGACGCCCGAAACCTGCTCGACCGTATGCCGTGCAGCCTCCACGTCACCGTCGATCGTCACCACCACGAGGTCTCGGCCCACCGACCGCTTCAACTGCTCGGGGCTGCCCTCGGCGACGATCCTGCCGTGGCTGATGATGCCCACCCGCTCGGCCAAGGCGTCAGCCTCCTCAAGATACTGAGTGGTGAGGAAGACAGTCATCCCCAAGTCACTGTTGAGGCGGCGGACTTCCTCCCACACCGCGGATCGACTGACCGGGTCGAGCCCCGTGGTCGGCTCGTCGAGGAACAGCACGCTCGGATCGTGCACCAAGGCCAGCGCCAAATCCAGACGTCGCTTCATGCCGCCGCTGTAGGTGGCGACTCGCTGGTCGAGGGCGTCGCCGATATCGATGAGCTCACGCAGCGCGCCGAGCCGCTTATCGGTCTCATTGCGGGTGAGGCCATAGAACCGCCCTTGAAGTCGCAGCATCTCGGTGCCGGTCTGCTTCTCATCCAACGCTGCATCCTGCAAGGCTGCCCCGATCCGCAGCCGCACCTCTCCGGCCTGCGAGCTCACGTCATACCCCGCGACTGTGGCTCGCCCCTCGCTGGGCACCAACAGCGTGCAGAACACCTTAGTGAGTGTCGATTTGCCGGCACCGTTGGGCCCGAGGAAGCCGTAGATCTCTCCCTCGCGCACGCTGAGGCTGACGTCGTCGACGGCGCGGTTGCTCCCGAAGGTCCGCACCACGTGCTGCGCCTCGATGGCGATCGAATCGTTACCGTCACTCACGCTGGGGCTCCTCAGTGCTAGCTGCAGGCCATGGGAAAACTACTTCGACAAGTGAACTGTATGTCCGACCTATTCCCGCCAACGGCACCGGACCGTATGCGATGACATGCCTAGAGCCTCGTAGGCTCTGTGAATTGGGATCTCGCTGCATCCATCGACACCTAAGGAGCCCACCGTGCTCGTCCGCGACATCATGACCTCTCCGGCGCGCTACGTGCGCAGCGGCGGCTCTTTCGAGGACGTCATTGCGATGCTGGTGGAGGCCGAGATCTCCAGCGTCCCGGTCGTTGATGCCGATCTGCGGGTGGTCGGCATCATGACCGAGGCCGACGTGCTACGGGTGGGTTTGCAGCCGGACAGTCGCGCGACGCTCATCCCCCGATCGGCTCCACCCGCTCCGTGGCCCGAGGCCGTCGATGAAGTCATGACAGGTGATCCGTGCACGGTTCGGCCCACCTCCGACGTGGCCGACGTGGCCGCTCTGATGGGTGAGCACGGGTGGAAGTCGCTGCCGGTTGTCGACCAAGACGTGCTCGTGGGCGTGGTGAGCCGCAGCGACATCCTGCGCACGCTGCATACCTCTGACCAGGAGATTCTCCGTTCGGTGAGCTCGGCTATGACCGAGTCCGGTCACCCTGAATGGAGCGTCGCGGTTGCACTGGGTCTCGTGAGCATCTCTGGTCCACTCGATCGCCGCGACGAGCAACTCGCCACGAGCACCGCGTCAGCGATCCCGGGCGTCCGCCGAGTGGTCACCTCACCAATGGCGCCCTAGGCCTCCCCTCGCCATCTCGACCCCGACCCCAGACCCACCCACATCGACCTCGACCCCTGACCCACCCATCTCGCCACCGACCCCTGCCCCACCCACATCGACCGTGCACGTCGGTCGACGTCGCGAAATGCCCGCGAGATGCGCCGTATGGAGCGTCAGTCGCGGGCATTTCGCGATGTCGACGTTGACTCGACGGGCCTCGATGCGACGACTCGCCATCCAGCTATCTCGGCTCGGGAGTCAGGTGTCGAGGAGGCTGCGGATGTCGTCGGCGGTGATAGCGGCCGAGGTGAAGTCTCCGTCGTCGATCACAGTGGCAAAGAGTTTGCGTTTGCGCTCCTGCAGGGCCACGACCTTGTCCTCGATCGTGTCCGCCGACACCATCCGATAGACCATGACCGAGCGGGTTTGACCAATCCGGTGTGTGCGGTCGATGGCCTGGGACTCCGCGGCCGGATTCCACCAGGGGTCGAGCACGAAGACGTAGTCGGCCTCGGTCAACGTCAGGCCAAAGCCACCGGCCTTGAGGCTGATCAAGAACAGCGGGTCACTGCCCTCGCGGAACGACCGGATTCGCTGCGGTCGATTGCGCGTACGGCCATCGAGATAGACGTATCCGATCCCGGCCTCCTCCAACCGGGCGCGGACCAACTTCAGGAATCCAGTGAACGAACTGAACACCAACGCCCGGTGACCCTCCGCCGCCAGTTCTTGGACCTGCTCGATGAGGGCGTCGATTTTGGCAGAGGTGGCCTTGCCGGCATACGCCTCATCGACCAATGAAGGGTCCAACGCCAGTTGACGCAGAGCAGTCAACGCACGGAAGATCGCGACCCGGTTGCGGTCCATGTCTTCCAGCAGGCCCATGACACGTTGCCGTTCGCGCTGCAGGTGCTGCTGATAGATCCGCCGGTGCGCCGGGCTGAGCTCGATGTGCAGCGTCTGCTCCTGCTTGGGCGGCAACTCGGGCGCGACCTCATCCTTGGTGCGGCGCAGCATGAACGGTCGGACGCGTCGGCGCAGCGTCGCAAGTTGCTCGGGGCCGGTGCCGTCTTCGATGGGTTTGCGGTATCGCTGAGTGAACACCTCCGGCTTGGGGAACAGCCCCGGGGCCGCGAGCGAGAGCATCGACCACAGATCCATCAGGGAGTTCTCCAATGGCGTCCCGGTCATCGCCAACGTGAACGGCGCTCCCAATTTGCGCACCGCGTGGTAGGTCTTGGAGCGATAGTTCTTCACGAACTGTGCCTCGTCCAGCACCAGCCCCGCCCACTCCACGCCCTGGTATGCCGTGTCCTCCAGCCGCAAAAGGGTGTAAGAGGTGACGACGATCTGGGCCCCGTCGGCCACCTCGGCAATCGAACGCCCGCGGCGGGACTGGGTCGAGGTGATCGCCCGCACCGTCAGACTCGGTGCGAACTTGGCCGCTTCGTCGACCCAGGTGCCGACGACACTGGCGGGTGCCACGACCAGGATCGGGCGCGTCGACGCTTCGCCTTGTGCACGACCTGCGACCTCTTCACGCTCGTCGTCATGCTTCTGGAGATTCTCCCGCTCGTGCTGCTCGAGGTCCCCGCGCTCGTGGGCGCGCAGGATCATCGCCAGCGTCTGGACCGTTTTGCCCAGCCCCATGTCGTCGGCCAGGACCGCGCCGAGCTGGGCATCCCAGAGCGCCGAGAGCCAGGCAAAACCCTCCTGTTGATACGGCCGCAACGTGGCCGCGAGCGCCTCGGGCACGTCAGGCGGGTCGCTGCGGCCAAGCGACAGCAAGCCGTCGACAGCCTGGCTCCACCGTTCGCTCTGCTGCTCGACAACACCGAGGTTGACCAGCTCTTCCCAAAGGCTGACTTGATAGCGCGTGACCCGCAGGGTGTCCGATCCCTGCTCGGTGAGGTCACGCGCCTCGTCGATCAGCGTGCGCAGGCTCTGCAACTCGGGCCGGTCCAGGGTGAACCAGGTGCCCGAGTCCAGCAGCATGACCTCCTCGCCCTGGGTCAGCGCAGCGAACAGCGGCGCAAACGGCACGTGCTCACCGGCGATGCTGACCGAGACCTGCAGGTCGAACCAGTCACCCTGTGCCCCATCGCCCTTGGCGTCGAAAGCGGCATCGTTCTCGTGGGAGCCAGCGGTGTTTGGGTCCAGGGTCTGCAGGTGCACGGTGGGCGCGTCATCGACTTCGACGTATGCGGCAGGCTCGCCTTCGCGGGTCAACACCAGGTCGTCGCGCCGCAGCAACTCGGGCAGCACCTCGCTGGTGAACGTCACCGTGTCCAGCCCGGCCAGCGTCGCCGCCGACCGTGGGTGCATCGAGCCCGACGCCGAAGCCCGCTGCAACCTCGGCATGACCTGCAGCTCCGTGACACTGTCGAGCAAGTGCTGCTCGGCTTCGAGGTCGCGCGGCGGATCGGCAGCCGAGTGCTCAAAGTCCACGTGAGTGCCGGACGCCTCAGCACCGGCTCGGGCGTAGACGAATCCCCAGCCCAGCGTGACGCGGTGATGCTCGGCATACGCCACGGTCAGCGTGAGACGCGGTGTGACCGCCTCGGGGAAGGTCACGCTGGCATCGGATGAGGCCACGGCGACCTGCCGCGACAACACTGGGTAGTACAGGTCAAGGAATCGATCGGCATCGCCGGCGGGAACGGCGATCGGATCGTTCGCCGCCGCCAGATCGCTGACCGCCTCGCTCGGGGACTCAGCGAGCGCCGCCAGGTGCAGACACTGCTCGGCATCGAGGACCGCGACGCCATGAGCAGGTGTGCCGAGCATCAGTCGATACCCGGTCATAGCTCGCTCGGCCCGGGGGTGCTCGCCATTCAGATCAAGCGCGTGAAGATCGGGCGCCTGAGCATCGGGCGCCTGAGCATCGGGCGCGTGGGCATCGGGCGCCTGAGAGTGAGGCGCATGAGGAGCTTCGGTATGCAGGATGTCCGACCGGACGTGAAGGCCGCCATCGTCGGCACGGGTCACGTCGAGAGCGAGCCGGGCCGACCCTTCGAGGAGACGGACTGAGCCAATGTCACCGCCAGCGACCAACGGCATACCCAGCAAGATGGCTCGTCGAAGCAGGGGCCAGATGCCCAAACCGAGCTCGTCCAGGAGCACCGTCGGGTTGCCGTAGGCGTAGTAGTGGCCGCTTTGACTGGCCTTATGCAGGCTCAGGATCTCGGCGATGACGCTTTGGTGCTCGTCCCGCACTGAGCCGCGCCCCCACGGGCCGCCGAGGTCGTTCCACGTCGCACCAGTGCGTACCCACCGTTTGGTCTTGCCCTCGCGCAACGGCTTGATCTCGATGCGCCGCGCGGGTGCTCCCCTGGTGCGCGGCGGCCCGGAGACCAGGCTGAACTCGAGGGCGGCACCGGGCTTGTCGGGTGTGGTGGTCGTTACCGGTGTGCCGATGAGCGGTCGCAGCGCCTCCTCCCAACTGGCGCTGGGCGCGAGGTGCTCGGCCGCGGCGCGAGCGGTCAGGACCACCGCAGCGACGTGCTTGCAGTTGTGGCTCATCGGGCAACTGCAGCGCCCGGCAAAGAGAGGAAGGTGGTGGGTCTTGTGAGAATCGTCCCCATACAGCTCGACGATCGTTTGGTAGAGACTGCGGCCACTCCCACTCACCGTGGCCAGCAGGACTTCGCCGTCGGCCCGCTCCAGCAACGTTTGGATGGCACCCGCCTCGGCATACTGGCGACCGCGAGCAAATGACGCCGGCCCGACGACGCGGCTGATGGCGGCGTCGCTTGCGCCGCGCGCCCAGCTCGTCGACCTCACGGAGATCCCCACCGGATTACCGTAGCCGGGTGCGCCGACACGCGAGCCGGGACCACACCATCGGCTAAGGACGCGGCTCGGTGCCCTGCTTCAGGATCTTGGCCATATCGGTGACGGAATCCAGGCGACCGTCAGCGATCGCAATGATGAAGTCGAAAGCCTCGTCGTTCGTCATCGTGAGCCGCGGTCCGTTGAGACCGAGGAACGCGATCAACGAAGCAAGGCCCAGGGGCTTGTTTCCGTCGATCAGGGCATGATTCTTGGTCACCGAGTGCGTGAGGGCTGCGGCCTTGGTGAGCAGATCGGGATAGGCGTCGGCTCCAAATGCGGAGGCTTGGGGTCGACCCAACGCGGACTCGAGCAGACCGGTGTCTTTGATCTCCACGACCGGCAACACGCGATGGGCGATCCGCAGCAGGTCCTCGAGCGTGAGGTAGATCATTGGCCGAGGCGGTGCAGCGCCTCCGCATACTTGGGCAACTCTTCGTCGAGCACGCCGTCGAGCAACTCTGTGCGGCTGGACCGCTCGACATAGTCCCGCACAGCCTGACGGGCGACGTCTTGCATCGAGCGGCCCTCCCGCTCAGCGCGCAGCCGCAGGGCGTCAGTTTCTTGCTCATCGAGTCGCAGAGTCATGGCCATAGGCTGCATGATACCAAGGGTGATACCGGCCTGTCGTTGCCGTATGCGCAGGCAACCTCTCGCCGCTAGTCTCGCCACCATGGCGCTTGGGACCCACAGCTACGAGGACGATCCGCGCAACGCCGAGGTCCTGATCTGGGTGAACGGCAATCTGCTCCCCCGCGATCAAGCCGTGGTCTCGGTGTTCGACGCCGGGTTCGTCCTCGGCGATGGCGTCTGGGAAGGGTTGCGCGTCCACGACGGTCATCCGCTGTTCCTCGAGCAGCACCTCGACCGGCTCTGGGAGGGCTCGACCGCGCTCATGCTCGACATCGGCATGACCCGCGCCGAGATGAGCGCCGCGCTGTACGAGACCCTCGCCGCGAACGAGATGCGCGACGGGGTCCACATCCGCCTGATGGTCACCCGCGGTCCCAAGTCGACCCCATACCAAGACCCGCGGGCCAGCGCCGGCCCGGCGACCGTCGTCATCATCGCGGAGCACAAGGAAGCCCTGCCGGCCACGGTCAGCGAAGGCATCACGCTCTTCACCACGCACGTGCGCCGCGCCAGCCCGGACACGCTCGACCCGCGCCTGAACGCACACAGCAAACTCAACGACATTCAGGCGTGCATTCAGGCGGCGAATGCTGGCGCCGATGAGGCGCTGATGCTGGACCCCGACGGCTTCGTCGCGACCTGCAACAGCACACACTTCTTCATCGTCGTCGCCGCGACGGACATCGCTGCTCAAGATGGCGCGGGCGATGAAGTCTGGACCTCGGATGGGCGATATTGCCTGCACGGCATCACCCGCGCCAACGTCCTGGCGGTATGCGGCGAGGCGGGGATTGTGACCCGCGAACGGACGTTTTCGCTGACCGATGTCTACAGCGCTAAGGAGGCGTTCGTCACCGGGACATTTGCCGGGGTCGTGCCCGTGCGGACCGTCGATGGGCGGACGATCGGCACCGGCGAACGCGGCCCAATGGTGAAGCGACTACAAGGGTTGTATGCCGACCTGGTGGCCTCGGACGCCGCAACAAGAGACCCCCAAGACGCGAAAGCCGCGGAGTGAGCGTCACCATGACGAGCCAGGTGACCCGCGTCGCAATGTGGTCGGGACCACGCAACATCTCGACGGCGATGATGCGTGCCTGGGAGAACCGCCCGGATACGTCGGTCGTGGACGAGCCGTTCTATGCGGCATACCTGTCGCGCACCGGGTTGGACCACCCCGGTCGCGACGACGTCATCGCATCGCAGCCGACCGAGTTCGCCGATGTCGTTGAAGAACTACGGGCCCCTCCTGCCGACGGCGTCAGCGTGGCGTACGCCAAGCACATGAGCCATCACATGTTGCCGAGCGACGACCTGAGCTGGACTCACGATTTCCACAACATCCTGCTGATCCGCGACCCTGCCGAGGTGGTTGCGTCCTACGTGCGGTCGCGCCAATCGTGCGAACCCGACGACATCGGCATACCCCAGCAAGCCCGGCTGTGGGCGCAGTGGCAATCCGCCGGTGAGGACGTGCCCGTCGTTGACGCTGCCGATTTCCTCTGCGATCCCGAGGCCCACCTGCAGTGGATCTGCGATTGGCTCGGCATCGACTTCACCCCGTCGATGTTGTCGTGGCCGGCCGGGCCGCGGGACAGCGATGGGGTTTGGGCACCTCACTGGTACGACTCCGTCCACGCCTCGACCGGTTTCGCGCCGTGGCAGGCCCGCGACATCACGCTCAACGACCATGACGGCGCGGTCGCCGAAGCCTGCCGGTCGACATACGAGATGCTCCACGACCAACGTCTCCGGCTGGTCCCATAGATCCGGCCCCTGCGCCCCATTCCTGAAGATCGACCCGTCGAGAGGCGAGACATGGCGACCGAAACGATGATGGCAATGGTGACCCAGGGAGTGGGTGACTACGACCAACTCGTCGCCCACGAAGTGCCGCTGCCTGTGCCTGGACCGGATGAGGTCCTGCTCCGCGTGCTAGCGGCCGGGGTCAACAACACCGAGATCAACACCCGCTTGGGGTGGTACTCCGCGTCCGTCACCACTGGCACCGAAGACGCCTCGACTGACTTCAGCCAGTCATCGTCCCGCGACGACGGTGGATGGAACGCGGCGCCCCCCTTCCCGCTCATCCAAGGAGCCGACTGCTGCGGCCAAGTGATCTCCGTCGGGCCGGGCGGCGACGAGGAGCTGATCGACTCCCGAGTCCTGGTCCGATCCTGTATGCGGACAGGTGGGTTCGAGGCGTCGGCCTCGCTGAACCACCCTTCGATGGAGACGAGATGGCTGGGCTCGGACTTCGACGGTGCGTTCGCCCAATTCGTGGTCGTCCCGGCGAGTGAGGTCTTCACGGTCGATTGCGACTGGACCGATGCTGAGTTGGCGACCATTCCGTGCGCTTACGGCACGGCCGAAAACATGGTGCAGCGCGCTGGCATTGTCGTCGGATCGAAGGTCTTGGTGCCTGGCGCATCCGGCGGAGTCGGCTCGGCGCTCGTCCAACTCTTGAAGCGGCGCGGCGCTGAGATCATCGGTATCGCGAGCGCGGCAAAGCACGAGCGAGTCCTTGCCTTGGGCGCTGACCAGTTTTTGGGTCGAGATGACGACATCGTCCAAGTTCTCGGCGCGCGCAGCATCGACGTTGTGATCGACAACGTCGCCGGCGATAGCTTCCCGGCGATGCTCAAGGTGCTGCGCCGGGGCGGGACCTACGTGTCGTCCGGAGCGATCGGCGGGCCATCGGTCGATCTCGATCTGCGCACGATGTATCTCAGTGATCTCACGTTGATCGGCTGCACGGCGTGGGACGAGCCGGTGTTTCCGAGCGTGATCGCGGCGATCGAAAGCGGCGAGATCCTGCCACTGCTGGAGAAGACGTTCCCGCTGGAGCGCATCGCCGATGCCCAACGGGAGTTCCTCACCAAGGGACACGTGGGCAAGTTCGCCTTGATCCCCGCACAATGAACTAGCAGCAGATATGGGTCGGGAGCACGGCAAACGGGAGGAACACCATGGGTAACCACACACCACCGAAGGGTGTGAAGGAAGCAGCTCAGACTGGATCAACGACGGCAATGCAGGGAAGAACTTCACCGACACCGGTGCCAAACGTGCTCATCAGCTAGCCAGGGGAGACGCCGTGAGCGACGCCGTGAGCGACGACGTGATCGAAAGGATGCGCAACTACTTCTCTCGGCATGCAACCGACAAGGAGGCGAAAGGCTTCACCCGAGGCGGCGACGGCTTCCCCAGTCCTGGCCGCGTGGCCTGGGACGCCTGGGGCGGCGATCCTGGGGAGCGATGGGCCAACAGCGAGAAACCCGATAGCGAGTAGAAGTTTGGTGCGGTGAAGGGCGCCTCGCCGTGAACAGCGTCGATATCGTCGGTGATCGGCCGAGACACACAGCGGGGTCTGCTGGACATATACAGAGCATGGAGCCTTCGACGAAGCCGGCGATCCCGATCACGGGATCTCGCGAGCGTGAGTTCGCGGACTTCTTTGCCGCCACGTATGGCGACCTGCTCCGGTTCGTGCAACGCCGCGTCCACGCGACCGAAGCCGAGGATGTCGCCGCCGATGTGTTCCTCGTCGCGTGGCGGCGCTTCGACGAGATGCCCGAATCATCGGGCGAAAGCCGGGCCTGGCTCTACGGCGTCGCCCGGAGAACGTTGCTGAACTCGGCACGCGGCAGGGGGCGCCAGCGGGCACTCTCGGTGCGATTGGCTGCTTTCACTCCTGCCCGATCGGAGGCTGACGTCAACGCGGACCTCATGGCCGCAAGGCTAGACATTTCACGCGTCTGGTCGGAGCTCACCGCTGCCGATCAGGAGGCGATCTGCCTCTCAGTGCTCGACGGACTCGATGGACCTTCCGCTGCCGGCGTGCTTGGCATCTCGCCGGTCGCCTTCAGGCTTCGACTCTCTCGTGCCCGCCGCCGCTTGCGTGCGCTCTCGGACGGATTCCCAAGCCCGTCGTCATTGGAAAGGACAGAATCATGAAACTGCCTACCTCAAGCGGTCGAGAGTCCATTCGTCACCTCGAAGACAAGGCACTCCAAGGGTTGGACCCCGCGAGCGAAAAACTCAACCTCATGGAGCGGGGACGCGCCGAGGACACCCTTCGGCGGGTCCTGCATTCCGATCCGGGCGAACCTATAGCGCCTGCCTACCATCAAACCCGGCCAGCACGTCGTATGCCGTCGTGGCGATGGGTCGCATTGCCCGTCACGGCCGCGGCGGTGATCGGTGCGGTCGCCATCGGCGGACTAGGAGGCAACGACACGGCATACGCCGGGTGGTCGGCGACGCCGACTCCGCTGGAACCGTCCCAAGCAATCAGAGCAGGCGAAGCGTGCCGCGAATACCTCACCACCCGAGTTCTTGGCCCGGATACAGACGGGCCGATGGCCGATGTCGCCAATTTCACAACTCAGGTGAGCGAGTCACGAGGAGGCTGGACATTCGTATCTATGACAGGTGCAGAATCGATCGGTGGCGCTTGCCTGATGCCTTCCGCAGCGGTGAACCGCCTTCTCACCGAGGCGGACAAGCGGAACAGCTCCGGCTATGTGGCCAGCACCCAGAGCCAGGTCATCTCGAATGACGCCAACGTGGACATCACCGCCGGTGGGTTTGGCAGAACCGAGGAGGGTGACTTCTTCTATGCGACGGGAGTGGTCAGCGATGACGTGGCCGCTGTGGACATCATCAGCAACGAGGGCCAACAGATCGAAGCCTCCTTGGCGGACGGACATCTCGCGGCATGGTGGCCGCTCGGGTCGTCAGACCCAGATCATGGTGCTTTCGATTTCACCATTACGGTGACGCTGAAAGACGGGACCGTCCTCGACCGCTGACTTATCACCGCGGCCGTGTTCTCTTTGCGCAGTTGAGATATCGACGCCCCGCTGTGACAGTGCGTTGACCCCGATCTCTGCCGCCACCCAGCGTGAGGAGTAACCCCTTGGTCCCTGTGGATACACGTCCGCCTCGAGTTGTCACCGTCTTCGGCTCCCTCAATGCGGATCTCACGGTCCGCGTCGACCGGTTCCCTCAACCCGGCGAGACGCTGCAGGGCTCTGAATTGGTGACGGCTCCTGGTGGCAAGAGTGCCAATCAGGCCGTCGCTGCCGCCACCCTCGGGTCACGCGTGCGGCTGATCGGGGCGGTTGGCGACGACGCGCACGGGAGGTTCCTGCTGAGCGAGGCTGAGACAGCTGGCGTGGACGTGAGCGGCGTGACACAAGACCCGGATCACGCAACAGGGTCGGCCATGATCGTGGTCGACGTCGATGGCGAAAACACGATCATCGTGTCCGCCGGGGCCAACGGGCGGCATACGGCCCGGTCGGTCCACGACGCTGACTTCGGCCAGCCTGCGGTTGTGTGCCTGTGCCTGGAGGTCCCGATGCCCGCAGTGCAAGCGGCCGCCGAAGCGGGAAAGGCTGCGGGGGCGACGGTCCTACTCAACCTCTCGCCGTATGCCGATGTGCCAGCGACGTTGCCTGCGGCGGTGGATGTGCTGGTCGTGAACGGCCATGAGGCCGAGCTGTTCCTCGGTGCGCGCGAGGATGCGAGGGCTCAGGGGATCGCCGGCTCCACCGCCGCAGGTTCAACAGATTGGGACTCGCGGTTGAACGCCTTCATTCAGCGCGGTGTCGAGCGCGTTGTGGTGACGCTTGGTCCCGACGGCGCGGTGGTCTTGGACGCCACGGCCTATACGGAGGTCGGAGGCGACGATGGTCGGATCAGCATGATTGGTGCACCGCGAGTGGAGGCGGTCGACACCACCGGATGCGGCGATGCCTTCATGGGCGCGTTGGCCCACCGGCTGGCGGAGGGCTCTTCGCTCGTGGAGGCGGCCAGGTTAGCCGTCGAAGTCGGCGCGTTGGCGGCGACCCGCGAAGGTGCCCAGACGTCATACCCAGCATTTGCCCATCTCGCAGCGACTCAAGGGTCGGATTGACTCCGGAGCCCATGTGATCTCGAGTCCTATGTCACGAGGACGCGGCTACCCATCGACATCAAGCCTTGGTTCCAGATCATGTCCATGGCGGCTACCGAAAGCCTGGAGCATCCGTGCGACGCCGGCCACGGCGGGATCGACTTCGAGCCGTGGATGGCGTAGTTGCCCGAATAGAACATCGGCCGCCACATCTCGCCGAGCTCACCGTCACGCCAGCCCGAGCCGTCCGTGTACCCGACTCGGAAGTCGCCTGTCCGCGTGCGAGCGGTGTATTCCTTGCCTTGGAACTCATACTTCTCGCCGCTGGCGGTCGAAGTGTTGAGCACCATGGTGGTCCGTCCGCCGCGGACGATGTGGAGCAACTGTGTGTTGAGGTGGACCTCCACCAGGTCGCCGCTGGCAACAGCCTTGGGGAAGAAGTTCTTGGCCGCAGCCGCGCGCACGTTGGGCCCGGCGACGCCGTCTCGGTTGAGGCCGTGGGCCTTTTGCAGGGCGAACACTGCTTGCTCGGTCAAGTGGCCATAGCCACCATCGGGCGTGCCGCACCAGTACCCTGTCGAGGACAGTTGCTTCTGCAGCGCGAGGACCCCGTCGCCTTGGTCGCCGCGCCGATACAGCGCGGGCTCCGGCTCAGGTTCTGGTTCCGGCTCGGGTTCCGCTTCTTCTACGGGTTCGGGTTCTTCTTCAGGTTTTGGGGCGGCCTGGACTTCCGGCTCTTCTTCCGGCTCGGGCTCGGGCTCTGGTTCGTTGACCTTGTCCTCGGCGTCTCGCATCCCGCTGATGGCGACGGTTGCAGGTTTCCGCTACGTCAAGCCGCAGGGCTTGTCCCATGACACCGCGATCAGGCATGCCATTAGCCCGACCGTCGGGGGCCGGGTATGGAGCGCGGCAGTTAGACATGCCAGGTGACGCCGGTGGGATGGACGGTGGCGGTGAGGTCTCGTTCGTGGACGATGGTGTGGTGCCGCCCGCATAACAACGCGTAGTTGGATAGGTCTGATCGGCCGCCGCGTGACCAGTGTTGGACGTGGTGGGCGTCGCACCAGGGGGCTGGGGTGGTGCAGCCGTGGAAGGTGCAGTGTTGGTCTCGGTGGTGCAGTGCTCGTCGTTGACCGGGGGTGATGAGGCGTTTGGCTCGGCCTTGGTTCAGGATTTCGTTCTCGGTGCCCAGGATCATGGGGATGATGTCGGCGTCACAGGCCATCCGCCGCACCGTTTCGGGGGAGAGGGTTTCTCCGGTGTCGGTGGTCCCGGTCCCGGTGAAGCTGTGACGGAGCAGGTCCCACCGGATGGTGACGTTCACTGTGGCTTTGGGGGTGGTGGGGGCACTGTCGCTGCCGGCGATGCCGCGTTTCATCACGGTGATCAGCGCGTCGTACCGGCGTTGCGAGGCGGTCCGCTCGTCGGGGCCGGTCTCGTCGGGGCTGGGCGCGGCCAGGGGTGAGTGGAAGATGGACCGGAACAGTGCTGCACCTTCAGGGTTGGCGGTCACGATGAACCGGACCAGCGACCCGTCAGCCAGCGATGACTCGTTGACCCCGCGGAGTTCGTTGATCGCGCGTTCTTTGGTGTCGTGGTCTTTCTCCGGGAGCACGGCTGAGGTCATCCGGTCCGTGGCCCGACGCAGGGCTTTGTCGCTCTGGTCCGTGTCCCCGGCGATGCTCATCAACCGGGCCAGGGCGGCTTCGTATTCACTGACCCGATCACCATTCTCATCCACGTCAGCACCGTCTTCAGCCGGGGGCGCGTCAGGGTCGGGAATGGTGTCCATGAACGGTTTCACCCGCGCCAACGCCCGCAGGATCGACGCGGCCCGCCGCACCGGCATACCCGTAGTAACGACCTCATCGTGCAGTTTCGCGTGCAGCGGATTGCCCATGCCACGTGCCACCGTCACCAGGTCACTGATCGCCATCGGGGCCAGCCACGGGCAGTGGACCGTGAGCCAGTCGTGCGCGGTCAACCCCTTCTTGGACGGCAAGCCGCGTTCGAGGGCCTCGGTCACCATGCGCAAGGTCAACGTTTCGGTGCGCGCCCGCATACCGTCAATGTCGGTCAGCCCAGCCTTGACCTCATCGTCGCTGAGCCGCGGCGCGACAGGCGCGACCGTGGACGCCAACATCACCGAGCGCGTCCCGTCCCCGATATGGGAAGTCAGGACGTCCCCGGGCGAGCGCCACGGCGACTCCTCAGCCTCAGCACCACTACCACCAGCACCAGCACCGGCACGGGCACCCAAAAGCGAGCCATCCGCACCGATGCGGGTGACCTCTACCGGCTCCTCCGGCGGCTCTTCGTCGAACATACGTTCACACTAGACCAGCCTGCCGACATACCCCCGGGGTCGTTCACGCACCTTCGTTATCGGACGGCCTCGGCCTCGGCCTCGGCAAGCCTGCGCAGCGTCGTCAGGGACTCCTGTGCCCAGGCCCGTTGCGCTCGGGCCGCGTGCTCCCCCGCGCTGATGGTGATCAGGCGGTAGGCAGCACCCGGATCGGTCTCGTGCTCGACCTCTGCCCGCGCGTGCGCAAGGCGCGCCAGCAGGGATTGCGCGGCTGCTTCCGCCTCCTCGACAATCGCCATGCACTCCCGTGGCCCGAGTAGCGACCCAAAGAACAGGCGCAGGAGTCGACCGTTGCGTGCGGGGGTCACCGGGGCTGGCTCGCGTAGCAGCTCACGCAGTCGCAAGGTCCCAGCGGCAGTGATCCGAAACGACGTCCCCGACGTGCGGCCCGGCGCATCAGGGGTAGCCAACCCGTCCCGCACGAGCCTCGACAGCGTCGGATAGATCTGCCCGTAGCTCTCACTCCAGAACTGGCCCAACGTTTCGCTGATCTCCTGACGGATCGCGTAGCCCGTCGCCGGCCCCAACTCCAGAGCACCCAGGACGGCCATTTCGGTCTGAGATTGCTTTGACATGCTCCGAACCTATCTGATAGATACCTTCATGTGGACAACCTCGACGAACCACCAACACGGCACCCCTGGGGCGTGGCATTGGCCGGATGGTGCGCGGGGGTCAGCGCCTTCCAGGTTGCGCTGGCCAGCGGAGCTCCGTGGGGCGCGGCGGCGTGGGGCGGCGCACACAGCGGCGTACTACCGGACCGCCTGCGCCTGGCCAGCGGCGTTTCGGCCCTGGCCTTCGTGGGCGTCGCGGCCATTGCCGCTCGCCACCCGCGTCCCGGCCGTTGCGGTCGTCGATGGGCGCTGCTCGGTATGGGGGTCTACCTCGGCTTCGGCGTCGTGCTGAACGCGATTTCGCCGTCACTCATTGAGCGAGCCATCTGGGTCCCCTTGACCGCGCTCGGTTCTCTGCTCGCATTCAAGGCGTGGCGCGAGCGTTGACAGGCCCAAATGTTAGTGACTAACATTCAAGAATGGGTCGCTTGAGAACTCACGAACGCCTGCAGGACATCGGTCTCGCGCTGATCATCGACGAAGGCTACGAGTCCGTCACCGTCGAGCAGATGGCGCGGGCGGCTGGTGTCTCACACATGACGTTCTTCCGCCACTTCCCCACCAAGCAGTCGCTGGTCCTGCAGGACCCGTTCGACCCGGAGATAGCGGCAGCGGTCACGGCCCAACCACGAGATCTCACGGCACTGACTCGCGCCTGCCGCGGGGTGCGAACGGCGCTGGATGCGATGAGCTTGCCGGAGGAAGAACAGGTCAAGAAGCGGGTCCGGATCGTCGCCACCACACCCGCATTAACCGGGGGTATGTGGGCCAACACCGTCGCCACCCAAAGTGCGGTGAGTCAGGCCTTGGCTGAGGTGTCACCGCCCTTCGAGTCAGACATCGCCGCGGCAGCCACCATCGGAGCGCTGACCGCCGCCGTCCTCGCGTGGGGAGCCAGCGACGCGAGCACGTCCCTGAAGGAGAATCTGTTGGAAGCACTGGACATCCTCGATCCGAGCGGCCGCGCCCTGGAGTCACGATGAAAACCGTGACCGGCCGCGCATTGCGATGCAGCCACCTCACCAAGCAGTTCGGCCACGGCGTCGTGATCGAAGACCTCACCTTGTCCGCTGAGGCCGGCGAAGTCGTGGCCCTCATCGGGCTCAATGGGGCCGGCAAAACGACATTGATGAGGCCGGCTCTGGGCATGACGCACCCCGACTCCGGCTCTGCGGACATCTTCGGCCACGACGTGGCCACTGCCGGATCCGAGCAGTGGCGGTGGGTTGGCCACATGATCGAGTCACCGTTCGCCTACCCCGAGCTCACGGTCGCCCAAAACTTGTGCGCGGCGGCACGCTTACACGGCTTGAGCCGAGCTGAGGCTCCTCGCGCCGCCGCGCAGGCTGTCGAACGTCTGGGACTGACGGCATACCGAACCCGTCGCTGCTCCACGCTGTCGCAAGGCAACAAAAAGCGCCTCGGGTTGGCCAGCGCCCTGGTCCCTCACCCCGGCTGCTCATCCTGGATGAACCCACCAACGCCCTCGACCCCTCCGGCGTCGTGCTTCCACGCGACGTGGTGCAGGATGCGGCTCAGCACGGGGCGGCGGTGCTGGTCTCCAGCCACCACCTCGACGAGGTCGCGCGAGTCGCCGATCGAGTCGAGGTCATCCATCGGGGCCGCGTGGTCGGGGAGTTGCCGCGCAACATCGTCGATCTGGAGCACGCTTTCTTTGAGATGGTGCACGCCGCCGATCGCGATGCTGAAAAATTGCTTTCGGGGTGCACTCATGAAGTGTGATCTGATGCGCGCCGCGCTGGAGGTCGAGTGGCTCAAGTTGAGGCGCTCCCGGGTGATGGTGAGCACGACGGTGATCCTGCTCCTGGCACCGTCGCTCATGGCCTCGGCCTTTGCCGCCTCCGCCGGACGATCCGGCTCCGATCCCATGACACTCAAGGCTCGAGCCATGCTGCCAGGACCAGGCTGGGACGGTTACGTGTCGGGGCTGGGCCAAGTCGTCGCCACGGGCGGTTTGTTGGGGATGGGCATCGGCGTGGCCTGGTGCTTCGGTCGTGAGTATGCCGACCGCACCATCGTCTCGTTCTACGCCTCGGCGACCCCGCGCGGCGCAGTAGCTGCAGCCAAATTCGTGCTGCTGGCCCTGTGGACGCTCGCGATCTCCGCGGCCCTGGGACCATCCGCACTGCTGATCGGCATGGCCACCGGGCTCGGACCCCCCGATAGCGAAACACTCACCGCGTTGGGCCGGGTCGTCGCGATGGCGGCCCTGACCGGCCTCCTCGCCCTCACCGTCGCCATGTTCGCGAGCGCCGGTCGTGGCTACCTGGCCGCGTTCGGCGGGCTCATCGGGCTTGTCGTCGCCGCACAGGTCGCGGTCCTGGCCGGAGCCGGCTCGTGGTTCCCTTTTCTCCTCACCGGCGCTGTGGGCCGCAAACTCTCTTGCGATGGCCTCGGTGTCTCTAGGACAACTCACCCTGGTCCCCATCCTGTCCCTCGCGGTCGCGGGGGCCACGGTGGCTTGGTGGAACCAAAGACCCCTCGTCTGACGTGCCGAGCGGCCCCGGCGTTCGACAGCGGCGACGGCCTCACCCGCGCTGGATGACCTCACGGGCGGCGCTTTCGATGGCCTCTTCCGCCAGGAGCACGTCGAGGGCGGCGTCGCCGAGCGGGATGAAGCTGTCCTGGCTGGTGACTCGGACGATCCGGCCCGTGAACCCGGCGTCCACCAAGGCGGTGACGATGCCCTCGGAGACCCCCCGGTGCGGCGGGTTTCGTCGACGACCAGCACTCGCCTGCTGACGTTCGCTGCCGCGAGCATCTGGGCCACAGGCAGGGGCCGGAGCCAGCGCAGGTCAACGACCCGTGTCCCTATCCCGTCTTCCTTCAGCCTCCGGGCCACCCGCAACGACATCGGCACCCCGTTCGCAAACGTCAGAATCGTGAGGTCAGTGCCGTCGCTGTAGCAGCGCGTCGTGCCCAGCGCAGACTGGGCCAGCGCAGGCTCCAACACTGCTTGATCGGACAGCGAGCCAGGGGCCGGATACGGGGCGGCCCACTCCCCATCCCCCGGTTCGTACAAGTCGCTCGAGTGGTAAAGGGCGATGGGCTCCAGAAACACGCAGGTCAACCCCTGCAAGCGTGCCGCAGCCAGGCAGGTGCGCATCATCACGGCGGCGTCATCCGGACGAGACGGAGAGGCGATCAGCAGGCCGGGGATATCGAGCAACGCCCCGAGTGCGTTGTCGTTGTGGAAGTGCCCGCCGAAGCCTTTCTGGTATCCGTAACCGGCCACCCGCACCACCATCGGGTTGTGGAACTGGCCGTTGGAGAAGAACGGCAGCGTCGCCGCTTCACCCCGCAACTGGTCCTCGGCGTTGTGCAGGTAGGCCAGGTACTGGATCTCCGGGACCGGCAACAAGCCGGTCAGGGCGGCACCCAAGGCGATACCCAGGATTCGGGTCCAGCCCGGAGATCGGCTCGGTGGTCAGGATCCGGCGTCGCAACGGCTCCACGGGCAGGTCGACGCCTGCCCAGGACCCGACCTGCCTCGACCAGGCACCCGCGCTGCATACGACGGTGTCAGTGGCGATCTGTCCCCGCACGGTGCGCACCGCCAGGATCGTGGTGCCGTCCATCTCGAGGTCGGTCGCTGCCGTGCCGGTCAGGATCGTTGCGCCCGCCCTCCGCGCGGCCTGGGCGTATCCCTGCACCACCGACTCCGGGGTGCAGTGCCCGGCGCGGGGTGACCAGAGCGCGGCTTGGAGGCCCTCGGGGTCGATCATCGGCGAGAGCGCTGCGGCCTCCTCGACCGAGATCATCCGGCTCTCGACACCCATCGATCGCTGCAGCTCGGCGTTCTTGGCGAATACCCCCACGTCGGCGTCGTTGTCGAGCAAGAACAAGTAGCCGACCTGATGCAGGTCGATCTCCTGGCCGAGCGCTTCGCCGAACCTTTCGAAGGTCTCCAGGCCGCGCAGACCGAGCGCAATGTTGATGTCATCGGAAAACACTGCCCGCACCCCGCCGGCCGACCTGCACGTCGATCCCTGCCCCAGTTCGTCCCGTTCCAGGAGCACGACGCACTCCACGCCGGCGCTGGCGAGGTGGTAGGCGGTGCTGACCCCCATCACCCCACCGCCGATGATCACGACATCCGCCTCGGCGGGCAGGACGCGGGGTCGAGTGTTCACAGGTCCCTCCTACGAGTCGAGCACCTTCTCGAGTACGTGAAACTCACGTTCACTGTGTCTCTCACGCCGTCCCCACGCTGCGGCCGACCCTAGCGCAGATACGCATCGGTCGATCGGTATACGCCGCCAGCACAGCCCGACAGTTCGTGGAGGTCAGTGCGCTGGGTGGACCAGCGACATTTCGCCTGACGTCCCGGGTGGTGTTCCACCTCGTCGAAGCGGCGGCTGGTTGGTGACCTCGTGGGTCGCAGTGGGGCGACGCAGCTCCGGCATGTGGCATCCCTCCTGCCCTCGACGATCCCCGCCGAGACGAGGAAGATCGGGGGTATGTCGTCCGGCACCGTCGCGGATACCTCAGAGCCGAGATCCCCTACGCCGTGGCGGGATGGCTGCTCGTCGACCCCGAGACCATGCTGATCACCGGGGTGCGCGAGGAGGGCGTGCCTCGGGAAGAGCACCTGGCGCTGATCGAGCGCGAGCTCACCGAGCCCGGCCTCAACAAGTTCGCCGCCCTGGCGCAGGCGGAGGTGCCGGCCGCGTCGTTGAGCGCGGGCCACGCGTGTCTGACCCGCTGGGCTGGCGAGCCGTGGTTCAGCGCCGCCGAGGTCGACCAAGTGGCTCGGCCGAGCCCGCACATCGGGCACGGCATCCACACCGCGCTGCTGCTCGCCGAGACCGCCCGGGCCAGCGCCGAGGGCCCTGCTCTGGTGGTGTTGGACGACGAGAGCGCCGTGGTGTCGGCGACCCCGCAGGCCCTGGACTGGCTGGGGCCGGTGGACGATCCGCACCCGGCCACGACCATCGTGTTGCACGAGGTGGCTCAGCAGGCTCGGGCGCTCGCGGAGCAGGGCGGGACATCGCCGTGCCAGCCCCCCGACATACCCGGTGAGACCCGGACGGTAGACGTAGCCGACGAAGCGCAGCCCGGGCAGCACCTCGCCCCCCGTGGGGTCGCGCGGCATACCCCGCTCGTCCAGCACGTCCAAATGCCCGACGAGCCGGTCCAGGCCGGTGCGGTAGCCGGTCGAGCCGGCACCGACCACGAGCACGTCCGCACCCGGTACGGCGTGGGGTTGCGGTAGTCAGCCGCGTGCACCAGAGCGCCCGAGAACTCGGCAGCGCTGGGCCACATCGGCAGCGCGGGAGTGTGGAAGATCCCGGTGGCCACCACCACCACGTGCCGCGTGGTGCGCTCGCCGTCAGCGGTGCCGACCACCCACCGGTCTCCCCTCCGCTCCAGGCCGGTGACCTCGACCCGGTCTGGACGGTGACGTCGCGGGCGGCCGCGTAGCTGCCCAGGTAGGCGACGTACTGGTCGCGCGTGAGGAACTGACCGTACTCACGGGGGAACGGTGGCCGGGCAGCGCGGACAGTCGGCGGCTGGTGTTGAACCGCAGCGCGTCGTAGCGCCCGGCCCAGGCCGCTCCGAGGCCTGGCCCGCGTTCGAGCACGACCGTGTCCACCCCGCAGGCGGTCAACTCCGCAGCCGTGGCCAGGCCGGAGAGTCCACTGCCGATGACGATGACCTCATGACCTCATGACCTCATGATCCTGCTCCTTCTGCCGGGACCGGGTTGAGCCGGTAGGACCATCCTGGGGCCCGCAGCGAGGCCGCCGTCTGCTCATGGGTGGCAGCACGGCTGGCCTGGCGGGCGGCTGCGACGGCATGCACCGCGCCGGTCCGGTCGGCCGCTACGGCGTCCGCGAGCAGGTGGGGGTTTGGATGGGGCCGATCGTGGTTTACGGTATGTGCGCGAAGGGAGCGAGTGGTGCTGGCGATACACGGGTTCTGGGCACGCGATCGGCTGTGCCTGTGGGCCGAGGACTCCGATCGCAGCGTCAAGAGCAAGAGCCAGGCGCTGCGCTCGGCGCGACCGCACCCGTTCGCGGCTGCAGCAGGCGACCTCGTCAGCACGACAGCTCCCGGGGTGACGTTTGAAGCGAGCACTGAGGCGGGCACGGCCACGCTGCTGCTGCCCTCGGTGCGCACCGCCCCGCTGGACTCCCCCGAGCTCGTCCGCCTCAGCCCGCGGCCCGATCCCGTCAAGGGGCCGGCGCTGCTGCCGTGGTCGGTCCCGTTCGTGACCCTCGAGCCGACGGCCGCACTCCAGATGGGTAGCCCCCGCGACGGCAACGATGCTCAACAGGTGAGGCACGACTCCGTGCAGGACGTGCGGTACGGCGCGTCGGTGCGGTTCGTGGCCGAGCTAGTCGACTTCGCCCGCGACCTCGTCGAGCGTGGCCGGGTGCTGCCAGGCGTCGTCGAAGGCGATGGCGACAGCCCGAGCGACGGTGACGCCGACAGGGAGAGCAACGATGACGGCGATGAAGGCCGCCCGGCTGCCCGCTGGCGGCCGGTGCTGCAAGGTCCGGACCTGCTGACGGCCCAAGACCTGGTTGCTGCGGTGCCGCCGGTGTTCCGAGCCGAGGCGCGCGCCGACGAGGACGACCGCGGGCAGAGCCCGGCCGACCTGGTCTCCGCCGCGCTGCACGCCCTGGTCGACGCCGCGATGCGGGAGCGGCTGGACGGTATGTCGTTGCTGCCCAAGCGGCGGGGCCGGCCACCGCGGCGGATCCCGGTCGCCGAGACGTGGGTGGAGGCGCTCTGCGGTGCCGACGGCCACTTCGAGGCCGAGCCCGACGAGCTGGACTCCCTGGCCGAGGGTCTCGAACCGTGGGCGGACTTCGGCATCGGGGCCGCCGGTCCCGCGCGGGCAACCTTCCGGCTCACCGAGGTCGACCCAACCGAGAACGGGTGGGGCGGGGATGGCTGGGACGAGGACGATGAGCCCGAAGAACTCGAGGCCGCCGAGGTGGGTCATCGGGCAGAGGCAGGGGTCGAGGCGTCGGCGGCTGCGGTGTGGCGGGTGGACTTCCTGCTGCAGTCCGTGGAGGACCCCAGTTTGCTGGTGCCCGCCGATCAGGTGTGGAGCGGCGGCGACAGTCTGCGCCGCTGGCTCGAGCGACCCGACGAGTTGCTGCTGGCCGAGCTAGGCCGGGCCAGCACCATCTACCCCGCGCTCGGCGACGCCTTGCGGCAAGCCCGGCCCAATGCGCTGACGTTGGACACCGCCGGTGCCCACGACTTCCTCGCTGCCCGGGCAGGCGCGCTCGATCAGGCGGGCTTCGGCATACTCCTCCCGTCCTGGTGGTCGCGCGGCCGCAAGCTCGGTCTGCGCGCCAAGGCCACCGAGAAGGACCCCGCGGTCACCGCAGGGTCGTTCAGCCGGGAGTCGCTCGTCGATTTCGATTGGCAGCTGGCCCTGGGCGAGGAGACGCTCACCGAGGACGAGCTGGCCGCCCTGGCCGCGACCAAGGAGCCGCTGGTGCGGCTGCGCGGCCAGTGGGTTGCCGTCGACCCCGAGCAGGTCCGCCGTGGCCTGCAGTTGCTCGAGCAAGGCAGCGATGGCACCCGGACCCGCACCGTGGCCGAGATCATCAGGCTGGCGGCGGCGCACCCCGACGACGTGGACACTCCCCTGCCGGTGACCTCCGTCGTCGCCGATGGGTGGCTCGGCGACCTGCTGGACGGCACACTGGAACAGACGCTGCAGCCGGTGCCCACCCCCGCCACCCTGGAAGCGCAATTGCGGCCCTACCAGCAGCGCGGCCTGAGTTGGCTGGCGTTCTTGTCCTCCCTCGGCCTCGGCGGGTGCCTGGCCGACGACATGGGACTGGGCAAGACCGTTCAGTTGCTGGCCCTCGAGACGCATGTGCGCGCGGGTCGGCCCGACACCGGCCCGACCCTGCTGCTGTGCCCGATGTCGCTGGTCGGCAACTGGCAGCGTGAGGCGCAGCGGTTCGCGCCGGGGCTACGCGTGCACGCCCACCACGGCCCGAGCCGCCTGCGCGGGGAGGCTTTGACCGAGCGGCTGGCCGATACGGACCTGGTCGTGACGACATACCAGACCGCCACCCGAGACATCGAGGAGCTCGAGACCCGCGACTGGGAGCGGCTCGTGCTCGATGAGGCGCAGGCGGTCAAGAACAGCCGGTCCAAAGCCGCCAAGGCGGTGCGCCGCGTGCGCGCCGAGCACCGGGTCGCGCTCACCGGCACGCCAGTGGAGAATCGGCTCAGCGAACTGTGGTCGATCATGGACGTGGTCAACCCCGGCCTGCTCGGCTCTCCGGAAACCTTCCGGGCACGCTACGCCATACCGGTCGAGCGGCACGGTGCGACCGAGCCTGCCGAGCGGCTTCGGGCGATCACCCGGCCCTACGTGTTGCGTCGGCTCAAGACCGACACCACGATCATCGACGACTTGCCGGACAAGATCGAGATCAAGCAGTACTGCAACCTGACCGCCGAGCAGGCCTCGCTCTACGCCACGGTGGTGGCGGACATGATGGACAAGATCGAGGACTCCGAGGGCATCGAGCGGCGCGGCAACGTGCTCGCCGCGATGACCAAACTCAAGCAGGTCTGCAACCACCCCGCCCAGTTGCTGCACGACCGCTCACCGGTGGCCGCCCGGTCCGGCAAGGTGATCCGGCTGGAGGAGATCGTCGAGGAGATCCTGGCCGAGGGCGACCGGGCGCTGCTGTTCACCCAGTTCACCGAGTTCGCCGAGATGCTGCTGCCGCACCTGGCGGCCCGGTTCGGCACCGACCTGGCCTACCTGCACGGCGGCACCCCGAAGACTCGCCGCGACGAGATGGTCGCGCGGTTCCAGGACGGGGCCGGGCCGCCGCTGTTCCTGCTCTCGCTCAAGGCCGGCGGCACCGGGCTCAACCTGACCGCGGCCAACCACGTCATCCACCTGGACCGATGGTGGAACCCCGCTGTGGAGAACCAGGCCACCGACCGGGCGTTCCGGATCGGACAGCGCCGCAACGTGCAGGTGCGCAAGTTCATCTGCGTCGGCACCCTGGAGGAGAAGATCGACACCGTCATCGAGGAGAAGAAGGCCCTGGCCGACCTGGTCGTCGGCGACGGCGAGGGGTGGCTGACCGAGCTGTCCACCGGTGACCTGCGCGAGCTGCTCACCCTGTCCGAAGGAGCCGTCGGTGAGTGACTGGTGGCCCACCCCGGCCAAGCCCCGGCCGGTGGAGGGCGGTATGCGGGCGCGCAGCCGCCGGGGTGCGATCGCGCAGACCTGGTGGTCCGAGCGGTTCATCGAAGTACTGGAGTCGCTCGGAGTCGGCGGGCGGTTGCAGCGCGGCCGGACCTACGCCCGCAAGGGCCAGGTGCTGGATCTGAGCCTGGACGCCGGGGCCGTCACCGCCCGGGTTCAGGGTAGCCGGGCACGGCCCTACAAGGTGCGGATCGGGATCACCGCGTTCGATAAGCAGCAGTGGGCGTGGGTGGCCCGGGCGCTTGCCGACGACGCCTGGTATGCCGCGCGCCTGCTCGCCGGCGAGATGCCGCCGGACATCGAGGAGGTCTTCTCGCGCGTGGGCCTGTCGCTGTTTCCGGCCCAGGCGGGCGACCTGTCGATGGACTGCTCGTGCCCCGACTGGTCGGTGCCGTGCAAGCACCTGGCCGCGGTGTTCTATCTGCTGGCCGAGTCCTTCGACGACGACCCGTTCGCGGTGATGGCTTGGCGCGGTCGGGAGCGAGAGGACCTCCTCGCCGCGGTCTCGGCGCTGCGTGGCGGTGGGGGCCGGGTCACCGCGGACGAGGTCGAGGATGCGGCCGTGCCGCTCGGTGAGTGCCTGGAGTCCTTCTGGGTCATGCCCGTCGAGATCCCCCGACGGGCCACGCCGGAGGCTGCGGCTGATGCCCTGCTGGACCAGCTGCCCGAGTTGGACCTGACGATCCGCCGCCGCCCGGTCGTCGAGCTGTTGCGACCCGCATACCTGTGTCCCGACCGAGCCTCTGGATAGGCTGCTGGCGTGCGCCGAATCCTCGACCTCCTGGATGCCCTTGACGCGGCGCACGTGGGTCGAGGAGCGCAACCTGGCCTTCGCCCTTACGACCCGAGCGACGCCCTTCGGGAGGTCGACCTCCCGGTGACCAGCCCGGTGCCGTACGACACCCTGTTCGCGGGCTCAGATGTGACCGACTTCGAGGCCGCCGCGAGGATTGACCGTCACTGTCGGCAGGCGGGCGTTGCCCCTCGCGGGGTGGTCGACTGCATGATCGTGGCGGTGGCGTACCGTCGCGGAGCCGCGCTGCTCGCCTGGGACGTCGATATGGACCGTGCCGCCCGGGTCATCGGGGTCGAACTGGATAAGGCGTCGCTGCGCCTGACGCCAACGAATTTTCGCGTCCAGGACGAGGAGGGATCGCCGTGCGGCGACCCGCATCGCCGGCTGAGCGATGGCATATACTGCCAACGGAGGTGGTCGCGATGGCGACGAGAAACGTAGTGCTGAGTCAACACCAGCACGAACTCGTGGAGTCGCTGGTGAAGTCCGGGCGCTACCAGAACGCCAGTGAGGTGCTGCGCGAAGGTCTTCGGCTCGTTGAACGCGAGCAAGCCGAAGAGGCAGCCAAAATGGCCGCGCTGCACCGTGCCGCCGAGCAGGGCTGGTCGGATCTTGCCTCAGGGCGTTTCGACGACGTCGATAGTGACTCCCTCGCCGACTTCGTCGGGCAGCTTGGCGTCCGCGCGGCCGAGACTCAGTCAACGAGCTGATGGCGCCGTATCGCCTCACCCATGCCGCCCAGGCCGACATCGTCTCTATCCTCGCTTGGTCGCACGAGCAATTCGGTGAGGAAGCACGCCAACGCTACGAAGCACTGATCGTCGCTGCCATCCGCGACGCAGCCAAGCGCAGCGACGAGGTGAGCCGGACCCTCCGTCCTGAGCTGGGTGACGGGGTGTTCTCCTGGCACCTGGCACAGAGTCGCGCGCGCTCGCCAGGTGGAACCGTCCACCGCCCCAGACACTTCCTGATCTGCCGACGCGACGGCGATGTTTTAGTCGTCGGACGAGTCCTCCACGACGCAATGGAACTAAGGCGACACCTCGATCCCCACCTGCCCTGGGAGTAGTCGCCGCACGCCGATCCTCAGATGACACGAGTCGGACATTGCGGGTGCCACCGTGGCGGCAGGCGCGAGGGCGAGAGGACGGCCGTGACGTCGATCTCGCCGGTGCCGCGAGCAGCCTGCGCCAGCGCCGCCGGATCCGGTATGCCGATAGAGCCCTCGGGTGCCTCCGATTCAGCGGGCAACACGGCTGGGGTCGAACGCCCCCGCACGTCATCGGCCCCGGATCTCAAGGCCGGGAGCCGCTCGTCGAGGAGCCCCAGGGTGACCGGCGTGATGGTCAGGTGAGTGGTGCGGGCAATGGGATTCTGCGGGCCATGCCAAGACTCTATTCAGGAGCGCCGCGGCGGACCCCTGACGCAACGATCCGCTCACCATCGTCCTTCGCCTTCGCCTCGCGATAGGCCTCAACATCCTCGCGCATGTCGAAGGTTTCCAGCGCATCCAGGTCACTGTCTCTCTGGTAACGAACCAACTGGAGTCGCGGCGCGATCGCGGGCACCGCCAGGCCACCCTGGGCAACCTCCATGACCAGCGTGAACGCCTCGTGGTCAGACAGGTTCGGTTCGTGCGCGTTCACGTCGGTGAAGACGACCGTGGCCAACCAGCCCAGTCTTTGTTGCCGTCGCTCAGCGGATGGTTGCACGTCAGGGAGTGCAGCAGTGCCGCCGCCTTCAGCGCCAACGTCGGATAGGCATCCTCTCCGAACGCGCTCGACCTGGGCCGCAGCGTGGCCGAGTCCAGGAGGCCAACATCCTGCACCGGGCCCACACCCAGAGCCCGAACCAGACCGAGCCGTCCGCGAGCCGCTCGCGATGGGCGCTCTGCTCGTATCGATCAAGCACTGCCCGACGGATGCCGCGCCTCCTGATCTGCAGTAATCCACTCATAACCGGATGTGGATACATACTGCATAGATGAGGTAGGTCTGGAGCCCCGAGCCGAGTTGACCGCGGGGGTTCTTCCGTAGACTCGGCGGACGTCGAGACCGAGGAGGCCACCAGCGTGCCCACCCCACCGGGAGAACCCACCCCCGAGCAGCAGAGCGCCCGCGACATCGTCGGCAACATGAGCGACGACGACATTCAGACTTTCCTCGCCACCTGGCAGAGCCAAGGGCTCTTCGACGGAGCGGCACAACCACCGAAGAACATCGTCGAGTTGCCTGGCCCGACCGCGCAGCCGAGCCTGCTGCGAATCCGGGTCGATCTCGACGGCTCGCGGCCGGCAATCTGGCGACGGCTCGAGATTCGCGATGATCAGAGCGTCGAGCATTTGCATCAGGTGCTTCAGGCGGCGATGGGGTGGACCGACTCGCACTTGCACCGCTTCTGGCTGGGCCCGAAGAAGCAGATCTGGACCGGTCCACACCTGATCAACGACGGCGATCTCGAGGAGGGCGAAGAGGGCGTCCACGAACGTGACGCGCAGATCAGCCAGGTGCTGCGAGCCGTCGGAGACAGGTTGTTCTACACCTACGACTTCGGCGACGACTGGACGCACACGATCAAGGTCGAGAAGGTCACGCCGCTGTCCGCCGATGCCCCGAATGCGATATGCATCGGTGGCCGCAACGCCTGCCCACCCGAGGACGTCGGTGGTGCTCACAGCCACAACGAATTGGTCGCCGCCTGGAAGGAGGCCCCGGACCTCTCAACGATGGATGAGCAGTATGCCGAGTGGCTCCCCCCGGCTTGGGACCCAACAGAGTTCTCGGCCGCCGACGCCACGAAGGCGATCGAGATGGCCGGCGCGAGCATCGACGAACTGCTCGCCATGGCGACGGCTGCCCCGCTGATACACCCGGCGCTTGACGACCTAGTCATCCGCGCGACCCCTGGGCTCCGCAACGAACTAGCCCGGCGACTGGGCTGGATCGGCGAGCACACCGCATACCTGGACGACGTGGACGGGCCCGGACTCGAGCCGGACACACTGGCCCAAGCAGTGCGACCGTGGCGGGTGTTGTTGGAGATCGCCGGCACCGAGGGCATCCCGCTCACGGGGGCCGGGTGGGTGAAACCTGTGGTGGTGAAGGCGATCTACGACGAGCTAGGTATGGCGCAGGAGTGGTTCGGCGTGGGCAACCGCGAGGACATGACAATGCCGGTGCGCCAGCTTCGCGAGAGCGCCCAGCGGGTGGGCCTGCTCCGCAAGAGCAAAGGTCGTCTTCTCTTGACTCCGGCCGCTCGGAAGGTCGGCGCGGATGACGATGCACTGTGGGTCCACCTCACGGCCCGTGCGCTACCGACGCGGGCGGGATTCGAGCGCGACGCCAGCGTGCTGTGGCTCGTTGCGCTATCGGCCATCGGTGACGTTCGCTCAGCCTCGACGAATGAGTTGGCCGACTGGCTCACCGCCCTGGGTTGGCGCACGCCGGACGGTGCCGTCGTGCCCCCGATGTATCTGCCTCAGACGACTCAGGCGATCTCGGCTCTCGTCTCCCGAGTGGCCGGACGGACGGGGCGCTGGGACGTCGACCCGGTGGCGGCTCAGGCGTTCGCCCGCGCAGCGCTCATGGGTGAAGATGACTGATCGCATGCACCGCGAGCGGTTCTTGGGGCGGCTCGCAGACCTCGATCGCAAGCAGGTCAGCAAGGTGCTGTGGACCGACTCGTATGACGTCACCACCCGAAGGCGTCCAACCGCCAGGACGTCGGTCGCAGACTCTGCCGAGGCCTGCCGTTCTGGCTGACATCTGCCGTGGTCGTGCAATGCAGACGTCGAGCAAAGCGGCAGACGACGCGATAGGTGAGAGTCACCTTGGTCAGCCGGCGCCAGCCCGTGTCGATCGCCTTGAATTCGGCCGTCACGTCACAAATTTCATGGCGGCAAGGAATCGAAGGGGATCACAGCCGATCCTCGCGCTCTGTCTGAAGCAACTCCGCATTCATTGGTCCCGTGATCACCAGCGGCTCCGGCAATTCTCGCCCACGACGACGCAGGGCCGGCACCAAGCGACCTTCGGCGATCAGGCGCTCACGGCCGACGCTCGACGGATGGGGCGCAACCAATAGCGCGACAAGTTCGCCACGCTCAGTCACCTCCACCGTGAGGCCTCGCTTGACCATCGCGATGTAGCGAGATGCATCGTGCCGCAACTCCCGAACGTCGATTCGTTCCATGACTCGAAAGTAGCTGATGCGCAGCAACTCAAAGACGGTTGTGCCAGGTGCGTCACACGAGGCTATTCCTCGATGATGCCCATCTCGACGAAGTAGGTCACGACCAACGCAACGTCGTGCCCCAGAGCGGTGGAGTGCAACCTGTCACCTTCACGCCGCCATACCCCGGTGTCGGACATCTCGTACAGACCAGTCAGCAACCAGTCATTGCTCTCCGGGCGGAGGGAGCCACTCCCCTCGCCGTGCCACTTCCGATAAAAGTTGTCGTCGTGGTCCCACCACCACTCCTGAAGTTCCGCAATGCTGATCCCGTCCCGGCGCGCGGGCCCCAAGAGCAGCAGCAACGTGCCGATCACCATCCGCTGCGACCACCGCGACATATGCACCACCAGCGCACCGATCAGCTGTGTCCCCAGGAGCCGCCACTCTTCGTCAGTCGCCGGCTCGCTCCAGGCCGACACGGCTTTGGTCTTCCCGACGTCGATCAGGTCGCACTCGTCGCAAGGCAGCCACAACCGGTCGAGGGGCTGGCAATCAGCCGCGCTACGGAAGGCGTGCATCGCGACGTCGTGCCGCTGCCGGTCCAACTCCTCACCGCCATCAGAAAGATCCACGCCCCCCATCAGCAGCGACTGGTGAGCCCGCTCCCACTCCCACAGGTCGAGCTCGGCATACGCCTCCCGCGCTGGAGCCAAACGCAACACCTGCTTGGGGGTGACCTGACGACCGACACCCACCCACTCCACGAGGCGACGACACTGCTGCACGTATGCCGACGCGCGCACTTGTGCGGCCACCTCAGCGAGGTCGGCGGGCGGCACGTTCCCGTGCTCGTCTTGGGGGATGTCAAAGGGGTCGGCCTCGCTCATCATCGCGGCCATCATGCCGGTGGCGGATTGGCCAGGGAGGCTGCCTTGATGCGCCGAGACTCCGGGCGACCGAGCGAGGCGCTCCTCGTCGGGCAGCGCGTTCCACTGGTTCATGATCAGTTGCAGCCGCTCGTTCATCTCCTCCATCGACTCGACGTCGTCCACCGACACCCCGATCTCGCGGCCGAACTCCATCAGCGACTTGCTGGCCCCGTGACGGCTTGGATCGGCGCAGGCATCCCGCATACCGGGTGCCGCGCGGCGAGCCTCCTTAGCGAGGGCCTTCGGGTCCGCAGAAACCGACGCCATCCGTCCCGTCCCGCGCAAGAACCGCCAAAAACTGTCCAGCGTGCTGACCAGGACGTCGACGTCCGGAGCCTCGGGACCGTGGGAGGGCCAGCGCACCAGCATCAGGTGCTCAGCACTGCCGAGTGGCCACTCCTGCGGGGCCTGCTCGTCGTGGAAGTCGCGCAGGCTCAGGACCGTCTGCAGCAGGTCACGATCCAGCCGTTGCTTACGCTGCTCGGCCCAACCGAGCGCGTGCCGGATCAACAGTTCGTGTTCGTCCACAGCACTATTCTGCGACACTCGCTGTGGATGTACCATATGCGGCCAGACGAGGAGACACTATGACTCAATCCACAGATCACACTGCCGCAAGAAGACGCCCGGATCAACCTCAGGACGAGCGACAGACAAGAGGCCGTGCTGTGCCAAGCCGCCGAAGAGTCACACTCATCGCTCTCAGAATTTATTCTCGGCAGCGCCGTGGAGCAGGCCGAGCGCGTGCTCGCCGATAGACGCTGGTTCGTTGCCACTGAAGACGAATACAACGAGTTCGTTCGGCTTCTAGAGGCACCGTTGCCCTCAACCGAGAAGTTGGTGCGCTTGTTCACCGACGACACCCCCATCGGGAAGTCGTTCGAGTTGAAGCCCTGATGGGTTTTGCGCTCGCCCCTCCACGCAGGCTCGAGAAGGATGACGACCGCTCCTCGTTTCCCAGCGGCGTAGCGGAATTGGATACCTGGTTCGACCGGTATGCCTGGGAGAATCTTCGAGCCAACAATGCGATGACTTATGTCCTCGCTCATGAAGGACACATCCTTGGTTACTACGCGATAGCTGTCGCCGGAATCAGCGCACACTCCGTGCCGCTATCGTTCGGCAATCGGCGTCCCTCGGACATATCGGCTGTCCTCCTGGCACCCCTCGCGACCGATGAGCGCTATCAGGGACGTGGCCTCGGCAAGGCACTTTTTCGCGACGCCATTGAGCGGGCGGTGCTGGTCAGTGAATCCATCGGTGCGGCATGTCTCATCATCCACGCCAGAGATTAGTGGGCGAAGGACTTTTACCTCCATCACGCAGAGCTTCTACAGTCTCCCGTTGACCCCTTACACCTCATACTCCCGATGAAGGTCGCAAGGCACATCACGAGGTCGTAGCGAGTGCCGGCGCATCACCATCTGCTCCGCGCCTGCGCCTTCCTTGAGCCCAATCAGTAACCGAACGGCAAGGGTGCATCGATGTCCGTCTCACACCACACTGACTTGGCTTGGCTGTATTCGGCCAACCCGTCCCGCCCGCTGGAGCGCCCATAGCCGCTGTCGCCGAACCCACCGAACGGCGACATCACGTTGATGGTCTTGTAGCTGTTGATCCACACCGTCCCGGCCCGCACCGCCTGCGCCACCCGGTGCGCCCGATCCACCGACCCGGTCCAGACCGCACCGGCCAGCCCGTATGCGGTCTCGTTGGCCAACGCGACCGCGTGCTCCTCACCCTCGAACGGGATGGCCGCCACCACTGGGCCGAACACCTCGGCCCGAGCGATCTCGTCCGCGTTGCCCACACCCGACAGCACGGTCGGGGGGTAGTAGAAGCCGCCGTCGAGGTCGACCGGAGCGCCGCCGTACACGGCCGTGGCCGATCCGCCGGTCGCGGCACCGACCAACCGAGACACCTGCTCCAGCTGCCGCGAGTTCTGCAAAGGTCCGACCTGGGTGGACTCATCCAGCGGCCGACCCAGCGTGATCCGCGACGCCAGGTCCGCAAGCCGAGAGACGACCTCGTCGTATGCCGACCGCTGCACCAGCAGCCGCGACCCCGCCACGCAGCTCTGACCCGCGGCGGAGAAGATCGCGGCCGCCGCTCCCCCGACCGCCCGGTCGAGGTTGGCGTCGTCGAAGACGATGTTGGCCGACTTGCCCCCCAACTCCAGCACGCACGGCGTCAACTGCTCGGCAGCTGCCGACGCGATGCGCCGACCCGTCTCCGGTGACCCGACGAAGACCACCTTGCCGACGCCGGGGTGGGAGACCAGCCGCTGCCCAGCGGTCGGCCCCAGCCCGGCGATGACGTTGACGACCCCGGCCGGCACTCCCGCCTGCTCGATCAGCCGGGCCAGCACCACCGAGGAGACCGGGGTCAGCTCGGACGGCTTGAGCACGACGGCGTTGCCGGCCGCGAGCGCCGGTGCAATCTGCCACCCGGCGGTGAAGACCGGCGCGTTCCACGGGGTCATCTGCGCCACCACGCCATAGGGCTCGCGCAGCGTGTAGTTCAGGTGCGAGGTGGGCACCGGGATGACCTCGCCGTGCTGCTTGTCGGCCCAGCCGGCGTAGTACTCGAACATCTCGGCGACCTTGCCGATCTCGGCGCGACAGTCCCGCACCGGCTTACCCGCGACGCTGGCCTCGAGCACCGCCAGCGGTTCGAGGTCGGCCCGCACCAACGCCCCCACCGCAAACAGGGCCCGCCCGCGGTCCGAAGCGGTCAGCCCGCGCCACTGCCGGAAACCACGCTCGGCGGCCTCGACCGCTTGGTCCGCCACGTCGACCCCGCCGTCGGCGTACTCATCGAGCACCGTGCCGGTCGCCGGGTCGATGAGCGCCACCGTGTCACCACCGCCGGGCACCACCTGGCCACCGACGTAACTGTCGAGCGGCTGCCCGGGGAACCATCGTCGCCACAGCTGGCTCACTGGTCCACCATCCTCATTGCGTCACCATCCGGTTGAAGTCTGCGTCGGGGCCGAGGTCGTCGCGCAGATCGCCCCAGGCGGTCGCGGTCAGGTTGGCCAACGGGGTATGCAGTCCGCCCGCCCGTGCAACCTGTGCGGCCAGGGCGACGTCACGCGCCATCAACCCAGCGGGAAAGCCGGAGTCAAAGGCGTCTGAGAGCACCCAGCGCGGCAGGTTGACCTCGGTCACGGCACTGCGTCCGGACGCGGTGTTGAGGGCTTCGACCAGGCGGGCCGGATCGATGCCGCCGCTCGTAGCGATGGCCAGCGCCTCGCGGGCAGCGGCCAGGTGAATTCCGCACAGCAAGTTGTTGATCAGTTTCGCGGTGTGCCCGGCGCCCACGTCGCCGACGTGGTTGACCTGCGCGGCGAGCGGAGCCAGCACCTCGCCGACCCGTTCGAGGTGCTCCGGCGGGCAGCCGAGGAAGACCGTCAGGGCGCCCTCGCGGGCCCCACTCGGCCCGCCGCTGACCGGCGCGTCGACCAGGGTGTGGCCCTGATCGGCCAGGGCGGCAGCAGTGGTTCGCGTCATCGTGGGGTCGCAGGTGCTGGTGTCCACCACCAGTCGAGGCGGCAGACCGAGCGACAGCAGACCCTGGGGGCCCGTCAGCACCTGCTCGACCTCGGCCGATCCCGGCAACGAGAGCAGCACGACGTCGGCGTGGGTCAGCGCCGCCGCGAGGTCGACTCGCTGGACCCCGTCCGGGGTCGGCGCCGACCCGTCGTCCACCCCGAGCACGCTGTGCCCCGCGTCGGCGAGGGTGCGCGCCATACCGGAGCCCATCTGCCCCAGACCAATGACGGCGGTCGCGGCGGCGCTCACGTCAGCGACAGGGTGAGGTCGGCGATGGCGGCCGAGCCGACGTAGGTGCCGATGAAGACCAGCACCGCCACGAGCAGCAGCTTCAGACCGGAGCGGCGCATCACCTCCAGTTCCAGCTTGCTGACCGCCAGGCCGGCGTAGGCCAGCGCGGGGACGGCCATGGCCAGGAAGTCGATGGGTTCGACCACCCCGGTGAACCACGGCCCCCACGGCACGAACGGCAGGCTGGCGGCGATGCCGACCAGCGAGATCCAGGCCACGCTGGGCAGGTAGAACGGCACGTACTTGGTGAGCAGCACCCCCAGCACGCACACGGCATACAGGGCGAGGAGTCCGGCCAGGATCGCGCCGAGGGACAGATCGGTGACGATGACCTGCAGGGGCACGTTGATCAGGCAGATAACGGCGACATCACGCAGGGTGTCGGGCAGGCTCATCGAGCGCTCGTCGCCGGTCGGGATGAAGTCTTCCTCGGTGGTGTATGCAGTCATCGGGTTGCTCCTGTCGGCTCGGCTCCGGCGGTGTCGTCGGGTCGGATGCGGCCATACATCCACTCGACCGCGGGCAGCGCGATGAAGAGGCTGACGTACATCCCGGTGGCGTAGGTCAGCAGGTTGCTGGCGCCGGCCAGGGCGATGATCGAGTCCGTTTCGGCCGGGACTGCTTCGGCGAGGGCGCCGGTGCAGGCAGCCATCATGGAGCCGCTGCCCACCCCGCAGGCCATCGCCAGGGCGTCGATGCTGAACACACCCGAGGTGGCCAGGATCGAGGCCAGCACCGCAAACACGAAGGTGCCAAACAGGGTGCCGGTGACGTAGACGCCGAGGACTCCGGCCCCTTCGGCGCTGCGCAGCCCGTAACGGTCGGCGATGATCGCGATGTTGGGTTCGCGGGCGATGGAGTGCACGGCCCCGATGGACTCGCGTTTGAGCCCGAGCAGCCAGATCGCGACCGGGAAGGCCAGCAGGATGGTGCCCAGGTTGCCGAGCTCCTGCAGGATCAAGGCTGGTCCGGCGTCGATGATCTGCTCGATCGCCGGGCCGATGGTGGTGCCGAACTTGGCGATGAACGGCATGATCGCGACGACGATCAGCGGGGCGGCCGCTGCGGCCTTTTTCGTCGAGATGAGCCGGCTCGCGGCGGGGATGACGTTCGGGTTCAGCAGCAGGCAGATGACGAACGCGTAGAGCAGCGGCAGCAGCAGGATCGTGCCGATGCCGATCGGGATGGCGCGCACGCCGATGAACTGACTGACAATGCTGACGATGAGCACGATGAGGTGCAGCGGCCAGAGTCTGGCCAATGTCTTGAGCGAGTCCATGCGGCCTCCTGCGTCGGGTCGAATGCCACGACGCTAGGGGCGCTCGAGGGTGGCCACAAGACCGCGCAACCGTCCTCAGGGTGTTGCTCTGAAGTCAACGCTAGGTGAACATGGCCGCTTGGCACGCGGTGACGAAGGCGCGTGAAGCCGGGGTCAACCGACGGCCTGTGCGCACCAAGAGACGGGCCTGTACCGCGTTGGCTTGGGGGTCGTCCAGCGGTACGGCGACGAGGCGTCCCTTTTCTACGTGCCGCCTGACCGTGACCGGCGGTAGGAGGGCCAAGACGTGCCCGCTGAGGACGGCCTCGATGATGGCCGCCTGCGATTCGGCTACTAAGCGAGGAATCACCTGGAGTCCATGGGTGCGCATCAGTTCGTCGTGCAACGTCCGCAGCCCGAAGGCCGTGGGCATCAACCCAACGTGACGCCCTTCGAGCTCAGTGGGGTGCACGGCTGCACGGGCCGCAAAGGGATGGTCGGGTCGGCAAATCACCCGCAGCGGCTGTGGCGTGCTGGCGACCACGGTGACGGCCGGGTCCGGGCGAGGGTGCAGCGCGATAGCCACATCGACCTCATCGCTGACCAGCAGGTCGACGATGCTGCCACTGCCTGCGGTATGCAGCCGCACCTGGATGCCCGGGTGTTCGCCGAGGAACGGAGCCAACGTGGTGCGCCACAGTTCGTTGACGTAGGACTCACCAGTGGCGATGGCCAGATGGCCATGGTGCACCCCCTCGAGCCCAGCAAGCGTCGACGCGAGCAGTCTGTCGAGGTCGCTCCGCTCTCGCGCATGAGCTGCCACCGCCCAGCCAGCATCCGTAGGGGTCACGCCTCGAGCGGTGCGCTCGAAGAGTTCAGCGCCGAGCTGGCGCTCAGCGGCTGCGAGGGTTCGCTGCACCGCTGAGGGGGCGACTCCGAGGGTCCGGGCCGCGGCCCTGATGGATCCGTGCTCGGCTACGGCGGCGACGTACCGGACATTGCGATCACCAAGCACGGGAACAACCTGCCAGAGGAACAGCAACACCTGACGATCTCAGGACTTTGGATGAGCGGTTCGAAGGAGGTTACAAGGCCGGCGTCACAGGTACGACGAGCGAGCGGAATTCTGTAGGTGGTTGCTGCACCGAGGAAAAATCCTGCCACCTCAACGTGTACTCGCCACGCAACGCGATTGGCTTATCGCGACCCCTCAAGGTGCCGGCCCCAGTCTGTGGCCCCCAGGCACGCTGCCCGTGCAAGAGCGTCCCTTCGCTGAGTCGGAAGGCATCGGCGTTCGTCTGCCGGGTGTGAACGCGAGGCCGCCAGTACGACGGATCATTGGATAGAACGACCACATACCCGCCCCACCCTGGGCGCCCCTCGATAAACCTCTCGACTCGCTCGACGTCCTTCACTACGTCGTAGCCCCGGATGTCTTGCGCGCCGTGCCCCTTGAGAGCGAACACCTCTTCACCGACCTCGCCCTCCCAGCGTCGGGTCATGTACTTCAGCTCGATGGCCAGGTGACGGCCCACGGCTGGCCAGCTCAGCTGCAGGTCGAGTCGGACATTCGGCTCGGGATGGGTCTCGAGGCGGACCTCAACGTCGGGACGCAGTTGCTTGGCAGCCCAGGCGAACGCGAACTGCAGGTCCGCTTCGGAGTGGAAGACCTGCCTCTGCTGAGAGATCGCCCGAAGAACGTCTTCTACCGCCAGTCCGTCGGCCACCCTGTGACAGTACCCGCGCCGCGCCCTGACCCGCGCTCGCGCGTATGCAAGTCCTTGACACGTGACGGCATGCGCACGCCGTCACGCCCTGATGCGGCCATGCCCTACCTGACACAGTGGTGGTTGCTAGGTGAAGTAGCCGTATTCACTGAGGGCATGGAGGTGTGATGATGACAACGATGACCAGCGAAGATCTGACTGAGGTGCGTCGTGCGAAGCGGTCGTGGCCGGCGCAGTACAAGCTCGACATCTTGACCGAGATCGAGGCAGCCAAGGACTCTGGTGTCACGACGGTTGCTGAGATCTGCCGGCGCGAGGGGTTGTACTCGTCTTTGATCTGTGAGTGGCGCAAGCAACGGGACCAAGGCGCGCTGGAGGGTCTGCGCGAGGGCAAGGCCGGCCGCCCGAAGAAGGACCCTGTCAAGGCCGAGTTGGCCAGGCTGAGGTCCCGGGTTGCGGATCTGGAGCAGGACTTGGGCACGGCGACTGAGTTGATCGAGGCCCAGGGAAAAGTATCGGCGCTCTTGGGCGACATGTGCCGCAAGAGCGCGAACCCGAGTACCGGCAAGCCGTGAACGCCCAGATCGCGCATTGGGCGCCCCGAGTGGGGGTGGGCCGTGCCTGCCGGGCGTTTGGCACTAACCAGCGCACCTACAACCACCGACTTCAGGGCGCCGCCGGGACCCTGCCGTCACGACCTTCCCGGGTCCAACCCGCCAAGGACAGGCTCCCGGTGCCCTGGGCGATCCCGCCGCCTCAGCGTGCGCAGATTCGGGACGAGCTGTGCTCGAAACGGTTTGGTGACCTTGCCCCAGCGCAGGTGTACGCCACGCTGTTGGACGAGGGTCGCTACCTGTGCTCCGAGCGCAGCATGTACCGCATTCTGCACGAGAACGACCTGGTGCGGGAGCGACGGCGAGGACACCGCCGACGCGGGCACACGCCACCCCTGGTGCACGCCGATGCCCCGAATCAGGCGTGGACGTGGGACATCTCCCGGTTGCGTGGCCCAGTGCTGCGCGCCTGGTTCTACCTCTACGTCGTGTTGGACATCTTCAGCCGCAAGATCGTGGCCTGGAGCATTGACACCATCGAGTCCGACAAGGTCGCCAAACGCCTGATCACCCAGGCCTGCATCCGCGAAGGCATCGAGGCGGACGCGCTGGTGCTGCACTCAGATCGGGGTGCGCAGATGACCTCTTCCACGATCGCTGAACTGCTGGAAGACCTCGGCGTCACCCGTAGCCTGTCGCGGCCGCGGACCTGCCTCTTAACCGGCTAATCATGTTATCCATGCAGGTCAGCGACACGCCACGGGTCGGGAGTTTACGTGGTGTTCGGGACGGTGGTGCTACACATGTTGCTTATGGACATCGGGTCCGTGTTGCGGCTCCAAGAGGACGGCGAGGGATGGGCACTTGCCGGTGAGTCGGCCGTGCGATACGGGTTGGTCAACGAGTATTTGAGTCATTTGTTGGACCGGAACTATTCCCAGTTGACGGCCCGGGCCTATGGGTATGACCTGTTGGCGTTCTGCCGGTGGCTGCTCGAGCAGGATCTGGAGCTGGGGGCGGTTTCCACTGACGTTTTGCTGGACTATCTGAGGGCCTGCCGGGAGGCGAGCGTGCCGGGCCGGCCGGGCCCGAACGTGGTCACGATGAGCGGGCAGCGGATCGACCGGTACGCAGCCACGACGATCAATCGGCGCCTGGCCGCGATCTCCGGGCTGTTCAGCTACGCGGGGTTGCGGTCCCCGGAGGTGAAGAACCCGGTCCCGCGCGGCAGGGACGCTCGTTGGACGGCCTCTGGGGAGCGGTCGGGGATGTTGGCGCACACCAGGCGCAGGCGCGCACCACGGTCGGCGCTGCGTCTGCGCGAGCCGAAGAAGTTGCCGACGGCGCTGTCCCTGACCGAGGCCGCCACGTTGGTCGACAGCCTGCGCACGTGGCGGGACCGGGCGATCGCTGGGTTGATGCTGTGGTGCGGGCTGCGATCGATGGAGGTCCTGGGACTAGACGTCAAGGATGTCGACATCGGCGGCCGGTGGGTCACCGTGACCGGCAAGGGCGACAAGCAGCGACGCGTCCCGCTGGATCCGGACGTGGCTTCGGTGATCGATGTCTACCTGCTGGCCGAACGCCCCGAATCCGACTCCGACCGGCTCTTCTTGGTGGCCAAAGGCCCGCACCGAGGGCAGGGCCTGAGCCCGGCCGGGCTGCGCACGATTTTCCGGTACCACCGGGATGTGTCCGGCGTTGCCGGTGGCCACCCGCACGCGTTGCGGCACACGTTCGGCACCGTCCTGGCGCAGGCCGGGGTCGATCTCTCGGTGATGCAGGCTTTGCTCGGGCACGCGCACGTCGACACCACCGCACGGTACGTCCATCTGGCTCCAACCCACGTGAAAGCAGAGTTCGATGCAGCACGCGAACGCATCCGTTCCCACACTCACCAGGCCTGACCTCACTGGTCTTGTCCGCGGCCCAGCCCTTCTGGAGGCCTACCAGGATCATCTGGCCGCGACCGGGCGCGGCAACACCGCCTATGTGCAGGCAGCGAAGACGTTCTTTCGTCGGTGGCCGGACCCGCAACTGTGGGCGGAACAGTCGTTGCCGGTCCGGCTCGCGGCCAACAGCGCGACCCGCCCGATCCTCATGTTCTTGATGCTGCACCACGGCCTGCGCCCCGGGTATGACTACCTGCTGGAACGCAAGTTCGCCTCCATCTGGCGCGAGATCCGCACCTGCCCGCTGGGAGCCGAGATCGACCGGTTCCTGGTCGCAGCAGAGGATCTCGGGTTCAGTCACCGGGTCCGCGTCGCGACCGGTTCCCAGGTCCCCGTCCGCTTGTTGATCCAAACCGGGCGCCGTATCGATGAACTCACCCTGGATGACCTTGATGAGTTCATGACTGCGTGCCGCCGACGACAGGAACGCACGGGCAAGGGACACCAGCACTACCTCGCCGCGGTCGGCCACACGCAGCGGGTGCTGTTCCATCTCGGCGTCGTCGACCACGCGCCCCACCCACACGGACCGCTACCGCTACCCGAGCGCCTCGCCGAGGTGACCGCGCCGCTGAGGGATGAACTGATCGCCTACCTGGAACGCAAGACAGCAACCTGCACAGCGAAGACGGTATCGACGGTGACCACCCGGCTCAAGCACTTCGGTGTCTTCCTGAACCAAACCGACCCAGCCCTGGTCTCGGTGCGCGAGTTGGACCGTCGCCGCCACATCGAGCCCTTCCTCGCATCGCTGGTCGACACGGTCAACACCAAGGACGGGGAGCCGATCAGCATCGGGGACCGCAACCGCCGGGTTGTGGCCGTGTCCACGTTCCTGACCGACATCACCGAGTGCGGGTGGGACGCGGCGCCGCCGCGCAAGGTCATCTTCCGCGATGACGTCCCCAAACTTCCCAGGGTGCTGCCGCGCTACCTGCCGCTGGACGCCGACCGGCGGTTGATCGCCGCCCTGAGCGAGCACCCCGCCAACGAGGTCGCGGCTCTCGCGCTGCGCCTGCAACGAGCCTGCGGCCTGAGGATTGGCGAAACGCTCGACCTCGAACTGGACTGCGTTCACCAGATCGACGGCAATGGGTCCTGGCTCAAGGTCCCGTTAGGAAAGCTGGACACCGAACGCATGGTCCCGCTGGACACCGAGACCCTCGCGCTGCTGGACCGGATCACCCAACTCCGCTCACCAGGGCGCCCGCTACCGCACCCACGCTACCGGCGACCCGCCCAGTTCCTGTTCACCCACCACGGCCGCCGCATGGCGCAGAACTCAATGCGCGACGAGCTCGACCACGCCAGCGAGATCGCCGGCCTGGGTCATGTGACCTCTCACCAACTGAGACACACCTACGCCACCGCACTGGTCAACGCAGGCGTCTCCCTGCAAGCCCTCATGGCGCTGCTCGGGCACGTCAGCGCAGAGATGAGCCTGCGCTACGGGCGACTTTTCGACTCCACCGTCCGAACCGAGTACGAACGTGCCCTTGACCTGGCCAAAGAACAAGCCCGTCAGCAAGTCCCGGCAGACAGCCCCACACTCTCGGGACGGATCCACCTGCCTCTGGCCGACATCACCGGTGGGGCCGACTGGAAAGAGACCCCGCTGCTGAAGTCCCGCCTGGCCGGCGGATTCTGCCTGCGCGCACCCGCCCAAGGTGCGTGCAGCTATGCGAACATCTGCGAGCACTGCCCCAGCTACCGGTCCGACCCGTCCTCCCTACCTATCCTGGCCGCACAACGCGTCGATGCCCAAGCCCTAGCTCAAGACGCCGAACGGCGAGGGTGGATCGACGAGGCCGAACGCCACCACCAACTCATCGCCCGCCTCGACGCGCTGATCACCGATACGCAGGCACCCACCGGATGACCCCCGCAAGCCGCAGGATCAACGACGTCGAGCGCGCCTGCGCCGACCTCGCCCACAACGGCCTACCCGTCACCTTCGCCGCCGTAGCAACCCGCACCGGGACGGCACGCTCAACTCTCTATCGCAACACCGCGCTACGCACCATCGTCGAACACCACAGGCAAGCCCCCGACGGGCCCCTCAACCCGATCACTGACGAGATCGCCACGTTGCGAACAGTGGTGAACACACTGGCCCAGCAAGTCCGCCGCCACGAGCAGCAACTCCGTAACCTTCGCAGTTGACTCCATTAACCGGCCAAAGGAGCAACAACAGGCCGATTAGCCGGATAAAGCAATGACAACCCCTTCAGCGAAGCGAACTTCAAGACCGTGAAGTACCGCCCCGACTACCCCGACCGGTTCGACAACCTGGACCAGGCACGGGCCTGGATGCGTAGATTCGCCTGGTGGTACAACCATGAGCACTACCACTCCGGCATCGCGTATCTGCATCCCATCGACGTCCACGCCGGCACCGCCGACCAGATCGTGACCGCCCGCCAGCACGTCCTAGACGGTGCCTATGCCGATAACCCCGAACGGTTCCGCAACCATCGGCCCCGAGCCGCCAGCCCCCCGACCGAAGCCTGGATCAACAAGCCAACCGTCCAAACGAAACCCTGAACAACCCGGCAATCAACCCTTGACAGGTTCCGAAGCCGGTGACCGCGGATGGTGGCGGGTCGAGGATGGCGATTGTCTTCTCCGGCAGTCCACTGTTTTCGGGGGCAGCCGGGTCGGGTGAGTCCAACATCCGCCGGTGGATCATTGAAAACGACTGGCTCGAAGCCGTCGTTGCCCTGCCCGACCAGTTGTTCTACAACACTGGGATCTCAACGTATTTCTGGGTTGTGACCAACCGCAAACGCGTCGAACGCAACGGCACGGTCGCGCTCATTGACGCTCGCGGGACTGCGACAAAAATGCGGAAGAGCCTGGGCAACAAGCGCAACTATCTCACCGACGAGACCATCGAAGAACTGACCCGGGTGTATGCCGACGCACCCGACCTCGCAGGCAGTGACGCCCGCGTGAAGGTCCTGCCAAACGAAACCTTCGGGTTTGAGCGCATCACCGTCGAGCGACCGTTGCGCCGTCGCTGGGTTATCAGCGACGACGCGCTTCTTGCGCTCGGCGAGTCGAAGGTATGGGCAAAGTTGGCGGTGTCTGAGGGGTGGACCGAATCGTCAGCTGAAGTGCTGGCGGCTCACATCGGGAAGGAATACGCCACCGACAAAGACCTCACCGACGACGTCAGCCATCTGCTCTCGACTGCCGTTGCGAAGGAACTGGCAAAGTTGGCTGCCGTGTCCGACCCGGACGCACCCATCATCACCGACCGCAAAGGCAACGTGCTGCCTGACCCGGACCTTCGGGACTTTGAAAACGTGCCGCTCGGAATGAATGTTGACGAGTATTTGAAGCGCGAAGTCCATCCATATGCGACCGACGCGTGGATCGACCACACCAAGACCAAGATCGGATACGAGATACCCCTGACCCGTCACTTCTACGTCTACACACCACCCCGCCCGGTCGCGGAGATCGACGCCGAAATTGCCGAGCGCGAAACCCGCCTCCGCGAACTACTGGGAACTCTGGCGTGAAGCTCAAGCATGTTGTTTCGATGACTGCCGGGGGGACGCCCGACGTCAACGATCCATCCATGTGGGCTGAGGACTCAGAGGGGGTGGCTTGGGTATCAATCGCTGACATGTCATCAGGGGTTGCTGTCGTCAAAACCGAGAGACGACTCAGCATCAAGGGGGTGGCAAACCGTCGGCTTCACCCCATGCCGCCGGGAACGGTGCTGTTCGCGATGTATGCCAGTGTCGGCGCTGTCGCCGTACTAGATGTTGAGGCCACCTGGAATCAAGCGCTCGTGGGACTTACGCCTCGGGGTGGCCTGTCAGAAGGTCGCTTCGTGTCCTATTGGCTACAAAACCTGCGACCTGATTTGGGCGCCCTCACGAGAACAAGCACCCAAGCGAATCTGAATGCGGAGCAAGTGGGAAATCTGCCGTTCTCGCACCTGCCACTCGTAGACCAGGTGCGAGTGGCGGACTTTCTGGACGACCAAGTCGGCCGCATCGACGAGATCATCCGCCTCCGCGAGGAGCAACTCCCCTTGGTGCGGTCACGACTCGCCTCCCAGTTGAACGAGTTGTTGGTGCAGCCGTTCGGTGGTCGCGATGAACACCTTCAACGATTGACTGATCGTGGGCGTCCGATTCAGTACGGGATCGTCCTGCCTGGTCCGGATGTGGACGACGGAGTGCCCATCGTCAAAGGCGGCGATATTGGGAATTCACGCCTGTCTCTATCGCAGCTCAAGCGCACCACTCACGCAATTGAGGCACCATATGCGCGAAGTCGCCTAAGGGGCGGTGACCTTGTAATCGCAATCCGGGGAAGTGTAGGTGAGGTCGGGCGGGTGCCTGATGAACTTACTGGAGCGAACCTGACACAGGATGCAGCGCGCATCGCACCTTGGGGATGTGACTCCGACTGGCTACACGCTTTGCTGGAAGCACCGACCATTCAGCAACGAATGGCCGAAGTCATTACTGGTGCGACCGTAAAGGGCATCAACATTGGAGCGCTGCGACGACTTCTTGTGCCGGTTCCGCCAACGCTGGAGATACAACGGACACTCGGAACTGAGAGCACGTCCCTCCGAACCTCGGCCGAAATATTGGTTGGCGAGATGCGGTCACAGATCCAGTTGCTGCGAGAGCGGAAGCGGTCGTTGATCACGGCGGCAGTGACGGGTGAGTTCGACGTGTCAACAGCATCGGGACGGGGCGTGGCGTAATGGTTGGGAAGCACACAGAGTCAGCATTCGAGGAAGCGATCGAGCGGCACCTGCTCGATCACGGATGGCACGAGGGGCAGGCGTCGAGTTATCGCGTAGACCTCGGCTTCGACAGCTACGAACTGGTGACGTTCATCCACGCGTCGCAACCTTCCGCGTGGGACAAACTCGTCGAGCACCAAGGCTCAACCGATGCGGCGCAGTCCGCGCTGTACAAGCGGGTCGCGGACGAGATCGACGCACGCGGCACGCTCGACGTGCTCCGTAACGGTGTCGAGGTTCACTGGATCAGTTTCGACCTGGCGTATTGGCAGCCAGCGCACCACGTCACCCCGGAATTGTGGGACCTTTACGCGCTCAATCGGTGCACCGTCACCCGGCAGGTCCACCACTCGGAGTCAAACACTCATGACAGTGTCGACGTCATGTTGCTGCTGAACGGTATACCCGTTGCCACAGCGGAGTTGAAGAACCAGATCACCGGTCAAGGTGTGCAGCAAGCCAAGACCCAGTACGAGAATGACCGCAACCCCGCCGACCTGTTGTTTCGCGCAAGATCATTAGTGCACTTCGCTGTTGACCAGGATGCCGTCTCGATGACGACCCGCCTGGCGCGCGCCAGCACGACGTGGTTGCCGTTCAACCAGGGCTCCGGTGGCCCTGGCCAGCAGGGTGGCCAAGGGAACCCGGTCAACTCCGGTGGCTACAAGACGGCATACCTATGGGAGCAGGTGTGGCAACGCGACGCGTGGCTGGAGTTGCTCGGCTCGTTCGTCTCCGAAGACACGGGCGGCAAACAACCCACCAAGATCAAGGCCCACGAGCGTCGGTGGATCTTTCCTCGCTATCACCAGTGGCACGCCGTCCGCACTGTCGCCGCGCACGTCAAGTGTCACGGGCCGGGGCACAACTATCTGCTGCAGCACTCGACCGGGTCGGGCAAGTCCAACACCATCGCCTGGCTCGCGGCTCGCCTGTCGACGCTGCATACCCCGGCTGATGCCAGCGAGCTCGGCACCGGCGCTACCACGGTCGGCTTGGGGCCGGACCAACCGGTGTTTAGCAAAGTGGTGATCGTGACCGACCGGGTGGTGTTGGACCGGCAACTGCAAGACACCGTGACCGGTTTTGACCACACGCCCGGCACGATCCAAAAGATCGACCAAAACTCGCAGCAACTGCGTGAGGCGTTGGAGTCGTCCAAGGCGCGGATCATCATCACCACGCTGCAGAAATTCCCGATCGTGGCCGAGAGCGCGACCGCGTTGGCGGGTGCACGGTTTGCGGTGATCGCCGATGAAGCGCACTCGTCACAGACTGGGGAAGCGGCAACAGACCTCAAAGCGGTGTTGACCGGGCTGAAGGGTGAGGAGGCGTTGGCTGCGGCCGAGTCGGCGGAGGCTGCAGAGGGTGCTCCTGATCCGCAAGACAAGTTGGCTGAGCGCGCAAAGGCTCGCGGCAAGCAACCGAACCTGTCGTTCTTCGCGTTCACGGCAACGCCGAAACAGAAGACGTTGGAGACATTCGGCGAACGTGTCCCCGATCAGAGCCAGCCCGACGGCGTGCGGTTGGCGCCGTTCCACCTCTACTCCATGCGCCAAGCCATCGAAGAACGCTTCGTGCTCGATGTGTTAAAGAACTACCTTGAATATGCCGTCTACTACCGACTGGCGAACGGGCTCGGCAACGAAGACCCTGAGTTGCCCAAAGGCAAAGCCGCAGCCTCGTTGGCGCGGTTCGCTTCGTTGCACCCATCAGCGTTCAGTCAGAAGGCGGAGTTGATTGTCGAACACTTCCGTGCGCAGACCGCCAACAAGATCGGGGGGCGGGCCAAGGCGATGGTGGTCACCCGCTCGCGGCTGCACGCGGTGCGGATGAAGCAGGCTATCGACGCCCACATCGCCGCGAAGAAATACCGCGACATCGCGACGTTGGTCGCGTTCTCCGGGTCGGTGCAAGACCCCGACATCGCAGATGTCGAGTTCACCGAGACAGCCATGAATGGCTTCTCCGAGGGGCAGTTGCCGAAGAAGTTCGCTGGCGGTGACTACCAGGTGCTCATCGTCGCCGAGAAGTACCAGACTGGGTTTGACGAGCCGCTGCTGCACACCATGTATGTCGACAAGAAGCTCGATGGGGTGCGCGCGGTGCAGACTCTGTCGCGGCTCAACCGGATCGCCCCCGGTAAAACCGACACCTTCGTGCTGGACTTCGTGAACGATGCCGTCGACATACAGCAGGCTTTTGCGCCGTTCTACGAGAGAACTTGGGCACAACCGACCGACCCCAACATTCTGTCGAACCTGAAGAACCGGCTCTGGCACGCGGCCGTGTTGGATGGGGATGAGGTCGACACGCTGGCTGAGGCTCTGCTCGCGCAAACAAGTCAGACCAATGAAGCGCTCTATGCCCACACCGACCCGGCGTTGGGGCGATTCCTGGCGCTTGAAGTCGAGCACCGCGAAGACTTCCGCACCGCACTGCGCGACTTCGTCCGGCTGTACGCATTTTTGGCGCACATCGTGCCGGTCGGGTCGGCCGCGATGGAGCGGATGTATCTGTACGGCAGGGTGCTCCTCCCCCGACTGCCTAGCGATGACGACGAAGGCATCGTCGACCTCTCGGGGGCTGCAGTGCTCACGCACCTGCGGATTGAGCAGCAAGGTCTACAGAACGCCTCACTCACCTCAGTGACCGATGAGGAGTCTGAGCAGAAGGGCCACACCGGCGAAGGCCAGGGAAGAGAAAACGACGAACCCACCGACCGGCTTTCCGCGATCATCGGGTTGCTCAACGACCGTTTCGGGATGGACCTCACCGACGCGGACAGGTTGCTGTTTGAGCAACTAGAAACCGAGGTCGGACAAGACAGCCATGTGCGGCTCGTTGCGCAGAACAATGACTACGGACAGTTCATGACCGTCTTCGAGGACATCCTGGAGCGAGCCATCATCGACCGGCACTCCGCCAACGGCGACTTGGTGGGAGCCTTCCTCGACAAGCCCGACTTCCGACGGTTGATCACCGAGGCAATCGGCCAGGGCCTTTACAAGACGATCCGCGAATCAGGCGAGAGCGCGTAGTTGGTCACCACCAGGAGCGATCTAGGACACACATAGCCCCGGGTTCGTTACATGTAACATAAGTCTATGGTCACGACACAAAGCCGAGTCAAGGCACACCGCCAACGTCTGCGCGCTCAGGGTTTGCGACCGGTGCAGATCTGGGTCCCCGACGTTCGAGCCCCAGAGTTCACGGCAGCAGCACACAGGCAATCACTGGCGATCGCCTCAAGCGAGCATGAGGCTGAGGATCAGGCCTTTGTCGATGCCATATCGAGCGACTGGGACGAAACGGATGAGCTGCCCGCGTGAAGCGCGGTGAGATCTACGCTGCCGCGGCCCGAGGTGCATACACGGGAAAACCTCGACCGGTTGTTGTTCTCCAGGATGACCGCTTCGACTCCACGTCATCCATCACCGTCTGCCCATTCACGACGCAGCCAGTGTCCGCTCCGCTCATCAGACTCGACGTCGAGCCGTCAGCGACCAACGGACTCGAAAGGGTCAGCTACATGATGGTCGACAAGCTGACCACCATGCCCCGCGCCAATATTGGCGAACGCCTCGGGCAACTTGAGGCTTCCGACGTTGTCCGCCTGAATCGCGCGGTGCTGGTCTTCCTCGGCCTGGCTGGGTAGCCCCCCGTCCATGCGGGACGCAGCGGGGTGCCGTCGAACTTGATTTGGCGGTTGCCGGCCACGATTGTGGCCGTGAGCATTTACGAGCGGGATCGGACACGTCGAATCGTGCTGGCTACGTGTCGCCGCGACCCCGTCTAACCCACCACGAGGTCGTCCACCTCTTGCCCGAAGCCATCGGCGACCGCGCCGTCACCGCACGGTGGGTCGACGCTGGCTCGATCGTCACCGCAGGCGGCCTCTCCAGCGGACTAGCCATGGCACTCCACTTCGTGGATCGCCTAGTCGACCGCAACCTGGCCGTCGCGACCGCGGCCCAGTTGGCCTACGAGTGGGACCCCGGCGACGGCATACTCAGCCCGATGTAGCGAATACTCGCGTCAGGACAGGGCCTGGTGACCGATAAGCGCTCTCTCAGCGCGTTGGCACCGCGCAACGGCGAGCACTTCGGTCATCAGGTCAACGATGCGGGAGAGCCCCAAGCGCTACCTTGAGAGCATGAAGAGACGGTGGGCTCAAATGACCCAGGTGAGCGTCAAAGACCTGAAGCGAAAGGCTTCTGCCGTGGTGGCCAGAGTTGCCGCCGGTGGAAGCGTGACCGTCACCATGAGCGCGACACCCGCAGCACGAATCGCGCCGATCGCCGCTTCACCGCTCCAACAATTGATCGGTGACGGTCAGGCTCGGCGGGCGCGCCGCTCGCTGGCCGATATCCCTGCCCCGCAACCTGGGCCACGTATCTCAGATGTCCTGCAGCAGATGCGTTACGAGGAACGCTACTGACCTGGCGAGCAACCGACAGCCAGAGAGGCAGCATGCCATTGCATGCTATTGTAAGTGGATGGCTGACATTCAGATCCGATCCGTGGATGAGCACCTAGCGCGAGAGGCGAAAGCCCGCGCGGCGCAAACCCATCGGACGTTGTCTGACTACATCAAGAACCTCATCCAACGCGATTTGGAGGCTGCGGCACAGACACAACAGATGCGCGCGCTTCTCGCGAAGATCCAGGCCGACCAGCAATCCCTTGTTCCCCGATCTTCAACGGCATCGGCGCTCGCCGAGGTACGCCGCGAGATGGGCACCGCGTGATCGTGCTCGATGCCTCGGCATGGGTCGACGTTCTGGTGTCCGGTTCCTCGCATGACACCCTCAGCGAGGAGGTCGTCATACCGCCACACTTTGACGTCGAGGTGGTCGGGACGCTTCGAGTCCTAGCTCAGCGTGGTGAAATTTCCCAGTCCGCTGCCGAAGTTGCCTTGGATCGACACCTCAGGGCACCGTTTAATCGCGAGTTTGACCCTGCCGACATCCAAGGGGCGTGGAGATGGCGGGAGTCGATGTCTCTGGCCGATGCCTGGTATGCGGTCCTTGCTCGTCGAAAGCACGCGACGTGGCTTACGTCTGATCGAAGAGCAGCGGAAACGGCGATCAGACTAGGCGTCGAAGTCACTCTGCTTTAAGCTGCGAGGCCAACTATGCCTCGCGGCACCCCCCTCGGGGTCGCTTTAGAAGTCGAGCAGGCTCTGCACAGGGCCTGATGACCGCTAAGCGCTCTCTCAGCGCGTTGGCACCGTGCAACGGCGAGCACTTCGGTCATCAGGTCAACGATGCACGAGAGCCCCAAGCGCTACTTTGAGAGCATGAAGGGACCGGTGGGCTCAATGACCCCGGTGAGCATCAAAGAGCTGAAGCGAAACGCTTCTGCCGTGGTGGCCATCTCCTGCAGCAGATGCGTGACGAGGCCCCCGGGATGGCCGCGCCTCGTGCGTGAACTCTGCGACGGCATACCCGGCTCGGTGACCTAGCATCCACAGATGACCTTCACCACGAGGCGCGTTGCGCCGGTCCTGCTCGCCTGCGTACTCCTCGCCGGATGCGGCGGGTCCGACGACAGCGCCGGGAGCGCGGCTGACGACACCGGCAGCGACGACGAAAGTGCCACCGAGCAAGCCGCCAGCGGTGAAGGCACCAGCGTCACCATTAACGGCAACGAGGCGTTGAGCTGGGGCGATGGCCCGTATGGAGTGGTGTTGGCTCACGGTGCCGCGTTCGACGCCGCAAGTTGGCAGGACCAGGCCACCGAAATCGCCGACATCGGCGCGACGGTGGTCGCGGTCGAAGACATCAGCCCCGAGAGCATCGAGGACGCGGTGACCTACCTGCAGGACGAAGGCATCAGCGACGTCGCGTTGGTCGGGGGAAGCGCCGGAGCCGACGGCATACTCGACCTCGCCAGCAGCAAGCCCGACCTGCCCGATCAACTGATCCTGCTCTCCCCCAACAGCCCGGTCGACGGACTCGGCGAGGAGCCCAAACTGTTCATCGCCAGCGAGGACGAGTCGGTGGCCGACGTCTCCACGGAGTTGGCCGACACCGCCCCCGGCGACAACAATGAAGCCACCCTGTTGCCGGGCTCGGCGCACGCGCAAAACATCTTCGACACCGACCAAGCCCAACCGGTCCTGGACATGATGCTCGAGCGCCTCCAAGAGTTCTCCGACGCCTGATCGACCACCGACCGGTTAGCGTCTGAGGTATGACGCTGCCTCGGCCTGACATCGACCCTGACGGACTGTTGGAATACTCCGTGGTCTTCACCGACCTCTCGCTCAATCACATGTCGAAGCGCTTCGTCGGCGTGATGCAGCAGCTGCACGAGGTGCTCACCACGACATACCGTGCCGACGGACTCGCGGTCGTGCCCGGCGGTGGGACCTACGGTATGGAGGCCGTCGCCCGCCAGTTGGCCACCGGTCGGCGCGTCCTGGTCGTGCGCAACGGCTTCTTCTCCTACCGCTGGTCCCAGATCCTCGAGATGGGAAACATCACCGACGAGGTCACGGTCCTGAAGGCCAGGCCTACCTCGCACAACCACCCCACGTCATGGGCACCGCCCCCGGTGGATGAGGTCGTCGCCGCCATTGCCGACCAGCGGCCTGCGGTCGTGTTCGCCGCCCACGTCGAGACCTCGGCAGGGATCGTGCTGCCCGACGATTACCTCCGCGCGGTGGCGCAGGCGACCCACGAGGTCGGGGGCCTGATCGTCTTGGACTGCATCGCCTCCGGTGCCCTGTGGGTAGACATGGCCGACGTCGGGATCGACGTGCTGATCACCGCCCCGCAGAAGGGATGGAGCGGCAGCCCAGGCGCGGCATACGTCCTGGTCAACGAGCGCGCCACCACAGCGATCCACGAGACCATGTCGACCAGCTTCGCCGCCGATCTCAAGCGCTGGCTCACCATCACGCAGGGGTATGCCGAGGGCCAGCACGCCTATCACGTCACCATGCCTACGGACACGCTCGCCCACAACCTCGAGGTGATGCTGGACGCGACCCAGCGGGGGCTGCCAGCGCTGCGTGATGCTCAGGTTGAACTAGGCACCGCGGTGCGGGCGATGCTGGCCGAACGAGGCTTCGTCTCGGTGGCCGCACCCGAGTATGCCGCCCCCAGTGTGGTCGTCGTGCACACCGACGACCCGGGCCTGAAGTCCGGAGCGAAGTTCGCCGAGGCTGGACTGCAGATAGCCGGCGGTGTCCCGTTGATGTGCGGCGAACCGAAGGACTGGTCCACGTTCCGGCTTGGCCTCTTTGGGCTGGACAAGCTGGCCGACATCGACGGCACAGTGACCCGGCTGGCCGACGGCCTCGACCGCGCTCTGCAGCTCTAGAGCTCAGGAAAGTTCCCCGAGCCCGAGCAGCACTGAGCCTGCGGCGTCGATCAACTCTGCGTCGAAACCGGGTGACCTCAAACCTTGGATGAGACGTGTCGTCTGCCGTGCCCTGTCCACGAACGCTCGCTCGGCATGAGCAACGACATCAGCCACCAGCTGCGGGGCAGCATGGGCAAAATCGCGATCCACCTGAGGTGCGGCAGCTGAATCAGTGACGAGGCGGACGATCGGTCGCCTCTTTGGTCTGCCCTCGATCAACAGAGGCCTTGAGCTTCATCGCCACGAGAGGGCCGGGCCTGGCCACCAACGCGAGAGCCTCCAGCGAATAGAGGCTGCCAGACTGGGCGCGAGAATAGTACGCAGGATCTACGGGCGAAGCCACGATCCGGATCGGGGCAGCGGTCTCCAGAGCCCAACGATGAGCCATCGCCTCCAGCCTGTCGGTGGGATCGCTAAAGGTTCGGTCGAGATCGCCGGGTCGGGCTTCGAGGATGTCAATCCGGACCTGTCCCATATCCGTGGGGAGAAAGCCGCCTACCTCATCTACGCCCTCAGCTCCGGCCGCGCGCAGGATCGTTAAACCTGCAGCCTCTCCCTGCCCTCGCATTCGCAGCGTGTCCAGATCCTGAGTGACCCGATGGGCACTGCTGAGCTGGCACATGACCGCGAGGCCACCGATGATCACCGGGTTGCCGAGGATTGCCTGCACTCGGGGAATGGCACCGACCAGAGCAACCATGACGTCGCCGACGAGCTCCGCGTTTCCATCACCAGACACGACTGCCGCCCTCCTCAGGCGTCCACGCCCTGAGGATTTCCTGTCCACGACCCGGATCCTGCGCGAGGTCGAGGGCGATGAAGAGCGGTCGGGCCAGCAGCCACGTCTGGGCACCCGCCCGATCCACATCGACGCGTTGCTCGCAGACAGCCGCTGCGGGAGCCAGCGCCACTCGGGCGGCGAAGCCATCCGTCGTCGCGGGCCGCAGCATCGACAACGCCAGCCGGTGCGAGGTTCTGGTGGGGAGATAGAGGTCGGGAGCCGCGTTTCCGCCTAGCGCAATCGGCGCTCCTAGCTGGGCAGCGGCCAGATCCCCGCTGAGCGCCCACCCCGCGTCAGCCCTCCCGTCGAATCCCAGGCGAAGCGCGGGGGTGCGCATCTGTATGAGGGAACCAGGGTCACCCTGCACCGGTGTCCACTGGGGTTTCCACGCGTCCGCGACCGCCCAAAAGAGGCTCTCCTGGTCCACGGTGGACTTGTCTGCCAGCCCTTCCTCACGTAAAGACTTCAGGACCACGGACACTGAGCTAGGTGCAGCACCGATACGCCGGGCGATCTCACGGACGCCACTGACTTCGGACCCATGCAACAGGAGGTCAATTGCCGTGCCGAGCGGCACCCGACCAGTGATTCCGCGCGCCGGTCCGGGTCGGTCCACATCGACGGAAAAGTCAGTGTCCACGAGGAGGCCGGGACCCGTGAGGTAAAGGTGTCCTCGCAGATCGCACCAACTGTGGCCAGCGCCCCTGAGCAGATCCCGAGCCCCCGCAACGATACGTTCGCCGACCACCACGTGGATAGATTCGTTGCCTTCACTGCCTCCCATCCTCCCGTAAGCGCCGATAATTGACAACGCTCGGGGTTGGTCTACGAGCGAGAACTCCTCAATTGCAACGTCTAGACGGCGTCCACCCACATCCACCTGAAGTCCAGGAGCATCGTCGGGGCCATTGCCGGGAACTGCTACACCGAGGGTTCGCAGGATCTCGCTGAGGCGTGCGGAACCGTCCATAGCGCAAGACTGCCATATGTTCGGTGTTCGGTAAATACCGAACACCGAACACTTCGGCCTGGGCACTTGAGCCCTTGCACTGCTCTGGCGTGCGAGGAGTCACGTACCTCACTCTGTGAAACACAGAAACTCTGATTCTGCGTTCGAATCCACACATGAAGAACCTCACCGTAGCCGTCCCCGAGGACGTTTACCGGGCCGCCCGCGTGGTGGCTGCACAGCACGACACGTCGGTGAGCGCGCTGGTTGCGACCTATCCGACGAAGCTGTCGGCGGCAGACGACGAGTTCGATCGTCTCGAAGCGCTGCAACACCGCGTGCAGGCCGAGATCGTCGGCTTCAGCGCGGAGGATCGGCTGGACCGAGATCAGGTCCATGACCGTGCGCTTGGTTGACACGAACATCCTGATGTATGCCGTCTCGGCCGATCCGTCCGAGCACGTCAAGGCGGCGAAGGCACGAGCGGTCCTAGCGGAGCGCGACCTCGGGCTGTCTGCGCAGGTCCTGCAAGAGTTTTATGTCCAGACCACGCGCGCCACACGTGAGCACAGGCTCACGCACGAGCAGGCGCTCGACTTTGTGACCGCCCTCGGCAGGTTCCCTGTCTATCCGACGAGCCTCGAGGTGGTCCAGACCGCGACGAGGACGCGCGCCCGATTCAATGTGTCCTATTGGGACGCTGCGATCATCGAAGCAGCCCGCCTCCTCGGATGCCATGAGGTGCTGTCCGAAGATCTCAACCACGGGCAGGGCTACGCAGGGATCGTCGTCACCAACCCGTTTCGCTAGCGCGCTCGTGGGTCTCAGGGGTGCATTGGCGCTGCGGGCCAGTCACCACGGCACGTAGCAGATGACCGATATGCGCTCTCCCAGCGCGTTGGCACCGTGCAACGGCGAGCACATCGGTCATCCGGTCAGCGAGGCGGGACATCATGTCCCTCACCACAGCACCCGAAAACACCACCTGACACTCGCGAGGCCCCACGGCATACCGAATCGGTGTCCATCGAGTGGCAGCAAAATCACCCGATCCGGGCCAAGAACCGTGAACTTCCTGCGAATCGATGGCGATCAGTTGTCGGTCGTCGTGTTTAGGGTGGAGCCGACCGAGCAGGAGGGAGCAATGTGCTGACCTACGACGACTTGAGCGATCTCCGTGAGCGACACGCCGCGTGGCGATTGCTGCGAGCACAACACGCACCGCTGATTCTGGCCTTCCTGGGGCGGGTCTTCGTCGAGGACAACACTCGAACCCTCCCCCAATCGGACCTGGCGAGCCTGCTGGACGACGAGCTCTATGCCCTCCGGCACGTTCACGGCGATGACGCCCTGCCGCAGAGCCCAACGGCATACCTCGCCGACTGGACCACGGCAGGTTGGCTGCGGATGTACTACCCACCGGACTCCGACGACCCGCACGTCGAAGCCACCCCTGCTCTCGAGCGGGCCGTCGCCTGGGTCGAGGGCCTGGCCGAGCGGGCGTTCATCGGCACGGAGTCGCGGCTGGCCACGTTGGTCGACCTGCTCACCCAGATCGTCTACGGCTCCGAGACCGACCCGAAGCGGCGCCTGGCGCAGTTGCACGCCGAACGAGCCCGACTGGATGAGGAGATCGCCCGGGCCGAGCAGGGCCAGCTCGACGTGCTCGGTGAGACCGCCCAACGCGAGCGCTACCAACAGTTCGCCGCCCTGGCCCGAGAGTTGCTCGCCGATTTCCGTGAGGTCGAGGCCAAGTTCCGTGGGCTGGATCGCGGCATGCGCCAGCAGATCGCCGCCTGGGACGGCTCCAAGGGCGAGTTGCTGGACGAGGTGCTCGGCGACCGCAACTCGATCACCGAGTCCGATCAGGGCCGCAGTTTCCACGCTTTCTACGACTTCCTTCTCTCCTCACAGCGTCAAGAAGAGCTCGCCGACCTACTGGCCCACGTGCACCGTATGCCGGCGCTCGACCCGGATCCGCGGGTGCGCCGGGTGCACCACGACTGGCTGGTGGCCGCCGATCGCACCCAGGCCACCGTGCGGCAACTCTCGGACCAACTGCGCCGCTTCCTCGATGACCGGGTCTGGTTGGAGAATCGGCGGGTGATGGACCTCCTACGCAGCATCGAGACCACGTCCCTGTCGTTGCCCCCGGGTGAGCACACGGTGGTGAGCCAGGTCGATGCGCTGGCCCCCCGACTGAGCCTGCCGCTGGAGCGGCCACTGTATTCCCGGCCAGAGCCGAGCCGGTTGGACAGCGCCGTCGATGACCACGACGACGGCGACAACGTGGTGGACACCTCAGCCCTCTTCGCGCAGCAATACGTCGATCAGCAGCGTCTGGTCACCCAGGTCCGCGAAGCCCTCGCCGGTCGCAGCCAAGTCGAGCTCGACACCATCCTGGCTGACCATCCCCTGGAGCAAGGGCTGGCCGAGGTGGTGGCCTACCTCGGCCTCGCGGAGGTCGGCATCGACGTGATCCTGGACGATGAGGCACGGGCCAACGTCGACTGGCAGCCCGATGAGGGGCCGGGTCGCACCGCGGACATGCCGGCCGTGAGTTACGTCCGGCATGTCGACCACCAACCCGGAGGTATGCCGTGAGCTCGCCACCTCGGGTCCCGACCGGGGAGCGGCTGGAGTTGACCCAGGTGGTCGTGCCGCTGCTCAAGGGCGTCGTCTATCAGGATGACAACACGCTCGTGTGGCAGGAGGTGCACCGTCAGCGCAGCCAGGTCACCGATCACATGGCCGCCATGGGCCTGGACCTGGTGATCGATGAGGCCGAAGGCTTCGCGTTCCTGCGCCAGATGGAGCACGACGACATCGACATCCCCCGGCTGATCCCCCGGCATCGACTCTCGCTGCGGGTCAGCCTGCTGCTGGCGTTGCTGCGCAAACGGCTGGCCGAGTTCGACTCCGCCAACTCCGATCCCCGGCTGATACTGACCCGCGATGACATCGTCGAGCTCCTGCAGTTGCACCTGCCCTCGACCGACAACGTGGTCCGGCTTGTTGCCGACGTCGACACCCTCATCAACAAGGTCATCGACCTCGGCTTCATGCGCAAGGTCCGCGGCCAGGAACATACGTATGAGGTGCGCCGCATCATCAAGGCCTACATCGACGCGCAGTGGCTGGCCGGTTTGGACGCCCGGCTCAGCGACTACGCCCAAGCGCTGGAGGGCCAGCGATGACGTTTGCGCTCAATCTCGACTTCGCCGACAACACCCTGCCCGGGTTCCGGCTGCAGCGCCTGGAGGTGCTCGGCTGGGGCACGTTCGACCGGGCCATCTGGCGGTTCGGGCTCGACGGACGCACCACGTTGCTGACCGGTGACATCGGCTCCGGCAAGTCCACGTTGGTCGATGCCCTCACCACCCTGCTCATGCCCGCCCAGCGGATCTCCTACAACAAGGCGGCCGGTGCCGACACCCGCGAGCGCAGCCTGCGCTCCTACGTGCTGGGTCACTACAAGTCCGAGCGCAACGAGGCCACCGGACAGTCCCGGCCGGTGGCCCTGCGCGATCACCGCTCCCACTCGGTGCTGTTGGCTTCCTTCCGGCACGAATACCTCGACCAAACGGTCACCCTGGCCCAGGTGTTCTGGGTGCCGGCCGAGTCGACCGGCCAGCCGCGCCGCTTCAACATCGTGGCCAGCCACGACCTCACGATTGCCGGTGACTTCACCGACTTCGGCACCGACATCGCGGACCTGCGCCGCCGGTTGCGCCGCCGGGGCCTGACTCCGATGGACCACTTCCCCGAATACGAGCGTGCCTTTCGTCGCGCCCTGGGCATCCCGAGCCGCCAAGCCATGGAGCTGTTCCACCAGACCGTGTCGCTCAAGTCGGTCGGCAACCTGACGGACTTCGTGCGCTCGCACATGCTGGAGCCGTTCGACGCCCGCGCAGGAGTGCAGTCTCTGATCGAGCACTTCGAGGACCTGCGCGCGGCCCACGATTCGGTGTTGCGCGCCCGGGATCAGTTGCGGATGTTGGAGCCCATCGCTGCCCTCGGCGATGACATCGCAGAGCACGAACGGGACCTCACGGCGCTGGCGCAGACGCACGACGCAGTGCTCTATGCCGCCGCGCACCTGCGCCACGGCCTGCTCAGCACCGACCGCGCCGACTGCGAGGCCGACGTCGAGACGCAACGGGCGGCCAACGACCGACTCACCCAGGGACTGGCCGAGTTGCGGGCGCGCGAGCAAGGCCTGCGGGATGCTCGGGCCGGCCACGCGGGTGGCCGACTGGGCCGCCTGGAGGAGGCGCTGGAACGGCATACCGACGATCGAGAGGGACGGGCCAAGCGACACCGGGCGTTCGAGGCTGCGCTGACTGGGGCCGGACTGGACGCGATGCGTGAGATCGACCGCTTCGACGCGGTTCGCCGCCAGGCGCAGGAGCAGCAGGGCCGACTGGCCGAGCAGACCACGCAGGCCGAGACCGACGAGGCGAGTTTGGCGGTCGACCAGGACAGGCTCGACACCGCCGCGCGCGAGGTCCGCGACGAGCTCATCAGCCTGCAGGGACGTCGGTCCAGCATCCCCCTGGCGCAACTCAAGATCCGCGAGCGACTGCTTCTCGATCTTGATCTCGGCGAGGACGACCTGCCGTATGCCGGGGAACTGATCAGCGTGCGGGAGGACGAAAAGCGTTGGGCTGGTGCCGCCGAGCGGGTGCTGCGCGGATTTGCCCTGTCTCTGGTGGTGCCCGACCGGCACTACGGCGTGGTCTCGGCCTGGGTCGACGAGCATCACCTGGGCAGCCGGTTGGTCTATCACCGGGTGCGACACGGCGCTGCGGCGATCCCCACCGACCCCGCGAGCGACACCCTGGCCGGCAAACTCGAGGTCCGAGGAGGCCCGTTGGCCGACTGGGCCAGGCAGCAGTTGGCCGAGCGCGCCGACCACCGCTGCGTCAGCGACGTCGCCGAGTTGCGTCGGGTCCACCGAGGGGTCACCATCGCCGGCCAGGTCAAGTCCGGGTCCAGACACGAAAAGGACGACCGACGCCGCCTCGGTGACGTCTCGGATCACGTCCTCGGCTGGGACAACCAGGCCAAGGTGGACGCCCTGTTGGCCCGCGGGCAACAACTGCAGACCGAACTTAGCGTGTTGGCTGCGCGCCGAGCCCAGCTCGCGGAGCAACGACGCCGGCTGTCGCAGCAGGCCCTGGCCCTCTCGCAGGTGCTCGCACACGACGACCCCCGCGATCTGGACTGGTGGGCCAGCGCCCGCCAGGTCGCGCAGACCGAGCGTGAGTTGATGCAGTTGCGCGGCGAGTCCGCCGAACTCGAACGGATCGAGGCCCAACTGCTCGACATCGCCGGGCAGATCTCGCAGGCAGACGCCGAGCGGAGCGGTGTCGAGCGCGCCATGGGGGCCGCCGAAGCGGAGTTGGCCGATATCGACACGGCATTGGGCGAGGCGGCCGACACGGTGGCGCACACACCGGAGGGGATCGAGGCTGCCCTGGAGGCAGCCACTGCGTCGCTGACGGCGCCCGACCTAGGGCCTGCTCTGACGGGTCGACGAGCGGCACGCTCCGTGCCGGCCCGAGCCCAGCAGGTCACCGCCACGCTCAACCGCCGCTCCGGCGAAGTGGCGAGCCGGCTGCGGACCGCCCAATCCAAGGCCGAGCGGCTCATGGCCGAGTTCCGCACGGCATACCCCGCAGAGACCACGGAGCAGGACGCCAGCGTCGCTGCTCTGCCGGAATACCGGGAGATGCGCGACCGGGTGGCGCGCGATGACCTGCCGCGGTTTGAGAGCGACTTCAAGCGCTATCTGAACGAAAACTCGATCCGCGAGATCGCCGCTTTTCAGGCCAAACTCAACCAACAGATCGGCGTGATCACCGAGCGCATCGACGTCATCAACGACTCGCTGCGCGGTATCGACTACAACCCCGACCGTTATATCCGGCTTGAGCAGCACCCCACGCCGTGGATCGAGGTTCGCGAGTTCCGAGCCGACTTGAGGGCCTGCACCGAAGATGCCTTCGGCACCGGCGACGAGCTCTATTCGGAGAAGAAGTTCGCCCAGGTTGAGGCGATCATCGCGCGGTTCCGTGGCCGAGAGGGCCGCACCGACGCAGACAAAATCTGGACCGAACGGGTCACCGACGTGCGCAACTGGCTGGTCTTCGGGGCCTCCGAGCGCTGGCGAGAAACCGAGCAGGAGCACGAGAGCTATGCCGACTCCGACGGCAAGTCCGGAGGCCAGAAGGAGAAGCTGGCCTACACGATCCTGGCTGCCTCCTTGGCCTACCAGTTCCGACTGGATGACGGCGACCCCGCGGCCAAGCGCTTCCGATTCGCGGTGATCGACGAAGCGTTCGGCCGTGGGTCGGATGAATCCACGCGCTATGCGTTGCGCCTGTTTCACACCCTGGGGCTACAACTGCTCGTGGTCACGCCGCTGCAAAAGGTGCACGTCATCGAGCCATTCGTCGAGCGCGTCGGCTACGTCGATAATCCCAGCGGGGCCAAGTCACGACTGCACACCATGTCGATCAGCGAATATCGCGACCAACGCACGCTGCCGACCTCGGAGCGGGCCACAGCCCAGTGAGCGACACACCGTGGACCAGCCCGGCCGATGTGGTGGCCGCGTTGCGCCGGCGCTGGGACCGCGGAGAGCTGATGGCCCATGTGGCCAGCGGTATGCCGTGGGTGCCGATCCGCGTGCCGGTGCGCGGCCCGACCTCCCGGCAGATCAGTCAGGATCTCGGCGGCGTCCAGTCGTGGGTAAGCGCGCTGCGCCAGCCCGGCTGGCGGCTGGAGACGCGGACTATCGGCGGGCGGCTGATCGGGACCAACGAAATACCGGCGGCGGTGTGGTTCGACACTGCCGACCAGGTCTGGTCTCGTCTGCGGGTCGGGGCCACCGTCACGGCATACCAATCGCTTCTCGAGGTCGCCCGTGCCGCCGATCCGGGGCTCGGGCAGTGGGCGAGCGAGCATCCGATGCGCGCGATGCGGCATACCGACGAATGGGACTCGGTGGTCCGGACCGTGCTGTGGCTGCGAGATCACGTGGGCAGTGGTGTCTATCTGCGGCAGATCGACGTGCCCGGCGTGGACACCAAATTCATCGAGTCCCACGAGGGCCTGCTCGGTGAGCTCTTGGAAGCGGTCGGCTGCGAACGAGCGCCGGGCAGCGGGCGCGGACTCGGACGTGGATACGGGTTTGCGGGCAAGCCCGACCGGATTCGGCTGCGCCGCCTCGACGGGATAGGTCTTTGGCCGGGGGTGTCTTTCACCGACCTCACTGTCCGGCTCGATGAACTCGCCGAGATGCCACCGCCCTGCACCTGCCTCCTCGTGGTGGAAAACGAGATCACCTTCCTTGCTCTGCCACCGCTGCCCGGCGTGCTGGCGGTGTTCGGTGCGGGGTTCGACGTGCTGCGGCTCGCCCGGCTTCGATGGCTGGACGAGGCCCGGATCGCCTATTGGGGCGACATCGACACCCACGGCTTCGTCATCCTCGACCGGTTGAGGGCTACGTTTCCGCAGGTGGAGTCGGTGTTGATGGACGCCTCGACACTCGCGGAGCACCGCGAGCAGTGGGTCCGCGAGCCGCGCCCCGCGCGTGAACATTTGGCCCGGCTCAGTGAATCCGAGGCACAGGTGTATGCCGATCTGGTCGGTGACGTGCATGGGCCCGGCGGTGCGCCTGGAGCAGGAACGGATCAACTACGCCGATGTCGTGGACGCTCTGAGTCTGCTGTGACCTGCCGGGTTGACACGAGCTACCTCCGACCACACATCGGGGTGGGAATTACTCGGCACCCAGGGCGGTTGCGTCTCCGTGAATATTGCCTTGACCGGAGTGACTGGACAGCTGGGCGGTGCTGTGGCGCGCTCGCTCACAGACCTGGCACCGCGCCTGATCGCGCGCGACCCCAGCCGAGCGCCGGACATCGCCGGAAGCGAGGTTGCCGTCGCGACCTTTGCCGACGGCGATGCGTTGGCCATCGCCTTTGCCGGAATCGACACGCTGCTTCTTGTCTCCGCTGCGGAGTCGGATGACCGCCGGGAGCAACACCGCACGGCGATCCAAGCCGCCGCCGACGCTGGCGTGCAGCACATTGTCTACACCTCGTTTTGCGGTGCGGCCGCCGACGCGGACTTCACGCTGGGCCGCGACCACGCCGACGCCGAGGAGGCCATCCGCGCCTCCGGCATGACCTACACCTTCTTGCGGAACAACTTCTACGCCGACATCCTGCCGTTCTTCGCCGACGCGGACGGAGTCATACGTGGGCCAGGGGGCCAAGGCCGAGTGGCTGCGGTCGCTCTTATGGACGTGGTTGACGTCGCCGCTGCGATCATCCTGACCCCCGGCCCCACGCGGGCAGGACCTATGACCTCTCCGGGCCCGAAGCGCTCACGATGGACGAGGTCGCCGAGCGGATCGGCATACGCCTCGGGCGCGACTTCAGCTACGAGGAAGAGACCGTGGACGAGGCCTACGCTTCTCGCCGAGCGGGATACCCGGAAGCGGCAGAGTTCGAACTCGACGCCTGGGTCAGCACCTACACAGCGATAGCCAACGGCGCGATGGCGCGGGTCACCAGTGACATCAAGCGCATCACTGGAAAGCGCGCTCGCACACTGGAACAGGCCATCATGGCCTGAGACTCAGGCAATCGAGCAGGGACCCGCTTTCGCTCGGCGCAGGACAAATTCCCCTACAGGACTGATCGTCCTTTGCCTGAGCAACCCATTGCGGCCAGCGGGACTATTCTGTCGCGACAAACCACGCCGTGCGAGTGGAAACGCATCGAAAAACCAACTACTTTGAGCGTATGTCGACCATCGCCTGGTTGCTCGACTCTGACCCGGCGTTACGCTGGCAAGTTTTGCGCGACCTCACGCCTACCCCGTTTGACGAAGTTGTCGCCGAACGCGCGCGGGTAGCCCGTGAAGGCTGGGGATCACAATTGCTGGCGCTGCGCGACAAGGATGGCCAATGGGCAGGTGGCGCATGCTTTCCCGGGGATTTTTATGGCGACTTCTCGAAGGGGCAACCGTGGACTTCCACCTTTCCTACCCTCACTCTGTTGCGCCAACTCGGGGTCGACCCTCACGACGACAGCATTGTCGAAACTATGGGACTCGTGGCGAAGAATTCCCGCTGGGAGCACGACGGACAACGTTTTTTTGACGGCGAGGTCGAGCCCTGCATCAACGGCCAAACCGTGGCCGTCGGGGCCTACTTCAACGTGGACGTCGATCGCCTGGTTGACCGTCTCCTGAGCGAACAACTCGATGACGGCGGGTGGAACTGCGAAACCGAGAACGGCTCGGTGCGCTCCTCGTTCCACACCACGATCTGCGTCTTGGAGGGTCTGCTCGAGCACGAGAGGGCGGGACACGGCTCGGTCGCAACGTTGACCGCTCGCCGCCAAGCCGAGCAATATCTGATCGATCGCCAACTGATGCACCGCCTCTCGACAGGGCAAAACATCGACGAGGATTTCTTGCAATTCGCTTTCCCGACGTGGTGGCACTACGACGTGTTGCGCGCACTCGACTATTTCCGCGCAGCAGGAACTCCTCCGCGACCGGAATTCGACGAAGCCATCGCACTGGTCCGATCCAAGAACCAAGACGACGACAGATGGCTCCTGGACAAAGTCCATCCCGGTGAAGTGCACTTCTCTCTGGAGGAGGGGGAGGGGAAGTCAAGCAAATGGATCACCATGCGAGCCATGCGCGTGCTCGCCTGGCACTCTCGATTTTCCGAATGAACTCCAGCACCTGATGGAGCTCTATCGGCATTCTCACGATCACGGAGCACGGGATTCCGTAGCGCTTGAGGGCAATTGAAGCCGATCCCTCACCAAACCCACCGGTCACGTTCCCTCAATCCTGCGCACCGCACCGCCTCTAGCGTTCGCACCGTCTGTTCAATATATTGACGCTGTCATGCCCATCGAGACAGGGGATTCGCCCGATGACGACTGGGAGCAACCAGCCAGCACCAAGCCGTGACCAAGCGGCGTGGGCCAGTGCTCGTGGATATGCGAAGCATCTCGCCGGTGGGGGTTTGCCGCCAGCGATGCCGCTGTCTGGGCTGGTCCTTGCCCCTCACGAGCAGGCGTGCTTCGGTGCCACCGCCACCTACCAGCGGTTTTACGGCACGGACGTGACCTACGGCCAGTCGTCGTTCTTCGCCTTGGGCTCAGTCCCTCTGCTCGTGGGCACCGCAGCGGTGAGCGCCATAAGCAACTCCTCTCGCCGACGCAAGGCTGAGCAGATGGCCGCCCAACAGTGGCGCGAACTCCAAGAAGCATCGCTGATCGCGACAAACGAACGTCTCATGATCAACACTGCGGCCAATGGTTGGCTGTCGTTCTACTACAACAGTGTCCAAGAGATCTATCCGGAACCACTGAACTGGACCCTCACGCTTGGGTGGCCAGACACCGCACCCTTGCGCCTGCGCGGACTCGCGGTGCCCTATCTGTGCGTCCACGTGGCGCGCTTCGTGTTGGGCGATCGTTGGACCGGCGACCCCTCGCTTACCCCGTTGCTAGCTCAATAGGACAGCCGCGACGTCACCGTCACTCGTGGCGCTGCTCGTATGCCGCCATCACCTCGGCGGCGATCCGCCCACGTGGCGACACGGCATACCCCGCCTCGGTCGCCCAGGCCCGAATCTGCGACGTGCTCGGCGGCTTTGCTGTCGCTAGATCTGCGATCCGTGTTGTCCCGCCGGCTTCGTCGCTGGCCTCCTGCAGCGAGGCGGCCAAGAAACGGTAGGTCCACTCTTGGGCCAACGCTCGGGTCTCGCAAAACAGGATGGGCACCGAGGGGAATCTCGCTTGGCACTCCCCTAACCCGTCGGCCATCACGGCTGGGCGCACCCTGTCGAGGGAGAAGACGCGCGAGTACTTGTCTTCGACGACCACGGCGGCGCGAGGTAGGTCGGACAACGCGGCCAGCAGATACCGCATCTTGCCCCCGGTCATCGTCTGCACGAGGTCGGCCAGACTCTTGCGCTCCACCGCCGCCACGATCTCGCCGTTCACCTCCACCGCGTAGTCGCCCGCCGACAGGGCCCGCGTTGTCGTGGTGGCCTGCTGATGGGTGAACTTCCAGGCGTATCGCTCGTGACTGTCGACCAAGATCGGCAGATTCACCACTCCGGAGGCCCGGGCGGTGGGCAACGTAGCCGCGGGGCGGGCTTGCTTCGCGGTCCGTGCCGTCTGCCAGAAGATGGCCTCGCGACCGCCACGGACCCGCGTGAGCACGAACTGTGAGCGATTCTCCCGGCCACGATCCAGCACGAGGTCGATGGCCGCACCTCGGCGCACGCACGAGCGCACCGGGATCGACTCGACCAGATCGGGCTCAGCCGGCCACCCCACCGCGCGGTGGCAGTAGATCTTGCTGGTCCGCGGCCAGGTGTCTTTGGCCTTGAGCACGATGCCGTCGGCGCCGAGCGGGATCCGCAGCAAGTACGGCAGCGTGGTGCCTTCTTCGGGGTTGCGCGCGATGAGGAAGTCCTGCGGCATGACGCCACGGTATGCCGACCCGGCACCGAGCGGAAGCACTTCGTCAGTAGCCTTGAACACGCCAGAATCCGTCCACCCTCACGATCAGGGGATAACCATGGCTTCACTGCCCGGCAGTCCACTCGACCTCTTCCCGATCAACCTCGGCGGCAACCCGTTCGGCTGGACTGCAGATGAGGCGGCATCCTTTGCCGTGCTGGACGCTTTTGCCAATGCTGGAGGCAACTTCATTGACACCGCCGACGCCTACTCGGTGTGGGTCGATGGCAACACCGGCGGGGAGTCCGAGACGATCATCGGTGCCTGGATGTCGGCCCGTAGCAACCGAGACGAGGTCGTGATCGCCAGCAAAGTCGCCATGCTCGAATCACGCAAGGGGTTGTCCCACGACAACGTCATCGCAGCGCTCGACGACTCGCTGGCTCGCCTGGGCACCGATCACGTCGACCTGTATTACGCGCACGACGACGACGAAGATGTCGCCATCGCAGATCAGGTGGCCACGTTCGCCGAGGTCGTCGAGTCCGGCAAAGCCCGGGCGATCGGTCTGTCCAACTACTCACCGGAGCGGATGCGCGAGTGGTTCGAGACGGCATACCGCGGGGGTATGCCGACACCCGCCGCTATCCAGCCGCGCTACAACCTCGTCTCCCGCGAGGGATTCGAGCGTGACTATGCGCCGTTGGCCGCCGAATTCGGGGCCTTTGTCTTTCCCTATCCCGCGCTCGCGTCCGGCTTCTTGACCGGCAAGTATCGGTCGGAGGCCGACTTCGAAGGGCAGTCACGTGGCAGCGCGGCCCGCCGCTATTTCGACGCCGGCGGCCTTCCCGTCGTGGAAACCTTGCTGTCCATCGCCGAGAATCACCACGCCCAACCGGCGACTGTCGCCTTGGCCTGGCTGCTCGCCAAGGGCATCACCGCCCCGATCGCCTCGGCGTCGGTGCCCGACCAACTCGACGCCCTCATGGCGGCACCTCTGCTGGCTCTGGGCACCGAGGACATCGCAGCTCTGGATGAGGTCTCGCGCAACTTCTGATCGCGGCGCAAAATGGAGAGCATGGGTTCTTCCTCAGCCGCCACCAAGCACGATCAGCCCAACGTTGCGCCGCCGATCACCGATCGTGCCGCCTTCGACGCCGCCCTGGCCGAGCAGGTCGCGCTCGACAAGGCCGTCACGCGTCTGGGCGACGAGGCGTCGGCGGCTCGGCGGCTCGGCGGCGGTTGCCGATGGTCGAAGTCGAGAACTACGCCTTCACGGGACCCGGCGGCCCGGTGTCACTCGTCGACCTCTTCGGCGAGCACTACCTGCTGCTGGTCCAGAACGTCATGTTCGACCCGAGCTGGGAGGACGGCTGCCCCAGCTGCACCTGGGCCGTCGACAACCTCCCGGCCAGGATGGAGCGGCTCACCGAGGAGGGGATCGCCTTCGCCATGATCTCGCAGGCCTCGATCGACCGACTCGAAGCGTGGCACCAGAGACGCGGCTGGCAGCATACCTGGGTTTCGTCATGCGACACGACGTATCACTATGACTGGGGCTGGACGCAGATCGACGACGACGGCAACGAGGGCCAAGGACCCGGCTACTCCTACTACCTGCTCAAAGACGGCACGCCATACCTGACGTATGCGACCGGTCAGCGCGGCACTGAGGCCATCCTCCCTGTCGTCCACATGATGGACCGGACCTGCTACGGCCGTCAGCAGGACTGGGAGGACAGCCCCGACGGCTGGCCGCAGTTCCCCACCTACGGCTAGGCCCCGGAACGGCCACTGTTGCTCGATCTGGCGCACTATTGCTGGGCGCGCAAGGGGTACAAGTGCGCGAAAGCCGGCAACAGTCCCCCGACCCCGCCGGGATCACCCGGCGATCAGGCTTAGTACGCCTTAGACACCGTCGACATCGTGAAATCCGGGATGCGAAGCGCAGGCGAAACCGACCGAGTAAACCAGTCGTTCCACTCCCGGCAGAGCACGTGCTCGGCGGTGCTGGCCTCGGTGGCTCGGCGCATCAGATCGATCGGAGATTCGTTGAAGCGGAAGTTGTTTACCGCCGCTACGACCTCACCGTTTTCGATGAGATAGACCCCGTCGCGAGTCAATCCGGTCAGCAGAAGGGTCTGCGGATCGACCTCTCGGATGTACCACAAGCACGTCAACAACAGCCCACGTTTCGTGGCGGCGATCATCTCCTCTAGAGACGACGAACCCCCAGCGTCGATCAGCAAGTTCTCGGTTGGGAAGGTCAGCGGTCCACCTGCCTGCCCGCGCTGCATACCGGCCCGGGTGCGCGCCAGCGACGACAACTCGCCCTCGCGCAGCCAGTCGACCCGCTCCACCGCCGCGCCGTTGTCGAAGACCGACATCATGCCGGGCCACGAGCTGGGCACGACCGCAAACGGCGCGACGGGCAAACGCTCGTCACGCGGATCGGAAGCCATCGTTAGCGGCAGTTCACTGAGTCGCTCGCCGATCCGGGTCGCCCCACGCTCCTTGCCGCCGAAGACGGTGCGGCCCTCCTCGGCGTCCCGGGCGCTCATCGTCCAGTACGCATTAATCAGCAGGTCGACGACGGCCCCAGGAGGCAGGATCGTTTCGTAGGAGCCTGCGGGAAGGTTGACCCGCCGCGCTCCCCAGCCGAGTCGGCGCACCAGTTCAGCGTGCATCGCGGTGACATCGACGTCGGTGAAGTCGTTGCTTTGAGCGCCGACCCAGGCCGAGTTGATCAGGTCCGGCATCTTGGCGTTGAGCTCCAACCGGCCGCTGGGTTCGACCGCCCGACGACGCAGACCGGCCGAGTTCGCCAGCCAGGTCGTGGTCTGGCGGTATTCGGCGAACCCAAAGAGCAGATGCCCTTCGTCGCGAGCACGGTCAAAGGCCGCACCCAGGTCACGGGCGACCGGCCCGAAGTCGCCTGGCCCGACCCGGTATGCCGCGTCACCGAAGTCGGCGTCAGGCTCACCTTCGACGAGGGGTTGGGATTCGTCGTCGGCGGGAGCCTGCGGTGCGGCCGCGTCCGCCTGCTCGACCAATCCGAGCAGATCGTCGGCCGAGCCCAGCGGCCCGGTCATCGAGGCCGCAGAGACCCCACCTTCGACCTCGGCCGTGCTGATCACCGTGACGGTGCGGGCGGTCATCGCCCCGTTCGTGGTCAACGCGTTGGCGGCCCATCGCAGGTTGACCTCGTGAGATTCCTGCACGATCACGATGCAGTCGCGAGCCGTCGAGGCTGCGAGCGCCTGCTCGATCCAGCTCGTGACGTCATCTGCCGCGGCAGGGTCTGGTGCTTCAGCCATCACAACTCCCCTCCACTGCTGGTGTTGAGCACGTTGACATCTCGAAATCGCGCCGCCGGGCTGCCGTGGCTGACCGGTGCACCCTGCCCTGGCTGACCTTTGCCGCAGCTGAAGGTCCCTGCGAGCAGGTATGTCGAGGGGCCGCCGACTGCGTCCATCGATCCCCAGAACTCTGTGGTCGTGGCTTGGTAGGCCGCGTCTTTGACCTGGCCAGCGAGCTCGCCGTTCTCGATGGCGAAGAACCGCTGCGCGGTGAACTGGAAGTTGTAGCGCTGCATGTCGATGGACCATGAGTTGTCCCCGACGACGTAGAGGCCATGCTCGACACCGGCGATGAGCTCGGCGACATCGGGCCCCTCGGGGTCGGGGGCCAGCGACACGTTGGGCATCCGCTGCAACGGAATATGCCCGGCGGAGTCGGCATACGCGCAGCCGTTGGATCGCCCGAGGTCCTTTTCGGCGGCCATCTGCCGGTTCAGTTGGTATCCCTTCAGCACCCCGCCGGAGATGATCTCGAACCGTTGGGCGGCGACCCCCTCGTCGTCAAACCCGACCGTGGACAGGCCGTGCTCCGTGAGGCGATCACCAGTGACATTCATCAGTTCCGAGCCGTACTGCAGCGTGCCGAGTTGGTCGAAGGTGGCAAAGGACGTGCCGGCGTAGGCCGCTTCGTAGCCGAGCGCCCGGTCGAGTTCAGTGCCGTGGGCGACCGACTCGTGAATCGTCAGCCAGAGGTTCGTCGGCTCGATGACGAGGTCGTATCGTCCGGCCCGCACGCTCGGGGCCTTGACGTGCTCCAGTAGCAGGCCAGGCAGTTGGGCGACCTCGGCGTCGAAGTCCCAACCCGTGCCGGTGAGGTATTCCCACCCTCGCCCGGCCGGTGGCGCGACCGACTTCATACTGAAGAATCCGTCGTCGCCTACGTGCGTTGCCTCGATCATCGGCTCCACGCGCACCCGTTGCTGGGTGGTCGACGTCCCGGCGGTGTCGGCGTAGAAGGTGTTCTCTTGCACGGCCAGCAGGCTGACGGTCGTGTGGTGCACCCCGTCGGCATCGAGCACCGCGCGGGAGAGATCGGTGAGTCGGGCGTGCCGCTGCGCCTCGGGGACTTCAAACGGATTGATCTCGTATGCCGAGACCCACGTCTGGTCCGCGTGCACCGGCTCGGGGGCAAGCTGCACCTCGGCAGGCACCAGCGGCTGGGCGACCTGGGCCATGGCGACGGCTTGCTCGGCCAGTCGCTCGGCCTCACCCGTGGTCAGCGCGAATCCTGCGGCGAAACCCCACGAGCCACGATGAATCACCCGCACACTCAGGCCGAGATCACTGACGTCGGATGAACTCTCGAGTTTGGCGTCCCGCAGTTCCCTTGTGAGCTCCTTAGTGCGCACCACCCTCAGGTCAGCGTGCGTGGCCCCCAGGGCGCTGGCCCGACTCAGCGCAGCGTCGGCCAGGCTGTGCAGCGGAAGTGCAGTGAACGAAGAGTCCATCAGCGGCATACCCGCGACCCTACCCAGCGCCGCCGGTGACCGCTATGCGCGCCAATGCACTATGCCAATGCGCTGAGAGAGCGCACATCGGTCAGTAGCCCGGCAACGCCTGTCCGGGACTAGACAGACGGAGGCGGTCCGGGACTGCCTTGTGCCGAGGAGTTGCCGTCGTCCTCAGGATGATCCTCGGGCCCGGGATTCTCGGTGGGATCCTCCACTGGATCTGTGGGGTGATCGTGCGCCGGTCCGGGGCTCGTCTCGGGCTGCCCCTCGACATCGTCGTCAGGAGTCAGATTCGGGCCGGGTCCGTGGTTCTCTTCGGGAGTCGAGGTCATCCCCACACGGTAGCCCTACCGAATCGGCGCAGCAGGGTGGCTAGTCAAAATAGTGCTCAACGTCGACGGGGCCGCCGGCCTCGTCGAATTCTCGGCGCACAGCAAGCGCGAGATCGTCATCGGCCAGATAGTCCCAAGCCGTGACCGCCAGGCCGATGGCACCGTCGATGGCTGCCGTGTCAGCCCGCTCCGTTGCGGCTGCTGCGGCGAACTCGAGCGTATGCAGAGCTACGTCGGACTCACTGATCGCAATCATCGGGTGGATTCCCGGGATCCGCACGCTGACGTTGCCGAAGTCCGTCGACCCGGCCAAGACTTCGGGCACCACACCGGCGGGCAGAGCTGTCCTTCCGCGCGCGGCCTGCGACTGCGTCCACCGGGCGGCCAACGTCTCGTTGACCCGCACAGGCAGTGAGGGCGGGTAGGCATCCCACTGCAACTCGACCCCCGTATCGGTCATCAGCGCTGCACCCTCCATGATCTGGGCGACCCGACGCGACAGATCTTTGAGCGTGTCCGGGTATGCCGAGCGCACGTACAGATCGAGTTGCGCTCGGTCCGGGATGACCGAGGCGCGCTGACCCCCGTCGGTGACGATGGCGTGCACCCGATCCGAGGGTGGCATCTGCTGTCGCAGCAGTCCGATGGCTTGGTAGGCCAGGCTCGCAGCGTCCAAGGCGTTGCGACCCTGGAACGGTTGCGCCGACGCGTGAGCCGAGTGCCCGGCGAAGGTCACGCTGAGCAATCGGCGGCCCAGGAAGAGATGGGATGCGGTGTCGTAGCCAAATGGGTGCACCATGATGGCGCAGTCCAGCCCCTCAAATGCCCCGCCGGCGGCCATGACTTCCTTGCCGGTGTGCCCCTCCTCCGCTGGCGTCCCGAGGAAGACCACTCGGCCTTGGACTGCAGAGCTCGTGTCCTGCTGGATCAGCGAGCCGAGCGCCAGGAAGGCTCCCACCCCGGTTGCGGCGATGACGTTGTGGCCGCACCCGTGGCCGAGCTGCGGGAGCGCGTCGTACTCACTGAGCACGGCCACCGTGCGGTGCCGGGAGGGGTCGAAACCATCGGTAGCAATCTCGGCCCTCAGCGCCGTCTCGACAGCGTGCGCTCCGGTCGTGACCTCATACCCGTGGCTGCGCAGCAACTCCGCGAGCAGCGCAGCCGAACGGACTTCCTGGTATGCCGTTTCGGGATCGGCGTGCAGGGCGTGGGAGAGGTCGACGAGTTCCTCGCGCAGCGACTCCACCGTCTGGCTCAGCCACGCGCGGTCGGTATCAGTGGCCCCGTCAAAGTCGCTGACCTGTGGCGATGCCTCGGCGATAGCGGAATCAACTTCGCCTTTGAGGTGCTCAAGGTATGCGGTGCTGGGCGGGGTCGCATCGCGAGGCGTCATGGACCCGGCATCTCCCATCGCACCCCGGTGAAACGTCCGAAGTCCGAATCGAAGGTGACTACGGTGGCACGATTTTCTTGAGCGAGGGCCGCCAGATGAGCGTCGTTCACCAAGTTCCCGCCCCGTCCCGTCTGACCTAGCGCAGACCGGAGTCTTTCGACGTGTCCTTCGCGGGGCTCAACGCTGGTTGCTGGGGAGCACGAAGCCATTGGTCCACCACGTCGCAGGCCTGATCCACGGTCAACGGGCGGTCATAGATCGACGGGTGAGTGCTGATCCGGACGAAGGCCAGCAAGCTCAGCCATGGTAAGACGATGGCCTCGGACCCGCTCAGTGCCTGATCGATCCAGCCTTTGGCAACGCGATGCTGTGGTGACTGCCGATCAACGGCATACAACAAGACGTTTGCGTCGACGACCTTCACTTGCCAAGCACGCGCTTGCGAAGGAGCTCTTCGTCCTCCAACTCACCGGCCAGCTGCAACGCACGCTCCAGCGGAACCTTGGTGGTCCCCATGTCAAAAGTGGGAGTCGAAAAACTCTCAGCGGCTTGCCCGGCAGTCAGGCCAGCCACGATCGCGCCGTTCACGGCATCCTTGAAGGACACCCCGCTCGCGAGCATCCGGCGGCGGAGCAACGTCTCCGCTTCCGGGGTGAGCGTGATCGTAGTGCGCATGGGTGCATCATAGCGTCACCTAGTCATGCACCATGATGCTTAGGCACAGGCGAGGTCAGCGGACGAGTCGCCCCAAGGCATACCGGGCGATGGGGACATAGCCTTGGACCACCGGCCATGCCCCGTCCAGCGTCAACCACGTCGCACAGCCTTTGGCTTGCTCTTCGACCCCGTGCTCTTCGACCCCGTGCTCCTGCACTCCATGCGCCAAAGCCAGCGTCACGATGTCGTGATCACGCACGCGCAAGCGCACAGTCCACGCCCAGGTCTTGCCTTGCTCATCGACCGCATCAACGGTGAACGGCACACGCAAACCCAGCGGGCCGCATACCGTCCCCGTCGTGCCCGCCTGCAGCCATGGCAATGGATAGTCCACCCCACGGATGTGCGGTGCCCACGTGGCCCAGAGGGCCGGCTGGGCATATCTGCGCCAAGCGGTCTCAGCATCCGCCGGTCCGCCACGACGCAGGGTGCGAATCAGCTCAGGCCCGCTGGCCCTTGAAGTAAGCGTTCGAATCCGGGCGGAACAGGAAGAAGATGATCGCCACCGAGATCACCACGCTCACCAAAGAGATGACAAGCAACAGCGCGGGCTGGGAGGTCAACAACCCGAACAGGCCCAGCAAGATCCCCAGACCCAGCAGCACGGTATAGACGATGCGAGCCCAGTTGGCACCCTTGGAGATGAAGTAGGCAAAGATGGCCGCGAGCACAACGCCAATGAGCAGACCAATGATCGCGCCGACGATGGCACCGACTCGGGCGGCATCCCGGTCCGCTCCAGCGCTGCCTGACAGCGCAGTGTCCACGATGCTGTCCAGCGAAGCGAAGGTCACGATGGTCGAAAGTACGCTGAGAGCAACGTTGGCCCAGATGAGCTTGACTGCCGTCTTGACGGAAGCCGGCGCAGCGCCCTTGCCCTGGGGCACGGGGTCGGATTCTGGGCTGTTGGGGTAGGGCTCCATATATGTCCTGTCGTCGAAAGTTGGGGGATCCAAGCCGCACCCCCGGGGCCGGTCCGGGTAAGCCTGCCTTGTCACCGCGCTTCCGTCCAGCGCAAATCCACACATTCACGACCGCCCTAGATGGGCGTCGCTGATGACCGATATGCGCCCTCATCGCGTGCGCGCCACACGTACTGGCGCGCATACCGGTCACAATGCTTGGGGCAGCGGGTTATTCGAGGACCCCGCAGGCCACCCTGGTGCCAGCGTTACCCGTGGCCGCAGTGGCATCAATCGCCGCCTGACTGTTTGCGGTGTACTGCGTGTCACCATCGCCGAGCGGGATGTTGTTGTAGTTGTCCGCCCCCGAGTGAATCGTCACGGCCAACCCGGACAAATCGTCGAAACTCAGCCCGTCTTGAGCAAAGGTGCTGACGAATCCTCGACCGTCCCCGCCGACCAGCAGCATGGGCAAATCACCGTCGTGCGCGCTGTGCACCTGACCGTCGCCCTTGTAGTGGCCATCGACCGCACTGAACGGCGAGTCCCCGTCAAAGTTGCATCCCGAGCCGTTGCTGGGGTCGCTATTGGAGTGGATGTGCAGGCCATGGAAGCCCGGCGTCAGGCCGCGCCACGCCGACACACTCACCCTCACCTTGTTACCGCTCCTGAAGAATGAGCCGTATCCCAGATAGCGCCCATCGGTTCCTTGCAGGCGCACGAAAGTAAGGTTCCTGTTGGCCGTGGGAGCGCTGAACGCCCCCGGTGATGCGGCCTTGGGCACGGCGTCGGTAGCCACCGACCATGCCCCGGGTAGCAGCAAGACGGCGCTCGTAGCAGCCGCGAGAAGACGTGCTGAATGCATAGTGAAACTCCCTTTGTGCCCTTGCGGGGCCGGCAGGGTAGCCGGGTAGGTCAGGCGGACTCATCGCGGGTCTGCGGAGTCGTCCTCACTGCCGGTGGTCGGGGTCGACTCCGGAGACCCTGGCACGTAAGCGGTCCAACCGCACCCGCAGGCCCTCGCGGCGCTCGGCGTTGCCCGACACGTCGATGTATCGCTGGCTGAAGATGTGCAAAAGTGCGTCGTCGAGGCGGCGCACGGCCCCCGGCGGGTAGCGGTAGTCCATCCCGGAATTGATGGCCGCAGTGTCGACCCGAGCCAACAGGTCCCCGAGCTCCTGCAGCGAGGTGACACCCACCTCCAGCAGCAGCCCGGAGATCCACTCGTAGTGGTCTGTGCGCGACCAGCCTGCTCCGGGGAAGCGACCGGCCAAGAACGACGCCAAGTCCTGCGCCGTGATCCGCGGGTCGTTTTCATCCGACTCACCGTGCCGATCGCTCATGCTCTCTTGCAGACGATCCCGGATGGTGGAGAACTCGCGATCTGCCAACTCCAGCAGCCCGGCGGCGAGCGTGAACCGTCGATCGAGATCCGGCACCTGCTCTTGCGGGATCGTCCCCTTGTAGCGGATGTCGTGCTCGAACTCGGCCCACGCGTGCTGCAAGACGGTGCGCACCTGCACCGAGGCTCGGTGTGGCTGCGTAGCGAAGAGCGACGTCGGGTCAGGGGCATCAGCGGCGACCAGGATGTGCCGACTGGAGTATCCGAAGCGACCCTGTTGCGCGGTCTCCTGCCCCATATCGCGGTCATCGAGCACCGTCATCTGCGCAGCCAACAGGTCAGCCACGGCCGAAACGTCACTGTGCACGAAGGTGATCACTCGCACCCCGATCTGATCGGTGATCTCCCGCATCGGATCGGTGAACTCGGGGCGTCCGTCGATGCGCCGGTGGGCCTTGACGGCGAAGGACGCGATGCTCTTGGTGCGTCCGGTGACACTGAGATAGTTGATGCCCGCGTCGTCGAGCAGTTCGGTCACCAGGGCGGTGTAGGCGTCGGTCACCGCCAGGGTTGCTGGGCGTTGCTCCTCGAAGACCCGGACCGCGCTACGGGCGGCGGAGTCGATGCTCGGGTGCGGGTCGCTGGAGGGCACGTGCCCGGGCGGCAAGGACGGCGTCACGATATAGCCAGTCTCGAAGTCTCCATACACCGTGATGGCCTCGGGTTTGGTCTGCGCGAACAGGGCGATATAGGCGCACAGCACGGCGTCGACTTGGTCCTCGACGCGGCGCAGTTCGCTCTTGCGATGGGCCGATTCCACCTGTTTGAACAAGTGTCGCCACCCTTGGTGATCAGCGACATACAACGCGGGCTCGGCATTTCTGAGCGATTCGACGTGATTCATCAGCTGGAGTAGGGCCAGGCGCAGATCGGTGGCGGTTCGTCCCGTGCGCGCCTTGTATTTCAGGGTCCGTCCCAGCTTGAACAGCGCGATGGTCGCCGGATGGGGATAGACCTCGATGGCTCGCCGATCAGCCGTGGATCGTGGGTCGATGTCCAGCCCCATCGATGCCGCCAGTCGCGCGCCGCGGGGGACATCGCGAAACTCGGGCTTGCCGGTGTTGGCCGGGTGTGCGCCGGCTTGAAAGGCCCGATAGTCCTTGTTCAGCGCCTTCTCGGCCGGACGATTGCCCGTGGGGTTGGTGACGATCAGCGGGGCATCGATGGCCACCAGACACGAACCGATGGGGTATGCCGACAGCGCCGCGACGATGCTGGCGTCGTCGGTTTGGGAGGACACGTGCAGCAGGGCACCGGCGGAGTCGACGACCGCCACTCCGGTGGGTTTCTTTTCGCCCCAGGCAAGATCGAGGCCGACGTAGTACATGCCGACACTCTGCCTTGTTTGTGCCCTCTGTTGTGGAATTACACTCAAGCACCTCACGCGTCACATCGGAGGTCGCTATGTCGAGTACGAGGGGCCGTGCCCGCGCATTCCACGGAGTCACCGCCCTCGTGGCTGGCTTCGCTGTGGTCTTGCAGCTCGTCCTCGTGATTCAGGGCAACGCCATCCTGGATCAGACCGATCCGCCCGGGCTAGCCACCCGGGTCGTCCGGTTCTTCAGCTATTTGACGATCTGGAGCAATATTCTGGTGGCCGTCGTCGCGCTCGTGTTGACCGCCCAGCCGGACCGCGACGGACGGGTATGGCGCGCGGTCCGTCTCGATGCCGTCGTCATCTGCTTCGGCGGCGGCATCGTGCACTTCTTCCTACTTCGTCCACTGCTCGACCTCAGCGGCGCGGATCAGCTCGCCGACACCCTGCTTCACGTTGTCGTGCCGCTGTTCGCTTTGATCGGTTGGCTCGCGTTCGGCCCCCGCGATCGCGTCGGCCGGGGCGACCTCGGCCCGTTCCTGGTGATCCCCGTCTTCTGGTTGGTCTACACCTTGGTGCGCGGGGCATTCGTGGACTGGTATCCCTACCCGTTCATCGACGCCGGCGAGCTCGGGTATGCCGTGATCGCCGTCAATGCTGTGGTCATCTCGCTGCTCATGCTCGGACTCGCCGTCGTAGCTCTCTGGCTGGACCCCAGACTGCCCGGGGTCCGCAACCGGGTTTAAGAGCCGGCAGCGCGGCATACCCATGCGCGGGGTCGAAGGGTCCACGTGCGCTCGAGATACGTGTCACCCAGATCGCCGTCAGCGTTGATGACGAATTTCCTGTCCGGGTCGACCGACGCGATCTTCACCTCCGTGCCGTGGACTACTTGGACGTCGTCGCGCTCGACGTGCTGACCACGGCGCAGGTCGGCGGCGAAAGTCATTCGGTCCCAGGAGCCCAGCGCGGTCGCGATCATCACGTCGGCCTTGCGGTCGGTGTGCGAGGCGCCAGGGGCTATCGGCGTGCCCCCACCGACGGACCCGCCCACGGCAATGGTCACCATCAACGCATCATGATCTTCGTCCAGCACCTCCTCGCCGTCGACCCACACCGCGACCTCCCACCCCTTGGTGCTCATCCCCGCCTTGAGCGCACCGACGGCATACCCACCACTGCCCAAGGCACCCTTGAGCGACTCCGCGTTGCCGGTCGCGGCGGCCGCGATCCCGGCGTGCACGGCATTCATCACGACGTTCTGGTCTTCGTCGACCAGCAGGTCACAGTCGACGCGACGTCCGCGCACTGCGATGTCCGCAGCCTCGCGCAGATCCAACGGCAGACCCATCCCGCGCGCGAAGTCATTGCCCGTGCCCATCGGCACCAGCCCGATCGCGCCGATGCCGTCGAAGAGATCATGAGCGACGCAGGTGCCCAGGACCCAGTTCAACGACCCGTCGCCCCCCATCACGATCACGTCGCGCCCGTTCGCCGACCCCAGAGCGTTGACCATCGCATCGCCCTCGTCTGGAATCACCACCTCGGTTTCCGCCAGTTGACGTAGCGCATCCAGCACCAGGTCCACGTCCTGCTCCGATGCCGACCCTGCGGCCGCGTTCGCGATGACCAGGACCGATCGTTGCTCGCTCATGACCCTCACTGTGTCATTGCCTGCCCATTCGGCAACCGCGGGTCGGGCAGCGCGCCCGCCTTCGACACCGCTAGCTGACGAAGTCCTGTTGCCGGATCAAGAAGAAGCAAAGCACTGCCGCGACAAAGGCAATCACGGCGGCAATGAGCGTGATCTGGTTCAGCGCATCCACGAAACCGAGCGTCGCGACCTGCTCGATCATGTCTTTGGCCGAGGCGGGTGCCATCTCGACGACCCGCTTAATCTGCCCTCCGGTGACCGCAGCAGCAATCTGGTCGGCTTGTCCAGCGGCAGGCGTGCCCGCCAACTGGTCGGTGATGTCGACCGTCACGATGCGACTGAAGATCGACCCCAAGGCGGCGATGCCAGTGGCGATGCCCACCTGGCGGAACGTCGAATTGGCACCCGAGGCCATCCCCGCACGATCGCGAGCTACCACGCCGACCGCGGTGGAGGCGAGTGGCACGTTGATCATCCCGATCGCGACCCCGCACACCGTCAACCCGGGGATCAGGGCGGTCCAGGAGGACTCCACGTCGATGAGCAACAGCAGACTCAGCCCGACTCCCAAGGTCAAGAAGCCTGGGGCGATCAACCACTTGGTGGGGACTTTGGCGCTCAGGCGTCCAGCGATAGTGGCCGAGAAGAACGAGGCGATCGACAAGAACAGCAGGCGCACTCCCGCTTCGACAGCGGAGTAGCCCAACACGTTCTGCAGATAGATGACGAGGTAGGCGAGCAACGAAAACACCGAGGCGGACACCGCAAACCCCGCAACCAACCCGCCGACGAAGGTGGGTTTTCGCAGGAGTTGCAGATCGAACATCGGCTGGGCCTGTTTGGCCTGACTGACGACGAACAGTCCGAGCAGGAGCGCCGACCCGCTGAGCACTCCGATGATCAACGGGTCGCCCCACCCGAGGGTGCCGGCATCGATCAGACCGAAAACGAGCAGACCAAGGGCACCGCTGAAGGTCACGAAGCCGATCCAATCGGGTGCCCCAGCATTTGGGTCCTTCGATTCATCTACTTTGCCCAGCGCAACGATGATTGCGAAGAGGCACACCGGCAGGTTGACCCAAAAGATCCACCGCCAGGACAACCCCGTGGTCAGCACCCCACCGAGCACCGGGCCGATCGCCACCGCAATCCCGGTCACCGCGCCGAAGACCCCAAAGGCGATGCCGCGCTCGCGACCGGAGAAGGTTGCTGCGAGCAGGGCCAGGGCCGTGGCAAACATCGCCGCCCCGCCGATGCCCTGAGCCCCTCGGGCCAGCGTCAACGAGAGGATGTTCGGCGCGATACCGCATACGAACGATGCGAGCCCGAAGAGCGTGACTCCGATCACGAACACCCGCTTGCGGCCGAACAGGTCGGCCAGCGAGCCCGCGGTCAACAGCAGTGCGGCCAGGACGAGGGCGTAGGCGTCGATCACCCACTGCAAGTCCGACAACGTGGCGTCCAGGTCACGCTGGATGTCGGGCAGGGCCACATTGACGATCGTGATGTCCAACAGGAGCACAAACAGCCCCGTGCACACCGCGATCAGGGTCCACCATTTAGCTGCCATTGACGTCCGTTCAGCGATCAGAAGTGGAGCACTTGTCGACCGCCGACGTAGGACTGTCGGCGTGCTCGGCACAGCGTACGACCGCCCTCAAAGTCAGTGCACACCGGTGACATCTGTCACTCGTGCGGCGTCATACCGCGCCAATCCAGTTGGCGGCACACGAGTCTTAAGGAGAGTGGTGGGTGTGAGTCAGCAGAGCGCAGACGTGCCCGTATTGCAGGTCACCGACGTGGTGCGCCGCTTCGGGTCGCTCACCGCCGTCGACGGCGTCTCGTTTCGTATCGCTCAGGGCGAGACCTTCGGACTGCTCGGCCCCAACGGTGCCGGCAAGACCACCACGATCTCCATGGTGGCCGGGCTCATCCCCGCCAGCGCAGGGACGGTGACCATTGCCGGTCACCGGATGAGTGCTGACAAGGTCGAGCCGAAACGGCACATCGGATTGGTGCCGCAGGACCTGGCGATCTATCCCGAGTTGTCCGCTCGGGAAAACTTGCACTTCTTCGGGCGGCTCCAAGGGCTCGGAGGCAAAGAGCTGAAGGCCCGCAGCGCGGAGGTGTTGGAGCTAATCGGCCTCTCCGATCGGGCCAAGGAAGCGACCAAGAAGTTCTCCGGGGGGATGAAGCGTCGCCTCAACATCGGAGTCGGCCTGCTCCACAGCCCGGATCTGCTGATCCTGGACGAGCCAACCGTCGGCGTCGACCCGCAGTCGCGCAATTCAATCCTGGAGTCCGTGGAGGCGCTGTCCACCGAAGGCATGGCCGTGCTGTACACGACGCACTACATGGAGGAAGCCGAACGCCTGTGCGACCGGATTGCCATCATCGACTCCGGCACCATCCAGGCCGAGGGCACCCAGGATGAGTTGATCCGGCTCACCGGCGGTGTCGACACGATCCGCCTGGCTGGGTCCGGCGATCTGACCCAAGCGGCCACGGCACTGCGGGCTTTGCCGTCAGTGCAACATGTGGAGAGTGAGCGCCGTGAATTGCGACTGACGGTGCGCGACGCGCCCACGGCGGTGGCCTCGATCGTGAACACGGCAACCTCATCCGGCATGTCGCTCAGCGACGTCGAGATCTCCCGTCCAGACCTGGAGTCGGTCTTCTTGCACCTGACCGGCAAAGCGTTGCGGGACTGATCATGGGTGCCCTGCTGACCATGACCGCATCTGATTTGCGGCAACGCATCCGAGACCGCTCGGTGATCATCTTCGCGTTGATCGTGCCGCTGGCCTTGATGTTCGTCTTCAACCTCGTCTTCGGCAACGCCACGGATTCTCAACTGCAACCGACCTCGGTCGTTATCTCGGCTCCAGCCGATGACCAGATGGCTCCGACCTTCGCGGCTGTGCTCGGCCAGATCGACCTCATGGACATCACCGTCACCGAGGTCTCGGAAGACGAGGCCCGTTCCCAGGCCGAGGACGGCTCGGTGGATGTGGGGCTGATCATCCCCGAGGGCTTCAGCAACGCGGTGACCTCCGGTGCGGGCGTCGACGTCGTCGCCGTCGAATCGGACACTGCTGGCCTGGAGGGGCAGGTCGTGCTCAGCATCGTTGACTCGATGATCACCCAATTCAACGACGGAGCCGTGGCGGCTACTGCTGGCTTCGAGCTCGGCATACCGCCCGCTCAGTTGGCACAGGTCGCACAAGACGCAGCGACCACCGGACCCGCGATGACACTGTCGCCCGGCACCTTGTCGGCTGAGCAACTCAGCCCCGCAGCCACCACCGTGGCCGGTCAAGCCGGCCTGTTCCTGCTCTTCACCGTTGGCTTCGGCGTCCTCGGACTGATCTCGGAGAAAGAGCAGGGCACGTACGCCCGGCTGCGGTCGATGCCGATGAGACCTGGCCTGATCGTTGCGGCCAAGGCACTGGTCAGTTTCGTCCTCGGCGTGGTCGCCACGGCGGTGCTGTTGGGTGCTGGCGCGATGTTCTTCGACGTGAGCTTCGGCTCCCCAGTAGTGGTCGGCGTGCTCATCGCCGCCGTCGTTACCGCCAGCACGTCCCTGATGTTCGTCGTCGCCAAACTCGCCAGCACCGCCGAGCAAGCCGGCATCGCACAGTCGATCCTGGCGATCTCCCTTGGCATGGCTGGTGGAGCGTTCTTCCCGATTACCGGGACCGGGGTCTTGGGCACGATCTTGGACCTCAACCCCATCGCTGCCTTCACGCGAGGCTTGGGGATCAGCGCCAACGGCGGAAGTTTGGCTGACATCAGCGCGCCGTTGCTCGCCATGCTCGGATTCGCGGCGGTCACCGTCATTATCACGGCCCTGGTGCCAGATCGGAGTGCTCAGCGATGAGGGGTTTGCGTGCCATGCTGGCGATCGCCAGAGTCGAGTTGCGCCGCTTCCTGGCCGACCGTTCGAACATCTTCTTCGTCTTCATCTTCCCGCTCGTCCTGGTGGTCGTGATCGGTTCGTCCTTCGGCGGCGGAGGGCCGGAGGCCAAGGTCGCCATCGCCGGCAGCGACAGCGCACTACGCACCGCCATCGCCGATCAGTTGACTGACGCCCAGTCCGCCCAAGTCGCCTTCTCCGACGAAGACGCCATCCGTGAACAGGTCGGTCGTGGGCGCACCGACGTGGGCTTGGTCATTAGCCCCGAGGCGGCAACGGCCTTCGAGGCCGGCGAGGACGTCGATTTGCAGGTCTTGGTCGGGGCGAACGCAAACGCTCAGATTGCGTCACAGTCGGTGACCGCGGCAGTTTCCGCCGCTAACGCCCGACGCGATCAGATGGTGGCGCTGAGTGGCGACGGACGAGACGAGGCATCGATCAACACCGCCCTCGACGCGGCCGGGCAGCGACTGGAGCCTGCGACGTTGCGGGTCGACAGTGTCGATGAGATCGACCAGGAGTTTGCCGGTTTGGCCGGCCAGTTCGACCAGGGTGCGGCCTCCCAGTTGCTCCTCTTCGTTTTCATCGCCTCACTCACCGGTGCATCCACGCTCATCCAGGCCCGCCGATACGGCGTGGTCGGTCGGGTCCTGAGCGCACCCGTGACCACGCTGCAGACCATCGCCGGTCAGGCCCTCGGGCGCTGGGCGATCGCGGCCTTCCAAGGCGTCTACATCATGATCGCCACCGCGCTGATCTTCGGCGTCCAGTGGGGTTCCTGGCCGTTGGCCTTCGTGGTGTTGGCCGTCTTCAGCACTGTCGCCGCCGGTGCCGCCATGCTCGTGGGCTCACTCATCGACAACGAAGGCGCGGCTGCGGGTGTCGGCATCGGCCTGGGACTCGTGCTCGGCGCGCTCGGCGGATGCATGTTTCCCCTGGAGCTGTTCGGCGATTCGATGCGTACCGCCGCGCACATCACCCCGCACGCATGGGCCTACGACGCGATGGCTGACGTGCAACGACGTGACGCCAGCCTGATGGATATCGCGCCCGAGCTCGGGGTGCTGCTCGCCATGGCGGTGGTCCTCTTGGCCCTCGGTGCCTGGGCGTTGCGGCGGAGCACTTCGCGCGCGATGTGAAGGCACGGAAGAAGATCGGTGGCCGCGATGTTGCGGACACCATGACCACGTTTTCGCCCGGCTCTGCCGCTCAAACCGCCCCTTTGACCATCGACGTGTGGTCCGACATCGTCTGCCCCTGGTGCTACATCGGCAAGCGCAGGTTGGAGTCGGCCATAGAGCAGGTCACCGAGCAGATCAGCGATCGTGGCGTCGAGGTCGGCGGCGTGCCTGACATCCAGATCCGGTGGCGCTCCTTCCAATTGGATCCCTCGGCCCCAGCCGCTGGCGAGCCCGGCCATGGAGTGGCCGTGGCAGAGCACCTCGGCCGCAAGTACGGCGGCGGCATCGAGGCTGGCCGTGCGATGAGCGCCCAGGTCAGCGGGGTAGCGGCGGGCGAGGGCCTCGAATTCCACCTCGAAGACGCTGTCGTGGGCAACACCGTGGATGCTCATCGACTGCTGCACCTGGCTGGCGATCTGGAGCACGAAGACCTCGAAGACCACGATGGGACAGGTGTGCAGGGTCTGCAGGGCAGGCTGAAGGAGCGCTTCCTGAAGGCCTACTTCACTCAGGGACTGGACGTCTCGGACCCCGACGTGTTGCGTGACCTCGCCCTCGAGGCAGGTATGCCGACTCGCCGGGTCGCGGAGGTGCTGCGCTCGGCGGCATACGCCCAGGAAGTGCAGGCCGATCAAGCGCAGGCTCAGGCCTACGGTGCCAACGGTGTGCCGTTCACAGTGATCGACGGACGGTATGGCATCTCCGGCGCTCAGCCTGTCGAGGCGTTCGTCAGCACGATTGAACGGGCACTGGCCGACCGCGCTCCGCAACTCATCTCGGTATCGGGTGGAGCCGGCGGCGCCGGTGCCTGCGGCCCGGACGGCTGCGAACTCCCCTCGTGAGTCAGACCACCGATACTGCCCGGGTACCCCGACACGTCAGCGCGCCCAGCCACCTCAGCGCCTAGCCACGTCAGCGCGCCCAGCCACGTCAGCGCGCCCAGCCACGTCGGCGCGCTCAGCCACGTCAGCGCGCCCAGCCACATCTGCCGCTTTCGTTGACGTCTGCATTGGTCGATCAATGCAGACGTCAGTTAAGGCGGCAGACGTCGATTCGCGAGCACCCTCACCGGGCCGGCGCAGGCCACCTTGCCATGATGGCCCGATGATCACCACCGATTTGGCGCGCGAACTGCATACGGCCGGGCTGCTCTGGTCCCCCTTGCCCGGCGATCGCTTCGCGGTCGACACCGACGGGATGCTCGGCGACGTCTTCTATCTCGCTGACATGACCGTCGACGTGCAACGCTTCGTGGGTGGGTCCGTCATCGGGTTCAATGGCGTGGCCGAATGGGCACTGGACTCGGTCGACCTCGAGGAGACCCTCTGGCTTCCCCGGGAAGATCAGATGCGCGCCGTGCTCGGCGAAGCCTTCATGAGCCTTGAGCGGTCCGATCAGGGGTATGCCGTTCGTCTCACTCAGACCACTGCGCACCAGGCCACCCCCCATGAGGATGCCGAATGCGCCTACGCCCTCGCGGTCCTCGCGGTGTTGAACGCTGCCGATCCGATGTAGCGTTAGCGGTCGCGCGGTTCGGCTCGACCGAACTCGCCCGGGCCCCTAGCTCAATTGGCAGAGCTGCGGACTTTTAATCCGTAGGTTGTGGGTTCGAGTCCCACGGGGCCCACTCGTTTATCATCGCTGGTCAGGCTATGTTCCGGCCCGCTGGTGGACCTCCCGAAGAAGGCGGATGGCAGTCCGTAGGCCGTCACGTAGGCCGTCACAGCCGGCCGTCCAGGTAGCCGTCGAGCTTCGCGGCCGCTCCGTCGAGCGCGTCGGGCAGCAGGTGCGTGTAGAGGTTGAGCGTCGTCGCTGGCGTGCTGTGTCCGAGAATGCGCTGGACCTCCACAGGCGTTGCACCCGCCTGGATCAGGAGGCTCGCGCAGGTATGGCGCAGGTCGTGGAACCGGATGCCGCCGCCCATGCTCGTGACGGCCTCGCTCCACCCGGACCACCGTTTCCAGTTCGACGCCCGAAGCCGTTCCCCCTCGGGTGAGGTGAACAGCAGCGCAGAGGCGGGCCGCCCCTTCGTCTGCTGGCGCAGCTCGTTGACCAACCGGCCGGGGACGGGCACACGGCGTTGCCCGTGCCGTGACTTTGGCGCCTTGATCTCGATCCGGCCAGAGACCTCGACCTGCGCGCGCTGGACCCGCAGGCGCCGGGCTCCCAGGTCGACGTCCCCGACCTGCAACGCCGCCACTTCTCCCCAACGCAAACCGCAGTACCCCGCGACCCGCACGAGTGTGCCGTGGTGGCGGACCGTGGCGGCCAACGTCTCGACCTGGTCGACGCTGAGGACGTGGTCGCCCAGCTGTGCCGGAAGGCTGGGCAGACGGACCCCGTGGGCCGGGTTGACCGCCAGCCGCCGCTCAGCCACCGCCTCATCGAGGATCAGACTGAGCGTCCTGTGAACCTTGCGTGTCGTCGCCGGCGACCGTCGTGCCGCCAGTGTGGAGACAAACTCTTGGATCCGCGGCACCGTGAGCCTCTCGACCGGCACGTGCCCGAAGACCGGGTTCAGGTGCGTCTGCCAGTGCTGGCGGTATCCCTGGACCGTGCGGGAGGCCGCCGTCCCGGTCAGGTTCGCGAAGTAGCGCTCGGCAACCTCGGAGACGGGCACCCGGCTCGAGGAGACCACGCCCGCCCGTCTGGTCCGAGCACGTTCGCGCTCAAAGTCCAGAGCCTCCCGCCTCGTGATGAAGGTGCGGCTCCGCTCCCGCCGCCCGCCCTCCGGTTCGGTCTCATACCAACGAACGCGCCAGACCACCCGTCCGGTGGTGGGTGACTGGCGACGGTCGATCACCGGCCACTTCCCTCCTGACGCTCGACCCACTCAATGACGCGCCCGGGGCGATAGCGGATCTGCTTGCCGAAACGCATGGCCGGCGGGCCCTCGCCCTTGGCGATCCAGCCGCGGACCGTCGCCGGGCTGACGCGCAGCAGCTCCGCGACTTCCTGGACGGTCAGGAACATCGGCGTCGCCTGCGCTCCCCCAACCCCGTCGGTCTCCACAGACTTCGTCATCGCTGCCTCCGCTGCGAGCCACCTGCCCCTCGGTCGGCTGTACTCAACGGTCATCCTGACCACTTCCTTCGCTCTGCAGGCACTGGTTGAGCCTGTTACCCCCAAAGGCCTAGAAGTAGGCACTGGGGACTCATCCAGAGGAAGTTTTCCCGGAACCCGCCGGGGCTGGGACCTCCAGGCAACGCAACGAATGGCCACGAGACCAGCATGGCCCGACACGGAGATCGCGGGTTTCCTTGTCCACAGGCAGAGGACCATGCTCATCGCCGTCCTGCGTATGCCTGTTGCCATCACCAGGGCATGCGTCCAGAAGCTGTACACCGTGCGCGACTCCGCCCCATCAGCTTCCTCGTGCTGAGCACCAACGAGCACCCACAGGACCCACGAGCCGTACCCCCCTCGACCCCGTGAGGTCTGCGAACCTCGCGCTCGCTCAGAAGGAACACACCTGGTGCACTCGGTCGCCGGGGGTGAGTCCCTGGGGTTCGCTCGTGCGCCTTATGTAGGTGTGATGACGTTGCACAAGCTCGCTGCGGGCAGCGGGTACACGTATCTGACGAAGCAGGTCGCGGTCCACGACGCCACTGAGAGGCGGCAGGTTGGCCTCGCCAGTTATTACGAGGAGAAGGGTGAGGCGCCTGGGCGGTGGCTCGGGACCGGTCTGGCCGGTCTGGACTTGGCCGAGGGCGACGGGGTGAGTGAGGAGCAGATGCGGCTGCTGTTCGGCCAGGGCCGTCACCCCCGCTCTTCCGAGCCAAGGGCGACCGCCCGGGGGTGGGGCGGTTTGGGGCGGGCGTTCCCGACCTTCGACGCCACCACTGTGCGGCAGGTGACCGCGCGGGCGTTCAGCGAACACAACACCAACCGGGGGTTGGCGTGGAACCACCCCATCGCTCCGGCGGAGCGGGCCCGGATCCGCACCCAGGTCGCCCGGACGGCGTTCGAGGACCGGCACGGGCGGGCCCCGGCGGACGAGGGCGAGCTGACGAGGTTCCTCGCCTCGGCGTCACGGCCGGCGCAGGTGCCGGTGGCGGGGTATGACCTGACGTTCTCCCCGGTGAAGTCGGTCTCGACGTTGTGGGCCCTGGCCTCGCCGGAGGTCGCGGGGCAGGTGGAGGCCGCGCACCAGGACGCGGTGCGCGCCACCCTCGCGGTGTTGGAGAAGGAGGTGGCGTTCACCCGAGTCGGCAAGGGTGGCATCCGGCAGGTCCCCGTGACCGGTCTTATCGCGGCGGCGTTCGACCACCGGGACTCGCGCACCCGGGGACCCCGACCTGCACACCCACGTCGTCGTGTCGAACAAGGTGCAGTCTCTGCCTGAGGAAGGGGGACGGTGGTTGACGTTGGACGGGCGGATGCTGTTCAAGGCCAAGGTCATGGCCTCCGAGCATTACAACACCCACCTGGAGGCTGGCCTCGTGGAACGGCTCGGCGTCCGATTCGCCGACCGCCCCGGGGTGGAGGGGCGTCGTCCGGTGCGGGACATCGACGGGGTCAACCCGGCCCTGCTCGCCGCGTGGTCGAGCCGGCGGCACGCGATCGAGGCCCAGCAGCGCGAGCTCACCTCCACCTTCCTGGCCGACCACGGGCGGGCTCCCACCGGGATCGAGTCCCTGGCGTTGGCGCAGCAGGCGAACCTGGAAACGAGACCGGCCAAGCACGAACCCCGCTCCGAAGCCGAGCAGCGACACGCCTGGTGGGAACAGGCCACCACCGTGCTCGCGGGCGACGGAACAACCCCACGAGAGGTAGTCACCGCTGCTGTGGGGGCGCGGTGGGGACGCACCCGGCAGCGCGGGAGGGACCCACGTGAAGACGTGCGCCCCCAGGCCATCGCCAACCGGGTGCTGGAGACCCTGGAAGCGTCCAGGGCGACGTGGCAGGTGTGGCACGTCCGGGCCGAGGCCCTGCGTCAGGCGCGCGCGGCGGAAGTGCCCCTCGCTGAGATCCCGAGGTACGTGCAAGACCTCGAGCACTGGGTGCTCACCGAACTGTCCGTCCCTGTCGGGGTGCCACCGGACCTGCGCGAGCCGGAGGCGCTGCGCCGCCCGGACGGGCAGTCCGCCCATGTCGTGCACGGTAGCCAGTCCTACACCTCGAAAGCGATCCTCGCCGCCGAGGAAGAGCTGCTCGGGCTGGGGTTGCGCCGTGACGGTTGGCAGGTGGGTCCCGACCTGGTGGAGACCGTCCTGGGCCACCGGTCGACCGCTGGGGTGGCGTTGGACCTGTCCCAGGCGGCGATGGTCCGCAACCTCGCCACGAGCGGGTGCCGGGTGCAGGTCGCGCTCGCCCCGGCCGGTGCTGGCAAGACCGCAGCTCTGCGCGCGCTCGCCCGGGCCTGGCAAGCCTCCGGCGGCACCGTCCTCGGGCTCGCGCCCACTGCAGTCGCGGCCGACGAACTCGGTCGCGCCACCGGCATCCACGCCGACACTCTCGCCAAGTACCTCCACCAGAACACCGCCAGCCGGGCTGGCCCCTCACCCGAGACGGGACTGACGGCTGCGTGGGGCCGTGACGTCGGCCCTGCCACGTTGGTGGTCATCGACGAGGCAGGGATGGCCGGGACCCGCGATCTCGCGGACGTGGTCCGGCATGTCGTCCAAGCCGGTGGCAGTGTTCGGCTCGTCGGGGACGACCAACAACTGTCCGCGGTGGCCGCCGGCGGGGTCTTCCGTGACCTGGCCGAGCTGGGCCACGCACACGGCACCACCGCCACCCTGACCGAGCTGCACCGGTTCACCGATCCGGCCGAAGGAGCCGCCACCCTCGCGGTCCGCGACGGGGACGCCGCCGCGCTGGACCACTACTTCGACCGAGACCGGATCCACGCCGGCGACCCCGGCGCCGCCACCGACGCGGCGTACGCCGCCTGGGCCGCCGACCAGCGGGCCGGGATGGCCAGCCTGTTGCTGGCGGCGACCCGCGACACCGTGCGAGAGCTCAACCAGCGCGCCCGCAAGGATCACCTCGACAGCGGCCAGGTCCCCGGGCGTGAGGTGTCCCTGGCCGATGGCACCCGCGCCAGCGCCGGCGATCTGGTGATCACCAGGCGCAACGACCGCACCTTGCAGGCCGGCGACGGGTCCTGGGTTAAGAACGGCGACCGGTGGCGCCTTGTGGCCGTCCACCCCGATGGCGCCGTCACGGTAGAACGCCAAGACCACAACACGCGCGCCGGTGCCGCCCGCCGGCTGACGCTATCGGCCGGGTATGTCGCCGAACACGTCCATCTCGGGTACGCCAGCACCATCCACGGCGCCCAAGGTGCCACCGTTGACACCACCCACACCGTCCTGACCGGCGCTGAGACCCGCCAGGCCCTGTACGTCGCCCTCTCCCGCGGCCGGCAGGCCAACCACCTCTACGTCGCCACCCCTGAGACCTCGTTGGACGGTGTCGGTCCCGAGGTCCAAGACCTTCCCGTCGATCCTCGACAGGTGCTCACCGACATCCTCGCCCGCGACGGCCGCGCCTTGTCGGCTACGACCGTCGAGCGGGGCGACGCCGCCCATCTGTTGCGGGAAGCGGCGCTGGCTTACCAGGACGCGTTGCCGGTCCTGGCGCAACAGCACCTCGGACGTGAGCGGATGGCGGCGCTGGACGATGCGCTCGAACGGTGGATGCCCGGCCTCACCGAACAACCGGCCTACCCGCACCTGCGCGGCCAACTCGCCCTGCGTTGGGTCGACGGCACCCAACCCCAGACCGTGATCGAGGAAGCGACCTGGTACCGCGGCAAGCAGAGCCTCGCCGAGGCCGCCGACCCCGCCGCCGCCCTCACCTGGCGCATCGCCGGCACAACCCCCTCGTCCAACCGGGACAGACACCTGCCCTGGCTGCCCGACGTCCCACCCGTTCTACGACACCAGCCTGGCACGAACGACTACCTCGACCGGCTCAGCAGCAGGGTCGAGGACCTCAAGCAACGGGTAGCCGACGAATCACGACAGGTCGGTGCCACCGACCGCATACCCTGGCAACGAGCCCTGCCGCCGGACATCGACGGTGAGCTGATCGGTGACCTTGCCGTCTGGCGAGCCGCCCAAGGCATCCCGCCCACCGAGCCCATCCCCACCGGGCCGCCCATGAAAGAACCTGACGCCTCCAGGCACCAAACCCGACTCGCCGGACGACTCAGCCCACCACCTCCGAGCGGCTCCAGAACCACACCGAACACCGAGGGCGAAAGACTGCGAGCCAGCCAGCGACGAGCTGAGCGCCATAGGCTCCGCGAGGGTCCATCGCTCGGGGCCTCCGGTCCTCGGCGATGAGTGGCTGGCGGCTGGCGGCTGCCCAGGCGGCGCACCGGTCACTACATTGCTGTACTGCCGAGAGTCGGATGTTTTCTGACACCTGTCTCACTGGCGATCCGCCGTCAAGAAGGTGCGTCACATCGGCACCCTTCTGATGTCAACCCGCCTTCGGGGAGGTCTTGCGGTGCTTGGTCTTCCCAGGGGCCGGCTTGGGGCGTAGCGTCGGGTTCGCGGGTCCGGGAAGTGGCTGATCCGAAGTGTCGATGTGCGGGGGCAGGTCGACCGCGCTGGATTCTTGAGTCGCCCCGCAGTGCCCTCCCGGGCCCGTGCCAACCGTCCTTTGGGCATCAGCGACCAGCTGACGATAGATGGCGTCGGAGATCCTGCGTTTGAGGCAGCGCACCGCCTCCAGGGGTTTTTTGCCCTCGGCCCTTTTGCGTCGGTAGTAGGACCTGCCCTCGGTGTCGAGGCGGATTTGGCTCATCGCGGCAATGTGGATCATATGGTTCATCCGCCGGTTCCCCGCGCGGGAGAGCCGGTGCCGGTTCTGTTCACCAGAGGAGGCATCCAGGGGTGCAGTGCCGGTCCAGGACGCGAACCGGTTGCGGTCAGCGAACCTGGCCACGTCGCCAACATCGGCCAGGACCCGGGCAGCCACCACGGGGCCGACGCCCCGTAGGTCCATCAGCCGGGAGCCGCGGGCTAAGACGATGGCCTTGAGCTCGGCGGTGGCCTTCTTCACCTTCGCCTCTACCGCCACCAGCTCAGCCAGTTCCTCAGCGGCGATGCGGCGCCGGGTCTTCCCAGCGATATCCCGGGGCCGGACCGTAGCTAGTAGGGCCTTAGCCTGACCAGTGGTGATGTCGCGTTTCGCCTGGCCAGGCAACAATTCGGCCAGCAACGCTTGGAGCCGGTTGACGGTCTGAACCCGCCGCCGGGTCAGCGCATCACGACGGTCGGTGAGCATCCGCAACGCCTCGAGCTCCCCGTCCAACTGCAGCACCCGCAGGGTCTTGGTGCGCACCGCGACAACCGCGATCGAGTGCACATCCAACGCGTCCGTCTTGCGGTTGTGACCGGTGTCAAAGATCCGGACCCGAGCGGCGAGCTTGGCCGGGACATCGACTACCTGCTCGCCATCCTCTAGCAACCGCTGCGCCAAGGGCCGACCGGCTCCGTTCGCGCCCTCGACCGCCCACGTCCGGTCAGGCCAACACTTCACGTACCCCAGCATGGCCGTGTACCCGGCCCGGTCGGTGCTGAACCGCCCCGAGCCAAGCAGTTGCTCGTCTTGGTCGACGACCTCGATCGTCGCCGACAGTTTGTGGGGATCAACCCCGATGATGATGTGTTCCATGTGCTTCTCCCGCCTGGGCTAGTACCAAAATGGACGGCGAGGTGGGCATTGCTACTACGAGCAGGGCAGACCCTTCTTGAGCCACGCCTCGTCACCGCACCCGACGGGCTGCAGACCGATATAGAGCCACACCCGTAGACCGGGTGGGCAGCCCACTAGAGAGCGACCCGCCGGGCACCTGAACCGAGTCTGGCCAGACGCCGGTCCTACGGCAATCGTCTAGCAGCCCACTATGACGCGAGGAGGTATATGCCTACGTAACCGACTTTCAATGCCCCTTGCCTCGGCCATAAGCTTGCGCGCCGCCTGAGCCTACGGAGAGGAGCGAACCTTCCTACGCTCCAACCGCGAAGCCTGGTCTCAGAACGGCGTACCGCCGGCGCGGAGTCGGCACACGTGGGTGGGCCTTCCGAGGACCTTCAAGCGCGTTCTATTCTCCTCGAGCTTGACCTTCGCGGTCGCATGTAGCCGTTTCAACAGCGTCGCCTGCGGGCACGCCGCCCTCCGCGCCAGCCGCCTGGAGCCTGTCGTACGGTGCCTCGAGCTTGGCCAAGATCGCGACCAGTTGCGCCCCGTCGAGCCCCTGGTGGGCAGCGAGCAGTGGGATGACGGTGTCCTGGTCAGGGGGGCGATCGGCGATCCGGCTGACTCGCTCGATGCTCGACTTCTCCCCCGCTTCACCGTCCTGCGTGCTAGAGCAGGGGTGGGAGGCTGACCTCCTGCGAGGTCGGGGCGATGAAACTGTCGAAATCGCCGAAGACCCGGTCTTTCCCGGCAGGTTTGCCTGAGATAGATAGGCCACGGCACGGCGCAGAACCTCGTTCTCGTGCTCCAGCAGCCGGACCCGCTTCTTGGCCTCGCGCAGGTCGACCGACTACGCCTGGGTCGTCCCGGGTCGGTCACCATCCTCGATGTCGGCTTTCTGCAACCACGAGTACAGCGTCGTGAAGCGGATCCCGAAATCCTTCACGATCTGATCGCGCCCGACACCGGGCTCACGGTTCCTCGCAACCCCACAACATCGTTGCGCAACTCTTTGGGGTAGGGCTTCGCTACAGCGAGAATCCCTCCAGCCCACCCCGAAGACTAGGCAGGTCAAGATGTCACCTAGCCATGCAACAGTGCCTGAGGCCCACCATGGGCATGTACTACCGATCGTTGCTGTGGGCTAGGGGCTGTGCCTCCGACTCGAGACTAGATGAAGGTGGTCATTCCTGGAGGTCACGGTCTTTTGCGCCTAGAGTCGGGGCGAAGGAGAATCCATGCGAAAAGGGATTGGGCGCGCGTGCCGCATCGCTACCTCGGTCATCGTTGCCTTGTGCGTCACAATGGGCCTCGGGGCCTGGTCACCCCATGCCGCCCACGGCCAGGATACGGACGGGGCAGTCGCTGGCGACGATGATGTCTTCACACTTGCTGTTATCCCAACCAAGGTGGGTCTTGCGTCAGGCGATCGGGTCGAGGCGTTAATTGTTATGACGAACACGGGCGCGGCTGCCGTGACCGTCAACTCGCTACAGGTGCAGACGCCACCGAGGATAGTCGCCCGCCCGACCGAACCAAGCGGACCCTTCAGCCTCGGACCCGGTGAGCGCATGACCAGACAGTTCTCGGTTACGGCGGGTTACGACACCGGACCGGGCGACCTCACTGTGGTCGCCCAAGTGAGCGGGCCGGCGCCTGCAGGCTCAGGTCTCACCACTGATCGCTTCGTGGTCACAACCGTAGGTCTGGAAGTAGCGGCCCCGCAGGGAGAACTTTTGGTGTCAATCGTCTCCGCCCCCACCAGTTTGTCAGATGGGCAGTCAAACGGGGAGATGCAAGTCCTCCTGAGGAACACGACCTCTTTCCCAATGACGGGAGTCGAGCTGCGGCCGATCGACAGTATGGACTTAGCGCTGGTGGCTGGCGACCGCTCCAGGTGCAGGAACCCGCCGGTTGAGGTTGTTGCATGCGTAGAAGACCTCGAGCCAGGTGCTGTCGAGGTGGTAAGGATCGGCTTGCTCGTCGACGACTCCGTCCGGGCCGGCGACCAAAAGATCGGCATCGTCGCCACGGCTACCCTGGGGACCGATGCAGTGGGGCGGCAGCTCAGCTCCTCGGCTGAAGCCGAGATCGAACTCACAGTGTTCGGGACGATCGCGGTCGGTCCGCTCGGCTCGACCTCGCTGATCCTTCTCCCTGCCATTGTCGCCTTCGTCATCTTTCTCCTACTCAGTCGACTGGTTTTTCCCCGCACCACATGGCTCCCGGCCAAGGTTGACACCGGGGATCTTCGATGGCTCGCCGCCCTGGTTCCGGTCGGGGCTTTCATCGCGCTAGTGGCGTGGCTCATCGTTGGCGTCGATGTGTCCCGCGAGACGAGTACCACATTGGTCGTCATGCTTTATGGCATCGGGTTAGCTTTTGGTCTAATCGCCTGGTGCCTTTTCGCGTCGGGATATCAGAAGAAAGTCGGCCGAAAGCTGTTCAAGAACTCTGACTCACCCCGGGACGTGCTGAAGCGGTTGGAGGCCAATAACACGACGCTGATGTGCTTGCTCATGAAAGACTCGGCGACGGCCGAACGGGTGCTGGGGCGCGGCAGCGATGGTACCGTGGCCGTTTCTTCAACCATCATGTATGACCTCGCCGGACTCGATGATGACAAACGGGCAGAGTTTTCTAGTGCCGTCACGGCTGGACAGTCGGCAGACGTCCTCGCACTGCTTGAGAAGGGGGGGCGGAACCGGATGCGGCCCGACCGAGAAGCGAAGCAGACGCCGTCCCTCTCCTGGGCGTCAACCGGTGTTCGGCTTTTGACCGACGAGCCCGCCACCGGAGGGCGAGCCAGCCTCATGGAAGAGAAATGACCGTAGAGGCAACTGGCTCTGCCCGAAATGCAGAACACCGCTCCCGAAGGAACGGTGTCCTCGTCCGTGCCCCTCTCGTCCCACAAGGAACGAGCGGACACAAACCAGTCAGTCTCAACGTTACACGGGGATATGTATGACAAGCGACCTACACCTCTCGGTCATCAGAGCGTGGCGGTTCGTCGACGCCAACGGCGGGACCACCGTCATCAACGACTTAAAGGCCTACCGCCGCGTCATCGAGAGAATGCACGGTAACGCAACTGACGGACCGTGGCAGCTCCCATGGCCTCCGTTCCGGTCGCACTTCTGGCAGCACCACCTAGGTTCCCGCACTTACGAGAACACGCCACCACCCACCCTCGTCAGTTCGCTGTTACCTAGGCGGGCCATCATCGACCTCGGATATTCCCACCCGCTAAGCCAACGGCGACCCCTGGGCGAGGTCTTCCTGGAACCCTTCGGCCTATGGGCCACGGCGACCGTCGACCTGACCGCTGGCAGCTGGGCTACGGACGACGATGCCGCCAAGACCCTGTCCGGTGCCTTCCAACGGAAACTGAGGCTGGGTGACCGCCCTATGGGTCGACTTATTAACGGCTTCGAGCTCGAGGACCTCCTCGGCCAATTTGAGACCCTGCCGTGGGGAGACGGGATCCAGCCCGTGGACGCTGGCACAATTACCCTCGTCTCAGGCGTCTGCGCTCCCGGCGCGAACCCGGACGCCGAGGCCGATAAGCTCCGGACGGCCTTCCTCGGCGGAGCCAATGCGACGGTCCACCCCCACACCCGCTCCGCTGGTTCCTCGGCCACCACAAGCGACCAGGTCGGTATCGTCCTTTCCGACAGCCCACGGGCATCGACGCGCATCAAGTGCCTGCACCATAACCATGCCCTCCTCCTGGGTCATCTCCAGACGTTCGGTGCTCTGGTCAGGCATCCCGTGCCGGCCGAAGCTCTCAAATTCCAACGAGGGGCGGCCCTCCAACTCAATCACCTGTACCGGGGAGCGCCGGTACCCTCCCAGGGGATCTACAAAAGCCGGGTCGCGCCGGCGTGGATCGACAAGCAGGAACTCAACGGGCCGATCAACGCTGTGAATGCCAGCTCCCTTAACGCCGCGCCACCGATCTGACCGCAATCGCCAAACCACTTGGAGGCACTCGGATGGACCAGCCAAACAACGAGATCCACCGACTGGCGACCCTCATCGTCGAGGTCCTGCAGATCGGGACGAGGAGCACGGACCGGATGTCCGCTAACGTCTGCGACGCGTTTGGGATCGACCTGCCGTCTCTAGTGGACGCGCAGCCAAACTTCACTGATGAAGCGTGTTCCGCCACCCGTACCGCAGTCCTGACTGTTCTGCGCAAGGCGCCGAGTCCGGAAGCACTGGCACAAGCGTTCCTGCAGGAGGGGACCGACGTGGTCGCCATGGTTGACGACATCTATCGACTGCTCGCGGCACACGAAGTGACAACCTCCCAGACCTCGGAGTCCTTTCGCCTGCGCATGAGCCAGCTTGACCTCGACATCACCATCAGCGCCGAGTTCGTGGAACGGGTCCGCCTGCTCTTTCGACGGCTCAGCACGGTCGATTTGGGCGTGATCAATTTGAAGCACATCCGCGACCTCGTGCTCTTTGATGGTGGTGAGAGTTACGGCTCGTTCCCGACCGAGGGACCCGATGCCCGGCCGCTCCTCCACGAGGTCATGCTCCTCGGCGCAGTGGAGGACGAACTGCGCGAGAGAGCGGCTCGTGATGCGTCGTTCTATGCGGCCGTGCAAGCCTGCGTAGCGACCCGTCGCTCCACTGAAAATCTCTTGCGCCGGCTCGAGAGGCTGGTCACGAGCTACGCCGTTGGGGTACTCGACGAGATGGTCCCCCAGACCGCCGCGCCGGAAGCCCAAAACGGGGGTTCCGACGAGCGAGGCCTGGCCGTTGAGCGTCAGACCCTGCTCGAGTACGGGATGGTGGGCGGGCCGGTGATGGCCTCGCTGTTTCACGAACTCGAGGCCAACGAGTTCGTGGGTCTGCGCGCTGCCCACGGCAATCCGTTCACACTCATGGACCCGCCCGTGGCGACGAGATCGCTCGCTCTTGCCGACCGATACGGCGACACCATCAGCACCCTCGGCGCCTATCTGGGGATCGTCCGCGGTCAGCTCACCCTCAAGCGCGACCGGTGGGGCGGGCATGACCCTGCTCGAGGCCGTGCCCTGGACGTGGTGGAGGCCTCCACGCCTGCACCGGCGGTGAGTTGGCTCGCAGAGATAACCAAAGCTGCCGAAGCCGCGATCGGGTGGATCGACGCCGAGGTATGGACCTCGACAGGCACCTCACGCACCATCACCACCACGCAGGAGGAACTTGAAGATGTGCTCAACCTCCCGCTGTGGCGCCAGCGGGAGGTCCTTTTTGAGATCTGGGTTTTAAGTCACACGATTACCACCTGCGAGGCGCAAAGGTGGAAGGCCGACCTTCGGGGCCTGAACGGCGCCACCTGGGTCCTCCCTGGTCAGGGCGCCGAGCAGCCGGTGGCGACTCTGTTGCGCGATGGCTTGGAGTTAGACGTCTGGCGGGAGGCGGCAAGAGGCACGACCCCGGACGTCTCCCTGGCAACGCCAGGCCCTACCGTGCGTGACCTCGTCGTGATCGAGGCCAAGGACAGGGCAGCGATGCCCACCGGCATAGCGTCACAAAGCGATCCGGGCCCCAAAACAGCGCTAGCTAGTGGGCTCAAGTACGTGCGTGCCCTCGGACCGACGCTCACATGGGTCGTCAACCATGGCGCGTTCCGGGGCGTCGCCGCAGATCCCGACCGGAACGAAGGATCGGCTTGGCACGATCTCCGCCTTGCCGCCGAGGTTGGGCCTGGGTCAGTGCCACCCGCCTTCGCATCGTCGCTGAGAGCTGCGCTCCGACCCCCCTCGGCGCAGAGGCTTCCGCTGCGGCCTGAGTTAGTGCTCGTCCTCGACACGACCGGCAGCATGGTTGCCGCGGCTGCCCAAATCGGAGATCTTCTCGAGGGGCTGGAGCCAAGAGGTTGGGACTACTCCGCGCTGCTTGTGGGGGACCACGGCGACGCCGAGGAGTACATCGTGAGAGCCGTCGCCAGCCAGGAAACGCCAACCGAGTTGCGCTGGGCCGTGGAGCGTGAGCCGAGGACGCATGGTGGTGACGAGCCTGAGGCCCTCGAGGACGCCATGCGCAGGGCTGCCTGGCAAGCTGCCGGTGACCACCAGGTGTTCCTAGTCGCGACGGACGCTCCGCCCCACCCCCGCTCGGAATGTCCCCAAGACATCGATTTCAAGGAGGAGGTCGAGAAGGTCCTAAGGACCGGCGCCGCAGTCTGGGTCGTGTCCGACTTCCTAGGCTCTTCCGCCTCGGTTTGGGAACCCTTCATCGACCGACCGCGCTTCGCCCTCGTGGCCCTATCGGACCTCCCGTCCCGCCTGGCTGCGTTGAGCGGAGTTTCTGACACCCTTCACTCCGGTGATTGACCTGATCCTGTTGAATCTCCGTACCATGTGGTCGACCAAGACTGAGCGGAATCCCTCCTAGCAACCCGCCGGGTCTAAGGCAAACGCTACGGTTTAGTTGACGTTTGATCCCGATATCTCATTCTAAGTTCCTTCTCCCCCAGGCTATAGAAGCACCCCAGGTTCTCTGCCGGGGAATGATGCTCCTATGCGTTGTCAGGCGGCGATGAGCCATTCGCGGTAGCTCACGGCGAAGGTGTCGTCGCGGCGCCGCGCGGGACGATGAGGAACACCAAGCCGAAGGATGGCGGCGAGCAACGGGAACTGGGAGAGTCACGAGCGTCCTTTGTAACGCACGCCCGCGCCCCCTCGGCTTGCACATCTACCAACATCACATCCATGACAACGAGTACCTCGAGCCACCTCGGGACTGAACACCGAGCTTCGCTGAGCTACGGGGCGTGCCCCGCGTCCTTGGTCGGGGCCAGTCACCCGGAATTTCACGCCGCAAGCCGCGCTACGGCTACTACCACCGAGTGACAATTCAGCGGGGCCGGGGCGACCATCCTCACCATCTGCACTGTAAGGGCGGGCAATGCCTCTGGGTCAGTGGTCCAGCCAGCCCTTTGCAGGGTGCAACCTTGCGGCTACAAGACGGCCCGGTCTCCGCTCCCAAGTGAGCCCGTAATGGATTGACAACCGACTCTGAGATCCAGTATCGACGCGTCGTCAACCTCCAGCGCACAGCCAACTCGGCGGCAGCTGTTGCAGCATAGCGCCGCGTCACGGCCCCATGTCGGTGGCGCTCCAAGACTGGTCGGTTTCGGCGCTTGAATAGTGAACGGTTTCCCGCAGTCTAGGACTGCGTTTGGTCGGTGGTGGTACGGATGCTTGGGAGGCTGTCGATCCCGCGTCCGCGGAGCCGGTAGCTGGCGCCTTTGAGGTTGAGTACGTCGGCGTGATGGACGATGCGATCGATCATCGCGGCGGCCACAGTTTGGTCGCCGAAGACACCACCCCAACCGGAGAACGGGAGGTTGCTGGTCAGGATCAGGGAGGCGTGCTCGTAGCGGGATGAGACAAGCTGGAAGAACAAGTTCGCGGCGTCTTGTTCGATGGGGAGGTAGCCGACCTCATCGACGATGATCAGGCCGTAGCGCCGCAGCCTGGTGAGCTCTTGTGGGAGGCGGCCGGTTCGGTGGGCGTCGGTGAGCCGGGTGACCCAGTCGGTCGCGGTCGCGAACAACACCCGGTGACCCGTTCGTGCAGCTGCGACTCCGAGCGCGGTTGCCAGGTGGCTCTTACCGGTGCCGGGTGGTCCGAGCAGGACGACGTTGCGCGCTTCGGTGAGGAACCCACCTGATGCCAGTGCCCCGACTTGTTGGCGGATGGCTGGTTGAGCCTCGAAGTCGAAGTCCTCGAGGGTTTTGACCCCGGGGAATCCGGCAGCTCTGATCCGTAGTTGGGCACCGGAGGCGTTGCGAGCACTGACCTCACGTTCTAGGACCGCAGCGAGGTAGTCCTCATGGGTCCAGCCCGCATCACGTGCTTGGTCGGCCAGCCGGGTAGCGGCCTCGGTGATCCGAGGTGCTTTGAGTGCGGCCGCGAGGTAGGTGATCTGCTTGACCGCTTCGGTGCCGCCGGACGTTGTGGTGTTCTTCGTGGGGGCCATCAGTTGCCCTCCTGGACGTCGCTGATTCCGAAGGCACGGTCGTAATCGGATAGGTCTCGGACCAGGTCATCACCGACACCAGCTGCCCTGGATGGTTGTTGGAACCGTTTGCGTAGGACTGCTGCTGTGCTGACATGGCCGGGGTCGGTAACGGTTGCGCCTCGTGCCCACACACGGACGTGTTCAGCCACGATGCGGCCCTGGGCGCGGACCCGGACGCGTTCGAGATCCGCGGCCACGTCGACCATTTGGCCGATCACAGTTGGGTCCACGGAGTAATCGCTGGTGTCGAGACGGACGTAATAGTCACGGCCTAACCGGATCTTGTTGCGCCACCCCAGGTGCAGCGGGATCGGTGGCAACGCCAACATGCCGGCCCGGTCGGCTCCGATCAGATCAACCGGCGCCACCTTGGTCGTGCGCACCACCCGGGTGTTCGCCCGGTTTAGCCACTCAGTGAACTGGGCGTTGAAATCGGCTGGTGACGCGAACGTGCGCCCGGGCATGAACGAGGTCTCGAACCACCCGTTGCGACGCTCCACCACTCCCTTGGATTCGGGATCCCTCGGCGGCAACAGCACCAGTTTGGTCGCCAAAGTGCCCATGAACGCGGCCACACCCTCCGCGCGGCGATGCCCGCGACCGATCCCGGGCTCGTTGTCCCAAATCAACCGGCGCGGGACCCGCCCCAGCTGCTGGATCAGCTCCCAGGACCCCAACAGCAAGTCCGGTGTCTTACGGGTCGGGATCATTCGCCCGGTCACGAACCGTGAATGCGCCGCAGTGATCACCAACACTGGCAACAACTTGGTGGTGCCGTCCTCAAGCGGGATCTTGCGCGGCGGGAACCACAAATCGCACTGCGCAGCATCACCAGCAGCCCAGGTAAGCCGATCGGCCGGATCGATCGGCCGATGCTGGGGCCGCAACCGCCTCACGTTCTCGCTGAACCACCGGATTGAACCAGTCCACCCGACACGTTCAGCCAACACCGTCGCCGGCATATCCGGCACCTCTAACAGCAACGCCCGCACCGCGGGCTCGAAGCCCGTGAATGACGTCGACCCCGGCGACCGCTCATACCTCGGCGGCGAGTCCAACTTCACCGCCTTGATCACAGTCGTCCGAGAGATCCCTAACCGCTCAGCAATCCGCGCCTTCGGCACACCCTCCCCAGCCAGCCTCCTGATCAAAGCCCAGTCTTCCAAAGTGATCACACTCCAATCGTCGAGTGTTCACTTTTCACCGCCGAAACTGTTCAGTTTTCGAGCGCCGCCGACACACCGAGGCGGTGCCGCAAATCCCGGCGCGGTCACGGCTCACGACCCGGTTGCGCCAAGCGTGCGGCGCGGGGATCGGGGAGTCGTTCAAAGACGTTGCTGCCGGTGGTGCCCATTTCGGGTTGTCTTGGCCGATCGCGCATGCCGCGTTCATCGCCCACACCAACGAGTCATTGGCTGCGCCGTTGCCGGCGGTGTGCGTGCTCGGGATCGATGAGATCCGGCGTGGCAAGCCACGTTGGGAACAAGACCCTGACACTGGTAGATGGACCATCACCGCGGACCGGTGGTTGACCGGGTTCGTGGACGCCGCTGGCACCGGCGGCCTACTGGGCCACGTCGAAGGCCGCACATCCGCGCTGGTCGCGGCGTGGATCAAGAACCAACCCCAACCATGGCGGGAACGGATCACCCACGTCGCCATCGACCTGTCCGCTTCCTACGCCAAAGCCGTCGCCGACGCGCTGCCCGGCGCGGTGATCGTCGCTGACCGGTTTCACCTCATCGCGTTGGCTAACCACGCACTGACCCAGGTCCGGCAACGCGCCACCCGCGATGTCCGCGGACGCAGGGGTCGGCGCGCAGATCCCGAATGGGCCAACCGGCGCAGGCTGCTCACTGGTCACGAACATCTCAGCGCGACCTCTTTCGTGAGGATGTGGAACAGACTGGCCGGCACCGGGCAACCCGGTTTGGAAGTGCTTCACGCCTACACCGTCAAAGAAGACCTCCGCGCGTTGCTCACCCTGGCTGGCACCAATGCTGACCGCGAGGTGATCTCTCACCGGCTGTACCAGTTCTACGACAACGCCGCCGCCTCAAGCTCACCCGAAATGCACCGGTTGGCCGCCACCGTCGAGACGTGGTGGCCAGCCGTTGAAGCAGCCATCACCACCGGCTACTCAAACTCAAGATCTGAGGGCTACAACCGGCTAGCCAAACACCAAGGACGTAACGCGTTCGGCTTCAGAAACACCACCAACCAAACCCGCCGCATACGCTGGGCCTGCACCCGCCAACACCGGCGGGCCATAGCCAAAATCACCCAAATGCCCGGCTAAGTTCGAAGAGCCCTCAAACCTTCTGAAGGCCTACCCGCTGGAGGAGACTGACTACATGTCCGAAGCAAGGCTCCTCAATCGGGAGGACCGGCGAGATTTCGCACGCGAACGGGGGACTGTCCGTCAAACGGTGTTTCTGGCCCGACACGCCGGCGAGGGTCGGCGGGGAAGGCTGGTCACCGATGACCGAGAAACTGGAGGGCATGACTTCGATGCCCAAGGATGCGAAGAAGAGCGCGACACCGGATGAGGCGGAGCGTGCAGCAGTACGGCAACTGGTGAAGGCCGCCCGGGGTCGTGGTGAGGATCTCACCGGCCCCGACGGTTTGTTGAAGACGATCACGGCCACGGTGTTGCAGGCCGCCTTGGAAGAGGAGATGACCGATCACCTGGGTCATGAGAAGCACCACGGACCAGCTGGTGGCGCGGTAAACATCCGTAACGGCACCCGGGCGAAGACGGTGTTGACGGACGCTGCTGGCGAGGTGGTCTTGGAGGTTCCGCGGGACCGGTCGGGCACGTTCGAGCCGGTGATCGTGAAGAAGCGGCAACGGCGCCTGAATGATGTGGATGCGGTCGCGATCTCGTTGTACGCCAAGGGGTTGACCACGGGTGAGATCAGCGCCCACTTCGCTGAGGTCTACGGCGCCTCGATCAGCAAAGACACGATCAGCCGGATCACGGACAAGGTCGAAGCCGAGATGTTGGACTGGGTCAAGCGGCCCTTGCAAGGTGTGTACGCGGCGATCTTCATCGACGCGATCTACGTCAAAGTCCGTGACGGGCAAGTCGGGAACCAACCGTTCTACGCTGCGATCGGCGTCGACCTGGGCGGTCGCCGCGACGTCCTGGGCCTGTGGGCCGGGCAAGGCGGTGGTGAAAGCGCGAAGTTCTGGATGAGCGTCCTGGCGGATCTGAAGAACCGGGGTGTGCGTGACGTGTTCTTCGTGGTCTGTGACGGCCTCAAAGGACTGCCTGACGCGGTGAGCACGGTGTTCCCGCAGGCGATCGTGCAGGCGTGCGTGATCCATCTGATCCGAGCCACGCTGCGGTACGCCTCACGCAAGTACTGGGACCACCTGGCCCGAGACCTCAAAGCCATCTACACCGCACCCACCCAAGACGCGGCGTGGGCAGCGTTCGAAGAGCTCGAAGAGAAATGGGGCAAGCCCTACCCTGCGATCCCCAAACTCTGGCGCGCGGCGTGGGAGGAATTCACGCCGTTCCTGTCTTACGACGTCGAGATCAGAAAGGTGTTGTTCTCCACCAACGCGATCGAGTCGTTGAACTCCCGCTACCGGCGGGCCGTGCACGCTCGTGGCCATTTCCCGACCGAGCAAGCCGCGATGAAAGTGCTGTACCTGGTCACCCGAGGGCTAGACCCCAAAGGCACCGGGCAGGCACGATGGACCATGAGGTGGAAGCCCGCCCTGAACGCTTTCGCCATCACCTTCGCCGACCGCATGCCGGCCGCGGAGAACCTCTAAAAATGAACGCCAGAAACACCGTTCATCGGACACTCCCGCGAACGGTTGGCGGCGTCTGAGGAGCTACCTGGCGGTGAGTTGTCCGCGATCCTAAAGGAAGTGGGTGGCGATCGGACGGCCACCGTTGGCGACCTGGTTGAGGCGTTGGTTGAATCGGATTTCGACCCGAGGCGGGGGGACAATAGCGGTAGGTGGAGGCAGAAACTCGACTATGACGCGGCCGCCCTTTCGGAGTTCATCTATTTCACGCAGGTGGTTGGCGCGTCGGAACTTTCGAGACAGGTTGTGTTTCTGTATCTGGCGTATAACGTTGTTCAGCGGGCTTTACGTGAGCCAAGTTTTAACCTCAAGCGGTTGAGGCGGGTTCTGAATCTTGGACAATTTGGCGACGCTCTTATCAAGACCATGGGCCAGTCGGACTTGTTGGTCGTCAAGCAGCACATTCTTCGCTATGAGGCCACCGAGATAGCCCATATTGAGAACGTCATGAAGGGTGAGACGCGTTTTCGTGAGCATCGTTATCTGGATAGGTTTGAGGAAACGTTGCTCTATGAGTCTGAGACATCGACTGAATCGGAGAAGGAGCTCGAAAGTCAAGAGCGTTTCGAAATGAACCGCGAGACCAGTCGAACCATTAAGGAAGATCAAAAATTCAGCGCGGATGTTTCAATTTCCGCGAAGTATGGTCCAACGAGCATTGCTTCGAACGCGGCGTACGCGCTGGATGTATCCGAGTCGAGCGAGGTGACTACGGCTGCGACTTATGCCAAGGATATTACTGATCGCTCTTTACAGAGAGTGAATGAGAGAATTCGTAGCGAGCGAATCACCAAAATTGTGAAAGAGAACGAAACGACGAATCGTCATTCATTCACGAATATTCCTGTTGAAGGGTCGACGAGCGAATCTACGCATGTTAGCGGCGTCTATCAATTTGTTGACAAAATATACCGTGCGCAGGTGTTTAACTACGGTAAGCGCGCGACATTTGATCTCATGGTGCCTGAGCCGGCTTCGTATCTGTGGCACGTGAAACAGCAAGGGAAGGCGGCCAGCGGTGAGAAATTGGAGGCCCCCGATGAACTGCCCGCCTCTGCAATGGATCTGAGCTTTGGCGAAGACGGGACGGGTTTGGCAGACACGGATTACGCGCAACTCGCGGCGAAGTATCGGGCGACAGGCATCGAACAACCGCCCCTTCGCCGTAAGATCCACTTTTCTCACGAGGTACCGGGGTCAGATGCGACCGACACCGAACCGGCGGCGCTGCTCCCGGAAGATGGTGGCGCAAGCGGGTACTTTTTCTACCCTCCAAAAATACTTGATATCGAGCTGCCGGAGGGATATGTGCCGAGCCGTGTGCATGCGGCGATATTGGGGTTCTCGGATTCAGGTCCACAGCGTCTTATCAGTTTCGTTTTTGCGGTTGGAAGCGCTGCGTCGGTCGAAGTAACAGCCCAAGGGCAAAGCCCGCCCGACCCGCTACGCCCAAGGTTGGAGGCAGTTCAAGAGGGTGGCGGGTTGGAAGTGTATTCCGGGAGCGCAACTCTGCACGACTCAGGCGAAATAGGCGACTCTGAGAAGATTTGGATCGGCTCCGCCGACGGATCACCCGGCTCGCTCAAGGTCAGTTACTCCCCGCGGGACTCGGCAAATCATTCGCTTTCGTTTGAAATAGAGTGTGTACCAACGCCCGAGTTGCTGGACAGTTGGAGGCTGGATACGTACGAAAAATTACAAAAAGCCTACCAGGACCGGTTGTTGGAGCATCAGAGCGAGGTTGCCAAACGGGAAGCTGATAGGCGGGCGCAAGCAGACCTTTCAGACGTTGCCTACGGATTGCCGCCCGGGAAACAACGGCAGATCATGCTCACCGAATTGAAGAAGCATGCAATAGCGATGCTGTCGGACAACGTGACCTCATCCACGCCTTTCACAGACAATGATCCTCTCGTCCCGGATGCTCGGGACCCGGAAGAGTTACCTCGCAACCCACCGCAAATCGATCGCGAGAAGGCCATGGCGCAAGGCGATCTCATTCGCTTCTTTGAGCACGCCTTCGAATGGGCCCAGATGCAGTACGCCTTGTACCCCTATTTCTGGCTTGACCAGCAGAAATGGCCAGAGCGGTTCCCCGCTGATGACCCGAACTACGAGTACCAACAGTTCCTACAGGCCGGCGCGGCGCGGCTGGTGCTGGCGGTGCGCCTCGGTTTCGAAGAGGCCGTCGCCCACTACCTTGAGACCGGACAGGTATGGAACGGTGAAGGACCCCCGTCAGTGGACAGTCCGCTCTACCTCGCCATTGTCGACGAAATACGAGAACGATCCGACGAGCTGGCAAACAATCCCATCCCGTAGGGCCAACCATGGGAGGTAAGGATCCCCACCAGCCACATCATGCTTAAAGCCGACGACAACCTGCCAGCATGGCGACAGCAACCGGAGCACAGTTGGGTTTGGTTGCCTGATGAGTAAGAGGCCCCTGCCACCATCCCCTTCGGCCAACGATGACATGGACCCTTGTACGCAGTCGCGCAATGCCGACACGGAAGGCATGGGCCGAGGGATGGGCGCCAACGGGGGTCGCGCATATGCGGGCTACACCATGCTCAGCGGTAGCACGTGAGGATGCTTGATGGCCGGCCCTCGCTTCTTGCCGGACCAATTCTGCGGCGGTGCGACCAACACGTTATCTATGTGTGGTTAGCAACCGCAGAACCGCTCGAATTTCGCGGCAAGGTCATCGCAACCACGACACGGGGTGAGATCACAGGTACGGAATCATACTTCTCAGTATCGGAGCGGTGGAAGCTGGGGGAACACCTATACGTGCACTTGGTCGGGATCGCTAGCGGAACAGAAGAGAGCAAGAACCGTTTGGTAGAGCCGCTCGCAATGCTCAGCGATGACGAGGCCTCTGCCACGCTCGGCAACAAGAACGTTCACCTCTACGACCACGGCCGCCAGCGGTTGCCAACCGCTGCACGCCGCCCATTGCCCACCGAAGAATTGTTGGGCTATCAACTGGAAGCTCAGACTGAGACTGCGGAGGGGATAGACACGCTGGGCCTGAGTGAACTCGTGCCTTCAGCTAGTATCTGCTATCCCGACTTCACATTCCCGACGTTCATCCTGCAGGAAAGGGAGCGTGGTGCCCTTCGAGTGCTGTACGGGTCATGCCGAAAGCTAAACGGGGTCGGAGCTGACGCGATGAAACTGGCCGACAGGGCGCTAGAGGAGTCGGCTGCAGTCCTGCGCCAGCGTCCGTCGGTCCTCTTCCTGGGCGGTGACCAGATTTACGCGGACGATGTCGCTAGCCTGCTCATGCCGCACATTGTTGAGACGGCCCGTTGGGTTGCGGGTCAAAGCGAGTACCTGCCAACTGTCACCGCCGCCGAACTCAACCAGATGGACAACCGGCTGAACGGCCGAGCCGACGTCGTAACCACCAAGGCGAAATTTACATCAGGAGAGGCTGGAAACCACCTCATACGCTTCGGCGAGTACGTGGCCATGTATCTACTGGCCTGGAACCCGTCGATGTGGCCGACGCAGTACCCAAACGTGGGCGAGGCTATTCGCCTTGGGTTTCCGATCGGGCACTACAGGCATGACCGGGCCTACGAATTGATGGCAAGCCGACTCGACGAGGCCAAAGAGGGATCCGGTGCGGCGAGACGGGTGATGGCCAACATTGCGACATACATGATTTTCGATGACCACGATGTGACCGATGACTGGTACCTGGACGAAGTCTGGAAGCAAGAAGTCCTAGGGACCCGCCTCGGCGCCACCATCGTGGCGAACGCTTTGGCCGCTTACTGGGCTTTCCAGGGGTGGGGCAACCAACCCGAGAGTTCCCCCACGCAAGACTTCAAACTACCAGTCTCGACATACCTCAACACCCAACACCAACGCGACTTTCCAGGGTATTTGCTTGCGTTGATTGAGTTCGACAACTGGGCATTCGTTACACCCACAAGTCCACCGGCGGTTGTCCTAGACACCCGCACGAAGCGCAGTTCGGACGCCCCAGCCCAACTCATGAACAACGCTGAGTTGACGCGCCTGTTGCGAGTTTTCCGACAGAGTCAGGGTGCTGGCCTCATCGTCGTTGCCGCAACGCCAGTGCTTGGCATTCCCGGGGTTGAAAGCGCTATTGAGTCCGCATGGTTCCCCGGGCTTAGTGCGCAGCTTGACTTCGAGTCTTTCAGTTATAAGCGAAGCGGTTTCAGCAAGATGATGAACCTATTCGCAGACAGCGGCGCCGACCCGATCATCATCATCTCAGGGGACGTCCACTACGGGTTCGCCGTCAACGGGCAAATTCGCGTTGCAGGCCGCCGCGTCGCACGCGTGGCCCAGTTCACAAGTTCAGCCCTGAAGAACCAGCCTGATGGGGCGGCACTGGCTTTGCTCATAAGGACCGGTCAATTGGTAGACAGCCTGCCCCTACGTTCGACGCATCCCAACCGGCACGATGAGACCGCTAGAAGGAGCGGCGGACGTGGGCGAGGACGAGACATTGAACTGGTGCGTCAGATGGCAGTATTCGCCAGATCCCCCAGTCAATCCATCTTCACGCACGGGAACAATGTGGGCAGCATAACCATCCGCGGACAATCACGCTCCCGGCAGCAAATAGTCAACTCCCTCCAGACTGCCCGCGGCCAAGAGCTAGTCACCGCATGGGGCGGGCGTTACAACTGGCCCACCATCGAGGTCGGGCCCTTCGACACATACCGTTAGATCGGGACAGACCAAATCCTCCACCCGTCCGGGGCGATGCAGCGTCTTTTTGCCGCGAGCGGGGCGGTCAGTCCATTCCTACCCCGGACGATAGTCCGATTAGTTCACCGACAGCCGTTCTCTGCTGCGCAGCGATCCAGTAGTCGCTGTGCACCTTGAGGCTGCCGTCAGGTGTGGGGTCAGGGATTTCGTTGTCATCCTCGTCGGACAATCCGGGCATGCGCGTCGCGATGGGATCAGTACTCCGCCAGAAGTTCAGCCAGTACGCGTTTCGGGATTGCAGTTCCTGGAAGAACGCTGCGGAGAAGTGGGCCGGGAAGAACTCCCGATAGAGGGACTTCAGCGGCGACCCGCAGGTGATGAGGTGGACGTTGGGAAGGGCCGTTCGGTCGCGGTGCAGAAGCCACGCGCATAGGACTGAGCCTTGGCTGTGTCCCACGAGCACCGTTGGGACCTCTGCGCGGTCAACTAGCTGTTCGCGCAGTCCCTGCAACACAGGGTCCCGGTAGGAGGCGCCCGCGAAAGGGTGGTTATTCACTGGCCAGAAACCGATGATGTCGGCCAGGAGACCGAACGCTTTGCGGATTGTTGAGATGCCCCTACCGGTGATGACGAGGATGACGGTGATTGCCGACAGCACCTGGACGAGCACCACACAGGATGACCACACCCGGTCCGAGCCGTGGATTACCCACTGGCTGACGAACCACATGGCGCCGACCCAAAGGATTCCTGAAACGAGCAAAGTTGGTCCCAGGGTCATCGGAAGTGTGAGCACGAGAGCGCGCTTCCAGGTTGCTCGCGCCAGAGCGTCGTCGCCGAGGGGGGTCATCCGTAAGCGGCCGGCGCCGAAGGGAAGAAGATTCACAGCAACTAGAGCCAGGGCCATTGCGGCAAGTCCGAGGATCCCCATGATCGGTAACAGGTCGACGATCCAATCGTCCCGTCCTGCATAGGACGTATTCAGCGGGGGCAGTATCTCTCTGGCTTTGAAGGGGGCAGTGATGCCGGGACCGCCACCTGGTAGCACGTCATGCCGGGCCAAGTAGTAGAGCCCGTTATCGAGAAAGAGCCGCATCGCGGAAGCCACGCTCACGAAAAGCAGGACTGCAGAAAGAAGCGCCAATGCGCTGCCAAACTCCTGGGTCGACGCCCGGTTAGCGGCTTGGCGTGATAAACCGCGCATGACGGCCAAGGCCGCGATCACAGCTACCACCGCGATCACGGCCAGGCTGGTGGTGACAACGGCGTCCAGATAAGGGACCAGCTCGCCGTTCACGATGCGCTCCTCGTAGGTAGGCACCGATTCACCGTCCGGGACCTGCCGGAAAGTGGCGCTGGGGCCCCAAGTGGTAAAGAGTTCCGGCACCTGACGAGAAACCTGCCAATGACTCGGCCTTGCGACAACCGATACGGCCGTAGCCCCGGCCACCACCGCGACGTGCGCGGTGAGCAACCACTTCGACACGTGGATCTCGTCGCGCCTGCTCCGTGAGACCAGCCCGATCAACAGTGCCAACCCCAATGCAATGGCCAACGACGGGCCAGCCCACATCGACGATGTGAACTGAACAAGAGTGCGGCGAGCGACGGTGTCCAGTAGCGCTAGGGACCATACGAACGTAAGCAACGTCAGGAGGACGCCCGTGACAGAAGCTGCCACAGTGCGGCCCTCAGCACTCCGGGTCTGGGGGAAGGCTGGCTCGTCCACCGCATTTATCTCGTTCGAAGGAGGTCGCATGAAGCTGGCGGCATTCACCAAAGTGAACGGCAACGCCACATACCAAAGCTGGCCCGCTACCTTCCTCGATTTGCGCGACCAGTTGACGAGCTTGATCTCGTGGGACGGGGCGGTGGGAGGGATGGCAACATCGGGCTCACGTGGGTATCCGTCGACGACCAGCACGGGGGACCCGAGGGCGGACCACGGATTGTGGTCACCTATGCCGTGAACCCTGATCTCAGTAGCGACCTTGGGCGATTGCCGTCCTGCCGCCGTGACAGTGGGCTCCGTGGGGGCCATCCGGCTCTCCCTTCCGGTCGACGTCTCTTTGGCATGGCGACCAAACAAGGACGCTCGTGGAAACGCGAACCGCAACTACGAAACGGCCCACATCCTCATAGAGTCCCGACACGCCATCGTTAAGGACCGCCCTCTACCGGAGGCAGGCCGAGAGCCTGATCATGACAGTGCGGATACACACAGCGCCAGACTTCAGGTGGGCCGACATCCGCTCATGCTTCCCCTACGTGCAATACGGTCCCGCTGAGTTGGTGCAACAGGAGATTCCGCAGAGGTCTCGACACGACAAGCAAACACCGTCAGGATGGCGGGGTGGCCGCAGCTCAGTCAGTGGTGCTCATATTGACGGTGCTTGTTACGAGCGTGGCCTCCTATTTGTACAACGACGGGCGTGACACCCATCTAAAAGGCGTGCTTCACGTAGCGATGGCAATCGGCATCGTCGGGACGGGCCTTTTCATCGCCGCCGAGGCGCTTTCAAGGCCCGCGAGCGCAGTGCCTGAATGCGATTGGTCAAACCTCGGCGACGATCTTCGTCCCGAGTGCGAGAGCACGGGTGAGGCATCTCGGGATGCGGCGATAAAGAGTTGGTTGCACTTCCGATCTAGCTACATTGTCGGCCCAACAGTCGAGTTCACCGGCGTGGCCGCCGGTGGCATGCTGGGCTTACTAGCCGCCTCAGCCACTGGGCGGCGCCCCTCGGATGGGCGAGACCGCCAGATCTTCTTCGATTAGGGCAGAGACAATCCGGCGCCGTGGGCCACGGCCACGAAGGCGAGGACCAATAGAACCAGGCTGGCCCCTTCGCACACGAACCCTGGAGCCGCGCCAGGACGCCTGCACCACGGTGATCAGTCTTGGACGAGCCATCTACCCCCCTTAAGGTCGGGCGATACGCATCCCGCGTTGCGGCAAGGTGCGTCCTTTCGCCGCGGTTGCTCGCTGAACTGCCGCATTCCACGCGACCATGGTTCGTTCCTGCATGATCATGGTTGTGGCGGCAGATGACTTGACGAATGCTTCGGTGATCGGGCGCCTGCTTGAGGAGGTGTCGTGGGATGGCCAACGTGTCCGTGCCTACCGCGATGGTGGTCGAGGTCGGGAAAACGTCCTTACCGCAGAAGTGTTCTCTCCACTGTCCTACTTGCCGCGAGACCAGTTCCTCGGTGAAGTACTGCGGTCAGCCCACGGCGCCCACAAGGCCTGCCTCGGAGTCGCTTCGGAAATCGAAGACGCCCACCTTGTGCTTCTACCGGACGAGTCCCTACTCCCAGGGTCCTCAGTTGTCGTCCAACCCGATGCGACCATAGACATGCCCGGACACTTCGTCCTGATAGAAGCCAAGCGGATCCGGAGAGCCTCATTTCAACCCGAGCAACTGGCCCGCGAGTACATCACCTTGCTAAACGAGGCCGCTGGACGTACTCCGCTTCTGCTACTCGTGCTCGGTTCACCACCACCGGTAGCAGTAAAGGGTCACGGTCGCCTCGACCCAATCGAAGCAGTGACAGTCCAGCTCTCTACCGTCCTTGGGCGAACAAAAAACTACGACGACGACCAGGCCTCGCTAACGACAAGGCTCCCGGACACTCTCGCCTGGATCACGTGGGCGGAAATAAGACAGATCGTCATACGCCAGGCTGGCGACTTCGCTGACATGACAAATGGCCTCGACGGGACCATTGACCATCTCGCCTCAGCGGTTGTCGCCGCCATCGACTGGCACTCCTAACGTCTTCGCGCAATGCGCGACAATCACGCATCTCGCCGCCAGCGGGGGCGGTCACGCAGCGCGGAACAGGTCTACCGTCCATGTGGTCCGGTTACCTGGCCGTATCAGCGGCGGATGGGGCCATGGTCATTTCTCGCGTCGCCGTATGAGGTGCCCGCCATGTCCAGCTCCACCACCCTTCTGCCCTTTCAGCCAGCCACAATGTCGCGCGGCCAACAGGCCGCCGTGTCATACCTCGCCCGATACTCAGGTTTGACCCACAACCTGTACGCCCACCAGCTACGGGAGTGGTTCGCGTGGTGCGATACCCACGAGCTAGACCCCCTGGTCGAGGTCCAGCGCGCTCACATCGAGCTCTACATTCGAAGCCTCGGGGACCGCGGTCTAATGGACTCCTCAGTCATCACGATGATGCACGGTGTCCGCGGGTACTTCCGCTTCGCCCACATCGATGGCTTGATCCCAGCTGACCCAGCGATCTACGCACGGCTACCAAAGGTCCACCGCGACGAGTCACGCACCCAAGGACTAGACCGCCTCGAGCTGATCAGGTTCCTACAAGTCGCCCAAACCCTCACCGTCCACCACGGCGCCCTGGCCTACCTCCTCGGCATCAACGCCCTCCGCGCATCGGAGGCTGCAGCGGTGCGGATCGAGGACTACACCGACACACTGCGCGGGCACCGGGTGCTGCACCTAGTAGGGAAGGGCAACAAGCCCGCCACCATGCCACTGACCGTCCCCGTCCTCCGCGTCATGGAAGCCTGCCGCGGCCAACGAACGTCAGGGCCACTGATACTGCGACCCGTCTCTGAGAAGCCAGTTGATCGGCGCGATGTTTACCGCATGGTCACCCGGATCGCGAAAGCCGCGCGCATCCCGCGACACATCAGCCCACACTCATTGCGGCACGCGGCGATCACTAACGCCCTTGACGCCGGCGTCCCCCTGCGCGACGCCCAGATCCTCGCCAGGCATGCTGACCCACGAACCACCGAGCACTACGACCGAGCCCGCGGCAACCTCGACCGACACGGCGTCCACTTCCTCACCGCATACGTCGCCGGCGTCTAAACGCGTACTCCTCGCCGCAGCGTCGATAGCGCCCAGAAAGACGGTTCCACGTGCCAGCCGCATCTCAGATAGCAAGCATCCGCACGGGGCAGGCCGTTCTGGGTGCAGTGGTGGCTTGACCTCCCAGCCGGCGAAAAGTCGTGATCTTCACGTCTGGCGGTCGTGCGCCGCTTGGTCCCCTTCTTCAGCGCTGTCGCGGAGACCCACCGAGCGCTCGAACCGGCACCGCTCGGACCACACCATGCGCTACCCAAGACAGGAGGGCCACGAGGGTAGGCATCTATCCAAGAGATCGTCGGCAGAGGATCTCGCGCCTCACTATGCTTTCGCACCTGCCACATGGTGGATGCAGCTCGCTGAGGAGGGTCTGACAATGACAAAGAAGCGCACCAAAGGACAGAAGGCGAAGGGGAAGGGTCCCAGCACGCCGCGCGCGTCTGTGAGGTCAGATGTAGGGGTGCTGTTTGTGCACGGCATCGGAAAACAAGAGGAAGGACGTGTCCTAGACGCGTTCGGGGATCCGGTCAGAGATTCAATCGCCGGTCGTCTCATGGGGGGTGGAACGCTAGTTGAGAAAGAATGCGACGGTTGCAAGATCGCCGGCAAACATAGACATTTCGTGACTTCAGAAATGGAGGGGGAATCCGCATGCCTGACCTCTTGGGTCTTCGCTGAATGTTATTGGGATGATGTAATCAATCGTGTAGATGTTCCGAATTTCAATGGCTGGATAGCGCGCGTTTTGCCAATGTTGATCATGTGGCAGATGGCGAGCAGTGCGATCGGCGGTTTTCACCGGAGAATACATGAGGGTCAGGCCCTAAATCCTCTTGCGTGGTATTCCTGGCTGTGCAGTCTATTCTGGAGCACTGTAATCAGGGCCCCTTTAGCGTATTTCGCCCTCACTATTGGAAGGCTCATTGTGATGCCAGAGTCCGACGCCCTTCTAAATCGATGGCAGAAGTCGATTTATACGCTGCTGGCCGACACCCTTGGGGATGCCCACGCTTTCGTCTCCGCCGGAGCGCTCGAGTCGCAGCTTAGACAGCGATTTTGGCATAGATATAGCTCCCTTGCGCGATCGACCAAGCGGATCGCTGTGGTTGCACACTCACAGGGCGCAGCACTTGCGCATGACTCACTAAAAAAACACCACGCAGCCCCAGACCTTTTCGTTGGGGTGGGTTCGGGTCTAGGCGTATTGACGGCCGCGCGCCTACGTCCCGCGAAGACACTCGATGTCGCCTATTCGGCAACTGCGGTTCTCGCTTCCGTCCTTGCATGGTTTTTGATCGGTGCAGGGATACTGCAGACGCTGGTGTTGATCACCAATGTCCTAGTGATAATGGTCCTTCTCCTCGCTCTCCTCTTCTTAGAAGGCGGGCTTCTTGCGCTAGGCTGGGCCCAGAGCGACTCCGATGCATGGCGGGTCCTGCAAGATGACGCAAGCCGAATAATCGCAATCTTGCCTGAGGCTTCCCGGGTTTGGACAGAACGAACACTGGAAGTCTATATTGTCCTGTGTTTGAATATACTTGCTGCCTTTGCGCTTTTTTGGATTACTCGGTCCGTGTGGGGAGGACCGAAACTCATGAGAAAGAATGAGCTTCGATTGCCTGGGCTAAATAAGACCAACTGGCTGGAATTTTACAGTCCTCTTGATCCGGTCTCAGTTGGCGTGGCGGCTAATACTCAAGCGACTCGAATTCGATCCCAGAATCCCACAGCATGGAGAATCTGGCGGGAACATAATGCGTATTTTCATCCTGACAGCATCTGCGTGGCTGTGCTTGCAGAGCGACTAGCAAAATTGGGAAATTTGACGGCCTTGGCCGCATCTGGCAAAAAGAACAAGGTCGTTATGAGGCTAAGAGCCTTCGCGCTCGCCACGCTCTCGGTGCTTGCATGGCTATCTCTGTATATTCTAAAGATATACTGAGATTCTCCTGGGTGAAACTTGCACCTGTTTCGGCAGTGCACTGGGGCCAACGGGATTTGTCAACTTGGGCCTATCGAACGGGGAGTTGGCGGTCCAGGCACCGCCGACGAAGAAACTGGCCGCCCGTTTCAAGATCTCGTTCGCCCGTTTCAACTCCCGGACTTCTTGCTCAAGTCCCTTGAACCGTGAGGCCTTAGTCGTGCTCACACCCGGGCCGTCGCCCTCATCGATATCGGCTTGGCGCGCCCAGGACCGCACCGACTCCGTGCCATACCCCAACTGCTCGGCGACGCGGTGCACCGTCCAGTGCTCAGTGCCCAACTCCGCGCGCAACGTGCGGACCATCCGGACCGCGGCCGCCTTCTCCTCTGGGCTGTACCGACGCGTAGTCGGCTTCCCCGGCGTGCTGTCTTTCGGCATGACTCCATCCTCGTTTCCAAGGTCAGGAGCCTCCAACTTTCCCAGTGCGGTTCAGTGCCGCAGGAGGACGTCACGTCCGCCCATCAGTGTGACGCGAGCTGCTTCAAGTAGGTCGGGTGTCCGTTGCCCGTCGTCGTAGTGCCTACCCTGGGGCCAGCTCAGGAATCGCGACAATCGCTTCACTCAGTTTCTCCATAATCGAGCGAAGCGCTCCCCTGGCCAGGTGTCGCTCGTCCGAACGTTCGGCTGATGCCGCCACAAATATCGATAGAGACTCCGCGCTATCGACGCGTCACGGCGACCTCTAGAAGGTGAGTCATTGTGCCGCAAACGGTGCATGAGCAGCCGCTCCTGACGACGGCCTGCTCCAACCGTGTGATGTGTTTCTTAGTCCTGACTGGCTTGCAAGCTCTGGTGGTACTCCAGCGCCTCGGGCTCCTCATCGAAGGACAGGAGCTCGCCCGTCAAGTCCATCAGGTGCTCCTTCGCATCGGCCGGAGTGACGTAGAAGAACTCGCGGCGAAGGTTCACCCGGTTTACGCGCTTGTCCGCCAGCCTCTGGTGCATTTGGCTCTCGATGCTCACTGCGTCGTCAGAAAAAAACAGCGCGTGAACGTCGAAGTTGAATGGCACCGAGGCGTCGCTCAGTTCCCGGACCCGGTCCATTGGGTTCAGGCGGCGAGTCATGCCGATCTTGACTACTCGCTCCCCAAGGGCACCGATGTTGGAGATCACGTAGACGTAGCCAGCGCGGGCATTCGCGGCTCGGTAGTCGACCTCCTCAATCGCTTTCTTGATGTCGTCGAGCTGGAGGCGTATCCGGTCTGCGCCGTCGCTGTCGCCCTTGTCAATGAGGCCTTGAGCGCGTTCTGGTAGTGCGACTGCTCTTTGGCTAGCCGGGTCTTCTCCCGCTCGACCTCCTGCTGGAGTTTGCGCTCCTCGCGGAGACGCTCCTTCTCTTCGCGCTCCTTCTCCTTCTCGCGGGCCAGCATCTCTACGTAGTCCGCGGTCAGTTCCAGTTCTTTTACTCGGAGCCGATGGTAGTGGTCATTGACCTCGATCGACATGGTCTTGCCTAGGTTCTCGATGGTGCGCTCGACCTTGTTAAGCCGGTCGATGGAGGAGTCCAACTTATAGGGCTTCAGTGATCGGACGAGATTGTCCGCCTCGGCGTTGTAGGCGCGCAGCATCAACTTTGAGATATCACGGACCATCTTCTTGCCCTTCGCGGCCGACCCCTCCACCTGCCAGTTTGTAGCGCTTTGGATCGCACCCCCATCGGCCTTCACCATCGCCTTTATCTGGTCCTTGATTTTCTCCAGTTCGGCCTTGTAAGTCACCGAATCGGTCAGTGGGTGCCGGTACTCGTAAAGACCAACCTCCTGCAGGATCTCAGCCTCCTGCGTCGTAACTACTCGGACCTTCAGATCGGCCAGCTCGCGTGCTAGAGACGCTCGCTCGCTAGCAAGGTCGTCGCGCATCGCCTGTGTCTCGATCGTCAACGCCTCGCGCTCGCGCTCAAGTTCAGCGACGTCGAGCGCGCCAAGCCTGCCCATCTCCACGCGAAGGCGAGCGATCTCAGCGTTGGCGCGGTGGAGATCCTCAGCCGTCCGCCGGGCCTGCTTGCGTGCCCCGAGCAGCGGAACCCTAGTCGAGGCCGCGGGGGCAGGGCTCGCTACGACGGCTGAGGTAGATGATGGCTGTTGCCGTGCTTGTTGGTGCACCGGAGCACGGTGGTGGGTCCACTGCTGGCCGTCCCAGTACCGCATCTGCGCGGTGTCTTCGGGGTCTGGATACCAGGCTGCGGCCGGACTAGTGTTCATAGCAGTGCATTCCCCTTGCGTGAGTTACTCAATACCTCATCGGACCTTAGCCGCAACGACCCCAATCTAATTCGTATGGTGAGAACAATCGCCTGAACCGGCCATCTCGGCCAGGCCACCATCATGTGAGTCTTTCCGCCGCCAAGGACGCGCATCAGGCCCGACCCTTCGTCCAAACGCTGAGGAGGAAATCCCGTATGGGTGTGAACTCGGCGCGTTCGCTCTTGAGAGATCGGGGCAGGTCGCGCCAGCCCTAGCCCGCATCCTTCTCGGTTGCCTCAACCGGTTCGGGTCCATCCTGGGACGAGACCGAAGTGGAGGACAGGGCTTTGAGTTCGTCACTCGGAACAACGTCGTTATCGCGCATGCGTGGTGGGGCTGCAGACCACGCCTTCAGATACTGGACAACATCGCCGTAGAAGTCGTCAACGAGATCGAGCATGGAGTCGATGAAGGCCCCCTTGCCTCGTCCTCGTTTTGCACCCATAGGTTCGCTTATTGCGACACGAAACGACCGCAGTTCGCGCTTGGGGTCCTGGACTAGAAGAGACGGGTCCTCCCGAACGGTGCTGAGCAACTCTGCAGCACCGTCGCCCCTGGCATTCGCCAGGAAGGCCTCGACACGTACGCCCTCAGGTGCAGTCTTCAGTTGGCGAAGGAGCCAGTTGACTCGTGTGGTCGGACGGCCTTGACGGGGTGCCGCGATATCCACGTGGCAGTTGATGCGACCGGCTCGCAGATCGGCCGTGATGTGGATCGGGCCGACCGTGTTCGGTATTCGAATTGCTCCGCTCATCGTGCCGTCGGCACAAAGACTGTCAATGAGTGACTGGGTCCGAAGGGCCGGATCGGCAAGTTCCTTTCGGGACAGGACGGGGACGACATCGGTGCCAAGTTGTCGACCAAGACGCAGGCTGGTGTAGCGCAGGAGGGCATCGAAGCGGGAGACAACCTCAGGGACAGTCTTGTCGGTTGCTCGAAGAGTCCCGGCGGTGACCGACTGACGCACAGAGACCCAGTTGGCGCCCATGTCCTCAAGCTCCATGGCACCGGAGCGAGGATGCTCGAGGTAGCGGATCAGCTCCCCCAGGATCCATGCCTGCTCAGGGTCCGAGACACCCCGGTGCTCCTTCTGCATCACGGCAGTCGACAGGAGGAAGGTCCAGGACCGATGGTGGATCGCGACCTTCTTGAGTTTTCGCTTGTCAACCTTCGTCGGGTGTTGGCCCGCCATCGCCGGAATCTCGTTGCTGATGGTGATCAGAGCGTCGAACTCTTGGTCGCGCGCGACGTCTAAGTAATGTTCCAACTGGTCCGTCTGAAGCTGGTTGCGACCGGTCTTTACCTCAACCAGTGCTGTCCATGATCGGCTTCCTCGGCTGACGCGGATGAGGCCGTCCGGGATGACTTTCGCCTCTCCGAGCTTGAACGGCACTTCGATGAATGTCTCGACCGTCCCGGTCGGTGCACCGAGCGGCCCTAGAACCGCTTTGGAGAACTCTTTCACCACCGACATCACCGCAAGGAGCGCGGATGTCGCGCGTCTCTCCTGTTCCTCAGCGCCCGAGATGCCAGATGTGGGGATGAGCCGCGCTTGGTGCCATGTTTCTTCTGTCATTGCCTACCCCTCTGCGACCTGCTCCGTCGACATCTCAAATGCAGCCTAACCAGCGAACGCATGATTCTTCTGCTTAACCACTCGTGGAGTCGCTGCGTAGAGTTTGGGCCCGAGAAGTCGCTCGTGATGCTGGGATGCGATTAGCCTCTGCGAATGGACGGCGTACAGGTACAGAAGAAGCTCGAGTTCTCCGCGGATGAAGACTTCATCCTCACCGCGTGGCAGTACCGGATGATGCAGCGTGACATCGCGGGATCGAAGGGCAAGCATCTTGCCGCGAAACGTGACGTGCGCAACGCCTTCCGGCTCGCGGCGGTAGAGGCTATCGCCCATCACGACGATGACCACTGGTCACCGTCGATTGCTGAATGGGTGGACCAAGTGGCCGGAGTCGACGGAGCCCCGGAGCTTGAGGCGCTGGAGGACGCTGGACCTGAGATCTCCGCGATCGTGCCAAAACGGTCACGCGCCCTTTTGCTCCTTATCGATTTGTATGGCTTCGAGCCCTGGCCTGAAGGTAAGTGGGACAAGGACGCACGCGCGGAAACTTTGGCCGAGGCGCACGGAGCGATGGATCAGTTGCACCCCGAAGACCTCGAGGCAGTGGAAACCGCGTACAACGACGCGATCAAGAAGCTGTCCAAGTCAGGCACCCGGGCCAAGTACGCCGTTCTCGTGGGCGCCGGACTCGGCCTCGGTGTTTTGACGGGTGGGCTGGCGGCGCCAGCGATAGCGGGCGCCTACGGGACCCTGGTGCTTGGCTATTCGGGCGCGGTGGCCACATCAGCTGGCATGGCGGCGCTGGGCGGTGGTTCTATCGCCGCCGGCGGTCTAGGTATGGCCGGTGGCGCTGCCCTGATCACCGGCGTCAGCGGCGCTGCTGGCGTAGGTGCCGCGGCCCTGGGTGGCAGGGCCACAGGCCTGACAACGGTCCAGGTTGCGGCCGATGCCATTCGTCTTCACGTCGTCACCCAACTTGTGCTCCGTGATGTTGACGGCAACGAGGAGGCAGCGAAGGCCGTCATCGTGAGCCTTCGCGAACGAGTGGTGAACCTCGGCAACACCGTGATGGTGCTGGCCGAACGGATCGAGAGCCTTCGTGGGCAGCTGGAGACCAAGCAGGCGGAACTGGAAGCGGAGAGGAAGGAGCGTTTGGATGCTGAAGACCGAGTTGCCCGCCTCCGTTCGGTTGCGGGCCGGCTCAAGGAACGGGTCGACGGCAAGGAGAATGAGACGATGCGAGACCTGCTCGCCGAACTGAAAAAGCTTGAGGACCAGCAAACGGCCGTGGAGAGCCTCGCCGCGGGTGTCAGCGTCCTGGCGGATGACCTTGAGGAAGCGGCGTGACCGATAGCGGCGAGAGCGGGTCCGAGGGAGACGGACCTTCGCCGGTCGATGCCGATTATGTCGCGAACCTTGACGCAATATCTCGGGACCTCGGTGACATCGAAGCCCTCGCCGCTGCCGCGCTGTCAGGGGGCCAGATTGACGAGGCGGCGGGGCAGCGTGTCACCGCTGCTCCTACGAGCCTGACCTATGACGAATTGACGGCCCACAACCATCAGCGTCGCGAAACGGAGGCGTGGGGCGAGGCCGAGTTGGCGGACATCCTCGATCCGGTGGCGCTCAAACAACTTGACGATTGGCGACGGGCTCAACGCGCCGGTTGGGAACGCAGCGACGTCTTGGTCGTAGGTATGGCTGGGCTGATCGGTGCTTGCGCAAGCCTCTACGACACGCAGATCGATGCCTCCGTGCTTAGCGGCCTGTCTTGGCTCAAGAAGAGCGACTTGCTGCGGCAGTGGGAGAAGGACGCTGCCGGGTTGTCCATCGACTACACCGGTCCGAAATTCGGCGGCCCCGCCCATCGGGTCCGATCTGCCGGGCACGACATCGGGCGATTCTTCAACGCCCTCAACCAAGTCCGCTCCGGCAGGTTCGAAGGCACCTGGTGGGAAGAAGGCCAGAGGCACCTCGAAGAAATCACGACACTTCGGTCTGGAAGACCGTTCGTGCAGACGAACGATTCCTACGTCGCCCTCGGACTTCTGATGAAGCACTGGGCCGCGGACTTCGTCACCCCCATGAGCCTGCCGCTCCCGGGTTGGTCCCTGCTCTACGAAATGCCGAATCGCGACCTGCGAAAGTTCGCCCACGATGCATATGCCGGGACCAACTACCACGACGGTTTGAACCTTCGCTCTGGAATCCTCACACCTGGGCTCGGCATGGTCGCGACAGAAGTCATCATTCGCACTCACACGCACCTCGATGCCTACCGAGAAACAAGCGACCCGCGCCTCACAACAGCCGGTGCAGCCAAGCGCACCGAGATGTTGCTGTGCGCACATGCGGCGGCCGGCGCAGTCAGCGTGTCAAAGACCACGGCCGCGGCGATAGGCGGCGAATCGGCTGTCGCAGCGCGGCACCTCAACATCCCCGTACTCATGCGTGTGGGCATGCTCGCGCTCCAGGTTCGCTCAGATGCGGCCAATCGTGCAGCCGCCGGTGCTCCCTCCTGGGGGCAACTCCTCGACGAAGAAGCCGCAACGTGGACGTTGCCCGAGGCGATAGCCATCGCGGAACTGCTTGAAGATCGAGGGGCTGTGGTGTCCTCGACTCATCGAGTCGAGTGAACGCGACGGCACCCGGCTACACAGGCCGTCAGTAGGCCGTCACAGCATCGCGACGAGACGTTTTACTTACGCCTATTGATCGCGTTTGCGCTGTTCAAGATGTTAATGTGCGTTGCCAGGCAACACTAGGACGGCCTTTT
>CAWDNY010000002.1:0-100215 GCA_963803695.1 uncultured Actinomycetota bacterium
TCCGCCAACGGACAGCTGAGCTGATCCGGCAAGGTGGTCACAGTAGCTGGATGGGGCACCGGGGTCCGGGCGCTTTAGCCAGACGGGCGTCTGTGGTCAGTAGGGAAGTGGCGTCGGTCATTTCGGCGAGGGCGACGTAGGTGGCGTCGTAGCCGCTCAGGTTGTGCCGGAGTGCCCACATGCGTGGGCGGAGCCAGTCGGCGGCAAATCTGGTGATCGTGAGTTCGGTAAAGCCGTTGAGCGCCAGGTCACCCTGCTGTTCGCTGAGCCCGCCCCGGTGGACAAGGCCGCGCAGCACGTGAGTGACTTCGCTATCGATTAAGTGGGGTGCAGCGAGTTCCTCTTCGCCCAGCAGGTCAGGATCGAGGTCGCCGGCCAGCAACTCCACGATGACACCGGCATCGACGATCTTCACTCGCCGCGGCCCTCATGCAGCACAGCCAAGATCATCTCCCGCTCGGGTCGCCCTTTGACACTCTGCTGGGTTCGTCGGATGCTCGCGGCGTTCTCGCGCACGATCTGTGGCCGCGCGGCCAGATGCTCGAGTTCTCGCAGCACGTACCTGGTTAGCGAGACCCCCTGGGCCTTTGCTGTCTGTGCCAAGGCGTCGTGGACCTCATCGGGGACGTCGCGAATTTGCATGACCTTTGACATATGTTGACCATAGCGCGAATGGGTGCAATGTGCACCCAAATCCCGTTGACCACCTCGTGGGATAGCCGATCATCAACACCGACCGCCGGGCAATGCCCGCAAGCGGAACCCGTGCCGGTCGCCGATCGGTCAGCGGAACACGCGAAAGGATGTCTACGTGATCGTTTACACGGTTGTATACTACTCGCATGTTGCGCGTTAGTGACGAGACCCGCGAGCGGGTACAGCGACTCGCCCGCGAGGAGTTCGGGGGCGTAAGCGCCAATGACGCAATCCAGCGGCTGCTGGATGAGCACTGGGAGGCTGCCGCCCTCGCGGCCGTTGAGCAGTACCGGGGAGATGATCCACAGGGCTGGGCGAACTACCTCGCCGAGGCTGAAGCCCTGTCGGCTGCGGACGCTCCGCTCACCGACGAGTGGTTGACGAGGTGAACCGCCCGCAGATCGAATCTGGCTCGGTGTGGTTCTGCGACTTCGATCCCGTACGCGGCCACGAACAAGGCAGAGATCGACCCGCGCTCGTCGTCTCCTCCGAGTTCCACTTGAACCTGACCGGTAAGGAGCTGGTGACGGTGCTGCCCCTCACGTCGGTGCAACGGCCAGGTTGGCTGCATCGAGTTCGCATAGACGCCGGTGGCGGGTGGGTCATCACCGAGCAGGTGCGGACCCTGGCCGCGCAGCGACTTCGCCGCCCCGCACCCGAGATCACTCTGTCCAATGACGAGTTGAGCGAAGTACAGCGCGTGCTCGCGCGGATGCTCTTCATCGCGAAGTGAAAAATCCCGATCCGCCCATACGCGCCCGCCCTGCAGTGCCGCCGATCCCTGACCGGTCGGCATGTCAGGGCGTCCTAGGTTGCGACCAAAGCTGAGTTGGTCGCGCCGCGTTCTCTGGGGTGAAGGTGGACTAGTTAATGCTTCGAGTTTTCAATGCAGGCGCAAGGTCGAGTGAGACGGGTCCCCACTTTTCGAGCAACGCGGCATGCAGCCGACCAGCGAGTTCGGCAAGTTCGGTGTCGACGCTCGACGAAGAGGCCAAGGCTAGTCGGTTCTGCACCAGCAGTCGCCGACCTAGTCTGCGCTGAGTCGTCTCTTCAGCAGCTGCTTGGGACAGGGCTCCCTGGAGGAACGTTCCCGCGCTTTCTAGGCACCACGCCAGCGTTGCCAAGTCCAGGTCGTGGTCGAACTCGCGCGAACCGACGAAGGTCAAGGTGGAACGGGCCTGGTTGCGATATTCGGTCACGGCTTGCTGGCTCACCTTGGGTGGGAGGTGCCAAGCGCACCAGCAAGTGGGCCAGGGCACGCGCAGATAGGCCACATCCCAGGCAAGATGGCGGACCTCCGCGAACTCAAAATCGAGGAATGTCACGTGCCCGTCGCGAATGAGGTTGTTGTCCGGGCACGTGTCCCCCGGTGACAGCACATCCGCTGATACCGCGAAGTCCTCGCACACGCGCGACAATCGCGCCGCGACAGCATCGGAGACATCAACCCCGACCTCGGGAGCAAGGAGTTGCAACCTGTCTGCGGCTTCACGGAGAGCTCTGGGCTTGTGAGTTGTGGATCAGCACACACCGCGACGACGTTAGCGCTGACCAGAGATGAGCCCAAGGCCTCCAAGGCGCTAGCCTCCCGCGCCCAAACGTTGCCTTCGCTGGAGAGTTAGACCTTCAGCACGAACGAATCACGTCCGTCGCTCACCCTCCAGACCACCGTGCGTCCGCTGCGCGCAAGTTCAACCACGCACGTCAACTCGCTAACCCCCGCAGCACCAGCCGCAGCAGCCGCAGCGGCCAGGACGGCTGCGTCATCAAGCCCAACAACATCCACCCGCTCAATCTAACGGCGGTCCCTGAACACGCTCGCAAAGAGCTCGAAACAGTTCCCACAGCCATTCGTAAGGCACTGCCATGCCGATCTCGCACGGACACCGACACTGCCGAACCGAGCGCGACACCGTCACCAATTGGGGAACGACTACCGGTCCGCGAATCACCCAACCAGCGAGTCAACTAATTGACGCTGACCGTCCCGCAGGGGATCGCGCTACGGGGCAAATCAGCTGGCTCAACACCCGCCAGTTGGGCGTGGTCCACAACTCCACAACCAGTTGCGCACCCGATCGTCGGCGGCTGTCATGACGAGGCAGCGCGCTCTGCGTCGCTTCGCAGGATGCAGAACTCATTGCCTTCGGGGTCGGCGAGCACGACCCAACCCGAACCGTCGGGCTGGCGCAGGTCGCTGACCGTGCGGGCACCCAGCTCGAGCAGGCGCACGAGCTCTTCGTCCCGAGAGCCAGCGGTGGGTACCAGGTCCAGATGCAACCGGTTCTTGACGCGCTTGGACTCGGGGACCTCGATAAACAGCAGCCGCTGCGAGCCGTACGGGGACAGGATCAGGCATTCCTCATCCCCATGGCTCGAGCCAACCACCTGGGGGTGTCCGACGCTAGACGGAGACCCGTATTGGACGCAGGGCCAGGCGTGCCGATGGGCCGCCGAGGAACGGAGCAGCCCATGAGGACTCTGGCGATTTCATGCATGATGCATATATCTATATACTTTCGGAATTACAGTTCTGGTCCAGATCCGAGATGTCGATGAGCGCGTGCGTGACGAACTGAAGTCCCGCGCCGCCATCGAGGGGACGTCCCTCAACGCCTACCTCAAGGCTCTGCTTGAGCAGGCAGCCGACAGCCCGCGCCGATCGGACGTCTTCGAGCGAATCCGTGCTCGGTCAGAACGCTCAGGAACACCCTCTGCTGAGGTCATCCGAGGCGAGCGGGATGCCCGCGGTGCGAGCCAACAGAGGTGAGCGTCTCAGCAGTTCTCGACTCCTCAGTAGTCGTTGATCTCCTCGTCAGCGAGGACCAAGAGACAGTCATGAGCACATTGCCGCGGGGCGCATGGCACATCCCGGACCTGCTCGACATCGAGGTCATCTCAGCACTGTGCGGGCTTCACCTCGGGCGGCACCTCACTATCCCCCGGGTGGATGATGCGCTGCGCGACTACACCGACCTTGCCTTCACCCGGTGGTCGGCCGGTCCCGACATGCGCTCGCGGATCTTCGCGCTCGGGGGCAACCTCACCGCATACGACGCGACCTACGTGGCGCTGGCCGAAGGACTCGAGGTGCCGTTGATCACCCGAGACAAGCGGATGGCCTCGAGTGCCCGCCGATGGGTCACCGTGCAGACTCTCTGAGGTCTGTCGGTGCCCCGATAGATGCTCCTCCCAGCGTGATGGTTGGTCGCGCATCGTGACGAAGGAGAAGGTATGGAACATCGGGTTTCCGTCGAGGTCTCGGGGCCGTGGTCATTGACCACGAGCAAGAACTTCTGGGAAGGATTCGCGCCGGCCTCGCTGGCCGAGCAGCAAGACGGCGCTGCCCTGCAGACCGTGTTCGTCAACGAGAGCGACTGGTCGCAGACCAGGGCCTCGATCAGCCAACAGGGCCAGACTGCTCATCTTGAGCTGAGCGGATCGGGGGATCTTGAGGCGGCTGCCGATCAGGTATGTCGATTCCTGGCTATCGACATCGACGCAACTGGGTGGCCCGAGGTGGGTGATCGCGACCCCGTCATCGCCCAAGCGCAGAAGGACCTGCCCGGTCTGCGTCCGTGCGGCTTCCACTCCCCTTACGAGGCAGCAGCCTGGTCGGTGCTCTCCCAACGCATCCGGATCACTCAGGCCGCAAACCTGCGTGAGCGCCTCATCGAGCAGCACGGCGAGCGTGGCGCCTTCCCCAGGCCCAGCGTGCTGCGCGGCGTGGACCTCGACGTTCCGGGACGCAAGGCCGAGTATCTCCACGCCGTTGCTGATGCGGCGCTAGAGGGGAGGCTCGACGGATCTCGCTTGCGATCGGTCGATCCCGTCGAGGCGATGGCGAGCGTCCAAGAGGTCAAGGGGCTGGGTCCGTTTGCCGCGGAGCTCGTGGTCATTCGCGGTGCCAACGCTCCGGATGCGCTGCCCACTCAGGAGCGCCGGCTCAGCGACGAGATCGCGGAGCGTTACGGCCCGGAGGTGACCTTGCGGGAGGTGTCCAAGAACTGGCGACCGTTCCGGACGTGGGCGAGCGTCTATCTGCGGGTGCTTCGCGAGCGACGAACCCACGAGGTCAAAGGTGCCTAGTCCTGATTGCGGCGATCGATCAGCAGGGCCGCGGTGTTGAGCGCGCCCCACGCGATAGTCACTGCGAGCGCCTTACTGCGCACCTTCGGTTCATCCATGTTGATGCCCAAGATCGCAGCGTCGCTGAAGTCGCTAACGATCCTCATCAGCATCGATGCCGTCACCAACTGAGGAGAGGAGGCCAACATGCCCAGGGCAGACACGGGGATATCCCGGACGCCGTAGGTGTAGGCCATCAGGTTGAAGGCGGGCATCTGCTCGCTCGGCGCCTCGAGCGCAGACCCCAGGTGGTCGGGCTTGACCAGTGCGAAGACTCCGTATGCGGCGGTGGCGGCAGAAAGGATGCGGCTCAGTGGATAGGTCATTCACCGAATTTACGTGCCGGTGCCCGCCACCGCTCGTTGGGGGTCGGGCCCCCGGCAATGAGGACCGGGGGGAGGTGACTGCATACGCTGGCCTGCATGATCGAACTCAAGACGCCGACCGAGATCGAGGAGATGCGCCCAGCCGGCCGGTTTGTTGCCGACGTGCTGACCCGTCTCAGCGAGGCAGCCGATGTCGGTGTGAATCTGCTCGATCTGGACGCTCTAGCGCATCAGATGATCCGCGAGCGCGGCGCCGAGTCGTGCTACATCGACTACCACCCCTCCTTTGGTGCCATGCCGTTCGGCAAGGTGTTGTGCACGTCCGTCAACGACGCCGTGCTGCACGGTTTGCCGCACGACTACACGCTCCAAGACGGAGATCTGCTGAGCTTAGACTTCGCCGTTTCGGTCGATGGGTGGGTGAGCGACTCGGCAGTCAGCATCGTCGTGGGCACCCCGCGGGCCGAGGACCTCGAGTTGATCGACACCGCAACGCGAGCCCTCGACGCAGCGATCGCCGTGGCTCGGCCAGGTCACCGAATCGGCGACATCTCGGCCGAGATCGCCAAGGTCGGCAAGGGCGCTGGCCTGAAGATCAACACCGACTTCGGCGGCCACGGCGTCGGCCGGACGATGCACGGCGAGCCGCACGTGCCGAACGACGGCAAGGCCGGTCGCGGCTACCCCCTTCGACCAGGTCTGGTGATTGCGATCGAGCCGTGGTTCCTGCATCGGACCGACAAGCTGTTCACCGATCCCGACGGGTGGACGCTGCGCAGCAAGGACGGATCCCGAGGAGCCCACGCCGAGCACACCGTGGCGATTACCGACGGTGATCCCATCGTGCTGACCGCCCGCGGCTAAAGGGGTTCCATCCCGGGGTCATCGACGGCATGATGCGGAGCGCACCTCGCCACCCGCGGCTGGAGTGCAACGAGCGAGGGACTCCGACGTGGACGTGAGCAACGACGGTCCAGCCATCGGCTGTCATGCCTTGGTATGGACCGGAGTTTTCGACCAACAGGGGATCATCGATTCGGTCAGAAAGACCCGCCGAGCGGGCTTTGATCTCGTCGAGTTCCCGCTGATGGACCCGACGACGTTCGACGGTGCGACGGCACGCCAGGCGCTAGCCGATGAGGGGTTGGGGGTCACCTCGAGCCTCGGTTTGCCCGTGCACGCGGACATCAGCAGCGAGGACGACGGGATCGTCGCAGCTGGGAGGGAGCTGCTCACGACAGCGCTCGAGGTCACGGCAGCCATGGGTGGAACTCACCTGACCGGTGTGCTCTACGGGGCGATGACCAAGCACTCGGTTTCGGCCACCGAGCGCGGCAGGGCCAGCAGCCAGGAGGCGTTGCGTGACCTCGCCGACCGGGCAGCGCAGCTCGGGGTCACACTCGGGCTCGAGGTAGTCAACCGATACGAGACCAATGTGCTCAACACGGGGCCGTCAGGCCCTGCGGTTCCTGGAGGAACTCAACCGAAACGTCACCGTCCATCTCGACACGTACCACATGAATATCGAGGAAGTAGATCTCTTCAGCCCCTTCCTCGACTGCGCTCATCGGCTCGGATACGTCCATATCGGTGAAAGCCACCGGGGCTATCTGGGCACCGGCTCGGTCGACTTCGATGCCTGTTTCAAAGGTCTGGGTCGCATTGGATACACGGGGCCGATCGTCTTCGAGTCGTTCTCCTCCGCGGTGGTCTCCGCGGCTCTGAGCAACACCCTCGGCATCTGGCGCAACCTCTGGGAAGACTCCGAGCATCTCGCCGAGCACGCGAACAGCTTTATTCGTGGCCACCTGGACGCCGTCGCGACCACCGCGCTGCACTAACCGGACAGGCCGCTGCCACTCATGCTTAGTACATCAAGGAGCGAAACGCATGTTTGAAGACCTCAGGGGCGGCGTGGCTGTCGTCACCGGCGGAGCTCGCGGTCTGGGCTGGGAGATGGCCGACGCACTCGCCGAGCTAGGCGCGAATGTCGCGTTGCAGGATGTGGGCAATGACGTCGGCGGAGTCGCCAAGGATCTCGCCAGCGCCAGAGGGGTCAAGGGTGTCGGCCTGTCGTGCGATGTCACCGACCCGACCGGGCTAGCTCAGTCGCTCGCCGAAATCTCGCAGAGGCTTGGCACACCGACGGTGTTGGTCAACGCCGCTGGCATTTCGACCTGGGGCGACGGTGAGTCGATGCCCGCGCCGGATTGGCGTCAGGTCATCGACGTCAACCTCACGGGCACGTTCTTGAGCTGCCAGGCCTTCGCCGAAGCCGTGTTCAAGGCCGACGGAGGAGGTGTGATCGTCAACATCTCGTCCATGTCGGCATTCGTCGTCAACACCCCACAGCATCAGTCGGCATACAACGCGTCCAAGGCGGGTGTCGATCAACTCACTCGCTCGCTGGCCGCCGAATGGATCGCCCGCGGCATTCGCGTCAACGCCATCGCCCCGGGCTACTTCCTCTCGGACATGACCAGACACTTCATCGACGCCAACCCTGAGCTCGGTGAGAGTTGGCGCGGACGGATTCCCGCGGGGCGCATGGGTGAGCCCGCCGACTTACGTGGGCTGGTCACGTTCCTGGCCTCCAGCGCCTCCCGGTATGTCGTGGGTGAGTCCATCGTCATCGACGGTGGCTATTCGATCGTCTGACGCCGCCGACGGTGAGCCTCAGTAGAGCTGCCGATAACCACATTTCTAGATTCTTCTCCACGGGTCTAGAATCAGACGATGGCGCTGAGCATCAAGACGGCAGAAGCGGATCGACTGGCCCGGGATCTGGCGGCGAGAACACATGAGTCGATCACGGATGCCATCACCGTTGCCCTTCGCGAGCGGTTGGCACGCGTGGAGGCCGAGGACGCCAGCCAGCGCACAAAGTTCCATAGGGACATTCGCGATCTCGTCGCTCGGGCTCGCGCGGCCGACGACCCACGGCCAGCCGAATCCATCGAGTGGGATGAGCACGGACTACCACTGTGAGCGACCTTGCCGTTGACACGTCGGCCCTCATCGCGCTGACCTTCGGCGAAGCCGAATCGGACTTGGTCGAGGCGGCCCTGACCAGCGCGGCCAACCGTTACATCAGCGCCGCCACGGTGGTCGAACTCGGCATAGTGCTGGGAGGGCGGACATCACCGCCGATCACCGCCGCCGACGTGATCACCGCCGCGAGGCTGACTGTCGTGCCCCTCGATGACCGCGACGCCGAGCTCGCACTAGAAGGCTGGAGTCGGTTCGGCAGAGGCAGGCATCCCGCCCGGTTGAATCTTGGTGACTGCTACAGCTATGCGCTCGCGAGGCGACGAAACCTCCCCTTGCTCGCGATAGGCAACGACTTCATCCACACCGATGCGACGGTCCTACCTCAGCGTTGATTCGCGCCCTTCGCTCGACTGGGTTCGGTCGCCGAGTCGTCTACGACGTTCTATAGTAGTGAGACATCAGCGGGGCCGCCGATGTCCCTGCCAGAGGCTTAGGGACGCTCGATGCCACACAAGCACCGGATTGAATGTCTGTTTCTTTCCCAGGGAGACCTCATCGCTGCCGGGTGTCTGGACGTCACCATGGCGATGACCGCAGCCGAGGACGCGATGTTGCCCTACCGCGACAAGAAAATTCTCTTCCCCGACAAGATCGTCCAGATCTTCAACGACGAGACCCAAGAGCGCATCAACTGTCTGCCCGCAACCCGGCTGCCCCAACACGTATGCGGCGTGAAGTGGGTGTCGGTCTTCCCCCGCAATCCCGGCGAACACGGCATACAGAACCTCGCGGCCGTCATCGTCTTGTCCGAGATCGACACCGGTTTGCCGCTGGCCGTGATGGACGGCACCCTGTGCTCGAACATCCGCGTCGGGGCGATGGGCGGAGTCGCCGCCAAGCACTTCACTCGGGCAGATTCGACGCACATCGGGTTCATCGGATCCGGCGAGCAGGCCAAGATGCACCTGCCGGCGATGAAGACCGCTGTGCCCTCGCTACGCCGCTGCACGGTCTCTGACCTGAACACGGATGAGGAGCAGATCTTCGCCTCCGAGATGTCCCGGCTCTTCCCCGACATGACCTTCGAGTGCACCGGACACGACGACCGAGCCGCCTTGGACGGTGCCGACATCTTGGTCACCGCGACGAGCGCCCAACTGCCACTGCTCAAGGCCGAGTGGATGAAGCCTGGGGCGTTCTACAGCCACATCGGCGGCTGGGAGGACGAGTATGCCGTCGCGGCCCAATGCGACACCATCATCTGCGACGAGTGGGAAACGGTGAAGCACCGCACGCAGACCTTGAGCCGGATGTATTGCGACGGTGAGTTGACCGATGCCGACATCGCCGGTGACCTCGACGCGGTGGTGGCTGGCGAGGTGCCCGGCCGCAGGTCGGCAGATGAGCGGGTCTACTTCAATGCGGTGGGCTTGGCCTACGTCGACGTTGCGATTGCCCACGCCATGTTTACGCGCGCCAAGGCAGCCGGACTCGGACAGATGCTGACGATGCAGGACACGATGGTGTTCAAGCACGAGAACCGGGTGGACGCCATTCGGGGGCAGGTCCCTGTTTCGGTGTGAACCACCGTCAACGCCTAGAGTCCCGACAGTGATGGCCGAGTCGCAGACACGGATCGTCCGCGCCGATGACCCCGCAGTGGGCCAGCTCGAGGCGGGCGGTTTTGTCCTCGTTGGCGAGTCCTGGGCGGCTCACCTCGTGATCGATTCCGAAGCCCAGCTGCAGCGACTCCGACAGGCTGTCGAGTCCGCACGAAATCGCGGCTTCGTGGTCAGCGAGCTCGATGTCGAGGCTGCGAGTGAAGTCTGCCGCCTCGAATCGGCCAACCACGACGACTATCCAGTGACTCCAGCTACGACGCACGAAATCCGCGATGAGGCCTCGACGCGAGCACTGTGGCTCACGCAACGCGTGTTCGGTGCGCGGCTCGGCCCCGACTTGGTGGGGGCAACGGCTTTTGCGACCACGCCCGGGGCGACAAGCGACATTGCGTGGGCCTCGGTCTTGCCGGACCACCGTGGCACAGGGGTGGGGGTGGCCATCGCTGCCCTCGGCATGCTGACTCTGTATGCCGACGGCCAGACCTCGTTCAGCACCGGCGGCGCGGCGGTCAACGCCAGAAGTTTAAGGGCAGTCCAGTCGTTGGGTATGAATGTCGACGAACGATGGCGCAGCTACGAGCGGCCCGGTTGACGACCGAGCCTGGGTCAGCACTGCTCCATCACATAGTCGGAGTCAACCGGGCCGCTGACCAAGACGTCGCGGCGGACGATCGACAGGCGGGAAGCGAACTCGGCGCAGGCAGCATCGAAGTCCTCGTCCGTGTATTCGATCACGATCATGTGATCGTCGTAGGCGTCGGCATACGCGCCGCACTCGTCGAACTGGCCGCACTCCTCGGCGATAGCGAAGTCAAAGCCGATCTGCTCGCGTGAACCGTCATCAATGAGTTCCACCGTGTTTTTCTGCCCGGCGGCCATTCCCTTTTCGTGTGCGTCCTGAGTGATCAGCGAAGCGAAGGCCACGGTGTCTTCACGCGTAAAGGGCACGAGCTCTTGGACCGACGGGATGTCCTCGAACCGTGTCCACGAATCCAGGTTGTCGAACTCCACGGCGTCGAATCCCTTGTCCGCACACGTCGAGACCATGTCGCTGACCCACTCAGAGGCTCCGTCTCGCTTCTTCGACGTGCTGATGTCGATGAGGTATTCACCAGTCCAGTTGGGGTCTTCGGCCAAGGCGGTGAGCACCACATCCTCGGGCCACGCGGACGTCTCGTCCGGCCGCTCGACATCGGGATCGTCCGGTTGGGTCTGGAAGGCGTTGACGTAACAGATCGAGTAGACATCGGGATCAGCCGCGCCCTCGAACCAGTCGCGGGAGACGATCTGCGTGCCCTCGACGAGGTCGTAGTCACCGCCGATCTGATAGTCGACATCACCGTTGGCCGGGGGAAGCGATACTGATGACGCCGCCTGATCCGGACTCTCGATCATCGAGGTCTCATCGCTCTCACCGCCAGCCGTGCCGCAGGCACTGAGTATGAGCACCGCACCGGCCATCGTGAGCGGTGCGTGAACCCAGCCCGACCGTGTCACCCGGTCTGCTCTTGCAAACACCACCAGGTGGTCCTCCCGCCGACCGTGTCTCGCACCATTTCGCCGTCGCAGCGAGGGCACCGAGCGCCCTGCTTACGAAAACCGATGACCTCTCCCGTATGCACGCCGCCCTGACGGATCGCAGCCTGAGTCGCACGCCCCAACGCAGCGTGCAGATGTGACAGCTCCTTCGTGGACATCGCATCGACCGCGCGCGTCGGACAGATCTGCGCCTGCCACAGCGTCTCGTCGGCGAGAAGGTTGCCGACCCCGGCCACGACCGATTGGTCGAGCAGGCGAGCCTTGACCGGTGAACGACCCCGGCCCATTCGCTCGACGAAGTCGGCCTCACCAACCCGCTCGGCGTCGGGGCCAAGGGCATCCAACGGCGGATCGAGCCGGACCCGGCCCAGCCGCCGCTTGTCGAACAGCCGCAACGTCCCGCCGTCTGCGAAAGTCAGCGTGAAGCGGTCCCACTCTGGCTTGCGATCCGCCCCGTGCGCGCCTTTGCCGTATCGGCCGCCCTGCCAATCGCCACCCTCGGCCTGCGCCCCGCTGGCCTCGCTCACCACGATCCGGCCGCTCATCCCGAGGTGTATGCCGAGATCCGGGCCGGCCTCCGTCTCACCTTCCAGCGGTGACGTCTCGCACCACATCGACTTGCCTTGCCGCAACGCGGCGGTCAAGGTCCGACCGACCAAGGCCTCGTCAGATCCCCGGCGGCGTGCGGACGGCATACCCAGGTGTCCCCGTCGTCCACCTCGCTGACGAGTCGGTGAAGAGCCGATCCTTCGATGGTGGTGCGCGCGCTCTCGACCTCGGGCAGCTCAGGCATGTCGACCAGTGTGACCGACCGGCGAGTCCCGACCAGAAGAGGGTTGGCGAGCGCCCTGCCACCACACCGCGAGCATCCAACACACTGCGAGGACTCCCGACGCGACCGCCCAGCCACCCAACACGTCGCTCAGCCAGTGATAGCCGAGATAGATCCGGCTGAATCCGATCAAGACAGCCAGCGGAATCGCCACCACCGGCACCGCGACACGGGCTCGATGGACTCCGCTCATGGTGATCAGCAGGCCGCTGATGATCCCGATGAAGACGGCCGAGTTCAACGTGTGGCCCGAGGGGAAGGCGAAGCCTGTGTTGATCGCTCCGATGACGTCGCTCGGGTCAGGCCGCCCCCGACCCACTGTGTTCTTGAGGGTGGACGTCAAGATCCACGATCCTGTCATCGCGCCACCGACGAGGGTGGCCGCAGCGAAACGCCGTCTGAGCGCCAATAGCGCCACCACGAGCACGGTCGCTGGTGCCAGGAACCACACGCTGCCCAGGAAGGTCGCCCAGCCAAAGATGGCCGACAGCGTGTCGGATCGGTGCGCCACCACGCTGCGTGAGACCGCCATATCAATGTTCCGCAGGCTGGAGCCAGCAGGCGCGTGCGCCAGCAGGATCGCCGCGATGACCCCGAGGACCAGCGCTGTCATGCCGGCGATCATTGGTCGGCTAGTCATTGAGGCCGACCCGTCGAACGATCTCGGTGGCCAGGGCAAACGCTGAGGTGGCCGCTGGTGAGGGAGCGTTGCGGACGTGCGCCATGGGACCCTCCCGCTCGATCACGAAGTCGTCAACGAGGCTTCCATCGCGGCCCACAGCCTGGGCGCGGACGCCGGCCAACGCGGTCCCATCGAGATCGGCGACCGAGATCGAGGGCACGTAGTCGGCGCAGGCCGCGACGAACGCCCGCTTGCTTGCCGCCAGCCGTGCCTCGGTCAGGCCGGTCCGCCAAAAACGCCGTGCTGCGCGCCAGGATCCTGGCCAGCTGAGCGTCTGGGTCACGTCGCGCAGGTCCAGCGTCCCGAGCCGGTATGCCGTCCGGCTGGCCACCGGCAGCGCGGTCGGGCCGAGCAGCACGTCGCCGTCGATAGTGGGCGTGATGTGCACTCCGAGGAATGGCAATTCGGGGTCTGGCACCGGATAAACCATGCCGTTCACCACCGGCTGGTCGGCGGGGCGCAGTCGAAGATAGGCCCCACGGAAAGGCACGATCCGCGGGTCAGGTCCGGCTCCTGAACGGCTCGCCAAGCGATCGGACCACAGTCCGGCGCAGGTGATGACTCGGCCCGTTTCGATCGGCTCTCCCCGGTGCTCCAACACGGCTATCGAGCCTCGTCGGCTCACTCGGTCCACTGTCATATTCGTGAGGATGACCACACCTTCGGCCACGAGTTGATCGCGGATGGCCCGCGCGACCCGGCCGTAGTCGACGATGCCCGTGGACTCGACGTGGAGCGCGGCCACGCCCACCGCGTTCGGCTCAATCTCCGGTATGCCGTGGGCTGAGACGCGAGACAGCCCCACCACCGCGTTGGCCCGGCCCCGACGCTCCAACTCATCCAGCCGCCCCACTTCGCCGGAGTTTCGCGCGATGATCAACTTGCCGCAGCGGCGCGTGGGTATGCCGTGTTGGCCGCAGAAGTCATACATTTGGGCGGCCCCGTCGACGCAGAGCCGAGCCTTCAGCGATCCGGGCTGGTAGTACACGCCGCTGTGGATGACTCCGGAGTTGTGACTGCTCTGGTGGGCGGCCACGTCGTGCTCGCGCTCAAGCACAGCAATGGAGGATCCGGGATCTCTTCGTCGGACTTCCCGAGCCACTGCCAAGCCGACGATGCCCGCGCCCACCACGACGACGTCATACCGGCTCATCTGTCCCATAGTGGTGCACCGCCCAGTGTTGGTGGCGACCGGCCGAGCGATACTCGATCGTGTGGAGGGAACAGGTCACCCCAGTTCGGTCTCCAGCCGAGCCCTAGCGCCCTGGCGCGCGCGACGGGTCAGGCCGGCTTCGTAGGCGGCGATGACGAGTTGAGTCCGGTCGCGTGCGTCCACCTTGGTGAGCAGCCGACCGACGTGGGTCTTGGCGGTCGCCGGTGACATGTGCAGCGCAGATCCGATCTCGGCGTTGCTGTGCCCGCGCGCGACTTCGACGAGGACTTCTGTTTCGCGGGCCGTGAGCGAGTCCAGCCAAGCCGGTTGATCCGGGGAGGCCGGGGTCTGCACGAAGGCCTCCATGAGCCGGCGCACCAGGGACGGCGCCAGCACCGACTCCCCCTCCGCGACGGTGTGCACTGCCGCGAGCAGATCGGCGGGTTGGGCGTCCTTCAGCAGGAAACCGCTGGCCCCGGCACTGAGTGCGGAGTGCACGTACTCATCGAGGTCGAAAGTCGTCAGGACGATAACCCGAGTCCGATCCAGGGCAGGATCGGCGGTGATCGCGGCCGTGGCGCTGACCCCGTCCCGGCCAGGCATCCGGATGTCCATCAGGACGACGTCGGGGCGAGTGCGTCGGATAACCCTGAGCGCGATGTCCCCCGACTCCGCCGTGCCGACCACCTCGATCCCGGGGTCAGAGGCGAGCAGTGCGGTGAAGCCCGAGCGGACAAGGTGCTCGTCATCAACGACTACGACGCTGATCATCGCGACCCCTGCGTGCTCATCGGCAAACTGGCGGTGACCAAGAACCCGCCACCCGTGGCACGTTCGGCGCTCAGGCTCCCCTGCAAGGCCTCGGCGCGCTCCCGCATACCGACGATGCCGTGACCAGGGCTGGTCAACGCCATGCTGCCAGCGTCCGCAAAGTGGCCGTTGTCGTGGACGCGGATCTGGAGGTGGCCGTTGTCGTGGCTCACGTGGACGCTTACCTGCGATGCGTTGGCGTGCCGGATCACGTTGGTCAGCGCCTCACGGGTGATCCGAAATGCCGCCGCCGCGACCTGGCGGGGGATCTGTTCAGGGGCCTCGGGCAGGGTCAGCGTCACGCTCAACCCGGTTGAGCGTGCTGTCTCGACCAGGCCGTTCAGGTCTGTGAGGCCCGGCGCTGGTCGGTATGCCGGCTCGCCGTCGCGCAGGGCGGCGACCACGGCGCGTACTTCGTCCAGTGAGGTGCGACTGAGCTGAGCGATGTTGTCCAGCGCTTCGGCGGCGCTGGCCGGCTCAGTGCTCATCAGGTGCCGGCCCACACCGGCTTGCACCGCGATCGTGCCCAGAGAGTGACCGACGACGTCGTGCAACTCGCGTGCGATCCGTAGCCGCTCTTCGCTGGCGCTACGCTGTGCAGCCTCCTCGGCCGCGCTCGCCCGAGCTTCGGCCAGGTCCCCGCGCAGGCGGCTGGCTCGGCCCAGGCCCATTGCGCCGGCGACGCCGACCACCGACGCGGCGGCCTCGGTCGCTCCGTACGGTGCTCCGCCGGCCCACCACAGGACCGCGAAGCAGCCCAACGCTGCCGCGCCGCAGACGAATACCTGCCGGGGCCGACAGGTGCTGGCGACGAAGTAGGCACCCACCAGGAGAAACATCGGCAGGGCGCTCCCGTTGTAACCCAAGGCCCACAGTGTCGTCGTGGACACCAGCGCCACGACGAAAGCGATGTCGGGCCGGCGGCGGCACCAGGCGTACGGCGCGGTGGCCAGGACCAGCAGCACCACGAACAGCCCATCTCGTGGAGCGTAGACGAAGTCGGGGAAGGTGGCCGTGGTCGCGGTGGAACTGACCCAGCCGATGCCTAGGAACACGCCAGCGACAGCAATGTCGAACCAACGCTGGGACCACCGGCTGAGGGCCATGCTTGCAACGTACTCGTCGGCGGTCGCACCGCGCATCACCCTGAAAGGGTAGGTCGAGGTCGTCCGCAGGGCGCACGAGATCGTAGCGGATTCGCGTCGTCGGGCCGATGTGCGCCACGGGCACTCTGAACAAGGCTGTGGATCATGAATACCCACGCGGGGACCGAGTCCCCCCACGCACCATTCACGCGTCCCGCTCCGGCCGACGCTGAGCAGTACTCGCTGACCAAGATCCTGGTCATCTGGGCCTCGGTCACCGCACCGATGGGCCTGTTGGCCTTCGTCGCGGCTCCAGCCCTCATGCCCCGCTTCTCGATACACCCCGGGCTCATCTACTGGATCCTGATGGTGCTCGGGATGATGTGGCAGTTCGTCGTCTCCCTCATCGTGCTGCGGCATGACTTGGGTGCCCTGCGGTGGGCCGAGGTCAAGGCCCGGATCCGGCTCAACGGGCCGCGAGACCCCGGCACCGGCCGCCCGCGCCGGGTGCTGTGGTGGTGGGTAATTCCTGCCATCGGCGCCAACGTGCTCGGAGGGTACCTCGCGACGCGCCTCGATGCGGCCTGGACCGACTGGTTCCCCTTGTTGACCGAGCCGGACCACGTGCAGATCGAGGGTCTCGCCGACCCGGCACTGCAGGGACAGTGGTGGATCCTGGGTCTGGCGTTGACGAGCTGCCTGTTCAACTACCTGCTGGGTGAGGAGCTGCTCTTCCGCGGCGTGCTCTTGCCCCGAATGACCGGGGTCTTCGGCCGGTGGGACTGGGTGGCCAATACCGTGCTGTTCGGCCTCTACCACGTGCACAAGATCTGGTTCTGGCCCAGCATGATCCTCAGCTCGTTTGGCTACGCCTGGGTCGCCAAGCGGTACCAAAGCCTGTGGATGAGCGTGATCGTGCACGGAGTCGAGTCCTACTTCGTCGTGCTGGTCCTCATGGTTGTCCTCGGGTACTACCCGTGAAATCCGATGCGCTGACCGAGCATCCGGATTGGCTCAGGTCAGCGCCGGTCATCGGCCGCGATCTTAAGCCCTACCGCCAGGCCCTGGTCGAAGACGGCATACCGCTTGCCCGGTTTGCCGTGGACGACGTCCAAGACGAGCACGACCGGCTGACCGAGCTCGGCAACTGGATCCAGATCATCGACCACGGGACTATGGAGCATGGCTCCTCAGCCTCCGATGGATCGTCCCGGTTGACGCACCTCAGCGGAGATCTTCACCGGACAGGAGCTAGGAAACGTCGAGGGACAGTTGGAGCGCGGACCTGCGGGTATTCCCAGCGGTCCGGCTACAGGACGTCGCTATCCGTGGGTCCTGGAACTGGGGGCTCGTCATCTCGGTGGTCCGACACCGTTCGGCCCGAACCTGCCAGACAGTGCCACAGCCACTTAATCGCCTGAGGATCGTGGTTGCCCGACTTGGCAGCCGCCGCCAGCTTGACCGGGTCGATCTCGCCCCCGAGCGTGCGTGCCAGTTCGACCGGTACGTGGCCGCGGTACCTGGCCTCCGCCGCGCGCCCCACCTGAATGCTGCGCTGAGAACGAGCGTCGCACGCCACTACGAGGTCGTTTCGCATGTCGCCGGTGACCGGCAGTTTGGCCAGTGCGGGATCGCCATAGGGGGTTCGATGCCGATGCCCTTGCGCAGATCGGCCTAGTGACCTCAGAATCATATTGTGGAAGTAGGTTCCACAATATGATTCCGCCGAGGAGAAGATCTGTGAGTAACAACGTTCCGTCCGTCGACCAGAGCGGCCGCGTCGTGCCCATCAACCTCCGCCAGTCCGGGCCAACCCCGGTGCAGATGTTGATCGACACCCGCGTTCGAAAGTCTCCGTACTGGCACCTGTCCGCTGAGGCCGGTTGCTGGCGAGCCCAGGTTTACAACCGCATGTACCACCCGCGCGGCTACGTCCGTCCCGAAGACGGCGGCATGATGACCGAGTACGACGCCTTGGTGAATCACGTCACCATGTGGAACGTCGCGGTCGAACGTCAGATTCAGGTCAAAGGACCCGAGGCTGAGGCATTCACCAACTATGTGATCACTCGAGACGCCACCAAAATCGCGCCCATGAAGGCCAAGTACGTGATCTTGTGCAACGAGGCTGGCGGCATCCTGAACGACCCGATCCTGTTGCGCATCTCCGAAGATGAGTTCTGGTTCAGCATCTCCGACAGTGATGTGCTGCTGTGGTTGCAGGGAGTGAACGTCGGCAAAGGCTTTGATGTCACCATCGCCGAAATCGACGTTTCACCCGTGCAGATCCAGGGACCCAAGTCCGAGGCCCTCATGGTCGACCTGGTGGGTGAGGCGGTGCGAGACATCCCTTCCTACGGGATGCTCGCTGGCGTGATCAACGGACGCGACGTCATCGTGTCGCAGACCGGGTTCAGCGGCGAAAAGGGATACGAAATCTACTTGTATGACGCGACGTTGCACGCCGAAGACATGTGGAACGCGGTCCTGGAGGCCGGTCAAGTCCACGACTTGATGGTTGTCGCCCCCGCTCACCACCGTCGTATTGCCGCAGGCATCCAGTCCTGGGGCCAAGACATCGACGTGGAGACACTGCCGTTCCAGACCAACCTCGCCTATCAGGTGCCCCGAAACAAGGAAGCTGACTACATCGGCAAAAGGGCCCTGAACATCGCACGCGAGAGCATCGAGGCGGGCAACCCGCCCTTCACCCACGTTCAGGTAGGACTGAAACTTGGAGGTAAACCGATCACGGACTACGCACCAGACTTCTGGCTGATCTCGACCGCTTCCGATGCCGCGCCCGTCGGCTACGTCACCTCGCCGTGGTGGTCCCCCGAACTCGCGACCAACATCGCCATGGGCTATGTGCCACTGGACTTCAAATCCCCCGGCACCGAACTGTGGGTGCACCTACCCGATGAGTATGCCGATATCCCTGGCACCCCCGTCGAGGCGGTCGTCGTTGAAACGCCGTTCCGGGACTCCATCAACCCGAATCAACGCGAAATCTTGAAGAAGAAGGGGCTTGATGAGGCGGTCTAACTCCACAAAGGGGAAGGAGTCCATCGGATCGAATCCGGCCATCGAGTAAGAGCACGGCCAAGCCGACAGCGACGAAGATCCGCATCGGCCTTGGCGCGCAGTCAAGTCCTACGCGGGCCCAATACGATCGCCCGGCACACGTTGGCACCCACACGCGCGCGACGGAGCACACCCACCGCCGTAACCGCAAGGAGGTCCCGGGCCAGAATCGACCGCTCGGCCTCGGCCATCATCGGAAGTCGAAGCGAACTCCCAAGCGTCCTGGCGTCGTTCGTCCGGGCGCTGGTGACCGTTGAGCAGGTGCTGATCGGCACGCACATCGGCGATGGCGATTGCCAGCAGGCAGTCCTCAAGTGCTGATCGCAGCCCGTCGCCCCAAGTGAGTGCGGATCGACCTCAGGATGTGGCGCGCACCCCGCGGTGGCGCGGCAAAACGTGGCGCAGGATGTCGGTCACGGTGAGCACCCCTAGGGCATCAGCTCCAGAAGTGACCACGGCCAGTTGCTCTCCCTGCCGGCGCATGAAGCCCAACGCTTCATAGACGGGCGTCTCGGCATTTAGTCGCAGCGCGGATCGCCCGAGGTCAGCCACAGGTGCGTCCTTAGCTTTGTCGAGGGTGTCCCGGACGTGCACAACCCTGCTCAGGCTTCCATCGGCGTCGGTCAGCAGTATGCGTAAGTGCCGACTGGTGGCCGCCGCGCTCTGCAGCTCGCCTACCGAGGCGTGGACCCCCACCGCGACCGGCCTGCCGCCTTCGGCCAGCAAGTCACCGACGGTGAGCTTCTCCATTTCCAACACCTGGGTGATGTGCGTCTGATAGGCCCCTTCAAGCGAGCCCTTGGCGGCCGATTGGTCAACTAGCTGACGGATCGTCTCGACGTCCTGGCCACCCACTGCGGCCCGGTCGACCGGGGTCACCCCACTGGCGGCCACCAGCTTGTTGGCCACCGCGTTAACGCCCAGCAGGAACGGCCGGACCACCGCGATGAACCACCTCGCCGGTATGCCGACCAGCTTGGCTGCCGTTTCGGGGTGCCCGATCGCCCACGACTTCGGCGCCATCTCCCCCACCACCAGGTGCAAGAACGTCACGGCGAGCAGCGCCAGGGCAAACGAGGCCCCGCCCGCCAGCCAGCCCGGCATACCGAAGATCTCGAATACCGGCTCCAGCCACGTATCGACCGCCGGCTTCGTCACGGCACCGAGCGCAAAGGTGCAGGCGGTGATGCCGAGTTGTGCCCCGGCCAGCATCACGGTGAGTTCGTTGACGCCGCGCAGTGCGGCCCGCGCCGACCGGGACTCTCCCGCTTCCTCTTCGAGTCGGTGCCTGCGAGCGCCAAGCATCGCGAACTCGATCACCACAAAGAAGCCGCTCAGCACGATCAGCAACGCTGTGGCAGCCAGCACGACGATGGGATCGTTCATCGAAGGTCACCACTTTCGACGGGCTCGGCATCATCATCAGGAGCGGCACCCTCCACCATGATCAGACGAGCGCGGACCTGGCTCGGCACGTGCCGAGCCACCTCAAGGACCTCCACTTCCAGGATGTGGTCGTTCGGCTCATTCGACACCAACTCCGCGGGGTCCAAAGGCAGTGTGATCGACACGACCTGACCCACTCCCGGTAACTCACCGGTCTGCGCGATCAGCAGTCCCGCGATCGTTTCGTAGTCACCGTCGGGCACCTGTTGACCAATGGCGCGCTCGACTTCGTCGAGGTGCACATCGCCGTCCATGGTCCACTCGTTCTCCGCCCCAGGCACGATCAGTTCATCCATCTCATCGTCGTGCTCATCAGTGATCTCGCCCACCAATTCCTCGGCCACGTCCTCCATCGTCAGGACCCCGGCAAACCCGCCATACTCATCGATCACGCAGGCCAACTTCTGGTGTGCGTCGGTCAGTTCGTCAGCAACGGCCGGCAACGACATCAGGGTCGGCACGATGACGACGGGGCGCATGATCTGAGAGACCTCGATCGAGGACCCCGGCTCCTCGCGCAAGATGTCCGTGAGTTGGACCACGCCGATCGGCTCGCCATCCTCATCCACGACGGGGTATCGGGTGTGACCGGACGCCATCTGAGCCCTCACCTCGCTCACCGACGTGTCGGCGTTGACGGTGTCGACTCGCGAGAGCGGGACCATCGCATGCTCGGCGTCTTGGTCCGGGAAGTCGATGATGCGGTCCAACAACAGGAAGAGCTCTTGGGGCAGGTGACCGCTGTCGCGGGAGTCGGACAGGATGCGTTCGAGATCCTGACTGGTCGCGGTGGCGTCCAGGTCGTGGATGGGGGTGATGCCCACCAGGCGGAGCACCGCGTTGGCCGATCGGTCGAAGAACGCGATCAGCCAGCCGAAAAGCGCCAGATAGATCAGGGTGGACCGGGCCATCCAGCGAGCCATCGGCTCGGCATTCGCAATGGCAAGGTTCTTCGGATACAACTCCCCGAAGATCATCTGCACCGCCGTGGCTACGACCAGCGCCGCGACCGTGCCCACCGAAATGCTGATCGCCATCGAAACCCCGGCTCCTCCGAGGAGTTCCCCGAGCTGCCGGCCGACGAGCGGCTCAGCGACGTAGCCGACCAGGAGGCCGGTCACCGTGATCCCGAGCTGGGCACCGGAGAGCATGAATGAGGTGCGCTTAGTGACCTTCAGGGCCCGCCCTGCCGCTGCATCACCAGCCTCAGCGCGTGCAGCCAGACGGTTGCGGTCCACCGACATGTAGGCGAACTCTTGCGCGACGAAGTATCCGTTGACGGCGATGACCAGCGCGATCACGACCATGCCCGCGAGGAGCAGCACTATGGTTCCGATCACTTCTGCCGCTCTCGGACGTAGAGCTGCTTGCGCACCCGCGCCACCACCATGCCGTCGTCAGTCACGATGTCAGTCTCGAACCACCGGAGCACTTTCGCTCCACCAGCAGCCGCCGTCCGCAACTCTTCTAACAGCTCGTCAGTGACCTCATACGTGGCTCTCACCGTCGAACGTCCTTGCGCGACGAATTCGATCTCCGCGGCTTTGTCCCACACCACGTAGTCAGGGCCCAGGCTGCGCAGCACCAAGACCATCCACCACGGGTCGGTCATCGCGAAGATGGCCCCGCCAAACAGGGTGCCGACGTAGTTGCGTGCCCACCAGCGGTGGTGCAGGGCAACCCGTGCGGTGCGGAAGTCGGCTCCTAGGTGCTCGATACGGATTCCCGACCCCGCAAACGGGGGCCAGATATTCATGAAACGGCGCATCACTCGGTGATCGCCACCGAAGGACTGCCAGGTCGGAGCACGCATACCCTGAAGCGTAATGACTGCGAAGCACCCGACCCCACAGCGGATCCTGGTATACGGGGTGACCGGCAGCGGCAAGTCGCACGCCGCGACGCGCATCTCGGAGAAGTTCGGCCTCCCCCTCGTGTTGGCCGATGAGTTGACCTGGCAGCCGGGCTGGCAGCAGGTCGAGCCTGAGCGCCAGCGCGAGATCTTCGCCGATCTGGCTGCCGACGAACGCTGGGTGTTCGACACGGCATACGGGATCTGGATTGATCTGGTGTTGCCGCGAGTCGACCTCATCGTGGCGCTGGACTATCCGCGATGGTTTTCTTTGCAGCGGCTCTGTCGGCGCACCGCCCAGCGGATTGTCACCCACACGCCGATCTGCAACGGCAACACCGAATCGTTGCGTATGGCGCTCGGCAAGGACTCGATCATTGCGTGGCACTTCCGGTCGTTCTCGCGAAAGCGCCGACGGATCAGGGCGTGGGCGGCCGATCCGAGCGCGCCGCCGATGCACCGCTTCCGAGCGCCTGGAGACCTGGAGCGCTGGCTCGCTCCTTGATGCCGAGCAGCATCTTGCGCGACATCACCGCGCTGCCGACTGTGACGACCGCGGCGACTCTGCGCGCGGGAGCCCACGGGAGGACATACCTCTCGCGAACGATCAGCCGTGTCCCGCCCTGGCCCTGCGGGCTCAGCATAAAGATCCAGTGAAATCCCAGGCCGCCTCGGACCGGGCGGGACACGACGAACAGTTCTCCAGGCACGACCCGCACAATTTCCAGCGCTAGCGACGGGTGCAAACGCAGCAGTCCACCGGGTTGCGGGTCCTGCCAATCGGAGTTGATGTGGTCGGCGTTCACGATGCCAGCGCCGCCGAGGTTCTCTATCCAGGCGTAACTGTAGAAACCGCCCTTGTCCTGACCGAGTTGGGCAATCCATGGCCAGACACGCTCCGGCGGGGCGTCGATCGAGATGGCGTGGGTCAGTGCGGCGCCGGGCTGCGGCATCAACGCTTCGCTGGGAAGGTCGCGCGTTGCTTCGTCATCGCGAGTGCCCCAGGTGCGCAGGCGAGCGCCAGCCAACACGAGGTATGCCGTCCCGCTGGCCGCAACGAGCCCGATCAGTGACTTCTTCATGCCCGCGAGTCTGTCAGCAGCGACGTTTCCGCCTGCCGCTACTCCCCCGTCTCACCGTCGATCGCTTCGCGCAGCAGATCGGCGTGCCCGTTGTGCCGTGCGTACTCCTCGATCATGTGGACCAATACCCATCGCAGCGACACCTCCCCGCGCCCACCAAAGGCCGGATAGGGCCGTTCGAGCGCACCGTCGGGATCCTCGCCAAGTCGCGACGACACCACCGCGCGCGAACGCTCGACGGCTAGCTGCCACAGCCCCCGCAGTTCGTCTCCACTGTCCTGTGCGGCCGAATGCCAATCCCAGTCCCAGTCCTCGTCCCAGTCCACGCTCACCCAGGGCTCCGGCATGGCCCGCTGGCCCACGTTGGCGGTGAACCAATCATCCTCCACCAGCGCAAGGTGCTTGAGCATGCCGGCTAGCGTCATCGACGTGGGATGCAGGGTCGCGCGCAACTGCTCGTCCTCCAGACCTCGGCACCGCCACTCCAAGGTCGCGCGGTGATAGTCCAGAAAGCCCAGCAGAGTCTCCACCTCACCGGCATGCTGCGGCGGGTCGGGTCGGCCCTGCTCATCGGATGCGGACTCATGCTCCTGCGGCTCAGTCATGCTTCGACCGTAGCCCCGAGCGCGGGCACACCACGAGTGAATTAATCTGCGACGAGTTCACCCACCCGATGTCAGGAGGCCTTAGCGCTTGTGAGCGAAACTCCTCGCCTTCAACTGACTTCGGTCACGATCGGGGCTCCCGATCCGCGGGCACTCGCCGACTTCTATGCGCGATTGCTCGCCACCACCGTCCACGCTTCCGAACCGGCCGGTCCCGGCGAGCCAGCGGAGGCTGGCTGGGCCCAATTCAAAGCTACCCACGACCGCGGGTCACTCACGGTGAACGTGGAGTATGAAGCGGCCTGGCAGCCCCCGGTGTGGCCCGCCCGTAAGGGGCAGCCCCCGGTGTGGCCCGCCCGTAAGGGGCAGCCCGTCGCCACGCAGCATCTCGACATCGACGTCGAGGACCTGGAGGCTGCCACCGGCTGGGCCGTTGAATGTGGTGCCAGCCTGGCCGAGCATCAGCCACAGCAGGAGGTGCGGGTGCTGTTCGATCCGGCCGGCCATCCGTTCTGCCTGTTCACTGAGGCCGGCTGAATCGCTGTCGGAATCCCCGAAGGTCCTCGGTCGTTGCCGACTGACATGACGACCATCGGATTCATCGGAAGCGGCAACATCGGCAGCACCGTCGCACGACTCGCAGTCGATGCGGGGTACGACGTCGTGCTCAGCAACAGTCGCGGTCCCGAAACACTCGGGGACCTCGTGTCCGAGTTGGGTGATCATGCCACCGCTGCGACGTCGCATGACGCCGCAGCAGCGGGTGACCTTGTGGTCGTGACGGTGCCGCTGAAGGCCTATCAGGACGTGCCGGTCGAACCGCTGGCGGGCACCGTGGTCATCGACACGAACAACTACTACCCGGAGCGGGACGGCCACATCGAAGATCTCGACGCCGAGAGGACTACGACCGCCGAAATGCTGCAGGCTCACCTGCCGGACTCTCGCATCGTGAAGGGCTTCAACAACATCTTCTTCAAGCACCTGGCGTCGTTGGCGAAGCCCGGGGGCTCCGAGCGGACCGCCTTGCCCATCGCTGGCGACGACGACCAAGCCAAGGCCACCGTGACCGAGTTCTTCGATGCCATCGGCTACGACACGGTCGACGTGGGAGCGCTCGCTGAAGGCTGGCGATTCCAGCGGGACACCGCGGCCTACGCGGTGCCGTATGCCGCCGACGCTTCCTTTAGCGCGCCGCGCCAGGTGACCAGCGAGGAGTTGCGGCAACGGCTGGCCGAGGCCGAGCGCTATACGGGCTGAGTGGCCACCCAGTATTCGACGAATTGCCCGTCGGCGATGCAGAGCAGGTCGTTGCCGACAAAGGTCATCGATTCACCGTCTGCGGTGGTGCCGCTGCCCCGCCATCGGCCCGCCACCAGGTCGCCGTCGCTGATCGGCCCGACCTCGACCTCGAAGCTGATCGACTCGAACATCTCGGTCAGCGGGGCCATGGCATCGAGAAGGCCGTCGACTCCATGAACGTCCCGATCCGGCCAATGCCCGACGAAGCCCTCGGTCACGAGTTTGCCAGCGACATCGTGGTCCCCGTTCCACATCTCGTTGATCCATCGCCGATAGAGCGCCTTCGCCTCAGGTGCCATCTCGCCAGCGAACCACCACCGGATCCTCGCGGCAACCGCTCGCCCCTGTCTCATCGAGTCGCAGGAAATTCACGGGTTTCGGCCTTCTCGCGTGATTTTCCTGCGAGTCGATGCGAGGCTGCGCAGGTGGAGCCGATCGACGCGGTGCTGTTCGACTTCCACCAGACCCTGGAGCGCGCGCCTCAACCCCCGCCTTGGCTGACCTCCGCCCGTGAGCAGCTCGGTCGGCCGGCAGACGCCGACGCCGACCACCGCCACGGTGCTTTCTTGGCCAATCTCTGAGTCCATGCCCACGAGATCGACCCCACCGCCCGCCGTGACCTATCCGCCCGGGCGCACCGCGAAGTCGCCATGAAGACCATGATCGACATCGGCGGCATGGACGCCGAACTGGCCGGGACGCTATACGACGGGCTGTTGGCCCAATGGCACTTGTTCGACGACGTTCCGGACGTGCTGCGTGAGCTCCATACACAGGGAACGCACCTCGCGGTCGTGTCCAACATCGGGCTCGACATCCGCCCTCTGCTAACCGACGAAGGCGTGTTGGGCTACTTCGAGGCCATCGTGCTTTCGTTCGAGATCGGAGCCGTCAAACCGGACCCGGCCATCTTTGAGTATGCGGTCAAGGCCCTCGGCGTCTCGCCCTCTCGCACCCTGATGGTCGGGGACTCGTGGCGCGACGATGCGGGCGCGGCTCAACTCGGCATACGGACGCTGATCTTGCCGCCGACCAGTGGCCCTCGACGCGGGCTCGATGCCGTTCTGCGGCTCACAGCGCCCTAACCACTGTCCCCAACTCTCGCGAGCGACATCGACTGGTGGGAAATGCACGAGATTCGGCGTTTTGGCGTGACTTTTCTGCGAGTCGATGCAGCCGATCTAACTCCCGGCCGAAAGGGCAACCGGGAGCTCGTCGAGGCCGGTCACTTCGATGTCCGGGCGGGTGAAGTGCTCGGGGTATGCGGTGCCGGTCCGGTTGATCCAGGCGGTCTGCATACCGGCGGCATGTGCGCCGTGCAGGTCCCAGGGATGCACCGCTACCAGCAGCATCTGCGAGGCCTCAGTCCCGCAGAACCTCGCCGCATAGTCGTATGCCGACCGGGCCGGCTTCCAGAGACCGGCATCCTCCACGGTCAGCAACGCCTCGAAGTGATCCCGCAGCCCAGCCTTGGTCAGCAGCGCATCGGCAACTCCCGCGGACCCGTTCGACAGCGTCACCAGCCGTAGCCCAGCCTCGACCAGCCCGGCGACCCCCGTGGGCACATCCGGGTGGACGTCGAGCGACATGAAGCCCTCCATGACGTGATCGATCGCCTCACCCAGCGGCCGGTTCAGCGCAGTCTCCGGCAGCAATGACGTGAGCACCGCCCGGCCGATGTCGGCGAATCCGGCCGCCTGCCCGCACGTCGACAGCGCAAAACCATCCCGCAGCACCGAGGCAAACCAGAGCGGCGCGAGATCAACCGACGCTCCCACGTCGGCAAATCTGGCACGCATCGGAGTCAGATCCGACAGCGTCTCATTGACGTCGAAAACCACGGTGCTCACAGGCGATCTCATCCCCCGACTCTGAGCCCAGACCAGCGTCTTGGCAAGTGCCACCACCCAGCGCACGGTGCGCTGTTAGCGTGCGCTCCATGGCTGATGTCCCTGCGCTGACCCTCATCGACCTGGTCCGTGACTTCGGGGCCAACGCGCTGTGGACCACCTGTCGCTGACCGTGCCCGCCGGGGTGATGTTCGGCCTCGTCGGCCCGAACGGCGCAGGCAAGACCACGACACTATCGATGGCCACTGGGTTGCTCCGACCGAACTACGGCAGCGCCACCGTGCTCGGCCACGACGTGTGGTCCGATCCTCAAGGGGCCAAGGCGCTGATGGGCGTCCTGCCCGATGGGCTAAGACTCTTCGACCGCCTCACCGGTCGCGAACTGCTGACGTATGTCGGCCGGTTGCGTGGAGTGCCGACCGCCGATCTGGAGCCGCGGATCGCCGAGCTCCTCGACACTTTGGACCTCGCCGAGGACGCAAACACTCTGGTCGTGGACTACTCAGCCGGGATGACCAAGAAGATCGGCCTGGCCAGCGCACTGATCAACGCACCTCGGTTCCTCTTGCTCGATGAGCCCTTCGAGGCTGTCGATCCCGTCTCAGGTGAGGTCATCCGCTCCATTTTGCGACAGTTCGTGGCCGGTGGCGGCACGGTGGTGCTGTCCAGTCACGTCATGGAGTTGGTCGAGAACCTCTGCCAACGGCTTGCGGTCGTGGCCGCAGGTCGAGTGCTCGCCGAGGGGTCGCTGGACGAGGTCAGAGACGGGATGTCGTTGCAGCAGCGCTTCCTCACCCTTGTCGGCATCAAGGAGACCAATCCTGAAGGACTGGCGTGGTTGCGCTCCTCGTCAGACTGAAGTTGTCGCTGCGGCGTGGCTTCCGCGCGTTTGTTACCCGTCGATCAAGCCAGCCTGGTGGTGGTGCTCGGCGGGTCGGGGCTGGTGCTCGGGTGGATGGTGCTGCCGATTCTGATGTTTGGCACCGACGAGACCCTTGATCCGAGCCGATTCGCGTTGCTCCCACTGTCGGCGCGGCAACTGCTGCCCGGGCTCTTAGCCTCCGGTGCCGTCGGCGTCCCAGGCCTGGTCACGATCGGGATCGCACTGGCCACCGTGGTCACGTGGAGCCGCGGGATCGTCCCGGCGCTGGTGGCCCTCATCGGGGCCTTGCTCGGAATACTCATCTGCTTGCTCACTGCGCGCGTGCCTTTGCGGTCGGCGAGCCACAAGACATCGAGCGCCGAGTGTTGGATCTTGTCCCCGTGCTCGGGTGGACACCTTTGGGGTGGGCCTGGTCGGCACCGGTGGATGCCGCCTCCAGCGCTCCCCTCGCCGCGATCGCCAAACTGATCCTGTCCGCGCTCCTGGTGGCGGTGCTGGCGGTGACGTGGCATCACTTCCTCGCGATCCGGCTGACCTCAACCGTGGCCACCGGGTCGTCATCGGTGCGTGTCCATCAGGGCCGCACGTTGCTGGATCGGATCCTGCCCGAGAACGCGGTGGGTGCCAGCGCGGTGAAGTGCCTGCGCTACTGGCGGCGCGACCCGCGATACATCGCCTCGGTCGCCGGCGTCATCATCGCGCCGGTCGCCATCGTCTTGGCCAACGTGGTCACGGTCGGAGCCGGGACGTGGTTCATCTGGATGCCCGTGGTCTTGGCCTACGTGGTCGGCATCTCGCTGAGTCAGGACATCTCGTATGACGGGTCGGCCTTCTGGACGCAGATCTCCTCCGGGATCCCGGGCCGAGTCGACCTGGCTGGCCGAGCACTTGCCGTGCTCGTGTGGTCGGTGCCGCTGGTCGTCGTGTCGCTGCTCGGCATCACCCTGCTAACCGACGCGTGGACCCAGCTGCCCCGCGCGATCGGCATGTGTCGCGATGCTCGGCGGCGGGGCCGGTGTGGGCGTCTGGGTCACCGCTCACTGGCAAGGCCCGGCACCTCCCCCCGGGGCCAGTCCGTTCTCTTCGGGCGGTGGGACCTCGTTTGAGTCGTTCATCGCGGTCTTCCTCGGGATGATCCTGTCTATCGCGGTTGCTGTTCCGATCGCCGCCATCGTTATCGGCGCGATCTGGCTGCCGGTGTTGGGGTGGGCGGCGTTGGTGCTCGGCCCGGTATGGGGTGTGCTGGCTCTGCGCTTGGGCGTGCGCCTCGGCGGAGCGCGGCTAGATGCCCGATGGCCCGAGGTCCTGGCCAAGATCTCCTCGAACGTCGGCTAGCCGCGCCTCGCCCTCCCCCGACCGTGCGTCCACCTGACCGTGAGATCACCACATCGGATCGTGCGTCCACCTGGCCGTGAGACCGCCCTGCCGAATCGCCATCTCACCGAATCGCCATCTCGAGCCGACGACACGCCCGACCTGAGCGGCCACAGCGAGCACGTGCACGCCAGGGCCGTTCGTGACCGGCGTGTCGTCGGTGCGGGGCGGCCCCAACCGGCTAACCAGGCCTCAGCAGGTCAGAGCTCAGCCGGCTAGTTCGCCACCGGCCGGGTCGACCACGAAGGCTCCGCGGTCGTCGAAGTGGGCGGTGAGCACACGGCATACACACACGGTCGGAAGGGGGCCATAGATATGCGGAAAGATTGGCGACGAGCTGTCGGCGGGATCCCCGTGCTCGTGGCGCACCGGCACGCCCGTCGCCGCCAGCATCTCGACATCGATCTCCAGGACCACCAACGGCTCGGGTGCCCCGGCGTAGACGAACTGCGCCGTCGCTGCCACCTGCTCCCACCACGAGCAGTGAATGAAGCCAACCTGCGTCAGGGTTCGGTCACGAGTCGATCCCTCGTAAAGCCCCGACGCTGAGGCCGCCTTCCACTGCTCGGCTTCGGTGATGTGGAAGATCCGAGCGCTCACCGTGCTATTCGACGGGCACCAACGGGTGGATAGCTACCTCGCCGGCAAGCAGTGGGCCGGCCGCGGCAAAGGCAGCAGCGACATGGGCGCTGGCCAGGTGCACATCGAGGTCGTCCTGTGAGCGCCAGCTCTCCACCGTCACGAAGGTGCCTGCCGCGGCCCCGGACTCGAAGAGGTCGTAGGAGATGCAGCCTTCCTCTTCGCGGGTGGCAGCCACCAAATCGTGGAGCGCGGAGCGGACCTGATCGACAGCGTGGGCTTGGGCGGGGATGGTCGCGATGACTCGGAGTTCACTCATTTGCCCATCATGGCCCCCCGACGCCGCGCGAACCATAGGCTGTCCCGATGGCATCAACGACGAGGACCACCGATGTCAGCAAGAACGATGCCGGCCCGACCGGGGTGATCACGGTCCACGGGGCGCGCCTGCATAACTTGCGCGACGTCGATGTGGTGGTGCCGCGCAATCGGCTCGTCGCCTTCACCGGGATCTCCGGCTCGGGCAAGTCCTCACTGGCCTTCGGCACCATCCACGGGGAAGCCCAACGTCGATACTTCGACTCGGTCGCACCGTTCGCGCGCCGACTGATCCACACCGCGCTGGACCCACAAGTCCGCGACATCGCCGGTCTGCCGCCGACTGTGGCGTTGGAGCAGAGCCGGGGTGGGTCGAGCAGTCGCTCCACGGTCGGCACCATCACCACCACCGGCAACACGCTGCGGATGCTGTGGTCGCGGTGCGGGGACTATCCCGATGGTGTGGCTCCGATGGACTCCGACCACTTCTCGCCCAACACCGCCGTCGGTGCCTGTCCGGAGTGCTCCGGCTTGGGGACGGTGCACCGGCCGGCCGAGGACTCGATGGTGCCCGACCCTTCACTGTCGATCGCGCAGGGTGCGATCGCCGCGTGGCCCGGAGCCTGGCAGGGCAAGAACTATCGGGACATCGTCGCCACCTTGGGTTACGACATCGATGCGCCGTGGCGGGATCTGCCTCTCCAAGCCCGCGACTTCATCCTGTTCAGCGAGGACACGCCCGTCGTCACCGTCGTCCCAGAGCGGGCGGCCGGGCGAGTCCACCGACCGTATGAGGGCCGATTCGTCAGCGCAAAGCGTTACCTGATGCGCACGCTGTCCGAGACCAAGAGCGCCAGTCAACGAGCACGGGCATTGAGGTATGTCGTCAGCTCGCCTTGCGAGGTCTGCCACGGTCGGCGCCTGGGTCAAGACGCGTTGGCTGTCCACTGGCAGGGCCTGGCGGTCGACGAAGCCACTCATTGGCCTATCGAGGAACTGCTGAGCCTGATGGTCGAACGGCTCGCGGCCCTGGGCGGACGAGATGGTCTCGAGTCGCGCCTATCAGGCAACTCCAGCGAATTCGAGGGCACGGCGGTGGATGCCGCCGAGCGATTGCTGCTGGAGGACCTGAGCTCGCATCTGCAGGTGATCGTCGACCTCGGGATCGGGCACCTGGATTTGGCGCGGTCCAGCACATCGGTGTCTTCTGGGGAACTGCAACGCCTGCGGGTGGCCACGTCGGTGCGGTCGGGACTTTTCGGCGTGGTCTACGTGCTCGATGAGCCTTCGGCTGGCCTTCATCCGCGCGACACCGAAGCCCTGCTTCGAGCCCTGCGAGGACTCGTCAACGAAGGCAACACTGTGTTGGTGGTCGAGCACGACATGGCGGTCGTCGCTGCCTGCGATTGGGTGGTCGACGTCGGGCCCGGGGCTGGATTCGAGGGTGGAGAGGTGCTGTATTCCGGCCCTCTCGACGGGCTTGGGTCGGTCGAGCGCTCGATCACCGCGCAGTATCAGCACGACCCCGTCCACGTCGCCGATGTGCGTCCGGCCAGCGATCAGGTTCGCACGCCCAAGGGCTTGCTCAACGTCATTGGCATCGAGCGGCATACCGTGCGGGGCTTGAATATCACGGTGCCGCTGGGCATCGTGACCGTGCTGACCGGTGTCTCGGGATCGGGCAAGAGCACGGTGCTCGATGTCATCCACGACACGGTCGGAGAGGCTCTCGCCGAAGGCAATCTCGCGGGCAGCAGTGCTTTCAGCAACACCCACAACGGAGTCGGTCCGGCGGTGCGCGTTGACGGGTCGAAAATACCCACTCGGCTGGTGCGCATCACCTCAAAGCCGATCGGTCGCACTCCGCGGTCCAACTTGGCGACGTATACCGGTTTGTTCGACCACGTCCGCGGCCTGTTCGCCAAGACGCCCCTGGCCAAGGAGCGGAAGTATCCACCGGGCCGATTCAGTTTCAACGTTACCGCTGGTCGTTGCCCGACCTGCCAGGGCGAGGGGTCGGTCGCGATCGAGTTGCTCTTCCTTCCCGGCACGTACTCGACCTGCCCCACATGCCACGGGTCGCGATACAACGACGAGACCCTCGAGGTCACCTGGCGCGATCACACCATTGCCGATGTGCTGTCGTGGACCGTCGAAGAGGCACGCTCGGTGTTTGCCGACGAAGCGCCCGTGGCCCGGGCACTTGCGGCGCTGTCGACGCTGGGCTTGGGCTACCTCCGACTGGGTCAGCCTGCGACGGAGCTGTCGGGTGGGGAAGCGCAGCGGATCAAGTTGGCCACCGAGCTGCAGACCGAGCGCCGCCAACCCACCCTCTACTTGCTCGACGAGCCGACCTCTGGGCTGCACCCGGCCGACGTGCACCGGCTGCTGAGGCAACTGCATACTCTGGCTGACGACGGGCACACGGTGGTGTTGGTCGAGCACGATCCGGTCGCCTTAGCCACCGCAGACTGGATCATCGAGCTCGGCCCCGGTGCTGGCACGGCTGGAGGCACCATCACCCGCGACTCGGCCCGTTGATCCTCCGTTCGCCCTGTTCAGCGAAGTTTGCCGTGCAAGGCGAACTTCGCCCGAGAGCGCATGCATCACCGGCACGTTCGTGCCGTCTTTCTTCGATATCTGCCTCGCGCATTGTCATACTGAGTAAACCGGCCCGAACGTGCTCTCCGAGGACTCGTGGGGAGTCACCATGGACGGCCTATCCGAGCAGGTCAGGCAGCGACGCAAGGCTCTCGGGCTTCGTCAAGACGAGGTCGCGGAGTCGTCCGGAGCCAGACATGATGCCGCCCGATCCACGCGCCGTCATCTGGGCCAATGTCGTGTGTGACGGCACAGTCGCAGCAACGCTGACCCGGACAGATTCTGGAGTCGAATTCCGCTACCGCACTGAGTACCTGTCATCTGGGCAGGCTGCCCTTCTTGTGACTCGCTTCGACCGGGAGATATCTCCGCACCACGGTCTGCTCAGGCTGGCCGTCGAAGATGCCGCGCAACTGTTGGGCATCTATCCGGCCGATAAGTACAACGTCTCGTCCGAAGATGTTGCGAACGCAATAGGGCAGGTATGCGCCGCTCGAGCTGTGCAGTCGGCCACCGACCACGTTCTCGCGGCGACCGCACCGGTGGGAGCCAGATCGCAGAGGGTGCCATCCCGTGTGATACACAGCGCAGACGAGACCTGGTGCGGACGATCCGCCGCAGAAGGCGGGCCATGCTGCCCTAGGGCCGGTCAACACCAGGTGGGCTGACGCCGTCGGGGCCCGTGCGCCCCACGCGGTAGAGCGCGACGACCGTCACGAGCACCACCACGATGAGCACGATCAGCCCGTATCCAGCGACGTAGTCACGATCCAGCAGCGTCGGATTGTCTTCACGCGCGCCGAACCGGCCGAGGAACGGGATCGCCACCACCGAGATCGTCCCCGCGACCACGAAACCGACCGCAGCCGGTGCCCGAGCAGGCTTCGGGAGCACGCGCATGGCCAGAGCCGCCGCGACCAAAGCGATCACGGCGATAACACCGTCATTGCCGATGATTCCGCCGGCCAGGAAGAGCGCGATGTTGATCAGGTCGGAGATGTCGGCGCTGCCGTAGATCAGCCAGACCCCCCAGAGGCCGACGCCGATACCGACCGCGCCCACGGCATACCTGACGTTGTTGAGGTTGCCTGTCATGTCTGCACCTCCAGGGCGCCGACCCATTTCGTCTGCAGCACGCCCGGCCGGTTGGGAGCGATCAGTCGGCACGGGTAGCCGTGGTCCATATTGAGGTCTTCGCCATTGAGCTTCAGGGCCACCAAGGTGCGGTCATCCGCAGCAAAGTTGGCCTGAAGCGTCGTGTTCCGGAACGGTCCCGAGGGCTGGAGGGAGCGGACCACGACGTCGGAACCGGATGGAGCATCGACCATGTCCATCAGATCCCGCACGCGCACCCCCGACCATTGAGCGCTCGCACTCCAGCCCTCCACGCAGGCGATCGGCAACGTCTCGGTGCGCTGTGGCATACCAAGAAGTTCCTCGCGGCTGAACGACATCTCGACGCCGCCAGCGACCACGGTGAGCCGATAGTCGGCACCGACCATATCGCCGGTCACCCGCGCCGCCTGCGCTGATTTGTTGATCGGGATGCCCTGTGGGCCGTCACCCGTTCGGCTGCCAAGCACCGACACTTGGCGCAGCCACGGCACTGTGGCACCTGCCGTGGCCAGCACGGCGACCCCCGCGGCCATAAAGGTGGTGCGCACCAGACCGCGCCGCGACAGGGCGCCCTCCTCGACGGCGGCCGGGCGGTCGTGCTCGACCTCGTCGATGTCGCCGAGCAACACGTCGCGGATGATCGGCAACTTGACCGCGATGTGCACCAAGAGGGCGCCGATCGTGATCCACGCCAATGCGAAATGAGTGCTGCGGAAGGAAAAACTCCACGGATACCACTGGGTGCTGTTGAGCAATCCCGTGACGAGTTCGAAGATGGCCGCAGCGACAAGGACCGCGATCGAGGCGCGCTCCAGCCCCGCCACCAACATCTTGCGCGCATCCTGCCCTATCGGGAATCCCTCGAAGAGTCGCGGATACACCGCCCACAACTTGACAATGACAAGCGGGATGGCCGCAGTGCCGGACGCGACGTGCAGGCCCTGGTTGAGCCGATATCCCCATGCCGGATTGGTCGGAAACGGGATGGGTTGATTGACCGCTTGGGCGTAATGACTAATCAGGCCCGTGACAAAGCAGATCCCGAAGGCGATACCCAACCAGACCCCAACGCGAGCCGCCACGTAGGGGCTACGCAGCCGAGAGGTAAACATCTCTGGCGTGGGAATGGGAGGTCTCATGGATCCTCAAACTGTCGGAGTTAAAGCCACCACAAAGGCCATTGTGACTTGCGATACTGCGAGTCTAGGGAGCCTCGCTCGCCCCGGCCCTTACGAAAATGGAACGTCAGGGATCTGGAGAACGACAGCCCATCGGTCACCGATCGGATGCCGCGAGGCGGCAACAAGGCCCGCTTGGGCCGCGACGTGGTCAATGTCGTCGAGTCCCACGATCGCCCAACGGAAGGGTCGACTCGTTGCCTCGCCGCACTCCAGAGTCGCCCAGAGCGTCTTCATCGCCACCCCAGACTCCTTGACCTCCACGACGATCCGGCCTTCAGCACTGATGAGTTCGCGCGCGCGAGCCAGCAGCACAACTGGGTCGCCGCCAATGCCGATGTTGCCGTCGGCGAGCAACGCCGTGCGCCACCGACCCTCCCCCGGCATCGGCTTGAAGACGTCGCGCACCAGTGCAGCGGCACCGCGGGAGCGTGTCTGGCCGACGGCTTCACTGACGATGTCTATGCCGAGCACAACCTGCCCTCTGGCGGCCAACGCAGAAGTCAACCGACCTGGACCGCAGCCGATGTCGATGCAACAGGTCGGACACAAGTCGAGCAACGCCAGGTCGGCCTGGTCTGCGTCGCGAGTCCAGTCCTGGACCGGCAGGTGCTTGGGGTTGTCCTCCAAACCGACGATGTGCACCAGGGAGCCCTGCAGCGCCCTCGAGAAGAGGTCCGTGAACGACGTCTGGGTCTGCGTCATGGGTGAACCCCCTTGCTGGCCCAGGCGCGGGCGAATCGAGTACGCGGTGCGGCCGCGGCCACAGTCTCCGCGTCTTCGACCGTGTCGACGTCCCGAAGGGTCTCGACTAGGCCAACACTGACTCCACGTGCGATCAGCGCCTTCCGCGTATTCTCGCAGGTGTCCGAAGTCGACATCGGCACCCCCCTCAGCGCCTGAGCATCAGCCGGGTCGTGCAAGCCCAGGCCCCACCACCCACCATCGTCGGCAGGACCCAGAACGATGTCGTAATCCTCCAAAGCCCGCGACGCCGATTGCAGGTTCGCCACGCTCAGTTGGGGAGTGTCCATCCCGATCTGGACAAGCGGCCCGGGTGCCGCGTCGAGGTGGGCATTGGCCAGTCGCTCCGCGAATCCGTCGCCGCGCTGCCAGAGGATCGTCCAGTCGGCCAGAGCCGTCCGGATGTCATCGGCGCGCATCGCCGCGTCCAGATCACCGGTCAGGGCGATGACCCCCTCGGCGCCGGCCTCACGGCATACCGCCAGGGTATCGAGCAGTCCGGCCGCCGCAAGATCGGCTGCCGCGTCATGGCCGATCACCGCGCCGAGTCGCGTCTTGGCTAGCCCCGGCACCGGGGCCTTGGCCATCACCAACACCTTCATGCCAAGAACCTCATGCCCAAACCTTCATGCTAAGACCTTCCAGAAGTCGCGGGCCGCGCGCACCGTGCCGATCACGGAGCCAGAGACCTTCGACTTGGTGCCCTCGGCTCGTGGGCCGTAGGCCACGTCGCTCTCCACCAGACGCCACCCGGCGATCGTCGCCTTCTGCAACAACTCCACCGGGTAGCCGAAGCGTCGATCCTGGACATCGAGGTCCAGCAGCGCTTGGCGGCGGCATACCCGGATGGGCGCGATGTCGTGCACCGTCATCCCGATCCGCCGCCGCAGCCAGGCCAGGATTACTGCGTTGCCAACTCGGGCATGCCAGGGCCAGACCCCCCGACGGCTCGGGCGGCGTCGACCGAGCGCCATGTCTGCCTCACCGGCCTGCACTTGCGTCAGCATGGGCATCAATGCCGTCGGGTCGAACGAGCCGTCGCCGTCCATGAACGCCACGTAGTCGTTCGTGGCCGCCAGCAACCCGGCATGGATCGCCGCGCCGTATCCGGGCACCGACTCGGGGATGACGCGCGCGCCGAGTTGCTCGGCCACGGCCGCTGTGTCGTCGCTCGATCCGTTGTCGACGACGATGACGGTGAAAGACTCCGGCACGCGCGGAAGCAGCGCCCCCAGGGCAGGCCCCTCATCGCGACAAGGAATGATCAGATCGCAAACTGCCACGAGCGTCAAGGTATCCGCATACCGGGTGAATTTCTCATTATCGAAAGGCTACGGATGTGTGACATCAACACAACCCTGAGTGTCGCAAACATGAGCGTCACTTAGCGTGGGGCGATGAGCCAGACGGAAGCGACGCCTGAGGCGACCGCTTCCCGACCGCATACCAAAGCGCCTTGGGTCGGTCTGTTCATCGCGGGACTGATCATCACTGCTTCCTTTGCGGTGCCGAACCTCCTGGACTGGGAGGTGTATGCGCGCAAGGACCCGGAGGAATTCGGCACGATCGAGCCGCTGCACGGGTTCTGGGATCCGAACTTCTTCGGGCCAGGCACGCTGCCTGCAATCGCCATTGCCGTGCTCGGTGTGGTGTATGCCGTCCCACTTGCTCAGCGGCTGCCATGGCGCTGGCTGCTGGTCACTTCATACATCGTCGCGCTGGCGTGGGCGCTGTCGCTGGCCTTCACCGACGGCATCGACGGCGTCGACCACGTGCTCGCCAACTCGAACGAATACTGGGAAACCGCGCTCAAAATCGACGACATCCCGGCAATGCTGGACGAATACATCTCGCGCATCCCCTACGCCCATCCGGACAACTGGGTGGTGCATCTGGCGGGTCATCCCCCTGGTGCCGTGCTGTTCTTTATCGGCCTGGCCCGGCTCGGTGTCGAGAGCCCGTTGACGGCCGGGTTGATCACCACGGCGCTCGGAGCGACCGTGGTCGTGCCGGTGATGATGACAATGCGCACGCTGGGGGCCGAGGACGCGGCTCGTCGGGTCGCACCGTTCTTGGTGTTGAGCCCGGCCGCGATCTTCATCGCGGTCTCGGCCGACGCTCTTTTCGCGGCGGTGGCCGCGTGGGGCATGGCTGCGCTGGCTGCCGCCGCGACCTCCTCGACGCGGGGCCGGATGGTCGGCTTTTCCGCGCTGGCCGGACTGCTGCTCGGGTATACCGTGATGATGTCCTACGGCTTGCCGCTGCTCGGCATCCTGGCTCTTGCTGTCCTGATCGCGGCGCGAGGCTCGTGGTGGCCTCTTCCGGTGGCGGTGGTGGCTGCGCTTGGAGTGGTCTTGCTCTTTGCGGCTTTGGGTTTTGCCTGGTGGGAGGCCTATCCGGTGCTGACTGAGCGCTACTGGGACGGCGTCGCCATGGACCGCCCGTTCGCCTATTGGGTATGGGGCAACGTCGGTGCGCTGTTGATCGCGGCCGGGCCGATGGTCGGCTCAGGGGTTGCGCTGCTGGCAGTGAACTCGCGGTCTGCCAGAAGCTCATCGCGGATGAATCACGCTGGAGTCGCGACGGTGACGCCCGCGACGGAACAAGCTGCATCGAATCGGCGGATCGTGCTTCTGCTGGCCGGAGCCGCTGTGCTCATGATCCTCACCGCCGACCTGTCGAGGATGAGCAAAGCCGAAGTGGAGCGGATCTGGCTGCCGTTCATGCCGTGGCTGACCATCTCCTTGGCCCTTTTGCCGCAGAAATGGGTCCGGCCCGCCCTGGCCATCCAACTCGCGAGCACACTGATTGTGGAGACGCTGCTCTATACGAGTTGGTAGGACCGCTCAGTTGTCGCGCCATGCGTATGGGGCCATCCGTGCGGGGCCTCCTGGTCCGGGTCGATCTTCGTGACATCGCCGGCGTAAAGGCTGACGTAGTTCGTGTGGGCGTTGAGATGAAAGATCAACTCCTCGCCTGAGCTGTATCCGAGCATCTTGTAGTGCATCGACTCCTCAAGGTCGCCCACTTCACGCTGGATCATCGATCGAAGTTGTTCCAGCGTGTCGCGACGCCAATCAGGGTCAAGGCGATCCACATACTCTTCAGGAGTTGCTGCGTGTGATTGCATCCCTGGCCTCCGATTCCTCTCCGATCACGCGCGCAGCCGTGCCGTAGCGAACTCTGCCAAACCCTGCTCCGGCGAGACCTGCGCCGTGAAACCCAGCTCGTCCTTGGCCCGCTGCGGTGAGGCCACGATGTGCCGAACGTCGCCCAGGCGATAGCCGCCAGTGATCTGCGGCGTGATGCTCCGCGATCCCGCGTCACCTGTGCCAGCGGCCACCTGACGTGCCACGTCGGCGATCGCGACCGGCTGGCCCGAGCAGACGTTGTAGGCGTCGAACTGCTCATCCGGCCCGTCGACCACAGCCTTCAACGACAGGACGTTGGCCCGCGCCACGTCGCTGACGTGCACGAAGTCCCGCATCTGGGCTCCGTCCTCGTACACCTTCGGGGACTCACCGCGCTCCAGGGACGAGCGGAACATCGCCGCCACCCCGCTGTATGGGGTGTCTCGCGGCATGCCCGGCCCGTAGACGTTGTGATACCTCAAGGCGATCGCTGACGCCGAGGCTTGGCGGACCCACGCGGCGGTGTAGTGCTCCTGCGCGAGCTTGCTGACGGCATACGTGCTGCGTGGGTCCATTCGGGCCGTTTCGTCGACCAACTCCCAGCCCAGCACCTGGCCGCAGAGGGGGCAGTGGTTGTCGAAATCTCCGCCGTCCAGGGCCTCGAGCGTGCGCGGCGGCGGCGCTTGCTGGCCGTGCGTAGGGCAGTCGTAACGGCCCTCGCCGTAAACCACCATCGAGGACGCGAGCACCATCCGGTTGACCGCAGCCTCGTGCATCGCCGCCAGCAGCGCCGCGGTGCCGAGGTCGTTGTGCGAGGCGTATGCCGGCAGGTCGGCCACGGTGACTCCGGCACCGACCACGGCGGCTTGGTGACAGACCGCATCGACGCCATGCAGCAGCGAGCGCCACTCATCGGCGCTGGCGCTGTCGCGGACATCGAGTTGGTGGGTGCCCTCGGGTGGGCGGGCCTCGCCGTGAGCCATCGCAAGCATGAGGTCCACCCGCACGACCTCATCCCCGCCGGCTTCGAGATGCCGGCCGATCTCGCTGCCGATGAATCCGGCCGACCCGGTGAGCAGAACCTTCACGGCATACCTGGGATGTCGTAGGTCACGTCAATGCCCTCAGCCCACGTCGAGCAGGAGCAGCCCGCCGGCTCTGGGAGCCCTTCGATGGTGTCGGCGAGCAGGCCGGTGAGGCGCTCGAGGTTCTTCTTGAACAGGGCGAACACCTCTGCCTGTCCAACCCCTTCACCGGACTCAGCGCCTGCGTCCATGTCCGTGACCAGGGCAATCGCGGCGTAACACTGCCGCATCTCACGAGCCAGGGCCGCCTCGGGGGCACCCGTCATATTGATCAGGCTCCAGCCCTGGGCGGCGTAGTAGCGCGACTCTGCGCGCGTGGAGAAACGCGGACCCTCGATGACGACCATCGCTCCCCCATCGATCACGTCTGGCGCTGCGCTGACCACGGCATCGCCGATCCCGCGGCAGTACGGGTCGGCAAACGGGAGATGACAGGCACCGGTCTCAACGAACGAGCCGACCCTGCGGATGGTGCGATCCACCAGCTGATCGGGCAGGACGATGTCGCCCGGGGCCACCGACGCGCTGAGGCCACCGACCGCACACGGGGCGATGACCTGCTGCACGCCGAGACTGCGCAAGGCGTAGGCGTTGGCGCGGTAGTTGATGGCGTGCGGCGGATAGTCGTGGTGCAGCCCGTGGCGCGGAATGAAGGCCACCTTGCGGCCGCGCACAGTGCCGACGGCCACGGTAGCCGACGGGTCTCCATACGGCGTGCTCACCTGGTGCTCGACCATGTCGTCCAGAAAGGAGTAGAAGCCGGTGCCGCCGATAACGGCGATGTCTGCGGTTGCGTCAGTCACGGCGCTCACTCTGCCAGCCTGCGGTGACTGTTGCTGCCTTCGGTCCACTGTTGCGGGCCGCGCCGAGGGCGATAGTGCTCCAGCTCGGGCAAGAGTGCAGGGACACCGGATGACTGTCCTCAGCCGATGGGGTCATCCTTTACTTCGAAGACCCGATCGCCGACCTCGGACTCGATGATGGCGAACAGAGTCTTGGCGTCCCGAATGTGCCGACCGAACAGCGGGAGCTGCTGCCCACTGCGAAAGACCACATATCTGTCGTTGCCGTATGCCGCCACGCCGACGACATCGCTCCACGCTGCGGTGCTCGTGTGGCCAGCCGCCCGACACGACATACCTGTCGGGCCGGCCACCACGCTCAGGTCCATCGGCGCGAGAGCGAGGGCCCGGCGTTTGAACCTGCGACCTTCGACGTGCTCACCGCTGGGGTAGGTGTCGTCGCTGACATCCGGGAGCGCGCCCAGATCGGCCCCGACATCCTCAGGCACACCGAGCAGCGCCGTCTCGAGTGCCTGCTGCGCTTTGGCTTGCGCTTGGGCTGGTGTGACCGCGCGGGCCTGAGCCAACTCATCCTCAACACTGCCGATCGGGGCGTCGTTGAGGATGACGTGCCGCCACGTCGGTGAGCCGGTCGAGCGCCGCCCTCGGGTCCCTCATGTCTTCGGCTGCGGCCTCGATCACGTGATCCAACTCGGTCTGGCTGGGACCTGTGGCAGCCAAGTCGACCAAGGCTCTCCACAGAGATTCGGTCACAGCCTTCTCCTGCCCCGGTCGGCCGTCCGGCATCAGAGCGACGAGGACCTCGCCGTCGACGTACGTGTAATCCCCATCGACGGAATAGCTGATTCCCTGGCGATACCTCAAGTCATCCATAACCCGTTCGGTAAGCACGGCCGAGTGCAACCACGGCATCTCGTGGTCAGGCAAGGTGTAGGACAAGACCGGCCAAGGCATCTCATCGATGGCAAAACCCCTCGCAGGAAGGTTCGTGGGGATGAACGCCTCCCGCTGTGGCCGGGGACCCAAAGGCAACGCCAACTCCAGTCCCTCAGGCGGATTGCCGGTGAAGATCAAGGCCGTATTCCCATCGACAAAGAACCGTGCAGCGTGTGCACGCACGTGCTCGACGGTGAGTTGATCCAGAGGCGCGCCAGCACCGGAAACGAGCCCGATCCCGTCGTTGCCATATCGCAACCCGGCGGCCCAGGCCAACGCCGGATGCACCGAATTGCCATCTTCGGCTTCAATCACCCCCACCTCGTGAGCCAGACGGTCAATCGGAAGGTCGGCCAGTGCCGCGCTCACTCGATTGAGGAAATCCGCCACTGCCTCAGGGCGACCAGTAGCGTGGAAAATCGTCAAGCCGGCCTCGACCCGAGCATTGTGGTCAAGGTGGCTCTTCGGCAGGGTGCCCATCACCAAATGCTCGATGACATGAGTGACCCCGCTAGTGCGGAAGCTCTCGTCCCGCAAGCCCACGCGAAAGATCAAGGCCCCGCTCAACGGGGCCGGACCTGGTTCATAGAAGACGGGGATGGACCCGATCATGGCGCGCTGCATGTCGGGAGCAAAAGCCAGTCGTCCGACGACTCCGTGGAGTCAAGTAGCACCGGTTGGTTGCGTGGACGGCATACTGGCGAGACGTGCTCGACCATGACCAAACTCCCGCCGCCCCGGATGACGAAAGCCCGAAAACGCCTCCTCGGCTGAGCCGTCGTGCCCTGATCAGGTTGTCGATCTTTGCCGCCGTTTTGGTCCTCGTGGTGGTCATCGAGATCGTCGGTGGGGTGCCGACCCGGGCCGAGGTCGAGCGCTGGGTCGATCAGGCAGGGCCTTTCGCGCCAGGCTTCTTTGTGTTGATCTACGCCTTTACGACACTCTTCCCGGTCCCAAAGAACTTGCTCAGCGTGTTGGCGGGGCTGGTGTTCGGAATGTGGTTGGGGCTTGCTTTGGTATGGGGTGCCGCCATGCTGGGCGCGGTCGCTGCCTTCGCGATCGGCCGGCTCTTGGGACGTGAGGCAGTCGAGCAGTTGACCGGCGCTCGAGTGGCTGCGATCGATGACATCTTGACCCGCCATGGTCTTCTGTCCATGATCGGCGTGCGCCTGGTCCCCGTCCTGCCGTTCACTGCCATCAACTACACGGCCGGGCTGACCGGGTTGCCGCTTGGGTCCTACGTCTCGGGGACGGCCATCGGGATCATCCCCGGCACGGTGGCCTTCGTGGCGCTCGGGGCCTATTCGACGAATTTGGGCTCGTGGCCCATCATCGCGGCCGTCACGGCGCTGATTGTCCTCACGGTCGGGGGCTTTATCGCCGCGCGCATGTGGCGAAGCCGCAGCACTGACGTCGCGACGTAAAGGGACTCAGCCGCGCTCGGGCACTCCTGAATTCCTCGCGCAGAAACTCATGCGGGATTCAGCACACTGTTGCTGCCGGCGCCGCTCGCAACAGTGGTCCACAGCCTGCAGGAGTGCGCCGAGTTCTCCACAGTCCCCGGACGTGGCGGCCCCGATTTGGTCATGGCGCATCAGAGTGATCGGCATGGAACTCTTCGCCCTTGATCGACGTCGCCCCAGTGGCCTGTTCACGCTTGAGGACGCGTCAAGCATCGGCATACCGCGCCGTGATGTTGACCTCATGGTCCATCGGGGGCAGGTCGCTCGCATAGCACCGGGGGCATTCGTCACCGGCGATCGATGGCAGTCGATGACGCGAGAACGCAGACACGTGCTCAGAGCCCAAGGCCTGATGCTGAGAGTCCGAGCGCCCACCGTGATGAGCCATTGCGCCGCCGCCGCACTTCACGGCATACCGCTGCTTTGGCCCACGTCTTCGGACCTCTCGGACCGTCGCCTGCACCTCACTCGAAGCGGAGCGGGGCCAGCAGTGAGCGCTCGTGGTCACACCGTCCACGAGCGGTATGGCGATGAGCAGCACAGTCCTGGGCAGCACAGTCCTGGGCAGCACAGTTCGGGGCAGCACAGTTCGGGGCAGCACAGTCCTGAACAGCAGGGTGATGACGTCGACGGTATTCCGGTCGTCATTCCCCTTCTCGCGGTATTCGGCGTTGCCGAGGTCGATGGATTCGTCGCCGGGGTCGTTGCTCTGGATGCCGCGCTCCAGGACCAGATCACCTCGCTCGCGCAAGCCCGCGCTTGGTTGCAGCGACTGCGGCGAAGACCTCACATGGCGATGATCCGTCGAGTAATCGATGCTGCTGACGGAGCCAGTGAATCACCGCTGGAGAGCCAAGCGCGGCTGGTGCTGTCGGCCTTGGGCTATCGCATGAGGCTGCAGGTCGCCCTGACGACGCCGAGCGGGGCATTCGTAGCCAGAGTCGACGGGCTACTGGAGGACCTCGGGGTGGTCATCGAAGTCGACGGTCGAGGGAAATACCGGCGTGACGACGGCCTCGGCTCGGTCGAGATACTGCTGTCTGAGAAGCGACGTGAGAGCGCGATCCGGGATCTGGGATACGGAGTCGTGCGCCTGGACCACGCGATGATCCGGGACCCGGGCCTCGTTGACCACCACGTAAAAGCCGCGGCCCGCCGGATGACCAGTTGAGTCAGGCCAGGAGAAGCGTTGGGCACCGACAGTGACTGTTGGCGGAAGAAGCACACTGTTGGCACCCGCGCGCGGCACAGATGTGTGACAGGAGCTGCAGGAGTCGGTAGCCGCGCGGCGAAACGCGGCACCTACGATGGGATCGTCAATCTAGACTTGACGCGTCATGTCGTCAAGTCTAGATTGACGGCATGACTTTAACGACGAACCCCATCACCACGAAGACTTCAACAGCCCAGCCGCAACTCCCCAGCCTGGACTCCTCCTGGCAGGACTGGATGGCCTACGGCCTGGCCTGGCGGCGTCTCGCCAACTATGACGCTGAGTCGGTATGGCCAGCCTGGGTCACGCCCGAAGACCCAGGCACCCACGGCACCCACGGCACCCACGGCACCCACGGCACCCAGGCCACCCAAGGCATCGGCAACGCCACCGACCCCTCGTTGCGGTCGTGGCCGATCACCTTCCACGCCTACCGCGAGCCCGCCCCTGGCCAGCGCTGGCAGGCCCTTTGGGAGGCGACGCGATCGGCATACCGCGGCTTCTATCTCAGTGAAGGTGCAGCGGCACGGCCCTCCCTTGCCGAGTGTCGCGATGCACTGGAGCGACACATGCCCGAGATGGTCCCCACGTGGGAGCGTCTATCCGCCCTGGCCACCGACGACGAGCATGACGACGACATTCCCGCTCGCCTGCTCTCCATGTGGCGTCTGCCGATCTTTGCCGCTGGCTGCTCACAGGTCGCGCTGCCCGGCGAAGACCCCGTGCTGATCCGCAACTACGACTACGACCCCAACCTCTTCGAGGGCGTCATCGCCTCCACGAACTACTCGGGCAGGCGTGCCGTCCTGGGCACCTCCGACATGCTTTGGGGCCTCGTGGACGGGATGAACGACGCCGGGCTATCGATCTCACTGACCTACGGTGGGCGCAAGGGCGGAGCGGCCGGATTCGGCATACCCCTGGTCATCCGCTATCTGCTGGAAACCTGCACCAGCGTCGCCCAGGCCTGCGAGCGCCTCGAGGGCCTGCCCGTAGCCCAGGCCTACAACCTGGCTATGGTCGACACCGAGGGAGCCCACGCCACGGTCTTCGTCGCTCCGGGCGAAGACCCCGAGGTCAGCGACCTGCAGGTCAGCACCAACCACCGGCTCGACACCGTCGAGAACGGGGCCATCGCCGCACGCTTCGGCAGCCTCGACCGGCAACAGCACTTGGCCGGACGCCTCGATGAGGGCGAGGCCTCTCAGGACTCCCTCCAAGGCTGGTTCGCCGACACGCCGGTGCACAACAACCGCTACTCCGAGGGCTTCGGCACGCTCTATACGGTGGCCTATCGCCCGCAGCACCGCGAAGCCACGTACACCTGGGGGGATCAGGTGCTCACCCGGACGTTCGATGACGGGGAGGCCGCGGTACAGGTCGTGCTGGAGGGATACTGAGGAAACCCATCATCAGGAGGTCCTGCCATGACCGCTGCCGAGCCTGCGGATCTCGCCGCCCAAGCACGCAAGCTGATCATCGACTTGGGCCGATCGCCGGACCCCGCCGCCTTCCAAGAACTCCTCGGGCTCAGCGAGGCGGTGGGGGTGGCCCTTGGAACCTCCGCCCGCACACTCGCGCAGGCGCAGTCCTGGACCCAGGTCGCCACCTACGCAGGGACCTCCAAACAGGCGGCGTGGTCTCGCTGGCGGGGCTGATCTGTCGCACACACTGGTGCCGCAGCCCTACCCTCGGGACGCGCACAGGTCTAATCTCAATGAGATCGAGGCGCAGAGGAGATCATCATGACTGACTCAACAGCCGCACCCGGGGGCGGCAGCAGCGGGCACGCAGGCAGGGCGAGGGGCACAGCGCAAACCACTGGTCGGTATGTCGTGGTGTTCGCCGACGACTCCGACCCAGCACCGATGTTGCGGGACATGGCCGGTATGTCGTCAGTGGCCAGCTCGCGAGACTTCACCGGGCAAGCCGTCGACATGGACGCCACCGCCGGTGCCGACGCGACGGTGTTCGCCGAGTTGGGCATGGCCGTCGTCTCCGGCGATCCAACCCAGATGGGCACGCTGACCAGCGCCGCCGCTGAACGCGGCACATCCGTGCTAGCGGTCGTGCCGGAGTTGATCCACCACGTGCTGCCGGCGCCGGGCTACGTCGAGGGCTACCGCGATGGCGTGGATGACCTCGCCAACCGGTTGGGCATCGAAGAAGGGGGCGGTGGCACCGACGGTGTCCTGTTCGAAGACACCGATGAATTCACCTGGGGTATGCAGGCCATCGGCATCGAGCTCGCTGGCTTCACCGGGCAGGGCATCAAGGTCGCGGTGCTCGACACCGGCATGGACCTGGAGCATCCGGACTTCGCCGGGCGCAGCATCACCCATCAGTCGTTTGTGACTGGCGAGTCCGCCCAGGACGGGCATGGGCACGGCACCCACGTCATCGGCAGCTCACTCGGCAACGTCTCGGACCAGGGACGACGCTATGGGGTCGCATCAGAGGCCGACATCTTCGTCGGCAAGGTGCTCAGCGACCAAGGCAGCGGCTCGGACGCGGGCATTTTGGCGGGTATCAACTGGGCCGTGACCAACGGGTGCGCGGTGATCTCGATGTCGCTCGGCGCAGACGTTGCCGAGGCACACCCGCCATACACCGTCGCTGGCGAGCGAGCCCTGGCAGCCGGGACGCTGATCATCGCGGCAGCCGGAAACAACGCCGACCGACCCGGCAATCCCGGTTTCGTGGGAGCCCCTGCCAACAGCCCTTCGATCCTGGCCGTGGCTGCGTTGGACAGCGGTCTTCAGGTGGCCCGGTTCTCGGCGCGGAGCACGCCCGATCGCGGCGGCCAAGTCGATGTGGCCGGGCCCGGTGTTGCGGTGTTTTCTTCGTGGCCGATGCCGGATCGCTACAACACGATCAGCGGCACCAGCATGGCCACGCCGCACGCCGCGGGAGTCGCGGCCCTCTGGGCGGAGGCCACCGGCCGTCGCGGGCTCGAGTTGTGGGCCACGCTGGCCATGGAGACTCAGCGGCTCGACCTGCCCTCGGTCGACGTGGGGCTCGGTATGGTCCGGGTGGCGCCGTGAGCGAGCAAGATGGCGTTGACCCCGCTGGCGGTGATCCCGCAGGTGGTGATCCTCGTGGCGATAACCGCCCGGAGCCAGCGGCCGAAGGGCCCACGGTGGTGAGTTACAGCCACTGGCAACAAGTGGTCGTCAGCGTGGACGATCAGCACCTCAAAGACATCCAGGGCGTCGCGTCACAACTACGCGACCGAGGTATGCAGATCGACCAGATCCTCGACGGGCTCGGCATGATCACTGGCTCGGTGCCCGACGAGGAACGCAGCCAGTCCGTGGTGCAGGTCGTCGGCGTGGCTTCGGTAGAACGCCAAGTCACCTACCAGCTCCCCCCGCCGGATGCCGACATCCAGTAGGCCTTGAGCAAGTCAGATCGGCGACAGCCGATGACTCAACTGCACCGCCACCTCATCAAGGCAGGCGTCGAGCAGATCGTCATCTGACGTGCACAGCCAGTTCTGCGCCAACCCGACGAGCTGGCCGAAGAACACCTCCGCGATCACCTCGACGGGTGCCTCCCAGGATCGACCCTCGACGCCAGCAACCCCTTGAAGAAACGCCACGATCTCAGCCCTATAGCCCGTCACCGCTTCGGCGGCGAGGTGCGCTAGTTCAGGATCGCGGACACCCATCAGGCCCAGCTCTTGGACCACCAACTCGGCCTGCGGATCGCGACGCAACTCCTCGGCATACCGGCGGACGGCCCGCACGATGATCTCCTCCGTAGAGCCGCCACGGGCCAACGCCTCACCGACGACGGCCGCCACCGAAGCGATATCAGCACCAAACACGGCGCTGATCAGCGCACCTTTGGAGTCGAAGGCGTAGTGCACCGCGCCGAGTGGCACGCCCGCTTCGGTGGCCACGGCACGCGTGGTCAGACCCCACGCACCTTCGCGAAGCATCACCGCCTTCGCGGCCTCGACGAGTTGGGTCCGCCGCTGCGCGACCGGCACGTGGGCCCGCTTCGTCTGCTCGCTCACGAGGTCAGTTCCTTGGCCTGCTTTGTATGCAGCCTGGTCGCTGGCACAGGTTCCAGCACCGGCACCTCGGGCTCGGTCAGAGCCCGCGCGCGGAGGACGATCAGCGCCTGCACCCCGGTGTAGCCCATCACGAGGGTAGCCACACCCAGCACCACCGACATGCCGTCGGTGAAGGCTGAGTTGGCCACCGCGACGAAGGCATCGGCCACCGCAGGAGGCAGCCCCGCGACGGCAGCGCTCACCCCACCGAGCGTGTCGCTCCCGGCCTCGATGGCACTCTCTGGCACAGACACTGGTGCCGTATCCAGACCTGCCCGGTAGACCGCGAGACCAAGGGTCCCGAGCACGGCCGTGCCCATCGCTCCACCGAATTCGTATGCCGTCTCCGAGATGGCCGCCGCGCCACCGGTGCGTTCGGCAGGAGCACTGGCCACGATCACGTCGTTGGTCAGGCTCTCGGCCATGCCGATGCCGAGCCCGATCATGGCCGGCCAGACGAGCAGGCCGACCTGAGGGGCGGTCTGCGTCAACACGACCCCGGCGGCGAAGCCAGTGGCGGCCAACAGCATGCCCCCGCCGATGATCACCCGCAGACCCAACAGGTTGGCCAGGCGCGGGGCGGCCAGCGATCCCGCGATGGTGCCCAACGCCAGCGGCATCATCCACAACCCGGCACGCAACGGCGACAGGCCCACGACCACCTGCAGGTATTGCGGCAGGAAGAACAGCAACCCGATCACCGAGAAGGTGCTGAGCAGGTTCGTCAGGACGGCGACGCTGAAGACGCGGTCCTCGAACAGACCGATGTCCAGGAGCGGCTCGCTGAGGAGCCGCTGACGCCGCACGAAGATCCACAGCAGCACAGCGCCAATGGCCATCATCCCTAGCGCCAAAGCACTGACGCCTTCGGTGCCGATCGACTTCAGTCCGTAGACCAACGGAAGGATGCCAGCGATCGACAACGCCGCCGAGAACAAGTCAAACGGACCCGGCGCGGCATTCCGCGACTCCGGCAGCAGGAAGAACGCGCCGACCAGCAAGAACAGCATGATCGGGGCGTTGATCAGGAAGACGGAGCCCCACCAGAAGTGCTCCAGCAGGAACCCGCCGATGATCGGGCCCAGCGCGGCACCACCGGCGAACGAGGCCGCCCACACCGCAATGGCGTTGCGGCGCTCGCGGTCATCGGGGAACACCGTGCGGATCAGCGACAGGGTCGAAGGCATCAGCGTGGCCCCACCGAGCCCGAGCAGCGCGCGGGCCGCGATCAGCATCTCCGCAGAGGTGGCGAAGGCCGCCAGGACCGAGGCGACACCGAAGGCCGCAGCACCGATCATCAGCAGTCGGCGCCGTCCGATCCGGTCGCCGACGTTGCCCATCAGCACCAACAGACCGGCCAGGAGGAACGAATAGATGTCGATGATCCACAGGAGTTGCGGGCCTGATGGCTGGAGGTCTTCGCTGAGCGCCGGCACTGCAAAACCGAGCACCGTCATATCGACACTGATGAGCAGCACCGGCAAAGCCAGCACTGCGAGAGCCGCCCAACGGCGACGGGCTGTCATGATCAAAACTCCTAGAAATCGGGGTGGAGCCCTCAGTCTGTCACGTTGTTGGTCATGCGTCCAAGTCAACCGACCAGGTATGACGTGGGTGTAGCGCAATCTCGTCTCCCGACACGCCCGGAGCTCGACGCGGCAGTGATGCGACGCGCACTCGGATCGCAGTTAGCCTTGCCACGTACGGAGATCTCACCAATCCCATCGCACCAATTCCCATCGCATCAACCGCATAGGGGCACATTTCATGCACAGCACTTACCCGCGACGTTCCGGCCTCTCAGCCAGACGCAACCGGGGTGCCGCAGCCTGCCTCGTCCTCCTGGTCGCCCTGTCGGCGTGCACCGACGACGCAGCTCCGGGTGGCACGTCCGGATCGGGCTCCGATAACGGCTCGGCCAACCCCGACGCGGACACGGCGGTCCTGAACGAGATCGCTGAGCCGATCACCGTGGTCGGCGAGGACGACTCCAGCGACGGCGACCTGTCAGTGCAGGTCAGCCAAGCACTCTTTGCCAGTGCACCTGCCGTGGTCGTGGTGCCATCGGGCGACAGCGAGAGCATGACGCAGGCCTCGAGCGCTGCCGTTGAGCTCGGAGTTCCGCTGCTCGTGCTCCCCAATTCGCAAGCCGACAGCAACAGCGACAGCGCTGCATCAACCGAGAGCTCCGACGGCTCCAGCCAGAGCGCAGCGCCAGATGACTCGGCAGGACCGACAGACTCCAGCGCTCAGGTCGATGAGATCGGCCGCCTCGGCGCCAGCATGGTGTTGGCCGTCGGCCCCGATGCCGAGCAAGCCCTCGGCGATGTGTCCGATGCTGATGTCGTGACCGAGGCCGACGACATCGAAGATGTCGCCCCAGCCGCAGGCGCTAGCGATCTGGTCGTGCTGCTGCCAGGTGACGATAGCGATAGCGCTTACGCCGCTGAGGCGAGCGCGCAGGCGGCCGGCGCGGTCGTCATACCCGTGTCCGATTCGGCCCTGGCCAGCGACTCCGATGCGATCACGGCGCTGGCGCAGGCCCAGCCGGACCAGGTGGTGGCCGTCGGTGCAGGCTTCGGCTCGGCGGACGCGTTGACCCGCACGGTCGACGTGGCCAAGACCGGGGCTCAACTGCCCGGCGGCGGGTTGGCGCTGTTCCCAGATCGTCGCTTGGTGGCGCTCTATGGCACTCCCGGCACCGCTGGGCTCGGTGTCCTCGGGGAGCAAGATGCCGACGCCAGCATTGTGCGGGCCAAAGAGCTAGCGGCTGAGTTCGAGCCCTATAGCGATGTGCCGACGGTTCCTGCATTCGAGATCATCGCCACCATCGCACAGGGGTCCGCCGGGGCAGATGGCGACTACTCAGGCGAGGTCAGCGTGGAGTCGCTGCGCCCCTGGGTGGAGAAGGCCGGAGAGGAAGGGGTGTATGTCGTGTTGGACCTGCAGCCCGGCCGCGCCAACTTCTTGGATCAGGCCAAGATCTACGAAGACCTGCTGCGTATGCCGCATGTCGGCCTGGCCTTGGATCCCGAGTGGCGCTTGACCTCGACGCAAAAGCCGCTGGGCCAGATCGGTCGAGTCGAGGCGGCTGAGGTCAACTCGGTGATCGACTGGTTGGCCGACCTGACCGCCGAGGAGGATTTGCCGCAGAAGTTGTTGGTGCTGCATCAGTTCCGTCTGACGATGCTGCAGGACCAGGATCAGATCGAGATGGGTCGCGACGAGGTCCAAGTCTTGATCCACATGGACGGCCAAGGCGCCACGGGCGACAAGGACGCAACGTGGGCTGCCGTGATCGGAGCGGCCCAACCCGGAACGCCGTTCGGCTGGAAGAACTTCTACGACGAGGACATCCCGATGCTTACCCCGGAGCAGACGATGACCCGCGAGCCGACACCGTTCATGATCAGCTACCAGTAGTCACGAGCACTTCGAGTGAACGGACAATTCGCGTTCACGAGACGCCTGCGACATGGCGCATCGAGTCGCGGCATATTCACGCCCACGAGCAAGAGTCCGTGAACTTTCTGCGACTCGATGACGCGGTCAGTCTGCGGGTGACGCTTCAGTCAGCGTTTCGCGGGCGATCAGCCATGGCCCGACGGCCAGGAAGCTGACCAGGCCAGTCAGCGCAAACGCCCAGCCGAACCCAAAAGCATCAGCCACTAAGCCGATCAGGATCGGACCGACGATCGCTCCGGAGTCCTGGGCCATCTGGAACGTCGCCAGCACCGACCCACCACTGCGATCGGACCCGATCAGATCGGCCACGGTGGCCTGTTGGCCAGGGTTGACCAGCCCCGCCCCCAGACCGCTGACGGCAGACAGGACCAGCAACACCAGCAGGTCGCCACTCAGCCCGATCAGCCCGAGCCCGAGCGCCGTGATCACCAGCCCGGCGATGACCAGCGGACGTCGTCCCACCTGATCGGCGAGTCGCCCGGCCACCTGCAACGTCGCAGCCGTCCCGACCGCGGCCACCGCCAGCGCCAAGCCGGCCACCCACGTTTCGTCGTGCACAGCCACGGCAAACTGGGGCAGTACGGCCACGCGAACCCCGAAGTTGGACCACCCGTTGGCGAATCCAGAGGCCAAAGCCGCGCGGTATGCCGACTCTCCCAGCGCCTCGCGCAGCAGCATCGGCGGATCGACCGACTTGGCGGGGTCCGGGCGCAGCGACGCCCCAGACAGCCGAAACCCCACGCTCGCAGCGGCGATCACGAGCGCCACGGCATACACGATGAACGGCACCCGCAGACCGAGCGAGGCCAACGCTCCGCCTGCTACCGGGCCTACCATGCCACCGATCAAGAACGCGCTGGCGTATGCCGAGGAGACGCGGCCGCGGATGGTCGGCGGGGCCAGCCGGACCAACAGTGCCATCGCCGACACGGTGAACATCGTGGAGCCGATGCCCCCGAGACCGCGGAACAGCAGCAGCTGCCAGTAGGACTGGGCGAAGGCGGTGGCCAACGAGGAGATCGCCACGATGAGCAGCCCCGACAGATAGATCGGCCGCTCCCCGAGCCGCGAAACCAGCGCCCCGCCGACGGGGGCAAATAGCAACCGGAAGAAGGCAAATGCCGACACGACCACCGAAGCCGCCGCGACGCCCACATCAAAGCTGCGCGCGTAGGCCGGCAACACCGGGGCAACGAGCCCGAAGCCGATCGCGATCACGAAGGCTGCGGCGATCAAGACCCGGATCTCGGCGGGGATAGGAGTGGCCTGGGACGGACGCGACCTCCGGCTCACCACGTGTCTACGAACGTTGCAGGTCCAGCCGATATGCCCACAGCGGGAAGTCCGGCACTGGCATCCAGTCGAGTTCGGAGATCCGGACGAAGCCGAGCCGCTCGTAGATGCGCCGAGCGGCGACCATCCGAGGCGAGGTACAGATGACCAGGGCGGTTAGCTCATCGGCACGGGACAGCGCCACGCACTCCCGCACGAGCAACTCGCCCACTCCCCTCCCCCGCGCATGCGAGGAGACTCCCAGCATCCGGAACTCACCCTCGCCATCGCGAGCGACTTCGCGGTGCGAGGACGTCAGCGAGCACCACGTCACACAGCCGAGCAGCTCATCGCCGTCCGCGGCCACCAGGACTGCAGAGTCTCGAGCCCGTCCTGTGGCATCCCGGATCGACTGAAGGTACTCGTCATTGGGCGTGATCAGCGCATCGTCAACGTAGGCCCGGGCCACGAGTTCTCCGGCCGCAGGTAGTTCGTGGGGCCGCGCCAGCCGGACGTCGATGCTCACGCAGCACACGGTATGCGGTCGCTAGCTCGGGGCGTTCCGGACGGGGGTGCGGCCCTGACACCAACCCGATCAGCACAGAGCATCAGTCCAAAAACAGACGGGGGTCAGATGCGTCACAAGCAAGGCAAGATGGGGGTTCAAGATGGGCAGTTTACGACCCGCATAAGTCACGTTGCCGACCCGAGTCACGACAGGAGCGTTTCGTTGAGCACATTTTTGACTTTCTGGGCCAATGCCGGTCGTGAGTTGGCCACCGCTGTCGCAGCGGAGGCAACTCAGGCCATCATCCCTGGCTCGGATGTTCCGGTCGGCATCTCCGGGTCACTCTTCGAGGCTGGCGATCTTCTCCGCGTTCCGTTCCAGGAGGAACTGCATCTCCGGCTCCCCAAAGCCCGGCTCATCCCGCCCGCTAGGACCGCCCTCGACGGCGCTCTCCTGATGGCCAGTCGTTCAGATCTGCCGCATACCGAGTTGGTGCATCATCGCAACAGTGAGCCCGCGTGAGGCGGCACCACGCACCGGCCAAGAACCTTCGGTGATGGCAGCCTCGCGAGCCACCATCGTCTCGGCCGGCACGGTCGTGACGGGCCTCGATGTCCTGCGTCCGGGATGGGTGCGCGTCGTGGGCAGCCGGATCACTCACGTCGGCGAGGGAATCTCACCTCGGGACGCCGACGTCGAGGCGCTAGCCGGGGTGATCACTGCCGGTTTCGTCGACATCCACGTGCACGGTGGCGGCGGCGCATCGTTCACCAGCGGAGATGCCGACGAAGCAGCCCGCGCCGTGGCCTTCCATCGGCGACACGGAACCACCTCGATGCTGGCGAGTTTGGTGAGCGCAGAGCCCTCAGTGTTGCTCGACGGGGTGACCATGCTGGCGGATCTGGCGCAGGACGGCTTGCTCGACGGCATCCACCTGGAGGGGCCCTGGCTGGCACCCGGCAAGCGTGGCGCCCACGATGCCGCAACGCTGCGCCATCCTGACCCTGCCGAAATTGACCGTCTTGTGGTGGCCGGCCGCGGCCATCTCGCCATGGTCACGCTGGCCCCTGAGCTGCCCGGTGCCCTCGAGGCCGTGCGCCGGCTGAGCCAGTCGGGCGTCCGCGTGGCCATCGGGCACACCGAAGCCGACTACGAGAGAACCACGGCGGCCATCGGGGCTGGGGCAACCGTCGCAACCCATCTGTTCAACGCCATGCCCCTCCTTCACCACCGCGACCCCGGCCCCGTCGCCGCGTTGCTGGAAGACTCACGGGTCACGGTGGAGTTGATTGCCGACGGCACGCACCTACACCAAGCGGTGCTCGAACACGTCGTGGCCCGCGTCGGGCCGACCAGGGTGGCTTTCGTGACCGACGCGATGGCCGCTGCCGGTATGCCGGATGGGGACTTCACACTCGGGCAACTGCCAGTGCAGATGCGCTCGGGTATAGCCCGACTAGCCGATGGCACCTTGGCTGGGAGCACGGCCACGACCCAGGCGCTCTATGGGGCGGCGCTGGAGGTATGTCGCAGCTACGGTGACCCCGCCCTGGCCGCGGCCACGATGACCGCCCGGACTCCGGCCCGAGCACTGGGGTTGCTCGATATCGGGACTCTCGGGCCTGGAGCGCGCGCCGACCTGCTCGTGTTGGACGCCAATAAGCAGGTCCTACGCGTCATGTCTGCCGGGGAGTGGGTGCAGTCGTAGCCGCCCGGCGACATGCCCGGCCTGCTCGCTCGACTCAGCCATCTGGCGAGATGTAGGAAAGTTCGGCAGCCTCCGTGCCCCAGCGCTGGTATACGACACGTCGTAGTTGTAGTGTGGGGCACCCTGGTTACGTGCGCCGAGAAGGAGTCGAGGATGTCCGATCTATCCGAACGCGATTGCTGGGAATTGCTCGCCAAGGCTCGCTATGGGCGGCTGGCCTATCACTTGGCCGGCGAGGTGCACATCGTGCCGATCAACTACGTCACCTCCACCGCGGGCCGACAGCTCTTTTTCCGCTCGGCTGAGGGCAGCAAACTCCTGGGAGTGGTGATGGACCACGACGTCGCCTTCGAGATCGATGACGTCGTCGGCGACACGGCCTGGTCGGTGGTCGCTCGCGGCCGGGCCGAGCTGCTCGAGGGCGAGGAGGCCCGTGCGACGAAGGACCTCCCGCTGGTCGTGTGGGTCGCTGGGGCCACGCACCGCGTGGTAGCCGTCGACATCACCGAGGTCACCGGCCGCCGCTTCGAACTCCGCCGGGCCGAGTTACACCGGTCCGAGTTCATCTCTCAGTGAGGCGCTTGTCGCTCTTTGACTCTCACTCGGCGTGAGGGCCGACGCTCCGGATCGTTCCCCACCCTCACCGCACGGCAGTTGCTCGGGAGCCGGGATGAGGAGTTTCATCGCTGGATGCGTGAGCACGGCCAAACGCAGTGATCGGAGCGAGCGCGGCAGGCACGGCCCGGTAGTACACCCACAATCCGCGCCGCTCACCTTCGATCAGCCCCGCCTCACGCAGTTTGCGCAAGTGATGCGAGACCGTGGGTTGGGCAACGCCGACGTCGGGCAGATCGCACACGCAGGTCGGCGTGGCCTGCTCGGCAATGGCTGTATAGAGCGCCACCCGCACCGGGTCCGACAGCGCTTTGAAAAGCCCGGCGAGTATGCCGTCCGGCTGAGCCTTCGCTTCGGTCACGCCTGCTCGATCTGGCACGACATCATATTGACAAACTTCGATACACACGGCAACCTCGCTGTATCGAACTTCGTCAATATAGAAACCAGCGGAGAAACCATGAAGAATCGCAGCGACCTGCCAACCATCGTCATCGGCGGCGGTCCTATTGGTCTGGCCGCGGCAGCCGAACTCGTCCAGCGAGACCGGCCCGTCCTCGTCCTGGAATCCGGGCCCAGCCGGCCGCCGCCGTCCGCTCCTGGGGCCATGTCCGGTTGTTCTCACCCTGGTCCGAGCTCATCTCGCCAGCCGCCAAAGCTCTGCTCACCGGTGCTGATTGGACCGCGCCACCGGGCCAGGATTACCCGACTGGCCATGAGTGGGCCGATCACTACCTCGACCCATTGGCCAAGGCCCTCGGTGATCGCGTGCGCTACGGACAGCGCGTCGCCGGAGTTGCCAAGCACGATCGGGACCTGCTCGTCGACGGGGGTCGCGACGACCAATCCTTCGTGGTGATCGCGAGTTCCGAGCACGGCACCTCCCGGATCGAGGCCAAGGCGGTCATCGACGCCTCGGGGACCACCGGCTCCCCGAACCCGCTGGCCGCCGACGGCTACCCGGCCATGGGTGAGGAGGACCTGCGCGGCCATCTGCGATACGGGACACCCGACCCCGCCGCCGAGCGCGAGCGGTATGCCGGGCGAGCAGTTGCCGTCGTTGGCTCGGGCGCCTCTGCGTTGACGGCGCTGATCGCCCTGACGCCGCCGACACCGCATACGGGTAAGACGGTGGACCCCCACCCCATGCTGCATACCGGCCGCGGAGTGCGGTCACGGGTGGTCTGGGTGATCCGGCGGGGCGAGGTCGGCGGAGCGTTCGGTGGCGGCAGCGCTGATGAACTGCCGCGACGAGGGGCTCTCGGGATGACGGTGCATGCGGCCGTCGACCAGGGACTCATCGAGGTCGTGACCGGCTTCCGCATCGAGGCCGTGAGACCGTCGGGCGACGGCGTTGCCCTAGTCAGCTCGGACGGCCAGAGGCTGGAGCATCTCGACGAGGTCATCGTCACCACGGGCTATCGGCCCGACCACGCGTTCCTGTCCGAGGTGCGCCTCGATCTGGACCCACGCCTGCAGGCCCCACGCGCCCTGGCCCCCAGCATCGACCCCAACAAGCACTCGTGTGGATCCGTGGCACCGCACGGGTTCGACGTCCTGCAACAAGAAGATCCGGGCCTGTTCCTGGCCGGGATGAAGTCTTACGGCCGGGCCAGCTCGTTCTTAGCCATGGTGGGATTCGAGCAGGTCAGATCCATTGCCGCCGCGATCAGCGGCGATCTCGCCGCGGCGCGAGCGGTCGTGCTGAGCCTGCCAGACACGGGGGTATGCGGAGGGGCCGGCCTGTTCGACTCGGCCCTGTCCCTATCCACCGTCACGTCGGACAAGACCTCTGTGTCCGCAGGATGCTGCGCGCCATAATGATCCGATGGTGACCTCATGAGCGTGGGTCGACACTTCACCTTCCCCGCTCCCGTGTGGGAATGGGAGGAGGCCAGCTGGTTCTTCGTTACCGTCCCCGAGGAGATCAGCGACGAGATCGCCGACCTCACTGCCGGCCTCAGCGGCGGCTTCGGTTCGGTGCGCGTCGAGGTCACCATCGGGACCAGCACGTGGAAGACCTCGCTCTTTCCGAGTAAGGAAGAGGGGGCCTACGTCCTGCCGATGAAGAAGGCAGTCCGAGCGGCGCAGGGACTGGTGGTGGGGACGTCTGCCGACGTCGCGATCACCCTGATCAACACCTGATCTGGCACCTTCACCACGGCCGGATCGAGGCCCGCGCCCCGATGAGCTCAGACGTTCTTGACGGCCGAGATCTCGATCTCCAGGGTGATCTTGTCCGAGACCAGAACGCCGCCGGTCTCCAGCGCCGCGTTGAACGTCATGCCGAAGTCCGAGCGCAGGACGGTGGTGCTGCCCTCGAAGCCGATCCGCTGCATACCGAAGGGGTCGGTCGCTGCACCGGCGTATTCGAAGTCGATGCTGACGGGGCGACTCACACCCTTGATGGTGAGTTGGCCAGCAATCCGCAGGGTCTCGGCATCCAGCGCCTCGACGGCCTCGGAGACGAAGGTGATCGTCGGGTAGGTCTCGGCGTCGAAGAAGTCGCCGGTGCGCAGGTGACCGTCGCGGTCGGGGTTGCGCGTGTCCAGGCTGGCTACGTTGAGCGTGACCGAGACCGAGGCATCACTCAGGGATTCGCCGCCAGTCACCGAACCCTCGAAGTCGGTGAACGTGCCACGAACCTTCGTGACCATCGCGTGCCGAGCGACGAAGCCCATCTGCGAGTGCTGGGGGTCAATGGTGTAGTTGCCGGTGATGTCGCTCAGGGCCTGTAGCTGCTGGGTCGATGTCGTCATGGTTGCTCCTGGTTCAAGATTGTGAGGTCGTTCTCACGACCCTTGGTTGATGTGTCATCTACTTTAGAACCAGATTCGATGACGTGTCAACAATTCGGCTAGACTTCTCTCATGGGTAGCGAGGAAACGGTGTGGCTGAGCGATGTGCAACAGCGCGTCTGGCGTCAGTGGATCGCGGCCGAGAGTGAGCTCAACGCCGCCATTGGCAGACAACTCAACCGCGATTCGGGTATGTCGCTGGCCGACTTCGAGGTGCTCGTGCGCCTCACCGAAGCACTCGAGGGCAGGATGCGCATCGTCGAACTGGCCGACACCATGCAGTGGGAACGCAGCCGACTTTCCCACCACCTGACCCGGATGGAGAAGCGGGAACTGATCATTCGCCGTGACTGCCAAGCGGATCGGCGGGGAGCCTTCGCTGAGGTGACCAGCGCCGGCCGCGCCCTCATTGAGCATGCTGCTCCCGGGCATGCCGAAATGGTGCGCACACTGTTCTTCGACGACCTCTCCCCCGATGACCTCGATGCCATTGATCGGGTGACCGGATCTCTACTGGCTCGCCTCTCCCGGCTTTAGCGGCCCAGACTGCGTCGCGTTGCGGAACAGACTGCGTCGCGTTGCAGAACAGATAGATGCGCACGGTGACGCCGTTGACCGCGCTGGCTTCGCCGGTGCCGAACATTTTGGCCGAGCTCGACTCCCCTGACGGGCGTCCATCGCCAGGGCGGCTTCCCCGACTGGACTGGCCAGAATCCGCTCTCGCTCCTTGGCGTCTTCGGCCGCACGCAATTGTTCCAGCCGGGCGATCTTGGCGGCCTCGGCCTGGGCCTCTTTGTCGCGGCGGTCCTGCTCACGTTGCTCTGGACTCTTGAACATCTTCTGCCCTTCTATGTGTCGAGCGCCTTCGGGCGCCGGTCGGTGGCTCGTCTCTGACGGTCCTGACTGGCCCCCGGTTGCGCGGCTAGGCTGATCGTCCCAATGAGCGCTCCTGCGAGACAAGGTCGTGCCGAGATGTCTGACCGTCCGTCCGTGTTGTTTGTCTGCAAGAAGAACGGCGGCAAGTCACAGATGGCGGCCGCGCTGATGCGGTTGCATGCTGGGCAGGAGATCCTTGTGCACTCCGCGGGGACGACGCCGGGCTCTTCCATGAACCAAGACTCGGTCGCCTCCATCCTGGAGGTCGGTGGCTCGCTCGAGGGCGAGAGCGTCAAAGGGATCGACCCGCAGTGGCTGGACGCGGTCGATCGGGTCGTCGTGCTGGGCGGCGAGGCCCAGATCGAGACTCCTGGTCGAGCACCGATCGAACGGTGGGAGACCGACGAGCCTTCCGCGCGCGGAATTGAAGGGATGGAGCGCATGCGGTTGATCCGCGACGATATCGACGCGCGCGTCCTGGCTCTCAAGCGCGAACTCCTCCCCTAGCGCGAGCACCCCAGTCATCGCAGCTCGTCCGATCGCTCCCCAGGCGAGGCACCCAAACATGCGAAACCGGCATACCGGGAGCGTCGTGCCTGGTCGCGCAGAGTTTTGCGTGTCTGAGTGCTCGTGCTCTTGCACGGTCCGACCGCTTGGATGGGTGTGATCAGTCACAGGCACGACCGTGCTCGTGCTCAGCAGCCGCTGTAAGCGTTTCCCAGGAAAGGCCCACGGCCGTATGTTGGCCGGGTCCCCTTGGTCGATGGCGACCACCTCGCCTCCCTTCCCGGACCCCCGCTTTCCGCAGAAAGGGCCTTCGTGCCTGCATACCCCGACGCCCGGCACCACACCTCGGCTGATCAAGACCACGTCGTCTTCGAGCACGAAGCCAATGTCACCAGCACCCGCGCCGCCCTCCGCGATCCGCCCCGGTTGCGCACCGAAGTCTTGGCTGGCCCCGTGGTGGCCCTCGCGCTTATCCCCGAGGCCATCTCGTTCTCCATCCTGGCTGGCGTCGATCCGCGGGTAGGCCTCTACGCCTCGTTCACGATGGCCGTCACCATCGCCTTCGTCGGCGGTCGTCCCGCGATGATTTCGGCGGCGACCGGGGCGATTGCTCTTGTCGTTGCCCCGGTGGCCCGCGACTACGGGCTCGACTACCTCATCGCCACCGTGCTGCTGGCCGGCGTGATGCAGATCGTGCTCGGCCTCACCGGAGCGGCCCGACTGATGCGGTTCATCCCCCGCTCGGTGATGATCGGCTTCGTCAACTCCTTGGCCATCTTGATCTTCATGGCGCAGATCCCGCACCTCGTCAATGTCCCGCTCGCGGTGTATCCGCTCGTCATCATCGGCCTGGTCATCGTCTTCTTGCTCCCCCGAGTGACCAAGGCCGTGCCCGCCCAGCTGGTAGCCATCGTCGCGCTGAGTGCGGCCACTATCGTGGCGGCCATCTCTGTCCCCACGGTCGGCGACCAGGGCGAACTGCCTGACTCGCTACCGTCCTGGTTCATCCCCGACGTGCCGTTCACGATGGAGACGCTGCAGATCATCGCGCCGTATGCGCTCGCGATGGCTCTGGTCGGACTGCTGGAGTCGCTGATGACGGCCAAACTGGTCGACGACATCACCGACACCCACTCGCCCAAAACCCGTGAAGCCTGGGTTCAAGGCGTGGCCAACATCGTCTCCGGCTTCTTCGGCGGCATGGGCGGCTGCGCGATGATCGGTCAGACCCTGATCAACGTCAAGGTGTCCGGCGCTCGCACCCGCATCTCCACCTTCATGGCCGGCATCTTCCTGCTGGCCCTGATCGTCGGCCTCGGTGACCTCGTCGCCGCCATCCCGATGGCCGCCTTGGTCGCGGTGATGATCATGGTCTCGGTCGCCACCTTCGACTGGCACAGCATCCACCCGGCGACGCTGCGCCGGATGCCCAAGAGCGAGAACATCGTCATGCTGACCACGGTCGCGGTGGTGGTGTTGACGCACAACCTCGCGATCGGCGTGGTCGTCGGCGTGCTCGCTGCCATGATCGTCTTCGCACGCCGCGTCGCGCACCTGACCGAAGTCGTCGCGGTTGACCACCCCGGCGACGACACCGTGATGTATGCGGTGCGCGGAGCGTTGTTCTTCGCCTCCAGCAACGACCTGGTGACGCAGTTCGACTACGTCGGCGATCCGGATTACATCATCATCGACCTCTCCGAATCGCACATCTGGGATGCCTCGACCGTGGCCACGATGGACGCGATCTCGGCGAAATACGCCAGCAAAGGCAAGGCCGCCACGTTCGTCGGCCTCAACGACGAGAGCGCTAAACGGCACGACCGACTGGCCGGACACTTAGGTGCGGGGCACTGAGCGCGGATAGCCTCAACGCATGAGCAGCGCCGAGAGCAGTGACGTCGATGGCAGCAGCGTCGATAACAGCAGCGTCGATAACAGCAGCGTCGATAACAGCAGCGTCGATAACAGCAGCGTCGAGCGGATTCAGATCCGCGATGAGGCGATTCGGCTCGGCCAACTGCTGAAACTGGCTGGTGTCGTACAAGACGGTGCCATGGCCCGGATGGTTATCGAAAACCGCGAGGTCACGGTTGATGGCGAGATCGTGGCTCGACGCGGCACCCAGATTCGCCCAGGCATGATCGTGCGCTACGAAGGTGCAACGCTCACACCGAGCGACACCGGCAGCCTTTAAACCCGGGCCTTCTCGGTCGCTACAGAGCCTCAGTTCGGCGCGAGCAGGGACTGATAATCCTCGTGTTGCTCGATCCACGCAGCCACAAACGGGCAGGTCGGGATCACTGACATCTTCTCGATCTTGATCGTGTCGAGCGCACCCTGCACCAATTGCCCGCCGATCCCCTCCCCGCGCACTGCGTTATCGGTCTCCGCGTGCGTGAGGTCGACGGTGTTGCCCTGCGTCCGATAGTCCAGGTGCCCGACGACGTCGCCGTTGCGCTGGATTTCAAACCGAGAAGCCGCAGCATTGTTGACCACAGTGATATTGCTCATTCACTCACTCTGCCAGATGCCTTGCGCCGCCGCTCACAACCAGTCCAGCAGCGGGGCCAACTCTCGATAGCCAACAAAGGCCACGACATTAAGCAACGTATGCGCGATGACGAGCGGCATGACGCGGCGCGTCCGGGCGTAGACCAGCCCCAAGATCAAGCCCATAGCGACGTTGCCGACGAATCCGCCAAAGCCTTGATAGAGGTGATAGCTACCCCGAATCAGCGCCGAGACAATGATGATGGCCACGATCGGCATACCTGCTTGTCCCCACCGCGTGAAGAGATAGCCCACCATGATCACTTCTTCGAGCACCGCATTCTGTAGGGCGGCGAGGATCAGGATCGGGACTGCCCACCACGCATCGGCGAGATTCGCAGTGGACACGGTTGTGTTCAACCCCAGCGCACGGGCAGCGAGATACAACCCAATCCCCGGTATGCCGATGATCGCCGCCAGCGCGGCACCCCAAGCCAGATCTCGCTTGGCGTCATTCAGGTCGAAACCCACGTGCGCCGCGGCCACACGTGCGCTGCCGAGATCACGTCCTATGAGGTGCAACGCCAACAGCACCGGCACGAGCGCGATAGCGATGCCTGCCACCTGATAGGCCAGGTCGAGCCAGGGCCGATCCGGGGTGACCGCGACGTTGATCGACGTGGTCTGCGCGGACAGCGCCTCGACGGCAGTGAGTTTGCGGATCAGCGAGAGCACCGACCAGATCGCGGCGGCTCCGAGGCTGACCCCCAATACCAGCGCCGTCTCGACCCACAGTGACCCCCGGTTCAGGGCGCTGCTCGGCTCGCTTTCGGGGACCGTGGTCATCTCAGGCCTGATATCCCACCCAGACGCTGACTAGCCCCAGGGCACTCAGCGATACCGCAATGGCGGCCGAGGCTCCACGTGGTGCCTCATGACGGAATCCGGCGTATGAGGCACCCAGGGCCATCGGCAGGCCGAAGACGATCAGCACGCTCGTGAGATTGAGGATGTTCCATGACGCCGTCGAAAGGACAAGAGCAGCAACGAGGTAGACCCCGAGGGGGAAGAGCACCACTGGTTTGGTCGCATAATTGAGCGGACCTTTGGACCAGCCGCTAGCCCGGCGTAACAGAATCTCACTGGCGAGATAGATCAGGGCCATGGCCAACAAGAGGATTCCCGGAAGCAATTGCACGGTCCTAGGGTAACGATTCTTCCAAGTCGTCTGGACACCTGGGCATCCTCGGGTAACACTGGCAGGGCCAGGGAGGATGTCGAACTGTCCACCTCCCGGCAACGCTCCCGCCGTAATCGTTCTCACGAATAGGACCTAGCGTGCCTTCACCAACGTCTCGAACACCTGCGCGGAAGTATGCCGTCATGGCGGCAGCCGCGTTGATCGCGCCGATGGCGCTGGCTTCCCCGGCCGCAGCCCAGGGGCCCACGGACGACGGAAGCGTCACGGCCTACATCGTGCAGTTGCAGGATCTGCCCGTGGCCACCTACGACGGTGGCGTCGAGGGCATGAAGGCCACCAAAGCCGAAGCCGGTGAGAAGGTCGACACGACCAGCGCGGAGTCGCAGGAGTACGCCGATTTCCTTGAAGGCGAACAGAACGCTGCGGTGCGCGCGGCGGGAGCCAGCACTGATGATGTGATCTACCGCTACGACACCGCATTCAACGGCGTGGCCGTGGAGTTGAGCGCCGCGCAGGCCGACGCCATCCGCAAGGCCCCCGGTGTGGTGAACGTCTGGGAAAGTGAAATGTTCACCGTCGACACGATCACGACCCCCGATTATCTCGGGCTGACCGGTGACGACGGTGTGTGGCAGCAAGAGTTCGGAGGTCCCGCGAATGCCGGTGAGGGCATGGTCGTCGGCATCATCGATACGGGTATCTGGCCAGAGAACCCGAGCTTCGCCGAGATGCCCGGCTCGACCATTCCGGCGGACTGGAACGGTGAGTGCGTCGAGGGCGAGGACCCCGACGCGGAAAACAACGTAACGTGCAACAACAAGGTCATCGGCGCTCGCTACTACGACGAAGAAGCCGACGTCTTGGACATCGAGTTCAAGTCGCCCCGCGACTACGACGGGCACGGTTCGCACACCGGAGCCACTGCGGCTGGCAACCTCGACACTCCGGTCACCATCAACGGGATCGACCTCGGCTTGGCCAGTGGCATGGCTCCTCGGGCCCACATCGCTGCATACAAGGCGCTCTGGGCCGACGGCGCGGGCAGCGCCAGCGGCTCCTCCGTCGACTTGGTCGCGGCCATTGACGACGCCGTTGACGATGGTGTGGACGTGATCAACTACTCGATCTCCGGGTCCAGTCAGTTCGTCGTCGATCCGGTTGAGCTCGCGTTCCTGGGTGCCGCCGCGTCTGGCGTCTTCGTATCGGCCTCCGCGGGCAACTCTGGTGACACTGTGGGTGAGAGCAGCGTCGCGCACAACTCGCCGTGGACGATGACGGTGGCGGCCAGCACACACGATCGCAACGTCAACAAGGAACTCACGCTCGGTGATGGCTCTTCATACGAAGGTGTGGGCGTCGGACCAGGCTTGGCGTCCACGCCGTTGGTCTACGCAGGTGACATCGCCGCCAGCGGCGCGAGTCAGACCGAGGCCAATCAGTGCTGGCTCGATATCGACCCAGACGAAGACGGCGACCAACCCTCCATCGACCCTGAGGGAGCCGAAGGCAACATCGTGATCTGTGATCGCGGAACCGTTGCCCGCGTCGACAAGAGCGCGGCTGTGGCGGCAACAGGTGGTGTCGGGATGGTCCTGGCCAACACCAGTGCGGCGCAGTCGCTGAATGGTGACTTTCACTCGGTTCCAACCGTCCACGTCACCAACACGGTCGGCGACGCCGTCAAGGCTTACGAATCCGCCAACGACGACTCATCGGCCGCCATCGGCGAGCCACAGACCGGGCCCGTCACGGCCCCGGAGATGGCTGGCTTCTCGTCCTACGGACCGGCACTGGCCGGCGGTGGCGACCTGCTGAAGCCGGACATCACAGCTCCAGGCGTGGACGTCATTGCCGCGGTGGCCCCCCCGGCCTACGACGGTGAAAACTTCGGCAGTCTCTCGGGCACATCAATGTCGGCTCCGCACATCGCAGGCTTGGCCCTTCTGATGATGCAGGAGAACCCCGAATGGGGTCCCGCCGGAGTCAAGTCAGCCATGATGACCACGGCGCGCACCACGAACACGGACGGTGGCCAGATCCAGCGGACCGGTGATGACGCCTCACCCTTGGACTACGGGTCCGGTGAAGTCGTGCCTGCTCCTGCCTACAACCCCGGCCTTATCTATGACGCCGAGGCCGAGGATTGGGTGGCGTATGCCTGCTCGCTCGAGCAGTACCAGTTGGTCGGCGGGGAGTGCGACGAGCCTTTGTCTGACCCTAGCGACCTGAACTATCCGACCATCGCGATCGGCGATCTGGCCGGAACTCAGACCGTCACTCGGACGGTCACCAACGTGACCGATACCGAGGCGACCTACTCATCGGACACCTCGCAAGCACCACCCGGCGTGGAGATGACCGTGGAGCCGGCCACCGTCACGGTTCCGGCCGGAGGCGAGGCGACCTTCACGGTGACCTTCGACTACGACGGTGCCGCCTTGGACACCTACACCTTCGGCACGTTGGTGTGGGATGGCCCCAGCACGGTGACAAGCCAAGTTGCGATCCAGCCAACGGCAGTCGCGACTGAGGGAGAAATCAGCGGGACGGGTGCTTCTGGCAGCCGCGACTACGACCTGATTGCCGGCTTCGATGGGACACTGAACACGGACATCGATGGACTCGTGGCCGCCGACGTCGTCGTCGTGCCCACGGTGAAAACCCCAGGTACGACGATCGACGGAGTCGGCGAGTTCGACGTTCCGGAAGGCACCAAGGTGTTGCGCTTTGCCACCTACGGTGAAGAGATTGCGGCCTCGGACATCGACCTGAACATCTACAACCCGGACTCCCAACTCGTCGGATCCAGTGGATCGGACGGCTCCGACGAGGAGTTCACCATCGATGACCCGGTGGCCGGTACGTGGTTCGTGGCTGTCGACCTCTACTCCTCAGAGCCGTCGGCCGAGGTCCCGGTGAACGGTTTCTACGTCGGCGAAGAAGACGCGGGCAATCTGACCGTTTCCCCAGACAGCGTGGAAGTCGCGGCCGCAGAGACGGTTGAAATGACCGCCACGTGGTCCGGCTTGGCCGAGGACACCCGCTACCTGGGTGCGATCAACTACATCAACGGAAGCACCGTCGCTGGTCGCACTTTGGTCAGCATCTCCGTCGAGGGCGCTCCGGAGGTCGGTCGGATCGCCGGAACCAACCGCTACGGCACCGCAGCAAAGATCGCCCTGGAGTACCCGGGCAACCCGGACACGGTGTACGTCTCCAGTGGCACCGCCTTCGCTGACGCCCTCTCCGGGTCCTCTGCGGCGGCCAACTCCAAGCTGCCGAGCACGCTGGAAGCAAGCAGCCTGGCCGCTCCCATCCTGCTCACCAGGCCCACCTCGCTACCCCAGGAGACAGTCGCGGCGTTGCAGGCGATCGAGCCGTCCCAGATTGTCATACTGGGTGGCTCCGCTTCGGTGAACGGCGACGTGGAAACTGCCCTGGAGGCCTACGGTGACGTCGAGCGGATCGGCGGTTCCGACCGCTACGAGACGTCGCAGTTGATCGCCGAGTTGTATCCCGAAGACGTGCCTGTCGTCTATGTCGCTAGCGGCGCAGACAAGAACTTCGCGGATTCGCTCAGCGGCGGCGCGCTGGCCGGAAGCCAGGGAGCGCCGGTGGTTCTGGTCCGTCCGGATCGGGTCGACCAGTTCACTGAGGCTGCTCTGGAGCACCTGAACGCTGACGAAGTCGTTGTCCTGGGTGGCCCAGCGGCCGTATCGAACGAGGTCTACACGGCTCTCGGTGCAGATCGTCGTCTCTCTGGCGTCGACCGCTTCGAGACCTCGGTGGCCATCTCGGAGGAGTTCGACGGTGACATCGACGCCACTTTCGTCGCCTCCGGTCGGGCCTGGCCAGACGCGCTGGCTGGTGCGTCCTTCTCCGGATATCTCGGACAGCCGCTCACGCTGAGCGACACCGACGATGTGCCGGATTCGGTGATGGCAGAGTTGGATCGTTTGTCGCCTGACTCCGTCACCGCACTCGGTGGTGCGAAAGCACTCACACAGAAGGTGTTGGACGAACTCAACGCGGCGTATCCGAACTGGCGCAACTAGCGGGCTCGGGCTGGCTTGAGTAGCAAGCCCGAGGGTCATGACTGAGGCGGCCAATCCCTTGCGGGGTTGGCCGCCTCAGTCGTTCGCCGGGCCCGGAAACGTGAGTCGCACAAGCGTGTGTGGAGAGCGCCGCCCATAGCGCAAGTTCTGCCACACGTTTGGCGGCGAGGGGCGGGGCGGCGAGGGGCGGGGCGGCGAGGGGCGGGGCGGCGAGGGGCGGGGCGGCGAGGGGCGGGGCGGGGCGGCGACGTGCGGGTGGCTAAGCGCCTGGGTGCCTGCTGACAAGTTGTGTGGCCAGGTCATGGATACGCACATTGGTGTCGCGTGCCTGCTGCACCATCACCGCAAACGCAGCCTCCGCCGAGATCCCCTGGCTGGACATGATCATGCCCTTCGCTTGCCCGATCACGTCGCGGCTCCCGAGCGCCGTGCGCAGCTGCTCCTCGCGCTCGGCTGCGGCTACCCCCACCGACGCGTGAATGGCGATAAACATGCCGATGGTCTCGCTGTCCCGACCGAAGGAGCGCGGCACCCGGGAATAGCAGTTGATGGCTCCAATCCGGTCATCGTCTCGCTCTCGCGGCAAGCTCAGTTGCAAAGACAGCATGCTGCCCACCCCCAGCGCTTTGGCTCGTGCCGAGAACTTCGGCCAGCGGCGATCGGTCTCGGTGTCCTCCAACCGCGCGATCTGCTCTTTCCAGGCCGCCTCGATGCACGGCCCCTGCCCGGTGTCGACTTGTGCCGCATCGGCTCGCCCGGGCAGGGAACCCCGACTGGCGATGGTTTCGATCCCGACTCCCCGCCGGGCCAACGACACGCTGACCTCTTCGGCGCCAGGGATCAGCGAGGCAGCGACCTCGGCCACGATCTGTGCGGTGCTCTCGAGGGTGGGAGCGACCGTCAGCGCCTGAGCGAGCTCTGCCATCCGCTGGGCGATAGATACCTGTCCCTGATCGACACCCGCATCGATCCCGCGGCCGATCAGCGACTGCAGGGGCTCAGGGACCATCTGGTCATAGTGACACCGAACGGTCTGGCATGCGCTATCGACGGAACCATCCTGGCCCAAGATGCGTCGTAATACATGTCCCTAGGGAGGCAGCATGAATACTCGCAGGTGGCCGGCCGTCCCCGTCGTCGCCGTATTTTCCTTGCTCTGTGCATGCGGTGGAAGCGAGCAGGACCCATCAACGCCAGACTCCGGGGCGCAGACATCACCGAGCACCCCGGCTCCATCAAGCCCTCCAACCCCCTCAGCGGACGAGCCGGCGGATAATGTCGACGACATGTCTTCGACGTCCAGCCCCGAGGACTCCACTCCTGGGCTGCCCACGGGCGGGGTCACCGACGAGATCAGGTCCAGACCCGCCGTTCAAGCCGCAGTCGAGGACCTGGCCGAGCGCCGCTCCGTGGACAAAGATCTGGTTGAAGTTCTGGGCTATGCCCGCGTCACCTGGTCTGACGGCGCGCGAGGCTGTCCGCAGCCAGGGATGGTCTATAGCCAGGCGTTGGTCGAGGGTCAGCAGTTGATTCTCGGTGTGGCGGGGGATGATCAAATTCAGGACTCCTACCACGCCGGACGAAGCGGGGGGTTCCGTTTCTGCGAGACTCCGCAGCCCCCGATTCCCACCGGCGACGGCTCAACCTAGGACTCGCCCAGCGCCAGCACCGCGAGGCCACTTCGATCCACCCGGATGTCCACCAGATCACCGGTGTGGAACCGCATGGACCGACCGGCTGATGCCACCATCTCGCCCATCGCGGGTATGTCCACGTCGACGCTGAGCAGATCGCTGCGCGCGGTGATCCGCAGGACGCGACCCCGTAAGGTCCCTGACCAGTCATCTGTCATGCGCTGAGATCGAGCCTCCAGGTGCGGGGCATCAGGCACCTTGTCGAGGTGCAGGGCAGATCGGCGCACGGCAACCCCGGCACCCTGGCTCACCGCGGCCCGGTCGATCTCGGCGTCGGCTGACCGCGGAACGGCAGCATCGAGGAGGGCAAGGGCCGATTCACCGTGCACCACGGTGGAGTATCCCAAGAACCGGGCGATCTCCGCGTTGGCCGGGTAGCGCCATACCTCGTCGGTGGTGCCGTGCTGGGCCAGCTGCCCCCGCAGCATGACGGCTGTGTCGTCCGCCACGGCCAGCGCCTCATCGTGATCGTGAGTCACCACCAAGGCCGTGGTCCCCGTCTGCGTGAGCACGCTGCGAAGGTCTCCAGCCAGCCGCTCACGCAACTCTCGGTCCAGCGCTGACAACGGTTCATCCAGTAGCAGGAGACGAGGCTCAGCGGCCAGCGCCCGCGCGAGCGCGACCCGTTGCTGCTCACCGCCGGACAGGCTTGGGACACGCCGGTCCGCGGCTCCGGCCAGGCCCACGAGGTCTAGCAGCTCGTTCACCCGCTCACGAATCTGCCCGCCGGGGACCGAGCGCAGCCGGAGCGGGTACCCCACGTTGCTCCCCACGTTTTGCTGCGCAAACAACTGCCCGTCCTGAAACATCAGGGCAAACCCCCTGGCGTGTGTAGGGATCGGACCCATGTCCACGCCATCGAAGGTCACCGCGCCTCGACTGACCTCCTCGAGCCCGGCGATGGCCCTCAGCAGCGTGGACTTGCCACACCCCGAGGGACCGACCACTGCGAGCACTCGACCCGCTGGCACCTCGAAGGTCGCACCGTCGACCGCGGTGAAGTCACCGAACGACACGCTCACGTCGCGCAGATTCAGCATCTCAGAAGCTCCCTATGCCTGCGGGCCTCAGACGCTCGACGAGCCCGATAGCCGTGGTGGTGAGGACGGCCAACACCACACTGGCGGCGAGCGCCATACCCGCGTTGTCCACTCCCGGCGAGCTGATCAGGTCATAGATCAACACCGGCACCGTCGGTCGCTCTGGACGAGCCAGGAAGCTGGTCGCCCCAAACTCACCTAGTGACACAGCAAAGGCGAAGCCCGCCGCAGCGATGAGCGGTCTGGCCATCAGCGGCGCTTCCACCGTCCAGGCGGCCCGGAATGGCCCCGCCCCAAGGCTGGCCGCGCTCTGCCGCAGTCGCGGATCCACGCCGCCGAGCACTGGCGTCAGCGTCCGCACCACCAACGGCAGGGCCACCATCGCCTGCGCGATCGGCACCAGGATGGGCGAGCTGCGCAGGTCAAGCGGCGGGGTGTCCAGCGTGATCAAGAAGCCGAATCCGATGGTCACTGCAGACACCCCCAGGGGCAGCATGAACAGCGCATCCACTCCGGACAGCAACCGTCGCTCACGGCGACTTCTCGGCATACGGGTCACCACAATCGCCACGATCAGCCCCAAGGTGAGGGCCAACACCGTCGCATCGACGGCGGTGCGCAACGAGTTGCCGATCGCTTCGGTCACGCTGACCCGCAGCGACCGATTCGCCGTCGGATCGTTGAGCAGCGCGTAGTAACGCAGCGTCCACCCTTGGTCATCCCTCGCACTGCGCAACACGAGGGTGCCCAACGGCACCAGCACGAAGGCGATCACGGCAACGGTGGCCGCCAACACGGGCAGGTCACTGGTCCGAGGGGCTCGGTCCGGCGCGGTGGTATGCCGAATCGACTGTTGGCCGGCGGCGCGCGCCCGAGCGGCACCGCTGAGTAACAGCAGGACAACCACCACCTGCAGCACCGAGAGCACTGCGGCTGCTCGCAGGTCGAAGAACTGCGTGGTCAGGAAGTAGATCTCGGTCTCGATCGTGCCGTATTGCAAGCCGCCCAGGGTGAGCACCACCCCGAAGGCCGTCGAACAGAACAAGAAGACCAACGTGGCCGCCGAGATGATGGCTGGCTTCAGCGCCGGCCCGGTGACCGTGCGCCATACCTGCCAGGGCGTGGCACCAAGGGCGGCTGCTGCCTCTTCGGGGCGACGATCCATGCCCGCCCAGGTGGTGCCCACGGTGCGGACCACCACGGCGATATTGAAGAAGGCGAAGGCCAGCAGGATGGAGATCCAGTGTCCATCCCAACCTAGAAATCCCAGCGGCCCGTTCGGAGCCAATACCGCTCGAAACATCACCCCGACGACCACCGTCGGCAACACGAACGGCATGGTGACGATCGCTCGGGCCACCGCCCGACCGCGAAAACGCAACCGGTACAGCACGAAGGCCACGGGCAGGGCGATCACCACGGTGAGCACCGTGCCCGCGGCGGCGATGGCGACGGTGAAGGTCAACACGCGGATCGTCCGGGCTCGGGTCAGCACCTCGGGGATGCCCGATAGGTCTAATCCGCCGCCCTCGGGCACAAAACCTCGGGCCAGCATCCCGCCCAAAGGCAGCAAGAAGAACACACAGACGAAGGCCAGAGGTATGCAGGCCAGCGCCGCCACCGCTGCCCTCGGCCACACTTTGGACAGGTTCACGCCCTCAGCCGGTAGCGATATCGGCCCACTGCGTCACCCAGTCCAAGCGGTTGGCTTCGATGTCCTGGGCGGGGATCTCGTAGGGGTCGTCGGCGACCTTGGCGTAGCGTGCCCAGTCATCCGGCAACTCGACCTCGTCAGAGACGGGGAAGACGAACATCGACTCGGGCAACGATTGCTGCACTGACTCGCCGAGCATGAAGTCGATCAAGGCCTGCGCGCCGGCCTCATTCTCAGCGCCTTCGATGACCCCGGCGTATTCGACCTGATCGAAGCAGGTGTCCATCAGCGCCGAGGTGGTGGGCTCTCCTCCATCCTCGGGAACGGTGTAGGGGGGCGACGACGCGTAGGACACGACTAGCGGTCGATCACCCTGACCCTGCCCCGCAGTGAAGTCGACCAGGTAGGCGTCTTCCCAACCGGCGGTGATCTTGACGTCGTTGGCTTCCAGCGCTTGCCAATACTCCTGCCAGCCCCCTTGACCGTCGCCGCCCTCGCCAAACTCGGCGATTGTCGCCAGCAAGAACGCCAGGCCAGGGCTCGAAGTGCTGGCTCCGGGCGTCACCAGCAGGCCGGCATACTCCGGGTTCACCAGGTCTTGCAGCGTCCGGGGCGGCTCGATGTCGCGCTGATCGAACCACACGTCGTCCACGTTGACGCAGACGTCGCCATAGTCGATCGGGGTGAGGTATGCCGACGCTTCGCCGTCCAGGGCGTGCTCACTCATCCCGGCGGGCGGGTTGCTGGGGGTGTATGGCGCAAGGACGCCTTCCTGGACCGCTCGTGAGGCAAAGGTGTTGTCGATCCCGAAGGCCACATCACCCAACGGGCTGCCCTTCGTCAGAGCCAACTGATTGGTCATTGACCCGGCGTCCCCCGAGGGTTGCACGGTGAGGTTGTAGCCGGTCTGCTCGACGAACTCGTCGATGACTGTAGGCGGAAGGTAGAAGGAGTCGTGCGTGATCAGGACCACTTCACCGCCGGCTCCGGTGGCGCGGGCGAGGTCTGAGGTGCTCCCCGCGCCGTCGCTCGGGGCGGAGACATCTCCTTGCGTCGACGGCTCGTCGTCATTGTCAGGATCGTTGCCGACCAGAGAACAGCCGGTCAAAGCCATCGCGGCTAGTCCCGCGGTGAGCAATCTGAGGATGTGTCGTGCGGTCATGCAGACCTCCTTGGGTGAGGAGGGGTGCTGGCGGTGTGCCAACGAGACTCGACTTCCTCCACCGGTACTAACCGGATCAGGTTCGAGGGTCTGCGGCTGGTGCCGCACTCTCAGCGCTGGTGCGCTCCCCTGTCGTAGACAACAGCGTACCCCTGTCCTGCTCATGCCGGTATGGCAGTCTGGGGTCATGGGTAATCTGGTGTGGAAGATCATGGCCTCCGGTGCCGCCGTTGGGGCGAGCATCGTGGCGCGCAAGGTGACAGATGGCAGTTGGAAGTTTTTCCGGGGTGACGAGGCACCGAAGAACCCCGAGGACCCTGACAACGGATGGGGTGAGGCCATCGCCTTTGCCCTACTCTCGGGAGCCATCGTGGGGCTGACCAGGATGTTGGCCAACCGTCAGGCGGCGACGATCTACAAGAAATCGGCAGGCCACCTGCCTAAGCCGCTGGTGAAGAAAAACTGAACCACCGCGCCACCACTCAGCCCTCGCAGCAAAGCGTGCGAGGGTGGTCGACATGATCTTTCTCTACTTCTTGGTGGCGGTGTTCGTCAGCCTGCTGCTCCTGGGCCGGGCCGTAACGCCTCGATCGCAGAAGAAGCCGCTGTATCGCTTTCAACTCGATGACTATGGAATGGCCCTCATTCGCGGTCTGCGGCTGCTCGCTGACGCCGGAGCCCGCAACCGCTGGCGAATGGAGAATCTCCATAAGCAGGCCGGATACAGCGAGAAGGGCCGGATGGACGGGGACCGGCTGCCGACCGATCATGCGCCCCATCCACGTGAGCAGATGCCGCCGGGTTCCATCCCACCGCACCTTCGGCCACTGGGTGGACAGCCGATGTTTCGTCCCGACGACTGGGTCGGTGCCAACGAGCCGGGCAGCAGTAGCGCTCAAGGCACAGATTCCCCGATGGACGACCCCGAGAACGGGGATCTGAGCGCCGATGACTCAAACGGTAGTGAGCCTGACGACGGTGCCCCCCGCTCAGCCTGAGGATCGGCAACGCCTTCGGGTGTTGATCGCCTACTCCTACTCGATGCACTACCGGCTAGGGGTCTTTCGCGCTTTGCTGGCCCACCCCGACGTGGATCTGACGATTGCCGCTGGGCGATCGCCATCGCCATCACGCGGAGGCCTTAAGGGAAGCAGCTCAGTGGCTCCCATCGATCCCGAGGATCTGCCCGAGTTGCAATGGCATCAGACCCTCGCGCTGGGCCCGTTGCGCTTCCATCCCGGGCTGTTGCGACGGTCGCTGTCGAGCCGCTACGACATCGTGGTGTGGGACCCGTCGATGCACTGCCTGACCATGTGGATCTCATCGGCAGTAGTGCGAGCGCGTGGGCAGAGTTTGCTCTTTTGGGGGCTGGGCTGGACGAAGAAACATGGGCAAACCAAGGAGCGGCTCAAAGTGGCCGGATTTCGGTTGGCCCACGGTTTCATCACCTACGGCCAACGATCGGCCGAGTTGGGGGTGCGGGCGGGCTACCCAGCCTCGCGCTTATATGTCGTCGGCAACAGCCTGCCCGACACTCCAGCCGCTCAGCGGGTCAGTGAGGCGGGGATTCCTGCGCCCGACCCGCTCGTCTTGGGAGTCGCTCTGCGGCTCACCCCACGCAAGCGTGTCGACCTGTTGCTCAGTGCGGTGGCAGCCCTCAGCGCCCGCGGCGTGCCGACCCGCGCCATCATCGTGGGTGACGGCGAGGAAAGCGCTAACCTGCAAGCCCAGGCTGCGGAGTTGGGGATCGACGTGACGTTCACCGGCGGGTTATATGACCCGCAGGACGTTGCCGACTACTACGCGCAGATCCACATGAGCGTCATCCCTGGTCACGCCGGGCTGACCGTCACCGGATCCTTGATGCACGGGCGGCCTGTGGTCACCCATGACAACCCCGACCATCACGCGACGGAGTGGGAGGCGATCCGCCCGGGGCGCAGTGGTGCGTTCTTCCGTGAGGGTGATCTCGAAGCGCTGGTCGACTCCATCATGCAGGTTCGTGAACGCCTGCAGGCCGGGCCACAAGAACGGCTTGCTGTCGCAACCGACTGCCGCGATGACTACCTCGAGCACGGCTCGCCGCAGGCTCACGCCCAGCGCATCATCGACGCCATCAAAGACGTCGCCGCACGCCGGAATCCTCGCCGTCGGTCACCCGCTTCCTAGCCATGCCTGATGCCCTGCCGTTTGGTCTGGGCTGAGCGTTTCGCCCGACCCGATAGGAGCGCGCGAACCGGATGTGGGGCATGCCGGTAGCCCGGCCATCAATGGTCGGGTGTGGGGCGGGGCGGTTACACGTGCCAGGTGACGCCGGTGCTGTAGATGCTGGCGCTGAGGTCCTTGTCGTGGACGATGGTGTGGTGCCGCCCACACAGCAGGGCGTAGTTGGAGATGTCTGATCGCCCACCGCGCGACCAATGTTGGACGTGATGGGCGTCGCACCAGGGTGCGGGGATCGTGCATTCGGGGAAGGTGCAGTGGGTGTCGCGGTGGTGCAGCACACGGCGCTGTCCGGGGGTGACGAGCCGTTTGGCCCGGCCGAGGTCGAGGATTTCGCGGTCGGTCCCGAGGATGGTGGGGATGATGTCGGCGTCGCAGGCCATTTTGCGGACGGTTTCGGGGGACAGGACTTCGCCGGTGTCGGTGGTCCCGGTGCCGGTGAAGGTCTGGCGCAGCAGGTCCCAGTTGATGGTGACGTTCACGGTGGCTTTGGGAGTAGTGGGGGCACTGTCACCGCCCGCGAGGCCACGTTTGAGGACGGTGAACAGGGCGTCGTGTCGGCGTTGGGTCGCGGTGCGCGGGTCGGGGCCGGTTTCGTCGGGGCAGGGTGCGGCCAGCGGAGAAGTGAACAGGGCACGGAACAGGGCGGCGCCTTCAGCACCGGTGGTCACGATGAACCGGATCAGTGACCCGTCGGCAAGCGAGGACTCGTTGACGCCGCGCACTTCGTGGGCCGCTTTCTCGCGAGCTTCGTGATCTTTGTCGGGCACGAGCGTGGACATCATGTGCTCGGTCACCACCCGCAGGTGCTTATCCGGGAACGCCGTGTCGGCGGCGATCGCGGTCAACGACGCCACCCAGGCCTCGTACTCACTCACCGGTTCGCCATCAGCCTCGTCGTCGGGGGGTTCGGGGGTGGTGGACATGAAGGGTTTGGCCCGGGCGAGGGCGCGCAGGATCGTCGCTGCGCGCCGCACCGGCAACCCCGTGCATATGACCTCCTCGCGCAGCTGGGCGTGCAACGGGTGGCGCACGCCGTGGGCGACGGTCACGAAGTCGCTGACCGCCACCGGGGCCAGCCACGGGCAGCGACGTGTCAACCAGTTATATGCGCTCAAGCCTTTGTCGGAGGGCAAACCACGATCCATCGCTTCGATCACCAGGTGCAAGGTCAGGGTCTCGGTCTGGGCGCGCAGGGTGTCCACGTGAGTGAGCTCAGCTGTGAGTTCATCACCGCTCAGTCGCGGGAACACCGGCCAGACCTCAGTAGCTGCCCTCGCTGAGACCTTCGCATCAGCGACGTGCCCCGCGACCACATCAGCCGGGGACTGCCATGCCCGTTCGGGGGCAGCGTCGGCCTCAGCTGAATCGGCCGCAGCCAGGGGCGGCACCGGGGGCACAGGCGGCACCGAGCTACCCCCGAAGTGGTGTCCGTCGCCAGATTCGAAATCGAACATGTGTCTACTATCGCAGAGATCACCGACAACCCTAGGTTGTTGTGTGGACAAACGGCCAAGCGCCGGAGGGTGTGGATAACCGAGCGCCGCTTGCGCCTCGCGCGACGCGCTGACTCGAGCCGATGGAACCGAGGTACCTCAAGCGGTGGAGGCTGGCGGCGCCTTCGTGAGGTAGCGATCAGCCACCGCCTCGACCAATCGGGGATGCACCCCCAACGGAGCAGTCGTCATCGCTGCGCCCAGTCCTGTCGCGCGAGAGTGGAAGAACCCCGGTGCCAACAGATAGCTGACCGTCGCGACGTGCTGCCAACCGTGGGCGTGGAGGTCATCGAGGACCTCAGCCGCCCCGGGGCCAGGACCGGTCATGAACCCGACTCGCACCGGCAAGCGCGAGCACGCTGCGAGGACGGCACCCGTGCACAACACCTCTTGCCGAGCCTGCGCATCCGAAGATCCGGCCGCAGTGAGCATCAGTGCATCCACTGATCGCGGTTCGCCCTCAGGTGCGCCGCCGCCGTCGACTTCCTCTCGAAGTCGATCGAGCAGTGCGTCCACCACCTCGGGTGTCACCCCTAGCGCTTTCGTTGCAACGGCTCCATTGTCGGCACTGCGAATCGCTTCGGGTATGTCGTGGCGCACGTGGTATCCGCTGGTCAGCAGATACGGGACGACCACGGCCCCTGGGTGGGCGAGCAGCACCTCTTCAGCGTTAGGGCCACAGACGTCGACAAACCCGACACTGACGTCTACCCCCGGAAGGCGCGCCGCGGTCTCCCGACCGACGGCATACACCACGTCCTGACCGGCAAGATTCGCCGTGCCGTGGGCCAGCAAGACCAGCGGCCGTGAAGCAGTCACGCGTGACTCGGCACCGAGACCGCGCCGCGGTGTGCGTCGTGCCAGGCGGGGCTGAGCCGGACGACATCGCCGATCACGATGACCGCAGGCGAACGAACGCCGACGAGACTCGCGCGGGCCGAGATCTCATCCAGGGTGCCAACCGTGGTGCGCTGACCTGGCAGCAAGCCGCGCTCCACGATGGCAACCGGAGTGTCCGACGCGCGACCGGCCGCGATCATGGTCTTCGTCGTCTCACGCAGTCGGGCCACGCCCATCAGCACTACGACGGTGTGGTCGCCACCCGTCGGCAGGTCCGCGATCTGGTCGTGACCGGTCACCACGGTGAACCCGCGGGCTACCCCGCGATGCGTGAGCGGTATGCCGGCCGCCGCAGGCACCGCCACAGCGCTGGTGACCCCCGACACCACCTCGACCCCGACCCCGGCCTGCCTGCACGCCGCGAGCTCCTCGCCGCCTCGACCCAATATGTAGGGATCGCCGCCCTTAAGCCGGACGACCCCGCGGCCAGCGCTGGCCTGCTCGACCAAGATCTCGTTGATCCGCGACTGTGGGACCGCGTGGTGTCCCACGTCTTTGCCCACATCGATGACGTCGACATCATCCGGCAGGTCCTGCAGGAGTCGGCGCGGCGCAAGGCGATCAACGACGACGACATCGGCTGCCGCCAAGAGTTGAGCCCCGCGCACGGTGAGAAGCCCGTCCTTGCCTGGACCGCCACCGACCAGGGCAACCCAGCCTGCGGAAGGTCGGGGTCGACGCCGACGCGTGTCGATGCGGCCGGTCTGCAACGCGCCGCTCACTGCGGCGGCGATAGCAGCCGCGCGCCGCGGGTCCCCTGACGCGCCGACCGCTATGTCGACCGGCCCATCCGGAGTGCTCAGGGAGGTCCGTGCTGGTGTCCTCGCCGTGCCAGCATCAGCATCACCGGCGTTGATGCACCACGTGCAGGTCGATTCAGCATCGCGAGCCACCCGGGAATCCACCCTCGGCGCCCCTGTCGCGGTGTGCACCAGCCACGCTCCGGCCAGGTCCGGCGAGCCCACATACACCCTGGGCACCCAGGAGATCATGCCGTCGGCGATGAGTTGGCGCAGTTGCGGGCTGGCGTCGGGACTGATCAGCCGCACCCGAGCACCCTGAGCCAAGAGGTCCACGACCCGCCGGGTGCTGACTGCCCCACCGCCCACAGCGACCACCCAACGGTCGGTGAGGTCGAGACCGAACATCGTGGTCGAGGTGTCGTTCCCGCTGCCGTCGTGACCGCTCACGCCCTTCCCGTTCACGGCCGTCATAGGTGCAACCCGCATTCCGTCTTCGTGGTCCCAGCCCATCGACCCGAGCGCGGGTCAGCACCCAGGAGCGGGCGCAGTGTGCACGGACCGCAGCCGATCGAGGGATAGCCCTGCGCAATGAGCGGATTCACCGGCACCTGGTGCCGCTGGATGTAGGCCTCGACGTGAGCGTCGCTCCACGCGGCCAACGGGTTGAGCTTCACGACCTCGTGGCGTTCATCCCAGCTGATGAGGGGGGTCTGCGCACGGGTGGGGCTGTCGCTGCGCCGCACACCCGAGGCCCACGCCTGGTAGCCGGTCAACGCTTGGCGCAGCGGCTCGACCTTGCGCATCCGGCAGCAGGCACTCGCATCACGATTGAAGAGGTCGCTGCCAAAGTCCTCGTCTTGTTGCTGGACGCTACGAGTCGGGGTGATGCTCAGCACGCGCACCGGCAACCGTCGCGCGACCTCGTCACGGGTGGCCAGCGTCTCCTCGAAGTGATAGCCAGTGTCCAAGAAGATGACCGGCGGCTCCGGCGCAGAATCATCCGGGCGCACCCCCGCATACACCGTGGCTGCTAAATGCGGCAGGACCGCGTCGGCCATGCTGCTGGCCACCGCGAGTGAGTCGCCGAACTCGGCGTAGGCCCAGGCCAACACCTGTCCGGCGCTGGCCCCGACGAGGGCTTCTTGGGCCCAGAGTGCCAAACGGCGCAACTCCTCGGTGCTGCGTCGGCCGCTGGGGGCGGGGACGCCGTATCCGCGCTGAGGCTCTTGCGGGCTCCAGCGGTGACGCGGGCGGGTGGGGCAGTCCAATTCGGCGACGCTCATGCCAGCACCGCCTCTTCGGCGCGGTGCGCCCACGTGCCAAACGTCTCGCCCGGCTCGCGCTCGGACGCCCAGGTGCGCACCACTCGCTCGACATAGTCGGGCAGGTGATCTGCGCTGACCTTGATCCCGCGGACCGTACGGCCCAACTCGGGCTCGGCACGGTCTTCGCCGGCCAAACCGCCGCCCAGGTGCACCTGAAAACCGGGTACCTGCTCACCGTCGACCGTGATGATCTGACCCTTGAGCCCGATATCGGCAGTCTGGATGCGCGCGCAGGAGTTCGGGCAACCGTTGACGTTGAGCGAGATCGACTGGTCGAGCTCGAGGTCGGCAAGCCTGGACTCCAGCTCGGTGATCGCGGCAGCAGCGGTGGCTTTTGTCTCCACAATGGCCAACTTGCAGAACTCGATGCCGGTGCAGGCCATAGTGGACCGCCGGAAGGCGCTGGGCGCCGTGCGCAGACCCAGATGCTCGACCGCGCTCACCACCTGATCAACATGCTCGACGGGTATGTCGAGGAGCACCAGCTTTTGGTGCGGGGTGAACCGGAGGCGATCCGAGCCGACCGATTCCATCAGGTCAGCCAACGCGGTGAGGATGGTGCCGCTCACCCTGCCGACGGTGGGGGCAGCCCCGACGTAACGCTTGCCGTCCTGCTGCTCATAAACACCCACGTGATCGCTGGGGCCGGTTGGCGGGGGAGGCGGCGGACCATCAGCCAGCGGACGACCGAGGTATTCGGTCTCCAGGACGGACCGGAACTTCTGGGCACCCCAGTCGGCAAGCAGGTACTTCAGCCGGGCCTTGTTGCGCAGCCGGCGGTACCCGTAGTCGCGGAAGACCTGCAGCACCGCGTGCCACACGTCCGCCGCCTCCTCCGGGCGCACAAAGGCACCCAGGCGCTCGGCCAGCCGGGGGTTGGTCGACAGCCCGCCGCCGACCCAGAGGTCATAGCCGATGCCGAGCTCGGGGTGCTCGACGGCCACCAGCGAGATGTCGTTGATCTCGTGCACAACGTCCAGGCTTGGATGCCCGGTCATCGCGCTCTTGAACTTGCGGGGCAGGTTGGACAGCTCGGGGTCACCGATGAAGCGCTCCAAGATTTCGTCGATCACCGGCGTCGGGTCGATCAGTTCCTGAGCCGAAATCCCTGCAACCGGACTGGCCAAGATGACGCGGGGCGTGTCACCGCAGGCCTCGGTGGTCTGCATACCGGCTGCTTCGAGTCGCGCCCAGATCTGCGGCACATCCTCGATCCGGATCCAGTGCAGTTGGACGTTCTGCCGGTCACTGATGTCGGCGGTGTCCCGGGCGAATTCCGTCGAGATCTCCCCCAGCACCCGCAACTGGTGTGCGCTCACCGCTCCCCCGTCGAGTCGAACCCGCAGCATGAAGAATTCGTCTGACAGTTCGTGCGGCTCCATCTGTGCCGTGCGGCCGCCAGGTATGCCGGGGCGCCGCTGGGTGTAGAGCCCCCACCAGCGCATCCGGCCATTAAGGTCGTCGGTATCGATTGAGGCGAAGCCTTGCTTGGAGTAGATCTGCTCGATCCGCTCCCGGACGTTGAGTCCGTTGTCGGCGGCCTTCGTCTCTTCGTTGTGGTTCAGCGGCGCGGGGCCATCGATAGCCCACTGACCGTTGGGTCGAGACGGGCGTGCTGGTCGAGCGCTGCGAACGGCGTCGGCGGTCATGGTTTCCTCACGAAGGGCGGTGGCGCGTGAGGCGAACCGGACTTCAGAGAGGACCGACCGAGCTCACACGCCCGGTCGGCGGCTCGGATGAGCCATCGCAGTGGGGCGCGCTAGCGCATCCCACACATCAAAGTGCTGCTGACCCGGAGCAGGTCGACATGACGTCGCGAGACGAGATGGCTGCTCGAGCGGTTGGTCACGACGCAATCATAACCACACATGATCGGATCCATAACCGCAGCCTCGTGGCTCCAGCGACACACACGGGAGGCGAGGCCGAGCTCGTGATTCTCTAGACCTGAATTAAGGCCTTCGCTGCGCTGATTGTGAGGCGTACTATGAGGACCATGGCAGTCCTACCGATCTCAAAGGTCAAAGACAGACTGAACGAGTATGTCGACTCCGTAGCCGCAACCCATGACCGAGTCACCATTACCAAAAACGGCTCCCCAGCGGCAGTACTGGTCGGTGTCGAGGAGTGGGATTCGCTGCAGGAGACACTCTTCTGGTTGTCGCTCCCCGGCATCCGCGACGTCATCTCCGAGTCTGACGCAGACATCGAAGCGGGTAAGACTCACGATGAATCCGCGATCCGGTCCGAGTTCGGCGTTCCTCGGCGCGACGTCTAGGCAACGGACCCGTTGTACTACGCAGTCGAATTCACAGGACCGGCGCGCCGAGCCCTGCACGACATCCCGCCCCGTGTCGTGCCCGCGATCATCGAGTTTAGTTTCGGCCCGTTGGCGCGCGAGCCGCATCGAGTCGGCAAGCCCCTCAAACGTGATCTGGCTGGCCTCTACGGGGCTCGACGCGGTCCATACCGGCTGCTCTACAGGATCGAAGAGGCAGCGCAGACCGTTTACGTCACACACGTCGATCATCGCGCCGACGTCTATCGTCCCCGCTGAGGAATCACAGTCGCTAGGCGGCCTGCTTCAGACAGCGTCGCCCAGGCGCAGGATGGCGTCGGTGCTGGCGGCCACCGCGTCGTCGACCTGGGTGGGGATCGGCCCACCGAGATAGGGCCGGACGAGTCCGTATGGTGCCACTCGGATCGCCATGAGCACCCACTGCGCGTTGTCTTTGGTGAGTTGGCCATAGCGCCGTTGCGTCATGTCCTGGACCAGCGCAATGAGGTCGTCGTTGAGGCTCGAGACTGCTGGGCGCACCTCGTCCGGCGACCGGGCCATCAGGCGCTCTTGGCGATACAGCGTGAGACTGGCCGCTTCGTCGGGATGGACGCGGCAGTATCGCGGGATGTGTAGCGCCATGGCGAGCAGGCTTCGTGCGGGTCGGTGATGTCAGCCAGGTCGAAGAGCCCGGCCTGGAACCGCCGCACGCTGCGCAGCCAGAGGCGGATGACCAGCACATCGCGCGATGTGAAGCGGTGGTAAATCGATCCGACGGGGCCATCGAGGCGATCAGCGAGGTCGGCGACCGTGACGTGAGGACCGCCCGTGGCAACGCAGGCCAGCGTCCGCACCCAGTTCACCATCCCCGAGAACCCGCGGCTGCGGATCCCAGGACCGGCAGGACACGGCATCACCCTGCACCGAGCAGACCTGGACAAGACGTCCCAGGCGACTCGGGCGATGGACATGCACTGTGTGGTGACGTGGAGTGTGGTCGACACCCCATACACGGGCTGGCTCTTCGATGATGTGTGGGACCAGGTGCTCACTCCTGTGGCGGATGCTCGCGTGACCCACGTGGTCTTCACCGCTCCGGACGGTGCGGCAGCGTCGATCGCCCTCGAGGATCTGCGAGGTCAGGGAGCGATGCTCGCTCACTCCCGCGACGGCCAGCCGCTAGGCCGCGACCACGGCGCTCCATACCGATTGGTCGTGCCACAGCTCTACGGCTACAAGCACATCAAGCACGTATGCAGCATCGAGCTGAGCGACCACCACGTCAAAGGTCCGCACGAGCCGTGGATCATGCATCCTCGAGCTCGAGTCGACCACGAGGAGCGCAGCGGACTCGGCATCGGCCGCCTCGTGCGGCGGATCAATCGCTCCTACGTCACCAGAGCTTTGAAGAGCTCCGGGGTGTCCAATCCGCGTTTTCGATGAATCAGCCGCCAACTCAGGAGTTGATCACCCTGCGGCATCGACAAACCCAGGGCCGATATCTCATCGTCTGCCGCTCTTGAGGACGTCTGCATTGGTCGTGCAATGCAGACGTCGACGTAAGCGGCAGGTGTCTGGAAGAGCGACTCGGCTGGCACTCGCGATGGGGATGAAGCTGAAGTCGCAACCTTCGGGTGAAGACGGCCGTGAGAGTTCGCTTATCTCAGGAGTTGATCATCCCGGCACCGACGGTGGCGCCGGTGGCTTCGTCGATCAGGATGAATGAGCCAGTCGACCGGTTCGTCGAGTAGTCGTCACACAGCAGGGGCTGAGTAGTCCGCAGGGTCACTCGACCGATTTCGTTCAGACCCAACTCAGTGGCGTCTTGGTCGCGGTGCAAGGAGTTGATGTCCAGGCGATAGTGGATGTCCTTCAGCACAGCCCGGGCGTTGCGCGTCGTGTGCTTGATGGCCAACTTGCGGCGGGCCCTCAGCGGCTCGGGGACCATCCACGACACCATGGCGTCGATGTCTTGAGAGACTCGGGGCGCGTTCTTGGGACGACAGATCATGTCTCCACGAGAGACGTCGAGGTCATCGCTGAGCCGGACCGTGACCGACATCGGCGGGAACGCTTCGTCGACCTCTTGGTCAAAGATGTCGATGCCCTCGATGGTGGATGTCAGTCCGCTGGGCAGCACCATGACCTCATCGCCCTTGCGCAGCACACCACCGGCCACCTGGCCTGCATACCCGCGGTAGTCGTGGAACGCGTCCGACTTGGGGCGCACGACGAACTGCACCGGGAGCCGAGTGTCGATGAGGTCGCGGTCTGAGGCAACATAGACCGTCTCGAGGTGGTGCATCAGAGGACGACCCCTGATACCACGGCATGTTCTCCGAACGATTCACGACGTTGTCGCCAGCCAGGGCCGAGATCGGGATGACCTCGAGGTCCGGGACGGTCAGTTTGCTGGTGAAGGCGGTGAACTCGTCTTGGATCTTCTCGAAGGTCGCTTGGTCGTAGTCGACGAGGTCCATCTTGTTGACCGCAAGCACCATGTGTGGAACCCGCAACAGCGACAACAGGACAGCGTGACGACGGGACTGCTCGGTCATCCCCTGGCGTGCGTCGACCAGCACCAGACCGAGGTCCGCAGTCGAGGCGCCAGTCACCATGTTCCGGGTGTACTGAACGTGACCCGGGGTGTCGGCGATAATGAACTTGCGCTTGGGGGTGGCGAAGTAGCGGTAGGCCACATCGATGGTGATGCCCTGCTCCCGCTCGGAGCGAAGCCCATCGGTCAACAGAGCGAGGTCGGTGTAGTCGTAGCCCTTGTCGTGCGAGGTGCGCTCGACCGACTCCAGCTGATCCTCAAAAATGGCCTTGGAGTCGAGCAGCAGGCGCCCGATCAGCGTCGACTTGCCGTCGTCGACCGAGCCAGCGGTCGCGAAGCGGAGTAGATCCATCGCCATTAGAAGTATCCCTCTTTCTTGCGGTCTTCCATGGCCGCCTCGGAGAACCGATCGTCTCCACGGGTGGCACCTCGCTCGGTCACGCGCGCGACAGCCACTTCTTCAATGATTTGGGCGACGTCGCTGGCGGTGCTTTCCACACAGCCCGTCATCGTCAGGTCGCCCACGGTGCGGAATCGGACGGCGCGCTCCTGGGCGACCTCGCCCGGACGGCAGGGGTTGTGCTCGCTTTCGCTGAGCAACATCCCGTCGCGCTCGAAAACACGGCGCTGGTGGGAGAAGTAGATTTTCGGTATGTCGATCTGCTCGCGTCCGATGTAGGCCCAGATGTCGAGCTCGGTCCAGTTGGACAGCGGGAAGATCCGCATGTGCTCGCCCTCGTGAACCCGACCGTTGTAGAGCGACCACAACTCCGGCCGCTGGTTCTTGGGGTCCCACTGGCCGAACTCATCACGGTGGGAGTACACCCGCTCTTTGGCGCGCGCCTTCTCCTCGTCGCGTCGCCCGCCGCCGAAAGCAGCGGTAAATCCGCCTTCTTCCAGAGCGTTGAGCAGCGTGCCGATCTGATGGCGATTACGACTGGTCTTGCCGTCGTCGATGACGATCCCGCTCGCGATGGCTTCCTCAACCGAGGCCACGATCATGTTCACACCGAGTCGATCGACCCAACGGTCGCGGGTGGCGAGCACCTCGGGGAAGTCGAAGCCGGTGTCGACCTGGAGCACTGGGAAGGGCACTTTGGCCGGGTAGAAAGCCTTCTCTGCGAGCCGCAGCATGACGATGGAGTCTTTGCCGCCGGAGAACATGAGGACCGGCTTCTCGAACTCGGCGACGACCTCACGAAAGATGTGGATCGACTCGGCTTCCAGGTGGTCCAGATGGCTGAGTGTGTAATTGGAGTGAACTGACACGTTGGCGAACCTTACCGTCCGGGGGCTGGAAAACCCATTCGCCGCCCGCCGTAATCGGGCCCGGGTCTCATGGTTCCCCGGGCCGGAATCGCAGGTGACTGCCGGACTTCGGGTCTGGATCGGGCATTGCTGATGCCTTGGGTTGGGTAGCGCTTTCTCAACCCCTGTCCATTTCTCGGCCAAGGTATCGCATTTCGCATAATCCTTGGGTTATATCCCAAATTCTGGGTCCCATCCTGTGATCTCACCCAAGGAGATCGCGTGATTCGTGCCTTAACATCCATGCTCGTCGCAACACTCATGTTGGCCGGCGGTGTCCCGGCCGCGGCAGCCGCCATTCCGGCTGCCCCACCCGGAACACTTGCCGCCAACGCGTCGGCCGAGTCAGTCGACCGCATCTGGGGTGCCAACCGATACGCCACCGCAGAGGAGGTATCGAAGAACTGGAGCGGGCCACTGGATGTGCTGTACGTCGTCAGCGGGCGCAACTATCCCGACGCCCTTGCCGCCGCCGCCCGAGCTGGCCGCGACAGTGCCCCCGTCCTGCTGACCGACACCAATGTCATCCCGGCCGAGACGGACCGCGCGCTGCGCAGGTTGGCTCCGCAGCGCATCGTCGTCGTGGGGGGATCGACCGTGGTCAGCACGACGGTGGTGCAGCGTTTGGGCAGCTACGCCGGCTCCGGCAAGGCCATTCGAATCGCCGGGGCGAACCGATACCAGACTGGCGCGGCCCTGGCGCAGGACTACGCCCCTGGACTGCGTCGGGTGTATCTAACCAACGGCGACGATTTCCCGAACGCGCTGGTCACTGCGCCGTTGGCCGGATCGCAGAATGTGCCGTTGCTGCTGACGAGCCCCACACGGCTCGACAGCAACGTGGCCGCGCAGCTGCGTCGCCTGGCTCCACGAGAGATCGTGGTTGTGGGAGGCACTTCATCTGTCTCCTCGGCCACGGCGACCAAGGCAGCCTCGTATGCAGTAAACAAGACTCCGATCCGCGTGTCCGGCTCGCACCGATACGAGAATGCGGCGTTGATTGCCGACCGATTCCCTGATTCCGCCTCCACCGCCTTCATCGCTTCCGGCGCTTCCTACCCCGACGCGTTGGTAGGCGCGGCTTTGGCTGCTCGCGAAGGTGGCCCTGTTCTCCTCAGCACCCAGAGCGCGCTCCACGCATCCACGAAGTCGGCGCTGTCGAGCCGGCGCCCTGACCGAATTCGACTCTTCGGCGGCTCCGCAGCACTCAGCGACGCCGTCATGTCAGGCGTGAAGGCTCCATACGCCACACTTCCTGTCCCCCCGACCGGCGAGGACTGCGAAGACCCGCTTCCGTCGGGGACAACCTTCGGAGCCAGCCTCAATCAGGTCGAGCTCTCGGTGCCCGATTCAATCCAAGACGCGGACTCCACGTTTGGCCGGTTGCCGATTGTTCGCCACTTCTCGCCCACGCTTCCCAAGGCATGGAATACGACCCCGATGGCGGACCTGAAGGGCCGCACCTTGATCACCTCCTTCAAGGCACCACCGTCGGAGATTTTAGCCGGCAAGCACGACGCAGCTCTGCGAACTTGGTTCGCGACGGCACCCGCCGATCAGACAATCTATTGGTCCTATTTTCACGAACCCGAGCCAGAAATCCGGGATGGGCAGTTCACCGCCGCGCAGTACCGGGCGGCGTGGCGTCGGATCTCAGGCATTGCGGCCAAGGCGTGCCGCCCCAACATGCACCCCACGCTCATCCTGATGGGCTGGACCGCGAACCCTCAGTCCGGCCGCACGATTAGCGACTACGACCCGGGCAAGGAGTACGCACGGGTGATGGCCTTCGATGTCTACAGCGCGATGACCAAGCCCGACCAGGGTTACTACAACTCACCGCAGCGCATGTACGACTACATGCTGGACTACATGGAAAAAGACGGTCGCCCGTTCGGACTCGCAGAGACCGGCGCTCGCCTGGTCCCCGGTGACAACGGGACCGAGAGGGCGGAATGGCTCGGCGACATCGGTGCCTACATGGTCCAGAACGACGCACTGTTCGTGAGCTACTTCAACTCGATGAACAACTCCCACTGGAGATTGTCCGATCGCCCCTCACAGCAGGCGTGGGCTCAACTGGTGTCCGCCAGTCCGCACCGCTGATCCGGACTAAACGAGTACCCCCAGAGCACAGCCAGTACGAGTTAAGCATCGGCGCTCCTGCCGGTTGATTCCGGGTGTCGGCTGACCGACACTGTGACTGTGACTGCGACTGTGACTGTGACTGTGACTGTGACTGTGCCGCCAGCCTCTGAATCAATAGCCACTGTCGTCCCCGAGGCAAGCGTCCTCGACGACCTGGAGCTGCTCCGCTGTGGCGTCGACCTGCTCGCGGACCCTGGGGCTCCGATCGAGTTGCCGAATCCCCAAGCCGCTCCCGAGGTGGAGATCCGTGAGCCCGAGGGCGTTCCGCTCGCCCGCGTACGACTCTCCTCCGCTGACGCCCGAGGTGTTTCAACAGTGGAATCAGTCACCACCTGGCTGGCTCCGCGTCCCGAGCGTCCCTTCGAGGCTCTTCACACCGCCATCGATGAGGTCGCACACCGGCCAGACGCTGTCCTGGTCGCAGGCGATGTCGCTGGCTCAACGCTAGCCAGCGCTCTCCAGACCCATCGCGATGAACGCCTGCTGGTCCTCGTCCCTGCGGCAGTCGAACGCGACGGTGCCGCTGCGCCGGATGAGGTTGCCCATATCCGCCGCATTCTGGCTGACCTGGGGGCTGGGTTCGGGACCACATCGTCGCCGAATGTGGATGTGGCCATCATCCCCGTCGGTCGCGATCACCCTCACCGCGCCTCAAGGCTTCAGGTCAGCGCCGCGGCGTACGCGCGTGGCTCGACGGTGGAAATCCTCGACGCGGAGCCATCTGCGATGAGCATGGCACCCTCCGGGGCCGTGCTGTTTTTCACCGGGTTATCCGGATCAGGGAAGTCAACCCTGGCTCGGGCAGTCCGCAATCGCCTGTTGGAGCGCACCGATCGCGCGGTGACCTTGCTCGATGGAGACGTCGTCCGGCACCACCTGAGCGCGGGCCTGGGCTTCAGCCCCTCCGATCGCGATACCAACATCCGCCGCATCGGGTGGGTCGCTGCGCAGATCGCCGAGCACGGCGGGCTAGCGATCGCCAGCCCCATCGCGCCCTTTGCCGATACACGTGCGGCCGTCGCGCGAATGGTGGCGGCGGCCGGTGGTCGATTCGTGCTCATCCACGTGGCCACGCCCCTCGCCGAGTGCGAGCGAAGAGACCGCAAGGGTTTGTATGCGCGAGCACGACGCGGTGAGATTCCTGACTTCACCGGCATCTCGTCCCCATATGAGGAGCCGCCGCAGCCTGACCTGCGAATCGACACCACCGGTCGACAGATCGAGCCCATCGTCGAAGAGATTCTGGCCAGCGGTGCGGACTGGGGCCTCTGGCCTGCCCTTTACACTTCGCCTCATGAGCGCATCTAACGTGGCCCCGGCAGACAGGTACTCCCAGGCCAGTGAGATCAGCGATCTGAGCGACCACCATCACGCCGTCCGCCTGGCTGAACTCGCCGGTGAACGGCTCTTGGAGGTGCGCTCCCGGTTGCAACGAGAGGGTGTCGAAGGTCTGGCCGTGAAGGACGCGGGCGATGCCGCCGCGCAGGAGGTGTTGGCTGCGGCCCTGAGCGAATCCTTTGCCGATGACGCAGTCCTGAGCGAGGAAGCCGCCGACGACCCGCGACGCCACCAAGCCCAGCGGGTGTGGATCATCGACCCCTTGGACGGCACTCGTGAGTTCAGTGAATTCGACCGCGATGACTGGGCTGTTCACGTTGCGCTGTGGAGCGCGGGTGCTCTGGTCGCCGGAGCCGTGGTCCTCCCAGCCCGGGGCATCACCTACTCCACGGCCGACCCAAAGAAGGACCTGCCACCGTTAACTGATCGGCCGCTACGACTGGCGGTCAGTCGATCTCGGCCACCGGGATTCGTGACTCAGATGGCGGCGACGATGGGTGCTGAATTGGTGGCGATGGGTTCGGCCGGAGTGAAGGCGATGTCCGTCGTTTCAGGGCAGTGCGATGCCTATGTGCATGGCGGCGGCCAGTATGAATGGGACTCGGCGGCCCCCATCGCCGTGGCCTCCGCAGCCGGGTTGTTCACCTCGCGACTGGACGGCTCCCCACTCGAATACAACGGCACCACACCGTGGTTGCCGGATCTGGTCGTGGCGCGCCCCGACATCGCATCTGGCCTTCTCGACCAAATTGCCGCTGTCACCGAGTAACCCCAGTTCACAGGGCTAATTGCGCCGCGGGCCTCGCGGACGGCGTTATCGAAACGTGCCTTACCGTTATCAAACTGTTATGGTTCCCGCGTTCTTGTCTTCAGTGTCGACTCAGAAAACTTGGAGACAACGCTATCAACCGGAAGCGTTCACCATGACTCACCGTCGCCTGACCCCTCCCGCCCGGCTCCGAACCCGTTCCATGCTCACCGTTTTCCTAGCATGGATGCTGGCGGCCACCGCGTTGGTGGCCTTTCCGGCCTCATCTGCCAACGCAGCAAGCACAGAGCTCGTGCGCAACTACACGTTCGCCAACGGCACCACAGATTGGCGAACCAACGGCGGCGGCCAAAAGTTGGTCCAGGTCAAGGTCGGCGGGGTCAAGGTTGGCCGAGTCACTACGGCCTCGACGCAAACCGCCGTGCTCAATGACGCAACCAACACCGTGTCGAACACGGGGTCCATCGGCAAGACCTACCAAGTTAAGGCCCGAGTTCGCACCAGCACCCCAGGAATCAAGGGCGCTTTGCGCGTGCGCGAGGTCAAGGGTGCGGCCGCGAAGACAAACGAGTCCTCCTTCTCGCTCAACAATACGAGTTGGAAGACCGTCTACCTCACCGTCAAGACCACCAAGAGCAATGCCAGTTTAGACATCAACGTCGCGGCCTGGAAGCTCAAGCCAGGAAAGACTCTCTTTGTCGACTTTGTCTCCATGAAGCAGAGCAGCGGCACCGTCCCCGCGCCGCAGCCAAACCCCGCCCCGGCACCCACTCCTGCTCCAGGTCCAAACGCCTGTGAAGGCACCCCCTCGGACTACACACGGTTCGGAGCCTCGATCAACACCACTACGCTGTCCACCCAGGAATCGGTCAATCAGCTCGACTCCGCCTTTGGGCGCAATGACGCAGTACGCGTCTTCGACTCGGGTCTCCCCAGCAAGTGGAGTAAGAGCAGCTGGACGCCCCTGAAAAACCGGACTCTTGTCGTATCGTTCCGCCCCTCGCCCCAGTCTGTTCTGTCCGGGCAACACGATGCCTACCTGCGTGACTGGTTCCGGAATGCTCCGACCGATCAGCCTATCTTCTGGTCCTACATTCACGAGCCGGAGCCCAAGATCGATGATCGCGAGTTCACAGCAGAGCAATACAAGTCGGCGTGGCGGCGCATCAACAACTTGGCCGAAGAGTCCTGCAAACCAAATATGCATTCGACGCTGATCCTGACCGGCTGGACTGCCATGCCGCAATCCAAACGCGACTACAAGCTCTACGACGCCGGCAAAGACGTTATCGACGTCATCGCCTGGGATCCCTACAACGGCGCAGTGGATCCCAACCGTGACTATTACGACGACATCTCGAACTTCCTCGTGCCCGCGGGCGAGACGATGAAGCGCGACGGCCGCCCGTGGGGCATCGCCGAGACCGGGAGCCGACTGGCGGCCGGGGACAACGGTCAAGGAAGAGCAGCGTGGCTACGCGACGTTGGCAACTACGCCATCAACAACGACGCCTCATTTGTGACGTATTTCCAATCGGCAGATCGCGGCGACTTCAGGTTGAGCGACTCATACTCGACTCAGGCATGGCGCGAGTTCGTCGCTCGCTAGCGCTCAATACCGCGAGCGCGACCTGGCCGCCAGGTCATTGGCGTTGTGTTCGCGCGCCCTATCCGGCGACCCGCTTTTCTCTCCGTCGCCGCACGGCTTTGAGGAGCACCGCTATCTGCAGGCTTCTCCGACGCCAGTAGATAGCGGCCAGATAGATAGCCATGCCGACAGCTCCACCCAGCCCCAGAGTGAGTAAACCTTGCCCCAATATCGACGTAGCGATGGTCGGCACAGCACCGAAACATAACGCTGCGGAAGCCATTGCTGTCATCGTCGCCTTCCCGAAAGGATGGAGTCCGAGGGAGAAGCGAACCTGCGATAGAGGTAGGAGATTCGCTACCAGGATGCCGCCGGCCCAGCCGATCGCGGCGCCAATGAAGCCGACCTGCGGGATGAGCACTAGATCGACACTGAGGTTAACCGCGAACGCGATAAGCACGTTCATCAAGTTCCACAGCGAACGACCAGCCATCATCAGCACCATGTCGACCATTCCGCAGGCGGTCGCAATGAGCATGACGGCGCACAGGATGAGCAGGGCATCGCGCCCCGATTCATAGCCCTCGCCAAAGACCCCCAAGATCGTAGGTCCAAAACCGATCAGCATGAGATAGATCGGCCACGTCGCCAGCACTAGCCAGGCGGTCGATGCCTGATACAGCGACTTGGCGTCGCCTCGGTCATCGCGCGCCAGCGCCTCACCCAGCAGGGGTTGGATGCTCATCGACACGGCCCGCGCTGTGGTCTGCCCCAGAACCAAGAAACGCGTTGCAGCAGTATAGATCGCCGCTGCTGGCAGACCCGCCAGCGCGCCGACCAGCACGATATCGAGACGTTGCATCGCGACCTGCGTCACGCCGGCCAATGCTCGGGGACCGCTGAACTTCCAGAACGGGCCCCGCAGTGGTGTCGGCGGCCGGACCTGCCCGGCGGACGCACCCCGCATGAGCCTGCGCCACCAGAACCAAGCGAGAACTGCCATCGGTAAATAGGCGACCGCCCAGGCCCAGGCCAGTTGCTGCGACCCAGCGAAGAACAGCGCGGCTCCCACCAGCCCCAGTTGGAGCAGAGGACGACTCACCTGATCGATGCTGGCGTAGGCCTTCATCGTGCCGAGGCCACGAGACCCTGAGAGCGCCAAGTTCATCGCGGCGGCACAAGGTAGGAAAAAGGCCATTATGCGCATGTAGTGCGCAAATTGCTCTTCTCTGCCTGGGCTTAAGAGACTTCCTAGAGGATTGGACAAAAGGAAGAGAAGGGTACCCATCATCACCGCGACGATTAGGACTGGAATGGCTGCCGTTTTCATTACCGCACGCGAATGCCGCAACTCCCCTCTCGCCCGAGCACCGGAAAGGAAGTAGACGAGGCCAGCATTCGTGCCGAGCTGGCCCAGGCTGTCGACCAGCAAGAAGATCGAGATGGCGGAAAAGAACACTCCCGCGTCGATTTGCGAGGCCACGCGGGCCACCACGACGGTGAGGGCTAGGTTCGCGAAGGCGGAGATTCCTGCCCCGGCCACGTTGACGATGCTTCCGCGGGCGGCTCGATTCAACGAGCGCGCGGAGATCGAGGGCTCTTCTTGCCCCAAGGTCAGCGACCCTTCCTCGCGGCGGCCTGGCGAGGGTGGCTCGGAGATCGGCGCGTTCGCGCTCAACGCTGAACCGCGGACGTGACTGCGTGGTCTAGCGCCGGGACGAGCCAGGCTCTGCAGAGGCCCCCGTCGGGACCCCGCCCGCAACTGGCCGTCGATGACGAATCTGTAGCCCAGCCTCAGTAGGTACAACGCAAACAGTAAATCGGCATCACCACTCGGGGCCCCGTTCATCGTGACGGCTTCGCCCGCCTCGGCCCAAGTCCGGCGCAGCGCCTCCGGAGCGCCTCCCCGTCCACTGTTGACCTCGCGCTGGAAGGTGTAGTGGAGTCCGTCCCAGCCCACCGGAGTCTGCAGGTCGAAACGTTCCCAATCCCACACGGCAACCCGATCCCCGTTTGTGGCCATGTTCCATGGTGTCCAATCGCCGTGGGCGGCACCCGCCCTCAACGGCCGAGCACCAAACGCCGCTTGCATTGTGGCGGCTCGATCGGCCAGCACGCGGGCCGGCGCTTTGTCCGACGAGTCTGTGGCGGCCAATGCCGCCAAGCCATCGCGGACATCTGTCCACCACCCCAGATCGCTCAAAGGCGAGGTTCGTTCCGGAAAGGCGGCCACCAATGACGTCATAGCGGCACCCACCTGCGCCGCCTCGGTTCTCGCGCGTGACCACGTGGACACTGGCCTCATCGCCACGTAGGGGCGAGAGCGCCAAGTCGCATGACTAATCAAACGCGGGACCTGCAGCACTCCCAGATCGGCATCGGCCAAGCGCTCGAGAGCCTCACCCTCGTGCCGTACACGTTGGTCGGTCAAAGCATTGATGCCCATCTTCGCAAAACCGACGGTCTCTCCGGTTGCTTTCATCAGCTGCAGCACCGGCTTGCGATTTGCCCTGGCGGGACCAAGGTGAATTCCTGCATGAAGGTCCTCACGCAACTGAGCGCTGAGCAGTGCGACAAAGCTGTCATGACCTGCCACTCCCGCCGGGTGAGAAAGGCCTGGGCGGGGCCGGGGAGGCTCAATGACGATAGTGCCTGGAACGAGCCGACCACCACCGAAGCGCCCAACAATCGCGGTAGCCCGCATTTGTATCCTGCTCAGCCGTGTGGAAGGAGATTTGTAACCTTTCAAGGCAGCAGCAACAACCTTGCGCGGCGCAGTCGGCAAGAGAAGCGTCGGCGAGGACGTCGAGGGCAGAAGGGCGTAAGCCTTGCCTCCACTGGCCAGCTTCGGAGTACGCCGCATGACGACCACGCGATCAGGCCATAGCATCTGAACGATCTCGTGTGCGGTAAGGCTAGGCCCCAAATCAGGAGCCAGCACGAGCGTCCCGCGGTGAACCCGAGAAGCGCAACGCACTTTCTTTTCGCGGGGAGCTGTCTGCAGTTTGCCGCGCCCCAAACTCGGGCACGCCCACCGGCTCGCCAGCGATCGTCACTGGGCGCTTGCGCTCGCCGCGGGCGCTTCCGGCGTTTCTCGCTCGACGATGGCCTTGGGCGCTTTCGTTGGGGGGTGTCAAAACTGCTCCGAGCGTCTTGATCCCGAGTCGCGCGAAGCGGTCCAGCGCGGCGCTGACCTGAGCATGTGTGGTGCGACTGCTAGTAACCGCCAACAGCACCGAATCTGCGGCTGCGATGACTGCGTCACCATCACCGGTGCCCGCGCTTGCAGCACCCAGCACGATGTAATCGAATTCGTCGCGGAAGGAGTCAACGACTCGGTGAAAATCGGGGCCGGCGTACAACTCGCGGACCCGCATCGGATCCTCCCCACCTGGAAGTACCGTCACACCGGCGGCCCGGACTAAGACGCTATTCGCGGCGATTCCGTCGAAGACGACATCAGCGAGGCCCGGGAGATCGAGTAACGCCCAGTATGCGCTCGATCCCGCGGTCATCCGGGTCGGCAGCAATCACCAGCACTGAGAAGCGCGCTTCAGCCAGCGCGACGGCGAGGTTGCTGGCCGAAACGGACGTGTGGCCCTCGGCGTCCACCGTGGTCACCGCCAACACGTGCGGCCGGGGCCCGTTGGCGACCACACCTGACCGCAAACGCCGATACGCCTCGTGACCGGCCTCATCCCCTGTATTGCCGACGACTAGTCCAGTCTGGTTGGGCCGAAGGGTGGCAAAAACCGGCACACCGGAAACTTCTGTCTGCTCTTCCTCCCTGATCAGGTCCCCGCGCCACTCACGGAAGAGCCCGATGAAAACGCCCAAAAGCAAGCCTAGGACAGCACCTACCAGCGTCAAGAGAGAGGCCGGCAATTCGTTCGCCGTCGCTGGAGTATCAGCCGGGCGAATGACTCGACCAGGATCGGTGCTCACCGCATTGGTGGAACTGATTTCGTCATTGAGTTGAGCCAAGCGATCGGTGAATAGTTGAACTTCCTGCGAGGCGAACGACGAGGAGCCCGAGTCTGCTGCCTCCGCGCTCGCACGGCGAAGGCCCTCCTCGGCAGTATCCCTCTGCTCCCCCAGCGCCTGTAGGCGCGACTGCTGAGTCGCGTCAGCGCGTTCTTCTCGATAGGTCAAGTACGCATCTACGAAGGCCCCGGCACCCTCTGTGGCCGCGTCACGACTTCCGGGAGGTAAAACTGATCTCGACCATCTGAGTGGCTCCGGGGACATCGACGCCAAGTTGCTCGTTTTTCTCCGGCACAACCCGTCCCAGCGCCTCGCTGGCGTTCTCGGCGACCTCCGGCGTGCCCACGATCCCGGACTCCGTCTCCATCGCAATGGTCAACTGAGTTCCACTCCCGCTTGCCGCTTCCGGCGTCAACGGATTCCCAGGAGCCGGCGCTAGCAGGATTTGAGAGGTCGAGGTGTAGCTCGGTTGGACGGCGGCACCGTATCCCAAAGCCATGAGGGCACCCAACGAAGCGCAGATCAGGACCGCACGCCAATGGTGTCGAACGGTGTGCCCGAGGGAGGGAAGTCCCTGGGTCTGAGACGCTGTGTATTCCACCAAATTCTCCAACTCGTACGCTACGCAGGACACAGATCAGCCTAGGGACGCCGACTGCGCCGAAACTGTATGCGCCGACCAAGACCCCGCCGCGCCTGTCCACGCAGGGTAAAGCCAGCAAGGTCTGGTGGGGCTATAGTAGCCGCGAACCTTCGAACTTCCACCCGCCCACCGTCTGGGCCGCGTGAGGCGAGCGACCGAACTTTAGAACTTGGGAACCAAGATGTTGTTGCGTAATTCTGTTCCTGCCTCGTGGCAGACCCGCGGTCGGGCGGCATATGTCGCTCTGGGCAAGCGAACTCCGCGTCGGCGAGTGAGGCCCGATTTCATCCTGATCGGCGCGCAGCGTTGTGGCACGACGTCCCTATTTCGCGCGATGAATCAGCACCCCAACATCGTCCGACCAAGTTTCCACAAGGGCGTCAACTACTTCGACGTCAACTACGACGAGGGTCCGGCGTGGTACGCCGGCCATTTTCCGACTATTTCAGCGGTGAAACGACAAACGCCCCCGGCTCAGCCTTACGCGGTTTTCGAGGCAAGCGGGTACTACATGTTTCACCCCCTAGCCATCCGGCGCATCGCCACCGACCTTCCCGAGGTGAAGCTGGTGGCTATGGTCCGCGATCCCGTGGAGCGTGCCTATTCGGCGTGGAAGCACGAAAGCGCTCGCGGTTTCGAAACCGAGGACTTCGCAACGGCGCTTGTCGCCGAGGATTCGCGCCTAGAGGGCGAAATCGAGCGTATGACGTTTGACCCCCGCTACCAGAGCTATTCCCACCGTCACCATGCCTACCGCCGCCGTGGAGAATATGTCGATCAGTTTGAGGACCTCGTAGCCCAAGTCGACCGCACAGCGTTGCACGTCATGTACAGCGAGTCCTTCTTCGGGGAGCCACAGTCCGAGTTCGGGGCCCTGTGCTCCTTTCTGGACCTGCCCATGGTCGACAACATCACCTTCGACCAGCACAACGCGCGCCCCAGCACGTCCAACGCCTGAAGGGCCGGCTGCCGAGTTGCGCGCTCATTTTCGGCCCAGGGACGAAGCGCTGGCAGACTTTGTCGGCCGACGACCACCGTGGGCCGTCAACCATGGTTGAACCCCGCGCCTGCGACCACGACGTGAAGAACGTGCTGACGTCGCGCCTCGTCTTCGTCGGAGGTCTGCATCGCAGCGGAACGACAGCGCTGGGTCGGGTGCTGTCGCAGCACGACTCAATCTCGGGGTTTCACGACACGGACGCCGAGGAAGATGAGGGGCAGCATCTGCAAGCCGTGTACCCCGCCGCGGCCACCTATGGTGGGCCCGGTCGGTTTGCTAGGGCGGCGGCAGCCCACTTAGGTCCGTTGGGCGAGGACGAGGCGGCCATGGCCAGAGCGGGATTGTGGCAATCATGGTCGCGCCACTGGGACCTCGATCGTCCGCTGCTCGTGGAAAAATCCCCACCCAATCTCATCATGGGTCAGTATCTTCAGTCCGTATTCCCTGGCAGCGCACTCATCGTCATCATTCGGCACCCCATCGTGGTCGCGCTCGGCACAAAGAAATGGACTCGCTTCGAGACCCTCCCTCAACTTGTCGAGCATTGGTTCGTGGCGCACCGACTGCTCATGGCCGACGCCGCAAGCCTTTCCCGACTCCACGTGTTGCGGTACGAAGACTTGATCGCACACCCCGAGCGTGAATTGGCCCACATCGAGAGGATGCTAAAACTCCAGACCCCACTTGACTCGAGTTTGCTCGACGCCAGTCGCTCCAATCGATACGTGCACGCGTGGGACGCCATGGCAGAGGGTGGCGTTTTGGAACGCCGACGCCGCGGGCAGATTGTGGAGCGCTGGTCAGGGTCGATGGCAGAGTTTGGGTATTCACACGATGATCTGACTGCCCTAGCGGACTGGACCTTCTGATGGAGTCCGTTCCCAATACGCTCTAAAAGTCGATTGATAGAATCGCAGTCGGTTTCGGCGAATCGCCATAGGACAGGAGTCACGGTGTCATTGCAGGTGGAGCACCGATCTCTCGACGCCGAAGCACCCATGACCAACACATCGCGAACATCCCGTCGGCTACGATCATCGTGGGCCAATTCCCCGTTGACCCCTGGGTGGCCCATCGTCACGGCGCTGGTCGGGTTGCCCCTGTGGTGGGTGCTGGGTCTAACTCAGCTTATCTTCTTCCTTATGGCTGTTCCGATGGCCATCTACCTCCTCCGCCTGCGTGTCATTGCTACCCCGCGGAGCTTCGGTATCTGGCTACTCCTCCTCGTGTGGATGCTGGCCGGGCTCTTTGTCCTGCAGGTCGACGCTCCGGGGGCGGTGCCGGGTGGGTCTTCGAGCAGATACCTCACCTTCGCCTATCGCGGGGGATGGTACGTCGTAGCCACAATCGCCATGCTCTACGTCATTAACACCCGGCACGTCTTCTCGACCTCACGAGTTTCCGGGGCCCTATCCTACGCTTTTCTGATCTTTATCGCGGGTGGATACCTCGGAATATTACTGCCATCGCTGGAGTTCCCCAGTCTTCTTCGAGTTGGCCCTGCCGAACAACCTTCGATCGAACCAGTTTGTTGCCGACCTTGTCCATGCCCAGTCGGCTCAGGTCCAAGACTTCTTGGGCTACGCCAACGCAAGACCGAGCGCCCCCTTCACATACACCAACGAATGGGGGTTGAATATTGCTCTGACGCTGCCCTTTTTCGTTGCCGAATGGTGGCGCAGAGGTGGCCGTTGGCGGGTCGCCATGCCAGTGTTGCTTGTCGTGGCCGCGGTGCCCCTCATCGACTCGTTGAATCGAGGGTTATGGGGGGCCATCATTCGTGATGGCGGCCTTCTACGGTGTCCGTACGGCGATGGGCGGTAAGGTCCGCGTGTTGATCGCGATGGTGGTCTTGGGCACCGTCGCCTTCCTCGCGATTGCTGCCTCACCCCTCGGCGAGCGCATCGGGGACCGCCTGGCAAACCCGCACAGCAACGAGGGCCGTGGGAAGTCTTGGTCTCCTTTCGGTGCAGAGTACCATTGAGGGATCACCCGTCATCGGGTTCGGCACTACTCGCGATGTGCCGGGTAATTTGAACTCCATCGCCGGCGGAGACACGGCTAACTGTCCGCGGTGCTCGCCGCCCCCGCTAGGCACTCAAGGGCAACTTTGGCTTCTCGTCTTTGGCGCAGGGTTTGGCGGATTTATGCTGTACTCCGCATTCTTCGCAACGCAATTCTTGCGACACATAAGAGAACGACTCCCACTCCATGGCAGCCCTGTGCTCGATAGTCGCTCTTTTCGTCACTATGCCAGTCTACAACTCAGTGCATGCCGGGCTGTTTATTGCTTTGGTT
>CAWDNY010000003.1:0-570214 GCA_963803695.1 uncultured Actinomycetota bacterium
CGCAGTTTAACCCCCTCTGACCAGCGGAAACGTTGGCAGGGGGGTTTTGCGTGGGGCGAGCGTGGGGAACTCGCCAGGGCCCCATCAGCGCCTAATGACGGCTCAGCAGCGGCAGGATGAGCGGTTGCAGTGGCCCCTTGCTTCGTCAGGAGGTCCAGCCACCGCACTCCGAACTCAGAGCAAGACGTGCTCGGTCGTTAACGCCGAGGCGATGGGTCACCGCAAGCACACGCAAACAGGCCCTGGATGCCTGCTCCGTCCATCGCTAACCTGTCGCACTTGCGAGAGAAAATACGTAGGTAGGCATGCGTCGGAAAGCCGAGAGGACGGGGCGGCAGTGGCCGTGTCGTTGCAGGACCTGGAGTCGCGTCTCTGGGGGCCGCCAACGCCCTGCGCGGTCCGGTCGACCCCGCCGATTAGCGGCACGCGCCGTCAAGCGATTTCCGACACGGTGGACGTTCTGCTGGCCACACCAGTTGATCGTGGTCAGGTGCGGCATGACGATCATGGGCGACCACTAACCCCACTGTCGCAATAGCCGTTCTGGGAATCAGCCGGATCAGGGGGGGGCAGCGTTGAGTCGAGGCCGCTCTGCGGCTTCCGGGTCCGGGCAGGTACAAGGTGACGTTGAGGGGCGACGCGCCGCTAGGACAGCCGAGGCGTGGACTGAACAGGCCACCAGAGAGGATAGGGCGTCGCCAAGGTGGTGCAATCCGATGACGAAGGGTGCGTTTAAGTGTCAAGGCTCACGGAGTTGATCGAGCAAACCAAGCGGAAAGACGCCCAACTTGGGGCCGACCTGGAGGCGGAGATTCGGGAGATCAGCCGACGTCGGACATTCGGTCTGGTCTTCGAGCGACACCAGCCTGAGGCTGTCGAGTTGCCAGGCCGCAGGGTTCGGCGGGGTGACAAGGTACGCGTGCTGCCGCCTAGGGGGAAGACCACGCCCGGGGAGGACCGGTTGTGGCGCGTGGTGCGCATCGAGCGGGTCGATGGAGGTCCCGTCGCGCATCTGGAAGAGACCGAAGCCGACGCGCCAGAGGCCTCCGTCGCCGCCCTAGATGACCTGGTCGTGGTGGCAGAGTTCCGCGACCCCGTGTTCCCGGGACTGGTGGAGACGGGGAGGGTTGAGCGGGGTGGGCCTGAGAAGCCCTTCCACACGGTCATCAACGCCGAGAACTTCCACGCCCTGGAGATGCTCACGTACACCCACAGGCACAAGGTGGACGTCATCTACATCGACCCGCCCTACAACACCGGGGCAAGGGACTGGAAATACAACAACCACTACGTCGAGGGGGACGACGACTATCGGCACTCGAAGTGGCTGGCCTTCATGGAGCGCCGACTGCAAGTCGCACGGGACATCCTCGACCCTGCGGGCTCCGTGCTCATCGTCACCATCGACGAGAAAGAAGTACTGCGACTCGGAATGCTTCTTGAGCAGACGTTCCCGGAGGCCAGCATTCAGATGGTCAGTGTCGCGATAAACCCTGCCAATGTGGCTCGGCGAGGCATGTTCGGCAGGACCGATGAGTATTACTACTTCGTGATGCTTGGATCCTCGGTGCCGCAGCGAACCAGGCTTGGAGAGGGGTGGCTTTCCAGTAAGGGCCGCACCTTCAGGGGAGAGGCAAGGTGGGACCTGCTCCGTCGCTCGGGGACCAACGCCCGACGTCTAGACAGACCCAACCTCTTCTATCCGCTGTACGTAGACCCAAGCATCCCCCAGGTTGTCGGAACCGGACCGTCTCCTGGTCTCGAAGAGGTTCCCCACCTGAAGCACTCCCCAGCCGGGCTCACTCCGGTGTGGCCCATTCGCCAAGACGGCTCGCATGGCACATGGCAACTCGGTCAAGACTCGCTTATGAGGCATGTAGAGCAAGGTCGAGTGCGACTGGGTGGCGCTGCGGAAAGGGGGTACGTCGTGTACTACCTAAAAGGCGGTGAGTACTCGAAGGTAGTGCGGGGAGAGTACGTGGGCAAGGGTCGTCGCGCCGACGGCTCACTGGATCTTGCGGCAGGCTCTCAGGAAGGTCACCTTGCCATACCAGGAAGTCAATGGCGTGTGCCGGGTCACGATTCGACCCAATATGGTTCACGCCTAGTATCTAACTTCCTGCCTAGCCGGAAATTTCCTTTCCCTAAGTCACTGTATGCAGTGGAGGATTCTCTTCGTTTCTTCATTGGCGCTAAGGCCGACGCTGTCGTACTGGATTTCTTTTCTGGCTCGGGTACAACCGCGCAGGCTGTGATGCGTCTGAACCGCCAAGACGGCGGATGGCGTCAATGCATCTCGATCACCAACAACGAGGTTAGCGCTGAGGAGCAGCGTGCCTTAAGACGGCAGGGTCTTCGCCCTGGTGACCCGGAGTGGGAGCGCTTGGGCATCTGTGACTACATCACCAAGCCCCGGATCGAGGCGGCGATAACAGGGCGGACTCCTGAGGGCAAGTCCATCAAAGGCAATTACAAGTTCACGGACGAGTTCCCGATGGCTGAGGGTTTTGAGGAGAACGCGGCCTTCTTCACGCTGACGTACGAGGGCCCGCTGGCGGTCTCCCATCACCGTGCTTACGAGCGGGTGGCCCCCATCTTGTGGTTGCGGGCTGGTGCCCAAGGGGAGGTCCTCACTGACCTGGGGGAGGACGGTTGGGTCCTTTCACAGACTTACGGGGTGCTGGAGGACTTGGACGCTGCCTCGGACTTCCTGAGGGCTGTGGGGGAGCGCGAGGGGGTCTTGTTGGTGTTCGTGGTCACTGACGACGACTTGGCCTTCCAAATGGTGTGCCGTGAGTTGCCGACCCGCGTGGAGCCGGTCCGGCTGTACGAGTCGTACTTGAACAACTTTGAGATCAATGCAGGGCGGGGACGCTGATGCGGTACACGCTCAAGGACTACCAGGCCGACGCCGTGGGTGATGTGCTAGCCAACTTCACTAAGGCCAAGGCCTTCCACCGGCAGTTCGGCGACCGGTCCCAGTTCTCTCTGACGGCCAGCACCGGGGCGGGCAAGACCGTGATGGCAGCGGCGGTGATCGAGGCATTGTTCTTCGGCTCGGATGAGTTCGACTTCGCCCCCGATCCGGGGGCGGTGGTGTTGTGGTTCTCCGACGACCCGTCATTGAATGAGCAGTCCCGTGCCCGCATCCAGTCGGCGGCCTCAGAGTTGGACGCTCGGCTGCGGGTGATTCCGGCCACGTTCGGTGAGACCAAGTTCCGACCTGGTCACGTGTACTTCCTGAACACCCAGAAGTTGAGCAAGAAGTCCCGACTGGTCCGTGGTCAGGGCCAGCGCACCGAGGGCCAGGAGGCCTTGTTCGTCCCGCGCCCGGATGAGGTGCCGTCTTCCATCTACGACACCATCACCAATACCATCGAGGACCCGGACCTCACCTTGTACCTGATCTTGGACGAGGCCCACCGGGGTATGGGCACACCCGCCCGTGAGCGCACCACGATTGTGCAGCGGCTCATCAACGGCCACGGGTTCGTCCCGGCTATCCCGGTGGTTTGGGGTATCTCGGCCACCGTGGAGCGCTTCGAGGCCGCCATGAAGGGCGCCCAGGGCCGCACCGCGCTGCCCTCGGTCCAGGTGGACTCGGCGCTGGTACAAGCCTCCGGGCTGCTCAAGGACGACATTGTGTTGGGCATCCCCACCGAGGCTGGCGTCTACGACACGGTCTTGCTGAAGCGGGCGGTCCGAAAGGCCAAAGCGTCCACGCAGGCTTGGGCGGCCTATGCGACCGAGCAGGGGCACGCCGAGGCCGTCAGCCCGCTGATGGTGGTCCAGGTCGGCGATAAGCCCCAGGAAGCGGACCTGGCACGGGTCGTGGACGCCGTCTTCGAGGAGTGGTCGGACCTGCCCGGTGACGCGGTCGCTAACGTGTTCGGGGAGCACCAAGACCTGACTGTGGCCAACACCCACGTGCCCTACATCTCCCCGGAGCGTGTCCAAGACGCCACACATGTCCGAGTGCTGCTGGCCAAGAGCGCGATCTCCACCGGGTGGGACTGCCCCCGGGCCGAGGTGTTGGTCTCCTTTCGTCCCGCCGTGGACAAGACGCACATCACCCAGTTGCTCGGGCGGATGATGCGGACCCCGCTGGCCATGCGGGTCCCCGGCAACGAGGTGCTCAACTCGGTGGACTGCCTGCTGCCGTTCTTTGACCGGCGCACCGCCACCGAGGTTGCCAGCATGCTCATGCGCGGCTCGACGTCCAAGGAGGACGCCGAAGCCGAGACCGGTTCCGGCGGCGGCGAGGGCCGACGAGTGCTCTTCGACCCGGTGGAGATCCGGCCCAACCCCGCGCTGCCGCAGGCGGTGTGGGACGTGTTCGAGAGCATCCCGACACAGACTGTGCCCAAGAAGGGCGCGAAACCCATCAAGCGCTTGACCGCGCTGGCCCACGCCCTCGCTGGCGACGGAATGGTGGACGACGCTGGCAAGCGCGCCCATGCGCACCTGCACGCCGTCCTGGATGGTCGAGCCGTGCAATACCAGGCCAAGGTCCGTGACGCAGTGGACGACGTGAAGACCATGGAAGGGGAAGAGTTGAGGAGCCGGATGCATGGACGCACAGGCATCACGGCCACAGCGTTCGCGGAGGCTGCTGACTACCGCGCCATCCAAGACGCCTACAGGTCCGCTGGGCGGGCGTTTTCTGCGGATTTGGCCCGGACCTACGTCGAGCACCTGGCGGGCCCGGGCGGCGACGATGAGGATCTTCGAGCCGCGCACGTCAAGATCGCTGCCCTGGCGTTGGTCCCACAGGTCGCCGAGGACCTGGAGGCTGAAGCCGACAAGGCGGCCAAGACCTGGTTCGACCAGACCCGGGTGGCCCGCAAGGCATTGCCTCATGAACGGCAAGGGCTCTACGACGACCTGGAGGCCATGTCCACGACCCCCCAGACCATTACGTTGGCCAAGCCCACCTTGTGGCAGCAGGACACCAGGGAGCGCGATGCTCAGGGCAACGAGCACCCCTTGGCTACCCGCCGCGACCATCTCTTGTGCGCCCAGGACGGCACCTTCCCTGTCGACCTTAACGAGTGGGAACGTCAGGTCCTGAATGAGGAGATGGCACGACCCGGTGCGGTGGCCTGGTATCGCAACCCCTCACGGGCCACGAAGGAGTCTCTGGCCATCGCATATAAGGACCCCGGGACCGCCGCCTACAAGGCCATGCGGCCCGACTTTATGTTCTTCTCCACTCGCCACGACGGGACCATAGTGGCCGACATCGTGGACCCACATGGCCATCACCTAGCGGATGCCCTCCCCAAACTCCGGGGCCTAGCCGAGTTTGCCGAGCATCACGGCCACCAGTACGGGCGGATCGAAGCCGTGGCGAAGGTAGGGCAGGACCTGCGAGTACTGGACCTGACCAAGTCCTACGTCCGGCAAGCCATCCATGAGACCAAGGACGCCAGGGCCCTTTACATCAGTGACATCTCCACGGACTACTGAGCATGACGCTGCGGATCGACTACGCCTTGCCGTTGGGCTCAGAGGCCCGGTGGTCCGACTTGCTCGCTACCTTGGTTGCCACCGATCCTGAGCCTCTGTGCCACCTTCTGGGCCTCGGCACGCCCCCAGCCGAGATACAGGTCCATCGGGAGGTCGCTGTAGACCGTGCCAATCGGCCCGACATGGTCCTTAGTCATCATGGCCACCGTGTCGCGGTTATCGAAGTCAAGGTCCTCGCCGGTTTGGGTCACCGGCAGTTACTGCGATATCAAGCAGCCGAACCTGGAGCGGGGGTCTACGTGCTGCTCCATCCACGGCGACTCGCGCTCGATATTGCTGATGCCCCTGATTGGATGGGGTTGGACTGGGAAGACCTGCTGGGCGCTTACTGCGCTAGCGCCGATCCGTGGGTTGCGCAGACATCGTCCGCGTGGTCGAACCATTTGAACAGTTCCATGCCCCGGGTGGAGGCCACGACGGTTTGGAACGACCTTCGGGAGGGTGAGGACTTTGTCCTGGCCCTGAGGGCCCGCATGTCCTGGCTCTACAGCAATTACCGGCCTCCAGAGGGTCTCAGGCACGACTTGTTGGGTTCCGCTGCTGGGGTGAGTTGGGTGTTGCGACAGGTCATAGATGCCCCTGTGCCCGGTTATCAGATCGTCGCGGAGGTCGAGGAGAACCTGGCGGTTCGTGACTATCCAAGGTGGCACCGTGCCAGTAACCGACACCAAGTCAGGGGCCCCAGCGCCAAGGTCTTGCTTTGCCAACCCGGAGTACGGACCTCTCAGGATTTCGACTGGACCTACCTCCGCGCACTCTGGCCGAGTATGTCCGTGGCACGCACAGATTGGGTTACCCATACCGCTCGACCCCGAGCGGCTCATGACCGCGAAGGTCACCGGCGCATCGTGGCAATGGGAGCACCCAGTTACCTGGGTATCGGGTTCGGAGAGGCCCAAGCCCGCCAACGCGGCGGTGGTTGCCTATTCGGAGCGAGGATTCAGTTCCGACCTGACATCACTCTGGAGCAGATGATCGGCGAACTGGGGTCGCTTGGTGCCCTAGCGAAAGACTTGTCCGCAGTCTCACCGCCAGCAGCGGCGGACGAGAGGTGACCGCGTGGGACCCGGATGGCGCTCCGAAGTGGTGTCCCCATGAACACGTCGCCCGATATCGCTGCCGCGCTTGCGCGCGGACACATGGTCACTCGAGCAGACGACCGCAGCCCTCCCAGGGACTCTCTCCCGATCTGGCTTCCGAAGGACCTTTAGTGTTCGGGACACTGCCAATTGAGAGCAGACGAACGACCGCGTGGCCGCGATGGAGCACCAGCCAGTGGTTGTGGTCGCTTCGCCCCAACAAGCGAACTTCCTGCGCCGTTCGACAAAAGGCAGCGTCCCACCCCACTCGTTCCCGGTCGTGTGAACAGGATAGATTGACCTCGAGTGCGGTAGTCGAGAGGAAGGCTTGAAAATGACGGATCAGCCGGGACAGGTGCCTGAACACGATAAGGATGTTTTAGAGCACGCAGAATTTACTAAGGGCTTGGGCATCGTACAGAAGACCACGCGAGTAGACCCGTCCGAGTACGACGATGCACCGATCATGACTCTCAACGACGATTCACAGGTTCCGGACGACGCCGCGGGGGAAGAACGAGATGGCGCATAGACACTGGCCCATCGGGTGACACGCCGATGCGTCGTATTCTAGGCTCGAAATGATCCCTGACTTCACCGCACTCATACTCTTGCTTGGTCTCGTTCCAGGTTGGGTCTACCTAACGGAGAAGGCTCGAAGGACTCCTGAGCGAGCACCGTCTCAATTGCAAGAGGTGCTGCATCTCGCTGTCGCCAGCGTGGCGGCTACCTTGCCCCTTGTATTTGCATGGTCGCTGTTGGCGGTCATCTTTCCTCTTCCGGGCCCCCACGACTTATTGGTGGGGGATACTGCGGCCCTGACTGACAAGGATCTGCTCTGGCTCATGGGCACGTCAGTCACGTTGGTGGTAGTGGCTTCTCTCGCGGCCCAGAGTTTCTGCCGACGCAAGTATGGCAAGGCGACGCTCAGGCCACACCTAGGGCCTCTAGTCCACTATCTGGCGTCTCCGCCAGTTGGTGAATGCCCCCCGGGAAACGGAGTCTGGGCAACGGTGACCCTGACTTCTGGTGATGTGTATGCCGGAAAAATTGGGGTATACCCCTATACGGATCAGGAATGGTCACTTTCCCTCGTTCCTCCAATTCGGGGGAAGAAGTCGGGGCAAGCCGCCCAAGCGCTGACGAGTCCTGACGCTCTGATTTTCCGGTCTTCGGAAATTAGCCTTATCGCCCTACGCTACTCATAATTACTGGGCTGGTTGATCTGGCCGAAGTAGGGGACAAATCCAGGCGAGTGCACAGACCAAGTCCCATCTATTCAGGGGATCCGGGAGAACACGCGCTGGCCACAGGCTAGACCGCAAAATTTTTCGGTGGTGGTGGCGCCCGCCCGCGGCTTACGGCTTGACCAACTTAGCGGCATTTAGCGTCTTCTTTGAAGCGTGAGCGAATCGACGTCCTATAACTGGTCGGCGTCAAGAGGAGAAGCGCTCTAAAGTCCGGACTCGACCTTCACTGTCGCATCAGAATCTTCCGAAGGCGATCGGAGAAGTCCTGTCTTTCTGCGACTTCGACTTGCAAATCTCCCTCGTAGACCTCGTCGTGACCCCGTGTAGTCAGGCGCCACTGGCCGGCGATGGAGGCAGTGGATGTGGCTCGGGTTGTCAAGACGAACTCATCCGCGTCGCTCACTTCCGTACCTTCCGGTCGAAGGACAGGAAAGGTCACGGTCAGGTCTACTGAACCTTGATTGTGAAATTGGACTTTGCTGACAGCATCTGGTGCCCGGGGTGAGGGCGGTGCGCTGTGCAGCGTGGCGAAGGCCGAACCAGAATTCCGTTGCTTCGGGCCCCACGCTTCGGGTGGCTTGGGGATGATGCCCCTGATCGCTGTTGCACGATTCTTGTTCTTGGTCAAGGCCCAGACTTCGCCATTTAGATGGATCTCAACCTCTAGGTCTTCGAGGTATGTGCGGCCAATGTTCTCGACGCAGACGGTAGCGCCCTCTGAACTAACGGACGCAACGGCGTCTAGAACCTGGGGCCAGGCTGCACGAAGACCCGCCTCCCAAGAGTCAATCTCATTTAGGTAGTCCGGGTGGCTGCGTCCTTCTGGCTCTTCCAACGCCGACTCAACTATTGAAAAGGTGGTGTGGGATTTCCGAAGGTAGGCGCTAAGTGGGTTCGTCTCCGTCAGGCCGCCGGATGGGCGCCCGGACCCCTGGGCCTCCGCGTCCTTGTACGCCGCAAGCAGGCGCCGGCGGACTGAGTCTGCGTAGTCGTCCAAGACACTTTTGTCACAGTGATAGGGCAGGGCCTTACCTACGATTGAGACACGCAAGTTCGCAGTTGGCTTAGCGCGGGAGGCTCTTTCCAAGAGGCCACGCACCTCGTCACCCTTTGCCTCCCGGGTCTCGCCATCACGCCGAATGTAGATGCCCCCGTCCTTCAAGTTTTCGTGCCCGTCTTTGTGGCATGTCCACATCGGATCTCCGAGTTTGGGAGGATCAACGACAATAACAACGACATCGCGTTCATCACTCACGCGTACGCGCTCGAAGTCCCAACCAGGCCCATTCGAACTGATGAACTTGGTAACTGATCGCTCTAGATCTTTGGCCTCGAAGAAGGGGATACCGATGATCGCTCCCTTACTGACGCCCAGCACAAGAAGAGCATGCCCACCGAACCGCCTCGCCGCCTGTTTCGGGTTGCGGTTGGCAGCCCCGAGGATGAACTTTGCGACTTTGCAGCGAGCCTCTTCCTGCCTTGTCGACGGCACGTGAAAACTGACCCCGTAGCGGCAAAGTAAAACTGACCCTTTGCCGAGATCCTGTCCTTGTTGTCGAGGATGGGAGGAAGCGGGTGTTGGACGTGGAGGACTGGGCTGAGATTCGCCGGTTGCACGGTAGTGAGGGCATGCCGATCAAGGTGATCGCGCGGGCGATGGGGTGTTCGAAGAACACCGTGAAGCGGGCGTTGGCTGCTACTGGCCCGCCTGCGTATGCGCGGCCGGGGCGGGGTTCGATTGTGGACCCGGTGGAGCCGGCGATCAGGGAGTTGTTGAAGGCGTGGCCCACGATGCCGGCGACGGTCATCGCGGAGCGCATTGGTTGGGAGCATTCGATCCGGGCGTTGCGGTATCGGGTGGCTGAGTTGCGGCCGGCGTATGTGCCGCCGGACCCGGCTTCGCGGACCGTGTATGAGCCGGGTGAGTTGGCGCAGTTCGATTTCTGGTTCCCGCCGGTCACGATCCCGGTCGGTTGGGGTCAGGAACGGACCCCGAAGCAGTTGCCGGTGTTGACGATGGTCAGCGGGTACTCCAGGTGGCGATCAGCAGTGTTGGTCCCGACCCGCGGTGAGGAAGACTTGTACGCCGGGTGGTGGCACAACGTGCAGGCTCTTGGTGGGGTGCCGCGGGCGTTGGTGTGGGACGGCGAAGGGGCTGTGGGCCGGTGGCGGGCTCGTAAGGTCGAGCTCACTGGCGCCTGCCACGCTTTCCGTGGGGTCTTGGGCGCGAAAGTGATCATGTGCAAACCGGCGGACCCCGAGGCTAAGGGGTTGGTCGAACGGTTCCATGACCACCTGGAACGTTCGTTCCTGCCGGGGCGAGTGTTCGCTTCCCCGACCGATTTCAACACGCAACTATCGGCCTGGGTCGCGTTGAGTAACACCAGGACGATGCGGGTGTTGGGGTGTTCTCCGGCGGATCGGGTGCACGCGGACCGGGCGGGCATGATGGCGTTGCCGCCGGTGGCCCCGGTAACGGGATGGGCATCTTCGGCGAGGTTGCCGCGTGACTATTACGTTCGGTTGGATTCCAACGACTACTCGGTGCACCCGAAAGTGATCGGGCGGCGGATCGAGGTCCGCGCTGACACGGCCACGGTGCGCGCGTGGTGTGGTGGTGAGCTCGTCGCGGCCCATGAGCGGTGCTGGGCTAGGCACCAAACGATCAGCGACCCGGAGCACGTGGCCGCCGCGAAAGGTGCCAGGTGGCACCGGTCCCTGGAACCAGCACCAGGGACGCAGGAAGTGGCCGTGCGGGACTTATCGGCCTACGACGTGGCGTTCGGTATTGATGGTGGGGTCGCGTGATGGCCACCACCAGCACTGACACCAGTTCCCAGTTGGAGTTCCTGACTCGGGCGTTGAAAGCCCCAACCCTGCGGGATTCGATTACCAGGTTGGCCGACCGTGCCCGGGAGCAGTCCTGGACCCATGAGGAGTTCCTGGCCGCGTGTTTGCAGCGGGAAGTCGCAGCCCGGGAAGCCCACGGTGGTGAAGGGCGGATCCGCGCCGCGAAACTCCCAGCCCGCAAATCGTTGGAAGAGTTCGACTTCGAGCACGCACGCGGCCTCAAACGTGAGCAGATCACGCACCTGGGCGCCTTGGACTTCGTCGTGGCCAAAGACAACGTCGTCTTCCTTGGCCCGCCCGGCACAGGGAAGACCCATTTAGCGACTGGGTTGGCGATCCGAGTCTGCCAAGCCGGGCACCGGGTGCTGTTCGCTACCGCCTCAGAATGGGTGGACCGCCTCGCCGCAGCCCACCACGACGGGACCCTGCAAGCCGAACTCCGCAAACTCACGCGCTACCCACTGCTCGTGATCGATGAGGTCGGGTACATCCCCTTCGAGCCCGAAGCAGCGAACCTGTTCTTCCAACTCGTCTCATCCAGATACGAACGCGCCTCACTGATCGTGACGAGTAACAAACCCTTCGGCAGATGGGGCGAAGTCTTCGGCGACGACGTCGTCGCAGCCGCGATGATCGACCGCCTCGTGCACCACGCCGACGTCATCGCGCTCAAAGGCGACTCCTACCGGCTCAAAGGCCGAGACCTAGGCCGCGTCCCCGCGGCCACCAACCAAGAAGAAAACTGACATGCAGGGGGTCAGTTTTGCTTTGCCGCTACGGGGTCAGATTTAGCTTGCCGTTGACACCTGCCTCAGGTCGACGTCAGACTTCAACTCCAGAAAGTACCTCTCGGCTCGGTCATCTGCTTCTCCCAGAGCCTTCACGAAGTCTGGCCATTCTCGTTGGCCGCTGGGCAGACGAGAGAGATCGACTATATCCATCCCGGTAGCGTCTCATCTCGACGCCCTGGAAGCGCTCCTTCCGGAGCCTGTGAGGCCGGCGTGCTCGCTCCTGTTGGTGCAGACACGAATCAGGCGGGATGCATGCGTCCAGTCGGGTATACCCAAACTAGACATCTACCGGCAGAGTCGAGTAACGTCTAATTAGGGTCAGTTTAGGCTCTAATTGACACATTCGTCGGAGGGTCTAGAGATGACTGGACAGATCGTTGCCTACATCCGGGTGAGCACGCTGGACCAAAACCTGGCCCGGCAGGTCGAGGCGGTGGGCGAGGTCGCCAAGACCTTCACTGACAAGGCAAGTGGCAAAGGACGGGCGGAACGGCCCGCCCTCGCTGATCTCCTCGGCTGGGTTCGCCAGAGTGACACGGTCCGGGTGAGTTCCATGGACCGCCTGGCCCGATCGGTCATTGATCTGCACCAAGTGGTAGACGAACTCACGGCCAAGGGGGTCACTGTGGAATTCGTCAAGGAAGGCCTCACGTTCGGGCCAGAACAGGACAACCCCACGGCCAGACTCCTCCTCGGCGTCATGGGCAGCGTCGCCGAGTTCGAACGATCCATCATCCGGGAACGACAGGCCGAGGGAATCCGTGCCGCCAAGGCCCGGGGGGTATACAAAGGCAGGCTTCCCGCACTTTCTCGTGACGAAGTGGAAACAGCCCGTCGACAGGTGGCGCTCGGTGTCCCGAAGGCGGCTGTGGCGAGAGAACTTGGATGTAGCCGTCAGACGCTCTACAAAGTGTTGCAGACGCATGCCTCAATCCGTTCGGCATTCGGCGATCAGACCCCGGAATCTGTGAGCCCACGTTGTGCACCGGCACAGGAGGGGCCGGACTAGGGCCGGGCCGGAAAACTTCTGGTCGCCCCGGCGAGCGTGCCACAGCCAACCGTCCAGGTGCCCAAGGTTGCACCTCGGTTACCTCGTAGGGTTGTGCGAGATCGTCACGCATCTAGGAGGTTTCATGCCAGAGACGTTCGGCCACCACCCGTGGACAGTGAACGACCTCGTCCGAGCAGTGACATCCGGACAGGTCCGACTGCCGGACCTCCAGCGACCATTCGTCTGGCACAACGCCAAGGTGCGCGACCTGGTTGATTCCATGTACCGAGGCTTCCCGGTCGGAGAGTTGATGTTCTGGGTGAACGACGACGCGGACCACTCCAGGGCCATCGGGACTGAGGCCAAGACCCAGACCGGGTCCATGCAGGTGATCGACGGCCAGCAGCGACTAACGTCGCTGTATGCCGTCGTGGAAGGTGCCCCCGTCATACGGGAGGACTACCGGGACGACCGGATCGTCATCTCCTTTAACCCCCTGACCGAGCGGTTCGCAATCCCCGACTCCGCGACCAAGAGGTCCCCCGAGTGGGTGCACGACATAAGGGACGTCTTTCGCTCCCCCATCGACGCCAGGTCCGACTACCTGGAGGGTCTCGAACAGGCCCGGGGCGGTGAGCGGCTGGACCGGAAGGTGGAACGAACCGTCGAGGTGGCGATGAATCGGCTCGCGCAGGTCCTCGACTACCAATTCCAGGTTGTCCAACTAAAACGTAACGTGGACCGTGCCACGGTCGCCGACATCTTCGTGAGGATTAACTCCGAGGGCGTGAAGTTGTCCTCCTCGGACTTCATCCTTACATGGCTGTCCGTCTTCTGGGAGGAGGGGCGCCACGAGATCGAGCAGTTCGCCCGCGCCTCACGGTTTACCCCTGGTGAGATGGGCCGGATGACTGACCAGCGGGTGCGCTGGACGCCCAAGAACCCCTACTTGGACCTCGACCCCGGCAACGTTCTGCGGGTCGTGGTCGCCGTCGGCAACCACCGAGCACAACTGGGCGACGCGTACAACGCCCTCAGAGGCCGCGACCCCCGCACCCGGGAGATCGTCCCCGAGAACCGGGACCGGGAACTGGCCAGGTTGCAGGACGGGCAGGCCCGGGTGCTGCACCCCAACCACTGGGACGAGTTCCTCAAGGTCATCGAGCGGGCCGGGATTCGCAACAACGCAATGGTTACGTCCAAGAACGCGATCCTGTTCGGATACACGTTCTGGCTGCTCGGCCGGACAGAGTTCGATGTCCCTGTCGACGAACTGCGCGAAGTCATGGCCCGCTGGTACTTCATGGCCCAAATCACCGGGCGCTACTCCGGCAGCGCTGAGACCCGCGGGCAGGAGGACCTCAACCGGTTCCAGGGGCTGGAGCGCACCCCTGAGACGTTCAAGCGGGTGATGGACGCCCAAGTCGAGACGACGCTGACCGAGGACTGGTGGAACGTCACCCTCCCGGAGGACCTGCACACCTCGAACACCTACGGCCCGGCCTACACCGGTTACATCGCCGCGCTGACCATCCTTGACGCCGACGCGCTCCTGTCAACCCTGAAGGTCAAGGACTGGATCGACCCGGGGCACCGACCCGTCAAGGGCATCGAGAAGCACCACCTCTTCCCCCGGGCCTACCTGAAGGAGCACCGCGGGTACTCCAGCGTCCGTCAGATCAACCAGGTGGCCAATCAGGCCATGGTGGAGTGGTCGGACAACATCGAGATCTCCGACCACCCGCCGAGCCAGTACTGGCCCAGCCAGGTTGCCGACAAGGACATGAAGAAGGACCGGCTCCAACGCCAGATGTGGTGGCACGCCCTGCCCCCGGATTGGAGCGAGATGACCTATGAGGACTTCCTTCCCGCACGCCGCCGTCTCATCGCCCACGTAACCCATGAGGGCTTCCGAAAACTGTCCGACCCGAACTACCAGCCCCAGCCCCCGGCGGCGCGATCGACCGCGCGGACCCCCGATCTGCCCACGTTCGAGGAGATGGTCTTCGCTGGCCTCATCCCTCCGGGCACCCTCCTGACGGTCATGGACGGGATGACCGACTCCATCGCCGAGGTGACCGAGGACGGGACGGTGCTGCTCGACGAGACCGAACACACCTCACTCGACGCCGCGGCCAGCGCCGACGGAGCCGACGGGGTTGATGGCTGGCAGTACTGGGCCATTGAGGACCAGGACGGCCTCACGCCATTGCTGCACCTCCGCACGGATCGCTCCCCAGCCCCAGCCTGACCGCAACTGGTCGCGGGTTGCAGACCGCCGCGACCCGCACCTATGGACCCCCGACAAGTGATGCTGGACCGACGTCGGCGACACATGTCAGCGGCCCGGTCACTGAAGGACGGGAAACCGTCAGGAGCCAGCAGCCGGTGGTGCCCCGCCGGGAACGTATGCCGACGGGCACACATCCGAGCCCCGGGTCACCCTCACCACGAGCCAGACATCCCCCAGAACGTCCTGTGCCTGTGCCTGTGCCGAAACCACCACGCGCTGCCCCAAGGGGCGATCAATGTCGCAGGCGGCACCGCCTACCTCGCCGCAGACTCAAGCGCGCTCACGGACCAGGCGATGCCCCCGCAGCAGGTGATCGACTGGACGCACGCACGCCGACTACCACCGCAGCGTGGGCTCCTCGGCCGAACGTGACGGCCCGTCCTGTCGGAAAGGCTTAGTGTTGCGGGCAAGACCTTGCACCAACTCCATTGCTCGGCAAATCACCACCTGGCCGAGCAGGGCGTCCCCCTACCTCTGCTCATGGCTAAGCCCTACCTCCCTGGTGACCTCGCAGCGGTACGCCCGGCCCTCCCAGGACGCCGTGGCACGCCTGACAGCCGTCAACGACCCCCAGTGTGCTGTTGACGGAAGCGGGCCTCTGGCGACAACAATTAGCGGCTAAGTCCCGCTACACCCTAGATGGGCATCTCCCGAACTGACTTGTAGCCGCAAGGCCTACCTAAAGAAGGACACTGGCATGGGCCGGGAGCAGCGGCGCCCCCGCATTGATCGATTCGGAAGAGTTAGCCGACAAGTATCCTTAGAGTGGTTGTCAAGTTTCCTTGGCAGGCTGAAGACAGGTCCTCCGACGAAGTACACGCTGCTGTGTACTTCGTCCTCGCGCTTCGGCCCCGGAAGGTACACGGGGTAAGGGGGTGCTATTGCATCTAGCAGGGCTCCCAAGACGGCCGCGGATAGTGCAGGGCCCGTTCGGGATCACCGGTACCGTAACCGCAGTCGTTTCCGGCCGGACGTCGCATGCGCCGTTCTACCGCTCAGTCCGCGAACCTGGCAGAGGCTGAGGCTACCCCTGAATACATTGCTCATTAGGTCGAGACCACCATTGAGGACGGGCACATGCCCAGTCTGGCCTGGATGCGTTCAGCGGGCGGCAAACGTGGTTTGAAAGCCGTAGATGTCGAGGACCTTGGCCCTGGTCATCGGACGCTCGGTCGGTTGGCCTGTATTCATATCCCAGGTGGTGTGCCGCCGTCGTAACTTCTCTATTACGTCGGTGTGATGATCGTAGACTTCGGCCAAATGGCGCAGTGATTCCACCTCAACCCTATTGCAGGCACCGCGCTAAGGTGCGCGCTATGGCGCAGTGCGGCTGATAAGCCGTCGACGCAAAGCGCCGTGAAGCGGGTACCTGACTCTTACGGTCGTACCTCGATCAGATATTTCCCACCCTCGACGGTCGGCATTGTGTCCCCGTTGAGAGGCCAGATATCGGGGAGCGACTGCATGCCGTGGGGCGGCGAATGCCCCCGATATGACTCCGCCGACTGTCGTAGTCCCTTTGGCTCGGTGGGCAGGCTTCACCCAGTGTGCAGCCGTCGTGTTGGACCTCGCTCCGTGTCCTCTCGTACCATCTCCGAGCGCTGCGAGGGGCGAAGTTTTCATGTGCTTCATTGCAGCGTGACGCGTGTCGTCGCGGCTTCCGGTGTGCAGCCTGGGAGTGACAGTGCCTGCATCTCTCGCAGCCGAGTAGTGCAGCGATGCGTCCCTATTCCAGTTGGGAATCGGGATCCTGTGTCTTGTGGACAGTCTCTCGGTCGGGCCGTGTCCGTCCAGTTTCGTCTCCCTGCGGCTGAGGCGGCTCTTGCGCCCATCAGGTACAGACTCTTACTCCCATCGGCGTGCTCGGACGTCGCTTCGCTCCTTACCTCCGCCGCCTCTGGTCGCGCCTGCCGGTGGGTGGCTGCGCCACCTGGGGCCTTCCGCGGGGACTTCCGGTCTGTGGTGGCCGCGAAGCGTGACTTCTGCTCCTCTCCCTCCTGCGAAAGGCTCAGTAATCCCTCCTCATCTCGGGTGGCGTCCGCTTGGATCGATGCCTCCCGTAGGTGAGCGCTTCCATCTCGGCGATGTCCTTGTGCTCGCACCTCCCCTCCTCAGCCGAGAAGGACACACAATGAGGAACGGCTGTGTCCAGCGAGTGGAGCGAGCCAATTGCCCGCGCAGCGGCGGCACCCGAACGAGGGAGCGAAGGCGAAGCCGTAGCGAGTGAGCGAGCGGTGTCGGAGTCGTTGTCGTTTGCGCAAAGCGCAGCATCCAGGTCAAGACTAGAGCCGGCCACGCAGTTGCCTAGATAATCATAAGAAGGGCGCTTACGTTTTCGCAGGTCAGCGGCCTGACGGCCATCCCCACCCGATGTACTTTTATCGCAAAGTACATCGGGTGGTGGTGTACTCGGTACATCGGATGGTGATGTACTACGCTTAGATCGTATGCGGTGATTGCGCTCGCACACGGGCCGATACCTTTTCGGAGGGCCGCTAACCATGTGCCTCTGAGGGATGACTAAGCACCGGCTTCCCGAGATAGGATCTAGGAAACCCATCTCGATCGCTCGAAGAATCGATCGCTCGACGTTGTTCTTGTGCTTCGGCTTCATCTCGCCCGTACCCCGGTCCAGCGTGGCGAAGAATCGCCCCAATTCCCCTTCAGCGAAGCCCGCATGCCCATGCTCATCCCGCCGAGCCCGGGCGAGGAAGACCATTCGCAGCCAGTGGTCGATCTTCTCATTATTCGCAATCTCAAGTGCCCCGCTTTGTAGTTCTAGGTTGAACCAGTTGTCGCTCCCGGGCGTGTACTCGCGACCCCTCACAGAGTTGGTCCCAGTCTGAGGTGCCGTGTCGCATTGCGCGTCTGCCGAGTGGGTCTTCTCAAGTTCGAGGCTCATGCTGTGGGGACCTTCCGCACCAGCACCCGATCGAGTTCGTCCAAGTCAACTCGCAGTCGGTGAGGCCCGAAGCGGTACAAAGTAATTCGACCCGAAGCCGCCCAACGGCGGAGGGTCATCGGGTGGACTTCGTACTGTGCCGCCGCGGTTTGCAGGGAGGCGAGGTTCTTCCTCGCCTTGAACTCTGGCTCCTTCATTGACATATTTGTATCTCGCCCTTCTAGGTTGAAGTGGTGAAGGCGGCTCCGGTGATCTTTGGTAGGAGGCCGGGGCCGCTTCCTTGTGTCGCAATGATTACAGGGCAAAGAAGGCATTAACAACCGTATGCGATCGGGCGCACGGGGGCACAAAGGCATCGCTCTAACAATGCTTGATAATATTGTCTCCGCGCTATGGGGGAAGGTTAGAGCAGATCGGTCGGCGTTGTGATCGAAATCACATTCAAGTTCTAGCGATTCTCCACGAGAGCGGATAGGGCAGCAGCGATCTGCGAATCACGGCCGCCAGCCACGTGTTGGTAGCGCATTGCGGCAGCCGGTGTCGAGTGTCCTAGCCGACCCATCAGTTCAGCCAGCGTTGCGCCGGTCTGAGCAGCCAGGACGGCGCCAGAGTGCCTTAAGTCGTGCCAACGCAGGTCAGGCCGCCCGGCAGCCTCACGAGCCGGGTAATACACCCTGTAGAGCGACGCGGGGGCCAGGTGGCGAGCGGGGTCCTTCGCGGAGGGGAAGAGCAGCGTCTCCCTCCCACCCTTCAGCGTTGCCAGGTGATCGCTCACGGCAGGCCAGAGATGTGGGGGGATTGCTATGTCACGGGCTCCCGCTTCGCTCTTCGGGGTGCCGATCAGGAACTTGCCGTTGCCCCTCGTTACGGCACGTCGCACTCGGATCACCCCTGCATCGAGGTCAATGTCTTTGGTTCGGAGTTCGGTCGACTCGCCGAACCTTAGGGCGCACCAGGCGGCCAGCAGGGTCAGCACCTTGTATCGCTCGGGCATCCAGTTCACGATGGCTTCTAACTCGTCCAGGCTGGCCGGCTTGATCTGCACTACGCGCTTGGTGTTTCCGGCGCCCCTGATGTGAACTGGATTGGCCGTGATCTCCCCGTCTTCCAGCGCTGATTGCATGATCGTACGCAGCAGGCCGTAAGAGTGGGCCCTCAGCGTCGGACGATCCGGAGTCAGGGTCGCATGCCACTTGCGCACATCGGCGGGAGCGATGGCTTTCATGGAAACGTCTACGAAGGTCGGCAAGACATGATTGTTCAAAAGCGACTGGTAGTGAGCGCGCGTGCGAGGCTTCAGACTTCGATCGCGCAGCCAGATCTCGGCATACTCGCCGAAGGGGGATCGAGCGGCCTGCCTGGGGGCCCATTCTTCGCGGAGCATCTCTGATCGGCGAAGCGTCAGGTAGGTGTCCGCGTCACCCTTCGTGTCGAAGGTCTTCGGTGCTGAATGCCGCTTCCCATCGGGTCCGACGTACCGGGCTCGCCAGCGTCCACTGGGCAGTTGGCTCACTTCGCCGAAGATGCGCTTTGACCTTGCCATCGTCGTCTCTCCGTGGGGTATCCGTGGGGAACGTACAGTATATGTGCGTGTATCGGTGTTGTCCTATGTGACACGACCCCGAGATACATCAACGCAGGTCGGGGGGTGTATTCGCAGGTCACCCCCAGTGTTGACCCGGATGTCCAGAACTGGTTCGATCCCAGTATCGCCCACCAGCGCAGAGCCCCCTGAGGAGCGACAGGTCGCCCAGGGGGCTTTGTCGTCCCCAATCGAGCGCACAAGGTATGCGCGGCTCCGGCCGGGATCAGATGCATGTGGCTCTTCCAGTGACTTTCGAACGTCGAAATACCCCCCTGACAGCGTCCTCTGTCCGACTGACGAAAGAGGATTGTACGCTCCTTAGTTGTACACATGCGCAGCACCCCCGAGAGGCGCTCCGAAACAGAACGTGTCACGCTTAGCCCTATGGTCGGTTTGCTCGCTCCGGCGGCTGTGACCAATGCTGGCCGTTGAATGTTCAATCAACAATTGCATACTCCAGAAAGGGTTTCCACATGGGTGATCTTCCAGAACTCTCCGCTACTACCTTTCTCGTGATTGAGGGGGCCTTCTCGTTGGCCTTCGCGACCTTCGCGGGTGCTGCTCTGTTCTTCTTGGCCTGTCGACGCGACGTCGCCTTGGCCTACCGGGCCTCGGTGACCGTCTGTGCGGTTGTCGTCGCCATTGCCGCCTACCATTACTTTCGTCTCTTCGAGTCCTTTGCTGGTGCGTACGACAGCGACGGGGACATCGCGACGGTCACCGGCTCAGTCTTCAACGAGGCCTATCGATACATGGACTGGCTCATCACCGTTCCGCTGCTCATAGTGGAGTTGATCCTGGTCATGGGCTTGCTCGGCGACAAGCGCCGCAGCCTTCTCCTGCGGCTCGTGCCCGCATCGTTCCTGATGATCATCCTCGGCTACCCCGGTGAGTTGTCGACTAGCGCCGGAACCCAGTGGTTGTGGTGGGGCCTGGCGATGATCCCGTTCGTATACATCCTGTTTGTCCTGTTCAGTGAGGTCAGCCAGGTCATCACGAGTCAGCCCAAGGAAGTTCAGCCGCTGTTCCAGATGGTCCGCCTCGCCCTAGTGGTGAGCTGGATCTTCTACCCGATCGCCTACCTGTTCCCGATCGTCCTGGGCAACACCGGAACGGCGCTGGCGTTGGAAAACGTGGGCTACGCAGTTGCGGACCTGACAGCGAAGGTGGGCTATGGACTGATTATCTTCTTGATCGCCAAGAAGAAGTCAGAGCTCGAGCGAGCGGACCGCGAACGATCCGACGCTATGGCTCAGCCGGCCGCGCACTGACACCCGCTGCCTAGGCGTGCAACGTTGCACGGGTCCAATTGACCGGACGCGCGCAATGTTGCACGGGGGTTTCAACGAGTTGTAGCCCTAGGGCTATCGGTTTAGCGCAACGCGCATGCGCCAGTGCACCGTTCTATATCGCGTTGCGAGAGGTCTCATGCAGACAATGGTGTCACCGTTGGTGCGCATGGCATGTGTGTTTAATGACTTCGGCGATTCGATCATCCGGAGGAGAGGAGGCACTTCGTGATTCTGAACGACCAGAAGTCATCCACGAAGAGTGCGCGCGCCGTCACGGGATTATGTCCGGCAAGCGCGACAACAGTTCTACGCCTCGTCAGGGTCAGAGTCTTGACGCCTATAAGCGCCCTTTTTCTCGTCTTGGCGGTGTTTTTTGCGGTAGGTCCTGAATTGCCCAACTGGGTAGTCTTCGCGCCCTTGGCTGCCAGCGTTTTGCTTTTTGGACTTCCTCACGGAGCCTTGGATCATCTTGTCCCTGCGCGGTTGGCCGGAAGGCGAGCTTCGGCCGCCTCGATTGCGGTCGTTGCGGTGCTGTACGTCGTGGTGGGTGCCGGGGTCCTCGCGGTGTGGAGCACCGCGCCACTGATCGCTTTCGCCGGTTTCATCCTTCTGACGTGGTTTCACTGGGGGCAAGGAGATCTGTGGATCGACCTCGCAGCGGGGGACGTGGATCGGCTGCGCCCGCCGGTCTTGCGGTCGGGAACAATTTTTGTCCGCGGTGGGCTTCCCGTTCTTCTTCCGCTGCTATTCCATCCTGGTGTGTACGAGAGGGTGCGGCTCGGCACAATAGACCTCTTTGCCGGCCAATCAACTGCCACGACCTCGTGGGCGTTGGCCCCGTTGACCCGGCTTTGCGTCGGATCGGCGTTCGGCATCGTGGTGCTCGGTATGGCGCTGGCGACCTGGCGCACGGCGCGCACTCATGCCCAGCGCATCGCCTGGGCACAAGACCAGGCGGAGATTGCTGTGTTGGCGCTGTTTTTCGCGCTCGGTCCCCCTGTGCTCACCATTGGTATCTACTTCTGCCTGTGGCACGCACTACGGCACATCATTCGCCTTGAGTTGCTGGATCCTCGTGGAGCGGTGTTCCTGAGCCGAGGCAGGCTCTGGAAGGCAACCCGAGGCTTTGCCGTCGACGCCGCACCGATCACGGCGATCGCTATCGTGGTGCTAGGCGCGGTCTACCTTACGCTTCCCACCGCCGTTGGCGGGTCGGCGGAGAGCAGGCTCGGCCCCTACCTGGTCCTCATCTCGGCCCTGACCGTTCCGCACATCGCGATCGTCACCTACATGGACCGACGACAGAACGTTCGCACGCCCGGACCTTCGGGCCTCTGAACCGATCGCGCCGCCTCCTCGCGCCGGGACGGGGTGAGGAGGCAGATCGGGGGTTGCTCAGCTCCGCAGGAGGAGTTTTCGAGTGATCCGCCCGAAGGGCGGTCGCGCCAACGCGAAAGGATCTGGTCCCCTTAGTTTGCGGATGACGGCTTTTTCGTGGCTGAACGTCTGCATACCGAACTCACCGTGGTAGCGACCCATGCCGCTCCCGCCCACCCCACCGAACGGCAGCGTCGCCACAGCCAACTGAGCGATCACCAGGTTGAATCCGAGGCCGCCCGAGGAGGTGCGTTCCGTGATCTGCTCCCGCACCTCGCCATCCTCTGTGAAGGCGTACAAGGCCAACGGCTTCGGTCGAGCGTTGATGAACTCAATCGCCGCGTCGAGATCGTCCACAGCGAGGATCGGCAAGATCGGTCCAAAGATCTCGTCCTGCATCACCAAGGAGTCGCTATTCACCTCCAGCAGGATCGTGGGCGAGACGTACCGATTGTCCGTGTCCGCCGTTCCCCCGATGTATGCGCGACCGCTACCGAGTAGCCGCTCGAGGCGTTTGGCATGTCTACTGTTGACGATGCGGCCGTAGTCGGGGGAAGTGCGCGGATCGCTGCCGTACATGTGTCGCACCGCTCTAGCAATCTCCTTCGCCAGCGGTTCGACCAGTTCCGGTGTCGTCAAAATGTAGTCGGGCGCAACGCACGTCTGCCCGGCGTTGCTGAACTTGCCCCACGCGATCGATTGCGCGCAAGCCCGTAGCCGAGCCGAACTGTCGACGAAGACCGGCGACTTGCCTCCCAGCTCCAGCGTGACGGGCGTGAGAGTCTTCGCCGATGCCGTCATGACGATGGAACCCACCACGCCGTTGCCCGTATAGAAGATGTGATCGAAGTTGCATTCCAGGAGCCGTGTCGTCTCATCGACCGCCCCCTCGCTCACCTGAACGGCCTCAGCGTCCAGATACTGCGGGACGAGATCGGCCAGGAGCGCTGAGCTTGCTGGTGACATTTCGCTTGGTTTGAGCACGACGGCATTGCCGGCGGCCAACGCTGCGACCAAGGGCGTGAGAATGAGGTTGATCGGGTAGTTCCACGGTCCAATCACGAGCACAGTCCCGAGCGGTTCGCGGTGAATCATGGCGCGGGTACGCCCCACCAGCGCCGGGGCCTTGACCTTGCGATCCGCAGTCCAGGCGTCCAGGTTCTTCAGTGCGAACTGAACCTCATTGATGACCGACACAATCTCCGTCATCTGCGACTCGATTTCGTTCTTGCGCAGATCGGACCAAAGGGCCTCTCGGATCGCAGGGGCGCACTCCTCCAACATGGCCTGCAGAGCGTTCAACTGCGTACGTCGCCAGGGGATCGTTCGTGTTCGGCCGGTGTTAAACGCCGCCCCAGCGACGTCAACCTTCGATCCCACCCACCCCAAACCGTCGTCGTGAGTCCGTTCTGCTGTGTCCGTCTGGTCCACTGTCATAGCGAATCCTGTCCTGTTCGTTGGTCGGTCACCTGATGGTGGCGGGACACCCCGCGTCACACGCGGTCTCAGTGTTGGCGCCGTGAGCGTGGTGTCCCATCATCTCGTGACGCCTAGTGCGGGATCAGGATGACGCGCGACACTAGAGCACGCACCCAGATAGGTCACCGAGAAGGGCTTCGTATGTCGCGCACTACTGCATACGTCGCGTCATCCTTGGCGCTTCTGCTGAGTATTTCTGGGTGCGCGAATGATGCGTGGAAGTCTGCTGAGGCGGAGCCGGCAGTGGTCGCTCTCGTCGCTGAGCATGCCGAGGGGGCGAGCAGCGATGAGTCCATCCAGCACCGCGTCGGGGTGCTCCTGACGCAGGCCCGCGACGAACTCGGCGAACCGTACGAGTGGGGTGCTGATGGCCCGACCGTATGGGACTGCTCCGGTTTCGTGCGCCATGCATACTCCGAGGTAGGTGTCCGCATGCCACGCACCGCCAGGGCTCAGCGTGACTGGCTGGCCGACGGCAACGGCATCGCCGTGACCCCAGGGGAGGAGCTGCCCGGGGACCTCGTCTTTTGGGATGACTATCTGGGGCCGGACGAGTTCGGGCACGTGGCGATGGTCTGGGACCCCAGTGATCAGAGCACGATCGAAGCCCGACCTCCGCTCACGGGCAGGTACGCCTATCGCAGCGAAGGGCACAGCCTGTTCGAGATCTGGCGAGTCGCCGTCCTGACGGAGAGCTGACGTGCCTGGGAGCCGACGTCACTGAGCCGGCTAGGAGACCTGCATTTCGCCCATCTCGCCCCAACCGTCTCCGTCGACCTGGTGGCTGACGATTAGGGGAGTGGAAGCCAGTGCCTGCGGGATGTCCTGCATGGCCGCCTTGAAGTGATCGCTGTTGACGTGCGGGCCAGCACCATCGTCGGTGAAGGCCTCGATCAGCACGAACTGCTGCGGGTCATCGACGCTGCGTGACCACTCGAACCACAGATTGCCTGGCTCGGCCCGGGTGCTGTTGGTGAAGTCGGCGACCAGGTCGATGAAACGCTCGGTCCACTCCGGCTTGGTCTGAAATTTCACGTTGATCAAGATCATCGGAGCTCCTTGCGCAGACGAATGAGGTGCTCTGAGCCTGCCATAGACAGATCACCTGTGTCGGTGGATAGTGAAACCGGCGGCCTCGATTCATCGTGGTCGCCTCAGCAGGCAACGACGCCGACGCAGGAGAGACGATGACCGATCCCGCCGCCCACGACACGTCACCTCAAGATCCCGTTGATCTGCAGGTGGAGAGCCAGAAATCGAGCGGGGGTGGGTCGGCGCAGATCCAGCAGTTGGAGCCCGATCGGGCCCTGCAATTGCTCACTCGACTCCTGCGTGTGGCCTACCCGCACGAGAGATTCCCCGATGGGCCCTACGAACGCACTGCGGCCGCCGTGATGTCGGCCGCAGAAGCGGATGCTGGTGATCAACGCGCGTTGCTCCTTGGACTCAGCGGACTCGACGTCGCCGCCCGCGGAGACTTCCTCACCCTCGACGAGACTGCCGCCGAAGCCCTGCTCCGCAATGTCGGTGACGATCCCTTCTTCGTCCGCATTCGCAGCACCGCGGTGGTGGCGCTGTACGACGATGCCGAAGTCTGGGACCTGCTGGGCTATGAAGGCTCATCGTTCGACCAGGGCGGATACGTAAACCGCGGGTTCGACGATCTGGACTGGCTGCCGCCGGCCAGGATCGAGGAGTATGCCGACGCCCCCAGAGTCCACCTCGTGACCGAAGGCGAGGCCCGCTGATGAGCACTGACACGACTTCGACCCAGACCCACGGCGCGAGCATCAACCACGACGACCCCGTGGTCGTGATCGTCGGCTCGGGTGCCGGTGGAGGAACGATGGCTCACGAGTTGACCTCCAACGGCATCACGTGCGTGGTGCTGGAGGCTGGCCCCTATCTGACCCACGACGACTACGTGAACAACGAGTGGGAAGCCTTCGGGCAAATGGCGTGGCTCGACATGCGGACCACCTCTGGCGGATGGCGCATCCCGCAGGACTTCCCGAACCTGCCGACCTGGGTCGTCAAGGCGGTCGGCGGCACCACGACCCACTGGGCGGGTGCCACCCCACGCTTTTTGGAGCACGAGTTCAAGGCCGCGAGCACCTACGGCGAGGTCGAGGGTGCCAACCTGCTTGACTGGCCCATCGGTCTGGATGACCTCGCGCCGTATTACGACCGCGCCGAGCAGGCGATGGGCTCGACGCACCGGCACGGACGCCCCCCGTTGCCCGCCAACAACAACTACACGGTGCTGGCCAACGGTGCCGAGCAGGCCGGATACCGCCACTACGCGACCGGCCCCTACGCCACGAACGCTGAGCCCTATGACGGCAGGCCCGCCAGCGTCCAGGACGGCTTCAACTTCCAAGGTGACAAGCAGGGGTCGAAGTGGTCGACGCTGGTCCGGGAGATTCCCCGGGCCCTGGAAACCGGCCACCTCGACTTGAGGCCCAACTGTCAAGCCGTCAAGATCACGCACAATGCCGAAGGCAGCGTGGACGCCGTCGAGTATCTCGACGGCGCGGGCGCGCTTCAGCGTCAGGCCGCCCGCGTGGTGTGTGTGGCCGGCAACTCGATCGAGACTCCCCGGCTCTTGCTCATGAGCGCCTCGAACGACCACCCCAATGGGCTGGCCAACTCCTCGGACCAGGTTGGGCGCAACTACATGCGGCACCTGACCGGATCGGCATACGCCCGGTTTGAACAGCCGGTGCGTATGTATCGCGGCGAGACGATGGCCGGACTGGTCGCCGATGAAGCCAAACACGACCCTTCCCGAGGGTTCGTCGGCGGCTTCTACCTCGAGACCCTGGCGCTAGGGCCTGCTTTCCTCGCCAGCTTTATCGAACCGGGTTCGTGGGGCCGCGAGTTCACCTCCTGGATGGACGCCTACGCCAACATCGCCGGGGCGTGGATCGTCGGAGAAGACATGCCGCAGGCCTCGAATCGCGTGACGCTGAATCACGACGTGCACGATCAGCACGGCCTGCCCGTGCCCCACGTGAACTACAGCGATCACGCCAACGACGTCGCCATGCGGACCTACGCCTACGGTGCGGCCGACCGGATTTACACCAGCGTGGGTGCTCAGGCCGTGCACCACACTCCGCCCTATCCCTCGACGCACAACCTCGGCACGGCCAGGATGAGCGCCGATCCGGCCGACGGGGTGCTGAACGAATACGGCCGGGCGCACGACGTGCCGAACCTGTTCGTCAGCGACGGCTCGGTGATGACGACGGGTGCTGCCGCAAACCCGACCCTGACCATCGTGGCGCTCGCCATCCGGCAGGCCGACCACATCCACGAGCAGCTGAAGGGGGGCAACCTGTAGTCAGTGGAGCAACAGGAGGACTCCCAGGGCCAAGAGGTAGGAGTCGATGCGGTCCAGCAGGCCGCCCGCGCCGGCAAGCCAACGGCCCGAGTCCTTGGACTGCATACCTCGCTTGATCACCGATTCGAGCAGGTCTCCAGCCGGTGCCCCGATCGCCACCGCAAGCACCATCTGCCAGCTCAGGGCACCCAGAAGTGCCGCCACTGCGATGCCCGCGGCCGCGCCGGCAAACGTCCCGCTCCACCGTTTGCCGGGCGACAAGGGGGACAGGCGCGGCCCGCCCAACCGTGGACCAGCGAAGAAGGCCACCACATCGGCCACCGACACGGCGGCAAACAACGCCAGCGCCACGGCCCCGAGCGGCACCATGGCCGCTAGCAGGCTGAGCCACACCACGCCGAGCACCCCGGAGCGCAGGCGATGCAGTCCGTATGTCGCGTCACCGGCGATCAGCGGAACTGCCGCCACAGCGAGCATTGACCCGCCCAGGGCCTGCCACACGAACTCGGGCCCCAGCCATGTCGTTAGTACCGCCACGGTGAGGCCAGCGGCCAACACGACGCGGTCGAGCGTGGGCACGCCCATCAGCGCGCCGAACTCGAAAGCGGCGATGACTCCCGCCGTAATCGCCAAAATCGAGATGCCCGCCGGGCCCCACCAGAACAGACCCACAACTACGGGCACCGCGACCGCCCAGACGCACCACCGGATGAGCAGAATGCGCCGTCGCGTCAGGCCCACCCCGACACCGGCCAACACGACGGCACCCACGAGCAACGGCCACATGGACTCGACCGTGACCACAGGTGGGTTCACCCCGAAACGGGCGGCGTTGCCAAGGCCGACCGGCTCGCCGCGAGAATGCGGGAGTTGGCTTCACTGTCTTGGACCGCGATCCGCACGGTGCGCCCTTGAAACTGTGGCGATAATGCGGAGAGGTCCCGCAGGAACACGTCGTGGCTGCGGCAGTGGGCCACGAATTCGGCAGCGCTGGGTCTTGCGGGAGGCAGCGTGATGGTGAGGAAGTTTGCCGCTCCGTCCTGCACAGTGACGTCCTCTGCTAGAGCCGCCAAGTCAGCGGCCAGATCGCGGCGCAACTCGTTGGTCCGCGACCAACAGTCCTGGTAGTAGTTCGGTTGGCGCAGCGCAGCCACGGCCGCGATCTGCGCGGGGAGGCTAATCGCCCACGGTGGTGTCCAGGCCCGGAGGTCAGCGGCCACCTCTGGGGTGGTCACGACGAAGGCAGCGCGCATACCCGAGAGGGCATACATCTTCGACAACGTCGTGCACACCGCGACGGCTGGGTTGGTGGTCGCCACGTCGGCCAAGGACTCGGCCAGGTCCACGTAGCCGAGGTAGGCCTCATCGATCCACCAGCGGGTCGTTGGCGGGGCGTTCTCGATGACCGCACGCAACGACGCAGCCGGGGTATGCCGTCCTGTCGGGTTGTTCGGATTGACCACCACCACGAGGTCGTAGCGGCCGGCCTCCACCGCCGTCGACAACGCATCGGGATCGAGATGCCAGCCTTGATCTGGGCTGAGTCGAAAGCGGTCCACCTGGGCACCGATCACGCGTTCAGCGACGTGGACGTATTCCCCGTAGCTCGGGTCGACCAGCAGCACTCGGCTCGCCGAGGTGAGCCAACGGCCAAAGGTCCGAAAGATCAGATCCGAGGAGCCGGCACCGACGTTGAGGCACTCGATGGGCAGTCCTCGTGAGGCGGCAATCTCACGCAGCAAGCCGACAGCATCGGTTGGGGGAGAGGTCTTGGCCATCCAGGCTGGGTCGAGCCTCAGCGCTTCGAGAACCGCCGGGGCGGGCGGGAACCATGCGTCCAGGACGTCGGCGGCCACCACCTCACGTCGGCGATCCAGGGTTGTGAAATCGGTGCCGATGGCGGTGAACGATGCGCCACCGTGCTCGCAGCCATCCGGGCGGGGCCAAGTAGCCACGTCCAACCGCCAGTCCACCGTGCTGAGTAAAGTCTCTAAAACCGAGCGAAAGGGGCCGAGCGAATTTTGGGTCAGCCCGGCCACGGTGGCGGTCATCACCTCGAACCGCACGTCACCGCTGACCACGGCGCGACCCGTCGGCTCCAAGCCCACGGTTCGATACATCGCCAGCACCTCGGCCCGCCCCATCGCCGCGATGGTCTGCCCGCCCCGCGAGGCTGTCCAGCGCAGTGCGGCATACATCAAAAGCATGGCGATGCCACGGTCTCGGTAGGCCGGCTCGACGGTGAGGATTCGCACCTCGAACGCATCACCGCTGTCCAGGAGCGGCATATCGTCGCGGGTCAGATACTTGTCCAAGCTGTACCGCCCGACCCACGGGGGAGTCAGGCTCACGAAACCGATCGGGTGGTTGCCTTCGGCAGCGACCAGGTAGATGTTCTCGCCGTCGAGGTTGTCCCGAAGGGTGCCGCTGGGCTGCGGCTGGTGCTGCCCCAACTCCTCGGCATACACCCGGTGGCGTAGCCCGTAGATCCACTCCAGATCCTCAGAGGTGGCGCGACGAATCTGCAGGGTGGGGCGCATGCCCCCATCTTCACGCGGGTACGCAACCTTGCGACGCTGAATCGCGCCGTGTTCGATCACGGCGGGGAATTATCGGCCGACAGATGGGTCCGGCGACGCCAGATCACGAAGCCGACCAGGAGAAACACGACGATCAGGATCACGCTGGTGCTGCCGAGCGCCTTCTCAGCGACCCGATACGAATGACCGGCAAAGTAGCCCAGGAGGACCACGGCCGTGCCCCAGACAATCCCACCGATTGCGTTGAACATCAGGAACCGGCGGTAGTCCATACCGCTCGTGCCAGCGAGCGCGGGCATGACCGCACGCAAGAAGGCCGTGAAACGAGCTAGGAAGACGGCCCAACCGCCATGATCGCGCAGGAAGCGCTGCGCCTTCTCTAGCCGGGATTGATGCTTGCGCAGCAGACGCGACCTCAACACGCGCTGACCGTATCGGTGCCCCACTTCATAGCCCACGCTGTCGCCGACGATGGCGGTGAGGATTACCACAATCAACAGGACGGGGAGGGACACGTGGCCCAAGGCAGCCGTGACCCCGCCCAGCAGCACGGCGGTCTCGCCCGGCAGCACGAAGCCGACGAAGAATGCCGCTTCGGAGAACACCAAGACACCGACGATGAGGTAGACCCATAACGCGGGGAAATTCAGCAGCTGATCCATCACGTTACTCATAGGCGACTTGGCCCTTCCCCGACGTCACGAGCCCATCCTCGACCATCCAGGTTGAGAAATCGCTGAAGGGGCGTGTCCTATTCGTCGGGGGCCAATACCGGGGTATCGGCGTGCAGCGTTTCGCCGCGGAAGAACGCCTTCTGCTCATCGAGCCGCGACACGAGGAACATCACCGGCAGGCCGAGCAGGATCGAGCCCATGCCCAGCATGAAGACACTGCCGATCTCGAACCCGAGCCCTGGCACGGTCCAGCCGCCGAGGAATCCGTAGTCGGGCTGCCACATGTCCACCGCGCTCCAGACGAACGCGAAGGCCAACATCAGCCCGCCAACCAACGGCATGACGCCCTTGATCCACAAGTCCTTACCGCCCTTGACGATGTCCTTGCGGAAGTAATAGACGCAGGTCAACGCCGTCAGCCCGTAATAGAACGAGATCTGCAAGCCCAAGGCGAGGAGCACGTCGCCGTAGACGTTCTCACCCAGCGCGCTCAGGGCCACGAATATCAATATGCCCAACCCGCCGATGGTCAGTGTTGAGGTCGTCGGGGTCATGAAGCGCGGATGCACGACAGCGAACGACTTGGGCAAAGCCCGGTAGACACCCATCGCCAGCGTGCCCCGGGCGGCCGGCAAGATCGTGGTCTGCGTTGAGGATGCCGCCGAAACCAGGACCGCCAACAGGACAATCCAGTTCCAGTCGCCCAACACCGGCTCGCTGATGGCGCGGAACACATCTCCCGCGTTGTCCTCGTTGCCCAGGCCGATCCCGTTCTCGCCGACTCCGGCATACGACACCGCAGCAACCGTGGTCAGCAGGTAAGTCGCCAACAGGATCAGGGTGGCCGCTAAGGCTGCCCGGCCAGGCGTCTTCTCCTTGTCCTTGGTCTCCTCGTTCAGCGACAGGATCGTGTCCCAGCCCCAATAGATAAAGACCATCAGCAGCATGCCCTCGACCATGCCGGAGAAGCCGCCGCCGCCCTCGGCGAAGAAGTTCATCGGGTTGAACCAGCCGGCCTCGACGTCGATGGCCGTGTCCGGTCGGCCCGCCCCGCTCACCGCCAGCAATGCGACCACCACAAGAATCGCGAGCGCGAGGTATTGGATCGCCACCAGCACGTTCTGCAGCCACGAGGCGATCTCGATGCCTCGGTAGGACACGTAACACATGAGGGCGATGAAGGCCACGCCCAGCGCGGTCACCCAGAACGTGCTGTCGGCGAGATCATCGGCCCCGATCAGCAGGAAACTGTATTGCGCCGCGACCTGAGCCAGGTTGGCCAACACGATGATCCCCGAGATCGTCAGGACCCAGCCGCCGAACCAGCCCGTCTTGGGCCCGAACGCCTTGGTGACCCAGGTGAACGTGGTGCCGCAGTCCGGAATGACCCGGTTGAGCTCGCGATACCCGTATGCCGTCAGCACCATCGGGATGAATCCCAGTATGACCGCCACGGGTGCCAAAACCCCGTTCTCGATCACGACATAACCGAGCGTTGCGGCCAGGGAGTATGCCGGCGCGACCGAAGCCAGCCCGACCACGACCGCGCCGGTCAGGGTTAACGAGCCTTCGCTCAGACCCTTGTGCTCGCTCAGATCCCGAGAGGACGGGCTTTCGTGTGTCGCAGTCATCGTGGGTCCCATCTCGGATCGGCCGCGTGAGTGCGTGGCGGTCTGTGTAGTGTCCTGTCCGAGGTAAGAATTATCGGAGAATTGCGCTGCAAGCAAGAGGTCATTTCGATGCGGCGCGATAGGGCCCCGGGAGGTCGGCATGTCTCACGCATCCACACCAGCGCATGCGTACTCACTGGCCGATGCTGAGCCGGCGGTGTTTTGGCTCTCGGACCCGTCGGCACCCGATCGTTTGCCGACGTTGATCGGTGAGATCGAGGCCGATCTGGTGGTGATCGGCGGGGGATACACGGGACTCTGGGCTGCCCTGCAGGCCAAGGAAGATGACCCCTTGCGCGAGGTCGTCCTGCTCGAATCACACACCATCGGCGGCGCAGCATCGGGGCGCAACGGTGGCTTCTGTTCGGCCAGTCTCACCCACGGCGACGCCAACGGCATCGAGCGATTCGGCGAGGAATTCTCGACCCTGCAGCGGATAGGGCGGGACAACCTGGACGGCATCGGAGCCACCCTGGAGCGTTACGGGATCGACGCCGAGTGGGAGCGCACCGGCGAGCTGGACATCGCGGTCGAGCCGTGGCAAGTCGACGGGCTGCACGAATACGCGGACCTGCTGGCCGACCACGGACCTCGCCCGAGCGTGATGGAGCGCGAGGAGATCCGGTCGCTGGTGCATTCACCGACCTACCTCGGTGCCATCTACGACGCCGACGGGGTAGCCATGGTGCACCCGGCGAAACTGGCCTGGGGATTGCGGAAGGCATGCCTGGACCTCGGGGTGCGGATCTTCGAGCACACCGAAGTCACCGCCTTGGACAACGAGACAACTGCGCTCACCGTGCGGACGGCATACGGCAGCGTGCGCGGGCAAAAGGTGGCGCTGGCCACGAACTCCTCGACCGGTCTGCTGCGCCGGTTGAGCAACTACGTCGTGCCGGTCTACGACTACGTCCTGATGACCGAGCCGCTCTCGCCCGAGCAGATGGCCTCGATCGGGTGGGAGGGCAGGCAGGGGCTTGCTGACTCGGGCAACCAGTTCCACTACTACCGGCTCACCGCAGACAACCGGATTCTGTGGGGTGGCTGGGACGTGATCTATCACTTCGGCGGCAAGGTCAGCGCCGAGTACGACCAGCGCGCCGCCTCATACTCCCTGCTGGCCCGGCACTTCTTCACGACCTTCCCCCAGCTGGAAGGTCTTCGATTCACCCATCGCTGGGGCGGGGCCATCGACACGTGCAGCCGGTTCACGACGTTCTGGGGTCAGGCCTACGGCGGGCGGCTGAGCTACGCGCTCGGTTACACCGGCTTAGGGGTTGGCGCGAGCCGCTTCGGTGCCCGAGTGATGCTCGATCTGCTCAGCGGCGAGGAGACGGAGCGCACCAAGTTGAAGATGGTCCGCACCAAACCGTTGCCCTTCCCACCCGAGCCAGCTCGCTACGGTGCCATCGCGCTCACGACCTGGTCGATCAATCACGCCGATCATCACGGCGGCAAACGCAACGCCTGGCTGCGCACGCTGGACAAACTCGGCCTGGGTTTCGACTCGTGAAACGCGAAGCCGACGTCATCATCATTGGCGCTGGCCTGTCGGGCCTTATCGCGGCGCGCGAGGTGTTGGCGGCGGGCTTCGAGCCGTTGGTCTTGGAAGCGAACGACCGGGTCGGCGGGCGCATCTTCACCCAGGATGTCGATGGCGTCCCGCTGGAGCTGGGCGCGCAGTGGATCGGGGACACTCATCACCGTATGCAGACGCTCGCCAGCGAGTTGGGGGTCGAGATCTACGAGCAGTTCGACGCCGGGGAAACGTCATACGAACTGAGCGGTGAGGTGCTTCGGGAGGCCACCTTCCAGGAGCGCCACGCCGACGAACTCTTCGGGATCGAACGGGTGTTGCGGCGCCTCGATGAGATGTCGGCGACCGTGCCGGTCGAAGCGCCGTGGCTCGCACCCCAAGCCGACGAGTGGGATCGGATCACGGTCGGCCAGTGGTACGACACCCAGGGCCTCGGCCCCGTCGCCCGCCAACTGCTGGAGATCTGCACGGTGGGGATCCTCGCGGTGCCGACCGTTGAGGTCTCGCTGCTGTGCCTGCTGCAGAACCTGCAGGTATGCGGTGTCACCGCCGAGCTGTTGGCCGAGTCCGAGGGCGGCGCACAGACCAAGCGTTTTGTCGGTGGCACCTCCTTGATCCCGCAGCGAGTTGCCGCCGCGCTTGGTGACCGTGTGGTCTTGAACGCGCCGGTGCTGATGGTCGACTACAACGACGCCTCGGTGACGGTGACCTGTCGCGGGGGACTGGTGGCCACCGGCCAACGGGTCATCGTGGCCCTGTCCCCGACGTTGGCCGGTCGGATCATGTACGACCCCCCGTTGCCTGGCGTCCGAGACCAACTGACCCAGCGGGTGCCGCAAGCCTCGGCCCACAAGATGTTCGCGATCTACGACGAGCCGTTCTGGCGAGCCGACGGCCTCAACGGCCAACTGATTTCTGCGGTGGGCCCGGCTCGCATGTCGAACGATAGTTGTCTGCCCGACGACATCGGCGGGCCCGGCATCATCTTGGCCTTCCTGGAGGGGGAGTCCGCTCGCGTGGCCGGTCGTTGGTCGGACGCGGATCGACACGAGGCGCTGCGTGCCGAGCTGGGCCGACACTTCGGACCTCGCGGGGCCAAACCGTCGCAGATCGTCGAGCGCGGCTGGGCTGATGAACAGTGGACCCGAGGGTGCTACAACTCAAACTTTGGACCGTGCGGTCTGCTGCACTTTGCGGACGCTTTGAGCGCGCCGATCGGGCCGATCAGTTGGGCCTCAACAGAAACGGCCACGGCCTGGGCAGGCTATATGGAAGGTGCCGTCCAAGCGGGCCAGCGTGCTGCATGCGAGTCAATCAGCAGTTTGCCGACATAATTCACGCCGGCCGCGAGGCGCGTGTCCGGGTGATGCCGCCGACTGGCCCACCACGATCGGCTCCAGGGTTCACATGCACCCTAGAGCCGCTCAAGCCGGGCGTGTCGGCGGGACACACAGTGACCAGATCGGTTGGTGGCTGTGGCCCTCGCGTCACTCGCTAAGGTGAGCCGCATGCCTGCTAGCGACCCCACATACAGCAAGATCCTGCTCGATGAGTCCGAGATGCCGACGCAGTGGTACAACCTGGTCGCGGACCTGCCCGAGCCGCCCCCACCGGCGCTGCACCCCGGCACGCACGAGCCCGCCGGGCCCGAAGACTTCGCCCCGCTGTTTCCGATGGCCCTCATCGAGCAGGAGGTCAGCACCGAGCGCTACATCGACATCCCCGGCGGGGTGCTCGACGTCTACCGGCTATGGAGGCCCAGCCCGCTCTTCCGTGCGCGGCGTCTGGAGAAGCTGCTCGACACCCCGGCCCGGATCTACTACAAGTACGAGGGTGTGAGCCCGGCCGGGTCGCACAAGCCCAACACCGCTGTGCCCCAGGCCTACTACAACCACCAAGAGGGCATCACCAAGCTGACCACCGAGACCGGTGCGGGCCAGTGGGGCAGCGCACTGGCGTTCGCGACCGCCCAATATGGGATGGAATGCGAGGTGTGGCAGGTCGCGGCGTCCTATCGGGCCAAGCCGCACCGTCGAACAATGATGCAGATCTGGGGCGCCTCGGTGCACTCCAGCCCCTCGGAAATCACCGAGTTCGGTCGCTCGCTCCTCGCCGAAGACCCGGACCACCCGGGATCGTTGGGCATCGCGATCTCCGAGGCCGTGGCCATGGCGGTGGCCGATCCCTCGACCCGCTACGCGCTCGGCTCGGTGCTCAACCACGTGCTCCTGCACCAAACGATCATCGGTGAGGAGGCCTTGCTGCAGTTGGCCAAGGTCGGCGAGACCCCCGACTTGCTCGTGGGATGCACCGGCGGCGGGTCGAACTTCGGCGGTCTGTCCTTCCCGTTCCTGCGCGAAAAAATGGCCGGCCGGATGAACCCCACGATCCGCTGCGTCGAGCCCGCTGCCTGCCCGAGCCTGACCAAGGGCGAATACCGCTACGACTTCGGCGACACCGCGGGGCTGACGCCGTTGATGAAGATGCATACGCTGGGGCACGGCTTCATCCCGGAGCCGATCCACGCCGGTGGGCTGCGCTATCACGGGATGAGCCCGCTGGTCTCGCACATCTACGAGCAGGGTCTGGTCGAGGCGACCTCGATCCCCCAGACCGAGTGCTTTTCCGCGGCGCTGCAGTTCGCCAAGTCTGAGGGCATCGTGCCCGCCCCGGAGCCGACCCACGCACTGGCCGCCGCGATCCGGGAGGCCCTGGTATGCCGAGAGTCCGGCGAGGAGAAGGTCATCCTGACCGCGCTGTGTGGACATGGGCACCTCGACCTGGCCTCCTACGAGCAATACCTCAGCGGTCAGATGGTCGACTACGACCTGCCGGATGAGCAGATCGCGACCGCGATGCAGAGCGTCCCTGCCTGGTGATGAAGCGGTAGCACGTCGCTCAGAGAAGTCGTCTCATGATCAATCGGGGCATCTTCGAGGCCGTTGCCTCGGTCTGCCCCACGACGTCGAAGCCTGCCTTCTCGAACATGCGCCGAGTGCCGACGAACGCCATCGTGGTGTCCATCCGGCCGCTCGGGTCCACGGGATATGACTCGACAGCCGGGGCCCCCGGCTGGCTGCGAACTCGACGGCACCCTCGATCAGCCGAGCGCTCACGCCCTGCTTTCGGTGGCCACCACGCACCACTAAGCAGACGATCGACCAGACGGGCACCTGATCCAGGGGCCGGATGAGCTTGGAGTGCACCAACTTGGGTATGTCGTCACGTGCGCCGACGTTGCACCATCCCACGGCCTTGTCTCCGGAGTAGGCGAGGATTCCCGGTGGAGTATCACGGCGGCACAGCGCACGCATCGCCTGCTCTCGGTCTCCGTGGCCGAGCTCGCGGACATCGGCGGCGCGCAACCGATGAGGTGTGCACCAACAGTGCTCGCCCCGTCGGTTGGGGTTGATCACGTCGGCAAAGTCCTCGAAACGGTCCAAGGTGACCGGATGGGTTGACCAACTCATCTCCTACCCCCTAGATCGCGAAGCGGACCAGCGCCGGGTCGTGGTCACTTCCCTCGCCGCCATGGGTGCGCCGACGGATGATCCACGAGCCGTCGTGCCTATCGGACAGCGACGGGGAGAGCTAGATCTGGTCATACAACTCGTATGCTGCCGGCTCGCCAGTGGCCTTGTATCGATGTGTCCACGCGGGGTTGCTCGGAGGCGGATCGTCCGCCTTTGCGCGTCGGGTCTCAACCGGTGAGACCAGCGCGTCCCGCACGTTGAGCTGCGAGGAGTGGGTGAAGGGCTCGAGCCAGGGCGAGTCGACCGGGTCGTTCATGTCGCCGGTGATGACGAATCTGGAGTTCGGCCTTGTCTGCGCGGCCACGATCCGGGCCACCATGTCTGCTTGTTGTCGACGGCGCCGATTGGCCAACGCCGCGCCGGTTTCCTGATCCTGGTCATACGGGACGAAGTGAGACTTCAAGTGATTGTTGAACAGGGTGAACAACCGACGCGAGCGCGAGCGGTTGAGCACGTCGACCTGTAGCAGATCCCGCCCGAATACGCGCCTGGACGGCTGCTCGGGATGGACTGCGTGCTGCCAACTGGTGACTGCTCCTAAGGGATAGCGAGACAGGACCGCCAAGTCGATCAGTCGCGGGTCATTGCCCTCGATCAGCACCACGTAGGGATAGGAACCGCCCAGATAGTTGGACGCAAAATATCTCAGCGTGTCGATGTCTTCGATTTCTTGCACGGCCCAGACATCAACGGTGGGAGGAGCGACGTCGATGTCTTCATGTATGGCCAGCAAACGTCGGGCCAGATGACCGCGGCCGGCAGCATCCTTGCCGCGAACCAACCGGCCCTGATAACGGCGAACGCGGACATCGTTGGGGTCGGAGAATTCGTAACTCTGCCGCAATCGCTGTCCACCCCCGCCGGAATCCTCATCAATCTCTGCCTGGAAATTGAATCGGCTGAACAGGTTATTGAGATTGAACGTGCCCACCGTGATCGACATGTGGACTCCTGCCGGTAGTCATCTCTGGCCGTGCTCTTCAATGTCCTGCCTCCCCATGACGCTAGCCCTTCCTGGCTCTGGTGAACAGAACTTCGGCATACACTTGCCCGCCTTGTCCCCTCCAACGATCAGAAACATCAGGTGTTGTTCGGTTGTCATTTCAAGCCCATCCGCGCGTGTTGCTCGCCGCGGTGCTCTCTTGCTTGCTCGTGATCGGAGGCACGACATGGTACGTCGTGGAACGCATGTCGTGTGAGCCGCGCGCCCTTCCGGAGGGGACGGCATACGGAGCAAGCATCAGCACGTTCCAGATCAGTGCGGAGAAGTCGATGAGGCAGGTTGATCAGGCCTTCGGCCAGGTGCCGATCGTGCGAACCTTCGACCCCGGGATGCCCCTGCCCTGGGACGCGCCGCGCAATCAAGTGGTCGCGGGCCGCGACGTGGTCACGTCCTTTCGACCGATGCCGCAGGTCGTCCTATCGGGGTCCTACGACGATGAGTTCCGGGCGTGGTTCGAGCAAGCGCCTCCCGACGAAACCATCTACTGGTCCTACATTCACGAGCCCGAATCCCTGCTCGACGAAGGCGCATTCACCCAAGCGCAGTACTTCGAGGCGTGGGAGCACTTGGCTGACATCGCCCGCGACGCGTGTCGACCAAACATGCACGCCACCCTGATTCTGACCGAGTTCACGGCCAGCAATTCCGAACGCGACTATCGGGACTATGACCCCGGACCGGAGATCATCGATCTGATTGCCTGGGATCCGTACAACGGCGTCTTCGACGAAGAGCGGGACTTCTACCAGGATCCCCAGACCCTGCTGGGGGGGATCGTCGACATCATGGCCCAGGACGGGCGACCTTGGGGTATCGCCGAGGTGGGCAGCCGCCTGGTCCCCGGAGACGACGGACGACGCCGCGCCCAATGGTTGCAAGACGTGAGCACGTATGCCGAAACGTACGGAGCTCAGTTCGTCATCTACTTCCAATCCACCCGGGGCGCGAACTGGCGGTTGGACGACGCCCAGTCGCGCCGCGCCTGGTCGGACATCATGGCGAATTCTGGTTAGGAGAAGCGTGGTCACCCTGGTCAAGGGTCACGGATGTACGCCTACTGCGTTCTCTGACAGAGTTATCCAGTGAACGGAGAGACACAGGTTTTGCTACGTCGGCTCAAAGTTGCGTTGGTCTGTCCAACTGGTGATCTTGGTGGGGCGGAGTTGTGGCTGCTACAGCTTCTCGACGCTACGGATCGGCTGCAGATTCACGCGATTGTCAGCGCCGAAGGCCCTCTGGTGGCCGAACTGAGCAGGCGTGGCATCCCAGTGCGGATGGTCCATGTCGGCGTGGGCAAGACAGCGACAGCCCTATACGCCGCCCGTATGAGGGACGAGCTCACCCGGCTCGAGCCTGACGTCGTGCTTGCCAACGGAGTGCGAGCCGCCGCGGCGGCGATGCCAGCGGCTTGGTGGTTGGGGTGGCCGGTGGTGTGGGTCAAGCACGACCACGCCTTCGATGGACCCTTGACACGAATTCTCAGCACGTTGTCGACGGAACTGCTCGCACCCTCGGCTTATGTCGGTGAATCGGGAACGCGCCGGCCCCCCGTGGTGTTACCGCCGGCCCTTCCCGCGCCGGCGCTCACGGCTGCGAACGCGAGAAGGATACTGTACGCCAAAGCCGAAGAGGCCGGAGCCGTGATCGGCCCGGACAGCCTGCTTGCCGTGGCGGTTGGTCGCCGAGTGCCCATGAAAGGTCTCGACTCCGGAATCCAAGCATTGGCCCTCATGGCGGATCGCTCGACCCGTGACGAAGTCGCCAATCCCTGGCATTTTCTGATCATCGGCGAAGACGATGACCGATCCCCGGGCGAGGGGGCGCGTCTGATGGAGATGGCTCGGCGAGGCGGGGTGGCCGATCGTGTGCATCTCCTTGGTGGTGTTCCGCAAGCTGGTGCCCTGCTATCCGGAGCCGATGCGGTGTTGCAATTGACGCGGCCTGCTTCGCGCGGGCCTGGGCGTGAAGGATGTCGGAATGGTGGTGCTGTAGGCGGCCAGTGCAGGCGTGCCGATTGTCTCGACCCGCTGCCCAGCCTCGGAGGCAGACTCGTCTGGCCCGGGAGGACGAATGTCACCAGAGCAATAACGCACGCGTCAGCCGATAACAGCAGCGGCCGGGTGCTGAATGGCAAACTCGCAGGAGGGGAATCGGTGAGTTTGCGGCTCGTTCGCGGTGCCACGGGACCTCGTTCGATGCGATGAATAAGTTACATCGCACAAGTGCTGTGGGACAAACGTTTTGATCCAAGGAGGACAGGAAACATTCTGAGAATCTGAGAATCAGCCCGAAGCTGGGCTAGTCACCCGGACAAGTCGTCACCAACCGGCGCACGTGTTGTCGGCCGACATGCCAGCCCGGGCTCAGCGACAGACGGCACTCGCGCTTGCGTCGTCGAGTTGGGCTCGCCCGCCCAGCAGGACGCGCAGATCGGCGTCCAGTCCGCTCATCGCCGAGTCGACCTGGGCGGAATGGCATGCCTTCGAAGTCAACAGCACAGGGCTATCGCTGGCCGCCGCGTATTGAGTGCCGGCGATGGCGTCGATACTGGCGCGGCCATTGGCCAAGAACGCCCGCGGACTGTCCTCGAAGCGTTGGCCGGATACCAGAGCCGCTGTGGCGTAGCGGTCCGCTCCGGCGATACGGGTGACGACCGCACCAGGAACGTTGCGCCGGACGTCCTGAACCGCCGACGCGGGGATCCGGGCCGTCCCACCCAACAGGACCACTTCGCGCGGCTGAAGCCGTGCCAATTCCTGCTGCGTGCTCGCGGGCATGGCCCGATCGGTGCTCAGCAGCAGGGGTGCGTCGTCGTGGGCTGCCGCGGCTCCACCCGCGAGGGCATCGGCTGGTTCTTGGCCGGAGGCAACATAGACCACGGACGACTGCGACCATTGCCCGGCCAACCCGGCGGCGAGATCGTACTGGTCCGTGCTGCGCACCCGTGTGATCGGAGCATCGGTGACCGCAGAGATCTGTGCGATCACGGACGGGGTGATCCGTGAGGCCTCGGCGACCACGATGACCTCGTCCGGCTCGAGCAACTTGATCTGTCGGGCCGTGGCAGCGGGTAGGGAGCTCGAGCGGGTCAGCAACAGCGCATCGTCGTTGCGGGCAGCAGCCGCACCCACGGTGAGCGATTCGATGATGTCGTCGCCGCGAGTGATGTAGACGGTGTCGACCCCGAACGGATGTGCCGCAGCGGCCAACTCGGCGGCCGTGGCGTATCGATCGGACCCGGACACGCGCTGCATGGCGGTGACTTCGCGGTCGTAGGAACGGACCTTGGAGCGGAACTCGCCCATCCGGGCATAGAGCCGGTCGCCGGGGCCACTCGTCTGGCCCACCTCACGGTGGGCACTGATGACTGACAGTGTGCGTGTCCAGCCTTCTGCCTCGTTCTCGTGGACGAAGGTGCCGCCGCGGGCTATGTCGTGCGTCAGCAACTTCCAAGACGTCACCCGGGCGAGTCCGTCGAATGCTGCCTTGGGCACGTCTGCTGTGTTGTAGTTGCCGATCAACGAGATTCCTGCGGTCGTGTCATTCATCCCGAGGGCGTGGGCAGCACGCAAAGATGTCTCTGGGCCCCCGCGTCGACCCTCCCAGGCCCTACCGAATCTGTCCACGAACATGTTGTAGCCCACGTCGCCCCAGTCGCGGGTGACCGCGTGGTATTGGTAAATTCCGCGCAGAATTGCCGGTACCTGCTCGGCGGAATAGTTGTTGGTGCCGGCCGTATGGTGAATCGTGACGCCCTGCGTGCCATCAATGTAGTTCGGACTCCATTTGCGCAGCGACTCATCGGCTCCCCATTGCGCCCGAGTGCCGATAGTTAAGCCGGGCGAGGAGGTCGCCTCCGCGCTCGCCGATGCGTCAGGGGTGCCGTATTTGGTGCCGAGGGCGCTACCGTCAGCTCTGGTCGTGAGGGCGTCAACGTCCGCGCTCTGCGGCGGGACGGTCCAGATGGTCAACTCCACGTCCGTGGCTTGCGCAGCGACTTCGATCTGGATGTCCAGGGCACCCATGACGAGGTCACCCTCGGTGCCGGTGGACACCTCGGTGTCGCTGACCACCATGTCTTGCCACGGCGACCAGGATCCTTTCGTGCCGGTCCGGAAACGGGCAGTGCCTACCTGGTCGTCTGCGTGTCCCGCGTCGTCCGCGTCCTCGGCGCTGTCGTCGTCGGCCGGCGCGTCTTTGGAGGGCGCTGCGGTCCAAGTAGCCCCGATGATGTTGACTCCGGCCCCAGTAGACGCCGACCCGGTCCAGGTGCCGTCGTCGTCATCGTCGGTAAGTGTCGCAGTGAAGTCGCCACTGGCTCCTGAGGTTGCCTCCTCGGTTCGACCATCGCCCTGGCTCGCCGCCGGTGTGGGGCGGGCGGGGGAGGCGGTCACGACAGTGGCCAACAGCAGTAGCGCGAGGCTCAAGCCTGCGGCTAAGACGCGATAGATAGATATGGACATAGCGCTTCTTCAACTCCAATACCAGAGGCGTCTCGGCCGAGATCAGGGAGATGTCAGCAGAGATATCGCAATCGACGACTGTCGTAGTGTGCCCTAAATAGCGTCAATATTGAATTCGCGGGCCGTGCTTCAGGTGCTGTGGAGTTAATGTTTGACATCGCGGCTGTGAAATGCCTATAGAGGTAGTAAGAATAAGGTCAAGAGCCGCCTGCCTAAGGGCATAGGTGTCCCCAGACTTCGTTGACGACAGCGCTGCACGGAGCGGGGACTCTCACCGGAACGCTGGGCCTCACGTCCGTCCCGCGAAGACAGGATGACCCAAGTGGAAAGGGGGGTGGGTCAGGTGCCCTCGAGGATGACGGCCAGCCTGCGCATCACAGGCTTGCGGGGTCAGGTCGCGGTTGAGTAGGCCGTAGTTGTCCTTTTGGGCCGAGCCGGAAGTCGTCTCGCGAAGGTTGTACCAAAAGACCTGCTCGACCGTCGGGTACTTGTATTTCAACAAGCCGAAGGTCTGCTGTAGGTAATCCGCTTGCCGGGTCTCGGTCACGCCTCGATTCCAGGGTGCCGTCTGGGAAGTGTTGGAATGATTGGACCATCCGAACTCGGTGAACCAGATCGGCTTCTCACCATCGCCGTAGCGAGTCATCAGATTGATCAGTGCAGTCGTGTGCCGCATCCGATACTTTCCGTCGGTGTCGGCCGCCCACGGCGGCAGATCCGCGGGGGCCATGCAGGGGTTGACGGCCACGACATCGGTGTAGTTCTTGATGCCCAACTCGTACAGGCGCCGCCACCAGTCTGTGTCGACGTAGGAGGGGCCGCCAGCGAGGACGGTGACCCGCTGGCTGCCTTGCGGGCCGTCGCGCTTGATCTTGGTGTAGGCATCCTTGACCATGGAGGTGTGTTCCTCGGCACCCTTCCCCTTGGTGCGGGGCTTGAAAAAGAACGGATGGTTAGGCTCGTTCCACACCTCTATCGCCTGCACTTTTCCCGCGTATCTCTTTGACATGTCGCGGGCGAAATCACCAAATTGGCCTGCTGAGTAGGGAACTAGGGCCATATCGCTCGACCCGTTAGCCTCGATCTTTCATGGGGGTCCGATCGAGCGTGGTGACGGCGTCACGGTGACTGCCGGGGGTTGATTGTGGCAGGTGGGTAGGACAAGCCTCCGGATGTCGCTCCCGGGTGGGCGTCGCGTTCCACGTCGCGAGGGGTCAGTGCACTGGTCGGGACAGGGACACTCCGGTCAGGGAGGCGCGAGGGCGATCAGCCGGGTCCACCCGGTGCAGGCGAGGCCGGCGAACGGGGCTGCGTTCTTGAGGTGCAGCTTGATCCGCCGGCCGGTGCGGGCCAGGGTGGCCGGGATCGTCAGCAGCCGGTGGCGTAGCCGTTTGGGTTCCCACCGTCTGGCGGGGTGGTCGTGCAGGGCCAGTGTTTGCATCCACGCGAGGAGGTCTCCGGCGAGCATGACGATGGCGCACCAGATGCGGTTGGCGTCGAAGCCTTGCAGCGGCAGGTTGGCCAGGCCGGTGTCCTTGGCGATCCGGATCCGGTCCTCACACCTGGCGCGGCGCCGGTGGCGCAGTTCCAGGTCGGCCAACTGCCCGCGGGGGGTGTTGGTCGCGAACGCGGTGACCCGTTTGCCGTCGGTGTCGGTGAACCTCAGCTGGGCGCCGGGGTGGGGGGTTTCCTTGCGGGCGATGACTCGCATCCCCGGCGGCCAGGACGTCAGGTCCAGCAGGTCGCTCAGCTCGGCCACGTACGCACCGTGCCGGACTGCCCCGTCCGCGTCATAGGCTGGTGTCCACACCTGCTCGGGTATCTGTTTGAGCAGGTCAGGGGTGTGGAACGGCAGCGTGAATCCCACGCTGTACTGCACCCGGCGGTCGGTCAGCCACCGGGTGAAGTCTTTGGTGCTGCCGGCCCCGTCCGCACGGACCAACACCTTCTTGCCCGGCCGGGACGGGTTGATCCCGGGCAGCTGCTTGAACGCCTCCCTGGTCACCCCGATGTGGTCCGCCGCCGTGTTCGACCCGGCCCGCCCGGGTCGCAGCCGCAGCGCCAGGGGCTCCCCGGTGCCCTCGGGTCCGTGGTCAACGAACGCGCACAACGGGTGGTGCCCGTACCCCTTCTTGAACGTGGGCTCGGCGGACTCCTTGTCTGAGTGCGCGGTGATCAAGGTGGCGTCCAGGTCCACCACGATCGGGTCACCCGGGCACGCCCCGTGACCGGGTGAACGTTCCCCGGCCAGGTCCCACGCCACCCCCCGCGCGGCAGCTCGTGCTGTGGCGATCGCCCTCAGGGCTTTGTCCGCGTCTTCGGCCAGGGTGGCGATCGTCCGGGAGATCGTGGCCTCGGACCCCACCAGCCCGTACAAGCCGGGTTCGGCGCGCAACAACGCGGCGTCGCACAACGCGTCCCCACCCAGCACCAACGACAGGGCCAGGTCGGTGAGCACCTTGGCCGGGTCGTGCACGGCCAAGGGTTTGCGCCACGGGGCCAGTTGCTCGGACAGGGCAGCGGGCAGGCCGGTGGCCTCCGTGGTGTGGGTCAGCAGGACACCGCCGGCGTGTGCGACCGCGCCCACGGCGGCCGTGTCGACCTGAACAACCGGATAGCGGCGGGTAGACTTCTTCACCTGGAAGGTGCTCCTCGATCTGTTGCGAATGTGGCCTAGACATCCACTATTCTCGCAGGTCAGGGGCACTTTTCAGGTCAACGGCACACCCCTTAAGCCGCCACCCGATGAAATCTCGAGGTTAGCCCATCTGGGTGTGTGTTGAAAGACAAGAAGGACTTTGAGGCCCTCGGCCTGCGCACGGTTGATCACGGTGTCGTACTTGCGAAGCACCCACTGGTCATACACATCCTTCCTGGTTTCCACCGAAGCCCATCCAACGTCGATGCGCACCCAGGTGCCACCGGCCCGCTTCAAACTGCGCAGGGCTGTGGTCATCTGCGACTCGCTGCCATAGTTCCAAAGCCGTGGAAGTGAGCCCCAAAGCCGTGGGGCCACGCTGGTCTGCACGGCCTTCACCGGTGCGCTCGTCGCGGTTTCGTAGGCAGAAACTGTGGAGAGCGGACCGGCCAGGGCGAGCACGGTGGCGAGCACGATCAGTAGGCGACGAATGTGATCTCCTCGAAGTCGTTGTGGCACACCCAGTCTGACCTCCCTATCTGCAGTTGTCACACTCGCCCGGTTGCGTGACGAGACCTGGACGACGCGTGGGGTCGGTGTGCACGGCGGTGTGGAAACGAGCGGGAGTACCGACCGAGAGCCTCTGCGCAGGCCCACTTCAGCCCGGCAGTTGAGACACCACATGTGTGGCGCTAGTTCTTGAGGTCTCGTCGGTGGAATGCGGACAAGGACAGCAAAAATAGGGTCAACGATGCACCGATCAAGAGCATCATGTAGCCAAAATGGGCACCCTCGTTAAGGGGATCGGCGGCGCTGAAGTAGTACCACGGGCTAGTTCTTTCCCAACCGCTGAGGGTTTGGGAGAGCGGGAAGAACGTGGCCACGACGAAGGCGGTCGCCGCGATGGCGACACTGAGCATGGCGCTCAGGCGTGACCGGCCCGTCGAGAGCCCGAGCGCAATCGTCACCACCCCGAAGAACCACGCGAGGGTGACAGTATGGGCGCTTGCCGCGATGAGTCGGCTAGCCGGGACGTCAAGGGACCAGATCCAGTTGGCCCACAGCAACCCGCCGGCCAGCACCACCCCTGTCACCAGGACGTGCGTGAGCATGGCGCAGACTTTGGCCGTGCCGAAGGTGATCCGGCCCACCCCGTTGCCGAGCAGCATCGCCAGCGTGCCACGATCTTCCTCTCCGACGGTCCCGCGGATCGCCGAAAGGATGGCGACCACGATGAGAGCACCCGGGGCCGTCAAAGACATGACCTGGGCATTGATCCACCCCGTGGTGGTCGACATGTCACCCCCGGGAACGAGAGCCAGTAGCGCCGCTGGCAGCAGGTCGCGCAGGCTGGCGAACTGGACGGACATCGGTTCCCACAGCGCGCCAGTTGCCACGCACAGCAAGAGCAGGACGCTGCTGGTCATGGCGACGAGCACCATACGATCGCGCAGTTCTTTGCCGTAGACCAAGAGCAGGGGCACGCCTCAACCCCGCAGATCTCGGCGGGCAAAGCAGACGCCGGCGACCGCGAAGGCAATGCCGCCGACTGCTGCCAGCAGCACCACATGACCAGCGTCGAGACCGTTGGTCAGCGGCTCGGAAGCGTTGTAGTAATGCCACGGACTCAGCTGGGCCCACTGAGACAGTCCGGCCACGGGGAGCATGGTCGCGCTGAGGTAAGACAGGGCCGTGATCGTTCCCGCCCACGCGCCGGCGGTACCCGGTCGACCGGTCGAAGCGCCGGCGGCCAGACCAACGAGTCCGAACGCGACAGACAAGGCAAAGAGGTGGACGCAGGTGGCGGCGATGTTGCCCTGATCCAGCCCGACCTGTTGGTATGAGGCGCTGAGGGTCACCCCGAGCCAGAACAGCGCGGTGGCCAGGGCCACCATCGTGATCAGTGCTGCGGCTTTGGCGGCCAAGACACCGAACCGGCTCAACGGGTAGGACATCAGCAATCCGAGGGTGCCGTCTTCCTCCTCACCGGCCAGCAGTGAGGTCCCCAAGGTCACGGCGAAGGCGACCAAAGCGATCGGCCCGAGCACGTTGAACAGCTGACTGACCACGTATCCGCCGGGTCCGATGCCACCGATGATTTGCAGGATCTCTCGCGGGAAGGTGGCCGCAATCGCGTTCAGCGAATCGGCCATCGGCGCATAAATGGCAAAGGCCACGGCCGAGAAGAGGATCAGGATGCCGCCCACGGCCAACGCGAGGACTATCCGGTCTTTGGCGTCTTTGACCCACAGGTCACTCGGCACTGGTCACCTGCTCCGGGGTGCGGTAGTACGTCAAGAAGATCTCCTCCAGGTCGGACTCGCGGCTGGTCATGCTGATGACGCGCTCACCCGCGCCGACCACCGCGCGTAGCAGTGCGTCGACGTCTCCCTCGAAGGAGACCCGCGCTCGCCGGTCCTCGGTCACGACCTCCAGGACGTTGTCGATCCTGCGCAACGATGAACCCTCGACCGGTCCGGCGAACTCGAAGTCGACGTGCCGGACGGCCTTGCGTTTGAGCGCATCGACCCGCTCGACCACGATCAGCGAGCCGTCTTTGATGATCCCCACGCGGTCGGCCACGCGCTCGACCTCGGACAACGTATGGGAGGACAAGAAGATCGTCCGGCCCTCATCGCGCACCTCCTCCAGCAACTGGTGGAAGACCTCCTGCAATAGCGGGTCCAGACCCGAGTTTGGCTCGTCCAGGATGAGCAACTCGGGCTGGTGCATAAACGCTTGGATCAGCCCGATCTTCTGCCGGTTGCCCGTGGAGTATTCGCCGACCTTCTTGGACAGGTCGGCTTCGAAGCGTTCAGCCAGTTCTTCGATGTATGCCGGTCGCACACCGCCGCGAAGTCGCGCGAAGTAGTTGAGGGTCGCTCGACCGGTCAGCCGGGGGTACAGCGCGAGATCGCCGGGGATGTAGCCGATCCGGGCGCGAATGGCTTTGGCGTCACGGTGCGCATCCATCCCTAGCACGCTGGCGCTGCCGTAGGTCGGACGCACTTGGTCGAGCAGAGCCTTGATCGCGGTCGACTTGCCGGCTCCGTTCGGGCCCAGGAAGCCGAAGATTTCACCGGTGTGCACCTCTAGGTTGAGGTCCTTCAAGGCGACGAAGTCGCCGTAGTGCTTGGACAGATCCGCAGTGCGGATTGCCGGGGATGTCATGGGGCCGAATATGTCACGCTCTGCTGCTCGCCCTGCAAGCGGCGTCGAGGAACTGCCCAGATCCCGGGCGCCTTCAAGGAGACGGTCACTTCCTGGCCCACGGCGAAGGTCTGAGGTGTCCCGCCATCAGGGGCTGTGCCGATCTCGGCTTCGAGCTGTGGACCTCCCTCGGTATGCCGTGGGTCGGACCCCACGGTGATCGTCAGTGACTGGCGCAGCCCGGTGGATCGCACCCGGGTGATGACTCCGTCGTGACCGCGCGCGCCAACTGGCGAGGAGTCGCGTGGAGTCACGCTCACGCTGTGCCGGTGAATGAGCAGGGTGGCTGGTCCGTCGGCGAATGCGCACGTTGCGGGCAAGTCGACGGGCCCCGCAGGGCTGCAATGCACGCCGTCGACAACATCGCCAGGCACCTCGGCAAATCCACCGAGCAGCCGGGCGACCTGCAAACTCGCAGGCTGTGCGTGCAGCTCTGGCACCGTGCCTTCCTGCACCACGCCGCCATCGGCCAGGACCGCGACGCGGTCGGCCAACGCTGCCTCGGTCAAGTCGTGGGTGACCAGCACGATGGTCGGGTCGAGCATGGCCCGGATCTCCTCCAGCAGGTCATACATCGAGGCGCGGACGGAGGTGTCCAATGCCCCGAACGGCTCGTCGAGCAGCAGCACCGCCGGCTGGGCGGCGAGGGCGCGGGCCAGGGACACCCGCTGCTCCTGTCCCCCAGAGAGCTGCCGGGAGCGACGATCGGCCATGTCACCGAGGTGGACCAGGTCGAGGTAGCGGGCGGCGTTGGCCCGCGCTTCTCGACGGGACAGCCCTGCGATCCGGTCCGCGAAGGCGACGTTGTCGATCACCGACAGGTGCGGGAAGAGCAGCGGTTTTTGGAACATCATCGTGACGCCGCGTCGCTCGGGGGCGACACCCGCCGCATCTGTGCCACCGATCCGCACCGAGCCGCCGGTGGGCTCCTCCAGCCCGGCGATCAGCCGAAGCACGGTGGACTTCCCAGAGCCAGAGGCACCGAGCAGGGCCACCATCTGCCCTGCGGGAACGTCCAGGGTGAAGTCTTCGACGGCATACCCGGTGCTGCCGGGGTGCGCGAAGGAGAGTCGGTCCAAGGTGAGGTCAGCCGACATGTGCGGGCTCCTTGCGAGGTGAGGTCACCGAATCGGTTCGGAGGGGGGCGGAGGGACTGGCGCGCCGACGCTGGATGGCTCCGGCCAGCAGCAGAGTGGCCAGCGGGATGCTCAACGACAGCAGGGAGAGCACCGCGAGCGACGGCTCGTTGCCGGTGCGCGAGGCGGCTGAGCCGATGAGCAGGGGTACCGTCGTGAATTGACCACCGCTGATCACCACCGTCACCACGTAGTCACTCCACCCCACCAGGAAGGCGAGGAACGTGGCTGCGGCCACAGCGGGAGCCAGGGCGGGCAACGTCACCCGGAAGAAAGCAGTGGCGGGACTCGCGCCGAGCAGTCGAGCCTGCTCTTCCAGTCCCCGGTCAAGAGCGGTGTATGCCGCCCGCATCGTGTATGTCGTGTAGGGCAGCGCGAAGACGGTCAGGAGCCCGACCAGGGCGACCAAGGACGGCACCTGCAAGCGCAGCAGCAGCACGTCCAGACCCATCGCGAGGGCGAACGGCGGCAGGGCGACGGGGGCCAACAAACTCAACGCCAGGGCACCATTCCACCGTGAACGACCCCACGCCAGAGCCCGACCAGCTGCGGTGCCGAGAACGACGGCCAGGATCGCTACCACTGTGCCGAGCAGGATTGATCGGCCCAGCGCGGCGATCACACCTGCCTCACCTGCCTCGGCCCACCCCCGTAGCCCCCACTGCTGCGGCAGCAGGGCCGGGAAGGACCATTGGTTGGCGAAGGCCCACGTGAGCACCGGCACCAGCGGCACGGCAAACCACAGCAGCAACGCCGCGACCGCGAGGCGCGCGCCCAGACGTCGACCCCTGCCGCCCGTCATCGAGCGCTCCCGACGCGGCGCAAGATGGGCACGGTGGCGGCCGCTGCGGCCAAAGCGAGTCCGATCGTGCTCAGGGCAACCGCAGCGGCCTGGGGCCGAGCTTGCAGGTCCACCGAGGTGAACAGCCGGTATGCCGTCACCGGCAGCGGCTCGGGGAAAGCCTGGCCGAGCAGCCAGACCACCTCGTAGGAGCCCAGGGTGAACAGGAAGACGATGATCGAGGAGCCGAGTAGCGCCGGGGTCGCGAGCGGGATGACCACCTGGCGGATCCGGGCCCACGGTCCAGCCCCGAGCAGCGCGGCCACTTCGGTGTAGCTGCGCACCGCCGGTCCCAACGATGCTGCGACGACCAAGGCGACGAACGCCGATTCCTTCCAGGCGAAAGCCGCTACCGACGCCACCGGCCAGGGACCAGCGACCAGGGCGGGCCATGACGTGGTCTCGACCCCGCTGAGACGGTTGAACAGTCCGGCGTCGGAGAGCAGCAGCGCAAACGAGGCCGCCCCGACGATGTGCGCGATGGGGATGGGGGCTGCTGCGAGGGCCGCGAGCAGCCGAGTCCCGGGCGCGCTGGCCACCACGACGAGGGCGACGCTCATCCCGATCGCGGCGGCGAGCAGGGTGGATGCGCCCGCGATCAGCAGCGACTCACGAGTGGCTGACAGCAGGTCCGGGGCCACGGCGCGCCACGCCTCCACGCTGAGACCGGGCTCGCCCACGAGCGGCATGAGCCCGGTGGCCGTGAGCGTCAGGGTCAGCACGGCAGCCAGCACGACGGCAGTGCTCAGCGTCCCGGCTGAGACGGCGCCGACCGTGCCGAACCGCACTCTGCGGACCGCCGCCGGACGGTGCTCGGTCAGCTCAGTCATCGCTCTTCCGGGTGCTCTCTTGAGGTGCTCATCACGTGCTCACTGGTCGCCGAGCACCGCTCGTCGCCACCCCTCGTCCAGCGCTGGAACCCAATCTGCGGACAGTTCCGGGTTGGCGTTGCGGGACAACTCCTCGTAGGAGGGGACGACGGGGGATTCCGGCAGGGCTTCGAAGGCGGCTTGGTCCGATGGCTCCAGCAGGCTTTGGTCCAGCACGGTGAACTGCCCCCAGGTGGCGGGGTCGGCTTTGGTGACCTGCTGCTGCGGTGACATGGCCAGGTTGGCCACGACCATGGCACCTTCCGAGGTGCCCGAGGTGGTCGGGATGGCCAAGAAGCTGGCGTTGCCGACCGTGCCCTCATCGAGCGTTAATACCTCGGTGCTCTGCGGGAAGGTGCCTTGCGCGACGAGGTCGGTCAGTGTGGCGGGGCCGTAGGTCATCGTGAAGTCCACCTGGCCGTCGGCATACAATTGATCGAGCGCAGCGAGGTCTCGCGGATAGGTTTCGCCTTCGCGCCACAGAGAGGGTTCGAGGGCCTGGAGGCGCTCGAAGAGGGCTGGGGACAAGTCGTCGTAGGCCGACTGATCGAAGGTCAGCGGCACCTGCTCGTAGCCGCCGGAGACGGCATACAGGGCCTGTCGGATGAAGACCGACCCAGTGAAGTCCGGGGGAGCGGGATAGGTGAAGCGGCCAGGGTGTTGCTCTGCCCAGTCCAACAGTTCGTCCATGGAGGATGGGGGGTCCTCGACCCGGTCCGCGTCGTAGACGAACGTGAATTGCGCCTTGTGCCAGGGGGCCTCACATCCGGCGACATCGACCCCGAAGTCGCTGGTCAGCAGGGGGTCTTCGGGGTCGAGGAACTGCGCGTTGGGGAGGTCGCTGACCCAGTCGCAGCGCCATCCTTGTGCTTGCTGCACGGTGGCGAAGTTGTCGCCGTTGACCCAGATCAGGTCGACGTCGCCGTCCTGCGAGCCGGCTTGCACCTCGGTCAGCACGCGGTTGATGGCGTCCTTGGTGTCGGCCACTGGCACACGCCGTAGGTCCACGCCGGCTTCTTTGGCGGCGGGGATCAGGTACTCGTCGACGTAGGCGTTGCCGGCTGGGTCCCCGCCATACATCCACAGCGACACCTCCTGACCCTGTGCGGCCTCGGCGATCTGCGCCCAATCGCGATTGTCGGGCTCCGTCTGGTCGGCCTCAGGCGCAGCACAGGCGGTGAGAATCAGGCCACTGGCGGCCATCAAAGACCCGATCCGCACAATAGAGAGCGTCGGGAAAGGCGAAGGCATCACAGAACTTCTTTCGAAAAGGAAACGGCTGACTGCCCGTGGGAACACTGAGCGCACCTCACCGGCTTCCCGCAACAACTGGGTATGCAGTCTGCCCAGGTGACAATAGGCCACCACACCTGCGAAAGGCTCACCCCATGACCGAGAAGGTCACTACACGGCAGTGGATCGTCCGCGCTGCGGTCATGATCGCCCTGCTGGTCACCGTGTGGGTGGCGTATCCGGCGGGGGTGCTGGAGCCCGAGGCGGTGCGCGATCGCGTGGATCAAGCAGGGATCTGGGGGCCGGTCATCTTCATCGCGGTGTATGCCGTGCTGAGCCTGCTACCGGTGCCGCTGGGATTGTTCACGGTGTTGGCGGGTGCGGTGTTCGGCGGGATCGGGGGAGTCGTGGTGGTCTGGATCGGTGCGATGCTGGGCTCGCTGGCCGGGTTCTTCCTGGCGCGCAGCACTATTCGCCCCGTGCTGGAGCCGCTGATCGAAAAGCACCAAGGCAAAGTCTGGCAATACCTCGAAGGCACTGGCGTCTTCCCGGTATTGGCTATTCGCCTTATGCCTGTGGCCCCGTTCATGGCGGTCAACTACGTTTCGGGAGCGACCGGCATACCCCTTGTGTCCTACACATTAGGCACGGCGCTGGGGATCCTGCCGGCGGTCGCCCTGTACGTGCAGGTTGGTGCCTCTGCTTTGGACGACCCCGCCAGGTTGCTGTGGTCGCTGGCGGGGATCGTGGTGTTGATCGTCATCGGCTATCTCTTGGTGCAGCGAGGTCGCTCGAAGTCCGCCAGGGGTGAGGACGATGAGTCGCCACAGGTTGGTGCCCTCGCGCAGACCGACGCGCGCGCTCAGACCGACGCACAGGCCTAGGCGGCAGCGTGCTCGACGGCTCCGTGCGTCCTCTGCTGGATCGGCCTCTAGCCAGCGCTGCGGCGGCACTTGATCGATCGTGGATCACGCCCAATCGGATCAGCGTCGTCGGCTTGGGGCTGGGGTTAGGCAGCGCGGTGACCGCGGGGCTGCAGTGGTGGGCCGTGGCCTTGATCATGTGGCTAACCTCGCGGATCTGCGACGGACTCGACGGGCCGCTGGCGCGACGTCGGGCTCGGTCCACGGGAGGCAAAGGCTCTGAGGCCGGTGGGTTCCTCGACATCACCGCTGACTTCCTGGTCTACGGCTCCACGGTGCTGGGGGTGGCGATCGGGGTCACCCGCGACTCGGCATACGACGCATCGTGGATCCCGTTCGCACTGGTGCTGCTGACCTACTACGTCAACGGGACGGCATTCTTGGCGTTTTCCTCCATTGCGGAGCGCACAGGGCACCAAATGGACGACGGGCGCTCGTTCAGTTTCCTCGGCGGCCTCGCCGAAGGCACCGAGACGATCGCCGTCCACAGTCTGTGGTTGATCTTGCCGTTCTATGCCGAGCAAATCGCTTGGGTGTGGGCGGTGATCGTCGGTATCAGCGCGGCGCAACGGATGATTGGCGGCTATCGCACCCTGAGTCTCCCGCCCACAAGCTGACCCCGTAGGCCTGCGGACGACCCGGGCGAGGCCGACCGTCCCGCCTTGCCAATGACTGTTGCTGCCTATGGCGCACTGTTGCGGGCCGCGCGCGGGGCAAGAGTGCACCAAACTGGCCAAGAGTGACGAGAGGCCCAGCTCACGCGTTGAGTTCCTCGCGCTTACTTCTTAGGTGGGCACGCTCGGCGACATTCTGGGTGGCAGCGATTGCCGCGTCGTAGGCCTGTCTTGCCTGGCTGTCGTCACCCAGTCGATGAAGCAACTCAGCCCTGGTGGCGTGCCAGGCGTGGTAGCCCGTGAGTGGGAGCTGTTCGATCACTGCAAGAGCCACATCCGGACCGTCCAGTTCAGCGAGCGCCACGGCGCGATTGAGGGCAACGATCGGAGAGGAGTCGAGGTCGACCAATCGGTCGTAGAGGGCAACAACCTGGGCCCAATCAGTGTGCGTCGCACTCGCAGCATCGGTGTGAACGGCGTCGATCGCGGCCAGTATTTGGTATTGGCCGGGCCGGTTGGTTGCCAGGCAGGTGCGGACAAGCTCGTGGCCCTCCTCGATCAGCGCCCGGTCCCACGAGGCCCGATCCTGCTCGCCGATCGGCACCAACTGCCCTCCACGTATGCGGGCCGACCCCCGCGCCTGCGTGAGCAACAGCAGCGCCAGCAGGCCCAGCGTCTCAGGCTCCCCGGGGATCAGGTCACGCATCAGCCGGGCCAGCCTGATGGCCCCATCAGTCAGCTCGGCGCGTACTGGTGAACCGTCGCCAGTGGCCAGGTATCCCTCGTTGAATGCGAGGAAGAGGACGGCCAGCACTGCGTCGAGCCGTGCGGCGAGGTCCTCTGCGTCCGGCACCCGGTAGGGCACTCTCGCTGCGGCGATCTTTACCTTGGCTCGGGTGATCCGTCGCGCCATTGTGGTCTCCGGCACGAGAAACGCTTGGGCGATCTCGGCGACAGTGAGCCCGCCGAGGAGGCGCAGCGTCAGCGCGATGCGAGCCTGTGGCGCCAAGGCTGGGTGGCAGCAGATGAACATCAGCCGAAGCCGGTCGTCTTCGACGGGACCCGTGGGCGTATGGGGAGTCTCGTCGCGAATGATCAGAGCCCCCTGGTGTTTGGTGGCGCGCAGCTTCTCGCGACGGATGCGGTCGATCGCGCGGTTGCCGGCCGTGGTGGTGAGCCGGGCTGCTGATCGGATCAGGCCAGGCCGCCGAACGGGCGGACCTCGACCTTCCCGCGACAGGCTTTGGATCCTTGGGCCGCGAGCTTCAGCGCGACGTCGAGGTCGGGGGCCTCGATGACCCAGAAACCCCCGATGACCTCTTTGGTCTCGAGATACGGGCCGTCGGTCATCACCGGGGTCTCCCCTTGGCCGTCGACGACTGTCGCGGTCGACGCTGAGGCAAGTCCTCCGGCAAAGACCCAGTAGCCCTGGGCACGGAGCGTGTCGTTGAAGACGCTCGTGGCGGCGTGCGCTTCGTCCATCTCATCCTCGGAGGCATAGTTCCCGAACTCGTCCATCTCGGCTGGACCATGCACCGTCAACAAGTAATGCGTCATCAGATTTCTCCTTACTGCAGCGGCGGCCCCGTTGGCCGGTCTCTACCTGACTACGAACGCCACGTGGCAGATACGACAGCCTTGCAGAATCTGCCTGACACCGTCGGTGCTGAGATACTGCTGCGATGGCTGACCCCATAGAACGTCCGGGCGACCTGAAGATGGCCGTTGTCGTTCTCTTCGCGATCGCGGCGACCACGGCAGCGCTGGTCCTGCTTTCCTGGCTGCTCGGCTACGGAATGGGCGCCTCCACGTGGGGCGGCGTGGTCATCGCGGGCGGCATGGGTGTCTGGTACTGGGTTCGGAACCGCCAGATGAGACGCGAAGACCTCTAGCCCCCAGACGCTATTGACCATGACGCGTGACTACTGGGGCCTTTGGTGCACTCTTGCGGGCCGCGCGCACGATAAGAGTGCACCAAACCGGGTAAGAGTGGGCCAGACGGGCAAGTGGGCTAATCCTGGCAAGAGTGCCGAGGTGCGCGGGATCGCGCCGCCAGTCGCCACGCAATGGGGTCAGCGGTCAGTGGCGAACTTCGACCCACTTCTGCCGCACGGTGCTCAGCACCCCGATCGCGCCGCTGACCACTCGGCCCGAGAGTCGTTCGCTGACGTGCTCCAGCGCCGCCTTCCACGGACCATCGTTATACGTCGGGTAGGGGTGGATGACCCCAGCTAGGTCTGAGGTCTTCAAGCCTTTCGTGACGGCCAGCGTCAGCTCGCCCAGGCTTTCGCCGGCTCGCGGCCCCACGATCGTGGCCCCGAGTATGGTGCCGCTCTTGTCGAAGACGATCGCCGTGTATCCCTCGGTGCGGCCCTCGGCCACGGCGCGATCCACGTCGGCATGTTCGATGATGACCCGCTTCTGACCCTTCGACAGATCCTGGGTCGAGGCACCGACCCCAGCGATCTCGGGATCGGTGAACGTCACCCGAGGGACGGTCCCGGTGGCTTTGCGACGGGTGCCGAGCACGGCGTTCGAGGCCGCAGCGCTGCCGTGGTTGCCGGCCATATGGGTGAACTGCGGGTGCCCCGTGAGATCGCCGGCCGCCCAAATACGCGGATTGGTGGTGCGCAGAAGGTCATCCACAACGACCATGCCGCGCTCGGTCAGCTCGACTCCTGCGTCCTCGAGCCCGATGCCGTTGGTGCGAGGACTGCGTCCCACGGCCACCAGCAGTTGGTCGAACTCCACGGTGCTGTCGTCGTCCAGGGAGAGTGTGCCGCCCTCCGCATCACTCTTCGTCTCCACGCCGGTCACTTTCGCCCCAGTGCGCACCGTGACGCTGTCGGATTCGAGTGCCGTCGTGAGGATCACCGCGGCCTTCTCGTCTTCGCGCGGGATCAATCGTGATTCACCCTCGACGATGGTGACCTGTGCGCCGAGCCGGGCGAAGGCCTGACCCAACTCACATCCGATGCTGCCTCCACCGAGGATGGCCAACCGGCCCGGCAACTCACGCAGGTCCCAGACCGAATCGCTGGTGTAGGGCTTGGCGTCAGCAAGACCGGGGATCGGCGGAACGGCGGGTCGAGCGCCCGTGGTCAGCAGCAACTGCTCGAACTCGATGTCGTGCACCACCGGGACCGACTGACCAGATGCATCGGCACCCTGGGCCGATGATGACTCGTCTTGGGTCACCCGGAGAGTCTGTCGGCCGGTCAGCACGGCGTGACCCATGAGGACCTCGACACCGGCATCGTTCAGGGTTTCGGGAGAGTCGATCGGCTCGATGTGCGTGATGGCGGAGCGTACATGCTCCATCACGGCCGCGAAGTCGACCTCCGGCTCGGCATACGTCACGCCGAAGGCTGCAGCTCGTGCGCCACGCAGCAGCGGCGTGTGCCGCGGCCAGGAGCGACTTCGACGGCACACACCCGGTCCATAGGCAATCACCACCCGTGCGCTCGGACTCGATCAGCAAGACTCGCGCACCAAAGCTGGCTGCGTTCTTGGCCCCGACAATGCCTGCAGTGCCGCCACCGAGCACGACGAGATCCCACGGCGCTCTCACGTCGCGTCCTTCGTGCCGAGTGTGTCCACTAACGTCCGCAGGCGTTGCACTGCAGCAGGGTCGGGCGGGCTGGCCACGGCCCATCGGCCAAACGCTCCGCGCATCACGCGGAATTCGTTGGCGAGGGTGGTGCAGCGCTCACATTCGGACAGGTGCGCCTCCAGCCGAGCGACCTCGGCCGCAGTCAGTTGGGCCGAGGGGTCGGCGTCCAAATATTGCTGTATGCGGCGCGCGGTCCACCGGCAGGTCACCATGGCGCCGATCATCGACAGACCGGGCAGTTTCGGGCTCATTGCAATCTCCTTGTGCTCAGAACTTCATGGCCGAGGTGGCGGCGGACCTTTTCGCGGGCCCGGCTCAGCCGCGACATCACGGTGCCCACGGGCACGTCGAGGGCGGCCGCAGCCTCGGCATAACTCAGTTGATCCACGTCGACCAGCAGGAGTGCCTGCCGGAAACGCGAGTCCAGGGAATCCACCGCCTGCGCGAGCGCGGGGTGGAGCGTTTGGTCGAGCACGTGGTCCTCCGGACTGGCGCTAGCGTCCGCACCGAAGGCGGGGCGGAAGCCGGACAGCGCCTCGAAATCACCCACCACATCGGGGCGCTGGCGTCGGTGCATGTTGATGTGGGTGCGCCTAAGAATCGTCAACAACCAGGCGCGCGGATAGCGCCCATCAAAGCTCTCGATGCCGCGAAACGCCCGGATCAGCGTCTCCTGAACGAGGTCTTCGGCACCGCCAGCCCGACCGGCCAACGAGGTGGCTACCCGCAACAGCACCTCGATCTCGGGCTGCACATACTCGCGAAAGGCCCGTAGTTGGGCCTCGCTGGCGGCCTCTGGCTGCGCGTTCGAGGGTGGGGATGCGTCCGGCACGATGAGGTAACCCTTTCCGGAGGTGTTGATCTTCCCGATGCCTGAAGGGGGCTAGCGGGTGGCGAGATAGACGGTGTTGCTGGACGTGCCACGGGTCAAGGGGTTGGCGAAGGTCACCACTTCGGCCCGGGCGCTCGCGAATACGGTGCCCAGATGGGCGCTGAAGGTGTCGTCCGGCGGAGTGTCCGACCACAGCGCGAACGTGCCGCCCGGAGCGAGGAAGTCGCGCATCGCGGCCAGGCCAGATGGGGAGTAGAAGCCCTGATGGCTCTCGTGGAGCACGAAGTCCGGCGCGTGATCGATGTCGAGCAACACCACGTCGTATGCCGTGTGGCGCAGTCCAGCATCGCGCCCACGGGCGATGACGGCGAAGAAGTCTGCCAAGACCAACTCCGTGCGGGGATCGCACACCAACTCTTCCGATGTCGGCAGCAGGCGGTCGCGATGCCATCCGATCACCGGCTCCAGCGCTTCGATCACGTCGAGCGATGCCACGCTCGGAGAGCCCAGGGCGGCCACGGCGGTGTATCCCAACCCCAGCCCGCCGACCAGCACCGACAGTGACTCGTCCGCACCGTTGCCGATCCGCTGGCTGATCGCCAGGTCAGCCAGTGCGACCTCGGCTGCGGTGAACAGGCTGGACATCAAGAACTCCTCACCCAGCTTCACCTCATACACCTGGGTGTCGGTGATCGGCTCGTGCCGCCGGCGCAACGAGATCTCGCCCAGCCGGGTCTGCTGGTGGGATAGTTCCTCGAATCGCTTGATAGGCGCTCCCGTGCTGATTGGTCCCAGGCCAGGATGACCTGCGGAATTCGGTGGGCTCGGTCAGCCTACGCAGGTTAGTCTCGCTCGTGCTCGAACGACTGCTGCCTGCCCGGCTCGGCCGCGATTTCCGCTGGCTCTTCGCGGCATCGACCTCGGCCAATCTCAGCGACGGCGTGCTGCTCACGGCTGGCCCTTTGCTGGTCGCATCGGTGACGAGGGATCCGTTTGCGATCTCGATGGCGGTCTTCGCTCAGCGGCTTCCCTGGCTGCTCTTCGGCCTCATCGCGGGCAGCGTGGTTGATCGCGTGGACCGGCGGCGGCTCGTGATGGTCGCCGACGGGGCGCGCGCGGTGGTGCTGCTGGGAATCCTGGGGCTGCTGGTGAGCGACCAGGTCTCGTTGATCTTTTTGTATGCGGCGTTCTTCCTGCTCGGGACCGCCGAGACCTTCGTGGACAACGCTGCCTCGACGCTGACCGTGGCCGTGGTCCCGCGAGCCGATCTCGGGGTGGCCAACTCGCGGATCTTCGGCACGGCGATGGTCACCAACCAGATGGCCGGCCCACCGCTAGGGGCCGCGCTGTTCACGGTGGCCAGTTGGCTGGCCTTCGGCGCGCAGGCCATCTTGCTGCTGCTCGGGGTGGTGCTCATCTCGCGGATGCGACTACCGACCCGGGCGCCCGTCCACGACGTCGTGTCGATGCGGACTCAGATCCGCCAGGGCATGGTCTGGCTGTGGCGCTATCCGCCGGTGCGCACGTTGGCGCTGATGATCACGATCTTCAACGTGACCTACGGTGCGGTGTTCGGGCTGTATGTCCTGTATGCGCAGGAACGGCTCGAGGTCGGAGACGTCGGCTTCGGGGTCTTGATGTCGACGGTGGCCGTCGGAGCGGTGCTGGGCTCGGCGCTCTACGCCCGGCTGTCAGCCCGGTTCAGTTTCGCCGTCTTGCTGCGCACGGGTTTGATCGTGGAGACCTTCAGTCACGCCGCTCTAGCTCTGACCCACTCGGCCATCGTGGCGGGCATCATCCTGTTTCTCTTCGGCGTGCATGCTGCGATCTGGGGCACGACATCGACCACTGTGCGGCAACTAGCGGTGCCCGAGCAGATGCTTGGTCGGGTTAACAGCGTCTACATGCTGGGGTCGCTGGGAGGCATCGCCGTCGGCACCCTCATCGGGGGATGGATGGCGCAGAGTTTCGGCCTGCTCAGCGCATTCTGGTTTGCCTTCGGCGGATCCTTGGTGGCACTGCTCTTCCTGTGGGGGCCGATGGTCTACGTCGCCCACGCCGCCGAGGAACCAGATGAGGCACCCTCCTAGGCCCAGCTCAGCCGGTGCCCAGCAGGCTGACACATTGGAGGGCAATTTCGAACTCTTCGTTCGTGGGTATGACGAACGCTGCGGGTGTGACACCGGCCGGGCTGATCCGGGTCTCGCCTTCGGCGCGTTCATTGGCGTCGTGATCCACGCTGAGACCGAAGATACTCAGCTGGTCGAGTACGTCGGCCCGCAGCCGGGGGTTGTTTTCACCGACACCAGCCGTGAACGCGACGGCGTCGAGGCGGCCCAGGGGAGCGGCGAGAGCTCCGATGTGACGGATGATCCGGTGCACCACCACCTGGTATGCCGTCTGCGCGGCTTCGTCCCCTGCGTCCACCTTGGCCATCACCTCGCGGAAGTCGCCGCTGCCGGTCATGCCCAACAATCCACTCGCTTTGTTGATCGCCGTGCTGAAATCCTTGACGGACAGGCCCGCGACCGACGCGAGGTGGCCCGCGACAGCCGGGTCCAGGTCGCCGGTTCGAGTGCCCATCACCAGACCGTCGGTGGGGGACAGGCCCATCGAGGTGTCGACGCTGCGCCCGCCGGCCACCGCACAGGCCGATGCGCCGTTGCCGAGGTGGATCACGATCGAGTTGACGTCCTCGAGCGGCCGATCGAGCAGTGCCGCGATCCGCCGTGAGACGTAGGCGTGCGAGGTGCCGTGGAACCCGTACTTGCGCACCCCGTAGTCCGTGCGCCAGGCTCGCGGGACGGCATACTCGGTGGCCGCGAGCGGCATGGTGGCGTGGAAGGCGGTGTCGAAGACGGCTATGTGTGGCTGGTCGGGGAAGGTCGCTCGGGCCGCCTGGATGCCCTGAACGTTGGCTGGGTTATGCAAAGGGGCCAGCGCCGCTACGTCGTTGATGGCGTCGACAATGTCGTCGTTGATCAGGGTCGGTCCGGAGAATCGATCGCCGCCGTGCACGACCCGGTGCCCGACCGCCCCCACGCCCGCCGAGGACAACTCGGGGCCACGAGTGGCGAACTCTTCGCCCAGGGCCGCGAACGCCGCAGTGTGGTCGGGGCAGTCGAACTCGCGGGTCGTGCGCCGACCGTCGACGGTATGTCGCACGTTGGACCCCGAGTCACCGATCCGCTCGACTAGGCCCGAGGCGCTGGACGCTCCGGTGCGCGGATCAACCAGCTGATACTTCAAGGACGACGAGCCGGCGTTGATGACCAGGACGTGATCGAGCATGACCTCAGCCTTTCGCCTGGATGGCGGTGATCGAGATGGTGTTGATGATGTCGCGCACCGTCGATCCCCGGGACAGGTCGTTGACCGGCTTACGCAGACCCTGCAGGACGGGGCCGATAGCGACCGCGGAGGCGCTGCGCTGCACGGCTTTGTAGGTGTTGTTGCCTGTGTTCAGGTCCGGGAAGATCAGGACGCTGGCCCGGCCGGCGACCGTCGAGTCCTTGAGTTTTGTGGCGGCCACCGCGGGGTCCACGGCGGCGTCGTACTGAATCGGACCCTCGACCTCAAGTTCAGGTGCACGTTCGTGGACCAATGCGGTCGCCTCGCGCACCTTCTCCACGTCGGCGCCCTTGCCGGAGCCGCCGGTGGAGTACGACAGCATCGCCACCAGCGGCTCCAACCCGAAGGTCTTGGCCGTGGTGGCGGAGGAGATCGCGATGTCGGCCAGTTGCTCCGCGTTGGGCATCGGGTTGATCGCGCAGTCGCCGTAGGCCAAGACCCGGTCGGCCAGACACATGAAGAACACGCTGGACACCACTGAGACCCCTTCGGCGGTCTTGATGATCTCCAGCGCCGGCCGGATGGTCGCCGCGGTCGTGGTGATCGAGCCGCTGACCATGCCGTCGGCCTCGCCGGTTTGCACCATCAACGTTCCGAAGTAGGAGGGGTCGGCGACCACGTCGCGAGCCTGGTCCTTGGTGACGCCCTTGTGTGAGCGCAGCTCGGCGTAGGTGTCGGCATACCGATCACGTCGTTCGTCGCTGGCCGGGTCGATGACCTGGGCGCGGCTGATGTCCAGGCCCAGCGAGGTGGCACGGGAGCGGACGTCGTCTTCGATGCCCAACAGCGTCAGGTCGGCGATGCCCCGAGCGAGCACCGTGTCGGCGGCGCGCAAGATGCGGTCCTCCATACCCTCCGGCAGCACCACTCTGGCTCCGGCAGTGCGCGCCCGAGCCGTGAGGCGGTGCTCGAACATGAGCGGGGTTAGCACCTCGGAGCTCGTGGCGGCATTGGGCAACACCTGCTGGACGTCGATGTAGTCACGCACCGTCGTGCGCGCCCGTTCGATCTTGCGTGGTGCGTCGGGAGTGATCGCGCCGACCGCTCGCTCGGCGGCGCGAGCGGTCTCCATCGTCCCGCCGGGGGCCCGCAGGATCGGCAACTCGACGTCCAATCCGCTGATCAACGTGACTGTCTGCTCACTCAGCGGGAATCCTCCGTTCAGCACCACGGCCGCCAGCGACGGGAACGTCACCGCCTGGTGCGCCATCACCACCGCGAGCAAGATGCCTTCGCGGTCGCTCGGCACGATCACCACACAGCCCTCGGTCAGCCGATCCAGCACGTGGGGCATGGTCATCGCGGCCACGATGACGCCCATCGCTTCGCGATCCAGCAGTGCCTCATCGCCCTGGTCGAAGGAGCCCTCGCAGGAGTTCATCACGTCCCGGACCGTCGGGGCGGAGAGGAGTTCATCTTCGGGCAGGGCGTATGCAGGCACGTCGCCGAGGTGCTCCCGCAAGTCCGCGGCGATGGCGTCGCGCTGCTCGGGATCGCATCGATTGGCCACGACTCCGGCGATCGTGGCGTGCCGGGCCGAAGCCTCGGTCATCATCAGGTCGATCGAGGTCATCAGGTCGGCGGCACCGCGTTCGACGCCGGGGACGATCAGCAACATTCGGGTGCCGAGGTTGGCCGCGATCATTGCGTTGACGCTGAACTCGGTCGGCGTCGGCACGCCGGTGAAGTCGGAGCCGATCACGAGCACGGCATCGTGCTGCTCGGCGTAAGCGTGGAATCGCTCGACGATGCTGCCGACCGCGGCGTCGATGTCGTCGTTGACCTCCTCGTAGGTCACCCCGACGGCCGACTCCGGATCGGCTGCTGACGTGCTCAACGGCAGCAGCAACTCGATCAATGGATCATGGGCGCGGTCTCGGACCACGGGCCGGAAGACGCCGACGTTGCCCCCGACCTCACACATCTGTGCCAGCAACCCGACGGCCAGTGCCGACTTGCCTGATCGCGATTCGGCTGAGGCCAGATATAGCGAGGTCTTCACCCTGGCAGCCTAGTGACGATGCCTCCGCTCTGGCAGAGTGAGCGCCATGAGCGCATCAGAAAGCGACGCAATTCGGGTCTGGGTCAACGGCGAACGGGTCGACGAAGGCCCCGCGATCGCCGCCTTGGACCACGGAGTCACCGTCGGAGACGGCGTCTTCGAGACGGCCAAGCTCGTGGACAGCAAAGTCTTTGCCCTGACTCGGCATCACGACCGGATGGACCGCTCGCTGCGGGGCTTGGGCCTCGACCCCCTCGACCGCGATCGGGTGGCCGAAGGTATCGAAGCCGTCATGGCCGATGGGCCGATCGACTTAGGGCGTCTGCGTTACACGGTGACTGCCGGGCCGGGGCCCCTCGGCTCCGACCGGCTGGGCGGACCGATGACCTACATCGTCTGGGCGGGCGCCGTCCCGCAGCCGCCGGTGTCCACGGCCATCGCCGTGGTCCCGTGGGTGCGCAACGAACGTGCGGCCACCGTGGGACTCAAGACCACCTCGTATGCCGAGAACGTGATTGCGTTGGCCGCCGCCAAGCAGTTGGGTGGCAGCGAGGCGATCTTTGCCAACACCGCCGGGGCGCTGTGTGAGGGCACCGGGTCCAACATTTTCCTGGTGGTCGACGGAGTGGTGCTGACTCCATCGCTGGGGACCGGCCCATTGGCGGGCATCACCCGGGCGCTGACCATCGAGTGGCTGACCGAAGAGGGCCTCCAGGTCGTCGAGGACGAGATCCCGCTGTCGCTCATCGCCGAGGCTGACGAAGTGTGGCTGACCTCCAGCACGCGCGACATCCAGCCCGTCGACGCCATCCGCGTCGTGCCCTCGGTCTCAACACTTGCCGGCCAACTCGCCGGGGCAGCCGTGGGGGAGCGAACCTTCGGCGATGCCCCAGGCCGCATCACAGCCCAGGCCCAAGAGATTTTCGCCCGGATGAGCGCCGAGCGCTTCGACCCGTGAGCGCCACGTAGGTTCACTCTCCACCGAGACTGTCTGCGATGAGGTGAGGCACGCTCCGGTTGCATTTTCTGTGTGCAGGTCGATAGTGGATTCATGGGACAAGAACAGGAAAAGTCATCAGCGTCCAACGCCGGTCCGCTGCCGGGTGACAGCACCTCGCCCGTGCGAATGTTCGCCGCAGCACTTGTCGCCCTCGCCTGCGCTGTCGGGGCGCTGTGGGTTTCTGGCGCAGGAGTTTCCAACTGGGTCTCGGCAGTGCTCATCATCATCGGGTTGCTGGCAATCCTCGACCTAGGCGTCGGGGCGCGCGAGCGGATCGGCAGCGACGACACCTGATCGACCGACGTCGATTCGTCGTGGGCACGCGTGGCAGGCTAATCTTCGTGGTCGCACGGACGTGTAGCTCAGTTGGTTAGAGCGTTCGCTTCACACGCGAGAGGTCAGGGGTTCGAGTCCCTTCACGTCCACTTCCGCAAAAGGCCACTGACCAGTAAAGACGTGGTCAGGGGCCCTTTTGCGCCGTCGGTGTCGGACAGAGACGAACGTGCCAACCGTCAGAGCGAAAAGTCGGACCTGGTGTCGTCTCGTGCTGCGATAGGAATGAGCGGCAGCCGTCGGGGTGGCTACACTAACGGTATGAAAGTAGCCACTTCGAGGTCAGAGGTCGGGATTCGCGATCTGAAGAATGGTCTGAGTAAGTACATCGATCGTGTGGAGGCCGGGGAGGAAATGATCGTCACGGACCGGGGTCGCCCCGTCGCCAAACTCTCTCCACTCGACGCGCCGGACGATCGCCTCGCGGACCTTGTCGCCGTGGGCCTGGTTCGACCACCCTCCAGCGGCAATCGTCATCGATCTCGTTCTCGAATCACGCCAGAGGGAAATGTGAGCAGTCTCGTTGCTGAGCAGCGTCGGTGATCACCTACGTCGACACCTCGACGTTGATGAAGCTCATCGTCGATGAGGAGGGGTCGGATCGAGCCGAACTGATTTGGCAGTCCGCCGATTCAGTTGCCTCGGTGAGCCTCATCGTGGTCGAAGCTCGCGCTGCGCTCGCTGCCGCCGCACGGGGCAAGCGTCTTTCGGCGGCCCAGTTGCACGTTGCTCAGACTGAGTTGGCCGCGTTCGTCGACTGTCTGAATCTTGTCGAGGTGACCGAGGAACTCATCGAGAGCGCAGCGCGCCTTGCGGAAGCCGAGTCGCTGAGGGGCTACGACGCAGTCCACCTTGCGGCTGCGCTCTTCGTTGGCGCTGCAGTATTCACGAGCGCGGACCGAGCGCTGTGTAAGGCAGCCGAACGGCAGGGCCTGCACATCGCCGACCTGTTGACGGACTGACCCGACCAATCCATAGGTATTGGACACCGGTGAACCCCCGGGCTTAACGTCCCGTGAGCAGGTGATTCTGGCCGATATCGTCGCCGCGAGTACTTACAGGGAGGTTGCGCGCGCTCTGACGATCAGTGAAAAGACGGTCAGCTTCCGGTTGCTCTCGGCGATGAGCTCGCAGAACTCGATCGCGGGCGTTGTGGGCACCACCCCCGCCGCTGATGGTGCGGTCTCGTTCTTCGTCGATGTCCGCCATCCGTTCGGCATCGAGTCGGTCTCGAATGTCATCGACCATCACACTATCTGCGGGGTCGAAGCGGTGCTGGTGCTCTTCGACATCATGCTACTCAGGGCTATAACCTTCACCGCCGTGCGAGCCATGGCCGTGACGGTGGTCATCGAGGACATGGTGCACGAACAGGAGAGCCCCGGTGTGAGACGCGGGCTCGAGCAACATGCCTTCGGTGTCGTGTTCACTTCATACGCGAGAGGTCAGGGGTCGAGTCCCTTCACGTCCACCGTTTCGCAGGCCCGTGACCTGCACAAACCGTCCAGACTACTGCGATGGCGTGCCGTAGACCTCGATCTCCGCGGCACCGGTGTTGCCTCCTGTGGTGGTGACGGCGTCGAAGGTGATGACCTGACCCGAAGCGGTGACCTCGCTGACCATCAAGCCGGTGCCGGCCGGGAAAGGTCCGTACTCGGTGTCGTCCACCGTGACTGAATACGTCTCAACGATGGCCGTGCCGTCACTCATCGAACGGCTGCGGTAGCCGAAGCCGACGATGTCGGTGTCCTGGCCGAGGTCCAGGGTGAGCGAGGCGTCGTCGCCGTCGCCAGCTGTGGACCACTCGGTGCTTGGATCGCCATCGACAGCGTTCACACCGGCGAACGAGTCGTTGAACTCCGAGCTGACCTGTGTGACCTCGGCGTCGAGGGCGGCGTTGGGGCCGAGCGCATCGGACGGTGCTGCGGCCGGTGTCTGGAAGGTGGCCAACTCGCTCTGGTAGAGCTGCCCATCTGCCCCAGAGCCCTGGACCCGGTAGTAGTAGAGCGTGTCCGGCTCGAGGCCGCGCATTACGGCGGAGTGGTCGGCGTGAGCCCCCCCTCCCATGTCGTCGTCCGTGGCGATGCCGTCACCCAACACGTCGCTTTGGCCGAAGACCACAGCGCAGGCCATGTCCAGATTTGTCGTCACACTCAGGGTCGCGAAGGTGCCGGAGGGGTCGACCGCAATCTCCGGGGCCGCTGCAAACAGAGTCTCTGCGGGGAGGACCCCACTCGGCGCAACGCTCGATTGCGTCGAGTCACTAGGCTGCTGCGCCCCCTCGGTGTCCGATCCGGCACATCCGGCCAGTCCAATCAGAAGGGCCACTGTGGGCACAGAGGTGCGCGTCGTACGTCGGTAGGTACTCATGCCACTCAAACGCCGAGCGCGTTACGGTCGTTCCGCAACGGTGGGCCCGATTCAGTCGGCGAGAGCGTGCCAGGAATTATCTAGACCCTCCCGTACCAGGGGCATAAGCCGGGCGTGTTCGCCGATGCGCACGCAAGACTCGATCACGGACGTGGTGTGCCCCGCCCCCACCGCTGATGGTGCGGTCTCGTTCTTCGTCGATGTCCACGATCCAGTTGGCATCGAGTCGGCCTCGGACGTCAGCGACCATGACGTAGTCGGCGGGGTCGAAGCTGTGCTGGTGCTCTTCGTCGCCATGATCGTGATGGTGGTCATCAAGGACGTGGTGCACGAAGAGGAGACTTCCTCCGGGTGAGACGAGGTCGAGCAGGAGGCCTTCGGTGTCTGCTGCGTCGGTATGCCGTAGCGCCGGATAGAGCGCCGACACCAGGTCGAAGGAGCCTGGCTTCAGTCCCGCGTCGAGCAGCCCGCTGTGCACGAAGTCCACCTCGACTCCGGCAGCCGAAGCGTGTGCGCGACCCCGTGCCAGAGCGACCCCAGACACGTCAAGCGCCACGACGGTCCAGCCTTGCTGAGCCAGCCAGATCGCATCAGCGCTTTCGCCGCAGCCCACGTCCAACACCCGGCCCGGCGGCATACCCGTGACCTCGGCGATCAGAGCACCGTTAGGTTCACCGCTCCAGATACGGTCCGACTCGGCATACCGCTCGTCCCACTCTTCGTGCTCATTCATGGCGTCACCCTGCCACGGCCGCCACGTCGACTCGCAGGAAGATCACCGCAAATGTCGAGAATCGGGTGCACTTCCTGCGAGTCGATGAGCACCGAAGGTTAGGCGGGGACCAGCGCGTCGGCCTCGAGGCGTCGGTAGCTCTCTTCCATCCCGTCGGTCATCCCCGTGGCCAAGACCGTGTCCCGCAGCTCGACGTTCGGGTAGGTGATCAACAGCGTCAACAACGTGCCCTCGGCGACCGGCGTCAGGGTCAACTCGTTGGTCGTCGACCCCGGCATGCCGATCATGCTCTCGGTGCTGACCGAGCGGACCGGCGGTGTTGACTCCAGCAAACTGCCCTCGAAGCCGAAGCTGTCCTCGCCGTTGGTCCATTCGTAGCGATAGGTGTCCCCGACCTCGGTGGCCACCTCGCAGACCGGCATCGTCCAGCCGTCCGGCCCGAGCATCCACTTCTGCATCAGGTCCTTGTCGTGATGCGCACGCCAGACCATGTCGGCCGTGCCGTGGATGACGCGGCTGACCCGGACTTGGGTGTCGCTGAGGATCTGCGCCAGGGTCGGCACGTCGGCAGCGAAGGTCTGCAAGTCGGCCAGCACCTGATCCATCTGGCCCATCGCCTCGGTCATGCCCTCCTGCATACCCATCTCAAGCAGCGTGGCGAGCTGCTCGGCGGTGTTGAAGTGCGTCGTCGTGATCATCCGCACGCCATCAGGTGTTCCTTCGAACTCGAAGACCATCCTCATGGTGGGCATCTCGGCGTTGGGAGTCCCATCGGGCTGGGCGAATCCGTCGATGACTTCGAAGGACCGCTGCGGTTCCACCGAGAGCCACTGCCAATATCCGCCGTGGACATCGCCCTCGGGCCCGGTCATGGAGTATGCCGACAGGCCGCCAGGTGCTGCGTCGTGACGGGTGAAGGTGGCCGGAAAGGTGGGCGGTCCCCAGAACTTCTCGAGTTGCCGCGGGTCGGTGTAGGCCTGCCAGAGCCGTTCCACGGAGACGGGGAAGTCGGCAACGACGGTCATTGTGAGGGTGGCTGGGTCATTGACTACTGAAGTAACGGGCATGATCTGGCCTTTCAGTTGGGGGGATCTTCGGCAAGGAGGTCATCGAGGCGAGCCACACGAGCGCGCCAAATCTCTTCGTATCGCTCGAGCAGGTCACGCGTCCTGGCCAGAGCGTCAGGATCGCCGCGCACTACGCGCTCGCGTCCGCGAACTTCTTTGGTCACCAGTCCCGCTCCTTCCAGCACTGCGACGTGCTTTTGCACGGCGGCGAACGACATGTCGTATGCCGACGCGAGGCCGGACACCGATGCCTCACCCGCGAGGGTGCGGCGCAGGATGTCGCGACGAGTCGCGTCGGCCAAAGCCCGGAAGATCCGGTCGACTTCGCCGTCACTGAGTTCTAGTCGTACAACCATAAGGTTGTACGTTAGGCCACGCGGCGATGGTCGTCAAGCGGCTCCCCGCTCACCTCAGCCAGTGGCATTGCGTGATCTGGATAGGGTGGCGTCCTGAGTCGACCGCCCGGTCGATCCGCGCGCCTCAAGGAGCAAACCGTGCCCAGTCAGATCACCGTGAACGTCGCAGGTCACGACACGACGGTGGACGTGGGCACGACGGCGACCGAGCTCTTCGCCGAAGACCGGGCCGTGGTCGTATGCCGTGTCGATGGTGAGTTGCGCGACCTCAGCCACGAGCTAGCGGACGGGGACGTGATCGAGCCGGTCGCGATCGACTCACCGGATGGCCTCGACGTGCTGCGCCACTCGACGGCGCACGTGTTGGCCCAAGCGGTCCAACAGACCTTCCCAAACGCCAAGCTCGGGATCGGCCCGCCGATTCGAGACGGCTTCTACTACGACTTCGACGTCGAGCAGCCGTTCACCCCGGAGGATCTCAAGCACATCGAGAAGACGATGCAAAAGATCATCAACTCCGGGCAGACCTTCCGGCGTCGCCGAATCAGCGACGAGGCTGCTACGCAGGAATTGTCGAACGAGCCGTACAAGCTCGAGCTCATCGGGCTCAAAGGCGGCGCGGCGAGCGAAGCCGCCGAAGGTGCCGAGGTCGAGGTCGGCGGTGCCGAGCTCACGATCTACGACAACCTCGATCGCACGGGCACCGCGGTCTGGGGTGATCTCTGCCGTGGGCCACATCTGCCCAACACCAAGCTGATCAGCAATGCCTTCAAGATCATGCGCAGTGCCGCCGCCTATTGGCGCAGCAGCGAGACGAACCCCCAACTTCAGCGAATCTACGGCACGGCCTGGCCCAGCAAAGCCGAGTTGACGGCATACCTGGATCGCCTGGCCGAGGCCGAGCGGCGCGATCACCGCAAACTGGGCACCGAGCTCGACCTGTATTCCTTCCCCGAAGAGCTGGGATCGGGCCTGCCGGTCTTCCACCCCAAAGGTGGCGTTCTGCGACGGGAGATGGAGGACTACGTCCGGCGCCGGCATATCGAAGAGGGCTTCGATTACATCAGCACGCCGCACATCTCCAAAGAGAATCTCTTTCACACCTCCGGGCACCTGCCGTACTACAAAGACACGATGTTTCCGCCGATGGCGTTTGAGGGCAGTGACTACTACCTCAAGGCCATGAATTGCCCGATGCACAACCTGATCTATCGCTCGCGCGGGCGGTCGTATCGGGAGTTGCCGCTGCGATTGTTTGAATTCGGGTCGTGTTATCGATACGAGAAGTCAGGCGTCGTGCACGGCTTGACGCGGGTGCGCGGATTGACCATGGACGACTCGCATTCCTACGTCACGCGCGAGCAGGCACCGGGGGAGATCCGTCACCTGTTGCAGTTCATGCTGGGCTTGCTGCGCGACTTCGGCCTGACCGACTACTACTTGGAGTTGTCCACCCGGGGAACTGGCGACAAGTTCATCGGCAGTGACGAGGACTGGGCCGCGGCCACCGACATGTTGGAGCAAGTGGCTGTCGAGTCCGGTCTGGAGCTTGTCGCTGACCCTGGAGGAGCGGCGTTCTACGGACCCAAGATCTCGGTGCAAGCCCGCGACGCGATCGGTCGGACCTGGCAGATGTCGACCGTGCAGGTGGACTTCAACCAGCCCGAGCGGTTCGAGTTGGAGTATCAGGCCGCCGACGGCTCCCGCCAGCGCCCGGTGATGATCCACTCGGCCAAGTTCGGCTCCATCGAGCGCTTCATCGGTGTGCTGGTCGAGCACTATGCCGGGGCCTTCCCTCCGTGGCTCTCACCGGTGCAGGTCACCGCGATCCCGGTGGCTGAGGCCTTCGAGGATCACCTCTACGAGGTTGCCGCGTTGCTGCGCGCCCAAGGCATCCGGGTCGAGGTCGACAGCTCGGACGACCGATTCGCCAAGAAAATCCGCACGGCCCAGAAGTCGAAGGTGCCGTTCATGCTGATCGCCGGCGAAGAGGACCGGGCGGCTGGAGCAGTGTCGTTCCGCTATCGCGATGGCACGCAGAAGAACGGCGTGCCAGTGGCCGAGGCCGTCAGCGAGATCGTCAGCGCCGTGCGCGAGCGCCGCCAAGTCTGAGGCTCAGTGGTGCCGCGCGATCAATAGCCGGAGTCGTAGGTGGCGAAAGCGACGACACAGACGCCCGCAAAAATCACGAGCGCCACTCCGAGGCCGACGAAGAATCCGATTAACAGTCCGCCGGCCCACCGTCGGGTCCTGCTCGGGATCAAGAGAATCAGGCACGCGACGAAGCCGACGGTGAGCAGGATTCCGCTGGCAGACCCGATCCAGTAGAGGCTCTCGCTGCCGAAGAGGCCCAACAAAATGCTCGCGCTGAGCAGGATCACGCTGGCGACGCAGCCCACGATTGCGGGACGCCACAGGCTCTTGCGCGGCTGTTGACCCTCATCGGGAGGCGGCGGTTGCCACTGTGGCCAGCCTTGGGTCGGTGGACCTTGCGCGGGCGGCCCACCGTCGGCGGATAGCCTCCCGCTGGTGGGCCCGATGGCTGCTGAGGTGGTGGTGGGGGCTTCCCAGTGTAGGCGTACGGGTTGTCCGGGTCTGCACCGGGATCGTTCACGTCAGCCATGACTGCACCTCCAGGGTTAAACCGAGACCAGCGGCAAGGGCGAGCGCGGCCAGATAGGCCAAAACAATGCGGGTGTCACCGAGCAGGCACTTGGAGCGCATCAAGCCAGCGCGCCGGGCTTTGGCGTATCCGGTGAACCCCAAGACCGCGAAGACCAATAACGCGAGCGGTCCGAGCAGCCACCCGAGCGCTGCCACGGTCGCGAAGATGCACAATCGCAGCGGGTCGAAGCCTGGCTCCGCCTCGGTCGCCGCTAAGTCGGGGGCGCCCGGTATGCCGGTGCTCATCCGGTCACCACCTCCACGGGGATGCGCTGCCCCGAGGTCGCCGTCGAGATGCGGGTGCGGGCCAGCGGTGCCCACGCCTGGACCGCGCAGAACGGCGCGCATTGATGTGACCCGTCGCTCTCGTTGACGGTGGCCACGTGCACACAGCACTGGGTCAGCCGCTCCTCGATCATGGTGTTGATGTCCATGAACGGTTTGACGGTGATCCGCATGACGCGCTCGGCCAGCATTGACCGCAATCGCTCGTGCTGACCTGGCAGCCGGGAGGTCGCCAACGTGCTCAGAGTTCCGATCCCGATGTCGCATCCCGTGCAGATGTCTCGCCAGAGCGTCCCGACCGTGGGGTGAGACAGCGACGACTGTTCACTCAAGCAGCCCCAACAGCGAATCCTTGACCACCGTGCGCATCGACGTGGGCAGCGACTGGTCGGCAATCTTGTTGGCCAGCACGTCCGGGTCGAGCTCCAAGAACTGTTTGAGCCGGTCCGCCCCGATCAGCGACACCAACGAGGACCATTGCCCACCGTCGTCCTTGAGCATGTAGCCCACCGAGCAACAGTGCGGATGTGAGCACGGCAAAGCCGTCAGGTCACGCCAGGTGATCAACCCGTCGGTCTGCTCCTCCAGGCGAGCCAGCACGCCGGTGTGCGTGAGGCGGTCGTTCGGGTCGATGTCGCTGGATCGTCCGGACCCAAAGACCGGCTGGATGGTGACCCCGCCGACATAGGGCGTCTCCAAACCCAGTCGCAGCACGTCGCCGATCTCGTCGTCATTGACCCCCTGCGCCGCGGTCATCGTCAACGTCGTGAAGACGCCCGCACCGGAGAGCCGGGCCAGGGCCTGTGCCTTGATCCGGCGTAGGTCGGCCCCTCGGTGGTGCTTGGAGGCACCGGCGGTGAGTCCGTCGAACTGCAGATAGACCTCGACGCGTTGCCGGTGCTTGGCCAACAGCGCCAATAGGTCGTCATCCTGGGCGATCTTCAGCCCGTTGCTGTTGATCAGGATCCGGATGACCGGCCGAGCCACGATCTCCTCCAGCAGCTCGGCGAAGTCAGGGTGCAGGGTGGGCTCACCACCGGAGAGCATCAGCACGTCGATCCGGCCCTGCTCTCGGGAGAGCCGCGTGTCGATCGAGGCCAGCACCTCGCTCATCGGAGCGGTCGCGGTGAGCGCCGGCGCAGAGTCGGCAAAACAGGTCGGGCAGCGCAGGTTGCAATGGTCGGTGATGTCCTCCAGCAGGATGCAGGTGTGCTGGGTTTGCATGTGTGGCAGGCCATCCGCGTATGCCGAGGGCACCGGAGCGAAGTTGCCGTTCAGGTCGGCGACGTGCTCCTTGGTCGGAGCGGTCCACTCCTCGAGGTAGCTCAAGATCTCGGCCGACTCGTCATACAACGTCCGGACGAACCCGTGATCCGGGCAGCCTCGCTCCAGATAGACCTTGCCGCCGCGCACGGCCAGCCACCCCGACAGTCGGCGCACGTCCGTCAACGGGCGATCCGGGTCCTCGGTGTGGCAGTGCGGGCAAAACGCATTGACGTAGCGGTGGATCCGATAGTCACGCAGCGGCATACCAGCACCGGCTTTGGGCAACGCGTTCTTGGTCATCGCAGCGGGTTCTTGGTCATCGCAACACGCTCTCCGGGGTATGCAGGGTGTCACCAGTGGCCGGCACCCGCGGGGCCAGACGGTAGCGGCCTCGGCGGGCCTGCCGGATCACGCGCACCAACAGCAATGGCACGGTCAACGCGAGGAAGAGCTGCGGACGGGTCAGTCCCCACCACACGACCTCGTTGCCACGGACGAACTCGACCCCAAAGCGGAAGACACCGTAGGCCGCCAGATACAGCACCAGCGACTCACCGGGAGCCTGGAGTCGATCTCGAAGGACCCACCACAGCACGCCGAAGGCCAGCAGGTGAAAGGCGATCTCGTAGAGAAAGGAGACACTCAGCGCATCCCCACCAGGGCTCTCAGTCAGGTAACAGCCGATCCGACCCACAGCCATGCCCAGAGCCACGGCGGGAGCGAACAGGTCACCGGTCCGTGGCCGATAGCCGGTGAGCTTCTTCGCGATATGGACACCAAGCCAGGCCCCAACCAAACCGCCCAAGATGCTCTTGTTGCCGTAGAGCCAATGCTCGACGAAACCGGCGTTCTCGCGCAGGTCGACGTGTTGCAGCCAGGTGCCCAGCCGCATGAAGATCGCCCCGCCGATCAGGGCACCGGCCACGACCGCAATCAGTCGCTCGTCGGTGCTGCGGGTATGTCACATCTGCAGCCCGAAGATGATCGCGGCGACGAGCACGCCCAACCCGACAAAGACATCGTGGGTCGGCAACGGGAAATCACCGCCCCACAGATCACCCAGATCCGGATACATGACGTCACCTTAGTGCGGCGAACGCCCGATCCGACCGACTATTCCGCGACAGGTTCCAGCAGAAATACTGGGATCTCGCGCTCGGTGCCGGCTTGATAGTCGGCATAGGTCGGGAAAGCCTCGACGCATCGCGGCCACCACTGAGCGCGCTCCTCGCCTTCGATCTGCCGAGCCATAGTGGCGGTATGTGTTGTGCCGTCGTGCAAGTCGACGCTGGCGTCCGCGACCAGGTTGTAGAACCAGTCCGGGTGATCCGGTGCCCCGCCCTTGCTGGCGACCGCGGCATACACCCCGTCGTGCTCGACCCGCATCAACGGAACCCGGCGCAACTTGCCACTGCGCCGACCGCGCATCGTCAACACCACGACCGCACGTCCCTGTATGCCGACCGCCGCGGTGTCCCCTCCGGCAGCGTCGATCTGCTCCAGTTGCTCGCGCACCCATGCGGTGGCCGCCGGGGCGTACTCCGAATCGCTCGCGACGCTGGAGTCGGTGGTCGTGGGCTCGGGTGTCTGCTCCATGGGGGCATAACGTCGTCGTGCGTGCGCTCCTTCCCGCGCTGCGCCTTTAGGATCGTCGTCATGGCAGAGGCGGAGAGTGGAGGACAGCCCGGCGCTGCCGTGTCCGAAGCCGCCGAGCAGGCTGCGGTGTCGGACTCCGCCGAGTTTGCTGGCTCGCCGGACGGGTTCGAGCGGCTGTGGACCCCGCACCGGATGGCCTACGTGCGCGGCGAGAAGCCAGCTCCCGAGAGCGGAAGCGGGTGTCCCTTCTGTGCCGCTCCTGATCGCAGCGACGAAGACGGCCTCATCGTGCATCGCGGCGTGCACTGCTACGTCGTGTTGAACCTCTTTCCGTACAACCCCGGCCATATGCTTATCTGCCCCTACCGACACGTCCCGCTCTACCTCGACCTGACGGACGAGGAAACGACCGAGTTCACCGCGCTGACCAAGGCGGCGTTGACCGCGCTGAATGCCGCCAGCTCGCCGGCCGGAGTCAACCTCGGGATGAACCAAGGTGAGGTCGCTGGTGCCGGGGTGGCCGCCCACCTGCATCAACACGTCGTGCCCCGCTGGGGTGGCGACATGAACTTCCTGCCGATCATCGCCCAAACAAAGGCTCTGCCCATGCTGTTGGAAGACGTACGTGCTCAGTTGGTGGCGGCCTGGCCGCACGAACCATGCTGAACCGATACGCCCGCGCCTTCTTCTCTCGCTTGTTCACCCCGCTAGCCGCAGCGCTGCTCAAGCGGGGGATCAGCCCCGACGCGGTGACCGTCTTCGGCACCCTCGGGGTGGTCGTCGGGGGCGTGGTGTTCTACCCACTCGGTGCGCTGTGGTGGGGCAGCGTGTTCATCACCGTCTTCGTCTTCACCGACCTGCTCGACGGCAATATGGCCCGACAGTCCGGACGACTCCAGCCCGTGGGGTGCCTTCCTCGACTCCTCGATGGACCGGATCGGCGACGCCGCAATCTTCGGGGGATCTGATCCTCTATTTCGCGGGCCGCGGAGACAATCTGGCCAACGCCTATCTGGCGCTGCTATGTCTGGTGCTGGGCTTCGTGACCAGTTACGTCAAGGCCAAAGCCGAGAGCCTGTCGCTGCGCTGCGAGGGCGGTATCGCCGAACGCGCCGACCGGCTGACGGTGATCTTGGTGACCACCGGACTCGTGGGTCTCTTCTTGCCCATGTGGGTGCTGACCGGCGTGTTGGTCCTACTGGCCCTGGCGAGCGCATTCACCGTCGCGCAACGGGTCGCGATGGTGCACGCACAGACCAAGGGAGCCGCTTGAGCGCGGCCGCGGACCGGGTGTGGCTGGGCGCGTTTCGACTGGGGTGGCGTGGCACCCGGCTCCTCCCTGAACGCGCGGCATACCGGATGTTCGACCTGATCGCGCTGGCCGCCCACGCTCGGGGAGTCGGCGATGCGCAGCGGATGCGGGCCAACTACGCAGTGGTGCGCCCTGAGTTGTCGGCTCCTGAGCTCGACAGCCTGGTGCGCGAGGGTATGCGGTCCTACATGCGCTACTGGTGCGACGCGTTCCGGCTGCCCGATCGCTCAGCCGAGGACTTGGCTCGTCGGGTGCGCTGCGAAGGCGACGAACCTGTGCGGGCTGACATTGCCGCTGGTCAGGGCCAGGTGCTCTTCCTGGGCCACCTCGGCAACTGGGACACGGCCGGGGCCTGGGCCAGCTGTCATCTCGCGCCGGTCACCACCGTGGCCGAACGGCTCAAGCCCGAAGAGTTGTATGCCGAGTTCCTCGCCTTCCGCGAGCGGCTGGGAATGACGATCCTGCCGCTGACCGGTGAGGGCGACGTCTTCGGACGGTTGGTCCGGGCCGTGCGGGCAGGGGCATTCGTGCCGCTGCTGTCCGATCGAGACCTCACCGAGCGCGGCGTGTCTGTCGACTTCTGCGGACAGCGAGCCGCGATGGCCGCCGGTCCTGCGGCCCTCGCCGTAGTCACCGGCGCGCCGCTTCGCCCGGTGACCGTGCACTACGAGCTGGACCCGGAGGCAGGTGGCGGCCCCTCGGCATACCGCATCGTGATCCGTTTTGGACCTGCCGCAACCGACCCCGGCGGCAGCGACAAGAGTGAGCGGATCGCCTCGATGACTCAACAGTGCGCCGACTACCTCGCCGGCACGGTGCGCTCGCATACGCAGGACTGGCACATGATGCAGCGGGTCTTCACCGGCGAATCCACCGACGAACCCGCCGTCGCCTCGTCGCCCATCGGCGCATGAGGGTCGGGCTGGTCAATCCGTACTCCCTCGACGTTCCCGGTGGGGTGCAGGCGCACGTCGTGGAGTTCGCCCAGTGGCTGCAGCACGCCGGGCACGAGGTCAGTCTGCTGACCCCGGCCGAGCCGGACACCGTGCTGCCGGCGTATGCCGTCAACGCGGGCCGTGCAGTGCCGGTGCGCTACAACGGGTCGGTGGCCCGCTTGGCTTTCGGGCCAGCCGTGGCCGCCCGCGTGCGGACCTGGGTGGACGAGGGCCAGTTCGACGTGGTGCACATCCACGAACCGGCCAGTCCGAGTGTCTCGTTGCTCGCCCTCTGGGCCGTATCCGGTCCGATTGTCGCCACCTTTCACTCCGCGCAGGTCAAGTCTCGCTCGTTGCGGCTGGCTGATCCGATGTTGCAGCCTGCGATGGACAAGATCTCTGGCCGCATCGCGGTCTCGAGGCAGGCCCAGGAGACGGTGTCCACCCAACTCGGCGGCGAATGCGTCGTCATCCCCAACGGGGTCGACGTGGCGCGATTCTGGGCTTGGGCCAACAGCGGCCCCCCATCCGACCGACCAGCCCGGACCGGGTGGACCGGCCACGCATCGTGTTCCTGGGCCGCTTCACCGAACCCCGCAAGGGCCTTCGGGTGCTGCTGGACGCAGTGCCCACCATCCTCGCGGCGTATCCGCGGGCTCAGATCGTGATTGCCGGCCCTGGCGAGCAGGCCGAGGTCCTCCGCAACGTGCCGCCCATTGTGGCCCGTGCCTGCGAGTTCGTCGGGGAGGTCAGCGAGGCTGAGAAGGTGGACTTGCTGGGGACCGCCGATGTGTATGTCGCGCCGAACCTGGGTGGCGAGAGTTTCGGGATCATCGTGGTGGAGGCGATGGCCGCCGGAGCGCCGGTGGTGGCGAGCAACTTACCCGCCTTTGTCGAGGTCCTGGACGGTGGAAGCGCGGGGGTGATCTTCGAGCGGGGGGATGCTCGGTCGTTGGCTGCGGCCGTGCTCCATGTGTTGAGCTCGGCGCGCCTGCGGTCAGATTTGTCTCGGGGCGGCCCCGTCCGCGCGGCCCATTTCGATTGGTCCCGGGTGGGTCGCCAGGTACTTGCGGTGTACGACTCGGTCCGCCCGGCCGGAAGTGTGGTCGGCCGACACCGCTCGGCCCTGCGGCGGACCCTTAAGGGGGCCTGATGGAGCCGGCGAGCATCATCGCGCTGGTGCTGGTCGCGCTGTTGGCCCTCGGCTGGTACCTGTCCTACACGGCGGTCCGGCTGGATCGCCTGCATACCCGGTTGGAGGCGACGGGGTCAGCGTTGGAGGCACAGAGCCTGCGCCGATCACAGACCGCGATCGAGGTCGCCTACACCGGTGACCTGGACCCGGCCAGCGGAGCGCTGCTCCTCGATGCGGCCCGCACGTGCATGGATTTCGAGGGCACCTGGGATGCGGAACGGTGTGCAGCCGAGAGCGCGCTCACCGACCTGATGCGGCTGGTGTTTCCCGAGCCACCGGCGGAGTTGGAGGAGGCGGCGATGCGGCTGCGACTGGCTCGGCGCTTCCACAACGAGGCCGTGGATCAGACCACGCTGGTCCGTCGACAGGCTGCGGTGCGAGCCTTTCACCTCGCTGGGCATACGGCCCTTCCCCAGCCTGTGCGTTTCGACGACGGATGGCCTCCACCGATCTGATTTCGTGCCCGTAGACTAGGAGGCTGACTCAGCCATACATGCGCGAGTCACCCCCGCGAACAGCACGATGAAAGGCTTTCTGATGTCTCTCCCCGAGTCCGCCCCCGAGCAGCGCAGCGGCACCACGCGAGTCAAGCGCGGGATGGCCGACATGCTCAAGGGCGGCGTGATCATGGACGTGGTCACCCCGGAGCAGGCCATCATCGCCGAAGACGCGGGTGCGGTGGCCGTCATGGCCCTGGAGCGCGTGCCCGCCGACATCCGGGCTCAGGGCGGCGTGGCGCGGATGAGCGACCCGGACATGATCGCCGGGATCATCGACGCCGTGTCCATCCCAGTGATGGCCAAGGCCAGGATCGGACACTTCGTCGAGGCCCAGATCCTGCAGTCGATGGGCGTGGACTACATCGATGAGTCCGAGGTGCTGACCCCGGCCGACTACGCCAACCACATCGAGAAGTGGAACTTCACGGTGCCCTTCGTCTGTGGCGCGACCAACCTGGGCGAGGCGCTGCGCCGGATCACCGAGGGTGCGGCGATGATCCGCTCCAAGGGCGAAGCAGGCACCGGCGACGTCTCCAACGCCACCATGCACATGCGCAAGATCGGCGGCGAGATCCGCCGGTTGAAGAGCCTTTCGCCGGACGAGTTGTATGTCGCAGCGAAGGAGCTGCAGGCACCCTACGACCTGGTCAAGGAGGTCGCCGAGGCCGGCGCGTTGCCCGTGGTGATGTTCACCGCCGGTGGCATCGCCACCCCGGCCGACGCCGCGATGATGATGCAGCTGGGTGCTGAGGGTGTGTTCGTCGGCTCCGGCATCTTCAAGTCCGGCAACCCGCAGGCTCGCGCCGAGGCGATCGTCAAGGCCACGACGTTCCACGACGACCCGGCCGTGCTGGCGCAGGTCTCCCGTGGTTTGGGTGAAGCGATGGTCGGGATCAACGTCGATGACATCCCGGAGCCGCACCGCCTCGCCGAACGCGGGTGGTGACGCCGCTCATCGGCGTCTTGTCGCTGCAAGGCGACGTGCGTGAGCACCGTGCCGCGTTGGCCGCTGCCGGTGCTGAGACGCTGGACGTCCGGCGTCCCGAGGAAGTCGAGCGCGTCGACGGACTTGTCATCCCCGGCGGCGAGTCGTCGACCATTGACCGGTTGACCCGCATCTTTGGGGTGCGCGACCCGATCCGGGCACGCCTAGCCGGTGGTATGCCGGTCTTCGGCTCGTGCGCCGGAATGATCCTCTTGTCGGCCGAGGTGCTCGACGGTCACCGCGATCAGCAGACCCTTGGTGGCTTGGATATCACTGTGCGGCGCAATGCTTTTGGTCGCCAGGTTGACTCGTTCGAGTGCGATCTGGACGTGAGCGGGCTCGCTGGCGATCCGGCATACCTGGGCGAACTGAGCGAGGACCAGCCGTTCCGGGCGGTGTTTATCCGTGCCCCGTGGGTCGAGCGCGTCGGTCCGGGCGTGGAGGTGTTGGCCACGGTCGACTACGAAGGCACTGACCACGTGGTGGCGGTCCGGCAGGGCAATGCCTTGGCGACGTCTTTCCACCCAGAAATGACCACCGATCACCGCTTCCATGCGCTGTTTGTCTCGATGGTGAGCCAGCACAGCGGTAACATCGAGCGTCGATCCGCAGCCGAAGATGAGGGAAGACCATGAGTGGGCATTCCAAATGGGCGACGACCAAGCACAAGAAGGCGGCCATTGACGCCAAACGTGCCAAGTCGTTCGCCAAGTTGATCAAGAACATTGAAGTCGCAGCCCGCACGGGCGGCGGCGATATGGCTGGCAACCCGACCCTGTACGACGCGGTGCAGAAGGCCAAGAAGACCTCGGTGCCCAACGACAACATCGAGCGTGCCCTTAAGCGCGGCTCCGGGGCTGAGGCTGGCGGGGCGGCATACGAAGCGTTGACGTATGAGGGGTATGCGCCCGGCGGGGTGGCGCTGCTGATCGAGTGCCTGACGGACAACAAGAACCGGGCCGTGATGGAGGTCCGCACCTCGCTGACCCGCAACGGGGGGGCGATGGCCGATTCCGGGTCGGTGGCCTACCTGTTCAACCGCAAGGGCGTGGTGTTGGTGCCCCGCGAGGGCCACACCGAGGACGAGATCTTGGAGATCGTCTTGGAGGCCGGCGCCGAGGACGTCATCACTTTGGACGAGTCGTTTGAGATCGTCACTGAGGCCAGCGACATGGTGGCCGTGCGGACTGCGCTGCAGGAGGCTGGGCTGGATTACGACTCGGCCGACGTGTCGTTCCTGCCCAGCGTCGAGGTGCCGCTGGATGCCGATGGTGCGCGCAAGATGATCCGCGTGGTCGACGCGCTGGAGGACTGCGACGACGTGCAAAACGTCTACAGCAACGCCGACATCTCGGCCGACGTGATGGCGATCCTGGAAGAAGACGACTGACCAACGGCAGGGCTGACCACCTGAGTGACTGAACAACTCACTGACCGATCAACTCAGCGACGTGGAGGGCATCCGATGACCGTGCACCTGGCCAACATCACGCTGGATTGCGAGGACCCCAGGCCGGTTGCGGCCTTCTGGTCTCAGGCGCTGGACATCCCGATTGATGAGGGTGCTAGCGAGTTCTTCGTTTCGCTTGGGGCTGGGCACCCCGGGCCCAACTGGTTCTTTGTTGCAGTGCCGGAGGGGCGGAGTGTGAAGAACCGGATGCACATCGACTTCGAGACCCCGGACCGCGCCGCCGAGATCGAACGTCTGGTCGCGTTGGGTGCGACCAAGATCGCCGACCACGATGAGTTCGGCCACAGTTGGACGCGGATGAGCGACCCGGTCGGCAACGAGTTCTGCGTGTCCTGACCATCGGTAGCCGCTCGCCCTCCACCACCCGCATACCCATCAGCACCCGCATACCCATCAGCCGACCCTCTCGGTTCGTCTGCCACTTCCGGTGACGTCTGCATTGGTCGGCCAATGCAGACGTCGGCTAAAGCGGCAGGTGTCGCGAGCCGGGGATACAGGACTAGCGATATCGCACTGGCTTTACGGCAGTGGGCGATACGGCAGTGGGCGATACGGCGATACGGCGATGGGGCGATACGGCGATGGTGCGATACGGCGATGGTGCGATACGGCAGTGGGGCGACTCGGCAGTGGGGCGATACGGCAGTGGGGCAATACGGCGATGGGGCGACTCGGCAATCAGCCGACTCGGCGATACGCCAACTCGGTAATTCGGCGCGTCGGGGCTTCCGATGGGCGCAGGCGACGTAGCGTATGCAGCGAACACCTGTTCGCATTGCGTCTCGCGGCGCAGCCCCAACCGCTCCAACGGCCGATGAGGAGGTCCACTGTGCGAGTCCTCGGCGTCGACCCTGGGCTGACTCGCTGTGGTCTCGGTGTCGTCGAAGGCGAGCGGGGACGCACCCTCCGGATGGTGGCGGTCGGGGTCGTGCGCACCCCGGTGACCGACGAGCCCGCCGAGCGACTGCTGAGCCTACAAACCGAGATCGACCAGTGGCTGGCCGACTACAAGCCCGATGCCGTGGCCGTAGAGCGAGTGTTCGCCAAGGCCAACATCAAAGGCATCATGGGCACCGCTCAGGCCTCTGCCGTGCCGATGCTGGCCGCAGCCCGCCTCGGTTTGCCGCTAGCGCTGCATACCCCCACGGAGGTCAAGGCAGCCGTCAGCGGCAACGGCCGCGCAGACAAGGCGCAAGTGACCCACATGATCACCCGCATCCTGCAGCTCGAGGTGGCCCCTAAGCCGGCTGATGCCGCCGACGCCTTGGCGCTGGCCATCTGCCACCTGTGGCGCACGGGCGGCCAAGGTCAGCTCGACCAGGCCGCCTCCAGCGACCGGATGAAGCGAGCCGAAGCGCTGGCCGCCCAGGCCGGTCCCAACCGGCTAGCCCAGTTGCACGCTGCGGCGCGGTCTCACGGGAGTGGCAGCCCCGCGGCGTGGGGCGTGCACGTGGGGCAGCGTCGTGTCGGCGCACAGAAGGTCATCCGTACGAAGGGAACGTCATGATCGTGGGGCAGCGATGATCGCATCAGTGCGGGGGAGTGTCGCCCACGTCGGCCTGGACCACCTGGTGGTCGAGGTCGGCGGGATCGGGCTCAAGGTGCACACCACCCCGGCGACTGCTGCGGGCTTTCGGATGGGCTCAGCCGCTCATCTGCATACCTCGATGGTGGTGCGTGAGGAATCGCTCACGCTGTACGGCTTCGCCGACGCCGACGCGCAAGTGATCTTCGAGCAGGTGCAGACCGTGTCCGGGGTGGGGCCACGCTTGGCCCAAGCGATGCTCGCGGTGCACGAACCGGATGACGTGCGACGGGCCATCACCGGCGGCGACCTTGTGGCCTTGACCAAGGTCCCCGGCATAGGCCGCAAAGGTGCCGAGCGCATCGTGCTCGAGCTGCGCGACAAGGTCACTCCGGTGGTCGGCTCCGTCCCGGCCGATGCGTCCACGACCACGGTGCGAGGCCATACACACCCGAAGGCCGGCGAGGTCATTGAGGCACTGGTGGGCCTCGGGTGGAGTGCCCGACAAGCCGACGACACAGTGCGCTCAGTGACTGCCAAGTATGAGGAAGCCTCGGCCGACGGTTCCAACGCGCCTGCCAATGAGGCGCGCGCGCCTATGGACGTCGCGGCGTTGTTACGTGCGGCCTTGCAAGATTTGGGTCGGTGACCGTGTCTGAGGAAGACCGGCTGGTGGGTCCTGACGCACCGGAAGAGGAACGGCAAGTCGAGGCGGCACTGCGTCCGCGCAGACTCAAAGACTTCCCCGGGCAGGGACGCGTCTGCGACCAACTCGGCTTGCTACTGGAGGCGGCCCGTCGTCGCAATGCCCCACCCGATCACGTGTTGCTGTCCGGGCCTCCGGGCCTCGGCAAGACCACGCTGGCCATGATCGTGGCGGCCGAGCTCGAGCAGCCGATCCGGATCACGAGTGGGCCGGCCATTCAACACGCGGGCGATCTGGCGTCGATTCTTTCTTCTCTGGCCGAGGGGGAAGTTCTCTTTCTCGACGAAATTCACCGGATGTCGCGGCCGGCCGAAGAAATGCTCTATTTGGCAATGGAAGATTTCCGGGTCGACGTGATTGTCGGCAAAGGGCCGGGGGCGACCGCCATTCCGCTGGAGTTGCCGCCATTCACTGTGGTCGGTGCAACGACTCGGGCCGGATTGTTGCCGGCACCACTGCGGGACCGTTTCGGCTTCACCGGGCACCTGGACTTCTACGCGACGGAAGACCTGGTCACGATCTTGACTCGCAACGCGCAGTTGCTGGAGATCGACGCCGACGAGCCAGGAATCCAACAGATCGCGTCGCGGTCCCGCGGCACGCCCCGGATCGCCAACCGTCTGTTGCGCAGGGTGCGCGACTGGGCTCAGGTGCACGGCCAGCACATCGTCGATCTGGACGCCGCCCTCGCGGCCCTGGCGCTCTTTGACGTCGACGAGCTCGGCCTGGATCGTCTGGACCGAGCGGTCTTGGATGCCCTATGCCGCCGATTCGGCGGGGGGCCGGTGGGCCTGAGCACACTTGCGGTCTCGGTCGGCGAAGAGCCTGACACCGTCGAGACGGTGGCCGAGCCGTTCCTGGTGCGCGAAGGATTCATGCTCCGGACACCGCGAGGACGAGCCGCCTCCCCGTCTGCCTGGAAGCACCTGGGGCTGACGCCACCGGACCCCGCGTCGGTCGGCGCGCAGCACACCTTGCCGTTTACGAGCGACGGCGGTCGCCTGGGATAGGCACAGGCAGGATAGGCACAGGTAAGTCAGGGATGGTCTGGAGGTCTGGGCTGGGCAGTGGACATGGCTTCTTTGGTGACCCTGCGAGCCTCACCTAGACTGCCCCGGGCACGTGCCACGATGCGATGCCTCATACCGATCACACTCAGTTAATCGCTAAAGGACGCTCATGCCTGCCATTACCACTGCTGCGAGCGGCGGCCAGACCGGTTCATTCTCGGTGCTCATTCTGGCATTGCCGCTCGCGCTGCTGGCTTATCTGATTTTCTCCCAACGCCGCCGCGCACGTCGCGAAGCGAAGGTTCAAGAGGCGTTGCAGGTGGGCGACCCGGTGATGACTCGGGCGGGGATGTTTGGCACGATCGCCGCCCTCGACGGACCGGTAGTTCGCGTCGAAGTAGCCCCTGGGGTTGTCGTGACCTTTGACCGGCGAGCCCTCATTCCTGGAGCCGTCCCGGTGACCGACGGCGATGAGCACGATTCCGACGGTGGGTCTGGCGACTCCCTGGACTCGCCCGACTCGGACAAGGGGTGATGGGCTGATGGCCGTCAAACCACGCAACCGAGTCGCCGTCCGGACCCTATGGTCCCTCGTCGCGATAGCCCTCTTGATGTTCACCGGGTTAGCCGCAGCGACGCAGTTTGCGGACCCCAAAGCCCAGTTCACCCCCCTTTTGGGACTGGACCTGGCCGGCGGGCGACAGATCGTCATTCAGCCGGTCACGACCTCGGGTGACGCCAGCGAGGAGCAGGTCCAACAGGCCATCAACATCATTCGCCAACGGATCGACGGCAGCGGGACTGCCGAGGCCGAGGTTTCTCGGCTGGGCGGGGACAACATCGCGGTCGCCATTCCCGGCAACCCGTCCGCGGAGCAGTTGGAGTCGTTGAGTCGCTCCTCGCAGTTGCAGTTCCGACCGGTGCTCGTCGCTCAGCCCTCTGGCCTCGATCTGGCACCCGACGGGACTGAGCCCTTCTTGCCCCTCCCGGACAGTTTCGAGCCGCCGGCCCTGCCCGAAGGTGATGTGGCCGAGGAGACCGAGGTCGACAACGGAGCATTCCCCGAGGGACTGCGCGCCCTGGACGATGCCGAGCAGACCGGGTCCACCGACGACGCGGAGCAAACCACTGACGCGCCGGCCCTGGACGATATCGCGCCGACAGCGGTGGACGACCCCAGTTCCTTGGATCAGATCACCCCAGAACTCGGCGAGCAGTTCACTGCGCTCAACTGCCTGGACGGCTTGGAAGGAGATCGGGTTGCGGCGGCCCCGGATGATCAGGCCGTCGTGGCCTGCGCCACCGACGGTGCGGAGAAGTTCATCCTCGGCCCGGTGGAGCTGACCGGAGCCAGCGTTGATGACGCCGTCGCGGGCTTCGAGAGCAACGCTCAAGGTGCCACCACCGGTCGCGTCCAGGTCAGCCTGGACCTCGACAACGATGGCGGCTCGAAGTTCGCCGAGATCACCACGCGCCTTTTCCAGTACCCCTCAGGAGAAGCCCAGAATCGGTTCGCCATCGTGCTGGACGGCAGCGTCATCACCGCACCAGGCATCAACGGGCCGATTCCCAGCGGTCAAGCCAGCATCACCGGCAACTTCACGATCGACACCGCTGAAGTGCTGGCCAACCAGATCAAATTCGGTGCGCTGCCCATCTCGTTCACGACGCTGACCAGTGAGCAGATCAGCCCCACTCTGGGTGGCGAGCAACTGACTCGCGGCATTCAGGCCGGAATCGTCGGTTTGCTGCTGGTCTTCATGTACTCCTTGGCGCAGTATCGGGCCCTGGGACTGGTCACTATCGGCTCGCTCGTGGTGGCCGGACTGTTGGCCTATCTCTCGGTGACCCTGCTCGGCTGGGCAACCAACTATCGACTCACGATGGCGGGGGTAACGGGTCTCATCGTGGCCATCGGGATCACCGCAGACTCGTTCATCGTCTACTTCGAGCGCGTCCGAGATGAAGTGCGTGCCGGACGACCGCTGCGGTATGCGGTGGACACCGGCTGGTTGCGTGCCCGCCGCACCATCTTGATTTCCGACGCAGTGAACCTGATCGCCGCCGGCGTGCTGTTCTGGCTGTCCGAGTCCAGTGTCAAGGCCTTCGCGTTCACGCTGGGGCTCATCACGGTGATCGACCTGATTGTGATCTTCATGTTCACCCACCCGATGGTCAGCATCCTGGCCAACACCAAGTTCTTCGGCGAAGGCCACCGCTGGTCTGGGATGGACCCGGAGCGGCTAGGGGCCAAGCGATCGACGTATCTTGGCCGCGGCCAGATCAACCTGCCGCCGGTCAAGGTCAAACGCTCGCGTGCCGAGATCGAAGGAGGCACGGTCTGATGGCCAGTTTCGCCAAGCTAGGCAATGACCTCTACACCGGCAAGCGCTCGTTCGACATCGTCGGCCGTCGCAAGCTGTGGTACACGATTTCCGCCGTCCTCATCCTGCTGTCGTTGGTGGGACTGCTGGGCCGAGGAATCAACTTCGGCATCGAGTTCCGGGGCGGCTCCGAGTTCCGCGTCAGCACGGTGAGCGACACCTCAGGTTACGAAGACACGGCGCAAGAAGCGGTGGCGCAGTCGGCCCCGAACTCCGAAGCCTCGGTGACCTTGATCGGCACGGACACGATCCGTGTGCAGACCGGTCAGTTGGAGAGCGGACCGTCCGAAGAGGTGCGGGCCGACCTTGCCGAAGCCTTCGGCGTCGACGCCGAGGAAGTCTCCAGTTCGTTCGTCGGTCCATCGTGGGGATCCACGGTGACGACGAAGGCCATCCAAGCGTTGGTTGCCTTCCTGGTCCTGGTGTCCCTCGTGCTCGCGCTGTATTTCCGGACCTGGAAAATGGCTGCCGCTGCGCTCGTGGCGCTGTTGCACGACGTGGTCTTCACCGTCGGCACGTACGCCCTTCTGGGCATCGAAGTGTCGCCGGCCTCCATGATCGGATTCTTGACGATTTTGGGGTACTCGATCTACGACACCATCGTGGTCTTCGACAAAGTGCGAGAGAGCACCGACCAGGCCATGGACACCCGCACGGTTGACCTACGCACAATCCGCCAACCTTGCCGTCAACCAGACGTTGGTGCGCTCGATCAACACCTCGGTGGTGGCTTTGCTCCCGGTGGCCACGATCGTGGTGGTGGGCATCGTCTTCATCGGCCCCGGCACCCTGTTGGACCTGGCCATCGCGCTGTTCATCGGGATCACGGTCGGCACGTTCTCCTCCATCTTCATCGCGACACCGTTGCTGGTGCAGTTGCGCCAGCGCGACGAGGAGGTCGTGGCCTTGGACTCCAAGGTCGAGCGCAAGGCGGGCCGGGCGGCAACTGCGGCGGCCAAGGCCGGGGTGGCAGCCGAGACCACATCGGGCGACCCGATAGCTGACGACGATGCAACCGGGGACGGCGTTGCCACCGGCTCACAGCCCTCTGCGGATGCGTCGGCCCCCCGCGAATCGGTGGCCGGCAGGACGGTCCACCCCTATGCGCAGCGCGGCCCCCGTAACCAGCCGAAGAAGCCACCGAAGTCGCGTCGATGAAGGACAACTCAAGCCTGTCGGCTGATCCGCACCTGGCGCGGGACGTCGCGGCGGTGCTTCGCGACATACCGGACTTCCCACAGGCCGGAGTGACGTTCAAGGACTTCACTCCATTGCTGGCCGATGCGGCCCTGAGCAAGCGCGTGGTCGCCGATGTCGTGAGCCGTCATCGCGGTCGTGTGGATGTAGTGGCTGGCATCGAGGCTCGCGGGTTCTTGTTCGGCGCGGTCGTCGCCCAGCAACTCGAGGTGGCCTTCGTGCCGATCCGTAAGGCCGGCAAACTGCCGCGTGAGACGTATGCCGTGGAGTACGACCTCGAGTACGGCAGCGCCACCCTGGAGATGCACGTCGATGCCGTGGCCTCAGGTCAGCGAGTGCTGGTGGTGGACGATGTGCTCGCCACCGGTGGCACGGGGGCGGCCACCGTCGAGCTGATCCACCGCGCTGGCGGCGAGGTCACCGCGGTCGAGGTGGTGCTAGAGATCAGTGCGCTCGACGGTCGGTCGCAGTTGCCCTCGATCAGCGTCCAGGCCCTCCTCAGCGACTGATCAGGCCTTGATCATCCGACTCATTCGATCCTGTGGAGAGCTGAACGATCAGCCCACTGCTGCGACATACACTTGAACGATGAGTGAGGACGTCGCGTCGACTGCCTCAGCGACGTCGTCCGGAGTGCGGGCTCGCTGGGCGATCCTTGGCGGCACCCGATCCAGTGACAACCCCGTGCTGGAGCCGTTGTTGCGCGCCGTGCGAGCCACGCACCCCAAAGGCGATTTGCACCTCATCGAGCGGGCCTTCGTCGTGGCCGAAAAGGCCCACCGCGGGCAGAAGCGCAAGAGCGGGGATGCATACATCACGCACCCCCTGGCGGTGGCCACGATCCTCGCCGAGCTGGGCATGACTCCGTCGACGATCGCCGCCGCACTGCTGCACGACACGGTCGAAGACACCGAATACTCCCTTAAGCAACTCACAGCCGAGTTCGGCGACGAGATCGCCATGTTGGTCGATGGCGTCACCAAACTCGACAAGGTCGTCTACGGCGAGGCGGCCCAAGCCGAGACCGTCCGCAAGATGGTGGTCGCGATGTCGCGCGACATCCGGGTGCTGGTCATCAAGTTGGCCGACCGGCTGCACAACGCGCGCACCTGGCGATATGTCTCCGCGGAGTCGGCCGCCCGAAAGGCCGCCGAGACCCTGGAGATCTTTGCCCCGCTGGCGCACCGGCTGGGCATGAACACGATCAAGTGGGAGTTGGAGGATCTGTCCTTCGCCTACCTCTACCCCAAGGTCTACGACGAGATCGTCCGGATGGTGGCCGAGCGCACCCCGGCCCGCGAGGAATATTTGGCCCGCGTCCGCACCCAGATCGGGGCTGACCTCAAGAACTCGAAGATCCGTGCCACCGTCACCGGTCGGCCGAAGCACTACTACTCGGTCTACCAAAAGATGATCGTGCGCGGCCACGACTTCGAGCAGATCTACGACCTGGTTGCCGTGCGCGTCCTGGTCGAGTCGATCGGCGACTGCTACGCGGTCCTCGGCGCTCTGCACGCCCGGTGGAATCCGGTGCCGGGCCGGTTTAAGGACTACATCGCTGTCCCGAAGTTCAATATGTATCAGTCACTGCATACCACTGTGATGGGCCCGGATGGCAAACCGGTGGAGGTGCAGATCCGAACCCACCACATGCACCGCCGCGCCGAGTATGGGGTCGCCGCGCACTGGAAATACAAGGAGCTGGGCAAGGCCAAGACCAACGGCGACGACGGGGGCCCCGGTGGCGACCTCAACTGGCTCAGGCAACTCATCGACTGGCAAAACGACACCAGCGACCCCGATGAGTTCTTGGAGTCGTTACGGTTCGAGATCCACGCCGCCGAGGTCTACGTCTACACCCCGGCCGGTGATGTCATCGCCCTGCCCGCCGGTGCCACCACCGTGGACTTCGCCTACGCCGTGCACACCGAGGTGGGCCACCGATGCGTCGGTGGCCGGGTCAACGGCAAGCTTGTCCCGCTGGAGAACGCCCTGGTCAGCGGTGATGTCGTGGAGATCATCACCTCCAAGGCGCAGGACGCCGGGCCGAGTCGGGACTGGCTGAAGTTCGTCAAGAGCGGGCGGGCGCGCACCAAGATCCGGCACTGGTTCTCCAAGGAGCGCCGCGACGAAGCGATCGATCAGGGCCGCGAGCAGATCGCCAAGGTGCTGCGCAAGCGCAACCAGCCGCTGCAACGCTTGATGTCGCACGACTCGTTGATGGCGGTCGCCGGGGACCTGCGCTATCAGTCGATCGAGTCGCTGTATGCCGCGGTGGGGGAGTCGCACGTCTCAGCCGATCACGTGGTCAACCAGTTGGTGGCCACCCTGGGCGGCGAGGACAGCGCGACCGAGGATCTGGCCGAAGCGGTCACTCCCCGGCGCGGGCGCCTGCGCGGCACCGACCCCGGCGTCACGGTCGTGGGGGCTGGCGATGTGTGGGTCAAGGTGGCCCGCTGCTGCACCCCCGTGCCTGGGGACGAGATTCTCGGCTTCGTCACTCACGGCAAGGGCGTGTCGGTGCACCGCGTCGACTGCACCAACGTCGACACCCTCAAACGCCACCCCGACCGGCTGATCGAGGTCGCCTGGTCCCAGACCGAGGCCAGTGTGTTCATGGTGAACATGCAGGTCGAGGCCCTCGACCGACCGGGTCTGCTGACGGACATCACCCGGACGCTGGCCGAGCAGAAGGTCAACATCTTGTCGGCCTCCGTGCAGACCAGTCGCGACCGGGTGGCCCTGTCACGATTCACCTTCGAGATGGCCGACCCCTCTCACCTGGAGAGCGTGATTCGCGCCGTGCGAGGGGTGAGCGCAGTCCTTGACGCCTACCGCGTCACCGGCACGCAAGGCACGGATCCGCACCGCCGAGCAGCGCTCTAGACCGCCGGCTGCAAGAAGGCACTCAACGCCGCGATGTATGCCGCGTGGTCGGCCACACCGCATACCTCGCGGGCCGAGTGCATCGACAGAGTGGCGGCACCCACGTCGACCACGGTGGCCCCGGTCGCGGCCGCTGTCATCGGGCCAACGGTCGAGCCGCACGGCAGGTCGGTGCGATTCACGAAGGTTTGCATGGGGACGCCGGCTTGCTCGCAGGCCAGCGCAAAGGCCGCTGCGCCGAGGGCGTCGGTGGCGTATCGCTCCTGGGCGTTGACCTTCAGCACCGGGCCGCCGTTCATCCGCACCGGGTGCAGCCCGTCGTGCTTGTCGGGATAGTTCGGGTGCGTGGCGTGCGTCATGTCGGCCGAGGCGATGACGGTGCAGGCCATGGCCCGCAGGTAGTCCTCATGACTGCCGCCGCACGCCGCCACGATGCGCTCCAGCCAGCCCGGCAAGAACGTGGACTGCGCGCCGCTGGCGGTGGTGCTGCCGACCTCTTCGTGGTCGAAGAGCACGATCAGCGGCGTCGGAGCGCAGGGGTTTTCGTCCGTGTCGATGCCGTTCTTACACACCGCGAAGAGCGCGCGAACCGCAGCGTGACACGTGGCCTGGTTGTCGAGCCGCGCGGAGGCCACGAGGTCCTTGTCGCGCCCGATGACCCGAGCGGGCGTGAGGTCGTGCGTCATGGCCTCCCAGGCCAGCAGGTCCGTGCCGGAGACGTCCAGGTGCTCGGCGAGGAAGCCGTGGAAGTCTGCGGGTCGCTCGCCGAGTCCCCAATGCGGCACCAGGTGGCGTTGCGGGTTGAGCTTCAACCCCTCGGTATGCAGCTCGCGGTTGAGGTGGATCGCCAGTTGGGAGACCCGCAATAGCGGCTCATCGATCGCGAAGAGTTGCGTGCTTGTCCGCGAGCCGTCACGAACGACCGCCCGCCCCGAGAGGCCGAGATCCCGGTCCAGCCACGAGTGCAGCAGCGGCCCGCCATACACCTCGACGCCCAGCCCCTGCCACCCGGCGCTGAGGGTGTCTGGCTTGGGCTTGATCCGCAGGTTCGGCGAGTCGGTATGTGCACCAACCACACGGAAGCCCTGCGCAGGACCGGGAGCATGCTCCGTGGACCAAGCCACCAGCGATCCACCCCGGCGGGCGAAGTAGCGTCCTGGTGCCCGCGGCGTCTCCTGGCGCTCCAGACACTCGGTGAAGCCAGCACCGGTCAGCAGGTCGACCGCGCTCTGCACCGCATGGAACGGGGAAGGACTGCTATCGAGGTATGCCGTGAGGTCGGAGATCATCCCGACAAGCCCGCGCGGGCCGAGTCCAACCACGCACGCCGCGCCGACAGGGCCTGCTCGGCCTTGCTGACCGCCGCTGGGTCGTTCTTGGCCTGGGCCTTCTCCAGATCGGCCTCAAGCCCGGCGACTGCACGTTCCAGCTGCTCGACCATCGACTGGGCGCGTGCGTTGAGCTCAGGATTGCTGCGCTTCCACCGTTGGTCCTCGCCGTCGCGGACGGCCTGCTCCACTTTGCGGAGCCGGCCCTCGATGCGCTGCATGTCTGAGCGCGGCACCTTGCCGGCGGCATCCCAGCGGTCCTGGATGGAGCGAAGGCTGCGCTTGGCTGACTCCAGATCCTTCACTGGCAGCAAACCCTCGGCTTCGGTCAGCAACTTCTCCTTGACCACCAGGTTGGCCTCGAACTCGACCCGTTCGGCAGCCACGACCTCGTCTTTGGCCGCGAAGAACTGATCCTGGGCAGCCTTGAAGCGCTCCCACAGAGCGTCATCGCTGGAGCGTTGTGCCCGACCGGCGCGGCGCCACTGCTCCATGAGGTGCTTGAACTCGGTGGCCGTGGGTCCCCAGTCCTTGTTGGTCGCCAGCTTCTCGGCCTGGGCGACCAACTTCTCCTTTTCACGCTTCGCGCCTTCTTGCTCCTCATCCAGTTGCACGAACCAGGCGCGACGCGTCTTGTCGAACGATGAGCGTGCCTCGCTGAAGCGGTGCCACAGCTCGTCTTCGACGGCCTTGTCCAGGCGTGGACCGGCCTGTTGTTGTGCCTTCCACTGGTCGAACAATTCGCGCATACGGGCACTGGCTGACTTCCACTGCACCTTGGCGGGGTCGCTGGCGGCGAGTTTCTCGGCCGACTTCACCGTCTTGGTGCGCACCTTTGCTGCGGCGACTTTGGCCTCGGCGCGGACCTTGGCTTCGGCCTCGCCCTGCTTGACGATCTGGGCTTCGATGTCGGTGACCCGCGTCTCCAGGCCAGCCAAGTCTCCGACGACGTTGGCCTCGCCGATGTGCTCGCGGAGGGTCTTCAGCGCGTCACGGGCCTCGTGGGCTGAGAGGTCGGTCTGCTCCAGGCGCTGAGCCAGCAGCACAGCTGCGGCAACGAGGTCGTCGTACTTACGGGCGAAGTAGGTCAGCGCCTCATGCTCGGTCGAGCCGGGGTAGGACCCCACTGCGCGCTCACCCTCGGGGGTGGTGACGAACACCGTGCCGTCCTCGGCCACTCGACCAAACGCCATCGCCTCGGCGCTGGCTCCCTCGGTGACGGCGGGAGCAGCGGCGGGTCGGACGGCAGCCTTGCGACCTGCGAATTGAGCGGGCGAGGGAGCCATCGGTTTCGGTCGCGGGGGAGCCGGGGCGATCACGGGCTCCTCCTCGGCTGGTGCCTGCGGAACCTGTTCAGAGTTTTCGCTCACGACGATGTCGCCTCTTCCTTGAGGCCGACGCGCGTAATGCTGATGGGTTGCGCCGGCATACCTTCGACCCCGCCGCCTTCGACACCTTCGTCGGCGATGTGGTCCACGATGTCCATTCCGTCGGTGACTGTACCGAAAATGGAGTAGCCACCTCCGTCCGTAGGCAACATGGTGTCTTCGAAGACGATGAAGAACTGGCTTCCGTTGCCGTTGGGATCGTTGGTTCTGGCCATCGCCAGACTGCCGCGGGGATAGAAGCCGTCGGCGGGTGCGTTCTCGATCCCGAAGCTGTATCCGGGGCCGCCGCGCCCAGTTCCCGTGGGGTCTCCGCACTGCAGGACATGAATTCCGTCGTCGACGAGTCGGTGACACGGGCTGTCGACCCAGAAGTCTCCGCTGGCGAGCAACAGGAACGAGGCCACCGTCATGGGTGCGTCTGCGCCGTTGAGATCCAGCGTGATCGTGCCGCAGTTGGTCTGCATCTCGACGATGGCCGAGTCGGGCGCGGTCGCCGAGGGCGCTTGGTTGGCGCGGAAGGTCGGCACGTCCGACGGCAACTCCGGCGCGGGCTCGCAGTTGATGGTGCTGGTGCTGCGAGCAACGTCGGACTCAGCCGAGGCGTCTTGCGTTGCGTCCGGCTCAGAGGGATCCTCGGTCGTGCAGCCGGCCAGCACGGTGAGGGCGCACAGCGTCACGACTGCCACGGCGCGCCGTGGCGCTAATGAACGGCGTCGGGGCAGCATGGATGTCCTCCTATGAGCTGAGCAAGGGCGAAACCGCCAGTCTAGGCAGCGCTTTCATCGCTCCGGTCACGGGCACACAACGGTTTGGACACGATGGTCTGGGATTGGCCGTGGGCAGAGGCTCGACCAAGCACCACAACGGATCCTCTGGGTATGCCGACCGCGCGGCTAGGCTGCTTCGGTGATTGTCCATGCGCTCCCGGCCGCTGCCTTCGGGACCAACTGTTACATCGTCGCCCAGGCTCCCGGCACCGAATGCGTCATCGTCGACCCAGGCATCGGAGTGGCCGATCGAGTCGCCGACTTGTTGCGCGAGCAGGGCTTGAGCCCGGCCGCGATCCTGCTGACCCACGGGCACTTAGATCATGTCTACGACGTGCCGGCCCTGAGCGCTACTTCGTCGAATGCCGACGAGCAGGTCGCGACGCACATCCACGGTCTCGACCGTTATCGCCTCGTGAACCCACTAGGGGATCTGGACGGCGGATTCATCGCCATGATGGAGGCCCAGTTTGGGACCAAAGCCACCTGGCAAGAGCCCGAAGCGGTCGTCGAGTTCGCCGAGGCTCCTGCGGACTCGACGACGGTGAGCGCAGCGATGGCCACCGTCCACGTGGCCGGTCTGTCGATTGCTGTGACCCATGCCCCCGGTCATACCGAGGGCTCCGTGCTGTTCACGCTGGACGGCATACCCGAGGGTTTGGACGCGCGCGAGGCTGGCCTGGACCAGACGGTGCTCTCTGGAGACGTGCTCTTTGCTGGGTCGATCGGTCGCTGCGATTTGCCGGGTGGGGATCAGGCGGCCATGGCCCGGTCGTTGCGCGACGTCGTGTTGCCGTTGCCGGACTCCTCGCTGGTGCTGCCGGGTCACGGCCCGGCCACGACGATGGCGGCCGAGCGGCGCTCGAACCCCTACCTTCAGCCTCCGCTCGTTTAGACTCCGGCGAGTGATCACACCGCGTACGCCATCTGGGGTGCTGGAACTCCTGCCCGCCGAGCAGATCGCTTTTCAGCGCATGCTGGACACCATCCGCGCAGGCTTCGAGCGCTTCGGGTTCCTGCCGATCGAGACGCCAGTGTTCGAGGTCAGCGACGTCCTGCTGACCAAGACCGGGGGAGAGACCGAGCGTCAGGTCTATTTCGTCTCCTCGACGGGGTCGTTGGAGAAGGCGGCCGCCGAAGCCAAGGCAGACGGGGCGCCCGACGAAGCGGTCCTGCCGGAGATGGCGCTGCGCTTCGACCTCACGGTGCCGCTGTCGCGCTACGTCGCCGAGCACGAGCACCAGTTGACCTTCCCGTTCCGGCGCTATCAAATGCAGCGGGTCTATCGCGGTGAGCGCCCCCAGCGCGGCCGCTTCCGCGAGTTCTATCAGTGCGACATCGACATCGTCGGCAAAGACCGTCTGAGCGTGAAGCACGACGCCGAATGCCCGGCGGTCATTCACGCGCTCTTCACCGACATGGACATCGGCTCGTTCACGATCGGTATCAACAACCGACGGTTGATGCGTGGATATTTCGAAGACCTGGGCCTGGCCGATCCTGACCTGCAGGCCGGCGTGCTGCGCGAGATCGACAAGCTGGACAAGCGCGGCGAGGATCACGTGCGGACCACGCTGGCCGGGCCGGGCTTCGAGTTGGATGCAAGCGTCGTTAACGCGTTGATCGACTTCGTCAGCGCGCGGAGCACGTCGCACGCCGACGCGCTGGATCGCTTGGACCGGCTCAGCGCGGCGAGCGCCGGCAGTGAAGAGTTGAAGCGCGGCGTTGCCGAGTTGCGTGAGGTGCTCGATCTGGTGAGTGCCCTTGGCGTGCCGGAGAGCGACTACTGCCTGAACTTCTCGATCGCCCGCGGCCTTGATTACTACACCGGCACGGTCTACGAGACGACGCTGGATGAGCACCCGGGCATCGGGTCGATCTGCTCCGGTGGTCGGTATGACGACTTGGCCAGTCACTACAGCAAGTCCCAGTTGCCCGGGGTCGGAATTTCCATCGGGCTGACCAGGCTGTTTTGGCAGCTGCGGGAGGCCGGATTGGTCGATGTCGCCGAGAGCACGGTGCAGGTCTTGGTGCCGCTGGTCGACGCCGCGCTGATGACCGAAACCCTTGAACTGACCACCACCCTGCGACGCGCTGGCATCAACACCGAGTCGGTGCTGGAGATGAGCAAACTCGGCAAGCAGTTGAAGTATGCCGACCGCGCCGGGATCCGGTTCGTCGCCATCCTCGGGCCCAAGGAAGTCGAGGCGGGCACGGTCACCATCAAGGATCTGCGCCGCCAGGATCAGTTCACCGTGCCCGCCGACGACGCGGTGCGGGCCCTCCGGGTCGAGTTGGCTCAGCCGCTGGTATGAACGATCAGGTGTCCTTCATCGGTGCGGATCTGCGCGGCGCGCGATTCACCGGGTCGAGCCTGTCTGGTGCCGTGATGCGCTCCGTGGACGTCGACGGGCTGGAGATCGATGCGCCCTGGCTGTTGGAGGGCGATGGCTCCCTGGTGGTCAATGGGGTCGATGTCACACCGTTCGTGGAGGCCGAACTGAACGCACGGTTCCCAGGCCGCGAGCAACGACGTGCCACCGATCCTGACGGTCTGCGCTCGGCGTGGGCCGCCCTGGAGTCCACCTGGACATCCACTCTCGGGCGCGTCGCGTCCTTGCCACCGGGCACGGTTAACGTCTCGGTCGCCGGCGAGTGGTCCTTTGCCCAGACCCTGCGACATCTGGTGATGGCGACCGACACCTGGCTCGGCCGCGCGATCCTGGCCCTCGATGAGCCGTATCACCCGCTAGGCGTGCCGAACGCGGAGTATGAGATCGACGGCGGCGACATGTCGATCTTCTCCGAGCATGAGCCGACCTACGACAGAGTCCTCGAGGTGCGCGCGGGTCGCCAAGCGATGGTGCGCGACTACATCGCCGGGCTCACCGACTCCGACCTGCTCGTCACCCGCACCAATCCCTGGGACCCGAACGGTCACGAAACGACCCTTTCGTGCCTGCACACCATCCTCGAAGAGGAGTGGGAGCACCACCGCTACGCCGTCCGTGACCTCGACGCGATCGCCCGGTCGTCCGCGTGACCTCGATCGACGTGCCCGCGCATCTCTTCGAATTGCTGCTCGCCCGCCAGTACTTCGGCCTAGACGTCGCTCCAGACATCCCGCCCGTCCCCCTGACGGTCCACCCTGGTGACCTGGTTGAGGAACGCCGAGCGCAGAGGCCTCTGCGGCGCTCGGTGAAGTATGGCTCGCGCTGTGGGCACGCGGCGTGACGTGGCAGGCCGACGGCTTTCCACCCAGCCAGCCACCTCCGTCGTGGCAGCTCGAGAGCGGATCGGCTATGCCTGCTGAGTTGCGTTGGTCATGGGTCACCCCCCAGCGAGAAGCCCTCGCCGAGGTCGCCAGACACCAAACTGCCAGGAAAGGCTTTTGGCACGTCTTCGGTGGAGTCGCCACCGACTGGTCCCTCGATGTGCTTCCGGTCATTGGTCGGTGGTCGACGCCTCTAGGCCCGCGGCGATGGGCTGTCTCAAGGGCTGTGCTCGAAGACGCCGCTGAGTTAGCCAACATCGTGGCAGCCGAGGAGGGTGGTGACGAGCGCTATACATCTGCCCCGGATGGCGGGGCAGATGTATAGCGGCCGCGGATCACCTTGGGCTGGTCCGGAAGGGCCATTCGCGCGTGATAGCGTGCTAACGCGCTAGCAGGCTACGACACCAAAGGACAGACCATGAAGCACCGAACGACAGCGGATCAGCAGAGCCTGATCGAGTTGTCGACTGTGTTGGCTGCCCTCACGGATCCCGCTGACGTCGAGAGCTTCTTGGTGGACCTGTGCACCCCCGCGGAATTGGAAGCCCTAGCCGACCGTTGGGTGGTCGTGCCGTTGCTGGCCCAGGGGATGCCGTATCGCAGCATCCACGAGCAGACCGGCGTCAGCGTGACCACGGTCGGCAGAGTGGCCCGGTGTCTGGAGCACGGCACCGGCTACCGCGCAGCCTTGGAGCGGCATACCGCCTCACCCCGCTAGCCGCGCATCGTGAACGTCTCACTGCCGAGACCCGCACATCGCGCCGCGCCCTGTCTTGCCCTGCATACTCCTGACTTCTCGGAAGGTCACCCATGACTCCAGTTGCCCCACCGCGCGATCGGCTGCGCGTCGCGATCCAGCGCTCGGGTCGACTCGCCGCTCCTGCCCGGGACCTGTTGGCCTCGTGTGGGCTGACCTGGCGAGAGAGCCGCGACAAGCTGTTCTGCTACGGCGAATCGCTGGCCATCGACCTGCTGCTCGTGCGTGACGACGATATCCCCGGCCTCATCGCCGACGGCGTCTGCGACCTGGGGATCGTCGGGCGCAACGTCATCGCCGAGCACGACCTGGCCCGGCAGGCGGCCGGGGCAGTCGGCGGGCTGACCGAGCTGCGCGAGTTGGGCTGGGGGAGTTGTCGTCTCGACATCGCCATCGACGCCGACCTGACCTGGGAGAGCCCGGCGCAACTCAGCGGCCAGCGGATCGCCACCTCATACCCCCAGATCCTGGGCCACTGGCTGCGCCAACACGAGGTCGAGGCCGATATCGTCACCCTGTCGGGATCGGTAGAGATCGCTCCGCGCCTCGGGCAGGCCGACGTGGTCTGCGACCTGGTCTCCAGCGGGGCCACGCTGGCGGCAAACAACCTCAAGCCCGTCCAGACGTTGCTGCACTCCGAAGCCGTGGTCGTGGGCCCGGGGCACCCATTGGAGGAGAGCCGCGGGGACCTCGCCGAGCTGCTCCTGCGCCGGATGGACGGGGCGGTCCGGCTCAAAGAGACCCGCCTGCTGATGCTGCGCAGCCCACGCGCCGACCTCGCTCAGGTGCTGACCCACCTGCCCGAAGGACACGAACCCACGATCCTGTCGTTGGAGTCCGCCGCCGGGCTGTCCGACGAAGTGAGCGTGCAGATGCTGTGCCACAGCGCGGTGACCTGGCAGCGACTCGAAGACCTCAAGCGAGCCGGCGCTCGACAACTGATGGTGCTGCCCGTGGAAGGAATGCTGGCATGAATGTGCTGACCTGGACCGACCTCGACGCCGACGCCCGCGCCGACGCGATTGCCCGCGGCACGGTAGCCGCAGGCCCAGAAGTGACCGCGTCGGTCACCGACACCCTGGCCGCCGTCAAAGCCGACGGCGATGCTGCCGTGATCGCCGCCACCTCCCGCTTCGACGGAGTCGACCTCGACGCCCTGGCGGTCACCGCTGAGGACGTGGCGGTCGCAGTGGCGCGCGTCGAGCCCGACTTGCGCGCGGCGATCACCGAAGCCGCCGGGCGGATTCGCATGTTCCACCAGGCCGGTATGCCGAGCGACTACGCCGTCGAAACCGCACCCGGAGTGGTGTGCGAGCGAGTGATCCGACCGATCGAACGCGTCGGCCTCTACGTCCCGGCCGGTTCGGCACCGTTGCCCTCGACCGCGCTGATGCTCGGCGTGCCCGCTCAGTTGGCTGGCTGCCCACAGGTGGTGCTGATCACTCCGCCGGGACCCAACGGGGGAGCGGACGACGCCGTGTTGGCCGCGGCCGCCGAGTGCGGCATCACCCAGATCTTCCTCGGTGGCGGAGCCCAGGCCATCGCTGCGCTGGCTTACGGCACCCAGACCGTGCCTGCGTGCGACAAGATCTTTGGACCCGGCAACGCCTGGGTGACCGAAGCCAAGCGGCAGGTCAGCACGGCCGAGGGCGGGCCGGGGATCGATCTGCCCGCTGGACCCTCTGAGGTCGTCGTCATCGCCGATCACGGCGCTGATCCCGAGTTCGTCGCCGCCGACTTGCTCTCCCAGGCCGAGCACGGGCCGGACTCCCAAGTCCTCCTGCTGACCGACGACGCTGCGATGGGCCAAGCCGTGGCCGAGCAGATCGAGCAGCAGGTCGAGCAGCTGCCGCGCGCCGACATCGCCCGCAAGGCCTTGGCGAGCAGTCGGGTGATCGTGACCTCTGATCTGTCGGCGGCCTTCGAGATCAGCAACGAGTACGGCCCCGAGCACCTCATCCTGGCCCTGCGCGAGCCGCGAGACTGGTTGACCTCGGTCACCAGCGCTGGGTCAGTGTTTCTGGGTGATTGGGCTCCGGAGACCCTCGGCGACTACTGCAGCGGCACCAACCACGTGCTGCCTACTGCCGGTGCGGCCCGATTCACCGGAGGCGTCAACGTCTCCAGTTTTCAGATCGCCATGACGGTGCAGTCGGTCACCCAGCAGGGCCTGCACACCGTCGGGCCCTGCGCCGTGGTGCTGTCCGAGGCCGAGCAGTTGCACGCTCACCAGAGGGCCGTGACTCGACGTTTGGCTCGGCCTCTGGCGGACGCAGTCACCGCCGGGGTGCCTTCGACCGGGGTGGCTTCGTGACGGGTATGCCGCGGTGACCGGCTTCCCGATGGACCTAGTGCGCCCCGACCTGCGCGGGTTCACCGGCTACTCCTCGGCACGGACCAGCTTTGCCGGACCGCCGGCATCCATCTGGCTCAACGCTAATGAGGCCGCCGAGCCGAACTCCGTCGACCCCGAGGGCACCGCGCGGCGCTACCCGCAGCCCCAGCCACCCGCGTTGCGAGCGGCCTACGCGGCATACCTCGGTGCCCGCGAGGAGCAACTGCTGTTGGCCCGGGGCAGCGACGAAGCGATCGACGTGCTCGTCCGGGCGCTGTGCCGCCCCGGCAGCGACGACGGCATCGTCGTGTGTTCACCGACCTTCGGGATGTATGCGGTCAGCGCGGCGCTGCACGGCGTGCCGGTGCACGATGTCCCGCAGCACGACGCGGGTGATCGCTTCGTGCACGACCTCTCGGCCGTGGCCCAGACCGTCCGGGATACCGGTGCTCGCATCGTGTTCATCGCCTCACCGGGCAACCCCAGTGGATCTGTGGTGGAGGTTGAGGCCATTCTGGCCCTTGTCGAGGCCGTCAGCGACATCGCTATGGTCGTCTTGGATGAGGCCTATACGGAATTTGCGGCTGAGCGCTCGGCCATTTCTGTCCTGGATCAGCACCCAACGCTGGGTGTGCTGCGGACGATGTCCAAGGCGCACGGACTGGCCGGGGCCCGCGTCGGCGCCCTGGTGGCCCACCCCGACCTGATCGCGGTGCTTCGCCGGGTCCAAGCGCCATACCCGATGCCTGCGCCGGTCACCGAGATGGCGGTGAGCGCCTTGGAGCAACGCGTCCTGGCAGGGACAGCCGAGCGCATCGCCTCCACAGTCCACCGTCGAGACCGACTCGCCTCCATCGTCGCGAGTCACCCCGGGGTAAGTGCCGTGTACGCCAGCGAGGCCAACTTCGTGCTCGCGCGGTGCGCTGACGTGGATCAGGTGATCAACGACGTCGCAGCCCACGCGATCGCCATCCGAGACATGCGTCACCTGCCCGGGTTGCACGACGCGGTGCGGATCAGTGTCGGCACCGATGCCGACCTGGACGCGCTCGCCAAGGCCCTTGAACCCACACATGCCCTCGAAACCACCAAAACCACCAGCGAGAGGACCCGATGAGTGCGTTGCCCAGCCCCGTGTTGTTCATCGACCGCGACGGCACCCTGATCGAAGAGCCCGCCGACCACCAAGTCGATGCCTACGACAAGGTGGCCCTGGTCCCCGGGGTGATCCCGGCCCTGCTGCGGCTGCGTGACGCCGGGTGGGCCTTCGTGATGGTCAGCAACCAAGACGGACTGGGCACGGACTCCTTCCCGACGCAGGACTTCCAGGGACCGCACGACCTGATGATGCAGATCTTCGCCAGTCAGGGCATCACCTTCCGCGACGTGATCATCGACGTCACCCTGCCCGAAGACAACGCGCCGACCCGCAAACCCGGGACGGCGCTGATGACCGGCCTGCTCAAAGACCGCAGCATCGACTGGGCAGCCAGCGCGATGGTCGGCGACCGAGAGACCGACGCTCAGTTCGCAGACAACCTGGGCATCCCGGCATACCTGCTCCCGGCACACGACTGGGCCACGATCGCCCACGAGTTGGTCACCCGCCCCCGCACCGCGACCGTGAAGCGCACGACCTCGGAGACCTCGATCACCGTCGGCGTCGACCTTGACCGAGCGGGTGCGAGCAGCATCGAGACCGGCGTCGGCTTCCTCAACCACATGCTGGAGCAGTTGGCCAAGCACGGCGGATTCAGCCTGGAAGTGGCCTGCGAGGGCGACCTGCACATCGACGAGCACCACAGCGTCGAGGACATCGCCCTGGCCGTCGGCGAGGCCATCCGCACCGCTCTGGGTGACAAGCGGGGGATCGGCCGCTACGGCTTCACCCTGCCGATGGACGAAGCCCAAGCCAGCGCCACCATCGACCTGTCCGGCCGGCCGTACTTCGTGTTTGCCGGCGAGTTCGACCGCGAGCGCGTCGGTGACCTGCCGACCGAGATGGTCGAGCACTTCTGGCGCTCCTTCGCCGACGCCATGCGCTGCACCCTGCACCTGAGCATCGGCCCCGGCAACGCCCACCACCAGATCGAGGTCGGTTTCAAGGCGGTCGCTCGCGCCCTGCGTCAGGGCATCGCGGTCGAGGGCAACGACCTGCCGACCACCAAAGGCGTCCTGTGAAGGTAGCGCTCGTCGACTCCGGCGGCACCAACATCGCCTCGGTCAGTTTTGCCCTCGAGCGCCTCGGCGTGCCGTCCACGTTGACCGCCGACGCAGCCACGATCCAGGCCGCCGACCGCGTCATCCTGCCCGGAGTGGGTGCGGCGGGCGCGGGAATGCGGCGGCTACACGACGCGCGATCTGGTCACCGTGCTGCGCGAGTTGGAGCAGCCGTTGCTCGGGGTCTGCCTCGGGATGCAGTTGCTTTTTGACGGCAGCGAGGAGGACGGCGGCGTGCCGTGCCTGGGCCTGATCGCAGGCACGGTGGCGGCGATGGAGCCGGGAGCAGGGGTGCGCATTCCCCACATGGGCTGGAATACTCTGAGCGTCATCCGACCAGACCCCCTCATCCGTGGCCTTAGCGACGGGGATCGAGCGTATTTCGTGCATAGTTATGCAGCGCCGGTGGGCGAGCACACGCTCGTCACCACCTGGCACGGGCAGGACTACTCGGCGGTGGTGCGATCCGGCAACCGCTGGGGCGCACAGTTCCACCCCGAGCGCTCGGCCGCAGTAGGGGCGGCCATTCTCGCCAACTTCGTCGCGGAGGATCCCGATGAGTGACCTCACCGTCTACCCAGCCCTCGACATACGCCAAGGCATTGTCGTGCGGTTACACAAGGGCGACTACGACAAAGAGACGAGGTATGCCGGAGCGCCCCTTGAAGTGGCCCATGAGTATGCGCGGGCCGGGGCTCGATGGCTTCACTTGGTCGACTTGGACGCTGCGCGGGCCGGCGGATACACCCTGCTCCCGCTGCTGGAGGAGATCGCGACCAGCACCGGCTTGCAGATCCAAACCGGCGGGGGAGTGCGCACCCACGACGACGTGCAGGCCATCCTCGATGCCGGGGCGGCGCGCGTCGTGATCGGGTCCATGGCGGTCCGCGAGCCGGAGACCGTGCTGGGCTGGCTCGAGCACTTCGGGCCCGATCGGATCACCGTGGCGCTCGACACCCGCACCTCCGAGGAGGGCGCCTGGGAGCTGCCGATCGCGGGCTGGACCTCGGTGGCTGAGACCGATCTGCCGACCATGCTGCACCGGTATGCCGCGTCGGGGCTGAAGCACGTGCTGTGCACCGACATCGGCCGGGACGGCACGCTGTCCGGACCGAACACCCACCTCTACACGTTCATGACGCGGTCCTCTCCGGAGTTGAAGGTGCAAGCCTCCGGTGGGGTGCGCGACGCCGCCGACATCCGCAGCTGCCACAAGACCGGGTGCGCTGGAGTGATCCTCGGCAAGTCGCTGCTCGAAGGCCGCCTCACGGTGACCGAGGCCGTCGAGCAGGAGCAACCGTGAGCGTGGCCCGCCGGATCATCCCGTGCCTCGACGTCCGCGATGGCCGCGTGGTCAAAGGCACCCAGTTCCGCGATCACGTGGATATGGGCGGCATCGTCGAGTTGGCCCAGCGCTACCGGTCCGAGGGGGCCGATGAGTTGGTGTTCTACGACATCACCGCCAGCCCACAGGGCCGCTCGGTGGACATCGAGTGGGTCAGCCGCGTGGCCCGTCAGATCGATATCCCGTTTTGCGTGGCCGGCGGCATCCGGTCGGTGGAGGAGGCCCGGCGAGTGCTGCACGCCGGGGCGGACAAGGTGTCGATCAACACCCCGGCCACCCAGCGACCCGAGCTCGATCAGCGAACTGGCCGAGGCGTTCGGGGTGCAGTGTGTCGTGGTGGGCGTGGACAGCCTGCGCGACGACGACGGGCACTGGCGCATCCGGCAGATGACGGGGGATCCTGACGCCACAACTGCGCTGACCACCACCACGCTGGACTGGGTGCGGACCGTGCAGGATCTGGGCGCGGGGGAGATCGTGCTCAACTGCATGGGCAGCGACGGGGTCCGGTCGGGCTACGACATCGAGCAGTTGCGGGCCGTGCGCGCGATCTGCCAGGTGCCGCTGATCGCCTCCGGCGGCGCGGGCGAGGCCGAGCACTTCCGGGCAGTCTTCGCCGAGGCTGACGTCGACGGGGCGCTCGCGGCCAGCGTCTTCCACTCCGGCGCGGTGCCCATCCCGGCGCTCAAAGCCGAGTTGGCTGCGGCTGGCTTGATCATCCGACCCTCACCGAGCGGAGTCGCGGCATGAGCGATGCCCTCGCGCTGAGGCTGCCCGAGCCGTATGCCGTCTCCGATTTGGCCTTCGACAAGCAGGACGGTCTGATCCCCGCCGTCGTGCAGGACTGCGCGCACTGGCGTGGTGCTGATGGTCGGCTACTGCGACGCCGATGCGGTCCGTGCCATTCTGAGCACTGGTCTCGCGACCTTCTTCAGCCGCAGCCGTGGCACCCAGTGGGTCAAAGGCGAGACCAGCGGCAACACGCTGGCCGTCCAGCGCATCGACGTGGACTGCGACGCCGACACTCTGCTGCTGCACTGCATACCCGCTGGGCCGACCTGTCACACCGGGGCAGTGTCGTGCTTCTCCGACCACCCCATGGTGCACGGCGACGCGACCTTCGTTCGCACGCTGGATGACCTCATCGCCACGCGGTATGCCGACCGGCCCGAGGGGTCCTACACGACCTCACTGTTCGAGGCTGGCGTGCGCCGGATCGCCCAAAAGGTCGGCGAAGAGGGCGTCGAAACTGCGTTGGCCGCGGTCGCGGCCGACCAGGACACCGACGACCTGCTCGGCGAATCAGCCGATCTCGTCTATCACTTGCTGGTCCTGTTGCGCAGTCAAGGTCTGGGCTGGGTCGACGTCGAAACCGTTCTTGGAGAGCGACACTCGTGACGATTGGCACGTACCTCACCGACACTGACTTGTCCTACCTGCGGCGGTGCGTCGAGCTGGCGCGAGAGGCGCTGGAGGATGGCGATGAGCCGTTCGGGTCATTGTTGGTCGACGCCGCTGGCACTGTTCGCTTCGAGGACCGCAACCGGGTGAAGGGTGGAGATCACACTCGACACCCGGAGTTCGCCATCGCTCGATGGTCGGCGGATCACCTCTCCGCCAACGAGCGGGCGAACTCGACGGTGTACACCTCGGGCGAGCACTGCCCCATGTGCTCAGCCGCGCACGCGTGGATGGGGCTGGGAAGGATCGTCTACGCGGTTTCTTCTGCACAGTTGACGGCGTGGCAGGCAGAGTGGGGTGCTCCCGAGAGCCCGGTCGCTCCGTTGCCCGTGCACACGGTTGCCCCGCGTATCCCTGTCAGCGGTCCAGCTGCCGAACTGACCAAGGACATGTACGCACTTCACCGTCGGGACTTTGAAGCGAACGGTTCCCCCTGATCTCGGCCGGCAGTAAGGATTCCGCTTGCCCGCTGCGAAAGGATCTTTCGAGAGTGTCACCACCAGCGACCGATGCCGATACGGTCGCTGTTTGTGGTGCCAGGTTGGGCGGTCAGAGCACTCGCATCGCGGTCACTGCATTCCGCCCAGAAAGGGCTACGCGCGCGGCGCCGTTTCAAAGTATCTCTCTACGGAAAAGTATCTCACTTTACGGACCTAGCCCGAAGCGCGACAAGATTCACGCCGTGACCTCAGGACTCCTGACATGGCGCAGGAGTCAGGGTGATGTTCGGGGTGGTTCTGGGCTTGTTTTGATTCGGTAGCGCAGGAGACGGTTGGTGCCGGGGTAGGTCGTGTTTGTGGCGGTGAGGTGTTCGCACAACTGGGCGACGGCCTTGGTCTGGCGGGTGGTGGGCATCGGGTCCAGGCTGATGGTCAGGACCCCGGGGGTGCGGGGGTCGATGTCGCCGGTGTGGGTCAGGATCTGCCGGGCCAGGGTGTAGGCCTCTTGGCCGGCGCGGGCGTAGTTGGTGTGCAACCGGATGTGCCGGGCGATGGTGGTGATGGTGTTGAACGCGGCCATCTTGATGGCGTGGGTGAGCAGTTTCGTTTCGACGTTCAGGACCTGCTGGTGAGGGGACAGTTGTCCTAGCGGTACCCGGGTCGGGGTGTCGGTGTGGCGGGTCTGGGCGGCGGCCAAGTCGTCGTGCGCGGTAGCAAGGTCCGCGGTGATTTCGTTGTGTCTGGTGTTCGTGAGCAGCACGGTGCCGGCGCCGGCTGTGGGCGTGCGGGCAGCGAGCAGGGCCGCGTCGGTGCGGGCCTGTTCGCGGTGGACGTGGGCACGGGCCGTTTGTACGGCGTGGTGCGCGGTGCGTTTGGCCGGGTTGGGCACGGACCGGGACGGGTCATCGGGTGTGGCGGTGTAGGTGTCGTGGGAGTCCAGGTCTAGGTGTAACCGGCCGTAGCGGAAGTAGTTCTCCTGGCGCCACCGCGAACCCATCCGGTACATCACGTCCCCCGCGCTCAGGTCGGTGCGGGTGCTCAGTACGTGGGCTTGTTTGCCGGTGCGTGGGTCGCGGCGGGTGACCTGGCGCATGCCGAACGTGGCCCCTTCACCACCGGTGACGGGTAGGTCCACTCTGGTGTCGGCCAGGTCCCAGTTGTGCTCCCGTCCGGTCTGGTCGACGTGGGACACCTGCTCGAACGCGGTGATGTCGAGGTCGGGGGCGGGGTGTTTGCGCCAGGTGAGCACGTCGAACCCGTGGTGGTGCATGTCCTTGAATAGGGCCGGTGACCACCCGCCGCGGTCGAATCCGACCAGGACCCGCCGCTCATCGCCGACGGCGTGGCGTAGTTGGGGTAGCAGGGCGCGTAGTTCCATCGCCAGCGACGCGCCCGGTTGGGCCATCACGACCAGGACGGGGTCGCCCGCGGCGTCGCATACCCAGGTCTCCACGGTGGCCGGGGCGGGGAACCGTAACCGGGACAGGTGGGTCTTAGCGATCCGCTTGGTGCCCTGGTAGGCGCGGACGTGCCCATCGACGTACAACACCACACCGTCCTTGCCGTTCTGGTCTTTGACGCCCTCCAGGTGGGTGGCGGCCATGGCGGCGATCAACTCCGGTGCCTTGTCCGTGGCGGCGAGTTGGCCCAGTTTGCGGCGGATGGTCTTGACCTCTGGTGCCCGGTCCATGCCCAGCACCCGGCCGAGCGCGGCCGGGTCGATCCGGGCTGCGCCCTCAGCCCGCGGCGCGGCTGCCAGGGTCCGGAACACGGCCTCGGTCAACACCGTGTCCAACCCGTAGAACCCGTCCGGCAACGCCCCGTACACGTGTGTGGCGCAGTCCAGCAGCCCGGTACGTTCCAGGCCGGGCAGCCCCAGGAGCAGCCCGGCCAACGGGACCCGCGCGGCCGGGGTGAACACCGGCGCGGCGTGGCCCAGCAGCCCGGCCCGGGCCAAGCCCCGCTCGGCCCACCGGGGTACCGGGTCGGCCAGCACCGGCAACAGGCCCTCCTGCTCCTTCGCGGGCTCGGGCTCGACGGGGCCGACCGCGTCGGAAGGGTCTTGCCCGTCGTTGCCGGGCTGGTCACCCTCCTCCTGCTCGACCGTGCCGGACTGCCCATCCACCTCATCGCTGTCTTGGGCACCCTGGTGCGCGGCCATTACCGTGCGCACGCTGCCCTCGCTGACCCCGACCGTGGCCGCCACGGCCCGATTCGAGCCGCCCGCGGCCTTGCCCGCAATAATGTCTGCGACCACGTCGCCGGTCAGCTTCGAGGCCCGCTTGGGGCCCTTCTTCTCCCCGACCAGGCTCCCCACGCCCTGGCCCGCGTACGCGGTGCGCCACCGCCAGATCGTTTGATCGGTGACTCCGAACGCCGCCGCGACCGGCCGGGTCGCGGCGATCTCAAGCTCGACCAGTTGCACCGCTGCTAACCGCCGGCACGCCTCGTCCCCAGGACCCCACGCGAAGACCACCTCACCGCGTACGTACACCTGCCCACCGGTCTCGTCCGTCACCAGCCCAGCGACGTCCCCGACCTGCACGGCCCGGGCCGGCAGCACCGGCAGCGGGGCTTGGAGGGTCATGAGACCCATCATCCCCACCCACCCAACAACACATAAAACATAAATTCTATTATTACTCATAGACGGGGCAAACCCGCTGGTGACACGCCGTCAAACCACCCCTATGTCAGGAGTCCTGGACCTGCACGGGCGAAGCGACACGAGTGATCGGCACCCGCAGATCACTCGGCGCTGAGCCATGATCTGGCGCAGGCCGGCCGAGCATGCGTTCGCTTGTTGCGGCGGGATAAAGTTGTCCCTGTCTTAGGTGGGGAGGCATGTGTGGTTACGACCAGGTTGGTTCCGCCGGTGTTGCCAGAGTTGGCAACGCCGCCTACGATAAGAGCGTGACCGCCACACAGAACGCTGCGTCGCTGTTGCGTGACCTTCGTCGCCAGCAGGGTCGTTCACTGCGTTCTGCTGCTGCCGACATCGGGATCGCACCTTCCCAATTGTCCCGGCTTGAGCGCGGCCAGCGTGGCTTAGCCGCTGAAGTCTCCGACAGACTCTCTGATTATTACGGGGTGCCATCAGAAATCATCGCGCTGGCGCGTGGCGAGGTTCCCGAAGACATCGTCCGGATCCTTCAGGAGCACTCAGAGGAGCTGGAGGGCCTCCGTGCCCGTCACGGGGTTGAGGCGTCTCGGTGACCCCCCTAGCGGTCAGCCTGATACCAGCGCTCTCAGGACAGGATCTGGGTCCGTACCGGCTCAACGACTGCTTGGGTGGCGGCGGGTTTGGCCTCGTCTTTAGTGCAACTATCGCCGCGACCGGCGGCGAGGTCGCGGTTAAGCTGCTGATGCCCAGCCCCGACCCGCACGCCGCGGCCGAGTTTGACGACGAAGGTGTCCTGCTCCGCAAACTCAATAAGTGCGAGGGCGTTGTCACCCTCGTCGACGCAGGAACCGCTGACATCCTGATGACGACGAACAACGGCCTCGCTGTCCCTCTTCCGTTCAAATACCTTGTGCTGAGCCTCGCGTCCGGTGCTCTCAACGAACTGACGAGGGATCCCGTCAGGCTGGCCGAGTTGGCGTGGACCGACCGTCTCGCCATGTGGCGTGGAGCGGTTAAAAGTATCCATCAGATGCACCTGAAGGAGGTTGCGCATCGGGACATCAAGACTGACAACTGTCTGCTCATGGTCAGTGGCAACCGTGTGGAAATTCGGATCGCTGACCTGGGTCGATCCAAGGATTTTTCCCGGGTCCCGTCCTTGCCACCTGAAGAGTACTTGAGAGGAAGGGGCGACTTTCGGTTCGCTCCGCCAGAGTTTCTGTGGTTTCAAGGTGGCGAAGGGGCGTCTGACTTTAGGGCCGCAGACGTCTACGGTCTAGGCTCTTTGCTTGTCGAGATAGTGACGGGTCACCCAATGACGGCGCTGGCGTTCGGGTCATGGCAGGCCGCAGCCACTGTTGGTCAGAGTGACTTCCTTGCCGGGACACGTCGTGATCTCGCCAGTCTCAGGCCTCAATTCCGGCGAGCAGCTAACGAAGTCGCAGAGGAGACACCGCCGTCAATCCGGCACGATACTGAGGTGCTTATCCGGCAACTCTGTGATCCAGTACCGATGGCCCGGTTCCCTAAGCAACGAGTGAGGAAAAGAATCGTGACGGACCCTGGCCTAAATTGGTTGATCCGGAGGGCCGACATCTTGGCCATGCGCTTGTCTGTCGAACAAAAGAAGTCCAATCGAGCTACGCAATACGGAAGGAACATCTCATGACCGGACTCGGCGTACTGGACGAGATCCGTCCAGCAGACCGTTTCAACTCCGTCGCTATTGTTCCCGCGCGGCCGGCGACTCAGGGGCCGTCAACGCTTGCGACCTCGAAGCGGCAGCCAACAGCGTCCATCGACTTCAGCCGTGTACTGACAGAGGCCACCGAGATTGCTCGCGATCGGGCACAGCATGAAGCGGACAAAAACCCGACCTCCACGACGATGACGGCTCTTGCGCAGAACCATGCGCTGCTCGAGGAACACGACCAAGCGATCACGGCTGCGCGTCGCGCCCTCGAACTCGCCCTGGGGCCAGAGGGTTCTACCCACGTCCTAACTGACCCGGTCTCTGTTCGCCTCGCGGCCGAAGTTCTCCTTCGTTTCGGTGACACGCAGCATGCCTATGATGCCATCCGGCGGGCCCCCCGAACCCGTTCATTGCGTGTCATGTCCGCGCTGCTTGCATCGCAGACTGGCGATGCCGACCTAGCGTTGAGAGAACTCAAGGATCTGAACGATCCGCTCGTCGATGCCATTCGCGGGTACATCCTCGCCACAGTTGGTGAGCATCAGAAGGCCGTTGGCCACCTTCGCGCAGCGCTGCGCGAGGAGCCCGACGACCCTGACTCACTCTTCAATCTTTCGATTGCTTTGTTGCACCTCGGAGCGCAACGCAAGGCCACTCAAGCTGCACTCCGTGCGACGCGAGTGGCGCCTGGGCGAAAGGACATCTCACTGCATTACATGCGCCTGCTCCTGGATCAGGGGAATGTCGCCGCCGTCGAAACCGAAGTTCGCTCTCTCAAAGTTCAGCAAGTGGTCGAGGAACCCGATTTTCTCATCATCCAGGCCCGCATTTACATTGATAGAGGCGAGCTCGGACGGGCGATTTCAATAATGCAAACGGCTGCCGCAGCGGCCAAACGCGAGGGCGACAACACGACCCTCGGAGAGGTTCTCGCAAACCTCACGACGCTTAGGTACGAAACCGACCGGATCAGCCGTTTCGATGCTACTCGGCGGTTGCACGAGTTGCTCACCGAATTCCCGGTTAGTAACGCGGTTGTGGTCAACTACGCGCGATTTGCCAGCAGCGCTGAACAAGCACCGACGCTCCGGGCCGCGGTCGAACGAGTGCGATCAACCGCTACGCCGTTGCGAGTCGCCTACCTGCGGCATCAAATGGCGATCTTGGAGGGTGACAATGAGGCTGCGGCCGCTGCTGCCGCCGACTGGTTCGCCCTAGAGCCCGACAACCCGATGGCTGCTGCCGCAGCAATCATCGCGCTCGGAATCGGTGTGCAGCGGTGGACAGACGCCCTGATCATCGCCCGTGAAGCCCTCAGGACCCTTCCGCCAAGTCCTATGCTCATCAACAACGCGGCATACGTGCTTGCAATGTCTGGCCATGCCTCTAAGGCGATCGAACTGTTGAAGCCCATCGCCGGTGACGACTTCGTCATGAACGCGACGCTCGGATTGGCTCACTTGGCGAACGGGGAGATCGGGGAAGGGATGCGACTTTACCGTCAGGCTGCGGACACGGCCGAGAAGCTAGATCCGATCTGGCGAAGCCTCATGACCGGCTACCAAGCGCTCGTCGTTAGGCAACTCGGACTCCTGGACTCACAGTCGGAAAACGTCATCGGGGCGCTCGCGCTCGTTCCGTTCAGCCCTCCGAGCGACTGGCGCGACCGTCCCGATTTTCTTCGTCTCTGGAACGTGGCCAAACAGAACGGGTACGACTGGCCGTTGGCGCTGTAAGAGTGCGGCGCTCAGTTGAAGTCGCACGAGGTCTATTTGCGGCTTCGACCGCCAATCGCGGAGTTCGACCCTCCTCCCCGACGAGGCACAAGCGTCACACCGGGCTCGGATCAGGATGCGCGTCATACCGCCGCCAATCGCGCCGGTCGTGCGCCGTATGCTGATCGGGCGTCGTGCGCTCCGACCCGATGCGATCGAGACGAAGTCGGCGTGACACCCGTAGGGTCAGCAAATGACGAGCGAGCATGTCAGCGATTCGGCGGTGCAGCGAGAAGCCGAGGCCCACATCGTTTCGGCCCTCGCAGCACAGCTCGGACTCCCGGGCGCACTGCGCCCGAGGCGCGTGGACCTGGCCGGCAGCTACGTCCAACTCGACGCGTGCGCCGAAGACGAAAGCGTTCTGGTGGAGGCGTACGCCCGCCAGGGCAAGCTCAAAGGAGCGCAGATCAAGAAGATCAGCCAGGACGTGCTGAAACTAGCCCTGCTTAAGAGTGACGAGCGATTTCGTGACTCGCGGGCCATCATCGTCTTCGCGAGCGACGAGGCTCTCAACTCCATCACCGGGTGGATACGGGCGGCCGCGGCGCAGTTCAGCGTGGAACTGGAAGTGGTGACGATCCCAGACGGTCTTCGTGAGAAGATCCGAGCAGCTCAAGCGCTCCAGGTCATGGTCAACGCCGAGGTTCCGCTGGACAGCCTCGCGGATGAGGTGGTCGGCCAGAAGGACTGAGCGCCGACCCGCGTCACTGCACCGCAAGTCATGGCCGCAAGAATCTGGCTGGCATACTCGAGGGGCACCATCAGTACCGAACGGGATCTCCACATGCCTGAACCTGGACCAAAGCACACGTTCTCTCGGACAGTCGAAATCTACGCTCAAGATCCGACGCTATCTGCCGTCATCATGGGCCACCTCCTAGTGGAGGCCATCCTGGCTGACCTGATTCGCACCTCGGAGAGTTCTCCCAAGCCAGCAGACATGTTCTTCGCGAAGGTGGGTCAAGCAGAGGCGCTCGGACTACTCGATGCTGATGAGGTGATAGCCCTTCGACGCTTCAACACCATCCGGAATAAGTTTGCCCACCATCTTGACTACGAACTTGAGTTCGACTTGGCCTTCGAACTCGCTGGCGCCCTAGGTGGCGCTGGCTTCGACTTTTCCGACGAAACGATCTATCGGAATCGGGAGCAGTCAGCCGAGTGGTACGGGGTGGAGGGATGCGCGACGGAATCTGTGACTTCGATGTTCGAACTCCTTGCTTGGCGAACGGTCGATCGTGGCGGGCCGGACCGGCTCGCCTGATCATCGGCGCTGTGACCCAGAGTGTCGCCTCGGATTGCTGACTAGTAGATGGACTGCGTCACTCCGCCGCGTCAGGGCGCCAGATAGAGCGTTTCCAGAACGCGCTGCTCACCGCCCACAACGACGTGGCCGTGCTGGTGCAGACGGGGCGCTGCTGAATTTTGGAGCCCACATAACGAATGCTTTGCTAGTTAATATTTCCATACTAACAGGTTATTCTTCACAGGGTGTGCGTTTCTTGCTTTTCGACTTGCGACGTTTTGACGAATTCTTCAACTCGACGACTGCGGCCTGATGAACGTAAGCCCTGGCATTCCTTCGCGCTGGCACCATGGAAGCGCATTTGCAGTGCCCTGAAAGAAGTACGAATTATGCCGACGTTGACTCGCGAGCGGTCAAGCCATCGCGTCAAGCACAGAAAGGTCGAGAGAAAGAGCAGTTGCGCGAAAGTGTCCGACCTTGCAGCGGACGATAGAAGAATATCCATCTACAGCACCAATCTAGGACCGGATGGACTCCGTTAGAGCCTCCGGATCTAGGTTCTGCTGGAGGCTTCGTGCAGGCCGAAACCCACACCTTGATTCTAGCAGAAATGGGGTTCAAAAGCACCACAATCAAGTGAAGCCTAGTAATCCTCCACAGTACATGACCATTCGTCGACGCAACCCCGCCCGACTTATCTGTAGTCGGATAGACGGCCTCACCGAAGCGAGGCGGAGCGCGCCGGAGGAGCGTCCGAGCCGAGCGAACGGATAACCTGTATTAATGGGGCTCTTCGAAGTTAACCGGGCACCTCGGTAAGGAGGGCTGTAGCCCGCCGGTGTTGGCGGGTGCAGGCCCAGCGTATGCGACGCCTGTGATTAGCCACGTTGCGGAATCCGAAGGCGTTGCGGCCTTGGTGTTTTGCTAGACGGTTGTAGCCCTCGGATCGCGCATTCGAGTACCCGGTGTTCAGGCCGGCTTCGATGGCTGGCCACCAGGTCTCGATCGTGTGCGCGAGACGGTGCACCTCTGGTGCGCGGGAGGCCGCGGCTTGGTCATAGAACGTGTACAGCCGGTGGGAGATGACCTCGCGGTCCGGGTTGGTGCCGGCCAGCTCCAACAGTCGGCGTAGGTCCTCCTTGACCGTGTACGCCAGCAGGATCTGAACCCCAGGATCACCGGTGTCGGCGAGCTGATTCCACATCCGGGTGAACGAGCGATCCGATAGGTGCTCACGCCCGGTCAGCAGCCGGTGCCGGTTGGCCCATTGCGGGTCGGCCTTGCGCCCACGCCGGCCGAGTGCTTCGCGGGTCACTCGTTGCCGCACGTCGGTGACCATGGCGTTCGCCAAGGCGACCAGGTGAAACCTGTCAGCCACGAGCACCGCGCCGGGCAGGGCGTCGGCCACGGCCCGGGCGTAGGACGCGGACAGGTCGATGGTGACGTGGCTGATCCCGTCGCGCCACGCCTGCGGTTGGGCTTGCAACCATGTGGTGACCAGGGCTGCGGTGCGGCCCTCCACGTGCCCCAGCAGGCCACCAGTGCCGTGGGCGTCCACGATCCCGGTGTGCCACCGGTCAGCGACCACGACCCAGCGGTGCGTGTCCGGGTCTTGGGCCCACTTCGGCTTGCCCCGACGGGTTTCGTCGATGCCCAGCACCTTCACCGGCGGCAACGGCTCATCCAGGACCGGGTCGGCGTGGGCGATGAACGCGGCGTGCGCGATCGGCCAGGAGATGCCGTAGAACGCTGCGCCCGCGGCCACACACGAGAACACCTCACCGATGCCCTTGCCGCACTCGGTGCGCACCCTGGTGGTGACCCTGGCCCGGGGCGGGACCGCCGGCAGCGACTCGGTGAACGTGGCCCGCCCGCACAACACTTCCCGGCAGCGCCACCGTCGCTTGTGCCACACCAACCGCAGCCCTTCCTGCCCGTAGGGCAAGTCCCGCGGGTGGGTCACCGCGCCACCCTTGGACGAGGTGGAGACCACCCCACAGGCAGGGCAAGCAGCCGCCGCCTCCGCGTCTGTGACCAGGTGCACCACCCGGCTCCCGCAGCCCTCCTGCAGGTCCACCCGAGACACCGCCAGACCCTCCAACCCGAGCAACCGGCTCGCGCCGATCTCGACCTGCCCTTCACCCTCAACCAGCTTGCACTGCGTACCCTGGAGCATGACCCGTGACCTCACTTCGTGACCATGAAACTGCTTCGACAACAGCCATGATCACCGAGGTCACGGGTCCCTCACGTCAGGACGGGACTCGGGCGTGCCCGGTTAACTTCGAAGAGCCATTAATGGCATCACACGATCAAACGGAGACGCTGCACTCGGCCCTGAACAAATACCGCGAAAACGCTTCTCCCTTCTACGACGAGGCCATCGAAGAGGTCGTGGCACGTGCCGCTCAGTGTGGAAACCTCGGTTAGGCCGATATCGGGCGCCATTGCCGCGTGGAAAAGGCTGAACACAAGTACGCAGTGGATGCGCAACTTCATGAGCACAGCAGACAGCGCGGTTCGCGACGCAACAGCCAACGCGTGCAAGGCCGCAGCCGCCACAGACGGTGACATCCAGTCAGCCGCATCTAACGCTCGCTCTGCTCTCTCGCCCATCCCTGGATTTAGGAAGGGCGACACGCTGGCATCTGCCGTCATCTACTCATTGGCACCTCATTGCATGGCGGTCTACGACCGACGCGCGCAAGCCGGCCTGGAGTTCATCGGGCTCTCGCTTACACATAAACCCGGGCGCTACGGCCGATACATGGCACTCATCGGACAAGTCATCACGGAAGCCGAACGACATGGGAACCCACTCAGCCCACGCGAGGTGGACCTCGCTCTCTTCACACTCGGTGTTCCGGCTGGTGCCTGACCAGCGTCTTTCCGGCACCCCTCTGTTGTCAACCGGTGCTTGCGAGGGACTTGGGATGGTTGCTCTTCCCAGGTCGCGGCCTCGGGCGTAATGTCGGTTTGGCGGGTCCGGGAAGTGGCTGATCCGAAGTGTCGATGTGCGGGGGCAGGTCGACCGCGCTGGATTCTTGAGACGCCCCGCAGTGCCCTCCCGGGCCCGTGCCAACCGTCTCTTGGGCGTCGGCTTGCATCTGGCGGTAGATCGCGTCGGAGATCCGGCGTTTAAGACATCTCACCGCCTCCAAGGGTTTCTTGCCCTCGGACCGCTTGCGCCGGTAGTAGACCCGGCCCTCGGTCTCGAGTCGGAGTTGGGTGATCGCGGCGATGTGGATCATGTGGTTCATCCGCCGGTTGCCTGCTCGGGAGAGCCGGTGCCGGTTCTGCTCACCCGATGAAGCGTCCAGGGGTGCGGTGCCGGTCCAGGACGCGAAACGGTTACGGTCAGCGAATCTGGCCACGTCACCCACATCGGCCAGGACCCGGGCGGCCACCACCGGGCCGACCCCGTGCAGGTCCATCAGGTTCGAGCCGCGAGCCAACACGATGGCCTTGAGTTCGGCGGTGGCCTTCTTGATCTTGGTCTCGACCGCGACCAGTTCGGTCAGCTCCTCGACCGCGATGCGCCGACGGGTCTTCCCAGCGATATCGCGAGGCCGCACGGTGGCCAGCATGGTCTTGGCCTGACCGGTGGTGATGTCGCGTTTGGCCTGGCCAGGCAGCAATTCAGCCAGCAACGCTTGGAGCCTGTTAACGGTCTGAACCCGCCGCCGGGTCAGTGCCTCGCGGCGGTCGGTGAGCATCCGCAACGCCTCCAGCTCCCCATCGACCTGCAGCACCCGCAAGGTCGTGGTGCGCACCGCGACGACCGCGATCGAGTGCGCATCAAGCGCGTCCGTCTTGCGGTTGTGCCCGGTGTCGAAGAGCCGGACCCGGGCAGCGAGTTTGGCGGGGACGTCGACCACGTGCTCACCGGCCTCCAGGAGCCGCTGCGCCAGGGGACGGCCCGCTCCGTTAGCGCCCTCGACCGCCCAGACCCTCTCCGGCCAAGCCTTCACGTACCTCAGCATTGAGGCGTAGCCGGCCTGATCGGTGCTGAACCGACCAGAGCCAAGAAGGTGTTCGCGTTCGTCGACGACCTCGATCGTGGCCGACAGTTTGTGGGGATCAACCCCGATGATGATCCGTCCCATGTGCTTCTCCCGCCTATGTTGCTCCCGATATGGACGGCGAGGTGGGCATTGCTACTACGAGCAGGGCAGACCCTTCTTGAGCCACACCTCGTCACGGTGACCGACGGGCCGCAGACCGAAAGTGAGCCACACCAATTCAACTGGTGGGCAGCCGCATGGAGAGCTGCCCGCCGATCACCTAAACCGAGTCTGGCCAGACACCGGTCCTAGAGCAATCGTCTAGTAGCCGCGTCAGGGCGCGCAGAAGAACGCGTCGCCGAGGAGCGTCAGGCAGGGGTATCCGAGCCTTCGATTTCTTGCAGGGTGGTGATGGCGCGCTCGAGATGGGTGATCATCTGGGGGAGGTCATCGGCTGCCGTGGTGACCAACGTCTCGATGTCGATGTTCCAGTAGCCGTGAACAATGCGGTTGCGCAGCCGGGTTGCAGCACGCCAGGGGATCTTCGGGTTGGAGTCCGCCATTTCGGCGGGAACCTGGGTGGCGGCTTATCCGAGGACAGTGAAGTGCCAAAAGAGCGCTGAACGCCGCAAGGTGTCGGCTTCAACCTGCTCGGCGCTTCGATCCCCGACCAGGTCCCGGATCGCCGAGGCAGCGTCGAGCATCTCGCGCAGCAGCAGGAGCTCACGCCGCATAGAGCGGCTGTGCGTCGGCGAGGACCTGCTCCCGAAGATATTTGTTGATCGCCTTGCGGGCGACGAGGTCGACCGGACGGCCAAAGAGCGTGGCGAGTTCGTCCTCGAGGTCAAAGAGCTTGAAACCCAGCCGGGCGTCCGGCTTCAAGACGTACAGGAGGTCGACGTCACTGTCGGACCCGTGCTCACCCCGAGCGACCGATCCGAACACCTCCAACGACGCAACACCGTAGCGCTCGCACACTACGCGCAAGCACTTCGGGTCGACGTCCATGGCAAACACGAGTTAAGACTAACGGAGGGCAACCGCTGGCGAAGGGAGCATGCTCAGCACCGGAGGGGCCCCACTCCGCCGCCTACGTCCGCGGTCACGATTGCCGGAGTGGGTCTAGCGTCGAGTTGGTCCGGTGTCCTGGCCGTGTCTGCGGCGGGTGGGGCCATGGTCATCGTCCGGGTCGCCGCATGAGGTGACCGCCATGTCCGGCTCCACGATTCTTTTGCCTTTCCAGCCAGACACGATGTCTCGTGGCGTAGGCCCAGTTCTCGGCCGCATACAAGATGTCGGGCTCGCTGATGCCGTGCTTGAGTGCCGAAGGATTGACCTTCACGCGACGTAGGCGCGTAGGGCAGCGCGGATCAACTCGGATCGTGAGGTGTGATCGCGCTCCGCGCGCTCGTTCAGCGCGCTGAGCGGGGTGTCGTCCAGACGGACCGGCACCACCTGAGCCGGACCGTCGCCCTTCGGCTTGCGGCCTCGCTTGCGCAGTTGATCGACGTCGTAGCCCTCCCCGGCCTCATCGGCCCACTCTTCGATCATCTTGTCGGTGACAGGAACGCCCTGGATCTTCTCCATCACTAAATCGCAATACAGAATGAGTAGGCCTGTCACCAAGCACCCACTTGTGCCGCGATGACCGGGTCTTTGTGCCGCCAATGACTCTTCGGGAAGTACCCGGAATCGCCGCACTGAGGACGGCTACGCTCACCTCGAGATCCGGGTCGACGCATTGACAAGTCAGACAGACGTTGCACCAACGTACGGGATGACGTACGCTTAGCTTGGAGGTGGTCACCACATGACTGCGATAAGCGCGACGACAGCCCGAGCCAACTTGTACAAACTGATCGACCAAGTCAACGAGGATTCGCAGCCGCTGACCATCACCGGCCAGCGCGGCAACGCGGTGCTGATCAGTGAGGCGGACTGGCAAGCGATCCAGGAGACGCTGCACCTGCATTCGGTGCCCGGGTTGGCTGAGTCGCTTCGCGAGGCTCGGGCAGAGGGTATCCAGGCCGGTTCGACTGAGCTCGACTGGTGAGCAGCGGGGCCTGGACGCTGATCTACTCACGCCAGGCGCAGAAAGACGCCAAGAGGTTGGCGTCCTCCGGTTTGAAGGAGAAAACTCAGCAACTGCTGGACGTCGTGGCTGATGACCCGTTCGCCAGGCACCCTCGCTACGAAAAGTTAGTAGGGGACCTGGCTGGGTGCTACTCCAGGCGGATCAACATCCAGCACCGGTTGGTGTACGAAGTGCTCCCCGACGAGCACGTCGTTCACGTGCTGCGAATGTGGACCCACTACAAATAGCCAGCGAAAGAACGTCTTGTGCCGTCGACGCAAGCGCGTATTACCGCCGCCTATGTTGCGCGTAGCTCCTCCTAATGGCACGCGACGGTGGGGTTTCATCCGCCCCGATGCAGGATCGCTATCAAAAACCTCCAACAGCGACCAAATGGCCCGGTGGGGCGGACTGGCCGAATGTGATTCGAGCGGTCACGGGTTCGCAGTCAGGTGCCAAGGCCATCCTTAAGTCGCCACACGTCTCCGACGAGGCTGGGTCACTGATGAGCTGACGCGATCCGATTAGACGACGCAGACAGACCCGCGCTGCGCAGTTCCAGTGCCGCCAGCGCGTTGATGACGTTGGTGTCGCCGTCACGCCATGCGCCCAGCGGGTCGGGGCTGATCCCAGTCAACTGCCGTGGGCTGCGGTTGCTCAGGGCGCGCAACGCCAGCAGCGCTCGCAACTCTGGGTGCGCCCGGTAATGCGCGATCGTGGCCCTGGCCCGCGCGGCCCGGATGCGGACCAGCAGGTAGAAACTCAGCACGATGACGATGGGCGTCCCGGCGGACAGCAGGGATAGCCAGAGGGCTACCCGATCGACCGAGGTCTCCAACTGATCGGCAGCACCGACCAAATTGGTGCCGACTGAGGCCGTCGCGGCGAACGGGCTCTGCAGGTCATCACCGACCAGCGGCACGCCAGTCACCCGCTCGGCGACATCGAGCATCCTCGCCTGCAGCGAGTCTCCGGCCACGCGCATCGGCCCGGCGGGGGCACTCAACGTGGCGACGACGTTGTGGACGAACCGGCCGATCAGCAGCCACACGATGACCCAACCGGCCACCAGCAGATCGGCAGTAATTTCTCTTGTGCGACGCCCGGGCGTCTCGGCATACCAGCGCATGCGCCCCATCATGGCCCGTCGCTGCCGCACAAAACCGTTTGATGCTGTCGCACAAAACCGTTTGATGCTGTCGCACAATGACTGCGTGATGTCGCCATGAGCACTGGCTCGGATCAGCCGGAGCCGGCCCGAGCACTGCTCGATGCTGTGCAGCGGTGGCTCGATCACTGTGCGATCGAGCGGGGGCTGTCGCAGCACACCGTGGCCGCCTATCGCCGAGACAGCGCGCGATACCTCCAGTTCGTGGCTGCCCGGGGGATCACGGCTCCGACTCAGATCGACTCCGCCCTGCTCCGCGACTATCTGGCGTTGCTCTATAGCGGAGACGCCGAGCGTCAGCCCTTGGCCCGCAGCTCGATCGCGCGAGCGACCGTCGCGATCCGGGGACTGCACGACTTCTGGGCCGCCGAGGGAGACACCGCAGCCGATCCCGCTGCCCACCTGTCACCGCCTGCGGCCACCCGGGCGCTGCCGCACGCGTTGAGCATCGATGACGTCGAGCGCATCCTGCAGGCCGCCTCGCTGGGGGACACCCCTGCCGCGCTGCGTGACCGGGCGCTGCTCGAACTGCTCTACGGATGCGGCGCACGCGTGAGCGAGGCCATCGGGCTCGACCTGGATGACGTGGACTTCGGCGACCCGGAGGCAGATCCGAGCTGGGCCTCCGTCAGGTTGTTTGGCAAAGGATCTAAAGTGCGGATCGTTCCGCTCGGTTCGTATGCCGTGCAGGCCGTCCAGACCTACGTCGTGCGGGCGCGCCCCGGGTTCGCTGCGGCAGGCAAGGGCACGCCAGCGCTCTTCTTGAACCAGCGCGGCGGCCGCCTCAGCAGGCAGACCGCGTTCACCACGATCCGCGACGCAGCCCGCCGCGCCGGACTCACCACGGCGATCAGCCCGCATACCCTGCGGCACTCGTTTGCGACCCACTTGCTGGCCGGGGGAGCCGACATCAGGGTGGTCCAGGAGTTGCTCGGGCACGCGTCCGTCACGACGACACAGATCTATACGCACGTCTCGACGGCCCACCTGCGCGAGGTGTATGCCCAGGCACACCCGCGAGCGAGGTAGCCCACGTCAGACTCGGCGGATAGGGTCGGATCGATCGGCGGGAGGCCGACCTCATCGACGGGACCCTCATCGAAGGACCGCGCATCTACCGGACAGGGCGAAGACACACGTGACATCCGAGGCGAACACCACGCAATCGGGCGACCGAGCTCGAGCCGAGCACGACCGACTCCCGGGGACGGAGACCGCTGGATCGGGGCAGGAAGGTCCCACCGGGCGCGTCCTTCCCGACTTCGGCACACCACCGCCGCTGACCTCACACGGTCCGGCTCGGGTCATCGCGATGTGCAACCAAAAGGGCGGCGTCGGCAAGACGACGACCACCATCAACCTAGGCGCTGCGCTGGCTGAGTATGGCCGTCGCGTCCTGTTGGTCGACTTCGATCCCCAAGGTGCGCTGTCGGTTGGTCTGGGTATCCGCACCCACGAGTTGGACGTCACCATCTACAACTTGCTGGTCGAGCGCGGTCACGCCATCGGTGACGTGATCCAGCAAACCCGCGTCGCCAATCTGGACCTCGTGCCTGCCAACATCGACCTGTCCGCCGCCGAGGTCCAACTGGTCGGAGAGGTCGCGCGTGAGCAGGTGCTCTCGCGGGTCTTGCGACCGGTGCTGGACGACTACGACGTGGTGCTGATCGACTGCCAACCCTCGCTGGGCCTGCTGACGGTGAACGCATTGACCGCGGCGCACGGCGTGATGATCCCGCTGGAGTGCGAGTTCTTCGCGATGCGCGGGGTGGCCCTGCTGATTGAGACCATCGAGAAGATCACCGACCGGCTCAATCCGGGTCTGGCCCTCGACGGGATCCTGGCCACGATGTATGACGGGCGGACGCTGCACTCGCGGGAGGTCGTGCGCAGCGTGGTCGACCACTTCCAGGACGACGTCTTCCACACGGTCATCTCGCGGACGGTCAAGTTCCCCGACGCGACGCTGGCCGCCGAGCCGATCACCTCCTACGCCAGCACCCACAGCGGCGCCGAGGCCTATCGCCAGTTGGCACGGGAACTGATCTCGCGCGGCGGCGCCCCCTGAGCGTGAGCATCGTGAACGTCGAACGCGGCGCGATTGATCAACCTGGTGGCGTCAGTCAGACCGGCGCGGAGCAGAACGTGCCCGGGGGAGTCCTCACCCGACGAGCCGCACCCTTCGAAGTCCACCTCGACGTCTTCTCCGGCCCGTTCGAGTTGCTGCTCGGGCTGATCTCCAAGCACAAGCTCGATGTCACCGAGATCGCCTTGTCCAAAGTCACGGATGAGTTCGTGGGCTATCTGCGGGCGGCGCAACTCTTTGACAAGGAGTCGGGCTCAGGTGCCGCCTCGTGGGATTTGTCGCAGGCCTCGGAGTTTGTGCTGGTCGCCGCCACACTGCTGGACCTCAAGGCCTCCCGGCTGCTGCCGCGCACGGGTGACGAGCCCGAGGAGGACCTCGAGCTCATCGAGGCCCGGGACCTGCTTTTTGCTCGGCTGCTGCAATACCGCGCCTTCAAGGAGGTCGCGGCCAGCTTCGAGCAGACGATGGCCGGGCAGGGCCGCATCTGGGCCCGTGATGTCGGTGTCGAGCCGCAGTTCGCCAAGTTGCTGCCTGAGTTGGTCATGGACGTCACCGGCGAGCAGTTGGCCCAGGCGGCGGCCCGTGCGTTGACGCCCATCCCCAAGCCGGTGGTCGGACTGTCCCATCTGCATACCCCCTCGGTGTCAGTCAGCGAGCAATCGAGCCTCGTGTTGGACCGGGTCCGGCAGCACGGGCACGCGACGTTCGCGGAGGTCATCGCCGACGCCGGATCGCGGGCGGTCGTGGTGGCCCGATTCTTGGCGCTGCTCGAACTGTTCCGCGACGGGTCACTGTCCTTTGAGCAGGAAGAGGCGATGGCACCGTTGATCTTGCGCTACGTGGCACCCACAGAGCCCACCACCGACGAGACCCGCACCAGTGAGTTCGACGAGCCCGGGTCCATGGAAGGAGGCAGCGATGACTGAAACAACGCAGGAGATTCCGTTTGACGTCGCCGACCTGCCCGGTGGGTTGCACGCAGCGATCGAGTCCGTGCTGATGGTGGTGGACGAGCCGGTCGCTGAGCCAGTCCTGGCGGCGGCACTCGAGGTCACCGTGCCGGAGATCAGCGCCGCATTGACGGAGCTGAGCCGGGGGTATGACGAGGCGCAGCGAGGGTTCATGCTCCGCCGGTATGCCGGGGGTTGGCGGATCTACTCACGCTCGGAGTGTGCGCCGGCCGTGGAGCGATTCCTGCTCGGCGGGCAACAGGCCAAACTGTCCCAGGCGGCGCTGGAGACGTTGGCCGTGGTGGCATATCGCCAACCGATCAGTCGATCCCGGATCAGTGCCGTCCGCGGGGTGAGCGTCGATGGTGTGGTGCGCACCCTGCTGGCGCGGGGCCTGATCACCGAGATGACGGCCCCGAGCCCAACCAGTGCGATGCTATTAGGCACGACCGACCTCTTCCTGCAACGGATGGGGGTCAACGACATCGACGAGCTACCGGCCCTCGCGCCCTATCTCCCCTCGAGCGACGTGCTCGATGACCTTGCAGCGGAAGGACTTGCGTGACCCCTCGACCCAATGACCGCAGAAAGCCCGAGCGTGACCGGGGCGCCAAGCGGTCCGGCGCTGGGCGATCCGACGGCGGACGGTCCGGCGGCGAGCGCTCAGGCGGGCGATCAGGCGGTGGTCGACCCACCCAGGGGCGTCCCTCCGCGGGGCGCGCGGCTCCTTCGCAGACCTCCGGCGGCAGGCAGCAGCCCAAGGTCGACGTGCACAACCCCGATGGCGTGCGCCTGCAGAAGATCCTCGCCGGAGCCGGCTGGGGGAGCCGCCGCGCCTGCGAAAACCTCATCACGGCCGGGCGGGTCCAGGTCGATGACCACGTCGTGACCGAGCTTGGGGTGCGCGTCGATGTCGCCACCCAGGTCATCCACGTCGACGGCACCCGCGTGGTGGTCGACGACACGATGGTCTATCTCGCGTTCAATAAGCCTCTCGGCGTCGTCTCCACGATGAGTGACGAGTTGGGCCGGACTTCGCTGGCCGACTACGTCGGACAGCGCAACGAGCGGCTCTTTCACGTCGGGCGGCTCGACGCTGACACCGAAGGCCTGCTGCTGCTGACCAACGACGGCGACCTGGCCCATCGGCTGCAACACCCCTCATACGAAGTGCCCAAGACGTACGTCGCCCAGGTGCCCGGGCCGGTGGCTCGTGACGTCGGCAAGCGCCTGCGCTCCGGGGTCGAGCTCGAAGACGGTGTCGTCCGGGTCGACAGCTTCCGGATCATCGACTCCCTGCCGGGCAAGGCCATCGTCGAAGTGGTCCTGCACGAAGGCAAGAAGCACGTCGTGCGCCGCATCCTCGATGAGGTCGGCCACCCCGTGCTGGCGCTGTCACGCGTGCAGGTCGGTCCCGTGCGCCTCGGCGAGATCAAGCCGGGCCGGTCCCGGGCGTTGACCCGCGAAGAGGTCGGTGGCCTGCACCGGGCGGCCGGACTGTGACTTCCGCAGCGACACCACAAGCGGTCACCGTCGCTATCGACGGGCCGAGCGGGTCAGGCAAATCCAGCGTTTCTCGTGCCGTTGCCACGGAACTGGGGCTGCGCTACCTCGACACCGGAGCCATGTTTCGCGCGCTCGCGTGGTGGTGTGTGGATCAAGGCATCGACCTCGCCGACCAAGCGACGGTCGCGCAGGCAGCCCACGACATACCGCTGAGTATGGGGACAGATCCGGGCGACCCACACGTGCGGGTCGGCGAGACGGTCGTCGACAGCGCCATCCGCACTCCGGCGATCAGCGGCGTGGTCTCGGCCGTGGCCACCAACTTGGGCGTGCGCGCCCAGCTCGCCGATGAGCAGCGACGCATCATCGAAGAGGCCCGCGACGCCAACGGCGGGATCGTCGTGGAGGGACGCGACATCACCACCGTCATCGCGCCCGACGCCGAGCACCGGATCCTGCTCAGCGCCAGCGAAGAGGCCCGGCTGAGCCGCCGCAGCACCGAGCTTTCCGAACGCGGCGAGGCCCAGCAGTCACACGAGATCCATGACCAAGTGATCCGGCGCGACCGTGATGACGCGACGGTCTCGGCGTTCTTCAGCCCGGCCGACGGCGTGCACGGAATTGACACCTCGTCGCTGACGTTTGCACAGTCAGTGGCGGCCGTGCTGGACGTCGTGCGGCGAGGCCCCATCGGAAAGCCCACGGACACCCACACTATACGAAGACCACATCGCCCGCAAGCCATTCCACTTCCGACTCAGGAGCCTCATGAGCCTGCCAGCAGACACCTCAGCCAAGATCGCTGAATACGCCCACCCGCAAGCCCTAGTCAGCGTCCCGTGGCTCGTCGAACACCTCGATGACCCCAACGTGGTCGTCCTGGAATCCGATGAGGACGTGCTGCTCTACGAAACCGGCCACATCGCCGGTGCCCACAAGCTCGACTGGCACCTCGACCTCAACGACCCCGTGAGCCGCGACTACGTCGACGGGGCTCGGTTTGCCGAGGTCATGTCCGAGCGCGGCATCACGCGTGAGACCACCGTGGTGATCTACGGCGACAAGAGCAACTGGTGGGCGGCCTACGCGCTGTGGGTGATGAGCCTGTTCGGTCACCCCGACGTGCGGCTGCTCGACGGTGGGCGCGCCGCCTGGCTCGCCGCTGGCCACGAGATGACGACCGACATCCCCGAAGTCGAGCAGTCGGCATACCCCGTGGTGGAGCGCGACGACAGTGTCATCCGCGCATTCAAGGACGACGTCCTGGCCCACATCGGCAAGCCGATGGTCGACGTCCGCTCGCCCGGCGAGTTCTCCGGTGAGCTGCTGCACATGCCCGACTACCCACAGGAAGGCGCGATGCGTGGCGGCCATATCCCCGGCGCTTCGTCCGTGCCCTGGGCGCGTGCTGCCGCAGAGGATGGCACCTTCCGCAGCCGCGCCGAGTTGTCGGCGATCTATGAGCAAGAGAAGGGCTTGACCCCGACGGATGAGGTCGTGGCCTATTGCCGCATCGGGGAGCGCAGCTCGCACACCTGGTTTGTCCTGACGCACCTGCTGGGCTTTGAAGGCGTGCGCAACTACGACGGCTCGTGGACCGAGTGGGGCAACGCCGTCCGGGTGCCGGTGGAGCGATGACTGATCAAGACCTGAAGCCTTTGCCGCCGGCCATGGCCGAGTTGGTGGACGACTTCCAGGCCGTGACCGAGCGCGATCGGTTGCAGTTGCTGCTGGAGCTCAGCAAAGAACTGCCCGACCTGCCCCCGAGGTATGCCGACCATCTCGATCAGATGGAACGTGTCCACGAGTGCCAATCGCCGTTGTTCCTGGCCGTCGAAGTCGGCGAGGCTCAGCCCTCTGATGGTGACTCGACGCACGATGGCTCGTCCGCTGAAGGCCCCTCGCCTGCGGCGCGCGAAGTTCGGCTGTTCTTCGATGCCCCACCCGAGTCGCCGACCACCCGCGGCTTCGCTGGCATCCTGCACGAATCGCTGGACGGATTGAGCCCCCAAGAGGTGCTCGACGTGCCCGACGACGCGCCATACCGATTTGGTCTGGCGCAGGCCGTTTCACCCCTGCGAATGCGCGGCATGATCGCCATGCTTTCGCGGATCAAGCGTCACGTCCGCGTGGCTGAAGGACAGGTATGACCCCGAACACCCACGACGCTCCCGAGGCACGCTCCGAGGCCGAGGCCGAGACCTGGCCCGTCGCCGACACTGCGCCTCAGGTCGAGACTGCGCTGCGTGCTGGACTAAATGACTTCGAGCTGACCGAAGAAGACGTCGCCCTCGTCGAAGGCGGCAGTGGCGGCGAGCATGGCGACGGGCCCGGTTTCGCCGCATTGCCCGTGGTGGCCGTGGTTGGCCGGCCCAACGTCGGCAAGTCCACCCTGGTCAACCGCATCCTCGGCCGCCGCGAGGCGGTCGTTGAAGACGTGCCCGGAGTCACCCGCGACCGCGTGCAGTATGCCGCCGAGTGGTCCGGACGCGACTTCACCCTCATCGACACCGGCGGGTGGGAAGTCGACGCCACCGGCATCCACCTGCGGGTGGCCGAGCAGGCCGAAGTAGCCATCGACATGGCTGACGCCGTCATGTTCATCGTCGATGCCACCGTCGGCGCGACCGACACCGACGAAGCCGTCGTGCGCCTGCTGCGCCGATCAGGCAAGCCCGTCGTCTTGGTAGCCAACAAGGTCGATGACCAGCGCACCGAGGCCGACGCCGCGATGCTGTGGTCCCTTGGGCTGGGCCAGCCCTGGCCGGTCTCGGCCCTGCACGGGCGGGGGAGCGGTGACGTCTTGGATGCCGTTCTCGACGTCCTGCCCGACGTCTCATCGATGCCCTCCGGATACGGCGAAGGCGGGCCTCGTCGCGTCGCCCTCCTGGGCCGCCCGAACGTCGGCAAGTCCAGCCTGTTGAACCGCCTCGCCGGCTCCGAGCGCGTGGTCGTCGACGATGTGGCGGGCACGACCCGTGACCCCGTCGACGAGTTGATCGACTTGGGTGGCACCGTATGGCGATTCGTCGACACCGCAGGCATCCGCCGCCGCGTGCACCAAACGCGTGGTGCCGACTTCTACTCCTCGTTGCGCACTCAGGCCGCACTGGAGAAGGCCGAGGTCGCGGTGGTGCTGGTCGACGTGTCGGAATCGATCGCCGAGCAGGACATCCGCGTCATCCAACAGGTCATCGACTCGGGTCGGGCGTTGGTGGTGGCCTACAACAAGTGGGACACCATGGATGAGGAGCGCCAGCATTACCTGGAGCGCGAGATCGAGCGTGAACTGGTGCAGGTCACCTGGGCTCCACGGGTCAACATCTCGGCCACCACCGGTCGCCACGTCGGCAAACTCGAACCCGCTCTGCGGCAGGCGCTGGATTCCTGGGACAGCCGCATACCCACTGGCCGGCTCAACGCCTTCCTCGGCGAGATCGTCGCGGCCACGCCGCACCCCGTGCGCTCGGGCAAACAGCCGCGGATCCTCTTCGCCACGCAGGCCGACACTCGACCGCCACGGTTCGTGCTGTTTGCCAGTGGCTTCATCGAGGCCGGATACCGGCGATTCATCGAGCGCCGACTGCGCGAGGAGTACGGCTTCGCCGGGTCACCGATCGAGATCTCCGTGCGCGTTCGGGAGAAGCGCCGCCGCTGATCGCGGCCAGGAGCGCCACACTGAGCGCGGCAGTTGAGCGTGGGCGCCGGCGGATTCGTAGGCCGCTTCGCAGATGAGATACGGTTCTGTTCGCTTCCTCGGAGGCCTCGGGATGTGGCGCAGCTTGGTAGCGCACCTGACTGGGGGTCAGGGGGTCGCAGGTTCAAATCCTGTCATCCCGACAACAGACAACGGCCAGGCCCCTTCACGGGCCTGGCCGTTGCGCGTTTCCACGGCCACCGAGACGTCAGCGCCTGGCCCGGCATCATCGACTCGCAGCAAAATCACGAGAATCGTCGCTGCACGGTGATTTTGCTGCGTCTCGATGGGCGGATACGCCAGGCACCCCGCATATCCTGTCGTGGTGAACGGGGAGGCAGATCAGGGCAGGACGCGCCGAGAGTATGAGCGCGTCCCCCAGATCATGCCGCGCAAGCACGAGTGGTTCACCGTGCCCAACATCATCTCGGGGTTGCGACTGATCGGCGTGCCGGTCTTCTTGTGGCTGCTGCTCATCGAAGCCGACGGCTGGGCCATCCTGGTGCTCATGCTGTCGGGATTCAGCGACTATCTTGACGGCAAGATCGCTCGGCACTACGGGCTGGAGTCCAAGGTCGGGGCCTACCTTGACCCGATCGCCGATCGTCTCTACATCGCCACGACGCTGCTCGGATTCGGCCTGCGCGACGTCATACCCTGGTGGTTTGTGCTAATCCTGGTGGCCCGCGATGCGTTCACGGCCGGAATGTATCCCGTGGCACGGTCCTATCGGCTCCCGGCACCGCCGGTGCATTTCGTCGGTAAAGCAGCCACGTTCAATCTGCTCTATGCCTTCCCCTTACTGCTGCTCGCTCAACAAGATTCGATCCTGGGCACCATTGCCGAACCCGTAGGCTGGGCTTTCGTGTGGTGGGGGACGGGTTTGTATTGGTTGGCGGCCGGGATCTACGCCGTTCAGGTCGCCGATATGGTGCGGCAACGGCGGCGACAATGGCAGGAGGTCCTGGGATGAAGGTGTTTCGCCGGACCCCCTCCGCGCCCAACACCGACCCTGCGGCGTCGATGGTGTTGCTTCAGGAAGTCCTGGACCGCCCCGTCGACCCCGGCTACCTCACCGCAGCGTTGACCCGCAGCGAGGCCGGGTTGCCCGGCCCGACAGCCTCGCGCACGCCGCTGCTAATCGTGACGGTCATCCTGCTGGGTTTCCTCTTGAGCACCGCTGCTCTGTCTCTGCGCACACCGGACCCCCAAGACGCGGCGGAGCGCGCCGAATTAGCGGAACGGGTCGAGGCAGCGGGGGCGGTCGGCGATGGTTATGCAGCCCAAATCGAAGGTTTGCGTATGCAGATCGCCACCCTGGAAGCCGATGGGACCACCGGACACAGGGACGATGTTGCCGCGCGCATCGAGCAGGCGGGGCTGTTGGCCGGCGCGAACGCCGTGGAAGGTGCTGGGGTGATCATCACTTTGGACGACGCCCCACGCGATGACTTGGAACCGATTGCCGAGCCTGGCTTCAGCTCCGACCGGGTCCTGGCCTCAGACTTGCAAACCGTAGTCAACGGACTGTGGTCCGTCGGGGCTGAAGCCATCAGCATCAACGACCACCGACTCACCTCGATCTCCTCCATCCGGTTCGCCGGAGAGGCGATCATCGTGGACTTCCGGGGGCTAAGCCCGCCTTACGAGATCAGGGTCATCGGCGATCCTGACGCGCTCGACGAGGAGCTGAGCAGCGGCAGCACCGGTACGTATGTCGATGGGTTGTCGGCCGAGTACGGAATTGTGATGGAGTGGGAGCGCGGGTCCAGCATCGAGGCTCCGGCCGCCGAACGGCTCACCACTCGGCTGGCCACCGTTGAAACGCAGGAGGACGACCAGTGATACCAGTGCTCGGATTGGCGATCGGCGTCGTCCTCGGTCTGCTGCTGCAACCAGAGGTGCCGCTGTGGTTGGAGCCCTATCTGGCCATTGCCGTCATCGCCGCGCTGGACGCCGTCTTCGGTGGTGTCCGGGCTGCCCTCGAAGGAGCCTTCAACGACCGGGTCTTCGTCATCTCGATCGCCTCGAACGTCGTGGTTGCCGCGTTGATCGTGTTTTTGGGCATTCAGCTCGGAGTGGGAGCTCAACTCTCCACCGGAGTGGTCGTCGTGCTCGGGTTGCGCATCTTCTCCAACGTGGCAGCTATCCGGCGTCACCTGTTGGGAGCGTAGGTGGACCCGACACCAGAGGTCCCGCCACCGGTATCGGATCACGGCGCCGCCAAGCGGTTCATCCGCTCCACGAGACGAACCCGATTGGCGGCCTGGCGTCGGTTGCGGCATCTCAGCGGCCCGCGGCTGAGCCGTGGAAACCTCCTCGCGGCGGTGATCACGCTCTTGCTCGGCATGGCCGTAGTGGCACAGGTGCAGAGCACCCAAGCCGGCGACCTCACCAACCTGCCGGAGGACGACCTCATCGCGCTGCTGGATGACGTCACGGTGCGGGCTGACAGCCTCCAACAGCAAGTCCAGCAACTGGAACGCGACCGCGATCGACTCGCCGGGGGACAGGACGATGCTGCTGCCGCTGCGGCTGCGCAAAGCCGACTCGACAGCTATCAGATCTTGGCTGGCACCGTGGCCGTCGTCGGCCCGGGCATCGAGGTGTTGGTGCGAGACCCCGACCGTGAACTGACCACCACGGTGATCATCGACATGATCCAGGAGTTGCGCGACGGGGGAGCAGAGGCGATCCAAATCGGTGAGGTGCGGGTCGTGGCCAGCACCTGGGTCGAAGCACGCCGAGACACGCTGACCGTGGACGGTATGACGGTGCAGGAGCCGTATCGCGTGCTCGCCATCGGAGACTCGCGCACCTTGGCCGGAGCGCTAGCGATTCCCGGAGGTTTCACCGACAACGTTCGGCGCAACGGCGGCAGCGTCGAGGTGCAAGAGCGCCCGGAACTCACGTTGGACGCGTTGCATGTGCCGAGCACACCGTCCTACGCTCAGCCCGTGCCGTAACGGTTCGTGCCAGATAGGTTCAATCCACCACCCCGTTGATCCTCATCGGGACCAGACACTTCGAGGAGACGCATGAGTGAGCTCGACTACCCAGACAACGTGCTCTACAGCACCGACCACGAGTGGGTGCGGGAACGCGGCGAAGGCGTCGTGCGCGTCGGCATCACGTCCTACGCTCAGGATGCACTCGGCGATGTCGTCTACGTCAGTTTGCCCACGGTGGGCGACACGCTGGCCAAAGGGGAGGCGGTCGGCGAGGTCGAGTCCACCAAATCGGTCAGCGACCTGTATGCGCCGCTGAGCGGTGAAATCACGGCCGTCAACGAGGCCCTGGACCAGACTCCCGAGATCATTAATACCGATCCCTATCAGGAGGGTTGGATGTATGAGATGAAGATCGCCGATGAGTCCGCGCTCGGGGATCTGATGGACGTCGAAGCCTACAAAGAGCACGTCAACTGAGATATCCCTCTGGGCTAGGGTATGGCTGCGACCGCAGATGAATCGGACACCCTCTCAACGGGGATCAACGTAAAGGAGGTGCTCGCGTGAGTGAGCGAGAACGGGAGCACCACGCCTTCGGGGCCGACCCGACCACGGCTCGGATTCCGCCCGGTGTGGATTTGCCCCCCACGGAGTACTCATTCGACGAAGACGGGCCGCGGCTGTCTGCCGAGGACCAAGCCACCGTCGATGCGCTACGGCCGGGGACCGCGTTGCTGATGGTCCTGCGCGGGCCCAACACCGGGGCGCGTTTCCTCCTCGACGATGAAGAGATCGGCTCGGGTCGACACCCGGAGAGCGATATCTTCCTCGACGACGTGACTGTCTCACGGCGCCATGCCGTGTTCGTCCGCGACGAGCATGGGTATCGCGTCCGCGATGTGGGGTCGCTGAACGGCACCTACGTCAACCGCGAACGGATCGATGAGGCGCGGTTGCACGCCGGTGACGAAGTGCAGATCGGCAAGTTCCGGTTGATGTACTACCTCGGGCGGCAGTGAGCCGACAGGGCATCCCCGGCAACGATCAGGGGTGGCCGATCGGTCGGGTCGTCGAGGTCCTGGCTGCTGAATTCAACGGCGTCAGCGTGTCCAAGATCCGCTTCCTGGAAGCTCAAGGTCTGGTCACGCCCGAACGCAGCGAGAGTGGAACGCGCTTCTTCCTGCCCGAAGATGTGGACCGGCTGCGCTTCATCCTGGCCGCGCAGCGTGACAAGTTCTGGCCGTTGCGAGTCATCCGGGAGCACCTGGACCGGATGGATCGCACTGGGGCATGGCCGGAGCAAGACGCCCTCGCTCAGGCAGGCATGCCGACCACCTCGGGTATGCCGACCGCGACCGCCGCGTCGAGTGAGGCACCCGCCGCTGCGCCGGAGCCGGCCCGACCCATCCGCCGCCGGGCTGCCCGGGTCAGCCCGGCCGACCTGCGCGAAAGCACTGGCCTGGACACCGCGACATACAACGCCTTGAAGTCCTTCGGGCTACTGCGCGTCGATGCCGCCGGGCGACACAGCAGCGAAGACATCGAGGTGGCGCGCCAGGCGGCGGCGCTGTCGGCATACGGGATCGAAGCACGTCACCTCAGACTGTTCCGCGTGGCCGCCGACCGGGAGATCGGGCTGGCCGAGCAGATCCTGGAGCCCATCCGTCGCCGCCGAGCACGCGGCGGCGCGGGGGCCGATCCTGAAGAAGTCCAAGCCGACATCGTGGCGCACAGCCTGGCCCTGCACACGGCGTTGGTCCGGGCTGGTTTGAGCACGTCCCGCTAGTCGAAGGGGTCCCAGGCCAGATGCCGGTCCGGCGAGTACGGTAGGAGGCGTGAAAGAACTGGATGTCCTCGGAGTGCGGGTTGAGATGCCAACCAACAGCCCCATCGTGCTGCTCCGAGAGCGTGACGGTCAGCGGTATCTGCCGATCTGGATCGGAGCCCCAGAGGCCACCGCCATCGCCTACGCCCAACAGGGGGTCGAGCCACCGCGGCCGCTGACGCACGACCTCATGGTGACGATGATCGCCGACCTCGGCCACACACTCGATCAGGTCCACATCACCTCGATGCGCGAAGGGATCTTCTACGCCAGCCTTGTCTTCGACGACGGCGAACTCACCATCGAGTCCAGGCCCTCTGACGCGATCGCCCTGGCGCTGCGCTCGTCCACGCCGATTTGGGCGGCCGAAGACCTGCTCGATCTGGCGGGAATCACCATGGCCATCGAAGACGAGGACGAGGTCGAGCGGTTCAAGGAGTTCCTCGACAATGTCTCCCCGGAGGACTTCGAGGGTATGGCGAGCGAATCCGATGAGGACCCCAGCGAGCCGGGCGACCCCGGACGCGACTCCTAGGCGGCCCGTTCCGGCGCGTCGTCGTTGACCGCCGACCCCCTGCGGCTTACCGTGTCAAATACCGTTCCACCGCAGCGCGTGTGCCCAGCGTCCGGAGGAAGCCGAGCAAAGACAGTGGAGGACGCCGTGGTTGCGGGAGCGCGAGTGCCTGGCCAGGCCGATCTCGGACCCACCCAAGGAGTGCTGTTCCGGCACGATTCCTCCTCCTATGACGACGGCAGTGGATACCGCGGTCCGACCGCCTGCGGCGCAGCCGGGGTCACCTATCGGCAGTTGGACTATTGGGCGCGCACGGGTCTGCTCGAGCCTTCGGTGCGCAACCCCAGCGGCTCAGGCACCCAGCGGCTCTACAGCTTCCGCGACATCCTGGTGCTCAAGATCATCAAGCGTCTGCTCGACACCGGCGTCTCGCTGCAACAGATCCGCGTGGCGGTATCGCAGCTGCGCGAAGGTGGCGTCGAAGACCTCGCCAACATCACGCTCATGAGCGACGGGGCCAGCGTGTATGCGTGCACCTCCGATGACGAGGTCATCGACTTGGTGCGCGGCGGCCAAGGAGTCTTTGGCATCGCCGTGGGCAGCGTATGGCGCGAGGTCGAGGGTCAACTGGCCGAGTTGCCACGCGAGCGTGGAGCGGGTCCGGCAGCCTCGGGCGACGACGAGTTGTCGGTGCGGCGGGCCGCTCGCACCACGGGCTGAATGCCCTGCGCGACCCTGCTATTTTAGGTGGGCCGATGACACCGTGCGGGAGAGTCCTCTTCCTGCGCATTTGGGTCGAGGCGCCGAAGGGGCACACTCCCCAGCAAGCTCTCAGGCGTCCAGGACTGCACGGGTGAGGCAACTCTGGAAGGGCACAGACCGGTCAACCGATCAGGTCTGCTGACAGAGGGGGAGGCATCGCTTGGACCGCGAAGGAGCCTCATGACCGAGCAGGACGTTTCCACCACCGCGGAGTTCGTCTCGCGGCACATCGGGCCGCGCGACCGCGACGTCGACACGATGATCGGCGCGCTGGGCTACGAGAGCCTGGAAGACTTGATCTCGCGGGCCGTGCCCGCCGACATCCGCAGCGACAGCGTGCTCGACATCGAAGCCGCCCCGAGTGAAGGGGCCGTCTCCCAAGAGCTGCGCGACCTGGGGGCGCGCAACACCGTGCTGACCTCGATGATCGGGCTGGGCTACTACAACACCGCGACCCCGCCGGTCGTCCGCCGCAACCTGCTGAAGAACCCCGCTTGGTACACGGCCTACACCCCATACCAGGCCGAGATCTCCCAGGGCCGACTCGAAGCCCTGCTCAACTTCCAGACGATGTGCTCGGATCTGACTGCCCTCACCACATCCGGTGCCTCATTGCTCGATGAGGCCACCGCCGCCGCCGAGGCGATGACCGTGATGCGGCGTGGCAGCAAGGTGGCCAAAGACGCGGTGCTGCTCGTCGATGAGCACTTGCTGCCGCAGACGCACGCCGTGCTGAAGACCCGCGCCACGCCGGTCGGCATCGACATCGTCCGAGCCGATCTCAGCGAAGTCAGCGACGCCCAGGCCGTCCGCGACCTGTGCTCGGGCCGCGAGGTTTTTGGCGTGATCGTGCAGTATCCGGGTGCCGACGGCGTCATCCGAGACTTCCGCGCGTTGACCGAAGCCGCCCACGAAGTCGGTGCGCTCGTCAGCGCGGCATGTGACCTACTGGCGCTGACCTTGCTGACGCCACCGGGGGAGTGGGGCGCTGACATCGCGGTCGGCTCCGCGCAGCGCTTCGGTGTGCCGATGGCCTTCGGTGGTCCGCACGCCGGATACATGAGTGTGCGGACCGGCCTGGAACGGATGCTGCCCGGTCGACTCGTCGGGGTCAGCAAGGACGCCGACGGTGCCCCCGCATACCGACTCGCCCTGCAAACGCGTGAGCAGCACATCCGCCGGGAGAAGGCGACGTCCAACATCTGCACCGCCCAGGTGTTGCTCGCCGTCATCGCCAGCATGTATGCCGTGTGGCACGGACCCGAGGGCATCAAAGCCAATGCGTTGCGCGCCTACGGCCGTGCCCACGTGCTGGCCGATGCGCTACGGGCCGGGGGATACGGCGTCGCCGAGGTGGACTTCTTCGACACCCTCACCGTGACGGCGACCGGACGAGCCCGGCGGATCGTGCAGCGAGCCGAGGGCCGCGGGGTCAACCTGTGGTGTCGCGATGAGGACACCGTGCTGCTCAGCACCGACGAAACCACCATCCCCGAGCACTTGGCCATCGTGTGCGATGCCTTCGCGGTCGAGCCTCCCGCGCCCAGCGATGACTCCGAGCCGGTCGAGGTGACCTGGGCCTCGATGCATCAGCGCACCTCGGCATACCTGGAGCACCCCGTCTTCCACCGCTACCGCAGCGAAACCTCGATGCTGCGCTACATGCGGACCCTGGCCGACAAGGATTTCGCGCTCGACCGGGGCATGATCCCGCTGGGCTCCTGCACGATGAAGCTCAACGGCACCACCGAGATGGAGAGCATCACCTGGCCCGACTTCGCCGCGATCCACCCGTTTGCCCCCGCCAACCAGAGCATGGGTTATCACGAGTTGATCGACCAGCTGAGCATGTGGATGTGCGAAGTCACCGGCTACGACTCGGTCAGTCTGCAGCCCAACGCCGGATCCCAAGGCGAGTTCGCTGGACTGCTGGCCATCCGCGGCTATCACCTGGCTAACGGCGACGACCAACGAAAAATCTGCCTGATCCCGGACAGTGCTCACGGCACCAACGCCGCCAGCGCCGTGATGGCCGGGATGAAGGTTGTCGTCGTCAAGACCCTGGCCGAGGGCGACGTCGACCTGGACGACCTGGCCGCCAAGATCGAGACCCACGGCGACCAACTCGCCGCCCTGATGGTGACCTATCCCTCCACGCACGGGGTCTTCGAGGCGACCATCGCCCAAGTGTGCGACCAGATCCACCAAGCCGGGGGACAGGTCTACGTTGATGGCGCCAACCTGAACGCGCTGATGGGGCTGGCCAAGCCAGGTCAGTTCGGCGGAGATGTCAGCCACCTCAACCTGCACAAGACCTTCTGCATCCCGCACGGCGGCGGTGGGCCGGGCGTGGGACCTGTCGCGGTGCGCGCCCACCTGGCCCCGCACCTGCCCAATCACCCACTGGACTCCACCGCTGGGCCCGACCACGGGGTCGGGGCGATCTCGGCCGCGCCCTTTGGATCGGCCGGCATCCTGCCGATCTCGTGGGCCTACGTCCGGTTGATGGGCGGCGCTGGCCTGACCAAATCGGCCAAGGTCGCGGTGCTGTCGGCCAACTACATCGCCCACCGCCTCAGCGATCACTATCCGATCCTCTTCACCGGCACCGACGGGCTGGTCGCGCACGAGTGCATCCTGGATCTGCGTCCGCTGACCAAAGAGACCGGGGTGACCGTCGATGACGTGGCCAAGCGGCTGATCGACTACGGCTTTCACGCGCCGACGATGTCGTTCCCGGTGGCCGGGACGTTGATGGTCGAGCCCACCGAGAGTGAAGACCTGGCCGAGATCGACCGGTTCTGCGACGCGATGATCGCGATCCGGGCCGAGGTGGATGCCGTCGCCGAGGGTGGTGTCGAATCCAGCGTGCTGCGCGGCGCACCGCATACCGCGTGGTCGCTGGCCGGAGACTGGGACCACGCCTACGACCGCAAGAGCGCGGCATACCCCGGCACGGTCGACCCCGCTAGCAAGTACTGGCCCCCGGTGCGCCGCGTCGATGGCGCGTGGGGTGACCGCAACCTGCAGTGCAGTTGCCCCCCACTGGAAGACCTCGCCGAGTAGCGGGCGCAAACACTGGCCGCAGGCCACGCAGTGTGGTTAGGTCAGCGCATGGGTGCAGAGGTCAGTTCGGCAGCGTTCACACGCGAGCAGCGCGTCAACTTCCGGCAGAAGGTCCTGCTGGACCTGGACGTCTTCGAGAAGATGCTCGAGGAGAGCAGGTTCGACTTCACCAGACCGCAGATGGGTCTGGAGATCGAGCTGAGCTTGGTCGATGAGGATCTCGGCCCGGCGCTGATCAACGATTCGGTCCTGAAGGACCTGCACGATGGCGACTTCACCTCCGAGGTGGGCCGCTACAACATCGAGATCAACGTGCCACCGCGCCCGATGGCCGGAGATCAAGCCGTGCGGCTAGAGCGCTGGCTCGAGCAATCACTGCGACGAGCCGGCGACGCGGCCCGAGAGCACGGCGCTCGGGTGGTGGCCACCGGCATCATCCCGACGTTGCAGCCTGAGACCTTCGATGGCGACTGGCTCAGCCTGGGCGTGCGCTACACCGCGCTGAACGACGCGGTCCTGAACGAGCGCGGCGAGGGCCTGCAGCTCGACATCGAAGGCCCCACGGGCGAGCAGGTCGTGCAGTACTTCGAAACGATCGGGCCGTTGTCGGGATGCACCTCGGTGCAACTTCACCAGCAGGTCACCCCGCAGGATTTCCCGATGTACTGGAACGCGGCCTCAGCCATCGCCGGGGTGCAGATTGCGATCGGTGCCAACTCGCCATACCTGTTTGGCAAGCGGCTGTGGGCCGAGACGCGAGTGCCGCTGTTTTCGCAGATGACCGACACCCGCAGCGAGGAGTTGAAGCACCAAGGCGTGCGGCCGAGGGCCTACTTCGGGCGGCACTGGATCACCTCGATCTTCGACCTGTTCGAAGAAAACGTGAACTGCTTCCCTGCGCTGCTGCCCGAGGTCAGCGACGAAGACCCGGTCCGCGTGCTGCGGGAGGGCTCGGCACCTGAGCTGCACGAGCTGCGACTGCACAACGGCACGGTATGGCGCTGGAACCGGCCCATCTATGACAACTCCCAAGGCGTCCCTCACCTGCGGGTCGAAAACCGCGTGCTGGCCGCCGGGCCGAGCGCCATCGACATGGTCGCCAACGCCTGCTTCTACTACGGACTGCTGGAAAAGCTCACTTCCAGCGGACGCCCGATCTGGACCAAGATGTCCTTCGCCGACGCGGAGAAGAACTTTTTCGACGCCTCCAAGCACGGGATTGAAGCCAACCTCGTGTGGCCTGGCCTCGGCAAGGTCGGCGCGACCGACCTCATCGCCGACCACCTGCTGGAAGAGGCCAACGAGGGCCTCGCCGCCCTAGGGTTGCGACGCCAAGTCCGAGAGCACTACCTCTCGGTGATCGAAGGCCGCTGCACGGCGCACCAGAACGGTGCCAGTTGGCAGGTCGAGGTCACTGAGAAGCACGAAGCGGCCGGACACAACCGCGACACAGCTTTGCAGATGATGTTCGGCCATTATGTGGAGCACATGGAGCAGAATCAGCCGGTGCATGCCTGGCCGATCCCCGAGGTAGAGAAGGTCAGCGGTCGAGAAAGTTAGCGGTCGAGAAGGCTAGCGGCGTCGGTTCCACGCCTCAATAACGCGGTCCTCATGGTGGTGGCCGAGCACGGCGACCTTCCCAGTCTCGAACGTGACCCGACGGCCCCAACGAGGATTCTGTCGAAGGTAGACCCCAGCGAGGATGCGTAGGCAGTGCCCGTGTCCGACCAGGGCCACGTCGCCCTGGTGCAGGTGCGGATAGATCTCCTCCAGCACCCGGCTAGCCCGGCCGGCGACTTCCTCGACGGTCTCACCCGGGGTATCGCCGGGGATGACGCCGTGCTCGAAGACGTTCCACAGGTATCCGGTGCGCTCGCGGATCTCCTTGGTGGTCACGCCCTCGTAGCCGCCGTAGTCCCACTCGCGAAGGTTGTCGTCGATGATGTCCGGCTTGAGGCCGACGAGCTCGGCGGTGCGCTGGGCGCGGTGCAGCGGTGAGCACCGAACGTGCGAGAACGTGAACTCTTCCAGCACGGGCCGGACCTCTTTGGCAGCGGCCTCACCCTCGGGCAGCAGCGGCAGATCGGTCAGCCCGGTGTGCTGGCCGGAGCGAGACCACTCAGTCTCGCCGTGGCGCACCAGGATCAGGCGTCCTGCGGGAATCATCGGTTGGCCGTTCTCGTCGAAGTCCATTCGACCGACCCTAGCGAAGTCTCACTACGCTTGATAGTGCAGGCGGTGATCGTATGCGGGCCATCGTGGCGTCACATCAAGGTGGAACACTGCTGCTCATGCCGGGTACCGGGACTGCTGCTGATGCTCTGCGGCGCACCCTGACCAGGCGTGACGCAGTGTTCATCGGGATGGGGTCGATGATCGGTGCCGGGATGTTCGTCGTGTGGTCTCCGGCGGCCCAGGCGGCCGGCTCGTGGATGCTGCTGAGCGTGCTGATCGTCGCCGTCGTGGCGGCCTGCAACGCCTACTCCTCGGCCATGTTGGCTGCGCGGTATCCCTCCGCGGGAGGCACGTACGTCTACGGCACAGAGCGTTTGGGACAGTTGCCGGGCTTCTTGGCCGGCTGGTGTTTCATCATCGGCAAGAGTGCCTCGTGCGTCGCGATGGCGCTGACGCTGGGTGCCTATGTAGCTCCGGGGTATGAGCGACTCGCGGCGGTCGTTGCGGTCCTCGCGGTGACCGCTGCCAATCTGTCGGGTCTGCAGCGCTCGGCACGCATCTCGGCGGTGATCGTCGCCGTAGTCCTGGCGGTGCTAGTCGGGTTGGGCGTCAGTGTGGCCGTGGCGTCGGTGGCCGGGGAGCCGGTCTTCGACCTCAGGACCGGACTCGGATCGATGACCGATGCATCGGCATACGGGGTGTTGCAGGCCGCTGGTCTGCTGTTCTTCGCCTTTGCTGGCTACGCACGCATCGCGACGCTGGGGGAGGAAGTCCTCGACCCTGAGCGCACCATTGGGCAGGCCATCGGCATCACTTTTGTCGTGGTTCTTGCCCTCTACAGTGGCCTCGCTGTGTTGGTGCTCGGGGTCATCGGCAGTGATGCGGCTGCGGCGAGCGTGGCCCCGATTGCCGACGTGGCGGAGCAGGTCTGGGGGCAGCAGTGGGTGTGGTCGGTCAGGGTCGCGGCGGCGTGCGCGGCCCTCGGCGCGTTGCTCAACATGCTGCTGGGGATCTCGCGGACCACGCTGGCGATGGCCCGTGATGCCCACCTGCCGACCCGGTTGGCCAGCGTGAGCGGCCCGCACCAGTTGCCACAACGAGCCGAGGTCGCAGTGGCATCAGTCGTGCTCCTGGTTGCGCTCGTGGTCGACCTACGCGGAGCCATCGGGTTCTCCAGTTTTGGGGTGCTGCTCTACTACGCCGTCGCCAACGCCAGCGCCTGGACTCTGCGCGGCCAGAGGCTCTGGCAACGCTTCGTCCCCGTCGTCGGCCTGGTGGGTTGCCTGGTGCTGGTGGCCGCACTGCCGTGGGAGTCGGTGCTGGCTGGCCTGGTCTTGGTCGGGCTAGGAATTGGGTGGTATGCCGGGACGCGCCGGGCCAGAATGGCGGGATGACTGACACACAGACGGCATACCGGTGGGGGTATTTGAGCGCCGAGACCGCGGGGACGTGGGCTGAACTGCACAACCTACTCGCTCGTGTCGACGACACCGATGAGTTCCTCGAGGTCGAGGATCTGCTTGAGGATCTGCAGTCGCCCACCTTTGACGCCGCGCAGGATTCGTGGGGGATCTGGGCTGGGGAGGACATCGTGGGCTTCGGGCGTGTGCTGGTGCCGGAGGCGCTCAGCAACGAGGGACTGGCTCGTTCCTACCTCTTCGGGGGCATCCACCCCGACTACCGGGGCCGCGGGCTTGGTCGGGAGGTGCTCGCCATTCAAGAGCGCCGAGGGGTCGCGCTGGCCCAAGAGCGGCACCCAGATCAGCCGATCATGCTGTATGCCGACGGGGGAGTGCCGGGCGCCTCGGTCCGCGCCATGCTGACGCACCGCGGTTATGACGTCGCCCGATACTTCGCGCACATGGCCCGGCCGGTCTCGAGCGGCCCGGTGCCCTCGCGCCCGGACCTGCCCGACGGGGTCAGGCTCATCACCCCGACCGATTCGATGTCCGAGCAGCTCCGCCTGGTGCACAACCTCGCCTTCGTCGACCACTGGGGTTCGGGGGAGCGCACCGAGCAAGCCTGGAAGGAATCGCAGGAGTCGCGCACCCACCGCCCACAGTTCTCCACGGTCGCCGCCGACGCCGATGGCGAGCCGCTGTCCTACGTGTGGGCCGCGCAGTGGGTCAAGCGCGAGTTGTATATCGACGCAGTCGGTACCGCGCCGGCTGCGCGACACCACGGCCTGGCCAGGGCTTGCTTGTCGCGCACGCTGGAACTGGCGGCGAAGAGTGGCGAGTACGACGTGGTGGACCTCGGCGTGGACTCGGCGAGTCCCACCGGGGCGACGCGGTTGTACGAACAACTGGGCTTTCACGTCGACCGGACCTTCGCGTTGTATTCGCGCCCCGGCCCTGGCCACGGTGAGGACGGCGACGCATGAGCGCGGAGGCGCAAACCGAGGTCATCGCATACCAGTGGGGTCACCTGCGACCCGACGACGTGCAGGGGTGGTCCTGGCTGCTCGATGCCCTCGCGGACGCCGACGACACGGATGAGCGCTACAGACCGAGGATCTCGCTGAAGAACTTCAGGAGCATGGCGTCAACCCCACCTTGGACACCATCGCTGTCCGAGAGGGCGAGGTCCTGATCGGCTTCGGCCAAATCCGCACCTCTCACACGCTCGATGCGGACGGCCAGGTCCGAGTGTGGCTCAGCGGCGGCGTGCACCCCGAGCACCGCGGGCGGGGCATCGGGCGACAACTGTCCGAGATGTCCGAGGCGCGGGGGGCAACACTGGCGCGGCAGCGGCACCCCAGTGCGCCGGCGTTCTTTCGGGCCGACGGCAACCTCGAGGGTGCCAGTGTCCGGCCTCTGTTGGAACGTCGCGGCTACGAGATCGTCCGATACTTCAACCAGATGAAACGCCCTATCCCTGGCCCCACGGTGGCCGGTCTTGAGGCGTCCGAGGTGCGCATCGTCATACCCACCGACGAGATGAGTGAGCCACTGCGGGCGGTCCACAATCTCGCGTTCGAGGACCACTGGGGGTCGGCACACACCACCCGCGAGATCTGGGCCGAGCATTGGCACGCGGCCAGCGGCCGACTGGGTATGTCGAGTGTTGCCGTGAATCACGCTGGCGAACCGCTGGCGTACGCGCTCTGCGGCCAGCACAGTGACGGGATTCTTTACGTCAACATCGTCGGCACGCACCCGCACGCTCGCGGTCGGGGGCTCGCTCGGGCCTGCCTGAGCAACTCGATTGCGCTGGCCAGTGCCGACGGCAGCTACGACACCCTTGAGCTGCACGTCGACTCGGCCAGCCCGACGGGGGCAACCCGGCTGTACGAGGGCCTCGGCTTCGCCGCGACCAAGGTGTTCGCGGCATACCAGCGACCGATCCAGGACACCGCAGACTGACTCGGGTTGCAAGGGCACTCGGTCTCCTTCAGGCTTGAAGGCATGACCGATTCCGCCGAAACCACCCGCTCCGCACCCCGCACCGCAAAGGCCGTCGCGTTCTTGGTCGCAAGCGAAGGCATCGAACGCGTCGAACTGACCGAGCCGCGCGATGCGGTCATCGACGCTGGCATGTCCGCGCACGTGGTGAGCCCGGAGGCCGGGACCGTGCAGACCTTCGATCACCTCGAGAAGGCGGAGAAGATCTCGGTCGATCATGCTGTCGCGGAGATCACGGTCGAGGACTACGACGCTTTGGTTTTGCCCGGTGGCGTGGCCAACCCAGATGCTCTGCGAATGGACTCGACTGCGGTGCAGTTCATTGCCGACTTCGTAGCTAGCGGCAAGCCTGTGGCCGCTATCTGTCACGCTCCGTGGGTACTGATCGAAGCCGAGGTGGTCGACGGCGTCCGGCTCACTTCCTTCCCGAGTCTGGCCACTGATCTGCGCAACGCTGGCGCGAACTGGGTGGATGAGCAGGTCGTGATCGACGGCAACCTGATCACCAGCCGTAACCCGGACGACCTGCCAGCCTTCATCGGCGCACTGATCGAGGCCACCGAGCACGGACCCGACTCAGCACGGCACGTCGCCTCCTAGCATTCGATCCTGCTAGGGACCCCAGTGCGATAGGTTGCGTCCACGCTGACGACGATCTGAGAAGGGGGCGGCGTGGAGGCATTTATCGCGCTGCTGGCTCTCGGGTTGGGGGCTGCGTTGGTGCAGATCCGACGGCTCGGGAAATCGGTCGAGACCCTCCAACGGCGGGTCGAAGAGATCGCCAGCGTCAGTACATGGGGGGCAGTGCCTCCGCAGGAACCGCGCGACCTTGTGAGCGTCCGTCCACCGCCGACGACCCAAGTACAACCCACCAACCACCGGTCCGCTCTCCTTCGCCCCCATCCGTGCCGGGATGGTCCGTTCAGCCGTCGCCCGACGCGCGACCGGCACAACCGTTGCCGCGCTCGCCGTATCAGCAGCCGCCTGGCATCTCCGTTCCCGCAGGACCTGCCATCCCTGCCGCACCTCCCTCTGCGGAAGGACCTGCTGCGCAGGAGGCTCCGTCGGGTCCGGGACTCATCGACTCGGTGACCTCGCGCATCGTGGGCTACTTCACCGGCGGCAATCTCGTCGTGCGGGTCGGCGTCATTGTGCTGTTCTTCGGAGTCGCGTTCCTGCTGCAGTACGCCAACGCCCAGGGTGCCTTCGACGTCCCGATCGAGCTACGTCTGATAGCGGTCGCACTGTTGGGGCTGGTGTTGCTCGGTATTGGCTGGATGCTGCGCCGTCGTCGTCGGACCTACGCGCTGATCTTGCAGGGCGGCGGTCTGGGCATCACCTACAGCACGGTCTTTGCCGCCATGCAGCTCTATGACGTGCTGCCCGGCGGGGTCAGCATCGCCCTGTTGGTCATGATGGTCGTGATCGGTGGGGCTCTGGCGGTGCTGCAAAACAGCTCGACGTTGGCAGTCGTTGCCGTGATCAGCGGATTCCTCGCGCCACTGCTGACCTCGACCGGCGAGGGCAGCCACATCACGTTGTTCAGCTACTACCTGGTGCTCAACCTCGGCATTCTCGGGATCGCATGGTTCCGGGCGTGGCGAGGCTTGAACCTGCTCGGATTCCTCTTCACCTTCGTGATCGCCACAGTCTGGGGGGTGCTGTCCTACACCCCCGCGGACCGGCCGTCGAGCCAGCTCTTCCTCATCGTGTTCTTCCTGTTTTACGTGGCCATCGCTGTGCTCTACGCCAGCCGGCAGCCGCCGCGCCTGCGCGGCCTCATCGACCCGACCCTGATCTTCGGGGTGCCGTTGGTGGCGTTCGGGTTGCAGGCGGGTCTGGTCGCGGACAGTGAATACGGTCTGGCTGTCTCGGCTCTGGTCCTTGGGGTCTTCTACGCCGCGCTTCGGCAACTGTGTCGCATCCTCGGCGGCCGGGCATACCTGCTGTTGAGTCGCAGCTTCCTCGCGTTGGCGCTGGTGTTCGCCTCGCTGTCGATCCCGCTGGCCCTCGACGGTGAATGGGTCGCGGCGGCCTGGGCGATCGAGGGTGCTGGGGTGTTGTGGATCGCACTGATCCAGCGATCCCGTCTGTCGGTGATCTTCGCACTCACCCTGCAGGGCTTGGCCGGGCTGTTGTATCTCCCGGTGGGGTTGTTTGACCGCATCGCGCCGACCCCGATCGTGAACGGCGTGTTCCTCGGGGGTGTGTTGTTGGCGGTGGCCGGATTCATCTCGAGTTGGTTGTTGCGAGACGCGGTAGTGCGCCTTGGCTACGCTGCGGCGTGGCGGACGGGCTCGGTCATGGTGGCGGCTTGGGGTCTGGCGTGGTGGCTCGGGAATGGCGTCGCGGAGATCACTGCCTACGCCGACTACCCATGGGCGGATGCCCTGGTCATGGTGTTTGTGGCGGTCACCGCCGGACTGCTAGGCGTGCTCGAAGTGGGCCTGAAGTGGCATGAGTGGCGTTTTACCGCAGTCGGATTGTTGGCTTTTGCGCTGCTTGCTCTCGGGGTCGTGACGCTCGTGGGTGGTGACCCGTTTGCCGACGGATACGGCTGGGGTTGGCTGGCCATTTTCGTGGTCCTCTACGGGTTGCTGCGTGTTCGAGAGTCACGCCATGCGGTGCCAGTGAGATTGCTGGCGACACTTCATACGGGGTCGTGGTGGCTAGCGGCCTATCTCTTCAGCGTGGAGTCCTTGTGGCTCCTTGATCGGTGGACGTCCGGGGGCGGTGTCGACTGGCCAATCGTGGGCGTGGCGGCAGTCTTGACCGCGATGATCTGGATCGCGATACGTATGCCGAGTTGGCCGTGGCGCGCGCACCGGTCGACATACGTGGCCTGGGGGAGTGCGTTGCCGATTGCGGGGTTATTGCTCTGGTCGCTCGTGATCTATCCCATCTCCGCCGGAGATTTTGATCCGCTGCCCCACGCTCCCTTCCTCAACCCTGGCGATCTGGCCCAAGGCGTTGTCCTGGTCACCGCGGTGGCGTGGTGGCGAGTGGCTCAGCGCTCGGTGTGGACTACGGTGCCGCGGCGCTACGGCTGGGCTGTGCTCTGCGGGGTCACCTTCGTGTGGCTGACCACCGTGCTGCTACGCACGTTGCATCACTGGACAGGCACTCCATACACGGTTTCGGCGTTGTGGGCCTCCGACATCGCCCAGGCCGCGACCTCGATCCTGTGGACCCTCATCTCGCTGACCGCCATGGTGCTCGCCACGCGGCGGGGCTGGCGCCGTGTCTGGGTGGCAGCGGTCAGCATCTTGGGCGTCGTGGTCGTCAAGCTGTTCGTCGTCGATATGCGTGACTCGGACACTCTCGGCGCAATCATTGCCTTCATCGCCGTGGGACTCTTGCTGTTGGTCGCGGGTTATCTGTCACCGTTGCCGCCCAAGCGCGTCTGGGACGAGCCGGAGGAGGGTCAGGATCCCGACAGGCCCGATGTCCCCGATGTTCCTGACCGACAGGACGTGTCCACGCCATCGATACAGGCGCCGGATTAGGCTGAACTATGGCGCGTTTCTATGACATTCATCCGCAGGATCCTCAGCCCAGGCTGATCGGCCAAGTCGCCGAGGTGTTGCGCAGCGGCGGACTCGTGGCCTATCCCACGGACGCTTGCTATGCCCTGGCGGCGCAACTCGGCAACGCCGAAGCCAAGCAGCGGATCATCGACATCCGCAAGCTCGATGACAAACACCACTTCACGCTGATCTGCCATGACTTCGCCCAACTCGGACAGTTCGTGCAGTTGGACAACGCGGTGTTTCGCGCCGTGAAGGCAGCGACCCCGGGGCCTTACACGTTTATCCTCCAGGCCACGCCAGAGGTTCCGAAGAAGGTGCTGCACCCGAAGAAGAAGACGATCGGGGTCCGCATACCCGATCACCGGATCACGCAGGCATTGCTGGCCGAGTTGGCGGAGCCGCTGCTGTCCTCCACCTTGCTCATGCCCGGCCAGGAAGAACCTTTGGCTATGGGCTGGGAGATCAAAGAAGAGCTGGACCTCGTCGTCGACGCCGTCATCGATGGCGACGAAACGGGATGCGATCCGACCACGGTGATCGACTTCTCGGCCGGCTACCCCGAGATTGTTCGCGTCGGTGCCGGCGATCCGAGTCCCTTTGAGTGACGCGCCCGGGTAAGAGGCGGCGGGCAATGATCAGGAGCCGCAGGCCCTCGTGGTGCCGTCTGGTGCGGGGGAGCGGATGAGTGCGGCCGGTGTCGAACACATGTTCATCTTGGCTTCGACTCAATCACGGGGCGCATTGAGCGTGGAGCACTTCACGGTGCCACCTGATCGGGTCGGCGCGGTGCCTCATGTCCACGGCAATCACGATGAGTGCTTCTACGTGCTGTCGGGGGAGTTGACCGTGCAGACGGGCTGGGGCGAACAGACCCTGGGTGCCGGCGATCTGGCGTACGCGCCGAAGGGATCGGTGCACGGCTTTCGCAATGATCACTCCACTGAGGTGGTGGCGGCGTTGTGCATCTCCACGCCCGCTGGGGACGAGGGGTTCTTCCGAGATGTCCGCGAGGCCGAAGCCGAGGGTAAGCCCCTAGGCGCGGACGACATGCGCGGTCTGCGCGCCGCATACAACACGACAACGCTCTGAGGCGAGATGGCTTACGACCAAGAACTAGCAGAGCGCATCAGGGTCGCCTTGCGGGGGCGGTCGGTGCGGGAGGTGAAGATGTTCGGGGGACTCTCGTTCATGGTGGACGAACACCTCGCGGTCTCGGCGAATGCCGAAGGTCACCTGATGGTCCGCTGCGACCCGGACAGGGTCGATGACCTGCTGACTCGCGAGGGCGCAACGTGGCCGGAGATGCGCGGTAAGCCGATGAGCCGTGGATGGGTGGTCGTTCAGCGTGATGCCGTTGAGTCCGATAAGGATCTTGAGTCGTGGATCAACGAAGCAACGAGGGGGATCTCCGGTGGCGCGGTTTAGCTCAGTCCCGCTTGCCTGTCCGGACCCGGGACGCCTAGCGGGTTTCTATGCCGAGATCACGGGCGGCGAGGTCACGTTCGTGCACAAGAACGAATGGGCGAGTATGCAGTGCGAGGCCGGCGCTCGGGGCAGATGACCGATGTGCGCGCTGTTGCACGTGGCGGAAGCGCTGAGTGCGCGCACATCGGTCATCTGGGGAAGGGTTAAGGGGTTGACGGTTTACATAATGTCACTTATCGGCGTTTTACGGTGGAGCCTCCCTTCTTGGGGACGCTCGCCGCGAACCGTTGGTAGGCGAACTAAAGTTTGACCATGGCGATCTTCACCCAAAGAACGATAGGCACTGAGCGCAGCCATGTGACGGCATACGACCACGGTGCTCACGTCGCCCAGTGGACGATCGGCTCAGTGCCGGTCATCTGGGTCAGCAGGCTCGCGCGGTATGCCGCCGATCAGTCGATCCGGGGTGGCATACCGGTGTGTTGGCCCTGGTTCGCCAATGGTCCCGACGGGCAGCGCACGCCCAGCCATGGTCTGGTGCGAACCGTGGGCTGGACGCTTCAGGAGCAGGAATCGGACCGGCTGTTGTGGACCCTTTCCTCGGCTGACCTACCGCAGCACTCTCGCCTGCTCTTCGATCATGGCTTCGAGAGCACGATGGAGGCAACGGTTCGTGCCGATGCGTTAGTGGTCTCCCACACCGTGACCAACACCAGCCCGACGGCTTTCACCTACGAACTCGCCCTGCATACCTATCTGCACGTGGGAGACGTGCGTGACGCGCGACTTCACGGTGTGGACGGCGTGGATTACTACGACAAAGTCACCGGAACGCAGGCCACCCAGGAGGGGCCACTGCGCATCAGCGGGGAGGTCGACCGCATCTATCGAACGCCCGGACCTGTTCGGTTTCAGGACCCGACGCTGCAACGGGTGATCACGCTGGAAGCCTCCGGCGCACGCAACGTCGTGGTGTGGAATCCAGGTCCAGACGGTGCCGCGAAGATGAGCGACTTCGCCGATCAGGAGTGGACGCAGATGCTGTGTGTCGAAACCGCGAACATCGACGACAACGCAGTGGCCCTGGAGCCAGGGCAATCACACAGCACGAGCGTCCGAGTCTCGGTGGGGTCTTGATGAAGCGGCGTATCGGTATGTGCGGTGACAGGATGGGATGATCCGCCCTTAGGGGGACCACCAGATTGTTTCGAGGCATATTTTCGTGAGCACGCCTGCCACTCCCCCATCAACACCCATCGACCGCGGCGCCGTTATCGCCCGTTCGGTGAAACTCTCGGCGGTCTGGGCCATCCGGTTCCTGATCCTCGTGGCGGCGGCAGCCGTCCTGTTGTGGCTGATTGCCCAGGCCTGGGTGGCCGTCTTCCCGTTGATCATGGCCATGCTGGTGACCAGCGTGCTGTGGCCGGCGACTCGGTTTCTTCGGCGAAATGGTTGGCCAAGTGTGCTGGCCGCTGCGAGCACCCTCCTGATCGCCCTGGCAGCCGTGATCGGCATTTTCTCGTGGATTGCCCCGTCGGTGATCGAACAGGGGGGACAGGTCGTCGATGCTGCAGGCGCAGGGTTGGGCGAGTTGCAGAAGTGGACGGCCGGCCCGCCATTGAACTTGGACAACTCCCAGTTGCAGGACTTCGGGGATCGGCTGCGCACTGCCCTGGAGGGGCGGGCCAGCGACATCGCTGCGGGCGTCTTCACCGGCGTCGCTGCGGTCGGCAACGTCGTCGTCACCACCTTCTTGGTCTTGGTGCTGACGTTCTTCTTCCTCAAGGACGGCACCCGATTGCTGCCCTTTCTGCACCGCTGGTCCGGCCGGTATGCCGGTCAACACCTCGTCGAGGTCAGCCAGCGCGTGTGGAACACCGTCAGCGGCTTCATCCGCACGCAGGCGCTGGTGGGTCTGATCGATGCCACCCTCATTGGCTCCGGCCTGCTGATCGCCGGGGTGCCGCTGGCGTTCGCGCTAGCGGTGTTGACTTTTTTCGGTGCCTTCATCCCCGTCGTCGGTGCCTTCGTGGCCGGTGGATTCGCCGTCTTGGTGGCCCTGGTGTCCAACGGCTTCGGCACTGCGATCTTCGTCTTCGTGCTGGTGTTGGCGGTGCAGCAGATAGAAGGCAACCTGTTGTTGCCGATCCTGCAGAGCAAGTCGATGGACCTGCACCCAGGCATCGTGTTGGTGGCCATCGTGGCGGGAAGCACTCTGTTTGGGATCGTCGGGGCGTTCCTAGCGGTGCCGGTCGTCGCGTCTGTGGCCGTGATGCTCAAGTACTACAGCGAGCAAATAGACATCGTGGCCGGGAAGATGGCGGCGCAGGACGTAGAGGCCGAAAGCACCGAGGGCATGGCAGCTGCGCGGCGCGAAGAGCGACGCGGGGTGGCGCTGCGCGGCCAAATCCGCCAGGAAGCCGTCCGCGAGACTGGCCCCGATGTCGCCACCTCCCCGACACCGAAACGCGGCAGTGGGGTGTTGCGGCCACTACTTGCAGCCCTGCGTCGACGGCTTCCCGGCAGAAACTGACTACTTCGTGACGTCGTTCCAGGCGTCCTTGACGTGCTCCCCACCCTGCTTGACGTTGGCCTCGGTCTGCTCCGCACTCCCTTCGGCCTGCATCTGCTCGTCGTCCGTCGCGTCTCCTGCGGCTTCCTTGGCCTTGCCCGTGGCCTCTTGGGCTGCGTTCTTGATTTTGTCGCCGATACCCATGCTTGCTCCTTCGTTCGTTGAATGAAATGACCTGGTTACTGTGTACCCGCCGCGATACTTGCGCAACCTCGCGAGGGAATCCGTGGTTGGCGTGCCATGATGTGGGACGCTGACGCCATGGCAGAGCCTGGCGTTCACATTGCCGATATCGCGCGTGAGCGCACGAGGTCCCACCAGCGGGCCTGGTCCTGGTACGACTGGGCCAACTCGGCCTACGTCACCACGACTGGGACGGTGCTGATTGCGCCGTACCTCACGGCCCTGGCCCGTGCCGATGCGTGCCCGGACCTCGCTGAGGGAGCGACGTGCACGCAGAACTTGTCCATCCTCGGGATTCCTATCGCCGTTGGCTCGCTGGCTCCGTACACGATCACGCTCGCCACAATCGTTTCTGCGGTTTTCCTGTTGATTGTGGGAGCCGCGGCTGACCGCACCCAGACCCCGACCCGGTTGATGGGGGCCTTCGCCTGGGTGGGGTCGCTGGCCGCCATGGGGATGTTCTTCCTGAGTGGGTCAAACTGGCAGCTCGGCGTGGTCCTGCTGATCGTGGCCAACCTGTGCCTCGGGTCCTCGATCGTGGTCTACGACGCGCTGTTGGTGCGCATCGCCCACCCCAGCGACCGAGACGCCGTCTCCTCGCGCGGCTGGGCGTTGGGGTATCTCGGCGGCGGTGTGCTGCTGGCCTTGAACCTCGGGCTGCTGCAACTGAACGAAAGCGTGGGGATCAGCTACGAGATGGCGATCCGGCTCAGCTTGCTCTCGGCCGGTCTCTGGTGGGCGGCCTTCACCATCATCCCGGTATGGGGCCTGCGACGTATTCGTGGGACGACCAGCGTTCCGGTGATGACAGAAGCAGGTGGAGTGGCTGGCACCTTCGCGCAGCTGAGGACGACCTTCCGCGAGATCAGACTCTTTCCTCAGACCATGCTCTTCTTGCTGGCCTATCTCTTCTTCAACGACGGCATACAAACAGTCATCTATTCGGCCAGCCTTTATGGCTCGGAGGAATTGGGGTTCGAAGCGGGACAACTGATTATCACCATTTTGTTGGTGCAGTTCGTTGCCTTTGGCGGTGCCTTGCTGTTTGGCCGTCTGGCGGTGATCTTTGGGGCCAAACGCGTGGTCCTAGGCGGACTGGTCATGTGGACGGCGGTGGTCGCGTTCGCTTTCGTCGTGCCGGCCGGCGCCTACGCCGTTTGGTTGGTGTGCGCCTTCTGCATCGGCCTGGTGCTCGGGGGCACCCAGGCCCTGTCTCGGTCGATGTACAGCCAACTGGTCCCGGCGGGTCGTGAGTCGGAGTTCTTCAGCTTCTATCAGGCCATGGAGCGGGGCACGAGTTGGATGGGCACCCTGGCCTTCGGTCTCATCTTCCAACTGACCGGGTCCTATCGACTGGCGATCATCGCCTTGATTGCCTTCTTCGTGATCGGTGGCCTGCTGCTGATCCGGGTGAACATGCGACAGGGCATCGAGGACGCAGGCAACGAACAACCCGCTGTGGTGTAGGCCGGCCGACGCGCGAGGACGTCACCTGAATGGCGCTTTCTCTCTGGGGCCGCTAGACTCATGAGTTGGCTTCACCACGCATGGAAATCCCCACCGCCGTTGATTTTCGTATGCTGCTGCGCACGCTCGCACGGAATTATCTGCCCGAGCGGAACACGTAAGCGTCGCGAAGCGTTCCTTCTCCGTAGTACCGCCCATCTCATAGCGTGTCATGGACACGAGGGGAGTTTGCACAATGGCTGAAAGGTCTTTGCGCGGCACCAACCTCAGTTGGTTGTCGTTCGAGAGCGATGAAGGGGTCACCTTCAGTGACCGCACCATCACGCGTTACACCTGCCCAGACGGGCACGTCAGTGAGTTGCCGTTCTCGGTCGAGGCCGAAATCCCCTCGATTTGGGAGTGCCGTTGTGGCTTGATCGCCAAGCTCAACGATGGACCCGAGCCAGAGATGAAGGCCACCAAACCGCAGCGGACGCACTGGGACATGCTGCTGGAGCGTCGCTCCATCCCCGAGCTGGAAGAGCTGCTCGAGGAGCGACTTACCCTGCTGCGCCAGCGGCGCGGTGAGAAGCCAACTCGTAAGCGGACCGCATAGCGCTTCACGCTGACGATGTACATCACAACGCCCGGCCATCCGATGGCCGGGCGTTGTTCTATCTCTGCGCTGCTAAGTCGGTCTTTCTGGTGCCGGGCCACTGCCGGGGTCGCGATGACCCGGGTCTCGCTGGTCCGTGTCGTGGATGATCTCGCCCTCGATGACCTCGCCTTGCCGGGCCCGAGTGGGACCGCCTTGGCTGCTGCGCTTCGAGGGACCAGCGGCACCGAAACTGCCCAGCAATCGGCTCGCAACCACGGTCTGCAACCAGATACGCGTGACGGGCCGGGTCAGCGGCAGCACAAAGAAGAGACCGAGTGCGTCCGTCAAGAACCCCGGCGTGAGGAGCATCGCGCCGCCTACCAACACCAGCCCCGCGTCGGTGAGTTCTTTGGCGGGTGTGTCGCCGCGGCGCAAGGCTTCGCGTAGGCGTCCCCACGTCCGCCGACCCTCGCGGTGCACCAACCAGGCACCCAGAACGCTGAGCGCAATCAAAGCGCCGAACGTCCACCACGGACCCACGGCTTGTCCTACGGCAATGATCGTGGTGATCTCAAGCAGCGGGATCAACAACAGCACGACGAAAATCCAACGCCCACGTCGGGGTCGAGGCTTGCGCGAGCCCGCTGCCTGGCCGGTCGAAGTCACGTTCACGATCCTTTCGCGGCAGCGCTCAGGGCGTCGCTCCGTGGGCGTAACCGTGCCACAAGTACACGTGCTTGGGCGATCCGACGTTGCACACCCCATAGGGTCACTCGGATCAGCGCTTCGGTGACGATGCTGGTGCCCATTTTGGAGTTGCCATGTGCTCGCTCGATGAATTCGATGGGGACCTCAATGATCGACAGTCCGGCATCGTGGGCGCGCAGCGTCAGGTCGACCTGGAAGCAGTACCCCTGCGACGCAACGTGCTCCAACCCCATCGCGTCCAGCGCGGCCAGGCGATATACGCGAAATCCGGCAGTGGCGTCCCGGATCGGTATGCCGAGGGCCACCCTCACAAAGATGTTGCCCCCCAAGCTGAGCGCTTTGCGATGCACCGGCCAGTTGCGCACCGCTCCCCCCGGAACCCACCGGGAACCGATGACCACGTCGGCCCGGTCGGCGGCGCGCAGCAGGGAGGGCAGCTGCTCGGGCTGATGCGACCCGTCGGCATCGATTTGGATGGCCGCCTCGAAGCCGTGGGCTTTGGCCCAGGCCAGACCCTGCATGTATGCGGGTCCAAGTCCGTCCTTGCGCGGTCGGTGCAGGACCCGAACGGAACTATCGATAGACGCCAGGTCGTCGGCGAGCGCTCCGGTGCCATCGGGCGAGTTGTCATCGAGCACTACGATCATGGCATCGGGAACACTGGCTCGCAATCGCTGGACCATGCCGGCCAGGTTCTGGATCTCGTTGTAGGTCGGCACCATGATGCATACTGACTGCTCCGCTATCGCTGAGATCGCTCCCGACGACGACCCGATATCGGTGGGACTCACACCAGTTCCGGGCGCAAATCGTCCTCGTAGATTTGGCTCTCGGAGTCCTCCTCGGTCGCGCGACGCGAGCGTCGTTGAATGGCCGTGAAGATCACCAGGAGACCGAGCGCCACCGATCCGCCGCGGTCCAGCCACGCGGATACCCGGACCGCCGGTGTGATCTCGGTGCGCCGGGTGACCTCGCCAGACAGGATCGCCTGGGTGAACAACTCACTCTGCTCGGTGACCGAACCGTCGGGGGCCACGAACGCACTGACTCCCACGGTGCTGATGTGGACGATGGAGCGTCCTAATTCGACGGCCTTGACTCGCGATGCCGCCAACTGCTGCACGGACTCGTCAGTGAAGCCGAAGGTGGCGTTGTTGGTCGGCACCATGATCAGGTCTGCGCCAGCCAGCACTGTCTCAGCCATGATGTTGTCGATGACGACCTCAAAGCAGATGGCCACGCCGAGCCGGACGGCGTCGGCGGCTTCTGTGAGTGGCACTTCGAGCAGCCCGACCCCATCTCCGGCAGCGAAGTCAGTTCTAACCAGATCAACTTTGTCGGAGAAGGTGCGGAAGAAGTCGCGGTAAGGGATGTATTCGGCGAAGGGCACCGGACGACGTTTCACGTAGGACTGGACCGGGCCTTGACCTGGCAGGTACAGCAAGCTGGCATTGGCGAGGTTTTCATTGGGTGGAGCTAGGACGGCACCCACCACAAGAGGGGCATCGATGGCTCGCACGGCCTCATCGATCACTGCGGCAGCGTCGGCGTTGCGTAGCGGATCGATATCGGAGGAGTTCTCCGGCCACAGCACCATATCGGGAGCCGGGATCTCCCCTGCCTGCACGAGATCGGCGGCATCCTTGGTCGCTTGTACGTGGTTATCCAGCACGGCGCGACGCTGCGCGTTGAACTCCAGCGTCATCTCCGGCACGTTGCCCTGGATCGCCACGACGTTCAAGCTCGGCCCGTTGGTCGGCCGCTCGATGAGCACGGGGGCGGCAATTACGGCGGCAGCCAGGCCGGTAGCCGCAATCGACGTCAGCACTCGTCGCGCAGTGCCTCGCTGTGCCGTGCTCGGCGTAGGCCGCAGGTTGTGAAGGCTCAGTGCTAGGAGTCCGCCACTCAGCACCACGACGAAGCCAAGACCAGGCACGCCCACGTAGCGCACGACGGCCAAAACCGGAGAATCAGCCTGCGAGAAGCCCAGCCGTCCCCAGGGAAACCCGCCGAACGGTGTCGTCGCTCGGGCGAACTCGGCCACCAGCCACGTCAGAGCCACCGCCACGGGTCGGACTCTGGTGTCTGCCCCTCGGCCTTGCAGGTATGCCGCTACCGCTCCGAACGCGGCGACATACAGGGCGGACAACGTGGCCAGCGCAAACCACGGCAGCGCGCCGACGAAGATGCCCGACCACGACAACAGGGGTATGAAGTAGGCCCAGCCCGCCACGAGGCCTAGGACCGCGCCGCGAACGGCACCGACCCCGGTCAGGGCGAGCACGATGAGAGCGATACCAATGGGTGCTAAGAACCACAAGTTGAAACTGGGGAAAGCCAGCCACAGGCCGAGGCCCCCAAGGGCCGCAAAGAGGAAGCGAAGCATCACGCCCACACCTTAAGGGACGGGACTGCATGCTCGTCTCAGGATCGATGTGCTGCCAGGGCCCACCGAACCGGTGGGGCCAAGGAGGTTTGACCGCGCACGCGCGGTGTTGCACCCCTTGTTGTCTACTGGGCCCAGTGAGCCCTGGCGTATCCGATCTGCTGCGCAAAATGCGCTCCAGACGTGCCCCCAGTCAGCTCACTGCTGCGGACACCGGACTTGTTCTCAAACTTAGTTGCTCGACCGAGCATGTCAACTTGCCTCTGACCAGCATCGATGCACGAAACTGCAGGTCAGCGACCTATCCTTTTGGCAAAGTCAGCCGAGCCCAATCTGTTCGGTTCGGCGTGTCGGTATCGACACGCCGGGCGAGATTGTCAGGTACAAAGGACGCGTGGACGCCACTTTGACCCCGCCAATGAGCCCTGCCCCGCTTCCTGAGCCTCGACGTAGTGGAGGCATCGGACGGTTGTGGCGTCGCATATTCTCGCCCTTCTGGATGGTCCCTGCGTTGTGCTGTCTCTTTGCCCTGGCCGCCGGGGTGCTCCTGCCCGAGGTCGACGAGAGATTGAGCCAGTACGTTCCGTTCCTTTTCCGAGCCGGGCCCGGTGGCGCTCGCACGATGTTATCGACCATCGCCGGGGCCATGATTTCGGTCACCGGACTCGTCTTCTCCATCACCATCGTGGTGCTTCAACTCGCGAGTTCGCAGTTCTCCCCCCGGGTATTGCGCACGTTCTTGGATGACCGGACGCCCCAAGCCACGTTGGGGGTCTTCACCGCCTCCTTCGTCTACGCACTCACCGTCATGCGCGATGTGAGTGGCTCCTCGGATGACAGCAATGAGGCGGTGCCCCAGATCGCGCTCACACTCGCATTCGTTTTGGTGCTCGCCTCGGTCGGGATGTTCCTAGCCTTCATTCACCACATCACTCAGTCGATCTCGGTGGACACGATCATCCGCACCGTCGGCTCGGAGACGCTCACCCTGATGGCACGTGGACGATCGGAATCCCCAGCCGAGTCCGTGAGTCCCAAGGCCTCGTCCGCCTCTCATGATCCGACGAACCAGGACGGCTACCGCCAGATCGTCATCGAGGCGGGGTCGAGCGGATACCTCAACTACGTTGATCACCGGGATTTGGTCACGCTGGCGGCCGCCCACGATGCGTTCATCACCCTCTTGCACCCGTTGGGCACCTACGTAGTGCCCAAGCAACCGATCGCCATGGTAGATGTCGATGTGCGAGTGGCAGCCCCCGACTGGGACAAGAAGGTGCTGTCCCACTTCACCATCACCTGGCGTCGCACCATGGAGCAAGACATCACCTTCGGCATACGTCAACTCGTCGACATCGGCGAACGTGCGCTGTCGCCGGGGGTGAACGACCCGACGACCGCTATCCAGGTCGTGAATCAACTTCACACCATCCTGCATCGCATTATCGTGACCGGCCAGGTGTCGACGTTGCTCCGCGACGAAGAGGGCGCTCCGCGAGTTCTGTCCGCGGAGTGGACTTTCGACTCCTACCTCGACCTGTGCATCGATGAGATCGCCTATTGGGGCGCTGGCAGCCTGCAGATCCCGCCGCGCTTGGATCAGTTGCTGACCCAGTTGGAGCACATCGCCAGTCCCGAGCAGCAAAAGTGTCTGCAGGTCAAGCGGTTCAGTGTGGATGCGTTGGTCCGGGCAGCTAGGGCCACTGATTAGAGCGCTGGCACGACCACGACGCCGCGGGCGGTGGTGGCCAGCAACGGCGGGTCGAGCACCGAGGCCGCTGACGCGCCGTGCTCGGGCTGGCCCCGCGTGGTGACGTGCAGGGCGAAGTCCATCTCCCGGCTGCGGGTGCCGACGCGGATGAGTGTCGCGCTGACCTCGATGCAATCACCCGCCGCGATCGGAGCCAGGAACTGAACGTCGCTATAGGAGGCGAAGAGCCCCTCGTCGCCGTCGGTGCGGACGCACATCTCGGTGGCGACATCGCCGAAGAGCGCCACGCCGTAGGCCCCATCCACCAGATTTCCGGCGTAATGCGCGTGGTCGTAGGACACGTACCGGCGATGCTCGACCCGCATCCCGACCTGCGCCGGGTGTGCTGCTGGCATGTTCATGGGTGATGCCTTCCGGTGATGGCGTGCACGAGGTATGAGGCGACGTCGCCGGGGGTGGTGCCGCGCCCGAAGATACGGTCGACGCCGAGTTCGCTCGTGCTTCGCTCGTCGAATCGGGGCCCGCCGGCCACCAGCAGCGGGACCTTCCCGGCTGGGTAGGCCTCGCGGAACGCAGCGGACATCTCGGTGGTGTTGTGCAGGTGGGCATCGCGCTGTGTGACGACCTGGCTGACCAAGACGGCATCGGCTTGCTCGGCGATCGCACGCTCGACCAACTCGGGCACGAGCACTTGGGCACCAAGGTTGATCACGGCGATCTCGGTGTAGTACTCCAGGCCCTTGTCGCCGGCAAAACCCTTGATGTTCAAGATGGCGTCGATGCCGACGGTGTGCGCATCGGTGCCGATGCACGCCCCGACCACGACCAGCGGGCGTTGCAGCGACTCCTTGATGGTGCTGTTGACTTCCTTGGGCGAAAGCAGCGGATAGTCCCGCTCGACGACTTCCACCGTGCTGACGTCGATGAGGTGGATAGTCGACCCGTAGACCACGCAGAAAGTGTGCTCTGGGCCCATCGCCGTCGCGTGAACGAGCATCGCCGGATGCATGCCCATCTTGGCGGCCAGTTGCAGGGCGGCGCCCTCGGTGACTTTGTCGTGTGGCAGCGGAAGGGTAAACGACATCTGCACCATGCCGTCGCCGGTGGTGTCGCCGTAGGGCCGGATGATGTGGCTCATCGCTGTGGGCCTCCCCATCCGTCCGCTTCCAACTGCTCGATGGCCGGGTTGAAAAAATCTGGTGCCTTCAACGCCACTCCGTCGCCGCCCTTGCCTCGATCGGCTGGCCGCTTCATCGAGCCGAACGTCCCCCGCCCGATGGCGTCCAGCAAGGGGGCCCCGCGCGAGGCTTCGTCGTGAGCCGGGGTCTGCTCGATCTCTCTCAGCAGGCTCACGGTCTCGTCAAGCACCTGTCGGGCACGAGTCTGGATGAAGCCGTCGGCGGGTGGGTGGAAGTCTTCGCTCAGCCCGTTGGCCGCGTTCAGCACGTAGCGCACGTTGGACAGCGCCAGCCCTCGATCGGACAGGAACGGGGTGACCACGGCTTCGGTCATCATTCCGACCAGCAGGATGGACTGGCCGGTCAGCACGCCGGCCAAGTTGAAGAACCCATCGAGCAGATATCCCTTGAAGATGTCTCCGGTCATGTGCTTCGTCGGGGGCATCCACTTCAGCGGCGCGTCGGGAAAGAGCTGCCGGGCCAGGAGCGCGTGGGCCAACTCCAGCCGGAAGGACTGTGGCACCTCGGGGTTGATCTCGAAGGCGTGGCCCAGGCCAAGCTGCCAATCCTCCAGCCCCGCCTCCTTGCCGAAGAACTCGTTCATCAACTGCGAGGCCGTGACCGTGTGCGCCGCATCGACCGCGTCGGCGGTGGTCAGATAGTTGTCTTCGCCGGTGTTGATGATGATGCCGGCTCGGGCGTGGACCTGCCGGGAGAACCGTTGGTCCACGAAGGTGCGGATCGGGTTGATGTCGCGGAACAAGATGCCGTACATCGAGTCGTTGAGCATCATGTCGAGCCGCTCGAGCCCGGCCAACGCGGCGATCTCCGGCATACACAAGCCGGAGGCGTAGTTCGTCAGTCGGACGTAACGGCCCAACTCAGCGGACACCTCATCCAGAGCGGCGCGCATCAAGGCGAAGTTCTCTTGGGTGGCGTAGGTCCCGGCGAAGCCTTCGCGGGTGGCACCCTCGGGCACGTAGTCGAGCAACGACTGCCCGGTGCTGCGGATCACGGCGATGACGTCGGCACCGTCGCGTGCGGCCGCCACCGCCTGCGGGATGTCCTCGTAGATGTCGCCGGTGGCCACGATCAGATAGATCCACGGGCGTTGCGGCGGGTCGCCGTGAGTGGCGATCAGTCGCTCGCGGGCGGCCCGTTGCTCGTCGATGCGCTGCATACCCGGGCGGACGGCGTTCTGAGCAGCCGTGCGCGCGGCCTCGAGGTCGGCCCCAGTGGGAACCCGGAAGGTGATGGCCCCGGCACTGGCCTGTTGAGCGAGGGTGAGCAGATCCGATGCCTGATCGCGCAGCAGCGCATCCCAGACGGGACCGGAGACTCCGTGCTCCAGCCCGACCTGGCTGCGGACGGCGTCCATCAGGTGGTTCACCCAGGGCACCCGCTCGTGGTCGGCCCCGGTCAAGCCGGCCAGACGCAGGGTGGCCCGCTCCACCGAAACGGTGGTGTGCGAGCGGGCGATATCCACGACGGGCTGACCCAACTGCGCGGTCAACTGGCGGGCCTGGAGCACCACGGCGTCGTCCAGTTCCAGGAGTCCCGTCGCGCTGCTGTGCAGTGTGCTGGCTGTCATGCGGTCCTCGTCTCTACTGCGGGTTGTGGCGATCAAAGGCGACGTGGCCATCGACCACCGTGCGGACCGCCACCGGGGCAGGGTGGCTGGGGTCGGTCAGATCTGGCAGGCCGCTGTCGTTCCAGCGGCGCTCGCTCTCTGGGGAGTCCTCCCAGATCACGTATGTGGCGGGCTGGCCAGCGGCGAGCACTCCCCCGGGACGGCTCGCCAGTGCGAAGCCCGCGGCCGTGTGTGCCGTGAAGGCCTCAGCCGCGCTGAGTCGCTGAGCGGGGTTGTGGTGGGTAATGGCAGCTCGAACGGTGCCCCAGGGATCGAGCGGGGTGACGGGACTGTCGGATCCGAATGCCACGCGCACCCCGGCGTCGACCATGTCGCGCAGCGGGACCGCGGCCAGGGCCCGCTGTGACCCGAGCCTGGCGGCATACATCCCGTGCTCGCCGCCCCACGCCGCGTCGAACGCGGGTTGCATCGAAGCCCAGATCCCTAGGTCGGCCATCACCGAGAGCACGTGTGCATCCGGCAGTTCGACGTGCTCCCAACGATGCCGGGCGGCGCGGACGGCGTCTTTGCCTACGACGTCGGCGGCGGCGCTGAAACCCTCGGCCATGGTGTGCAGAGCGGCGTCGCCGATGACATGCCCGCCTGCCTGCATACCGGCGCGAGTGCACGCCACGACGTGATCCCGGACCTGCTCCACGCTGAGGTAGCCATATCCGCAGTCACCACTGCTGTGGCCAGCGTCGTCCAGATAGGGCTCGCGCAGGTGAGCCGTGCGGGAGCCAAAGGAGCCGTCGGCGCACAGGTCCCCGGCCAGCCCGAGCACGCCCAGGTGTCGCTGCAACTCTGTGGCTTGATCCGCGTCGTTGAGGAGCAACCCCCAGTAGGCCACGGTGCCAGGACGCCCAGGCCGAGTCCCGGCCTCGAGCACGTGGTGGATGTCGTCGAAGGAGGTCATGTGCTCGGCACCGGTCTCGTGCACCAACGCAATGCCGCGCTCGGCGGCCGCACGCAACGCCAGGTCGAGGTAGTGCTCCCGGTCATCGGCCGTCATACCCGAAGTGAAGGCGTTGGTCACCGCGGTCAGGGCCTCCCGCGTGACGTAGCCGTCTCCGTCCCAGCCGTCGAGCCCGTGCACCCTGGCCACGGCGGCCATCGCCGAGGACACACTGGCGGAGTGGGCGTCGATGCGCGGCATGTAGACCACACCGCCGTACGTCGCGCGGTCGAGCTCCCTGGCGGTGACGGGGCGGCGCTCAACCCACCGGGTTTCGTCCCAGGAGTGCGCATAGATTGGGCGGCCCCGGGTATGCCGTGCTGCCGACTCGATCAGCCGCAGCGCCTCCGCGACCGACTGGGTGCCGGACAGGTCGATGCCGTCCAGGCCCTGCCCGGTCATGGTCAAGTGCACATGAGCATCGCAGAAGGCGGGGCTGACCAACGCTCCTGCGCAGTCGATGACGCGATCGTCTGCGGCCTCTTCGAGGTCGGCGTGGGCGATGGTCGCGTCGTCTTCGGTGCCGACCCAGAGGATCTGATCTCCGCTGGTCATCATCGCGGTCAGGCCCGCGTCGAAGGTCGCCCCGGTCACGAGGTGGGCGTTGCGGATCAGCGTTCGCTGCGGTGAACTCATAACTCAGTAGTCTGCGTGCTCGTCAGTCGGGACTCGAACACGCCCCGCACTCCTGGGGTGCTCCGAAGCAGGTCCAACGCGAACTCCGCGTGACCGGGGGTGTATCCGTTGCCGATCAACATCGTGACGTCCGCCGCCAAGCCCTCGGCTCCTAGCGCGGCTGCTGCGAAGTGGGTAGCCATCGAGAAGAAGATAACGGTGCCGCCCGCTGCGGTGGCCATGATGGCCGGCTGCTCGCACCCAGGTGCGTCGACACACACCACGGTGATGTCAGCCGGTCCCCCGGCGTGCTGGACCGCATTGGCTAGCTCGATGGGGTCAGTCGCGTCGGCGATGACGACCTGCTCGGCCACCTCGGCCTCGCGCAACAAAGCGGCCTCCCGCGCATCGCGCACGACGCCGATCCGGTTCAGGGCGCCGGCCCGACCCGCAGATGCGAGTGACAGCACACCGGACTTACCCGCACCGCCGAGAACGCAGACGGTCGGTGGATTGCCGTGGGCTTCGGAGAAGTGAGTGACGATGCGCTGGACGAGCGCCGGGGCCCCGCAAACGTCCATCACCATCAGGGCTAGCTCGGGGTCGAGGTCGCTGGGCAGAGCGGCGGCGATGGACCGACCAAACAGGATGGCGTGGCCATGGGTCGGCACGTGATCACTGAGGCCGTCCCAGCGCCGAAGTCCGTCGGTGACTTGCAGCGGGGTCAGCGACAGCGAGACGAGGGTTGCCACGGGTTCGCCGACCTTGAGTCCGAGTGTGGATGCCTCCCCCACCTCGGCGACTCGACCGATCAGCATCCCCCCGGATCCGGTGATCGGATTCTGCATCTTGCCGCGTTCAGTGATGATGTCCAGGACCTCGGCACGCACCGCATCACCATTGACGCTGCCCGGCACAGCGGTGCCTCCACCCACCAGGGTGTGTTTCTCGGCGAGTTGGCGGTAGGACGCCGCATCGAGATGCAATGCCTCGACGTCGATGAGGACTTCATCGGTGGACAACAAGGCTGGGGTCGCGTCGAGTTGCCACGCCTGCTGAGGCAGCACAGAGGTCTCTGTGCCCAGCACCCGGTGCAATCCAAACGGCGAGCCGATGGGCATACGTCCTCCTGTTTAACGTTTTGGCAACAAATTATCCGGCGTGTCTTCCTTTTCGCCGGATGATCTCCGTAGCATGGCAGGTATGGCCGCAAAGATCGAGCAACCGTACCGCTACCAACAGCGCGATTTGGTAGAGCCGGATTGGACCCGCTACCCGGGGTGGCGTGACGTCACCGCGCAGCAGTGGGCCGATGTGCAATGGCAGCGCTCCCATTGCATCAAGAATGTCGGCCAACTGCGCGACCTGATGGGTCCGCTGCTCGACGACGCCTTCTATGCCGACCTCGAGCGCGATCAACGCGAGCGGGCGACGATGTCGATGTTGTTGCCCCCGCAGATGCTCAACACCATGGTCAGCGAGATGACCTGGGCCAGGCACGGCGACGCGGGCCGTATGCCGAGCGCGGGCGCCGACTTCACCGCCGCCTTCTACGCAGACCCGGTCCGCCGCTACATGCTTCCGGTGTTTTCCGACCGTCGCGCCGACTGGCCCTCCCACCCCTTCGCCGCCCGAGATTCCCTGCACGAACACGACATGTGGGCGACCGAGGGGCTGACGCACCGATACCCCACCAAAGTGCTGGCCGAGTTGCTCCCGACCTGCCCGCAATACTGCGGCCACTGCACCCGGATGGACCTGGTCGGCAACTCCACGCCAACGGTCATCAAGCTCAAGATGGCCGGCAAGCCGGTCGACCGCCAGCAAGCCATGCTCGACTACATCGCCCGCACCCCGACCGTGCGTGACGTGGTGGTCTCCGGCGGTGACGTGGCCAACATGCCGTGGAAGAACCTCGAAGCCTTCCTGGACAAACTGCTCGACCTTGACCAGATCCGGGACATCCGGCTGGCCACCAAGGCGCTGATGGGCCTGCCGCAACACTGGCTGGCACCGGACACGGTGGAGGGTGTGACGCGGGTTTCGGCCAAAGCGCGCTCGCGCGGGGCTGGACTGGCGATCCACACGCACGTCAACGCGGCCCAGTCGGTCACCCCCCTGGTGGCCGACGCGTCCCGGGCAATGTTGGAAGCCGGGGTGCGCGATGTTCGCAACCAGGGCGTCCTGATGCGGGGAGTCAATGCGACCACTGAAGATCTGTTGGATCTGTGCTTCGCGCTGACCGACGGTGCCTCGATCACGCCGTACTACTTCTACATGTGCGACATGATCCCGTTCAGCGAGCACTGGCGTGTGTCGCTGGCCCAAGCTCAGCACCTGCAGCACGACATGATGGGCTACCTGCCCGGTTTCGCGACTCCCCGGATCGTCTGCGATGTTCCGTTTGTCGGCAAGCGCTGGGTGCATCAGGTCGACAAATACGACACCGAGCGTGGGATCTCCTATTGGCGCAAGAATTACCGCACGTCGATCGAGTCCGAGGACGTCGACGTCACCAGCGCCGAGTATGCCTACTACGACCCGATCTTCACCCTCCCCCAGAGCGGTCAAGAGTGGTGGCGCACGCACAACGACGTGGCCGCCGCCGACGAACGCGCCTCGGTGGCGGCTGAGAGCTCTCGCGAAGCCTCGGTGGCCCAACTCGTCTGACGGGCTGATGACCGTTGTGCGCGCCCTCAGCGCGTTGGCATAGTGCAACGGAGCGCATATCGGTCATCCGGTATGCCGTATCCATCCACCGAGGAGCACGCATGCCTGAGCAGCGACCGCCGTTTCCACCCTTCGACGAAGCATCGGCGTGGAAGAAGGTGCTCGCCGCTGAGGCCGCCTGGAACTCGCGTGACCCCGACCGTGTCGCGGGCGCCTATTCGGTCGACAGTCAGTGGCGCAATCGGGACACCTTCCTAACCGGCCGTGAGGAGATCCGCGACTTCCTGGCCGCCAAGTGGGCCCGGGAGCTCGACTATGCCTTACGCAAAGACCTCTGGACGTTCGGCGGCAATCGCATCGCTGTTCGCTTCCAATACGAGTCACTCGACGCCGACGGGCAGTGGTGGCGGTCCTACGGCAACGAAGACTGGGAGTTCGACGACGACGGATTGATGCGACGTCGTGAAGCCTCGATCAACGACGTCGCAATCGGAGAGTCCGACCGCCGCATCCACGGGCCACGGGCCGACGGCGACACAGACGGCATACCTCTGCGGTGACATGTCGTGGCGACGACCTCAGGGCACAAGGTCGACCGGCGACAGTTTGATCCAAAACGACTTAGCATCCATCCGCTGCTCGATGTGTGGCTGCTCGTCGGAGACGTTTTCGATCACCCCGGCGGGCGGCGAGATGCCAGGCTTGGCCTTTCGCCGGTTGACCCGCAGGTCCTCGACCGTCCAGGTCTGCTGTGGCGGCGGCGGCTCGAGATGATCCCACTCGTGACTCCACGGGATCTCGAAGTGACCCTCGGCTTCCACCCGTTGCCCCGGCGTGGCCCCGACGAAGTCATCGGAATGGGGCTCCCATGAGGGATCGTCACACGATGTCCCGACGTTTCGGAACGTCCCGGCCCGTGCGACCACATCACGTCCCGCCACGCTGATCCGCAACTCCATCGGGCCGAGGACTTGAGTGCATACGCCGCGGATTCGGTATGCCGGAAGGCGCGTCGAGTGCTCAACCTGCTCGATGCCCGTGCTGGCTTCGTCACCGGAGATGGGCTTGAGCCATGCAGTGCTTAAGCGCAGGCCCACTCCCGAAACCTGATTCCCCACGCCACACTCGGGAAACTCGCCGTCGTCAACGTGCTCCACGCCAAGCCATACCCACACTCCGTCGCTCAGCTCGGACGCGGAGCCCTTGTCAGTCACCCTGGGCTCCCACCGTCCACAGTATGCCGGATCCCGGCCCTACCGAGGTCACGCTTGGGGTGGGCGGATGACCGATATGCGCCCTTTCAGCGCGTTGGCACCGTGCAACGGAGCGCACAACGGTCATCAGTAGGCTTCTCGGGTGGGCAAGCGTAAGAGTGGCGGTGGGACGCCGGCGACGGTGGCGCTCGACGCGGCCAAGATCGCCTACGACATCCGGGCCTACGAGCACGACCCTAGTGCGTGGTCGTATGGCGGTGAGGCAGCGCAAGCACTGGGTGTGGAGCCCGAGCGGGTGTTCAAGACACTGCTGGCCCAGACCGACATCGGCCTTGTCGTTGCGATTGTGCCGGTCAGTGGGACTTTGGACCTCAAAGCGCTGGCCACCGCGGTGGGGGTGAAGAAGGCGTCAATGGCCGATCCGCTCGATGCTCAGCGGAGCAGCGGATACGTCCTGGGGGGGATCAGCCCCATCGGGCAGCGCAAGCCTCTTCCCACGGTGCTCGACGCGTCGGCTCAGGAACACGCCACCATCCTGGTCTCCGGCGGGCGGCGAGGACTGGACCTCGAGCTCCCTCCAGCTGACCTCATCGCCGTGACCAAGGGCCGGTACGCCGCAATCGGACGGCTATAGCGGAGGCGGCTGACCGCTATACCCGATCGCGCCAGTCGTGATCTTGGGAAAAGCCCAACACCTCACGTGCCTTGCGGTTCGACATCAAGGACTCGAACTCCCCCATATCCTCAGCCAGCGGCACGTCCGGAAAATACTGTGCAGCCAGTTCGGCAGCGCTCAGATGCGACACGTTGGTGTCGTTCGTCGCGTTGAACACCTGATATCCCAGGCCGTCGGTGTGCAGCGCGCGGTCCACGATCTGCCCGAGGTCGCGAGCGTCGACGTAGTTGAAGGCGTTGCGTCGGCGCAGCCCAGGATCGGCCAGGTATGCCGGGAGTTGCGCATAGTCGCTGTCGTCCCACACATTGCCGATCCGCAAGGCGTAGATGTCGGCACCGGTGCGCTCGTGGAAGGTCCGCGCGGTCGCTTCGTTGCAGACCTTGGACAGGGCGTACGCGTCCATCGGCGGGCGTTGCGGGTCATCCTCGCGCAAAGGCAGGCTCGGCGGATCGACCACTCCGTCGGCAAAGCAGATGCCATAGGTCGTCTCCGACGATGCCAGCACGACCTTGCGGACGCCCAGACGCGTCGCCGCCTCGAGCACGTTATAGGTGCTCACCGTGTTCGTCCGGAAGCACTCACAATCGGCGCTGAGCATGATGGCCGGAATGGCGGCAAAGTGCACGACCGCGTCGATCCGCGGCGGCCCATCCCCTGCGTCGAGCTCAGCGTTGTCGATGTAACTGAAGAACGAGCTCCAGGTCTGCCCTGGATCGGTCAGATCGGCCCGAATGTCGTGGACGTCGTCATGACCCAGCGGCACCATGTCGACGTTGAGGACGGTGTGGCCGTGGGCGGCTAGATATGGCGCGACGATCCGGCCAGCCTTGCCAGACCCACCGGTGAACAAAATGCGCACAAACTACTCCTTCTATAGACGGGCGGACGGCATACTCAGGCGTCGGTCGGCACTTCGGGCAGCATCGCGGCCCGGGCCTCCCACGGCGTCGACAAGACGACCGTGGTGTTTGTGCTGCACTGCCCCTTGGCGCGGATCGTGGCCAGCAGCTCTTCGAGGTCCTGCGGCCTCCCCACCCGGATCAGCAACACGTAGTTTTCGTCGCCAGCCACCGACCAGCACGACGCAATCTGCTCGATGTCGGACAACCGATCGGGTATGTCGTCCGGTGCAGACGGGTCGAAGGGCGCAACCGAGATGAGCGCGGTCAACGGCAACCCCACCGCAGCGTGATCGATCGTGGCGCGATAGCCCGAGATGACCCCGGCCTTCTCCAGACGCTTGACCCGCTGGTGCACCGCCGACGTCGAGAGCCCGACCGCCTTGCCGAGGTCGGTGAAACTCATCCGAGCGTCCTTGGACAACAAGGTGACGATGTGGCGGTCCAGCGGCTCCATAAGGTCATAGCCTAGTGATCTATGAGCCCGTCTCAGCGTCTTGTCCTGCTCGACACCGCTTCGCTCTATTTCCGCGCCTACTACGGCGTGAAGGAACCGCAGCCCGGGCCGGATGGCACGCCGACCAACGCGGTGCGTGGCCTGCTCGACATGATCGCCACGCTGGTGACCCGGTTCGAGCCGACCCATGTGGTCTGTTGCTGGGATAACGACTGGCGTCCGGCCTTCCGCGTCAACGCCATCCCCACGTATAAGGCCCACCGACTGGTCGAGGGCAGCGATGTCGAGGAAGAGGGCCCAGAGGATCTCGGCGTCCAGGTGCCTATCCTGCGCCGAGTGGTCGAGTCGATCGGTCTGCCGGTGCTCGGGGCAGACGGTTACGAAGCCGACGACGTGATCGGCACGCTCACACATCTGCACCATGGCCGGATGCCCGTCGACATCGTGACCGGCGACCGCGACCTCTTCCAGTTGGTCGACGACGATGCGCAGATCCGGGTCGTCTACACCGCCCGCGGCGGGGTCCGCAACGCTGATCTCATCACTCAATCGCAATTGCAGGAGCGGTATGCCGTGCCCACTGGCCAGGCGTATGCCGACATGGCCTGCCTGCGCGGCGACACCAGCGACGGGCTGCCGGGGGTCAAGGGCATCGGCGACAAGACGGCTGCGCAGCTGATTGAGACCTACGGCACCCTCGCCGGGGTTCGCGAAGCCGTCGACAAGAAAGACGCGGCCATCAAGGGGGCCAAGCGGACCAACCTCGAGGCGGCCTCGGCATACCTGGATGTGGTGCCGTTGGTCGTCCAGGTCGCTCTCGATGTGCCCGTGCCTGACCGCGCGTGGACACTCCCCCGCGAGATCGCCGACCCCGGCACCCTGAGCCAAGACATCGAGGCCTACGGCATCGGCAACTCAGTTCAACGACTCCTGAAGGCCCTCAAGATCGACCCGTAACACCGGCCCGCTATTCAGGATCGCACTCGCCCGGTTTCGTAGGCCCAGATGACGATCTGGACGCGGTTGCGGACGCCGATCTTGTCCATCAGGCTGCCGACGTGAAATTTCACGGTGCTCACGCTGATGAACAGCGTGGTGGCGATCTCAGCATTGGTGAGGCCCTGGGAGATGGCCACGGCAACGTCTTCTTCGCGCTCCGTCAGCGGGACCACGGGTTGTGGGCGCTTCGTCGCGACCTGTGACGCGGCGAAGCGAGCGAGCAGCCGGACGGTGACGCTGGGGGCGATCAACGCGTCGCCCTCGGCCGCAGCGTGAATGGCTTGGATCAGCAGCGCTGGCCCGGCATCCTTCAACAAGAATCCTTTCGCTCCAGCCCGCAGAGCGCCGCTCACGTATTCGTCGGTGTCGAAGGTGGTGATAACCACGACTGGCAGCGGGTCAGCAACGTCGGGACCAGCGAGCAGCCGCGTTGCTTCTACACCGTCCATGCGCGGCATACGGATGTCGAAAAGACAGACGTCGGGTCGAAGTCGCCGTGCCAGTTCGACGGCCTGCACACCGTCCGCGGCCTGGGCGATGACCTCGATGCCCGGTTGCCCACCCACGATGGTGGCCAATCCGGCCCGGATGATCTCTTGGTCGTCTGCGATGAGAACCCTGATGCTCACGACGCGTGACCCCGCTTCGGGATCGTTGCCGTGACCAGCCATCCACGCCGGGGGGCTGGCCCGGCCTGCACCGTCCCGCCCAGCAGAGCTAGTCGCTCGGCCATCCCCACGAGCCCGTAGCCAGCTGATCCGTGACCCACCGACTGCCGCTCGCCGTCGTCGCTGACCCGCATCCGCACTGAGTGCTCGTCGTCGCAGATCGACACGCGCACCTGAGTTGCGTGCCGCGCGTGCCGCTGCGCGTTGGTGACCGATTCCTGAGCCACCCGATATAGCGCCGACTGAACCGGAGGGGACAGGTCGCCCACATCGTTGCCCAGATCTACGTCGACCCGTATGCCGTGTGCCTCGTCTGTGGTCGCCAGACCCTCGATGTCGCTCAGCCCATGGCCGGTCACGCCCCAAGGGGCCCGGTCTTCTCGGCGCAGCGACCCGACGACGGATCGCATTTCCGCCAAGGTGCTGGACGCCTCGCGCTCGATGACCTCCAATGCGCTGGCGGCACCCTCGGCGTTTCCCGATCCGGCAAGGAACCTCCCGGCCTGCGCCTGGACGGCGATCGCGGACACGTGGTGGGCCACCGTGTCGTGCAGCTCCCGAGCCAGCAGGACGCGCTCCTGGGTCCTGACCTGTTCGTATCGCTGCGCCTGCGCCATTTGCCGTTCCCGCATCAAAATGCCAAGCACGGGTGGAATCAACAGGACAGATAATCCTCCGAAGAGGTCATCTAAACCGGTGTAGTCGGTGACCGCAATCACGGCCACCTCCACCACGACGAAGGACACGCCGGTCGCCACCGCCCTGGGGCTGGCCCAGCGAAAGAGCGCGTAGAGCAGCACGAGGACGAAGGCCCCGGCATACGACGAGAACGGCTGATCCGCGATCAGGACTGAACCGATGTCCAGCACGATCAGCACACCGAAGGCCAACGCCACCGTGCCGAGCGGATAGGTGCGCCGATACAACATCAGCCACGCCAGCATCAGCCCAAATGCGAGCGACACCACGGGCCAATGAAGATCATCCCGGAAGGCGATCTCGAGCCCGGCGGCTGCGGCGACGATCGCCGCCAGCAACCAGTCTCGCCACACCCGCCTCGGTGGGTTCTCGGCTGCGGACTCGATCGTAAGCCACCCGAGCGCGCTGCTCATCCGCCCAGACTACGGAGTCCGCATTGGGCAACGGACCGGCCGAAAGTACAGCCCGCAACCTGTCGTCGCGGCCAGGTGTGGATTGCACTCAATCCTGGTGTGCTCCGATGCCGCCATCACGAGACTTGGTCTTACCCGCTATCCCGCCGAGACAAGGACTCCCATGACGACGACGACCAGCACGCCAGCCCGCCAATACCAAGACTCCAAGGTCGACGTGAAGGTGGTGCTCAGCGGCCTGTGGATCACGATGCTGATCGTGTTTGCCTACGTCGACATCTTCGGCTTCTTCCGGGCCGACGTTCTCCAAGCAGCCCTCGACGGAGAAATCGCCTCGACCAGATTCAGTGTGGATCAGGTGTTTCTTGCGGCCACGACGATCTACATCTTGATCCCCACGCTGATGGTGATGGGCTCGCTGCTGCTGCGGCCTCGCCTCAACCGGGCGTTGAACATCGTTGTCAGCGCCGTGTATGCCGTCAGCATCGCAGTTTCCTGCATCGGCGAGTCGTGGATCTACTACCTGCTGGGCAGCGCCGTCGAGGTGGTGCTCCTCGTGGCGATCGCCCGGATGGCGTGGACCTGGCCCAAGCACTGATTATGCGGTCGGATGATCACTCAGCCGCCTGACCACTTCGGCTTAGCCTGTGCGGTTCATGTCGCTATAGCGACATTAATGCTCAGGCCAAGGCACACGCTGGGGGGCAGGCCCGGCCGCACGGTTTGGGGGTTGCGGCCCGTTGGTCAGTCGAGGCGGTCGGCGGCGACGACTCCGCGCAGCATCGCGGTGCTGGCCTTGGTGGCCACCTCCGCAACCTCGGAGCGCTGGGACTGCCGAGCAGCCTGCCGCACCTGACCGAGCAGGTCGATGATCTGCTTGCACCGGCGCACGAAGTCTCCGGCGGTGAGGTCACTGCCCCGCAGGACCTCCTCCAAGCTGCGACCCGAGGCCCACTTGTGCACCATCGAGGCAATGCCGGCGTCCAACTCACGGGTTGTCGGCAGTCGGTGGTCCGCCTCGTTGGTCTGCAACTGCGACCAGATCGCCACCATCTCGTGGTAGGCCTCGGCAGTCTCGACGTTGGGCATCAGCACCTCGGATGTCTCTTCGGTGCGAGGCTCATGAATCAGCATCGAGATGACGGCAGCCAGTGAGGGTGCGTCCAGTCGCTGCCACGTGCCCGCTTTCAAGCTCTGCGCGGCGACCAGGTCGTGCTCGGTGTAGATCCGCCGCAGTTGCTGACCCTGCTCAGTGACGGACTGCCCATCGGGACTGAGATACCCCAACTCGCTCAGCAGGTCGCAGATCCGCTCGAACGTCCGAGCGACCGTGTTGGTGCGGGTTCCGATCCGACGTTGCAGGTCATCGGTCTCTCGGCGCAACCGCCACCAACGGTCTGACCACCGAGCGTGCTCCTCACGCTCCGGGCACTGATGGCAGGGATGCCGCTTCAACGCCGTCTTAAGCCGGTCGATCTCGGCCGCCGTCTCCGGATCAGCCTCGATCGCGGCCTTGCGAGCGTTCTTGGGTCGCTTGTGAGCATCCTGTGGCACCCGAGCCCGTACCGTTGCCGCCAGATCCCGCCGGGACTTGGCGTTTCGCGGGTTGAAGTTGGGCGGAATCCGCACGGTGTCCAGCGCGGTCAGCGGTTCCTCCAGCTCGGCCACCCCAACCCTTCGCACCTGCCCCTCGCTGGTGAGCACGGTGGGCTCGGGTGTCGCCGTCGCCTTGCGGGGGCTGCGCAACACGATGGCCATCCCGCGACGACGGCCGCTGGACAGGTGCACGACCTCACCAGGCTTCAGATCTTGCAGGGACTGAGCGATCGAGGACCGCCGGTTCGCGCTGCGCCGTCGAGCACCGGCCTTCTCGGCGACGCCGATCTGTTGGCGGATCTGGGCGTACTGCGCGAAGTCTCCGAGATCGCAGGTCATCGCCTCGGCATACCCCTGCAGTGCCTCGGTATGTCGTCGCACCTGGGTGCTCAAACCGACCACCGCGCGGTCGGCCTGGAACTGCGCGAACGAGGCCTGCAACAACTCGTGCGCCCGGTCCCGACCGAACTGTGCGACCAGGTTGACCGCCATGTTGTAGCTGGGGCGAAAGCTCGAGCGCAGCGGATACGTTCGGGTCGAAGCCAATCCGGCCACATCGACGGGGTCGACTCCGCGCCGGTGCAACACCACGGCGTGACCTTCGATGTCGATCCCGCGTCGCCCGGCGCGGCCAGTGAGTTGGGTGTATTCGGCGGCAGTGATGGGGGCGTGGGTCTCCCCGTTGAACTTCACCAACTTCTCCAGCACGACGGTGCGAGCGGGCATGTTGATCCCGAGGGCGAGGGTCTCGGTCGCGAACACTGCCCGCACCAACCCCGCCGAAAACAACTCCTCCACGATCTCGCGGAACAGCGGCAACATGCCTGCGTGGTGGGCGGCAAAACCGCGGGACAGGCCCTCGACGAACTCGGCATACCCCAAGACCGCCAAGTCAGGCTCGCTCAACCCGGCGACCCGATCCGCGACCGTATGCCGAATCTGGCGACTCAGCGCATCCGGCACCAATCGGGTGCCTCGGGAGAGCAACTGCGTCACTGCTCCATCGCACCCGACCCGGCTGAAGATGAAGGTGATCGCGGGGAGCAGACCGGCCCGCTCCAACTCCTCGATGACGTCGGCCCGACTTGCCCCATGCGCCGGTGGACGGCCATAGCGGACCCTCGCTTCACCACCACCGCCGTCACTGCCACCCCTGTTATGACCGCCCGAGTCGTGACGAGAGTTTCGATCCGACGAACGCTCAGCTGACCCTCGACCTCCTGAGCGCGTTTTGCCTTTGCGGCCTCGGGGCCCTCCAGCGTCCTCGCGCCGCCAGCCGGTCGTGGCCCGTTCGGCCACCGAGATGCGCTGCACCAGATCAGGGTTGGTCCGCGTCATCCCGTGATCGCGGCCCGCGATACTCCCTGGCGTCTGCACGAAGATGTCGAACATGTCGGTGCCCACCATCATGTGCTGCCACAGCGGCACCGGGCGGTGCTCACTGACGATGACCTCGGTGTTGCCGCGGACCGCGCGCAACCATTCGCCGAACTCCTCCGCGTTGCTGACCGTGGCTGAAAGCGAGACCACCTGCACGCTGTCGGCCAGGTGGATGATGACCTCCTCCCACACGGCACCGCGGAACCGGTCAGCCAGGTAGTGCACCTCATCCATCACCACGAAACCCAGGTTCAGCAGCGTCGAGGAACCCGAATACATCATGTTGCGCAGCACTTCGGTGGTCATCACGACGACGGGGGCTTCGCCGTTGATGGACGAGTCGCCGGTCAGCAGCCCGACCTGGTCAGCGCCGTGCCTGGCCACCAGGTCGTGATATTTCTGGTTCGACAGCGCTTTGATGGGGGTGGTGTAAAAGGCCTTTCGCCCCGTCTGCAGGGCCATTGCCACCGCAAACTCCCCCACGATGGTCTTGCCTGCCCCGGTCGGGGCCGCGACGAGCACCCCCGACCCGGCCGCGACCGCGTCGATCCCCCGAATCTGAAAGTCATCGAGCTCGAAGTCCAATCCGGCGGCAAACTCCCCCGCCGGGGAGCGCTGGCGACGAGCTCGTTCGCGCGATGCGGCATACCGCTCCGCCGGGGACAATTGCTCGGCCTCGGACATGCACCTCAGGCTACGTCAGGATGGTTGCGCTGCCCCGTCGGCCAGGGGCTGGGTGCCTAGTCGAGGGCAAAATCAGGCAGGCACCACGACCTGCAGTGACTGCGGGAGGACCGAGCACGTCAGGGGCAACGGACCAAGCGGATCGCCGTCGCCGTATGCCGTGAGCTCAGGGCCAGCGACCCCGACCCTCGTGCATCGCTCGATGCGCACCGCAGAGTGCGCCGGGTGAGTGCCGGCGAAAACCGAGCGCAGCAGTCCCACCGCGGCCAGTGGACTCACCTTCTCGATGATGACCACGTCGAGGAGGCCGTCCGCCGGGTCAGCGTCGGGGGCAATCTGCATACCGCCGCCGAAGATCGGGAGGTTGCATACCGCGACCACCAATGCGTCGACATCGAGTATCTCGCCGTCGAGGACCAACCTGTAGGGCTGCGGTCGCAACTGGGGTATCTCGGCCAGAGTCGCGACCGTATAGCGTGCCGGGCCTAGCAGTGCCGGTACTCGTTGAGATCGGGCGGCAATGCGGGCGTCCAACGCGGCAGGCACCGAGCCGACGACGTAGTCGTGCCACTGCACCCCCGCATCGACGACCTCCCCTGGTGCTGATGCGCCCTCGGCCGAGATCAGATCGATGGTCCGTCGGTGCCCGCGTCGAGCGACCGCGATCGCTTCAGCGGCGGCGGTCGGTATGCGCAGTGATCGCACGGTGTCGTTGCCGCTGCCAGCCGGGATGATCGCCAGTGCGGTCGAGGAGTTGGCACAGTGCCTGGCCGCGATCCGGACCACGCCGTCACCCCCGATGACCAGCAGCACGTCGACTCCGTCGTCGACCGCGGCCCGGCAGGCCTCGTGTGCTTGCGCCACATCAGTTGCCGTCAGGACGCGGACGTCGTGGCCTCCGGCCCGAAGCACATTGACCGTGTGCTCCACGAGATGACGATCCCGCCCGCGACCTGAGCGCCGCCCGTGCAGGACCGCATACCTCATAGTTCGCTGGCCTCGTCGTCCGCCGTGGCCATCCACTCAGGGTCCTTCTTGCGGCGACGCTTCTCGTTGAAAGCAGCGATTCCGACCGCGCACCAGTAGAGACCAAACATGGGGATGGCCAGCGCAAACATGGTGCTGACTTCGGGATCAGGGGTGGCCATCGCGGAGAAGATCAAGATGCCGAGCAGAGCAAAACGCCAACCCGATTTCATCGCCTTGACCGGGAACAGACCGACGCTGTTGAGCCCGACCATGAACACCGGGAGCAAGAAGGCGATGCCGAAGGCCACCACAAAATAGAGCACGAAGTTGAGCCAATCGAGGGCATTGAGCACACCCCCCGCAGTCTCAGGGAGAAAAGAAAGCAAAATGCCTGCAGTCCGCGGCAGGGCCCACGAGGCCAGGGCGACACCGATGAAGAAGAGCGGCACGGAGGCCACAAAAAACCAGATCGCCAGGCGACGCTCCCGCTTCTTCAACCCCGGCAGCATGAACGCCCAGATCTGCCACAGCCAGATCGGACTCGCGAGGACCACCCCGACGAAGAAGGAGATCCGCAGTTGGAGGCCGAACGGCTGAGTGATCGTCGCGGCCGCGTTCAGCACGATCAGCGGCGTACCGTCGTCACGCTCCACGTCGGAGATGGGCTCGACGATGATGTCGAAGATTTCCTCGTAGAAAATCCAGCCGATCACGGCACACGCGAGGATGGCGATCGCCGCGACGATCAATCGGTTGCGGAATTCCTTGAAGTGGCTGGATAGGGACATCCGGCCTTCGGGATCGCGACCGCGCTTGCGGGACAGGACCATCGGTGGATCAGCCGGCGTCGGGGAAGTCAGCTGTTGCGTTCGTCGGTGCCGCTGCGCTCGACGTCACTGCTGTGGTCGTGATCGCGGTGATCGTGGCTGCTGTGGTCGTGGCTGCTGTGGTCGTGATCGCGATCGATCGGCTCAGGTCGTGGCACCCCATCGACAGTGTCCTTGCTGGCTGCGCTCGGCTTGTCCTCGTCGGGCTTGTTACTCATCTGCTCGACCTCGGACTTGAAGATCCGCATCGATCGACCGACGCTTCGGGCAGCATCGGGCAGCCGCTTCCAGCCCACCAGGATGATGATCGCCAGGATGATGATGACCAGCGGCCACCCCTGCAGGTTCCTGAGCACGGTGTTGCCTTTCTTTGCGATCAAGTCGCGATGCGGATGGGAGTATCCACAAGCGACGCGGAGTCTACGCTTCGGGGCTGGGATTCAACTGCACGACGGCGCGCGACCCGGATCGCACCATATCGACCACGTATGCCGGGCTGGTCACCGTGATCGCCCCGCCGAGGCGCCAGACGAGTCGCACCAACCACCGCGGATCAGCCGCCCGAACCTGCACGATCAGGACCCCATCATCGCCTGGCTCCACGCTCTGGACCGGGAACTGCTCGGCGACCCAGGCCGCCGATGGCGAGACCTCCATCGTGATGAGGGTGTCGCTTTCGTGCGGTTGGAACACCCCGGGCCCCACGGGGCGCGACGTGGCCAAGGAGGGCGGGGTGCCGTCGACGTCCAAGACGTCAAGGGTTTCGATGCGGTCCAAGCGGAAGAGCCTGACGTCGCGCGCTCGGTGACACCACGCCTCGACGTACCACCGACCGTCGACGCTCAAGACGCGCATCGGGTCGACATCGCGCTCGGTGGCCTCATCCCGTGACGCCACGAGATAGCGCAGGTGGAGCCGTGAATGGCTGGCCAGAGCCGATCGGATCTGCGCCAACCGCTCCTGCTGCTGATCGTCGCTCTCGATCATCACGCTCACGGCTCCCGCGGCCGTGCCGGACTCGCCGGCCGCCGTTTCGAGCTTCGTCAGAGCCCTGCTGATCGCGTCACTACCGCCCAGACCCGGTGAGGCCGCCAACGCACGCAACGCCACGATCAGGGCCAACGCCTCGTCACGCCCCAAGCGCAAGGGGTGCGAGATCGTGTCGGCGTTGCCGACGTAGACCTTGCCGCCCTCCCACGAGGCTTCGATGAGGTCATCCGGCAAGTGTCCCGGCGTGCCGCAGACAAACAGCAACTGGAGGTCATCAACGATTTGCTCGTCGCTGACCCCGAAGGTCTGTGCCGCCTCGGCGATGTCGATCCCCTGGTTGCGCATCAGCCACGGCACCATCGTGAGTAGCCGGTCCAGGCGGTCGGTGGCGGACTCGAAGGTCACCACGACGATCCACCCCCCGGCATCTCGTGCGCTGCCAGGACGGATCGGTGCCGGTCGGCGACGGCCTGGCGGATGTCGGCGGGCTCGACGACCTGCGCGTCCGGCCCCAGACCCGCGATCTCGGTCACCACCATGCCGGGCGTGGACTCGGTGAACGTCGCGACATCCCACTCCCCCGTCTCTCGGTCCCCTTCAACGATGGAAGAGGCTCGACGCCGCAAGCTGTAGGCCGTGCCGGGCCGCAGCCGCACGCTGACCGGCGATGGTGCGGCGATCCGGCCTTGGTTTGCCGCGACGATCATGGCGCGCGGGTCATGATCGGGCGGGACGGCATACGCCGGGTTGGGCGTGCCACGATCCACCGTGACTTTGGAGGTGATCCGGTCGAGGCGAAAGACCCGCGGCGCTTCACGCTCGAGGTCGAAGCCGGTGACGTACCAGCGGCCGTGCCAGTTGGTCAGCGCCCACGGCTGGATGTGTCGCGTTGCCTCACCCGCCGAGCGCGAGCGGCGATACCCAAACCGGATGGTGCGGGCGTTGATCGTGGCCGTCCGGACAGACTCGAAAGCCGGCTCGGTGGTGTGCAGCAGCGGCTCGATGCCGGCCACCGACGCTTGGTCGGGCTCGACGCCAGCGGCCTGCAGTTTGCGCAGTGCCTGAGCAGCCGGTCCGGCGAGGCTGGCCTGGGACCACGCACGACTCGCCATACCGATAACGGCCACCTCGTCCGGCGCGAAGTCAATCGGCGGCAAGGCGTATTCACGGCGCTCGATCCGATATCCTGCTTCGTCGTCGAAGAATGGGTCGATGATCTCGGTGCGCAACGGTATGCCGAGGGCCCGCAGCTCGTCCTTGTCCCGCTCGAACATCCGGTCGAAAGCTTCGTCGCTGCTGTCCTGATACTGCGGAACGGCGCTGCGGATGCGGGCCTTGCTCAGCGGCTGGCGGGTGTAGAGCAGCGCAATGACCAGATTGAGCAGTCGCTCGGTCTTGGCCGCAGCTGGGCTATGCCGCGCCGCGTCGATGTCTGCCACTCATCGGAGGCTACCGGACACGTAGGGTGCGGGCTGTGATCCTGTGGGCGCAAGGCGTGGTTTCAGCACTGCGCGACTCGTGGGCCGGGGCCGTGCGGCTCGAGGTCGAGATGAACGACCAGCGCGTGATCCCCGCGTTGGCCTACCTCGACGTGGTGGGCGAACCCGTGGTAGGCGACCGAGTGCTGCTCAACACCTCGGCATACCAGCGGAGTCTGGGCACGGGTGGGTTTGCCCTGGTCGTGGCCTTGCCGGATCGCCTGCCGGTGCGCCAGCCGCAGCCCGGTCACCTCGTGAAGGCCCGATACACCCCGCTGCAGTCGATGGTGCTCGGTGTCGATGATCAGGAGAGTCCGCACCACGACGTGCTCCGGGACGCCGACTCGCTCGCGGGTATGCCGGTTGTCGCGGCTGACCTGCACTCGAGCCTGCCCGCGGTGCTGGCGGGGATCCGAGCCCAGCCTGGTGGCGAGGATCTGACGGTGGCCTACGTGATGACCGACGGGGGTGCACTACCGGCGGCATTCTCGGCCAGTTGCGCGGGACTGCGTGCGGCCGGATGGCTGTCGTCGGTCATCACCACGGGCCAGAGTTTCGGCGGGGACTTCGAGGCCGTGACGGTGCATACCGGCCTGTTGGCGGCCCGACACGTCGTGGGTGCCGATATCGCAGTGGTGACGCAGGGGCCGGGGAACCTCGGCACCGGAACCCGCTGGGGTTTCTCGGGGGTCGCGCTCGGCGAGGCGTTGAACGCCACGAGCATTTTGACCGGGCACGGCATCGCCGCATTGCGAATCTCTGCTGCCGATGAGCGTCCCCGGCACCGCGGCGTGTCCCACCACAACCACACGGCATACGGACGGGTGTTGATGCGCCCGACGGATCTCGTGATCCCAGACATGAACGGTTGCGAGGGAGTCGGGGTGGCCTTTGATCGGGACGTGCAGACCCAGGCTGGCGAACTCCTTGCGCAGGCCCCGCACCTGCGCGGAGTTGGCGTCCGGTGCCAACACCTCACACAGGCGCTGAGCGGCTCGCCGGTGCGATTGAGCACCATGGGCCGAGGCTTGCGGCAAGATCCGGCCGCATTCTTGGCCGCAGCAGCCGCTGGTTGGCACGCCGCTGAGGTGGTCTCCAAATCGGCGTCACCGTCCGAAGTGCTCTAGCGCACGCCCATGAGGTCAACGACGAAGATCAGCGTTTCGCCGGGGGCGATGGCGTTGCCTGCTCCGCGGTCGCCGTAGCCAAGGTGCGGCGGGATGGTGATGCGGCGACGGCCGCCAACCTTCATGCCCAGCAGCCCTTCGTCCCAGCCCTGAATGACCTGGCCCACGCCGACGGTGAAGTCGAGGGTGGAGCCGCGGTTCCACGATGCGTCGAACTCTTCGCCGGTGGACCAGGAAACTCCGACGTAGTGCGCTGAGATGCCGCGACCAGCGGTGGCCTCCTCGCCATCACCGACGGTGATGTCTTCGACGAGCAACTCCGTGGGCGGCTCTTCGCCGGGGAATTCGATCTCTGGCTTGGTCAATTCGCTCATGATGGCCCTTCGTTGCGAGAGGTCAGGTGGCGCTGCGCGTCAGTTGGCGCTGAGGATGTCGATGACGAAGACCAACGTCTCGCCCGCCAACTCACTCGGGTTGTCGTCGCCAGCTTCTCCGTAGGCCTGGTCCGGCGGGATGACCAACAGCACTCGGGAGCCGACGGTCTGTCCGATGAGACCCTCATCCCATCCGGGGATGACCGAGCCGGTGCCGATGGTCGTGCTGAAGGGCTGACCAGAGTTGAACGAACTATCGAACTCTTCGCCGTCGGAGAATTTCACGCCGGTGTAGTTGACCTTGATGGTCTGGTTGGCCTCAACCTCGGCACCCTCGCCCTTGATGAGCGGCTGCACCACGAGCTCCGAGGGCTCTTCGGCGGCGTCGGGGATGGTGATCTGGGCCGCGCTGGTGCCGTCAGTCTCGACCGTCGGCAATCCGTCCTCAGGCTCGACCTCTTCGCCCTCGGCGGTGCTCAGCGGGTCATTGCTGCTGACGACTTCGATGTAGAAGACCACTGTGTCGTCGGGGCCAATGCCCAAGTTGGCGTTGCCGGTCGGACCGAAGCCCTCGGAGGGGGGCATAGCCATAATGAAGGAGCTACCGGCGGACTGGCCAGGAAGCGACTGCACAAAGGCGGTCAGCAGGGATTCATTACTCAGGTCCATCACGACCGACTCGTCGGTGGCGAACGTGGAAAGCAGTTCTTCGCCTGAGGTTCCGTTGATGGCCAGGTAGCGCACGCTGACCTCTTGGCCCTCGCTCACCTCATCGCCATCGCCCTCCTCGACCTGCTCGGTCGAGGTGGTGTCGACGGTGAAGGGCAGCTCCCCGTCGGCGAACGGCTCGCCGTCCAGCAGCAGCGTAGGAACCTCGACGTCGTCCTCGTTGGCCGCAGTCTCGACCGTGATATTGGACAGGTCGGCCATCGGAGCCGCCGACGTCTGCGCGGCGTCGTCGCCGGTGGATGAAGCAAGGTCGTCGACCGAACTGGCCGTGGCGGCGTCGTTGTCGGTCCCGGTGTCGTCACCACCGCACGCGGCGAGGAAGATGATCGGGGCGGCGGCCGCAGCAAGCAGCCGGGCACGGGGAGTTCGCACGCGCAGTCCTTGATCTGATGGGGAGAAGTCGGAAAGACTCAGCCTACAGTGGCGAGCCTGGATGCGGGCTGAGTGGAGCCGCGCGGATTGAGGCTAGCAGTTCATCGACCCGGGTGTCCTGCGCGGCAAACGGATCCTTGAGCAGCACGGTGCGTTGAGCGGCATCGTTGAGTTTGAGATGCACCCAGTCCACGCTGAAATCTCGGCGCGCCTGTTGGGCCACCCGCACGAAATCCCCACGCAGTTTGGCCCGAGTCGTTTGCGGTGGTGAGTGCAAAGCGCGCTGGATGTCCTCGGCTGAGCACAGTCGCTTGGATCCGCCCCGACGCTCGACGATGTTGAAGAGGCCGCGCTGTGGGTGGATGTCGTGCCAGGCCAAGTCCAACTGTTGCAGTCGGTCGTCGTGCAGCGCGAGATCGTGCTTGTCTGCATACCGCTGCAGCATGGACCACTTCATTACCCAGTCCACCTCGGTCTCGATGAGGTGAAGTTGTTGGGTGGCCACGGCGTGCAGGGCGCGCTCCCACAGTTCGAGCGCCCAGGCGTATGGCTCTTGCGTGGCCAGGCCGGTGCGCTCGGCATACTTCGTGACGATCCCGAGCACCTCGGTCTGCAACTGGATAGCAGAGAGTTGACGCCCGCTGGTCATCGCGACCTGGTGGGCTCCGGTCATGTCCCGGCTCACGTCCCGGATCGCCCGGATCGGGTTTTGCAGGCTCAGGTCGGGCAGGATCGTGCCGTCTTCGATGGTCTTGAGCAACAGGTCGGTGATGGCCACCTTGAGCATGGTGGTGCTTTGGCTCATCGTGGAGTCGCCGACGATGACGTGCAGGCGGCGGTATTGCTCTGCGTCCGCGTGGGGTTCGTCACGGGTGTTGATGATGGGGCGCGAGCGGGTGGTGGCCGAGCTGAGCCCGTCCCAGATGTGGTCCGCGCGCTGACTGACTTGGTATGTCGCCCGCTCGCCGACGACGTGCAGCCGCCCGGCCCCGGTCACGATCTGGCGGGTGATCAGGAACGGGATCAGTGTGTCGGTGATCCGGCTGAGCTGGCCACGCCGCTGGACCAGGTAATTCTCGTGGCAGCCGTAGGAGTTGCCGCGAGAGTCGACGTTGTTCTTCAGGACGTAAACCCGGGCCTGGATGCCCTCATCGGCCATCCGCTGCTCGGCATCGACCGCCAAGTCGTGCACGATCAACTCCCCCGCCTTGTCTTGCGCCACAAGGTCGGTCAGTGAATCGCATTCAGCGGTGGCGTATTCGGGATGGGAACCGACGTCCAGATACAGCCGTGAGCCGTTGACCAGGAAGACGTTGCTCGACCGGCCCCAGCTGACGACCTTGCGGAATAGATAGCGCGCGACCTCATCCGATGACAGCCGGCGGTCCCCCGTGAAGGCGCACGTCACCCCAAATTCGGTTTCGATCCCGAAGATCCGACGCTCCATAGAGTCAGCCTAAGTGCCGCCCGCTTGGTGCTGCGCTTCCCGTCTGGTGCTGCACTGCGATGCAGCACCAGACCCGAAACGCAGCACGCGGCGGCGAGGTCTATCGCTAGACGCTCGTGGATGCGTCAACCAGCCAGGCCGTAAGAAGGACGATGACCACCATCAACCCCGTCTCGTGAGCAGTCAAACGCCGGAGGAGGTGGCTCTCCACCGGCCCCTCGCTGCCCTGCTCTAAACCTGCTTCGAGGGTCGGCACCACTCGGAAGTGGTTGTAGGCACCGACGCTGCCGACGATGGCGACCACGACGACCTTTGTGATCAGAAACAAGCCCCAACTGCTCTGCCAGAGCTGGCTGGGGCTCGCCAGGTTCGTCCAGGTCAAAGCCACACCGGTGAGCCCGACGAGAACAACGCAGGCACCGGCGATGACTGAGAACCGGGAGCCCATCAGGGCTGCATGTTGGAGTCGGCCTTGGCGTCGGCGATAGCGCAGCAACACCCCAATCATGACCACTCCGCCGACCCAGATCGCCGCCGCAATCAAGTGGGTCACGTCCGCGAGCAACACCAACCAGCGAGGCTCAGCGGTGTTGCTGTGCCCGTCGACGAGACCGATCGGGATCATCATGGCCGCCCAGCGGGTCACGGCCATCACTGCTGGGAGGTCCTCACGGTCGCTCCCGCGCAGCACTGTGGCCGCAAAGACGAGCGCACCGCCGGCCACGAGCGCCCCCCAGAGGCTGGCGCTTCCGCCGAGGCGTGCGACTACCGCAGCGAATCCACTGGCACCGCCCGCAAACACCGCTGTGACTTCCCTAGGTGCCGTCCCCGGTGCTCGTTTCCCGGTGGAGTCGCGGTCGCCGGTCGATGTCATGGGATCCTGTCGCTCTACCAAGGGCGAGGCTGTGGTCGCCGACGAATCCGGCTCTGCGCCGTCGCGGCCGCCGTTGCTTTCGACGGTGAAGGTTGACTCTCCGGTCACCGGGTGCCCATCGTGGGCGGCGACGGTCCAGGCAACAACGTATCTCCCGTCACCGAGGGGTTCTGAAGCCTCGGCTTGCCAGACCAGCCCGCCTTCGGTCGCTGCAAACGACAGGCCCAATTCGCCGTCAGGGCCAAAGACCATGATCCCCGGCCCCAACTGGATCACTGGTGTCGTGAACGAAACGTCAATTTCCCCCACACGTTGGGTCCTCACTGAACCGTCGGCGGGATGAGTCACATCTAGGGCGGTGTGCGCAGACGCCATCGGCATCACCGACAGTGTCGATAGGACTAGCACGAGAACGGCGACGACTCGACAGGTTATCGCCTTCAAACGTGCGGGCCTCGCCGTCCCGGTGAGCATGTGTCACTACGCTACCCGCCGGATAAATGGCCTTCAGGGGACCCTGTGTACGCGCCGACTATGGCTCTGTCCTCGCCAGCCTTTCGGTGTCGAGAACGCAAAGGTCACGACACGTCGTATGTGGGGTCTGCGGGGTCCAGCAGTGAGTCCAGGAGTGGACCCTGGAGTCGGCGGAACGTGCGCCGAGGTCGCCGCCGGTCCAAGACCGCGATCTCGAAGTCAGCGCCGGTCAGCGGTGCAGCATCTGTGTCTTCCCTAACGTCTTGCAGCAGATCAACGCAGAGCGCCAACACCTCGGCCAGCGTCATGGAGCCGGTCCAGCGTGTCGCCAGACTCTCGCTGAGCAGGTCACTCCCCCGGCCCATGGCCACAAACCCCGGCTTGTCGCTGACCGAGCCGTCGTAGGTCAACCGGAAGATCTGGTCGTCCTCTGCGCTGCGCCCCACTTGGGCTACGGCGATCTCGATCTCGTAAGGCTTGGCCTCCTGAGTGAACACGGTGCCCAACGTCTGGGCGTAGGCGTTGGCCAACCCCCGGCCCGTGACGTCGGTGCGGTCGTAGGAGAAGCCGCGCAGGTCGGCATACCTGATCCCGGCCACGCGCAGGTTCTCGAACTCGTTGTATTTGCCCACCGCCGCAAAGCCGATGCGGTCGTAGATCTCCGAGATCTTGTGCAGGCTGCGGGAAGGGTTTTCCCCGACGAAGGCGATGCCGGTGGCGTAGGAGCACACGATGATGGGCCGACCGCGGGCGATACCCTGCCGGGCGTAATCGGCCCGATCTTTCATCAACTGCTCAGGTGAGACGTACATGCCGCCGAAGGTCACCGGGCACCCCCAGGGTTGCCGGAACGCGCATCGACCACACCCCGCACCACACGTTCGAGCTCGTCATCTGGCAGGAAGCTCACGCCATCCGCCGAAAGCACAGCCATCGTGGGCCAGATCCGCCGGCTGATGTCCGGTCCGCCGGTGGCTGAGTCGTCGTCCGCCGCGTCGTAGAGCGCCTCGACCGCCACCGAAACCGCCTGGCCGGAGGACATGTCCGGTTGCCACAACTTCTTCAGTGCCCCGCGTGCGAACACCGATCCCGAGCCGATGCTGTGGTGCCCCTGCTCTTCATAACTGCCCCCGGTGACGTCGTAGGAGAAGATCCGCCCCGCCTGAGCCCCCAGGTCGAACCCCGCAAACACCGGCAGGACCGTCAGGCCACGGAAGACGTTGCCCAGGTTGCCGCGGATCATGCTGGCCAGCCGGTTGGCCTTCCCCTCCAGCGACAGCAGCGTGCCTTCGACCTTTTCGTAGTGCTCCAACTCGACCTGCAACAACTTCACGATCTCGATGGCCACCCCCGCCGACCCGGCGATCCCCACCGCGCAATAGTCATCCGGCGCAAAGACCTTCTCCATGTCCCGGCGCGCGATCATCGTGCCCATCGTGGCCCGCCGGTCCCCCGCCACGATGACCCCGTCGGCATACGTCAACGCCACGATGGTCGTGCCGTGGGGGGCCTGCACCGATGAGGGAGGTATGCCGAGCCCCCGATTGGCGTCCGCGCTCAGGCCGAGTCCGCCCCCAGGCAGCAGATGCGGGGCGTGAGCGACCAGGAAATCGATGAACGACGTGCCCCCGACGTCCAGAAACGCTGGAGCCAACCGGCGCTCAGGTCCGGATAGACCAGCGCTCATTGGCCGCCCTTCTGCACAAAGGAGTGCACGAAGTCTTGCGCGTTCGTCTCCAGCACGCCGTCGATCTCGTCGAGGAGCGCGTCGGTCTCTTCATCACGCTGCTTGGCGCTGGCCTGCGCCGCGGGTGGAGCCTCGGGCGGTGTCTCGGGCTCGGGGTCCTGCTCGGGTCTGCGCTGTGCATGCTCGCGGGAGGCCATCTCATCCTCACCCTTCTTGACGAGGTGTTGCGGGAGTCGCTCGAAGACCGATCGTATCCGCATCGCTGCCAGGATCAACGGACCAGCACAGCATCAGCAAAATACGCATCGGAACATCGAGCAGTTCGCTGCGACGCACACAACTGAAGTTTCCATTCGCCTATCGGCGAGACATGTAACGGAACAGGAGCGGGGAGGATCTCGCCTACGGGCCGGTTCGTCTAGTTTCTATTCGCCCATCGGCGAGACATGTAACGCAACATGGACATGCACTACTCGCCTGATGGCCCTTTTAGAACCGGTTTCTATTCGCCCATCGGCGAGACACGTAGCGGAACGCCTTGACCAATTGGGCGGTTGCCACGCTCTCCAACTTGTTTCTATTCGCCCAACAACGGTACGGTACGACGCTACCGACATGTAACGGAACTCCATGCGCCAAGTCTCCGAGCGCACCGGCATCCCCGAGTTTCTATTCGCCCATCGGCGAGACATGTAACGGAACCTCTGCAGGATTTCAGGGAAGACCTCGAAGAGTTTCCGTACCGTTTCTATTCGCCCATCGGCGCGACATGCAACGGAACCCGGTATCCCGCAGATCGAGAACGGTGACCTTGGCAGTTTCTATTCGCCCATCGGCGAGACATGTAACGAAACGGTTAGTTGGCCGGATCGCTGAGGTTCACGCCTCAGTTTCTATTCGCCCATCGGCGAGACATGTAACGAAACTACCTGCTGGATCAAGATGACGGAAGGCAAGGGACTTTGTTTCTATTCGCCCATCGGCGAGACATGTAACGAAACAAGGGATTTTTTTGGCTTCTCATCACCCTAGGGTGTGTTTCTATTCGCCCATCGGCGAGACATGTAACGAAACACTATCTACGCCATGATGGCCAAGACCGGTGGCAGTTTCTATTCGCCCATCGGCGAGACATGTAACGAAACAGGCGGCCTGATGACAATCGGTGGCTACGGCGTGATTTCAGACGGTTTCTATTCGCCCATCGGCGAGACATGTAACGAAACAGCCTCTCCCGGACAGGCCCAAGCCGTTTTCCGCATCGTTTCTATTCGCCCATCGGCGAGACATGTAACGAAACAAAGACGATGGAATCTTGGTTGACGTTGTTGAGTTTCTATTCGCCCATCGGCGAGACATGTAACGAAACAGCACAAGATGGAGATGAGCGATCCCAGTCAGCGTTTCTATTCGCCCATCGGCGAGACATGTAACGAAACGTCAACCCCGCTAAAGCCTTCACACCCGCGAGGACAGGAAGTTTCTATTCGCCCATCGGCGAGACATGTAAGGAAACAAATTCGGCATCAAAGCACGGTCAGACCTCAATCGTGTAGTTTCTATTCGCCCATCGGCGAGACATGTAACGAAACGGCTGACCGGCGCATCCATCAGGACCGCGCCGGCACGTTTCTATTCGCCCATCGGCGAGACATGTAACGAAACGTAGTCAGGCTCGGCTCCCGCAAATACGTGCGCGCGTTTCTATTCGCCCATCGGCGAGACATGTAACGAAACCTCTTTCAAACTGGTAACTGTAGTAGGAGTATTGGCCGTTTCTATTCGCCCATCGGCGAGACATGTAGCGAAACAACCGTGAAAGTGAAGCTGCAGCAAAAGGTTGGTGGCTGTTTCTATTCGCCCATCGGCGAGACATGTAACGAAACAGGACGCTGACCGTCAACCTACGCGGACGTTGCAACAGGTTTCTATTCGCCCATCGGCGAGACATGTAACGAAACCGACTCCAACGGCTTCGGCGCAACCGATGTCGAGTTTCTATTCGCCCATCGGCGAGACATGTAACGAAACCCTCCGGCGCATTCCGCGCAGAATCAGAACACCTTTTTTTGTTTCTATTCGCCCATCGGCGAGACATGTAACGAAACAACCCCCTCTGTGCCACGCCCAAGATCTCCGATTTGTTTCTATTCGCCCATCGGCGAGACATGTAACGAAACGACTCGCCTCGAGTACATGGAACGACTCGGCATCGTTTCTATTCGCCCATCGGCGAGACATGTAACGAAACTGATCTTCAATGCGCCTTGGTGGAGCATTGTCATGTTTCTATTCGCCCATCGGCGAGACATGTAACGAAACGAAAGCGCTGTACAGGCAGGCCGCGTTGGCACGTTTCTATTCGCCCATCGGCGAGACATGTAACGAAACACGTCGACCTGATCTGGGTCAACGGCGACAACTTCGCTTTCTATTCGCCCATCGGCGAGACATGTAACGAAACCGAACTCAAACTTCGACACGCACAATTGCAGCGGAAGATCTTTCTATTCGCCCATCGGCGAGACATGTAACGAAACCCTACCCCCTTCAGCGTGCTCCTGACCTGCAACGACGCGGGTTGGTCTCACACACTGGCCCATTCGTGGCTGTCGGCGCACTGTTTGATCGACTTGATCTGCCATGTCTGTGCTGCTCAGGACCACAATCACAGACCTAAGCGTCCCAGGCCTGCGGCTGAACCCACCCATCACATCACTGCCCAATGGAGCACCTGGGTTGGCGCGTGGGCCTGACCGTGGCATTGCAGACCTTCCCAGCAGGCGGCACATTGCCGGAAGATGTAGAAGGAATCGGCATCAAGGTCCAGAATCTCACTTGACCGATCGGCTAGATCACTCAGTTGCTTGTCGTCGATCGTCAGGATGAAGACCGACTTCTGCACCCGGTCTCCCAGCGACTGGAGCAGGGCCGCGAGCTTTGAACGCCGGTCGTCGTGGGTCACGTCGTACGTGGCGATGACAATCATGGACGCCAGGCCAACCCAGTGAACTCGCGATCAGGGTCAACGATGGCTCCCCCCAGCCTCTGGGCCTGGCGGTAGAGATGGCGTCGCAAGGTGCCAGAGAAATCAGGGAGCGCACCTTTCGTCGTGGTCAGCATGCGCCGTTCGTAAGCTGTCAGGACCGCATCTCGCCCGGCTTTTGTGAGCAAGATGCCAGCCCGGTCCTCTTCGGTCCTAGCGTGGCCGGCGGTCAAGGTCCCCTGCCGGGTCAACTGCACGAGCACCTGGTCGACAACCTGAGGTCGGAACTCCTCCACCAGATCCAGTGCCAAACTCGGCCTGCGGTCGGCATCCGAGTGGAGGACGCCGATGGCAGGATCCAAGCCAGCGGCCACCAGCGCCGCGACGCACTCGCCCGTGAGGATCGTGTACAGAAATGAGAGAACAGCGTTGGGTAGGTCCAACGGTGGTTGTCGCGTGCGATGAGTGAAGGTGAGTCCCTCGGGCAGGAGGGAGCCCAGCGCCGGGAAATATGCAGCTGCCGCTGCGCCTTCAAGGCCCGTCAGTTCGTCGGTGGTCTGGGCATCGGGGATCAGGATGAGTGCCTGGCGCATCTCTCGGATGGCCTCCTCAACCACCTCCGCGTGCTCGCGGCGCCCGAGACGCTGCAAGACAACCACCTGCTTCCGCAGTTTTGCCTCGACAATGGTCTGGCCCAACTGCCTCGCCTTCGGGGAGTTCTGGATCGCCAATTGCGCGCGCAAGCGGGAGACCCTACTTCCGGGCTCCGCCGACACGAGCGAGCCCAGATAGGAACCGCGCCTGGAACACAGCGCGACGTCCACGCCCGTGGCCATCGCCCAAGACCGTGCTCCGGCGGTCAGGCCCACCGAGCCAAACAAAACGATTCGACTGACCTGACTGGTGGGAACCGAGAGGAGCTCGGCGTCATCGTGTGACTGCACCAACAACCGTCCCCGCGCCACCCGAACTCGGCCCCCGCTTCGAGCGACGTACACGACCTTCTGGTCGGGCTCCTGGACTCGATGGTCCTCGAGCACCGGCGGATACCGAGGCCCAAAGTCCTCACCGAGGAAGGAGAAGCCCTCATCGAAAGACATCACTTTCGTGTCTTCGTCGCCCAAACTCATGGCCATCGCCTCCAGCGCGCGTGATGCGATCCGCAGGGCTTCCCACGCATCGTCCTTGTCAGCGGTCGTAACCGCGAGATTGTCGGCATACCTGACCACCGCGAAGCCAGCATCCAGCAGTGCGTCGTCCAGATCGACCAACACAAGGTTCGACAACAGCGGCGAAAGCGCGCAACCCTGGGCCAACCCTCTGACATAGCGGCTGTTGCCGCGCCCACCGTGGATCTGGCGGTTGAGGAGTAGGTCAACTACGTCGAGCAGTTCTGTATCCGTCACCAGGGCACCGAGTTTGCGACGAGCGAGCCTCACGGGGATGGACGGAAAGCAATCATCGACATCGCTCAAGAGCACCCACCCGAGCCCCTCGTCGCGCTGGCGGGCAAGGTCCTGAACGGCGTCCGCGACTCCCAGCCCTGGCCGGTAGGCGAACGATGATGGGCCCAGCACAGGGTCGACCAGGGGAAGGATCACCGCGTAGATCGCTCGCTCCACCACGCGATCACCGACCGATGGAATGTGCAGGACTCGAGCGTCACCAGGCAGAGTCACTTCGGTCAGCCTTTGCGGCTGATAGGTCTGCCAGGCAAGGTCACGCACGAGTGCGCCAATCCTGTTGTCAAGATCCGCCTCGAACCGTTCGACGCCAGCGGTCAGCGCGCCGTCTCGTCCGTCGCGTTTGAGAACGTCGGCCCAGGCCTCGCGCAGGGCGCGGTCAGTGAAGGCTCGGTCGGCGAGGCTAACCATTCCTACACCGCCGGTTCGCCCACAAGACAACGCACTCGGGTCACTCCAAGGCCGCGCCGGGTAAAACTGCCGATCCCCGTGTAGGCGGCAAGGCGCAGATAACTGTCTGACTCATCTGCCACGGAGTCCGACCTCAACACGATCGTCCCTGTTGAGGCTGAAACGGTGATATCGCGCTGTCGGCCAGGCCCACCTGCTACGCGAAGACGGCAAATCTGGCTAGCCAAGGCGATGTCACTGACCCAAGGGGGCACCGTCATCGGAGCCATCTCGATGGGGCTCCACGCCCTCCAACTCTGCATCAGGCCCACCAGCATTGTGCGAGGATCCGGCAACGGGCTCGAGCGATTGCCTGCCCGGAAGGTGACGGGAGTGGCAAAGGTCAATTCCCAGGACTCAGCACTTGAATGGCAGGCCAGATCCGCCCAAGACTCGTGCTGCACCAATTGGGGCTTAGCAATGGCGCGCACCTGGTTCCCCAGCCGCACCGTGCGCCCAGGCCTTGCAGCATCGGCAAATCTCAATTGGGCATCGTCGGTTAAGAGGGCCAGCTCCACGGCTGGCCGCCCAAGTCTGTCTTGGGTGAGGAGCGAGACCGAGTAGGGCTTTGCTCCGCTCGCGTGCTCAGGACCATTTCGATCAAACCAGGATGTGAACGCTCCATGGATGAAGTGTGGCTGCACTCGCAGCGGGTCAAGCCCCGGCAGGGGCACCAGCCAACGGCTAGGCATGGCGCGCCTCCCCGCGAAACTGCCCAAGGGCCGAGCACCCAACGATGCGACCTCCGCGGCCACGGACCTCTCCGGCTGGAAAGTAGAGGTCGTCCCTTACGACGTGTGCCGCCAGGACCCGAGACACAATGAAGGCTCTGCCAGACTCGGCTGGAGGGAGATCGCGGACTTCGTCACTGTAGGTCAACCGCTGGGTTGGCACCTTGACTTGGCCCAACGCGAGCGGGTTTTCCGGGGTTTGTCGCTCTACCAACCGAGCGACCTGCCCACTAGGCTTCCAGACCGCGAGCTTTGGCCGCTTTGCGAACCCGAGCCGTGCCCGGACTCTCTGCCATGCGCCGCGCGGCTCCGCGCTCGAGTCACCGAGCACGATGACGTCGTGGGCCGTGAGGTTGATGATTTCGTGGACACCCCCTCGGGGCGTGGGCTCCCTTGTTTCCTTCGCTACGTCGCTCGTCCGAGCAGCCTTGGCCGCCAGTCGCATGGCAGCAAGGTCGGTCTGCATCGTCGCGCGGGACGGCTGATTGTGCAGCACACGCACCGGAGTGAAGTCAGCCTCTCCGTAGTTCATGGGTACAAGAACACTCCACGGATCTCGGCATCCAGGGTCCTTGCACATCAGAATGTCGCTGCTCACCCGCAACCGAAGGGTCTCGGGGTTGGCTGCCAGCCAACCGAGCGCTACCGCTATCGTCTTGCTCATCATGGCGGCGACATAGACCCGATGGCCGTGGTGTGCGTGGATCGTTTCTCTCAACGCACAGGCCACCTCGTGGGACAGATATCTCGGATCCATGCGCTGGGAAAGCGGTGTGTTTTTGGCGGTGCTGACGTGAGGTTGGCGAGTTGGCGTGGCGGCCTTGGCTATTGGATCCCACGTCGCACCTTGCACATCGACGAAGTGTGCTGGCCTCAGGGAGCCCAAGGATAGGGCGTGAGGTTTCTCCGACAAGTCCAAACCCATGAGCACGGTCATCGGGGCACCATCAGGGTCGGCGGGTTTGGATTCGATGAATGGGCTCAAATGCGCATGGTTGAGGGTGCGATCGCTCCGCGGTGTCCAAGCTGTCCTTCCTCGGGACTCGGGGTGGGCCGAGTCAGGTCGCTCGACGTCCACCTCTTCGAGGACCATGCTCGGCCACATGTTCAGTCGAGCACCAAGGCCGGCCGCCAGCGGCCAGAGGAGATTGGGGATGAGGTGGTATGTCGTATCGAAGGGGTCATCGTTCATGGTCATCTCTAGATCGCGGGTAATCTCATCGACAGCGTTGACGAGGTCGTAGGTCTCGTCCTCAGCTACCAGCGGGATGACCCGTTGAATAGTGCGGAAGTCGAAGTGATCGCCGTCGGCAACCCGTTGAGCGGCCTGACCCCCATGCCAGTCGCTCATCCAAGGAGCTAGAGCCCGCACATAGTAGACGGTTCCCCTCGTGCGCTTTTGGGCCGACCGCCAGCGGAACAAAGGCCACATCAGTACGCCCGCGATGACCACTACCGCCGCCGCGAACAACAACAGCGGCATGTCGTCATAGTCCTCGGAAGCGGTCGTTGTCCGAATCATGAATTGCTCGATGAGGACTGCCGCGGCACCCAGTTCAATGGCAACATTGACCGCAATCAACGACTCAGCGAAGTTCCGCCTCTGCCACGGTCGTCGTCCCCTGCCACTGAGGTGTTGAACGCTATTCATGATCCGCCGCTCCTGACGCGCGGCTAGGTCGCAGAAATGTGACTGGCGAATGCCCCCCGACAAACCAACGCTGCCACACACCGTCATCAAAGGCGCGGGCCGCCAATCGCAGAGTATCCCCCACCGCCACGCGTCGGCCGACCTCGTCACCAATGGTCAGGCTGGTGAGCAAAACGGTGCGCTGGGAGGCGCGCGGCACCAACCGCCACATCACTCCCGTCGCCCTATCCCACGCGTGGAGCCGCGTCGTCAACGGCAGATCAGCCGGCCACTGGCCGGGCTGGCACTCGATGACCCCCGCAGGGGCCATCCACAGCCCGCCGCACCCTTGAAGGTGAGACAACGACTCGGTCCAACTGAGCCAGCCCCGCGTCGAAAGGTGGACAACCGACATGTCAAGAGTCACGCGACCACCTCCGGAAAGAGTTGCACGACATCGTCGAGCCAGTCGCTGCCAGATTCGAGCGCATCAAGGCCGGGGTCGGCAACGGACAAGGTCCCGTATCCACGTGTCGTGGCGTGGCCGATGCCTACATATCCATCGGCGAGGTCACGAATCGCGAGGCCCAGAAGAACTCGGCCCCACCGTGGCACCGGACGGGTCGCGTGCATCTGCTCAATGTGCAGGGTGGTCTCCGACCCCGATGGGTGAGCGTGGTAGGCGAATAGCTTGCCGTTGGCGGCACCGCCGGTGAATCGATCAATGGGTGCGTGAGTCAGTTTAATCTTGAGCACCACACCGTGGGGATGAGTCACGCGGGCATCCTTGAAGCGCACCAGGCCGCTGGCACTCCGCCGTCGCACATCCCCTTCGCCGAGGATAAGGCCGGTGTCTTCGACGCCACCGAAAAGGATGCACGTGGGGCACCGACCGCAGGTCGACTGAGTAGAAGCACAAGCTGGCACGCCACACGAGCGGAGGATGAACTCGCACCGCGAGCGCAGGACTCCGCGCCAAGCCGATCCAGGGATGGTGTCGCTGGACTTGTAGACGTTGGTTTTTTGCTGATCTCCGCCAACCGGAAACGGATCTATCAGAAGGGGATCGGCGCACGTAAACGCCAGTCGGAAACTCCAAGAGCCGGCGTGGTCCTGGGGCGCGCACATCGCAAGATCAACCGCAGCAGGCGGCTTGGCTGCCAGCGTCGCGCGAAAGAAAGCAAGGGTAGTGGTCGACGCGAACAAATCGGCAAACTTGATCGGTCCCCCTTGGCTCACCCTCAGTTCCGTCAGAGAGAGCGTGCCGCGGCCGCCCGACACCAACCCTCCGACCCGAGGTGCCCATCGATGCAGAACCGCAGTGAAGTCGCTCAAAACGTCTTCAGTGGAACAGTTGGCAGAAATCTGGTCGATGGCCAGGGCAAGGATCACCAGATCAACTTGCACTAAGACTTCAATGGTCACCTCGCTGAGTTCCTCACGGCTGAACAGTTTGTTCGCGACCGCAGCCCCCCGGAAGCGATCAATGGCCACCCGCGTGCGTGCTGTTGAGACCGGCGATGATGCAAGTCGAGTCTCCACGACGCGCAGAGCGCTTGGCCTCAGGGTGGGCTGCCCGTCCTCGTCGCATTCCTCGGCCTCGGCACCGCACAGAAGATCAGCAAGGTTGGCCTGACGTGTACGTGTCGAGTGGTCAGTGCGTGAGTCGATCTGCTCTAAGACGAGGGGTGAGTCGCTCAACAGGTCGAATGTGGCTAGGTGCGCGCGTAGCGGCCCGAACACTGCGGTCCCCCGCACGATCGGGTCGCCGACGGCCCCGGTGCCGGTTGCCGGTCTGCGAGCGACAGGCACGGTGACCACAGCGCGATCGTTCGTCATACCTAGGGATTGATCTACACGATCTCGGAGGCTGCCGCGCTCAGGATCAGATATGGAGATCGGCTCATCTGAGGTGAGTGTGAACGACACCATGGCGATCTGGTCAGTTCGCATCTACGTTTTCTCCTTCAGGTCTGGCCGAGATTGACGCCCAACCGCAGCCCTCTGATGTGCGGACCCCCAGGTCGTGAACCACGGAACGGATGACGAGTTCGTCGCCAACGTCGACATGGACGATGTGAACGCTATGCGCGATGACGGTAGGGTCCTCGGGCTTTGGCCGATTGGCACGCGCTTGCCACCCGCCGCCTACCGACCATCGGGTGAAGGAACGCTCCACCGTGACTGAGGCGTCGAGTGATAGGCCAAAAGCAAGCCTGACATCCTCCACTGACGGCACGCTCGCTGGTCGGCCGTAGTTATCGACGTAGCACCCAGGGCTAAGCAACTCGATCCGTAGGCGTTGCTGCCCGGTCAACCGCAGCATTGCCGGGGTGAACTCGCGGATCGAAGTAACCGTCGCCTTGCCACTGACAGATTTCTGGCCGCCAACTCGAAACTGCAGCCCTTCCGAGATCAGTTCGCCGCTGTCGCCCGCGACGAGCCCAACGATCGGCATACCTGGGGCATTGAGGGAAGATCGCTCGAAGAGTTGGTCCTCGGCGGCTTGCTCTGAGGCGTCGAGTGCCGCGCGGGTTGTTGGCAACACGCTTGCCCCCTGCGGGGACTGGCGCACGCCCTTGGCTGCCTCAGTAGGCCCCCCGCACGCGACGCATTTCTCAACGTTCTGGACGTGGGAGGTCGGGCACAGTGCCGTTCGGTATTTGCAGATCTTGCGATCCAGCGCGACTGCGTGTGGCAGCGAGTCTTGGGAATCTGGCAGCGGTACCGCGTCACCGAAGGACACCGCATACATGAGGGAATCAAACTGGTGCTGACGAGGCCCCTCTGGAGAGCCCTTACCGTCGCCGCGAGACAGCCACCAAGCCGCGCCGAGAGCGCCCCGCCATGTTGCCGCGGGGACGTAATTGTGCGAGGTGGCGCTGAAGCCAGCGCCCTTCCCAGTGCCAAGGTGTGCATCTCGGTCGAGAACGAACTCCACCCGCTTGATGCCAACGGCGGTCATCGAACTGGCCCCCCCTCACTGCGAAGCCGATCCAGCCTTTGCCCCAACTCAGCGGGGTCCCACGAATCGCTCGGGCGAATAGTGACAGTCCCCATTGAACGATTGCGTCCTCCACCTAGAGCAGTGACGCCAAAGGCCGCCATCCGCAGGGCAGCTGCATGATCAGACTGGTCGGTGCGCGACAACGGCTGGATCTGATCGATGGCGAACGATGCCGGGCTATTAGCCCTCTGCCACATTTCAGAAGCGAATACGAGGGCCTCTGATAGCGGTGCGCCTGTCTCCGGGTCTATCCGATTTCGAGTCCTCGACCATTCGTCAAAGGCATCGACCGGGCCGACATCGTTCCAGGCCCACGCCGCTCCACGCGAAGTGTCCCCGGTCAGCCTGGGGGCACCAAAAACCTCGTCAACCAAAAAGGGGGGTAGATGCAGGACCGCCAGGGCAGCGTGACGCATAGCCCCCTTGAGGCTCGACGCCGGCACGGGCCTTCCGATGACCCCAGTGCTATCTAACCCGGAACCTGCGTATCCACTGGCCACGAGAAAGGGCTGGTGGAAGGTGATGTCGAAAGAAATGGTCGTCATCCGTCCTCCGTGAGCAGGTTAGGGGTTGGCCACCAGCGTGCGATCGCCAACGCATGGTTGATGTCGGCGAGACTCAGTTCGGCATCGGCCAGGGCGGCAAGTCCGAGACGTTGCGCCTCGGCCGCAAGGAAGAGTCGCAACTCCTCCGGTGCCACGCCCTCTTTTGGCGCGTGGGCAATGTCTCGCTCCCACTTGGCTCGTTGACTTGCGGGGAGTTGGGCGATGCTGCCGAGCAGATCAGCGGAATTGACCAGCCATTCCCATGACACACATGCCGGTGCCTCCGTCGGATGCACTCGATCCGCCCATCCGATCGCTGACCGCCTGGGATGCCCTTCCTTGGCCAACCTCATCGCGGAGTAGGCATCGCCGATGGCGGCCTCCATTGAGGACTTGACGTGGTGGAAGCAGATCCCCGCCGTCAAGGTCGGCAGAGTTAGTCCCTTGTCTGCCTTGTCCGCCTGGAGCGAGTTTTCGATCAATCTGTTGAACGCGTGGATCAGTTTGCGAACTATTGGCCACGCTAGTGTCGCGGGGACCGTGAAAAGAGCGTCGTCGGCGGCCAGAACCGTCACGACGCCAGGAAGGTAGGCACTATCGGTCGCCGACACCGGGGGGCGACAATCGTCAACAACCGACGCGAGCGCTTCCACTCCCGCCGCTCGGATTGCGCAGTCAAGGGCGTCGCTTACTCGTATTGCTTCCTTACCATCAGCAAGTTGCTCAAAAAGGGCACCGACCGCATTCCCGTCCGCATAGATCGTCGCGAGTTGATTGCGCTTGGCCAAAGGCCCCGCAGGTAGCCGCGACAACTGGTTTAGATCGCGAACCGCCAGCACCTCCCGACGCTTTCCTGAGGCTTCCGCAAGAAAGTCGCCCACAGCAGTCATGGTCTTCTGCTCGGGGCTGGCTGGCCCATCGCTTGGCGGTGAGGCACTGCCGGCCTTGTCTCTGCGCGTGCAGTCCAGGCAGGTGGTGCCTCGCTCAGCGGCCCCCAGCCCGCAGCCGTTGCATCGAGCCGCGAAGGGGTCATCTCTGACTGAAGGCACCCCCCGCACGAGCCCTGCCGAAGCCGACCCATTCGTCAGCCACCCGTCCGTTCGGAGATCTTTGAGTATCTGGCGTGCCGTTAAGTAGTCGGCTGCCTCGCACCACGATGCCTCGATATATGCGTTCGGGAGAGCGTCACTGAGTTGCCCCAGAACACCATTCGCAAGGTCAGCGGGTGCTGTGTCCGTGTGCTCGTCCACCACCAGGTGTGCGACACCTTCAGCGGTGTACGTCTCATCGTTGGGAAGACACCCCAGGTCCGCAAACTTGTCGGCGCTGGTCTCCTCCGCCACCATTCGTGACGCTCCGCGCCGCTTTCGCAACTGCCCCTCGTCCGCACCCGCTGTTCGCATGATGTACTCCTGGACGCGAACTACACCCACGTCGATGAACGTCGGCATCAGCGATCTCCCTCAAGCCAAGGACGGACAAGTCGGGGGTCGTCAGAGTCCGCTGATTGCCACTCAGGAAGCACAGGATCGTGTGACGGGTGACCACGAAAGTTGCTCCTAACACTCTCGGCAGCGCCTGTGGTTCGCTTCCAATAGTCCGCGCTGAAACTCGCGTTGGCTTTGTCTTCGGGGGGGTACTTGACCAGATCAGCAGGCACCCAATCGATGGCCTGCATCGCTAACAGTGGACCCCATGTCGCCACCGAAGCGGACTTCACGAACGCGCGGATGTGGTCGAGGCCGCCCTGTGAAAGCTCTGCGGACTCGGATCTTTGGTCGTAGCGGTTCGTCGACCAGATGTAGACGTGAGGATCGACCACGCCCTCGGCGTGCTGAGTTGAAACGACCTGTGGGACAACCGCACCAAGGCCCAGGCCCTTGCCCTTGCCTATGTGGTGACCTAACTGCCCCGACAAGGCAACCGCAGCCGTTGAGTCGAACCGGTCAGTCAGCCCACCATCTGAGCAAACCGGGCGTAGAAGGTTGGGATCGAGACTCACCAGGAGAGACCCGAGTTGCTCCGAAGTGAGATTGTCAAACCACACCGGGAAGGCGACTGTTGCTCCTGCGGAAAGCACCTGATGGGTCCGCGACATCGCAATATTGGAATCGTCACCTGCCGCGTGACGATTCGTCCCCGTGTTAATCCAGTACCGCTTCCGCCCCCGGATCCTCCGGAAGTGCGGCGTATCGGCGGCCGAGCCCCAGTCCCGAAGAGGTCGCTCTCTGGCGGCGGCCTTTCTGCCCTCCCAGCCACGGTTATCCAAGTAGAACTGCCCGGAACTCGGGCGGGGTGTCCCCATCTCGCGGATTATCGTTGGCTCACGTTCCATGTGACCCACGACCTCAGCGCTTCCAAAGCGTACGTGGCCCTTGTAGGCTGAAACCGATGCCGGTTGCCCGTCGGGCAGGTCGGTCTGACGCTCCTCGACCATCCCAAAAAGCGCGCAACTGGGACACAAGTCGTAGACCTCGCTACAGGGCCAGTAGTCTCCGATCCGATCGCGAACGGCTCCTTCGCCTGCGACGCGCCATACCGCTGAGGCAGACAACCGCTCGATATGGGTGCCGTCCCATTGGACCCAAAGAACCTGCCCGACGAAAGGGGTGACTTTGATCTGCTGGCGATCACCAATGTCGCGAACCCTCAGGTCAATGGGTGTGGCCCGGCGATTCGCCACAGGGTCATGAGAGTCTTGCGCCGATATCGCATAATCGTCGAGGACAGGATTCGGGACGGGGATGCAGGCAGTGGCCGGATCGATTCTCGCGAAGGGAAGATGATACGGATGCTCTCGAGGCTCTTTGGGCTTGGGAGGCCTAGGGTCAAGTTTGCGCCTCCCTACCGCCGACGTCACGATCGTTCGCCAGTGGGCTTGTTCACAGCCTCCGTCAGTGCACCGAACCGGTGTCGGCCCATTCTTGTGTTCGAGACGGTCCCGCGAAACTTCGACTTCGCATTGGTCGAGGTCGAAGTGGAACAGATGGGTGGAGTTTACGAGGAGTTGGCTCCTCATGTGGAGCGCTTCGACCCACACCGCAGAGTAACTTGAGCCCTCGTGTTCGATTGGGTCGCACGGTGTCACGCTGAAGCCGTTCGCGTCTGCCTGAGCGACGGCCATAGTCCACTGCCCAATGGCCTGAGGGTGAGGCACTTCACGGTGGATCGGAGTGAAATTTTGGTCCACCACGCGGAGACAAGAATCGGTGAGTGCTTCATGAAACGCCCGGACAGCACCAGCCATCGTGCTGCCAGGGAGCATCCAGCCCGTTGCGGACTCAACAGGCCGAAAGGGATCTTGCTCGCTGCCGTCCCCGAGTCCTGACAGAGCCACAGGCCCTTCAGTGGTGCACTTGACTTCAATCTTCCCACTTAAGCGCTCCCCGCCGAGGGACAAGTGTCCGTTGGGTGCTGCTCGAGACGGCCCGGTTCCGAGGGGGACAAAGTTATAGGGGTTAATGAAATCGCTCGTTTGTCTATGGAGCGTATCTTTACTCTCCGCGCGGCGAGCAACAAGTCGGACCCGGCGCTCTTCGCGATACTGAACTCTTCGTACCGACAAGTACGTCTGGGCGTCCTCGAATTGCCAGCCAGGTTGTTCTTTTCGAGGGGACGACCAAAGCCAGAGCGGGGCATGCGCAAGCCATGCTCGCTCCTGGCCATCGGCGCTGGAATCAACGCCCTCGGGCAACTCGAGGACCACGGTCTGGCCCAGCCACTTAACGCGCCAGCCCCCCGCGACAGCCGTAACGCCGGTTGCTTGCTTTGCGGGTGTGATGTCGCCGAGGTCGTAAATCGTGGCCATATCGTCACCATCGTGTGAGCCCTCGAGCGTCACTTTCGCCCAAAAGGCACCAGGCTGATCTGAGGTGACGTCCGCTTTCTCGACAAGGAGTTTTCGACCGCCCAGTCCAGCCGCGTATGGGCGCAGTTCATAGTGGCTCTCGCCGCTTGGCAGAAAGAGCGCGGGCTTGTCGTAGTACTCGAAACTACCTGTGGCGGTTTGGTTCCCGCACCATGTGCACATCGCTGGTCCCTTCGGATGGCTCCCACGACAAGGTATGGAGCCAGCCCGGGATGTGGGTCGCGACACGCCGAAATAGGAATCTATCCATCGAAAACAACCGGGTGAACGATCTTCTACGCCTCATTCTGAGGCTGAGCCTCGCTCCTTGAGGGAGGCGAGGAACTCATCGATGTCCCGCGCAGCGTCGAAGAGGGGCTCCGTCTGGGCTTTCGTCGCCTGAAGCGGGTCGGGCAGGCTGATCCGCGAAACCCCACGATCCGGCCGCGCGAAGACTACCGAGTCCCACGATGCGGCTCTGATTGCTCCACTGAAGCGCCGCACGCACTCACCGCGAAACCAGGCCCGGGTGTCTTCCGGTGCGTGGGTGACGGCCCGCGTGACACGACTCCTCGTCGACCAGCGAGCGCAACCGGCCGGAGGCTCGCATCCTCAGCGCCAAACCACGGGTGGGATCGATGTCGCTGTACTGAATGTCGATGAGGGCGAGTTTCGGGTCGTCCCAGGCCAGGCCGCCGCGATCGCGATAGGCCCGCAGCAGGCCAAGTTTGGCCACCCAATCGACCCGGTCGGCGGCACTCATCGGGTCGCGGCGCAAGTCATCCAGCAACCCGGACCATTCGGTCAAGACCTGATCGGTGGCCTCGTCCCGCTCCCAGCCCGCCCGGCCGCTGGTGTATGCCGAGTGCGCGGCGTCGAAGTAGGCACTCAGAATGTCCAGGCCGGTGAGGTGGCGGCCGTCGCGTGCCTCGACCGTGGCCGTCAGCGTGCAGTCGTGCGACAGGTTCCGCACCGCCTCCACTGGCTTGCGCAACTCGATCTTTGGCGCGCAACCACTCTCGATGAGCCGCAGCACGAGGCTGGTCGAGCCCACCTTCATCAGGGTGCCGACATCGGCCAAGGTGGCATCGCCGCTGATCAGGTGCAGTCGCCGGTATTTGGTGGCGGTGGCGTGCGGCTCGTCTCGAGTGTTGACCAGTGGCCGACGCAATGTTGTCTCCAAGCCCACCTCGGTTTCGATGTAGTCAGCTCGCGCGGCGATCTGATAGCCCGCCTGCTCCGAGGCCGGCCCGATCCCCAAGCGCCCGGCCCCACAGATCAGCGGCCTGGCCACCAGGAACGGCAGCAGACCTGCGACGACCTGAGCAAACGGCACCGACCGATCCAACAAGTAGTTGTCGTGTGTGCCGTAGGACGCGCCCTTGCCGTCGACATTGTTCTTGTACAGCCGGATGGCCCCCGCAGATCCGCCGAGCGCTTGGGTTGACGCCTGCGCTGCGCGTTGCATCACGACTTCGCCTGCGCGGTCGAACCGCACAACATCCAGCGGGTTGCTTACCTCGGGTGAGGAGTACTCCGGATGCGCGTGGTCGACATATAGGCGGGCCCCGTTGGAGAGCACCGAATTGGCCAGCGTCGGGTCATCGACATCGGTCAATTGGCTGACGTCGGCCAGTTCGCGGGCCATCTCGTAACCGCGGGCGTCACGCAGCGGCGCTTCGTCCGCGTAGTCCCAGCCGGCACCCTGCGGCAACGCCCCCATCGGTCCCGCGGCGTCGGCATACGCCCGCACGATGACGCCGGACAAGTGGATTGGATCGGCCCGCGGATCGCTGGGCAGCGTGATGCCGTATTCGGTCTCAAGCCCCATGACTCGGCGCGCACTCATGACCGCACCCCTTCGCATCCGATCAGCGCCGAGCCGCCGATGAGTGGGTTACAGATACTGACCGGGCGTCCCACGATCCAGCGTGCGACCCGGCTCGATGCCGTCTTTGCCCGCGACGAGGGTGCGGATGTAGACGATGCGCTCGCCCTTCTTACCCGAGATGCGCGCCCAGTCGTCGGGGTTCGTCGTGTTGGGCAGATCCTCGTTCTCCTTGAACTCATCGACGCACGCCGCTAGCAGGTGCTCCACCCGCAGGCCGTGCGATTCGTTGGTCAGCCAGTCTTTGATGGCCCGTTTCTTGGCCCGATCGACGATGTTGTGGATCATCGCTCCGGAGTTGAAGTCCTTGAAGTACAACGTCTCTTTGTCGCCGCCGGCGTAGGTGACCTCGAGGAACTTGTTTTCCTCCATCGGCGCATACATCCGCTCGACGCTGGCCGCGATCATCGCTTCGAGGGTCGCGGCCCGATCGCCGTCGTGGGCTGAGACATCGTCGGTATGCAGTGGCACGTCGTCAGTGAGGTACTTGCTGAAGATGTCGTGAGCGCTTTCAGCGTCGGGCCGCTCGATCTTGATTTTCACGTCCAAGCGTCCCGGGCGCAGGATGGCGGGGTCGATCATGTCCTCGCGGTTGGAGGCGCCGATCACGACCACGTTTTCCAGGCGCTCGACACCGTCGATCTCGGCCAAGAGTTGGGGCACGATTGTGGTCTCGACGTCGGAGGACACACCCGACCCCCGGGTGCGGAACAGCGACTCCATCTCATCGAAGAACACCACCACTGGCGTGCCGTCGCTGGACTTCTCGCGAGCTCGCTGGAAGATCAGTCGGATGTGTCGTTCGGTCTCCCCGACGTACTTGTTGAGCAGCTCCGGTCCCTTGATATTCAGGAAGAAACTCTGCGGCTTGGCGCGTCCTTGCGCCGCGGCAACCTTGCGAGCCAACGACGCAGCGACTGCCTTGGCGATCAGCGTCTTGCCGCACCCTGGAGGCCCGTAGAGCAACACCCCCTTGGGCGGGCGCAGCTGGTGCTCGGCATACAGATCGGGGTGCAGGAATGGCAACTCGACGGCGTCTTGGATCTGCTCGATCTGCCGCCCCAGACCGCCGATGTCGGCGTAGCTGATGTCCGGAACCTCTTCGAGTACCAGTTCGCTGACGTCGGGCTGCGCGATCCGCTCGTAGACGAAGGCGTTGCGGCTATCCATCAGCAGGGCATCCCCCGCCCGGATCGGGACGTCATCCAGCGACCCGGCGATGCGGCATACCCGCTCGTCTTCGCCGCGCAACAGCACGAGCACGCGGTCATCACCCAACCGCTCTTTGACGGTCACCACGTCGCCGGCCTGCTCGTATGCCGCGACCCCCACGATCGACTGCGACTCGTTGAGCAACACCTCGCGGCCGGGCACCAACTGCGCGTCGGGCACGTCGCTGAAGGCAGCAACCCGGGTCTTGCGACCCGCAGCCAACACGTCGAACAGCGGGCCAGTCTGGTCGCCGTGAGCCTCGTGACGTTGCAACACCACAGCGAAGGTCAGTGGCGGTGAGGAGACCCGATCGAGGTCTTCACGCAGCACGATCAGGCGCTCTTTGGCGCTCTTGAGGGTGCTACTCAGTCGCTCGTTTGCCGCGCTGGACTCGCCCAACCGCTGCTGCAGTTGAGCGACTTGCCGTTCGAGGGTCCGGACGTGCGCATCGGTCATTCGCTAACGCTACCCGCACCATCTGCGGAATGGTTGTCAGGCTCCTCCGACGATTGCTCACCTGCCCCCGTGCCTTCAGTGACGATATCCGCGGCGGCGATCACGTTACGACGGGTGCGGCGGACCCGTTTGTCCGAGATCGGACGCTCCCCCACGTCCTCACCAGTCCATTCCCGTTGCGCCGCCAACTGTTCCTCGTAGTCGGCGCCGTAGGCACCCGGCGCAGGACGCTTCTTCAGGCGCGGAGCGCTGGTCTTCGGGGCCAATGTGCGCATCGAGATGAGGAAGCCGGTATGGCCGTGCATCCGGTGCTCGGGGCGCACCGCCAAGCCCTCGAGGTGCCACCCGCGCACCATCGACTCCCACGCGACCGGCTCGGTGAATCCGCCGTCGCTGCGGGCCGTTTCGGCCACCCGGGACAATTGGGTGGCAGTCGCGACGTAGCAAATAACCAACCCGCCTGGAGCGAGCGCGTCGGCCACCACCGGTAGGCACTCCCATGGGGCCAGCATGTCCAGCACGACCCGGTCGATGCTGTGCGGCTCGACGGTTCGCGGCAGCGCTTCGACCAGGTCACCGACGGTGATCTGCCAGGCCGGATGCTCACCGGCGAAGAAGACCCGCGCGTTGGCAGCAGCGATGTCGGCGAAGTCCTCGCGGCGGTCGAACGAATAGAGCCTGCCGGTGTCCCCTACTGCGCGTAGCAGCGACAAACTCAGTGCCCCAGACCCGACCCCAGCCTCGACGACGCGAGCCCCGGGGAAGATGTCGGCCATCGTGACGATTTGGCCGGCGTCCTTGGGATAGATCACCTGAGCGCCGCGCGGCATCGACATCACGTAGTCACTGAGCAGCGGGCGCAGCGCCAAGAACTCTGAGCCCGAGGTGTGCGTCACCACGGACCCGTCCGGCGCGCCAATCAGGTCGTCGTGCCGCAGGTGCCCGCGGTGGGTGTGGAACTCCTTGCCGGTCTCCAGCGTGATCGTATGCAGTCGCCCCCGTGGGTCGGTCAGCTGCACCGGCTCCCCCACCCGGAAAGGCCCGCGGCGCCGGTTGGCGCCGGTTGCCTGGGGCCTCTGATCATCAACGGGATCTACAGCGTCATTCACGTCGGTGAGTGTAGGTGCCTCTCGGGGGACCAACCTCACCCCCGAACGTCGAGGCCGACTGCACGAGCGAGCGCGGCTGAGTGCAGCGCTGCTTGATCGGCGCTGAACGTCGCACCACGCAGCGAACCAATGTCGAGGAAACGGGTTGCGTCCAGACCACGCAGGTCCACGTGCTCGATCCGCGCATCTCGAGCGTCGACCTCTTCGGCCGTACTTTCGTGAAAGCGCACGCGTCTAAGCGCGGTCTGTGGCATGTCGATCGTGGCGATCCGGCATCCCGTGATCAGCACGTCAGAGACGTCGGCTCCAGCCAAGTTGACGTAGTCCAACCGCAGCCCATGCAATTCCACCGAGCTGAGAGTGGCCCCGGAGAGATCGAGCGAGGCGATGCGACCACCCACAATCGCCACTCTGCGCCAATGGCTTTCTCGACCGACAATCTGCACGGCTTGAAGGTCTTGGATAGCGACATCAGTGAGGGCGGTGCCGCGGAGGATGAGTTCCTGGACCGAGCTCGGCTCTACGCGGCATTCGACGATGCTCGCGAAGGAGGCGTCGATGTCGCCCGACAGCCCAACGAAGCGCATTTGGTAGTGGTCTCCGCGCAACTCCGGCGTTTCGGCATCCTCGAACGCAACCGGCAGATCCGGAGGGTGAACGCGCGGCTCCATCGAATCGAAGGGCTTCGCCATGACCTCACGCTAGCTGTTACATCAACCCAAACTCGTCCACGATCCATCAGGCTCATTTGTCCCGCTGCCGCTCTGGGTTGATCGGTCCCACACCGGAAGACTCAGAGGTTTGCCGCCAACTGCTCAACCGGGGCGAAGTCGTCGCGAAGCACCGGGGCGTCACCGGTGAAGGCATCGACGTCGTCGACCAGTTGCCCATCTTCGGGGTCAATGTCGAACGCCGGCAGCGGCGCATCGGAGCCGACCAGGATCTGATTGACCGGGCGGACGCTGGGCCAGTCCGAGGGCACCACGACGGCCCGGTATTCGAAATGCTGGGCCAGGGTGGCCAGCTCGGCCTCGACAAACCGGTTCTGGTCACCGTCGATCACATTCATGACATAGATTCCGCCCGGGCGCAGGACCCGGTCCAGTTCGGCCACGAATTCGGTGGTGGTGAGGTGCCAGGGCACCGCCAGGCCGCCGAAAACGTCACCGACGATCAGGTCGTAAGCGTCGGTCGGTAGCTTTTCCACGGTCAAGCGGGCGTCGCCGTTGATGACTTCCAGGTCGGCATCGGTCACAAGACCAAGCTCATCGCGCCCGACCTCGACGAGGAGTGGATCGATCTCGGAGACCAGGTTGGTCGAGCCCGGACGGGTGGCGTTCACGTATGCCGGCAGAGAGAACGCTCCCCCACCGACGTGCAGGGCGTCGATCGGACCGTCGGGTATGACGTCGATGACGTCACCGATGATCTTGACGTAGCGGAACTCCAGATGGGTCGGGTCATCGAGGTCGACCGCTCCATGGCGCAGGGTGTCGAGGTGCAGGAAGCGGAGGGAGGCATCGTCCGGATCGGTCGCGACGCGACCACAGGCGTATGCCGACTCGAACTCGCATGGCCCGGTGGTCAGCGCCGCAATTCCAAACACGACTAGCCCGGCCCCGGCCAATCCGAGTGACGGCCGCCTGCCACCACCGCGACGCAAGGAGAAGACAGCACCCCAGGCCACCAGGAATAGTCCGACGGCGAGCACGATCGGTCGGGTGGGGGCGGCCGAGACCAACACGAATCCGGTGAAGAAAGTGCCGAAGAGGGCACCGAATGTGCCCGCGGCCGACAGCCCGCCGACCACCTCGCCGGTCTCGCTCAGGCTCTGCAGGCGCAGTTTGGCCACCATGGGGCTGATGGCGGTCAGCACCATGGCACAGGGGAAGAAACCGAAGAACGACAGCAGCACGATGGCCGGCACGGCGGTCCCTACCCCGGGGCCGAGCAGGGAAACGACGGGGATCGAGGACCAGGCGAGCACCCCACCGATCATCAGAGCCGGGCCGATCAGCGAATTCGGGTCATGGCGGTCGGCCAGATAGCCGCCGAGGGCGGCACCGACAGCGATGCCGGCCAGTATCGTGCCGATGATCCCGGTGAAAGTCTCCAGCGAGATTCCCACGTAGGGGGCCAGCAGACGGCCGGCCAGGATCTCGAGGACCAGGACGGCCGCCGAGGAGACGAACACGAGGACCTGCGCATACCGCTTGCTCACCGTCACACGCTACTGGCTGATTCCCGGTGACGGATCCCAGTTCGAGACACGCCGAAGCCCAAGCATCGATAGTCGCAGAGACGGTGGCCTAGAGGTCGGCCGCGAAGATCACCGCAGGCACCTGACCGTCGGCCGTGCGGATGGCCACCACTGGGCTCTGCATGGCCTGCATTGAGCTGACCACGTCGAGCACGGAGTCCTCGGGTGCGCCGTCGACGACCCATCCCAGCGGTTGCCGCGCCGAGACGGCCGAGACGGTCGTGCCAGCAGCTCCGTAGGTCGGCACCGCCGCAACGGCGCGCTCATCCACGATGCCGAACGGCTGGCCCCGCTCGTCTGTCACGAGCCACAGTGGAGCCTGACTCCACGGGACGTCCTCGACCGAGGCAGAGGCTGGCACGTGAACGACCGGTCGCCATACCGATCCGATGGTGATGACCTCGAAGCGGCGACGGGAGCGACCGGCACGCACCGCCTGGCTTGCCCCCGCCCACAAGAACATGGCGATCAGCGCAACCCAGATGATCCGGAACAGTTGTGGTGACTGACCTGCGGCGAGCGGGATCCCGACGGCGTAGAAGACCAGCAAGAACACGAGCAGGCGGCCTGCCCAGCCTGCTGCCATCGTGCCGATGCCCCGGGAGCCGGTGATTCGCCAGACCAGCGCTTCGAGCAGGAATCCGCCGTCGAGCGGCAAACCCGGCAGCAGGTTGAAGACCGCGACGAACCCGTTGGCGAACGTGAAGCCGCTAAGCAACAACCAGGGCACGCCTTGATCCAGATTCTGCAGTAGCAGCCAGCCGATGAGCGCGAGCGCGCCGTTGGCCAGCGGCCCGGCGACCGCTACCGCCGCCGCGGCACCGGGCTTGCTCTGATCTCCCTGGTATGCCGTGTGCCCGCCCCAGAAGTCGGCCACGATCCGCTGCACGGTGAAGCCGTAGCGCCGAGCCACCAGCGCATGCGCTGCCTCGTGCACCAAGACCGAGAGCAGGAGCAACACGGCGAAGAAGGCCGCGACGGCATACCCACCGATCCCGATGCCCGGGATGAGGTTCTGGACGGTGGGGCCGAACAGGTAGGTGATGACGACCGCGACGACCGCCCACGACGCACCCAGGTAGACCGGCACCCCGGCCAAGGTGCCGATCTGCCACCGCATGGGGGTTCGCGCAGGGCTTCGCGCGGCAGCAGACATGCGGCTCAGCGTACGTGGGCTTGTCAGAGCCGCTTCATACAGTGGGGTGCATGAGCCGAGCACTGTCACCGAGTCGCGCCGCCGACTTCATGCAGTGTCCGCTGCTCTATCGCTTCCGGGTGGTCGACAAACTGCCCGAGCCGCCGAGCATGGCCGCCGCCCGAGGCACGCTGGTGCACTCGGTGCTCGAGGCGCTCTTCGATTTGCCTGCCGAGCAGCGCACCACCGATGCGGCCGTCGAACTATTGCCGGGGCAGTGGGAGGCGATGGTCGCCGCCGAGCCGGATCTAGCGACCCTGGTCACCAAGAGTGACGACGAGACTGAAGGAGTCGGTGCTTCGGCCATGTTTGCCGAGGCCGAGAAGTTGTTGCATCGCTGGTTCACCCTCGAGGACCCGGTGCACCTGGAGCCTGCCGAGCGCGAGATGTATGTCGAGGCGGAGGTCGATGGGCTGACGTTGCGCGGATACGTCGATCGCCTCGACGTGGCGCCCGATGGCCGGATGCGGGTCGTTGACTATAAGACGGGTCGCTCACCCTCAGAATTGTTCGAGGGCAAGGCGCTGTTTCAGATGAAGTTCTACGCCTTGGTGCTGTGGCGCATACGAGGCCAGGTGCCGAGCATGTTGCAACTCGTCTATCTGCGCGACGGCCAGATCCTGAGGTACGAGCCGACCGAGCGCGACCTTCTGGCCACCGAACGCAAGGTCAAAGCCCTCTGGGCCGCGATCGAGCGGGCGGCCACGACCGGTGACTGGCGTCCGAGCAAGAGCCGATTGTGCGATTGGTGTCATCACCAATCGATCTGCCCGGCGTTCGGCGGCACTCCCCCGGAGCTGCCGGAGGACGCCATGCAAAGGGCACTGGACCCACGCCGCAGCGGGGACCCAGCAGCGGACACCGAGGATGCCGAGCGCGAGGTGGTGGCACCGGCATAGCGCCTCATCGCGACTGGGTCAGACTGAGGTGAGACGGGGGTCAGGCTGGGGCAAAGAGCGAGACGAGGTCCCCAAGGACCAACCCATCCAGGCTTTCGCGATGCTGCTGAGCACCGAGCGCATGATCGACATTCAGCAAGTGCGAGACGGCCAACGTCTGGACGCCAGCCGCGACCGCAGAGCGGACTCCGGTCGGTGAATCCTCGATGGCCACGCAGTCGCTGGGCTCCACGCCGAGGCGCCGTGCGGCCAGCAGATACGGCTCGGGGTGGGGCTTGCCGTCGCTGACCTGATCGCCAGTGACGACTTCCCGGAAGGTGCCTTCTGGCAAAGCACCCACCAGCACCCGGGCCAAGGGCTGCCAGGACATCGTGACCAGGGCCATCGGTACGCCAGCGTCGCTCAACTCTGCGATGAGCTCGCGCGCACCCGGGCGCCACGGCATACGTTCTTGCACTCGGGCGATCACTCCGGCCTGCAACGCGTCGACGATCTCTTGAGGTGAGCCGGTGATCGGGGTGCGCTCCAGCAAAATCTCGGCCGAGCGGTTCAGATCGCTGCCCACCAACTCCAGGGCTTCTTCGTGGCTCCAGGTGCCCCCGGCCCGTTCCACAAGGATGGTCTCCTCGGCCATCCAGTAGGGCTCAGTGTCGATGATCGTGCCGTCCATGTCCCATAACACTGCGGCCGGAAACGCGGGCGAAGTCATGCCGCAGACTGTAGTCCTCAACCGTAGGGTGGGCCCACCACCGTCGGGCGAAGGCACAGGAGGTCGCATGATCGAGCTGGAGCAGGTCCCACCGCTGACCGATCCAATCGTGATTGCTGCATTTGAGGGGTGGAACGACGCTGGGGAATGCGCCACGGGGGTGATCGAGCATCTGGCGGACATCTGGGACGCCACGCTGGTCGCGGCAATGGACCCAGAGGAGTACTACGACTTTCAGGTCAACCGCCCCAAGGTCACCGTGGTCGAGGGTGAGCGGTCCATCCAGTGGCCGACAACGCGCGTCATGCTGGTCCAGGACTCGCCGGTGGGCCGGGACATCTTGCTCATCCTGGGCATTGAGCCCTCCATCCGCTGGCGTTCCTACTCCTCGGAGCTCGTGGCGTTCGCACTGCACCACGAGGCCACCCTGCTGATCACCCTCGGCGGGTTGCTGGCCGACGTGCCGCATACGCGACCTATTCCGGTGGGGGTGACGTCGGAGGACCCCGAGTTGCGGAAATTGGCCGACGACATCGAGCGCAGCAACTACGAAGGCCCGGCCGGGATCGTGGGGGTCATCAACGACCAGGCGCGTCAGGTCGACCTGCCCAGTTTGTCGTGCTGGGCCGCGGTGCCGCACTACGCCGGAGGTGCGCCCTCACCAAAGGCGTCGCTTGCTCTCCTGGGCCGATTGGAGCAACTGCTCAGCTGTGTCATCGATGACACCGAGATGGTCGAGCAGTCACGAGCGTGGGAGCGAGGCGTCGATGAACTTGCCGCTTCCGACGACGAGGTCCGCGAATACGTCGAGTCGTTGGAGGAGGCGCAAGACGCCGCCGACCTCCCGGAGGCGAGCGGAGACGCAATCGCCCGTGAGTTCGAGCGTTACCTCCGCCGCCGCGACGATGGCGGGCCAGTTCCCGGTTGAGCTACGCCTGGTCAGGCAGGGCGACCAGTTGTATGCCGAGCAGCGCCTCCACGGCGCGCGGCACCAGTGCCGATGAGGGGGCCGTTGAGTCGGCGGTCTGCGCCCACCTGTCGATGAGGATCAGCGCGCAGGGCGAGTCCAGATCGCCAGCGAGGCACTCACGCAACTGGCCGACGGTCTGCTGATCGGACGTGGTCGGCTCCAGTGACGCATCCACCTGCGCGGCCGCGGCCCGCCACGCGGCCAACCGCTCGGTCGCGGCGCTGAGCATCTCCTCGGTGTAGGTCCACGCGGTCCGATAGTGCTGGCTGAGCAACACGAGCCGGATGGCCATCGGGTCGACGCCTTGGGTGCGCAACCTGGAGACGAGCACCAAGTTGCCCTTGGATTTGCTCATCTTCTCCCCGTCGAGCCCGACCATGGCCTGATGCACGTAGGCCTGGGCGAACGGGCGTCGCCCGGTGAGCGAGATGGCTTGGATGGCGCTCATCTCGTGATGCGGGAACACCAGGTCATCGCCGCCCCCCTGGATCGTGAAGCTCATCCCGAGATAGCGCAGCGCGATCGTGGAGCACTCGATGTGCCAGCCTGGTCGGCCCTCGCCCAGTTCGCCGCCGGGCCAGGATGGCTCCCCATCACGGGCCGCGCGCCACAACAGCGGGTCCAACGCATCGCGTTTGCCATCGCGCGCCGGGTCGCCGCCGCGGTCGGCATACACCTCCAGCATCTGATCTCTCGTCCAACCCGAGACCGCGCCGAACCCTTCGGTGCGCGCCAGGTCGAGGTAGACATCGCCGTCCAGGGTGTATGCAGTGCCCAACTCCAGCAGTTGCTCAATGGCTGACACGTCGTCGGGGATGCCCTCTACGGCACCGATGTAGTGCTGCGGCGGAAGCACCTTGAGGGCGTGCATGTCCTCGAAGAAGAGGTCGATCTCTTGGGCGGCGAGGTCCTGCCAGGCCACCCCGTCCCGCTGAGCCCGCTCCAGCAGCGGCTCGTCCACATCAGTGACGTTCTGGACGTAGGTCACCGACATCCCGGCATCGCGGAGCACCCGAATGACCAGGTCAAACGTGACGTAGGTGGCGGCGTGGCCAAGGTGCGTGGCGTCATACGGGGTGATCCCGCACACGTAGAGGCCGACCGTGCCGTCCTCGGGGTGGATGCGAAGATCGTGGCGCGAGGCCGTGTCGAAAAGGTGGAGTGGGCCGCCGCTGCCGGGCAATCGAGGGACCGAAGTCGCAGACCAAGCTTTCACGTGGTGCAGCGTATCGGCATCGGCCTCACCACAACGGCCAAGGCAACGGGTAGCGGCCTCCGGGGACGTCGGGAAACACGGGCTCGATGAGGAGGGCGGCGATCCGCGTCTGCAGGGCGACCAACTCTCGCCGGGAGAGCAGCTCAAGCAGTTCAGTATCACCGCCGCTGTCGAGTCGATTCGCGAGGACTTCTAACCGCGCCACGTCGCGAGACGGGATCGGTTCACCGGCCCATCCCCACAGCACGGTCCGCAGCTTGGGCTCGTCGTGACCGATCAGTCCGTGGTCGAAAGCCCATAGGACACCGCGAGCATCGAGGGCGATGTGCGCGGCTTTGCGGTCGGCGTTGTTCATCACGATGTCCAACACGCACAGGGACGCAAGATCCGGTTCGTCGCGGTGCACCACGCTCAGCGGGGCGCCGGAGTAGTCCTCGGCCTCGAGCACGGTGAGCCAGCCCGGTTCGACATCTTGGGGTCGGACGACGTTCATCAGCCCGCACGCGGGCAGGCCGCTCGTGGACTCCTGCACGTCCTTCCACTCCTGCACCGAGCCCAGCCCGAGCGGTCCCTCGCGCAAGATCGTGCGCGGGATGAGGCCGAAGCCGCCCCACTGGCTGATGAGGTATGCCGCCACCTCGCGTCGCCCCAACGTCTCCAGCGGGAAGTCGTGCAAGGGTCGTTCCCCGCTGATCGGCTTGTACACCGCGCGGTGCTCCGACGCCTCACCGTCAATGACGAACTGCACTCGCAGCGTCACGTTGGAGGCCTCGGTCAACGCCCCTTCGATCTGCATCGGGGCATCCAGAAGCACGTCGTCCATCTCGACATACTCCGGCTCGGAGGTCACCGCCGATAGCCGTTGGCCCTGGGGCAGATGTGCCCGCTGGGGTCCAACGGGCCGCCGCAGAACGGGCAGTTCGGTCGTCCACCGGTCATCGCGTCGGCGCACCGTTGAGCAAAACTGCGCGCCATCGACACGGTCATCACCACGCGGATTCCCTGGAGGCCGATGGGGTCACCCGGGTCGGGCTCGCCCGAGTCATCGTCAGCATCGGGGTCGCGGTCGGTCGCCTCGATGGTGACCCGACGGAGGTCGTCGTTCCAGGCCAGGGTGAGTTGCCGAGCCCGGAAGTCTTCCTCAATGGGGGTCTGCAGGGGTGCCCGATCCATCGCGGCTTCATCCGAGTCGTCCGTCTGACTGCTCGAGGCGGCCGATGTGGCCATTTCGTCGAGCAACTCGGTCACACTCTCCCCGAGCACGCGGACCTGCTCCTTTTCCAGCGAGACCGTCATCACCTGAGCGCCGCTGACCGCCTGCAGAAAGAAGGTGCGCTGACCAGCGGGTCCGACGGAAGCGGCGATGAATCGTTCCGGCGGGTCGAAGTCGATCACAGGCATTGTTTCAGCCTAACGGTCGCCCGTCTCAAGCAGCGCCCGCTCCCCCGCCGACCTGGGCCTGCTCCGAGTCCTCCTGGGTGGCAGCGTGGGCCTGCTTGCTCAGATCAAGGGGTTCGGAGCCGGTGTCGTTGGTGCGCAGCAAGAACGGCTGAGTCTTGGTGTAGCGCACGATGCTCAGCGAGGCGGGGTCGGCGACGATGCGCTGGAAGTTGTCCAGCGGGGTGCCGGCGGCGTCAGCCAGGATCGCTTTGATGACGTCGCCGTGGCTAACTGCGAGCCAGATCGCGCCCGGTCCGTGAGCCTCTTCGATGGCAGCGTCGAACGCCCGGACAGCTGTGACGGCTCGCTGCTGCATGTCGGCCATCCGCTCTCCCGGAAAGTCGTCGCCACCGGGAAATTCCACGGTGCGTGGCGCTCGCTGAACGTCTTTCCACAGCGGCTCTTTGGACAGTTCCTTTAGTGGTCGGCCCGTCCAGGCCCCGTATCGGCACTCGCCGATGCCGTCTTCGGTCACCACGGTTGGCGGCTCAGCGACGTTGGACAATGCGATGGTCGCGGTCTCCTGGCAGCGTTGCAGCGGGCTGACCAAGGCTCCGACGATAGGGACTCCGGCGAGCCGTTCGGCGACGCGCTGTGCTTGCGTTTGGCCGGTCTCGTCCAGCCCAATGCCAGGGGTCCAGCCGGCCAGTATGCCGTCGGCGTTGGCTCGGGTGCGCCCGTGGCGCAACAGCAGCATGATCGCCATCAGGCCTCCTCCCCGGTCGTCGAGGCTGCGGCCGCCGGCCCGTTCAGCGAGGCTGCCGCCTCGACGGCGGCCTCCAACGACTCCATCCGGGTATGCAGATCCTCACCCCACGGGGCGAGAGTCAGGGTGGTGACACCGGCATCGGCATACCGCTGCATGCGCTGCGCCAACCGGTCGGCCGGGCCAATCAGCGAGGTGTCGTCGATGAACTGGACCGGGACGGCCGCTGCCGCTTCGCGCCACTGCTTGTCGAGGTAGAGGTCCTGCACGCGGGCTGCCTCTTCTTCGTAGCCCATCCGCGAAGCCAGGGCATTGTAGAAGTTTTGCTTTCGCGAGCCCATCCCGCCGACGTACAGAGCCGCGTATGGAGCGATCGTCGCCGCGCAGCGCTCGATGTCAGCGCCGACGGCAACCGGCACCGTGGTGTCCATCTCGAAGGGACGGGTGGGGATGTCTCCGGCCAGATCGCTCGCATCGTCGTTGGCAGCCTCGGCACGCTCCGACTCTGCGCGTCGGGCGCGACCCCGCTCGATGGCCTCGCTCTGCTCGTGCAAGTAGTCCGGGGATGCGAAGACGCCGAGCCAACCGTCGCCGATCTCACCGGCGAGTTCCAGGTTCTTCGGGCCGACGGCCGCCAGATAGATCGGGACCTCGCGCCGGGGCGCGGAAATGTTCAGCCGCAGACTCTTGCCCGCCCCATCGGGCAGCGGGAGAGTGAAGTGCTTGCCGTCGTAGGCGACCGGGCGGCGCGCCAATGCGGAGCGGACGATCTCGGCATACTCCCGCGTCCGGCCCAGCGGTGACCCAAACGGAACACCGTGCCAGCCCTCGGAGACCTGTGGCCCACTGACGCCGAGGCCGAGGCGGAACCGGCCCCCCGATAGCGAGTCCAGGCTGGCTGCCGTCATCGCCGTCATCGCGGGGGTGCGCCCGGGAATCTGGAAGACCCCGGCCCCGAGATCGATGGTGCTGGTGCGGGCCCCGATCCACGCGAGCACGGTGGCGGCATCGGGGCCGTACGCCTCTGAGGCCCAAACAACACTGACTCCGAGGGCTTCCGCGCGCTCCACGAGCGCCAGATTGTCCGCGTCTCGCGATCCGCCTTGCCCCCAGAATCCGCAGCTAAGCCCTAGCTTCACCGGCCAGAACCGCGCGTCGCCGGGCTCGCGTCGTCGTCGCTGTCGTCCTCGTCATCCGAATGGTCAGCGAGATTGTCTACGTCGACACCGTCGTGGTCTTCGGCTTCGAGATCGTCTTCGTCGTAGTCGTCATCGTCACGCTCGTCGTCGTCATCGCTTTCGTCGTCGTCTTCGCCATCGTCGCTGTAGACGTCCAGCGGCGTGACCTCGCCGTATGCCTCCAGGAGGGAGTCGTCGTAGTCCACAAAGGCGTTGGCAATGCGTTGGTATGCCGCCACAACTGCCGGGTCGTCTTTACCCCGCCGGTCGGCCGCCATTTCGAGGTGTCGTTCTAGTGCTGCCACCAGTTCATTCAGTGCGGCCCGCGGATGACGTGTCATAACCAAGACGGTATCTCGGATCTCCGGCGCGCGGCACTGGATTGTGGATCAGGCCCCCGATGAACCACGCGGCTGGACATCGGCTCGATCCTCATTCACGATTCACCCTCAATGGTTGAGTACGAATATCGCACCGTCAGCTTCACGCGTGAGGACACTCGGTCCCACGTGCGCTCGGTCCTGGCCGAGCAGGCCGAGTACGGTCACTGGGAGCTTCAGCGGGTCACGGTCTACTGGGGTGGCAAGCGTCTAGCGTCGTTGCGGCGCAAGATCATCCGCGTGCGGCGCACGGCCTGAGTTAGCAGTCGGCGATGAGCCGCTGAAGGACACGGGTCCCGAACTGCAGCGAGTCGACGGGCACGCGCTCGTCGATTCCGTGAAACATCGACACGAAGTCGAGGTCTTCAGGCAGGCGTAGGGGCGCGAAGCCATAGCCGGTGATGTCGAGCCTCGACAGGTGCTTGTTATCCGTGCCCCCGGAGAGGCAATAGGGCAGCACGTGAGCCCCGGGGTCCTCCTTGAGCAAAGCGTGCTTCATCGAGTCGACGAGGTCAGCCTCGAACGGGGCCTCCAGCGCGACGTCCTTGTGCACGATCTCGATGTCCACGAATTCCCCGGCCAGGCGTTCGATGGTGTCCATGAGTTCGTCGCCGTGGCCGGGTAGGAACCGGCAGTCCAGCGACGCCGTGGCGGTCTGCGGGATGACGTTGTGCTTGTAGCCCGAGTCCAGCATCGTGAAATTGGCCGTGTCCGCGAGCGTCGCCTCAACAAACGGGCGTGCCCCGCCAAGCGTGGCGAGAAAGGGCTCTGGGGACTCGCGATCAAGGCTCTCACCCGTAATCCGGGCCACGTCATCGAAGAGCTGCCCGACTGAGGCGATGTACGTGCGCGGCCAGTGATGCTCGTTGATCCGGGCGATCGCTTCAGCGAGGCGCACCACGGCGTTCTGCGCGTTCGGCACCGAGCCGTGGCCTGCTTTGCCGTGGGCGCGGAGCCGCAACCAGGCGATGCCCTTCTCGGCGGTCTGCAGGAGGTAGGCGCGGGTCTTCGCTCCGGTGGCCGCGTCATTCAGCATGATCGAGAACCCGCCGACTTCGCTGATGGCTTCGGTGCATCCCTCGAACCAGTCGCGGTGATTCTCGACCGTGTGACCTGCGCCCTTGACTCCCCCGGCCTCCTCATCGGCGAAGAAGGCCCAGACGATGTCCCGAGCCGGCTTCCCACCGCTTCGAGCCAGGTGGCGCAGGTTCGCGAGGAGCATCGCGTCCATGTCCTTCATGTCCACTGCGCCCCGCCCCCAGATGCAGCCGTCCCGCTCTTCGGCGGCAAAGGGGTCGACCTGCCAGTCGCTGGCTTCGGCTGGCACGACGTCGAGGTGGCCATGCAGGACCAGACCGGGTCGCGAAGAATCTGCCCCCTCTGTGCGGACCACAACGCTGGCCCGGCCCCGGTCGGATTCCGTGATCTGTGGGTCCAGGCCGACCTCCGTGAGCAGACCCATGACGTACTCGGCGGCTCCGCGTTCCCCTGGGCCGCTGCCATCGCCGTAGTTGCTGCTGTCGATCCGGATCAGGTCACGACAGATTCGGACGACTTCATCGCTGGGGTCGTCGCTCGATGAGCCTTGGCTGTGTGTCTGATCTGGTGAGGTCACCTACTCAGGCTAACCTCGCCGATCGAACTCCTTCCACATCCACCCGCGCCACATCCATACGTTGCCAGCCCAAACGGCCAAGACAACAGCGAAAGGCTCCAATGCGGATGACGACGGGTCGCTGATTTGCCACCCAACGATGGCAATCCACAACGGAACTGCGGAAATGGTGCCGCCGATCAACGAGATTCGGGTCCTAGCGAGGACAAGGCGTCGTTCCTCAAAGCGGGCAGCGACGTAGAGGTCGCGGTCCTCGTTCGAAGGGGGAACGAATCGATCGACCACACGGAGATTATAGAGGCGATGGTTGGCTGCCTGCCGTGAATCGTGGCCCCTTGCGTGCGCGAATCCCGAAAATTACACAGTGTCCGGAGGGGGACTTGAACCCCCACGCCCATTAAGGGCACTAGCACCTCAAGCTAGCGCGTCTGCCATTCCGCCACCCGGACGAGGGTGACCCAACGACATGCAGCCGTGGGCAACGACGAGCAGATTATCACGCAGTGACCGGGGGTTCTCGCCAATCCGGTGGCTCGGAGGAGCTCAGGTCTGGGTCCTCGACGCGGAAGCTCCTCACTTTGCCGGGCGGCGTCCGTGGACCCTCGAACCGCACGGTGACCACCCCAGAGCCGCTGCCCCATACCCATCCAGCGCCGTGTTCGGTATGCAAGACGTCCGCGCCCGTTGCCCATTCAGTCGAGGCGGCATCCGCCTTCTCGCCGGAGTCATCCTCAGCAACATCAGCAACAACGTCTGCGTCGTCCGATCTGGCGTCCTGAAAGGCCGCAACCGGCGCGAACTGCATCAATGTGTTGTCGAGATCGAGCTCCCCTTGGGCGTGTGCAGTCAGACCGCTGACACCGACACCGAGCAACCTGAGACCGCCTGCGATGTCGATCAAGGCCAGCAGCCTGCCTGCCTCCCGCGAGATCACCGCAGGATCGGCCGTAGCAAATGGCAATGACCCCGATCGCGTCACCGTCCGAAAATCGTGCCACCGGGCCTTGATGGTGATGGTCCGCGCAAACCCGGTCGTCTCCCCCAGCCGTGACGTCACCCGTCGAGCCAACTGGTCGACTTCGCGAGCCAGGACCTTCGGATCGGCGATGTCACTCTCAAACGTCTCCTCGGCAGACACGCTCTTGGCGCTGCGATGCACCGTCACTTCGCGGTCATCGCGCGCCTGGGCCAACTCATGAAGAGACTGCCCGTGGGCGCTTCCGAAGATCGAGACCAGATCAGGCAACGAGACGCGAGCCAGGTCAGCCACCGTCTCGACCCCAAATCCACGCAGCCTCCCCGCCGTGGCCGGGCCGACGCCCGAGATCGCCCGCACCGGCATGGGGTCCAAGACCTCGCGCTCAGAACCGGGCACGATGACATGCACTCCGGCAGGCTTGCCTAGCTCGCTGGCGATCTTGGCCATCATCTTGGTGCTGGCCATCCCGACCGAGGCGGTCAGCCCGCCGGTCGCTTCGGTGATCCGCTCTTGCAGGCTTGCGCCGAACTCCTCCGGCGTCATGGACAGCAATGGGTTGTCGGCCCCGGCCCCGCTCAGATCCAAGAACGCCTCATCCACCGACACCTGCTCGATCACTGGGGTCACCGACGCCAGAACGCCCATGACCACTTCGGAGGAGATCCGGTATGCCGAGAATCGCCCCCGCAGGAAGGCCGTGCCGGGCGGACATCGCCGCCGTGCCTCGTGCGTCGGCATAGCCGAGCGAGCCCCAAACTGGCGCGCCTCATAGGACGCGGTCGCCACGACGCCACGTCCACCCGTGCCGCCTACAACCACAGGTTTACCCCGTAAAGAAGGCTTGTCCCGTTGCTCAACCGCTGCAAAGAAAGCATCCAGATCAACGTGCACGATGCTAGCGTCATGCCTGGTCAAGGACATAGACTCAACGCGCAGTCGGCACATCGCGTTGTTGTTCGCAGCGCTATCCGTGGTCCAGCAGGCCGCCACACCGTTTGGGTTTTGCATGCCCAGGAGGTGAACCACCGTGACCGCTGAACGGCCGAAATGGCATCGCGCTTCCCACAACTCTGCACCCGGTGATGTTACGTGCACTTGCGTGGCGTGTCTGATTTCCGACCACCTCACTCTTGCCGACGGCTTGGCCATGCGCTTTCGGTGGCGCGGGGAGCCTTCCGAGGATCTGACCCAAGTGGCACGCCTTGGCTTGGTGTTGGCCGCCCACCGCTACGAGCCCAGCACTGGAACCCCCTTTGGCGGGTATGCCGCGCCGACCATCCTCGGTGAGCTGAAGCGCCATATGCGTGATCACGCCTGGACGGTGCGGCCACCTCGCACCCTCCAAGAACTCCGACCTCAATGCCTAGCCACCGTCGAGGTCTTGACTCAGCAGTTCAAACGTCAGCCTCTGGTTTCAGAGATTGCCGCCGCCATGGATGTCGCGCCAGAGTTGGTGAGCGAGGTCGTTCTGCTCGACTCGGCATACCAACCGGACAGCCTCGATCAAACCGCCCCGGGCGCTGATGGGCCGGCCCTGGAGTTGCTGGCCCCGCAGAAGCGGCTCGAGCATGCTGAAGCCCGGATGGCCGTCGGACCCTCGCTCTCCTTGCTGCCGGAGGGTGATCGTGAGGTGGTGCGGCTGCACTTCAAGGAGAACCTGAGCCAGCGCCAAATTGCTGCGGTGCTGGGTATCTCGCAGATGCAGGTCAGCCGAATCTTTCGCCGATCGCTCGCCTTGATGCGCCGCGACATCGTCGAGATCGCCTGACCCGCTGACCGTTGTGCGCGCTCTCAGCGCGTTGGCATGGTGCATCGGCGCGCATATCGGTCATCAGCTCAAGCGACGCGAGCGCGAGACCGGGCAAAGGCCTCAAGAATCAGGTGCTTGACCCGCATCGGCGACATCAGATCGGACCAGACAATTCGCACGACTTCATAGCCGAGGGCCCTGAGTCGATCTTCTCGGACCTTCTCCTCCTGAAGATCCCGGTGCGTTTGGTACTTCACGAGGCCGTCGAACTCGACGATGACCCGCTCTGACCGATACAGGAAATCGACCCGCGCAGAGAAGCCGGTGCCGTCGTGAATCCACGCCTGCATCTCGGGAGTTGGGAGCCCCGCAGCCCGCATAGCCCACCGGCACCGGGACTCTCCAGCTGACTCGGACCGCCCATCCGCCATGGCAACAACCAGAGCAGCCTTGGCGTATCCATTGCCAACGGGTGTCTGCTTTAGCGCCTCCACGAGATCCACAGCCGGGCGCTCGCGGAGCAGGCCGTCCGCGCTGACCAGCCCGGATTCCGCCCCGAACGTAGCCGCGACCTGCAGGGCGGCGACAGGGGCATCGACGACATAGATGTCGCCCACCATCACGAGATTGGCCTCATCGACGCGGGTATGAATCCGGGTCGCTGCTCCGGCTCGGTTGGCGCTGCGTCCACGCGGCACGATGTGCACAGCGTGATCCACTCCATACACAGGTATGCCGAGGAGGGCGAGCGCGCTGTGATGGCTCAAGGCGAACGGTGCTCCGTGCCAGGCCCTCGCTGTCCCGCGCGCGCGCAGTTCATGCTGCTCCCACGGCCTGGCGTCGTTCCACACCTGGGGTAGGACAACAACATTGCGTCTGAGACGGATCAAGAGGCCAGCGTGCACCGAGCGGTCGACCACGTGCCGCGAGACGCCAAGCTCAACGAGCTCAGTCACCGAGCTCACCCCATGTTGCGCCCCCAAGCGGTCCAGGATTCGCGAGTCAAGGATCTTGGAAGGAACGTCCACCAGGCCACTGTTCCGCATACCTGGCCGGTCAGGCGGAGTTATCCACAGACCCGTTGACCGTTGTGCGCGCTCTCAGCGCGTTGGCATGGTGCATGGGCGCGCACAACGGTCAACGGATCAGGGGCGGAGGGCATAGAGCATCACGGCACTGGCCGCAGCCACGTTCAGGGAGTCCACTCCCCCAGCCATCGGTATGCAGACGCTCAGGTCGGCCGCCGAGATCGTGCGCGGGGCCAAGCCATCTCCCTCGGTGCCCAACACCAGCGCCAACCGCTCAGGCGGATCGGCGGCCAGCTCGTCCAACGTCATCGCGTCATCCCCAAGAGCGCAGGCCGCCACGGTGAATCCGGCTTTGCGCAACACCTCGACACCGGTGGGCCACGGGTCAATGCGAGTCCACGGCACCTGAAAGACGGCCCCCATCGAGACACGGATGGAGCGGCGATAGAGCGGATCGGCGCAGCGTGGGGTCACCAGCACGGCATCCACCCCCAGCGCCGCGGCCGAGCGGAAAACGGCGCCGATGTTCGTGTGATCGACGATGTCCTCCAACACAACCACCCTGTGCGCCGAGCCCAACAGCGTGGCCGGATCGACGAGTGGCGGCCGGTGCATCGCGGCCAGAGCCCCGCGGTGCAGGTGAAAGCCCGTCATCGCCTCAATGACCTCGGGTGCCGCGACATACACCGGTATGCCGCCCGATCGGCAGCCCTCGATGAGGTCGCCGAGATCCTCGATCCAGCGGGGAGCCATCAGCAGCGAGCGCATCGCGTGTCCTGCCTCACGGGCGCGGGCAATGACCTTGGCCGACTCCGCGATGTACAGACCTTCGCGAGGTTCAAGGACCCGACGCAACGCGACGTCGGTCAGTGAAAAGTAGTCGCGCACCCGCTCATCGTCGGCATCGGCGATCCAGGTCGCCCCGTCCGGCAGATCTGCCTCTGACGCGGCAAGCACTGGTGCGGCATTCACCGGAGAAGCACCACGATCGCGATGATGCCAATCGTGATGATGACCCCACGCAACAGCCACGGCGGCATCCGCGTCCCGATCCTGGCCCCGAGCAAGCCGCCGACGGTCGACCCCGCAGCAATCAAACCCACCACAACCCAGTTGATCTGCTCGGGCTGCACGACCAGGAACACCAAGGCCGCCACCAGGTTGACCAGAAGTGTCAGCACGTTCTTGACCCCGTTGATCTGCTGCAACCTCAACGGCAGCAACACCCCCATGACGCCAATCAGCAACACGCCCTGGGCGGCACCGAAGTATCCCCCGTAGACCCCACCCCCGAGCACCCCCAGGACAAGCATCGTCCACCGAGCCGGGCTCAACCCGTCGCTGACGTCATCCACTCCAGCGGCACTACGGCGCTTGGCGGCCCACCGGTTCAGTGACGGCCCGGTCACCACCAACACCAAGGCCAAAGCGATCAGGGTCGGCACGATCGTCTCAAAAGCCGACTCCGGCAAGACGAGCAACAACAACGCGCCCAGGATGCCGCCAGCCAGCGACGCCGGCACCAACTTCAACAATGTGGAGCGCAAACCGACCATCTCGCGGCGATATCCCCAGGCGCCGCTGACTCCCCCAGCCACCAGACCCAGCGAGTTCGACACGTTGGCCGAGACGGGCGCATACCCAAAAAACAGCAGCGTCGGGAAGGTCACGAGCGTCCCGGAGCCCACAATCGTGTTGATGGTCCCCGCGGCCATCCCGGCCGCCGCAATCGCCAGGGCTTCCAGCAGGCTCACGAAGGCGTGGGACCGCTCGAGGCATCCTCAGACTGTGCGATCGGCTCAGAGTCCGAGGGAACCTCCGTGCTGTCAGGAACCTCGGTGTCCACACGACCCTGCTCGGCGGCTCGGGCCGCCCAACGCTCACCGTGCCGATCCACGACCAGCGGGATGTCGAAGCAGCGCGACAGATTCTCGGCCGTCAGCGTGAGGTCGATCGGCCCCGCCGCGACGATCGTGCCTTCACGCAGCATCAAGATGTCAGTAAACCCCGGCGGGATCTCCTCGACGTGGTGCGTTACCAAGACCAGCGCGGGGGCCTCGAGGTCCTCGGCCAACAGTTGCAGCCGACCGACCAAGTCCTCGCGACCGCGCAAATCCAACCCGGCGGCAGGCTCATCGAGCAGCATCAACTCAGGGTCCGTCATCAAGGCCCGCGCGATCTGGACCCGCTTGCGCTCCCCTTCGCTCAGCGTCCCGTAGGCCCTACTCGCCAAGGACCCCACGCCCAGCGCGCTCAACAACTCCAGCGCGCGCGCTTCGTCCTGCTCGTCATACTCTTCGCGGTGCCGCCCGACGACCGACCAACTCGCGGTCACCACGACGTCGAGCACGCGCTCGCTCGCGGGCAGTCGCTCGGCGATGGATGCACTCGAGACGCCGATCCGCGGCCGCAACTCAAAGACATCGACCGCGCCGAGCACTTCACCGAGCACCCCAGCCACACCGTCGGTCGGATGGATGCGCGCAGCGGCAAGTTGCAGGAGCGTCGTCTTGCCTGCGCCGTTCGGCCCGATGATCACCCATCGCTCGCCCTCCTCGATCGACCAGGTGATGTCGTGAAGCAACGCGTTGCCGCCACGGGTGACGCCAACTCCGGCAAATTCGACGACATCGCTCATGACGCGCAAGCGTAGTTGCCTTCGCCGTCTTACGATCACTTCATGCCTGAGTTGCCCGCCAGCGTGCGTGTCGCGCTGTGGGCCTCGGCTGCGATCAACGGGCAGGCGGACCTCGACAGCGCAGCCGCTCGGGCGTTGCCAGACCTTGACGACATCAGCGGACTGACCCCTACGTTGCGGCTGTGGCGCGATGTCGGCGAGCGCGTCGTGTTGGTCGCACTGCCCCGTCCCGGACACCTCCGGGGTATGCCGTCCGGTCCGGTCGAGATGACCACGGCGGCTCAGGACGCTCAAGAGATGGTGTTCGTGCCGGGGCTGGGCGGGGCGAGCGTGCCGCAGATCGATGAATACGGTCCCGGCGGTGATCAGGGTTGGCGGGTGACGTGGACGGCATACCCCAGCGATCCCATGCCCCAGCACGTCGTGGCGGCGATGAGCGTGGCCGACGTCGAGCTGCGGCTGCGCACGACGCTGGCCGAGCTCACGAGTCAGCTCGAGATGAAACCCGGCTCGCCGATGGCTGGCGCTGCCGCCGAGGTCTTTGCCCGACGCCGGGTCAGCACCTCGTGGGGTATGCCGAGCGGCATGCCGACTCGTGCTGCGCGGGTGATCGAACTGGCTGGCTCGGTCATCACCCTCAGCGACATCGGATTGGCAGACGGCATGCAAACGGTGGATTCAAGCAGCACTCAAGGTCGGGAGATGGTGCTGCGTCGTTTGCATGACGAAGCCGCCGCAGCCTTGAGCGTCGCCACGAACGTGGCCGCGATGCACTACGCCGGCTGGGTCTAAGACCGCGGCGCAGTCACACCCATTCAGCCGAGGACGCTTCAGTCGAGAACGGCCGAATACACCTTCATCGTGCGCTCAGCGATCGACTCCCAGGAGAAGTCGCCGATGGCGCGCTTGCGGCCGGCCTCCCCCATCGAGCGAGCCCGCGCCGGGTCGCTTAGGGCTTCGTTCAGCGCTGAGGCAAAGTCGTTGACGTAGGTGTCTTCGTCGACCGGCGTACCCGTGCCGTCGTCCTTCTGCTCGATCGGCACCAACCAGCCGGTTTCGCCGTGCACGACGACTTCGGGGATGCCGCCGGTGGCGGTGGCCACAACGGAGGCACCGCAGGCCATGGCTTCGAGGTTCACGATGCCCAGCGGCTCATAGACCGACGGGCACATGAAGACGGTGGCGTGCGACAGGATCGCAACAACCTTTTCGCGCCGCAGCATTTCGGCGATCCAGATAGTTGCCCCTTCGCGCTCGCCGCGCAGCTCGTCGACCAGCGCCACGACCTCGTCCTTGATGGCATCCGTGTCGGGAGCCCCGGCAAGCAGCACGATCTGGGTGTCCTCGGGGACCTGGCGCAGCGACTTCAACAGGAAGGGCAGCCCCTTCTGGCGGGTGATCCGGCCGAGGAAGACCACGCTCGGCACGTCGGGATCGATGCCGTGCTCGGCCAGCACAGCCTTGGCGGCCTCGCTCGTGTCGGGCTGCCACAGGTCGGAGTCGATGCCGTTGTGGACGACCTTGACCTTGTCGGGGTCGAGGTCGGGATAGCTCTTCAGTACGTCCTTGCGCATGCCCTGCGAGACGGCGATGACGGTGGCCGCTGCCTCATACGAGGTCTTCTCGACGTAGCTCGACAGTCGGTATCCGCCGCCCAGCTGCTCGGCCTTCCACGGTCGCATCGGCTCCAGGGAGTGCGCGGAGATGACGTGCGGCATACCCCCGACGAGCGAAGCGAGGTGTCCGCCGAAGTTGGCGTACCAGGTGTGGCTATGCACGATGTCGGGCTTCGCGGACACGACGTCCGCAGCGATGGTGAGGTCGACACCGAGGGTGCGCAGGGCCGCATTGGCCTCCGCGAGTTGCTCCAACGGCGGATAACCCATCGTGCCGGGCTCATCGACCGGTTCATCGAAGGCTCGCACGTTGACGTCGAGATCGCCACGAGCGCGCAGCGCCCGGGTGAGCTCGGCCACGTGCACGCCGGCACCGCCGTAGATGTTCGGTGGGTATTCGCGGGTCAGGATGTCGATAAGCACCTACTCACGCTATCGGCATACGGGCATCGGCACTACCCTTCGTCGCAGGCGGCGCGGCGACGCCCGTTGGGCTGTGAAGCATCACTCCTCGCATGCACCCGGCGTCCTGCCCTAGGTTGGTCTCATGGCGAACTCCCCAACGAAGCGACCCAAAGTTCTTGCGATCGTCCTGGCTGGCGGAGAGGGCAAGCGGTTGATGCCGTTGACGGCAGATCGCGCCAAGCCTGCCGTGCCGTTTGGTGGCATCTATCGGCTGATCGACTTCGCGTTGTCCAACATCGTCAACTCCGGCTACCTGCGGGTCGTCGTGCTGACTCAGTACAAGTCGCACAGCCTGGATGCGCACGTCACCAAGACGTGGCGTATGTCGACCCTTTTGGGCAACTACGTAGCGCCGGTGCCCGCTCAGCAGCGGTTGGGCAAGCACTGGTTCGCCGGCAGCGCGGACGCGATCCACCAGAGCATGAACCTGATCCACGACGAAAAACCCGACATCGTGGTGGTGGTCGGGGCCGACCACGTCTACCGCATGGACTTCTCCCAGATGGTCGCTCAGCACATCGAGACCGGTGCCGGGGTGACCGTGGCCGCGATTCGCCAGCCGCGCTCCGAAGCCGACCAGTTCGGTGTCATCGATGTCGACGCCGATGATCAGCGCAAGATCGCCCAGTTCTTGGAGAAGCCGTCCGATCCGCCCGGGCTGCCCGACTCCCCCGATGAGGTGTTGGCCTCGATGGGCAACTACGTCTTCAACGCCGATGTGCTGGAGAAGGCCGTCAGGGACGACGCAGATCTTGAGGGCTCGAAGCACGACATGGGCGGCGACATCGTGCCGGCGTTCGTGTCTCGAGGAGAGGGCTGGGTGTATGACTTCAAGGACAACGAGGTGCCGGGATCGACCGACCGCGACCGCGGTTACTGGCGCGATGTCGGGACGATGGACTCCTATTACGAAGCCCACATGGAGCTCATCTCCGTCCACCCTGTCTTCAATATGTACAACGAGGAGTGGCCGATCCTGACCAACTACGGCTGTGCCGCTCCCGCCAAGTTCGTGCACGGCTCGCAAGATCGCGTGGGTACGGCCATCGACTCGGCCGTCTCCCCCGGTGTGGTGGTCAGTGGCGCGACGGTAACGCAATCGGTGCTCTCGCCTCGGGTCAAGGTCCACAGCTTCAGTTCGATCACCGGTTCGGTGCTCCTCGATGCGGTCGTAGTGAATCGGCACTGCACGATCAAGAACGCGATCATCGACAAGGAGGTCGTGATCCCCGAGGGCACCTCCATCGGCGTCGACCACGACCATGATCGTGAGCGCGGATTCACCGTCACCGAGTCCGGGCTGACGGTGGTCGGCAAGGGCACGATCCTCGAATGGCCCGAAGGGGCCGTCGACGCCGAGGCGGAGGATCCCGCCCGCTAAAAGCCCATCGCGTGGAAGCCGCCGTCGACGTGCACGATCTCGCCAGTGGTCCGGGGGAACCAGTCGGACATGAGCGCCACACAGGCCTGGGCGGCGGGCACCGGGTCACGAACGTCCCAGCCGAGCGGTGCGTGGTCGTTCCACTTCGCGAACTGCTCGAACTCGGGGATCGAGTTGGCTGCCGTCGTCGAGACCGGGCCGGCGGCGACAAGGTTGCTGCGAATGCCCTTGGGGCCGAGGTCGCGGGCCAGGTAGCGGCTCGTCGACTCAAAGGCCGACTTCGCGACGCCCATCCAGTCGTACACCGGCCACGCGTAGCTGGCGTCGAAGGTCAGCCCGACGATGCTGCCGCCGGGACCCATCAGTGGCAGCGCCCCCGCGGCCAGACCCTTCAGGGAGTATGCCGAGATCTGCAGGGCGGTGGCGACGTCCTCCCACGGCGCGCCCATGAAGTCGAAGGCACCCTTGGGGGCAAAGCCGATCGAGTGCAAGACACCGTCGAGGTGATCCACGTGCTCACCAACGCGCGCGGCGAGGGAGTCCAGGTGCTCGGCGTTGCTCACATCCAGTTCGACGATCTTGACCGGCTCGGGCAAGCGGCGCGAGATCGTCTCGGTGATCCGCATCGTGCGGCCAAAGGACGTCAACACCACTTCCGCACCTTGCTCCTGGGCCATCCGCGCCACGTGGTAGGCGATCGAGGAGTCCTTCAGGACGCCGGTGACCAGCAACTTCTTGCCTTGCAACAACATCGATTGCCCTTCGTGGGTCGGTGTTTGAGGTGGTGAGTTCGCGCGGTGTGCGGAGTTAGTGTCCCATTCCCATGCCGCCGTCCACGGGAATGACAGCCCCGGAGATGTATGCAGCAGTGGGGCTGGCCAGGAAGGCCACGGCGTCGGCGACCTCTTGGGCTTGGGCGAAGCGGCCTGCCGGGATGGACGACAGGTAGGCCTTGCGGCGTTCCTCGGGAAGGGCGGCGGTCATCTCGGTCTCGATGAACCCTGGGGCGACGACGTTGGCGGTGATGCCGCGGCCGCCAAGCTCGCGGGTGATCGATCGGGCCAGCCCGACCAGCCCGGCCTTGGAGGCGGCGTAGTTCGCCTGGCCAGGGGCGCCATACAGGCCGACGATCGAGGAGACCAGGATGATGCGGCCGCTGCGGGCGCGGATCATGCCCTTGGCCGCGCGGCGTGCACAGCGAAAGGCTCCGGTCAGGTTGGTGTCCACCACGTCGGTGAACTCCTCGTCGCTCATTCGCATGAGCAGGGTGTCTTTGGTGATGCCGGCGTTGGCGACCACTACGTCCATGGTGCGGCCCAGCATCTGCTCGGCCTCGGCGAAGGCGGCGTCCACGCTCGCCGAGTCGTTGACGTGACAGAGCACGCCGCGCAAGCCCTCAGGCGGTTCGCCGCTGCGGTAGGTGATCACGACATCGTCGCCCTGGGCGGCGAAGGTGCGAGCGATGGCCAGCCCGATCCCCCGGTTGCCCCCGGTGACCAGCACCGCTCGGGGTGCTACGTTTTGCGGTTCGTTCAAGGGTGCCTGAGTCACCCGCATACCGTAGCCGTACCATTGAAAAATGCCCACTGAAAGCCGCCCGCAGGCCGTGACTACGGCCCGTCGCTCGCGTCGCGAGGACCGCAACGGCCGGATGAAGAACTACCTCATCGCGATGAGCATCCGGATCGCCTCGTTCCCGCTGGCGGTCTGGGCGCTGAGCACCGGACACATCGTCATTGGTTCGATCCTGGCCGGTGCCGCGATCTTGCTGCCCTCGTTTGCCGTCATGTTGGCCAACAACGTCGATCAACGGCAGAGTGACTCCATGCTGACTTCCCCCACTCGCGCGCTGCCACCCACGCCCCGCCACGACGACCTGTGAGTCGCAGCGGCCGCGAGGTCGTATGCAGCGCCAAGGCGTGCCGATCCACTGCCACTCATGCTGTGATTTGGCGCAACCCGAAACTGCATACCCAAGCTCGCCGCAAGGTGTGGACCGCCTGCGCCGATCACGTGGAAACCCTGCGCACCTTCGTTGACCTGCGGGGCTTCCTGATCGAGGTGATCCGGGTCGAGGATCTGCAACCGGATCGTGACGGCTGACCTGCCGTGATCGGTGTCTTGACCCGGCCGCGTTGGCTGTTCTATCTCGTCTTGGCGGTGATCTTTGCAGTGGCTGCCGTATTGCTCGGGCAGTGGCAATACGGCAGCCACGAGGCCAAGGTCGAGCGTCGAGACACCATCGAAACGAACTACGGTGCCGATCCGGTGTCGCTGCTCAGTGTGTTGGACGGTCCTGACGACGCGTTCGAGGCGAGCGACGACTGGGCGCGGGTGGAGGTCAGTGGGCGATATCGACCCGAGGACCAACTCCTCGTGCGCAACCGCCCCTACCGCAGTGTCTTTGGGTATGAGGTGCTGGTCCCGTTCGAGGTCGATGGCCTAGGGTCTGGTGGTGCTGACCTGTTGGTCAACCGGGGGTGGGTCAAGAATGCACGCAACGCCGCGACCCTGCCTGAGGTGCCCGCGCCACCGACCGGCGACGTGACGATCACGGGGTGGCTGCGGCCCTCCGAGGAAGACCTGGGGCGCGACCTGCCGGCCGGGCAGTTGGCCTCGATCAGTCTCGACGGAGCGCACGATGCGCTGGGGGTTGACCTGTTCGGTGCCTACCTGGCCCTGGAGTCCGAGGCCGGCGGCACGCCGGTGGCGACACGACCCGCGGTGGCTGACCCGCCGGATACCGGCTTGGGGGTCAACTTCGCCTACGCCCTGCAGTGGTGGCTGTTCTCCCCTATCGGGATTGTCTTGGTCGTGGTGATGGCCCGACGTGAAGCACGCGACGAGGTCGACGCTGACCAGGAGGCGCCCGGGCGAAAGACGTCGGTCAAGGCCAAAGTCGGTGCCAAGAAGAAGCGCATCTGGGACGACGAGGACTTCTAACCCTCGTGAGCCAATGGGCGGTGCCTGGAGAAGGCCCGGACTCAGACTGTGATGACCTCGACGAGACTGTCCGCCCCGACGAAGTCCCTTGCGTTGCGGGTGTAGATACGAGCCGAGTTCGCGTGAGCGGTCGCCGCGATGAGCAGGTCCATCGTCCGCGCCCGGGGTTGGCGGCCCGTTCTTGCGACCGCGGCGGCAACCTGCCCGTAACTCGCCGCAACCGCTTCATCCATGGGAAGGGCGTCGAAATGACGTTGCAGAATGGACAACCGCCGCAGTCGCTCTGCGCGAACACCAGGGTCGCTGGCCACGAGCACACCGAAGTGCAGTTCCGCCAAGGTGGCGGCACTGATCGCCAATTCACCCTCAAGGGGTCCAACGTCGGTGGCAATCACCACGCTGGTGTCGAGGATGGCCCTCATGCCGAAGCCCAGGGATCACGCAATGTTTGATCAATGCAGTCACGATCCGTCTCCCATTCGGAGTCGGCCGGACCGTCAAAGAGATCCCGGATCGCAGAATACGCTCGCCATGAATGGGACTCCGCAGCTACCAATCGCACGCTTGGCCTGCCCGCCACAGTGATGGTGATCTCTTCCCCAGCCTCGACCCGTCGCACCAAATCGGACGCGTCTTGCCGTAACTCTCTCAAGCCAACTGTGCTCATCGAGTCAATGTAGCACAAGTGCTAGTACGCTCCCCGGGATCAGGCGGGGCTGCTTGCCGCGCCCGACCGGGAGAACTGGGTCTCGTAGAGCATTTGGTACATCCCGCCGCGTTCCAGCAGTTCGTCGTGGGTGCCTTGCTGGACCACGCGTCCACGGTCCAGGACCACGATGGTGTCGGCGTCCCTCACGGTCGAGAGTCGGTGGGCAATCACGATGGAGGTCCGGCCCGAGAGCGCCTGATCGAGCGCCCGCTGGACCGCTAACTCGGACTCGCTATCCAGGTGTGCGGTCGCCTCATCGAGCACCACGACCGACGGTGATTTCAGCAGCAGCCGCGCTATGGCGAGGCGCTGCTTCTCTCCACCGGACAGGCGGTGGCCGCGATCCCCAAGCACTGTGTCGAGACGGTCAGGGAGGTTGTCTACCAAGTTCCAGACCTGAGCGCCGCGCAAGGCTACTTCCATCTGCTCTTCGGTGGCCTCCGGGGAGGCATAGAGCAGGTTCGCGCGGATGGTGTCGTTGAACATGTGCGCTTCTTGGGTGACGACTCCCACGGTGTCGCGCAGCGAGTCGAAGGATGCGTCGCGCAGATTGACGTCGCCGATGTGCACGCTGCCCTTCACCGGGTCGTAGAGCCTGGAGATCAGCGTGGTGAGCGTCGACTTGCCGGCCCCGCTCGGACCGACGAGCGCCACCATTGAGCCGGCCTTGATGTCGAGATCGATGTCAAACAGCACCTGACGCCGGTCCAGCGACTCAGCATCGGGCCGCAACTCGAGCGATGAGATGGCGACCTCATCGGCGGCGGGATAGGTGAAGCTGACCCCTTCGAGGCGTATGCCGACAGGGCCGTCCGGGATCGCGACGGGGTCCTTGGCCTCGGCGACGAGGGGCTCGAGGTCGAGGATTTCGAAGATGCGCTCGAAGGACACCAACGCGGTCATGATGTCGACCCGCGCGTTGGAAAGGGCGGTCAGCGGGCCGTAGAGCGAGCCCAGCAGCAGAGACATGGCCACGAGCTTGCCAACCGTGAACGTGTCACTGGAGATGGCCAACAGTCCACCGAAACCGTAGACCAAAGCAGTGGCCAGCGACGCCACGAGGCCGAGGCCTGCGGCGAAGATGACGCGGTTGACCGAGATGGCGACCCCGGCATCACGCACTCCTTGCGCGCGCTCGGCATACTCATCAGCTTCGGTCTGTGGCCGTCCGAACAGGCGGACCAGCATCGCGCCGGCGACGTTGAACCGCTCGGTCATCCGCGAGGCCAACTCGGAGTTGAGGTTCATCTGCTTGCGGGTCAGCTTGGAGAGTCGCCGTCCCATGAAAGAAGCCGGAACGAGGAAGAGCGGCAACAGCAGGACCGCCGGGAGGGTGATCTGCCAGGACAAACTCACCAGCGTGATACCCACGAAGGTCAGCGTGACGACGTTACTCACCAGACCGGACAGGATCGAGGTGAAGGCAGTTTGGGCACCGATGACGTCGGTGTTGAGGCGGTTCACCAGTGCGCCGGTTTGCGCGCGGGTGAAGAAGGCGATGGGCTGCCGCAGCACGTGACCGAAGACTTGCTTGCGGAGGTTGAGAATCAGGCCCTCCCCGATGCGCGAGGAATACCACCGGGTGACCACCACTAGCAGAGCACCGATGACCGCCAGCACCGCCACGGCCGAACCGAGTCCGATGACGACGCCTCGGTTTTCCTCGCGCACACCTTCGTCGATGATTCGGCCCAGCAGCAGCGGGGTGGCGACGACCAGGGACGCGCCAAAGATCGTCAAGATCAAGAAGATGGTGATTTCGCGCTTGAACGCCGCGCCGTAGGTCAACACCCGGCGCGCTGTGCCCTTCTGCAGCGTCTGCTTGGTGACGCTCTTGTCTTTCCCGAACATCCGGAAGACCGGTCCCCCGCTAAAACCCGTACCCATCGTCATACGCATAACCACGCTTTCCTCGTCGGCGGATCAACGCCGCAGGTGCAGGGCGCTATTCCGGTATGCCGACGCTCAGCTGTCGTTCGTGGAACCATCGACCGATGAGCGTTGAGATGTCCCCCTCGCCCTCTGGTCCCAGAGTCGCCGTGATCGGCGCTGGCATCGTGGGGTTGTGCACGGCCTACACCCTGCTGCGGCGCGGGGTCGACGTCACGGTCTACGAGCAGGGGGTGCCTGGCAACAGCCAGTCGGGCGGGGTTTCGCGCATCTTCCGGCACGCTCATGACGACCCGCGGCTGATCACTGCGGCTCAAGAGGCTCGGGCGCTCTACGACCAGTGGGGACGAGACCTAGGGGTGCAGATGGTCTCGAACGATGGGGCGGTCGCGCTCGGACCGGGCGTCCCGGCCCGACGCAGGCTCCTGCAAGAGGCAGGTATCCGCGCCGGGGAGATCGATGCAGCCACGGTGGCAAGACTCATTCCCATGCTGGCGCCCTACGACGGACCGGCGATGCTGGACGAAGAGGGCGGGTCGATCCGGACGAGCGAAACCATCACCGCTCTGGTGCACGCGCTGGGCGACCGGCTCCTGCGCGAGGAGGTCATCAGCCTGCGTCTGATCGGTGGCTCTGATGAAGCCGTCGAGCTGCGCAGCGGAGGCACCACGGAGGTCTTCGACTCAGTGGTGGTCGCTGCGGGGCGCGGCACTGCTCGCCTCGCCCGGGACGTCGGGCTGTCACTGCCGATCCAGCAGGGCGCGCACGTCCGACTCACGTTCCGGGTCCGCGGCGATCCACCAACGCGCCTGGCCACCCTGCAGGACTCCAGCGGAGACTTCGGCGAGACGGGGATCTATGCGGCGGCCGTTCCGGGGAACTCGGCATACGGATTGGGGCTGAGCGAGAAGACCGACGTGCGTGAGGACGGCAGCCTGGCGGACCCGGCTGCGCTGCAGAGTCTGGCGGACCGGGCGGAGGCCTATGCGGCCCGCGCGCTCCCGGGCCTGGAGCCAGACCCCATCGACGTGCGCCACTGCTGGGTCACCGAGCTGCCCTGGGGGCCCGATGGCATGGCGGTGTGGCGCAGCGGCAATGTGCTGATCCCGGCCGGCCACAACCTGTTCAAGCAAGCACCGAGCCTGGGGCGCAAACTCGCGGACGCCGCGTGTGGCGCCGAGTTGGACAGAAGCCTCTCCCCAGAAAGCCGGCTAGGCGCGTCAGGCTGAGGCGACAAGCGTCGGTAGAACCCCACTTGACGAACGTTCTTCTCGCTGAGGCTGGCTACGGCGTGGCCGCTACGTGTCACTCGAACAACTCGTCGCCAAGTCTGCCGACGACTACTACCAGGCGTTGCTCGACTCGACCCACGACTGGAACGACCACGCCAACGACCCTGGTTGCAGTACTTCAGCCAGCTCCTCGCTCGGGGCTACGCCCGGTTCGCTGAAGGTGTCGCCGACGATAGGTCTGGAGGTACGAAGGCGGAACGCGTCCGTGAGCAGGTCCTGAGGCATGGAGCATCTGTCTTCGCGATCTCCGATGTCAGAGCCGCGCTACCGGGAATCAGCGATCCCACCATCCGACTCGTCCTCAATGAACTGAAGGACCAGGGGCTCCTCAAGCCGCAGGGCACAGGTCGCTCCGCTGTGTGGTGGCGTGTGACCAGGTAAACCACAACAGAAAGCGGTCGGCCGCGTCCTCCCGAATGGGGTCGGCGTGAGGAAAATTACCTGCTGTTGCGCTCTTCCAACGCTCCCTGCAGAAGCATCACGAGCGCCTCGAGTTGTATGTCGGAGGAGTCGGAGATCTCCTGATCGCCCCCGTCGAGCGCCCGGGCGGCCAGTCCCGCCTTACTGTCGATGAGCTCGGCGATCCTCGTATCGAGGGTCTGGGCGGCAATGATCCGCCATGCAGTGACCGGCTCGTCCTGTCCTATGCGGTGGACGCGGTCGATGGCCTGGGTTTGCTCGGCATGGGTCCATGACAGTTCCGCGAGCACCAGGTTCGAGGCGACCTGCAGGTTGATGCCGACGCCGGCGGCGGTCAAGGAGCACACGACGACGGCGACATCCGGATCGTTGGTGAACGAATCGATGTGCTTTTGCCGGACCGATGCCGTCTGGTCGCCGCGGATGGAGGCATATCGGATGCCCCGCTTGGCCAGGGTCGCCTCGGCGGTGTCCATGACATCAATGTGTTTGGCGAAGAAGACAACCTTGCCAGCGCTGCGGGCGAGCTGCGCGGCGTAGTCGGCCGCCAGGCCAGCCTTGGCCTGGCCGATGCGCCGCATCATCGTGAAGACGTTCTCCTCGGACTTCTTCGTCGCCTTCTTCGCCCGCTCCGAAGCAGCAACTTGGCGCACGAGCACGTGGTCGATGTCCTCCACGACGCTACCCGTGGGCCGCTCTTGCAGCGCCCGGTCATAGCGCGCGACGAGGCGACGGGCGAGGCTCTGCTCGGCGGCCCGCAGGGACCGCCCGGCCTCGTCGTCGATCTCGACGGGGACGTCGGCCACGCGGCGGGCGGGTAGGTCGGCGGCCACGTCCACCTTGCGTCGTCGCACGATGCCGCGATCGATGACGGCCTCGCGAGCAGCCGCAGAGAAGCCACGGTCGGCCGGTGTCAGACCGATCTCCTCCAACGCCCCCATCAACTCCCCTACCGGCCTGGTGCCATCAACCCAGCCGAGGAACTGCCAGATGGCCGTGAAGTCCTCAATGTCGTTGATCAGCGGTGTGCCGGTCAGGGCCATGAGCAGCGGGTTGACGGTCCGCGTCCGGATGCGCTCGGAGAGCTGCAGGACGTTCTGGGAACGCTGCGACTTCGGGTTCTTGATGTAGTGCGCCTCGTCGACCACCATCCCCCGCAGACCCAACTCCCCGAGCCAGCCCACGTGCCGGTCGAGCACCTCGTAGTTCACGATGATGATGTCCGCGAAACCGTTGATCGTCTCGCCGTCGCCGTGGACCACCGTCGCGGGGTGGTTGGGCGTCCAAAGGGCGGCCTCTCGTGCCCAGTTCACCTTCACAACGTTCGGTACGACGACGAGCAACGGGTATGCGTCCGCTGCCTGCGCGGCGAGCAGCGCCTGTGCCGTCTTGCCCAGGCCGGGTTCGTCGGCGAGCAGGAACGTCCGGTGTCCCGCAGCCGCGGCCGCGACCAACGTGCCCTGGTGTGGCATGAGTTCCAGACCACCGGGCCCCCGGATGGCGACCGGCTCCGGCAGGCCCATGCACGACACCGCGCCGCCATCCTCGAAGGACTTCAGCAGCGGCCCGATGAGCTCCCAGCCGAAGAGGCGACGGGGCTTGACGGTGCGCTTCGAAGCGGCGGAGTAGTCGGGCTCGAGGAAAGGGTTGGCGAGTTGGCGAGAGACCACCGACCGTGGCACCACCCGGCGCTGCTCGGCCGCCGTGGGCTCGGGCGGTTCGGCAGGCTCATGCGGCACGTCGATGCCGGCCACCTTGAGGAGCTCGCGGCGCAGCGACCGCGCGTAGTCGGAGACGGCGGCGTCATCGGCGAGCAGCCCAAGCAAGGAGGTGTCGCGCGCGGCCGTCGTCGCGAGGATGGTGGCGATACCGTCGAGGCGCTTCAGCTCCTCGGCGCGCCGCGTCTCGGACTGGGCCCCGTCCGCCTTGACGCGGGCCCGTTCCTCGCGCATCAGAAGCCCCACCACCTGGAACTTGGTCCGGATCGACGGCGACACGCGACCACGTTGAACCTCGGACTCGACCTCGCGGACGGTCATGGCGAGCACGGGAATGATGCCGTCGTTGTCTCGGCGGGGTCGGGGTCGGATGCGCGTGCGGGCGCCGTTCTGACGCTGGACTCCTCGAGCCATGGACCCCTCCTCGAAGCGTTCGGTCGTGCGGGTGCGCCCGGGACCGAGGGCGCGTAGTACCCGCGCTGTCGACCTCCGAGCACCCTTGATCTGATGACAGTTAGGGGCTAGAAACTGGTCCAGCGGATCTTGACAAGATCGACGCGAGGGACGCGCTTACCATGATAGCAACAGCGGGGAGGCGGGTGTGGGCCAAGGTCGAGCATGGGGAGTCCGTCAGACCCCTCGAGTCTCCTCGCGCAGCTGCGGCTCGACACGCAGGTCCGGACGGAAACCTGCCTTGTCGGCATAGAACGCTCGGATGCGGTTCATGTCAGCGGTGACATCTCCAGTCATCTCCAGGGTCGGACCCAGACCTGTCGTCATCGTCGTGCGGTCGACATAGCCCAGTGTCACCGGCAGCCCGCTCTCGCGGGCGATGCGGTAGAAGCCGGACTTCCAATGGGTGTGCCCCCCACGGGTTCCGTCGGGAGTGACCACGAGGCCGAACACCTCGCCCGACCGGACGCTCTCGACCACTTCGTCGACGACCCGGCCCGCGTTCGACCGGTCGACGGGAATGCCGCCCAGGGCACGCATTAGCGGGCGACGCCAACCCGTGAAGAGGGTGTGCTTGCCCAGCCAACGGATGTCCATGTCCAGGCGCCACGTGATCCCCAGCATGAGCACAAAGTCCCAGTTCGAGGTGTGAGGCGCACCGAGGAGCACTGTCGGTCGTCCCGGTGCGGGCGTGGTGGACAGGGTCCAGCGGCTGAGCGACCAGAAGGCGCGAGCCGCCACGCGTCGAAGCATGGGCCTACGGTAGTGCTCGGGCCGCGAGCGCGACCGAACTCCTCGACACGGGCTGGCATGCAACCTGACCCTTAGCCGATGGCCTGGGTATTGGGGACGCTGGTTACGGTTCTGCCCTGACCCGTTCGGACGATTTTGACTACAGCGCGGGGCGATCAGGTGGTGATCGGATACGAGGGTTCCACTGGCGGAGGAACGAGCCCCCGGGGGCCTCCGCAACGTCGATTGGCGGTGCCATCGCTGGGTCATGGCCCAGCCGGCCAGGCGGATCAAGCTGTAGTAGCCGATGAGCGCTGTCGACTGTCCCCAGGTCGGACCTGGGTCAGGAGCGCGTCACGGCACCTGCGAACGGGTCCTGCTCCTGCCGCGTGATCGGCACGATGCGCTGACCGAGAGGGACGAACGCCAGCGGCACCATCTTCCAGCAGGCGACGCCGAACGGGATGCCAATGATGGTGAGACACAGCAACAGTCCGGCCACGAGGTGCGCGATCGCCAGTTCCCAGCCGAGCACCAGGATCCATAGGACGTTGCCGATGACCGAGAAGACGCCAGCCTGCTGCCGGAACTCCGTGCGCCGACCAAAGGGCCACAGCACGTAGTTGGCTAGCCGGAACGAGGCAATGCCGAAGGGGATCGTGATGATCAACACGCAGGCGATCACACCAGCCACGGCATACATCAATGCTAACCACCAGCCAGCGAGAACCAGCCAGAGTATGTTGCCCAGGGCGCGCATGCACCCACCGTATCGGCCTAGATTGCCAGGTCTCGCAGCGTGGAGGCGGGGTTCGGCCATAGGCTGTCGACAGTCATCGCCCAGCGACCGTCAGTGGAGGAAACTTATGTGTCGAGTGCTCGCGTTCATCGGACCAGAGACCCCGCTGGAGAATCTGCTCCTGACGCCCGCGAACAGCCTGGTCAACCAGGCCCTCGACCCCGAAGCCCACCCGGAACTGCAGCTGGCCGGGTGGGGGTTCGGAGCCTGGAGCGAGCACCTCCTCAAGCCGGAGGACCCGTTCATCTACCGCCGACCGATGGCCGCCTTCTACGACGACAACCTCGAGCGCATCGTCCCGAGCCTGCGCGCCAGCACGATGCTCGCCCACGTCCGGGCAGCCGCCTACGACGCGAAGGTCGTGCTGGCCGACGAGAACTGTCACCCCTTCTCGTTCGCCCAGACCCCTTGGATCGTGGCACAGAACGGTTATCTCCCGAACTGGCAGCTCTTGCAGCGCAAGCTCCTGGCGCACTGCAAGGACACCTACCTGGAGCAGATGCGGGGCACGACCGACACGGAGTTCCTCTATGTCCTCTTGCTCTCACTCCTGGACGGCGACAGCGACGAGGACGTTCAGCGAGCGGTCGAGGAGATGGTCGCCCTGATCGCCGCAGCGATGGAGGATCTCGACCTCCCGGGCCTGACCAAGCTGAAGATGGCGCTGGTATCACCGAACCGCATCATCGGTGTCAACGCCGGTCTCGGACTCAAGGGAGAGACGGATCCGACCGGCGACTGGAAGGAGCTGCGCAAGTCCGACCCGGGCACGGACGACTTCTCCCTCTCCATGCTGTTGGAGCCGATGTACCTCTTGATGGGTCGCAACTTCGAGAGCAACGAGGCGACCTACGATTTCGAGACGTGCGACGAGGAAGAGGCGACCGGCGCCATCTTCGCCTCCGAGGCCCTGACCGACGACACCGACGGCTGGTCGTATGTCGAGTTCGGCGAGATCGTGTTCCTTACCAACGACGGCGATCGGGTGACGAAGACCGTCAACAAGCTGTCGGTGTAGGCACGAAAGGCATCGGACAAGGCAGTGGCTAGGCCAGTTCGATGAGGTCCTGGTAGTCGCGACCGTAGAGGTCCTCCACGCCGTCGGGCAGCAGCAGGACGCGCTCAGGCTCCAAGGCGCTGACGGCACCCTCATCGTGCGAGACCAACACCACGGCACCGCTGTAAGAGCGGAGCGCGCCGAGCACCTCCTCGCGGGATGCCGGGTCGAGGTTGTTCGTGGGCTCGTCCAGCAGCAAAACGTTAGCGGCGGAAACGACGAGCATCGCCAATGCCAGCCGAGTCTTCTCCCCACCGGAGAGGACTCCGGCGGGCTTCAGCACATCCTCACCGGAAAACAGGAACGATCCCAGCACCTTGCGGGTCTCGGTCTCGTCCAGATCGGGGGCGGCGGTCTTCATGTTGGCAAGCACCGAGCGCTTGACATCAAGCGTCTCGTGCTCCTGGGCGTAGTAGCCAAGTTTGAGCCCGTGGCCGGGCTGCACCTCACCGGTGTCGGGCTTGTCGATCCCGGCCAACAAGCGCAGCAGCGTGGTCTTACCTGCGCCGTTAAGCCCTAGCACGACCACCTTCGACCCGCGGTCGATGGCGAGATCCACGTCGGTGAAGATCTCCAGCGACCCGTAGGAACGCGACAGCCCCTCCGCCGTGAGCGGCGTCTTCCCACAGGCAGCCGGAGTCGGGAAGCGCAACTTGGCGACCTTCTCGACCGCCCGCTCCCCCTCCAGGCCAGCCATCATCTTCTCCGCGCGCTTGATCATCGACTGCGCAGCGGTGGCCTTGGTCGCTTTGGCACGCATCTTCTCGGCCTGAGCCATCAGAGTCTGCGCCTTCTTCTCCGTGTTCGAGCGCTCACGGTGTCGGCGACGCTCGTCGTTCTCACGCTGGGTGAGGTATCGCTTCCAGTCCATGTTGTAGATGTCCAGCTCGCCACGGTTGGCATCGAGGTAGAACACCCGGTTCACGACGGTCTGAATGAGCTCGACGTCGTGGGAAATGATCAGCAGTCCACCGGGATACCCCTTGAGGTATTCGCGCAGCCACACCACCGAGTCGGCGTCGAGGTGGTTGGTGGGCTCGTCAAGCAGCAGCGTGCTGGCCCCGGAAAACAGGATCCGCGCCAACTCGATCCGCCGGCGCTGACCACCAGACAGCGTGCCCAGAGCCTGGCCGAGCACCCGCTCTTCCAGCCCGAGACTGTTGGCGATGGATGCGGCCTCGGACTCGGCGGCATACCCACCACGTGAAGTGAACTCGCCCTCAAGCCGCCCGTAGCGGGCCATCGCCTTGTCGCGGTGCACTTCGTCGGCACTGGCCATGGCTTCTTCGGCAACGCGCATGTTGCGCAGCACGGAGTCGAGGCCGCGGGCGCTGAGTATGCGGTCACGCCCCAGCTCGGAGAGGTCACCAGTGCGGGGATCCTGCGGGAGGTAGCCGATGTCGCCGCTGCGGGTCACCGAGCCACCGGCAGGCTCGGCGTGGCCGGCCAACACCTTCGTCAACGTGGTCTTCCCTGCGCCGTTGCGACCGACCAGGCCAACGCGATCCCCAGGGGCGACACGGAAAGTGAGGTCGTCCAGCAACAGGGTCGAGCCCGCGCGAAGTTCGACGCCGGAGGCAACGATCACGGCGTGTGCTCCTTCAAAAATCGGGTAGTGGCCAGAGAGGCGACCTCAGTCTACGCGGCGGTATCGTGACCTCGGCCCAATTCGTCCAACGCACGGAGCACCCATGACCTTCCGCGAGAACGCCAACCTGAAGACCAACCAGGTCCGGCGAGGCGGTGGCGGTGGTCGCCGCTCGGGGCCCGGGGGCGGCAGCATGGCCGCTGGTGGCGGCATCGGCGGGATACTGCTGCTCATCCTGTACTTAGTCTTCGGTGGGGATGCGGGAAGTTTAGGCGGGACCGGGGCACCAGGTTCTGCGACCGGAAGCAACTGGAACTACGACTCGCGGTATGTCGAACCGGCCGGAGCGCTTGGCGCAGGCGACGAAGCGGACCCGTTCCCGGAGTGCAAGACCGGTGAGGACGCCAACGAGCGGGTGGACTGCCGGATGGTCGGCACCGTCATTAGCGTTCAGGACTACTGGAGCAAGGCCTACAACGGATACGAACCCGCTCAGACCGTGCTCTTCGAAGGCAGCACCGACAGTGGGTGCGGTGCCGCCGACAGCAGCGTCGGGCCGTTCTACTGCCCCGTTGACTCAACGATCTATCTCGACGTCAGCTTCTTCAACCAGCTCGAGGGTCAGCTCGGCGCTGACGGCGGCTCGCTGTCGCAGATGTATGTCGTGGCCCACGAATACGGACACCACATTCAAAACTTGACTGGTGCGCTGGCTCGCTCGCAGCAGGACCGGGAGGGCCCTGAATCGGGAGCCGTGCGGGTCGAACTGCAAGCCGACTGCTTCGCGGGTGCTTGGGTAGCCAACGCCTCCGAAACGGTCGACGAGGGCGGACAGGCTCTGTTGGAGCCAGTCACCGAGGAACAAATCCAGTCCGCTCTTTCCGCGGCTTCCGCCGTTGGGGATGACCGCATCCAGAAGCAAGCTACGGGCCGCATCGACCCCGAGGTCTGGACCCACGGCTCAGCCGACCAACGCCAGAAGTGGTTCCTGACCGGCTACAACTCCGGTGACCCCAACTCCTGCGACACCTTCAATACCGACGATCTCTAGAACGCCTGCCCTGCAGAGGCCCCCCAAACACTGAATCGGCCATCGCTCGAATAGTCCACTGTCACGCGTTGGAGACAGAGATGGCAATTGCCGTGGCTCGAATGTGAACCTCGGCAAGGACAGACATTCGCGGATCCGGGATGTCGAAGAACTCGCGGCATGGAAGAGCATCCAGTCCACGCAGTGAGGGGTCGCCGCGCACCGTAGCCACCAGCGCTCGGTCTCCACCGAGAACGACCCCTGAGCAACGCTGGTCTTGACTGATCGCGCTGGCTCGCTGGATGACCGTGCCGACTAAGTCGTCGCGCTGATTCTCTCGTCGCCTTGCGTAGCGTTGCTGTGACCAACCGCCAGCAGCGGTACGTGACTGGACGTAGCGAGTGCCGCATTTGTGAGCGACGAGCTTCTCGTTCTCCACGATGCCCACTGCGTATCCGCCGCGCCGGATCAGAATGATGGCGAACGTCACCGGTGGTTTTGACCACGCGACGAGGTCTGGAGGGAGGGATTGAGCCGGGATCCATGACGAGAAGGTCGCCCATGCTCCGTTTGGTGCCGAAACCAGATAGTCATTGCCCCGGACGTTCCACGTCGGCTCGCCGTGGCGCTGGGCGAAGCCGGCCACCCATCGCTCAAGCCGATCGCGGGGTACGTCGATCTGGCGCGGCTCAGTCACTCAGACGTTGAAGCCCAGTGCACGGAGTTGGTCGCGGCCATCGGGGGTGATCTTGTCCGGACCCCACGGCGGCATCCAGACCCAGTTGATCCGATAGCTGGCGGCCAATCCTTCCAGCGCCTGGCCGACCTGCTCCTCGATGACGTCGGTCAGCGGGCAGGCGGCACTGGTCAGGGTCATGTCGATGACGGAGTGGGCCTGTGCGTCGACAGTCACCCCATAAATCAGGCCGAGGTCGACGACGTTGATCCCGAGCTCGGGGTCAACGACGTCGCGCAGGGCCTCTTCGACATCAGCCACATTGGGAGGGGTCATGGTCTCGCTCATCGGTCAGCCTTTCGGAGGTGTGCTTCAGGATCTCACGTCTACAGAAGATGGAGGCGCAGCGACGGTCGCGATGTCGTACCCAGCCTGGGCCAGAGCATCGAGGTATGCCGTCCACCCCAGCAACGCGCACTTCACGCGCGCCGGGTATTTGGCCACACCAGCCAGCGCCACGGCATCGCCAATTTGCTCGGCCTCGCCAGCATCCTTGCCACGGGAGGTCAACATCGCCTTCACGTGCCCGTATGTGTCTAGCGTTTCAGCCACCGGAAGCCCGACGCACTCTTGCGCCAAGATCGACGTCGAAGCCATCGAGATGCTGCAGCCCAGCGCGTCGTAAGACAGGTCAGACAGCACGGCAACGCCATCGGACTCCCCGAGGTGGACGCGCAAGGTCACCTCGTCGCCGCAGGTCGGGTTGATGTGGTGCACCTCAGCGCCAAAGCCTTCACGCAGCCCAGCACCCACGGGACGCCTGGAGTGATCGAGGATCAACTCGCCATACATATCCATCAGCAGTCCCCTCTCAGACGCTGACGCCGAAGACGGCAGGCACTTCGTCGAGCGCCGCCACGAAGGCGTCGATTTCGTCGGTGGTCGTGTAGACGCCGAAGCTGGCACGCGTGCTCGCCGTCACGCCGAGGCGACGGTGCAGTGGCCACGCGCAGTGGTGTCCGGTCCGCACGGCGATCCCCCGGTCGTCCAGCACCTGGCCGACGTCGTGGGGGTGGATGCCCTCGACGGTGAAAGCCACCGCACCGACTCGCACAGAGGGGTCGGTCGGACCGAGGACATTCACCCACGGCCTGCTAGCCAGTGCCTCGAGGGTATGCCGCATCAAGAGTTCGTCGTGCGCCGCCACCCGATCCATGCCCACCTCAGTGAGGTAGTCACACGCTGCAGCCAAACCGACGGCCTGAGCAGCGACCGGCACGCCAGCCTCAAAGCGCTGCGGCGGCGGAGCGTAGGTCGAGCCCTCCATCCGGACGATCTCGATCATCGAGCCCCCGGTCAGGAACGGCGGCATCGCCACCAACAGCTCAGGCCGGCCCCACAGCACCCCGATGCCCGAAGGCCCGAGCACTTTATGCCCGGTGAAGACCACGAAGTCGGCCCCAAGCGTCGAGACATTAACCGGCATGTGCGGCACCGACTGGCACGCATCCACCACGACCAAAGCCCCAACCGCTCGGGCTGCCTCGACATACGGTGCCAGGTCGTTGTGCGTGGCCAACACGTTGGACACGTGCGTCAGCGCGACGACGCGTGTCGCAGCACCGATCACCGTCTCCGGTGCCTGCAAGTAACCGTCATCGGTGACGTCGATCCACCGCAGAGTCGCTCCGGTGCGCCGCGCCAACTCCTGCCAGGGCACGAGATTGGCGTGATGCTCCATGACCGACACGACGATCTCATCGCCCGGCCCGAGTTGCAGCCGCGCGGCCACCGACGGATCAGCTCCGTCGATCGCACCCGGAGCGCCAGCGTTGCTCAACGCATAGGCCACGAGGTTGATCGCCTCGGTGCCGTTCTTGGTGAACACCACCTCGCCAGCCTGGCCGCCGATAAAGGCAGCAACCGTCGAGCGTGCCGACTCGAACGCCTCCGTCGCCTCCTCAGCCAACTGATGCGCCCCACGGTGCACCGCCGCGTTGTGCGTGGTGTAGAACTCACGCTCCGCGTCCAGCACCACCGACGGCTTCTGCGAGGTGGCACCGCTGTCGAGATAGACCAGCGGCCGGTCGTCACGCACCGTGCGCGCGAGGATGGGGAAGTCAGCCCTAATCCGGGCCAACTCCCCTGCACTGAATCCCCGCGTGCTCAGCACCTCAGTCATGTGCGACAGCCCTAACGAATCCTCAGGCCTGGACCGCGGTGTAGCGGTCGTAGCCTTCGTTTTCCAGACGCTCGGCCAGCTCGGGGCCACCCGACTCGGCGATCTTGCCCTCGAAGAAGACGTGCACGTGGTCGGGCTTGATGTAGCGCAGTATCCGCGTGTAGTGCGTAATCAGCATGATGCCAATGTCGCTGGAGCCCTTGATCCGGTTGACGCCCTCGGAGACGACCTTCAGCGCGTCCACGTCCAGGCCGGAGTCGGTCTCGTCCAGGATGCCGATCTTGGGACGGAGCAACTCCATCTGCAGGATCTCGTGGCGCTTCTTCTCACCACCTGAGAAGCCCTCGTTGACGTTGCGCTCGGCAAAGACCGGGTCCATGCGCAGGGCACCCATGGCTTCCTTGACGTCCTTGATCCAGTGGCGCAGCTTGGGTGCTTCGCCATCGATGGCGGTCTTGGCGGTCCGCAGGAAGTTGGACACCGTCACGCCGGGGACCTCGACGGGATACTGCATACACAGGAACAGGCCGGCTTGGGCACGCTGATCGACGCCCATGGCCAGCACGTCTTCACCGTCGATGGTGATCGAGCCGCTGGTGACCTTGTATTTCGGGTGGCCAGCGACGGAGTAGGCCAGGGTGGACTTGCCGGAGCCGTTGGGCCCCATGATGGCGTGCGTCTCGCCGGAGTTGATGGTGATGTCGACGCCGCGCAGGATCTCTTTCTCCCCTGCCTCGGTGTCGACGCTGACGTGTAGGTCGCGAATCTCCAGAGTGGTCATGCTTGCTGTGCTCCTTGCGTGTGATGGGTGTCGTCGCTGGCGGCGGATCCCGCGAGCTCGACGAAGATGTCGGTGCCGTCGATGTGCACGGTGTGGACGGCGATCGGTATGAGGGCGGGCAGGCTGGTCGGCTTGCCGGTGACGAGGTCGAAGCTCGAGCCGTGCAACCAGCACTCGATCTCCGAACCCTCGACGTCACCCTCAGACAGCGAGACGTTGGCGTGGCTGCAGGTGTCGTCGACGGCGTGCACGACGCCGGCCGAGTCACGAGCGATGGCCACCTTGCGCCCGTCGATGTCGGCCAAGACGGCACCGACCTTCGGCAGGTCGTCCAGAGTGCAAACGCGGATCAAGCCGGGGCTCCCGCGTCGACCGGGGTCATGTCGAGCGCTAACTCTTCCTCAATGGCGACCATGAGCGAGTCCACGATCTCGGGGACGCCAATCTTGGCCACGATGTCGGCGAAGAAGCCGCGGACGACCAGGCGGCGGGCCTCGTCTTCGCTGATGCCGCGAGACATCAGGTAGAAGAGCTGCTCGTCGTCGAAGCGCCCGGTAGAGCTGGCGTGACCGGCCCCGGCGATGTCGCCGGTCTCGATCTCCAGGTTCGGTACCGAGTCGGCCCGCGCGCCGTCCGTGAGGACGAGGTTGCGGTTCAGTTCGTAGGTGTCGATGCCCTGCGCCTCGGCGCGGATCAGCACGTCGCCGACCCAGACCGTGTGGGCGCTCTCGCCCTGCAGCGCACCCTTGTAGGTCACCAGCGAGGTGCCGTTCGGCATGTTGTGGTCGATGAACGAGCGGTGCTCCAGGTGCTGACCGGCGTCCGCGAAATACACCCCGAGCAGGGTCGCGTCACCGCCGCTGCCGGCATACCGGACGTTGCTGTTCATCCGCACGATGGCCCCGCCGAGGCTGACCGCGATGTGCTTGTATGTCGCGTCGCGGCCCACCAGAGCCTCGTGCTGAGCGAGGTGGTTGGCGTCGTCAGCCCAGCGCTGCAACGTGACGACCGTCAACTCGGCGCTGTCGCCGACGATGACCTCGAGGTTGCCGGTGTGATCGGCCGACCCGGTGTGATCGAGGATGACCAGCGCCTTGGAGTGGTGACCAGCTTCGAGCACGTGGTGCCCGTTGCTGCGCTGGCCTGCTCCGTTGCCGTGCAGGTTGATCCGCACGGGCCCAGTGAGCTCGGCCTCGGCCGGGATGCTCACGAGCAGAGCCTCGTCAGTGTTGGCTGAGGCCACCACTGCGCCGCGATCCTCAGGAACAAGGACGGTGCCACGGGGCGACACGCCAAGAGCCAGCGAGCCTTGGGTGAAGCCCTCGGGACCGCTGACCTCGACGGTGACCGGCTCGCCAGCGGCAGTCGGCTCGTCGGCGAACAGTCCGCCGAGGCGATCCACCGGGGTGAAGCGCCATTCTTCTTCGCGGCCGTTGGGCACCGGGAAGTCGGCAACGTCGAACGAGCGAACCCGAGCGGCCCGCGACTCATCCGGGATCCGGTCGACCTTGGACTGCGGGTCGACATGCGTGGAGGCGTCAATCAAGGCGTTCTCGGAGATTTCGACAGCATTCTCATTTGTGACCAGCGTCATCAGCCAACGGCTCCTTCCATTTGAAGTTCGATGAGGCGGTTGAGCTCGAGGGCGTATTCCATCGGCAGCTCGCGGGCGATGGGCTCGACGAACCCGCGCACGATCATGGCCATGGCCTCGGTCTCGGACATGCCTCGGGACATCAGATAAAACATCTGGTCCTCGGAGACCTTGGAGACCGTGGCCTCGTGACCCATCTGCACGTCGTCCTCGCGGACATCGACGTAGGGGTAGGTGTCCGAGCGAGAGATCTGGTCGACCAGCAACGCGTCGCAGACCACACTGGATTTGCTGTGGTGCGCACCCTCGAGGATTTGGACGAGCCCTCGGTATGAGGTGCGTCCGCCACCGCGAGCAACCGACTTGGACACGATCGTCGAGGAGGTGTGCGGTGCAGCGTGGACCATCTTGGACCCCGCATCCTGGTGCTGACCTTCGCCCGCGAAGGCGACCGAAAGCGTCTCGCCCTTGGAGTGCTCACCGAGCAGGAAGACCGCGGGGTACTTCATGGTGACTTTCGAGCCGATGTTGCCATCGATCCACTCCATGGTCGCGCCCTCGGCGCAGGTGGCGCGCTTGGTGACCAGGTTGTAGACGTTGTTCGACCAGTTCTGGATCGTCGTGTAGCGAACGCGGGCGTTCTTCTTCACGATGATCTCGACGACGGCGCTGTGCAGGCTGTCGCTCTGGTAGATCGGCGCGGTGCAGCCCTCGACGTAGTGCACCGAGGAACCCTCGTCGGCGATGATCAGGGTGCGCTCGAACTGGCCCATGTTTTCGGTGTTGATCCGGAAGTAGGCCTGTAGCGGGATGTCCACGTGGACGCCCGGCGGGACGTAGATGAAGCTGCCACCGCTCCATACCGAGGTGTTCAGCGCGGCGAACTTGTTGTCGCCGACCGGGATGACGGAGGCGAAGTATTCGCGGAACAGGTCCTCGTGCTCGCGCAGTGCGGTGTCGGTGTCGATGAACAGGACACCCTGCTCCTCCAGGTCCTCGCGGATCTGGTGGTAGACGACCTCGGATTCGTATTGCGCGGCGACACCACCGACGAGGCGCTGCTTCTCAGCCTCGGGGATGCCTAGCCGGTCGTAGGTGTTCCGGATGTCTTCGGGCAGGTCTTCCCAGGACGTGGCCTGCTTCTCCGTCGACTTCACGAAGTACTTGATGTTGTCGAAGTGGATGCCGGACAGGTCGCTACCCCACGTGGGCATCGGCTTCTTGCCGAACAGCTTGAGCCCCTTCATCCGCAGGTCAAGCATCCATTGCGGCTCGGACTTGCGGGCGGAGATGTCCGCGACGACCTCTTCGCTCAGGCCACGCTTGGCCGAAGCACCAGCGGTGTCGCTGTCCGACCAGCCGTATTCGTAGGTGCCGAGGTCTTTGAGTCCCGGGTTGCGCTCTTCGATATTGGTACTCATCGCACAGGCCTTTCGTCGGTGATCGTGGATGTTGGAACAAAAGTCGTACAGACATGGGCTCCGCCTGCCAGTGTGGCAAGGCGTTGCACGTGGACTCCGAGCAGGTCGGAGATGACGTCGGTTTCGGCGTCGCACAGTTGCGGGAACGACGCGGCGATGTGCTGGACCGGGCAATGGCCTTGGCACAACTGCAGCCCGGCGAATCCAGTGCTCTGACCGACCGGCCGGACGCTGGCAGCGAAACCTTCTTCGCTCAGCGCCTTCGACAGCGCCTCGGTGCGGGCGGTGACGTCATCGCCGGCAGCGTCCACTGCTGGCTTCAGCTTCGCGCCCAGGGAAGTCATCTGGTCTTTGGAGAAGTCGGCCACGGCATCGGGACCTGCGCGGTCTGCCAGGTAGTCCAGGGCAGCGGTCGCGATGTCCTCGTAGGAGTTGCTGAGCTGGGCCTGGCCGCGATCGGTCAAAACGTAGGAACGAGCGGGGCGACCACGTCTGCGGCGGGTCGTGCCCGTCAGTTCGTATTCAACGATGGCGTCGTCATCGGCCAAGGCGTCAAGGTGTCGGCGGACGGCGGCGGGCGTGAGGTCGAGGACGTCAGCCAGGGCTCGTGCAGTGACCGGTCCACGGGTGCCCACGGCTCGGCGCACCTGGTCCCGCGTGCGGGATTCGGTGGTCGCGGCACCCTGCTGGGCACCCTCAGCCAAAAACACCACATCAGTGTTACCTATATGCACTCTCATTCCAACGTAGGCATGCCTAAACATTGTTCCGCGGGCAAACGGACATATCGTGTCCGCGTGCCCACGTCGACTCCCCCATCGGCGACTCCCGCGTCCGGCCCCACCGATGGACTGGCGGTCGAGTTCGTCGGTGTCTCACGAACCTTCGGGTCGGTGCGGGCGCTCGACGGCGTGTCTTGGGGTGCAGCGGCGGGTCAGGTCACGTGCGTGCTCGGCCCCAATGGAGCGGGTAAGTCGACATCGATGGAGATCGCCACCGGGCTCCAGCGGCCGGATTCCGGGTCGGTGCGCGTGCTGCATACCGAGCCGTGGCACGCCGACGCTGAACACCGGGCACGGGTGGGCGTGATGCTGCAGGACGGCGGGCTCCCCCAGGCCGCTCGGCCCCTGGCGCTGATCGCACACCTCTCTGCCCTGTATGCCGACCCGTGGCCGATCGCGGATCTGTGCCACGTGTTGGGGATCGATGAGTTCGGGAAGACCTCGGTGCGCCGACTCTCCGGAGGTCAACGTCGCCGCCTGGCTTTGGCGGCTGCCCTGGTGGGCCGCCCTGACGTGCTGTTCCTCGATGAGCCCTCCGCGGGCTTGGACCCGCACGCGCGCCGCGTCACCCACAGGATGGTGCGCGAGGCAGCCGATCGGGGGGCCGCTGTCGTCTTGAGCACCCACGCTTTCGAAGAGGCCGAGCGGCTCGCTGAGCGAGTGGTGATCCTGGCCCACGGCCAGGTGGTGGCCGACGGTTCAGTCGACGAGATCCGCGACGGGGCCAGCCTGGAGGACCGCTACTTCGCGCTCACCGACGAGGAAACTCGATGACCAGGGCCGCTCCGAGCACCCGGCGCATCACGGCGCAAGCCGGTTTCGAGGCGCGCAGTCTGCTGAGCAACGGCGAGCAGTTGCTGGTCTCGATCATCTTGCCGATCATCGCGCTGGTCGGACTCGTCACGGTGCGGCCCAGCTACTCGACTGAGCTGGTTTCCGGGCCCGCGGACACCGTCGCCGATGCTGCCTCCCTGGCCGTGCCCGGCGTCCTGGCGTTGGCCGTCGTCTCGACAGCCTTCACGGGGCAAGCCATCGTGTTGGCCTACGAGCGGCGGTACGGGGTGTTGCGGCTCCTCGGCACCACCCCCCTGGGCCGCGGCGGCCTGCTAGCCGCCAAGGCCTGCGCGGTGCTCGCCGTCGTGAGCGTCCAGGTCGTCGTGCTCGGCGGACTCGGACTGGCGCTGGGATGGCGGCCCTCCGCGGCCGGTATACCAGCGGCTGCGCTGTTGATCGTGCTCGGCTGCGCCGCATTCGTGGCGTTGGCTGCGCTCTTGGGCGGGACGTTGCGGGCCGAAGCCGTCCTGGCCTTCGCAAACTTGGCCTGGATCCTGTTCCTCGGCTGCGGCCTCCTGTTCCCACTCGACGTCTTGCCGGACGCCGCAGCCACCGTGCTGCGCTTCACCCCGCCCGGGGCGCTGGGCGAGGGGCTGCGTCTGGCCTTGCTCGGACTCGACACCACTCCCTTAGTGCCGGCACTTGTCTTGCTGGGGTGGGCTGCCGCCATCGGAGCCCTGGCGGCCTCGCGGTTGCGTTGGTCTGACTGAGTGTTGGTCGGACTGAAGGCATCCTCGAGCTGAGGGTGCAACGACGACGCGTCGCAGTGCCTCGTACGATGGTGTGGTGAATCGCCCCCCGTCTGCATTCGGCTCAACCGTGCTGCGTTGGCTGCTGCCCATCAACCTGGGTATGCAGATCCTCATCGTGGTCACCGGTGGCCTCGTGCGACTGACTGGCAGCGGACTGGGCTGCCCGACCTGGCCACAGTGCGACCCCGGTTCATTCACCCCGGCATTTCGACCCGAAGACGGCATCCACCCCTACATCGAGTTCGGAAACCGGCTGATCGGCATCGCGGTGGGAGTCGTTGCGCTCGCGGTGTTTTTTTCGGTATGGCGCTGGGCCGACCGGTCGAGGCGCCGCCGAATGCTGGTGCTGGCTGAACTCGTGCTTTTCGGCACGCTGGCGCAGGGGGTCTTGGGCGGCGTGACCGTCCTGTTGGGACTTGACCCGACCATCGTTATGGCTCACTTCCTGATCTCGATGATTCTGATTGTCGTCAGCACATTGCTCCTGCTGACCCACCGGTCGTCAGTGGACCCGGTCGGTGGGCCCATTCCTGGAATCGTCCGTGGTCTAGCGGCAGCAACAGCGGCGGTCGGGACCGTCGTCATCGTCCTGGGGACTGTGGTCACCGGCTCAGGCCCGCACTCCGGCGACGCGGTCGAGCCGGCCCGGTTCGGTTTCGACCCACAAACCGTGTCCTGGCTTCACGCCGACTCGGTGATGCTCTTCATCGGCTTGGTCGTCGCGATGGTGGTCTCAACATCGCTCGTGCCCCAGACGGTGAGCGCACGACGTCCTTGGCGCTTGGTGCTGCTGATCTCGCTGGCCCAGGGCGTCGTGGGTTACGTCCAATACGCCACCGGACTGCCGGTGCCGTTGGTGTCACTGCACATGCTGGGTGCCTGCCTACTCACCGCCACCCTCACCTGGGGACTGTGGTCTGTACTCCCGATGCGGCAGGCGCCCATCAGCGAAAGCAACGCTCAGATCCCCATCGCAATGGCGGCGCACCGATAGTTTCTGCGCGATCGCGGACCAACCGAGCCAGTCACACGTCGTGAGCCCGGTTTCTCGTCTGGTGCTGCACTGCAATGCAGCACCAGCCGCGCAAACGAGCGCACGGTGGGGCACCGCGAGGACGAGGGACCAAGCGCCATCCTAGAACTGCCCCTGCGTAGCCCAACTGATTGGTAAGATGGATACCATGATGGCATCGATGGATCGTGCCGGGCGTGTCGTGATCCCGAAGGACCTTAGAGAGCGTCTCGGGCTCGACGCAGAGGCTGAATTCGACTTGGCCCTCGACGGCGATTCCCTGCGACTCACTCCTGTCCGCGCCCCCGGACGACAGATCGTCGAGATCGACGGATGGCCAGTTCTAGCGGCCGTGCCCGGCATCCGGACAACTGACTCGGACGTTCAACGATGGCGCGATGCCGACCAACGGTGATCCTGTGACCGGCTACGCGGTCGACACGAGCGTTGCTGTCCCTGCCCTCGACTCCGGACATGCTGCGCATGGTGCGTGTCGGGCCGTCGTCCAACGACTGCGACCGGCGCTGGCTGGCCACGCAGCATTCGAGACCTTCTCCGTGCTCACTCGCATGCCAGGGCACATCACGGTCGACGCGCCGACGGCTGCCGAGATCATCGAGCGAGTATTTGAGACGACGGTGTGGCTTGCCCCCGGGGACTCAGCCGCTTTGCAAGCCCGGCTATCCGCAACGGGCATCATTGGTGGCGCGGTGTACGACGGTCTCGTCGGAGAGGCGGCTCGCGTCAACGGGCTTCAACTTCTCACCCGTGATCGGCGCGCTACGAACACCTACATCATGCTCGGAACCCCATACCAACTCCTCGAGCCTTAGGCCCCGGGCGCCTTGCTGCTGCAGTGCCGCCCCGAGGTTGGCCTAGGTCAGCGAGAAGTAGAGCAGCGGGTCGACGGCGACGGCCAAAAAGACCAACGTCAGATAACTGATCGAGTAGTGGAAGAGCCGCATCGCGCCGAGGGCTGATCCGGAGATGCCCTTCTTGGCGCGGCCAAGCAGTCGATGCGCCTCGACGATGAAGGTGCCGCCGGCGATCACGGCCGTGACGGCATACAGCCAGCCCATCGGTGCGACCGGGATCAGCACCAGCGAGGTGGCGACGGTGACCCACGAGTAGATGACGATCTGTCGGCCCACCGCGGTGTCCTGGGCCACGACCGGCAGCATCGGGACGCCCGCGTTGGCGTAGTCCTCCTTGAACCGCATCGACAGCGGCCAGTAGTGCGGCGGCGTCCAGAAGAAGACCACGAGGAACAGGATCAGCGCAGGCCAAGCGAGTGACCCGGTGACGGCGGACCAGCCGATGAGCACCGGCATACAGCCAGCGACCCCACCCCACACGATATTCTGCGACGTCCGACGCTTAAGCAATATCGTGTAGAAGACGACGTAGAGCGCGATCGCACCGAAGGCCAAGGCGGCGCTGATGCCGTTGACGAACACGGCCAGCCACGCGACCGAGGCCACGCCGAGCACAGTCCCAAAGATGACCGCGTTGCGTGGGGCAATCACACCCGTCACGAGCGGCCGGTGTGCTGTGCGGTTCATCTGGGCGTCGATGTCACGGTCCAGATAGCAGTTGAGCGCGTTGGCCGAAGCAGCAGCGAGGACTCCCCCGACCATCGTGGCCACGATCAACCACAAGGACGGGATGCCGCGCTCGGCCAAGAACATCACCGGGAACGTCGTGACCAGCAGCAACTCGATGATCCGAGGCTTGGTCAACGCCACGTAGTCCGAAACCACCATCCGCCAGGAACGGGTCGCGTCCGCCTGCGGCGTTCGGGCGTCCAGGGTCGTCACAAAGGCCTTTCGCACAGATCGGTGAAGCCCACATCAGGGATGACTCGCCAATGTTACTCCGCTGGCCAGGCTGCGCCGGTAGCCCCCGGAGCGTTAGGCTCGAAGCGTTCGTGACATTCCGACAGACACTCTTTCAGGCGAGGAGCCTTCGTGACTCAGCAGAACACCTCCTTCACGTCCGGACGCAGCAGCGATCTGGCCTACCCCAAGGCCGAGCAGACTGGCTGGACCGACGAAGACGTCAGGGCCGTCGACACCATCCGCGTGTTGGCCGCCGACGCAGTCGAGGAGTGCGGGAGCGGGCACCCCGGCACCGCGATGAGCCTGGCTCCGTTGGCTTACCTGCTGTATCAAAACGTCATGCGCCACGACCCCTCCGAGCCCAGTTGGTTGGGCCGTGACCGCTTCGTGCTTTCCTGTGGCCACTCGAGCCTGACCCAATACATCCAGCTGTACCAGACGGGTTACGGCCTGGAGATGGATGACCTGAAGGCCCTTCGCACCTGGGGATCCAAGACCCCCGGCCACCCCGAGGTCCACCACACCACGGGCGTAGAGATCACCACCGGGCCGCTGGGTTCCGGGTTGGCTTCCGCCGTGGGTATGGCAATGGCTCAGCGTCGCCAGCGGGGCATGTTCGACCCGGACGCGGCACCGCATACCTCGCCGTTCGACCACCACATCTGGGTGATCGCCTCGGATGGCGACCTGATGGAAGGCGTCAGCAGCGAAGCCTGCTCGCTGGCCGGACACCAGGAACTGTCGAACCTGACCCTGATCTACGACCAGAACTACATCTCGATCGAAGACGACACGGACATCTCCTTCTCCGAGGACGTGGCCAAGCGTTACGAATCCTACGGCTGGCACGTGGAGACGGTGGACTGGCGCAAAGATGAGCCTTACACCGAAGACATCGACTCCGTCTATGCCGCATTGCAAGCGAGCAAGGAGCGCACCGACAAGCCGACGCTGGTCGTGCTGCGGACGATCATCGCCTGGCCTGCCCCCGAGGCGCGCGATACCGGCGGCGCGCACGGCTCGGCACTCGGTGCCGAAGAGGTCGCCGCCACCAAGGAGTTGCTCGGCTTCGATCCCGAGGTCAACTTCCCGGTCGAGGACGAGATCCTGGCGCACACTCGCAAGGCCATCGACCGCGGCCAGGAAGTTCGCGCCGAATGGGAGACGGGATATGACGCCTGGCGGGAGAGCAATGCCGAGGGTGCCGCCCTGCTCGACCGGGTCCTGGCGAAGGATCTGCCGGAGGGATTGGCCGATGCCATTCCGACCTTCGAGGCCAGCGAAAAGGGCGTGGCCACCCGCAAAGCCTCCGGTGAAATCCTCTCGGCACTAGCCAACGTCATGCCCGAGTTGTGGGGTGGCTCCGCCGACCTCGCCGGGTCGAACAACACGACCATGGACGACGTGCCGAGCTTCGTGCCCAGCGGCAAGGCCACCAAAAAGTTCCCCGGCAACGAATATGGGCGGACCCTGCACTTCGGCATCCGCGAGCACGGCATGGGGATGATCCTGAACGGCATCGCTCTGGAGGGCCTGACCCGGCCCTACGGTGGCACGTTCCTGATCTTCTCCGACTACATGCGTCCCGCGGTCCGGTTGGCCTCGATCCAGCAACTGCCCACTGTGTACGTCTGGACGCACGACAGCATCGGGCTCGGCGAAGACGGCCCGACCCACCAGCCGGTCGAGCAGTTGGCCTCGCTGCGAGCCATCCCCGGCTTGGACGTCATCCGGCCCGCAGACGCTAACGAAACTGCTGTCGCGTGGCGCACTATTCTCGAAACGGTCGACCACCCCAGCGCACTCGCGCTCACACGTCAGAATGTTCCGACGCTTGACCGCACGGTCTTCAGCTCGGCCGAAGGGGTCACCCGTGGTGGCTATGTCCTGGCGGATGCCGAGGGCGGGGACCTGCAGGCCATCCTGGTGGCGACCGGCTCCGAGGTGCAGTTGGCGCTGCAGGCTCGAGAGAGCCTGCAAGCCGACGGTGTGCCCACCCGCGTGGTGTCCATGCCGTGCCGCGAGTGGTTCGACAAGCAGGACCAGGCATACCGCGAAGAGGTCTTGCCGCCCAGCGTGAAAGCGAGGGTGAGCGTCGAAGCCGGCGTCTCGCAGGGCTGGCGCGAAATCGTCGGTGACGCCGGCCGGATGATCAGCATCGATCACTTCGGTGCCTCGGCCGACTACGAGCGCCTCTACCAGGAGTTTGGAATCACCGCCGAGGCCGTGACTCAGGCGGCATACGACTCCGTTGCGGCGGCTGCTGCCGGTGAAGGCCCGATCGAGAACACGCCCACTGAGAAGACTGACGAAGCCAACCCCACGGGGGACGCCGCCTCCGGTGGCACCCATTCCAGCGACGCAACCCAGAAGTGAGGACGCTATGACCCAGGACACGACCACTGCCATCGACCGTCTCGAGCAGCTCTCCGAAGCCGGTGTCTCCATCTGGCTGGACGACCTGAACCGGCCGATGATCAAGGAGGGTGAGCTGCAGAGTTTGCTAGAGGACAAGCACGTCGTCGGGGTGACCACGAACCCGAGCATCTTCGCGGCTGCGCTCGCTGACGGCGAGTCCTACACCCCGCAGATCAATGATCTGGCGGCCGAGGACGCAGACGTCGAGAAGACGGTCTTCACGATCACCACGGACGACGTGCGCGACGCCTGCGACATTCTGCGCCCGGTATACGACCGTACCGGCGGCGTCGACGGTCGAGTGTCGATCGAAGTCGACCCCCGCATGGCTGCCGACACCGAGGCCACCGTGGAGATGGCGCAGCGCCTGTATGACGCCGTCGACCGCGAGAACGTGCTGATCAAGATCCCGGCCACTCTCGAGGGCCTGCCCGCGATCAGCCAGACCCTCGCGAAGGGCATCAGTGTCAATGTGACCTTGATCTTCTCGCTGGACCGCTATCGCGGCGTGATGAATGCCTTCCTCACCGGACTAGAGCAGGCGCGCGAGCACGGTCTGGACCTGTCGAAGATCCACTCCGTGGCGTCGTTCTTCGTCTCGCGCGTGGACTCCGAAATCGACGACCGCCTGGAGAAGTTGGACACCGACGAAGCCCGCGACCTGATGGGCAAGGCCGGAATCGCCAACGCACGGCTCGCCTACCAGGCCTTCGAGGAGGTCTTCGCCACCCCGCGTTGGCAGAACCTGGCCGATGATGGCGCGCACGCTCAGCGTCCGCTGTGGGCCTCCACCGGGGTTAAGAACCCGGACTACCCGGACACGATGTACGTCACCGACCTCGTCGCCGCGCAGACGGTCAACACCATGCCGGCCAAGACGATGGACGCCGCCGAGGACCACGCCGAGATCACCGGCGACACCGTGACGGGGCACTACGAGCAAGCTCAGGACGTCCTGAACTCCCTCGAGCGCGCGGGTGTGTCGTATGCCGACGTCGTGAAGGTCCTCGAAGAAGAAGGTGTCGAGAAGTTCGAGAAGTCCTGGTCGGAGTTGCTCGACACCGTCCAGAGCGAGCTCGACAAGGCCAAGGCCGGCGATAAATGAGCGGTCCGACCGCACACCCGGTGGCGAGTTGAGCTCACCGACCAATCCGCTCCGCGACCCCGAGGACAAGCGACTTCCTCGGATCGCCGGACCGTGCAGCATGGTGATGTTCGGTGTCACCGGAGACTTGGCCCGCAAGAAGTTGATGCCGGCGATTTACGACCTCGCCAATCGCGGCCTGCTCCCGCCGGGCTTTTCGTTAGTAGGGTTCGCCCGTCGCGATTGGGCCGACGAAGACTTCGCGGCGGTCGTGCACGACTCGGTCAAGGCCCACGCTCGGACGCCGTTCAGAGAGGACGTCTGGCGGGGTCTGGCGCAGGGCTTTCGCTTCGTCCCCGGTGCCTTCGATGATCCCGATGCCTTTGAGTTGCTTGCTCAGACGGTGCGGCAGCTCGATGAGGACCGCGGAACCGGCGGCAACCACGCCTTCTATCTCTCGATCCCGCCGGATTGGTTCGCCCCGGTATGCAAGCAGTTGCGCGACTCAGGGCTGAGCAGTCCGCGAACCGACACCTGGCGTCGGGTGGTCATAGAGAAGCCATTTGGCGACGACCTGCACAGTGCGCGGGCACTCAACGACATCGTGGAGTCGGTTTTCCCACCCGATTCGGTCTTCCGCATCGATCACTACCTGGGCAAAGAGACCGTGCAAAACATGCTGGCGCTGCGGTTCGCCAACCAGATGTTCGAGCCCATCTGGAACAGTAACTACGTCGATCACGTGCAGATCACCATGGCTGAGGACATCGGCATCGGTGGCCGGGCTGGCTACTACGACGATGTCGGAGCAGCCAAAGACGTGATCCAGAACCACCTGCTCCAGTTGCTGGCCCTGACGGCGATGGAGGAGCCGATCGGCTTCAACGCCGCTGCCGTGCGGACCGAGAAGGAGAAGGTCCTGGCCTCGGTCCAGTTGCCCGACGACCTTTCGACGTCAACCTGCCGCGGTCGCTATACCGAGGGCTGGCAGGGCGGGGAAAAGGTGCGCGGATACCTATCCGAGGACGGTGTGGGCGAGGACTCCACGACCGAGACGTATGCCGCCGTGCAGCTTAACGTGCATACCCGCCGCTGGGCCGGGGTGCCGTTCTATCTGCGCACGGGCAAGCGTCTGGGCAAGCGAGTGACCGAGATCGCGGTGGTCTTCAAGCGTGCGCCGCACCTGCCGTTTGCCAGCACTGCGACCGAGGACCTCGGCCGCAACGCCATCGTGATCCGGGTGCAGCCCGACGAGGGGGTGACGGTGCGCTTCGGCTCCAAGGTGCCCGGCTCGCAGATGGAGGTGCGCGACGTCACGATGGACTTCGGCTACGGGGCATCGTTCACCGAATCGAGCCCCGAGGCCTACGAGCGGCTGATCTTGGATGTCCTGCTCGGCGATCCTCCGCTGTTCCCCCGGCATGAAGAGGTGGACCTCTCGTGGCAGATTTTGGACCCGATCGTTGATCACTGGCGGCGCAGTTCGAAGCCGCCGCACTCCTACGCCGCTGGCACCTGGGGGCCACCCGAGGCGGACGAGATGATGCGCGCCGACGGCCGCGAATGGAGACTCCCGTGATCGTTGATCTGCCCAGCACCACCACGGGCACCATCAGCAAACGCCTGGTCAGCCTGCGCAATGAGGTCGGCGCGATGGCCATGGGGCGGGTGCTGACCCTGCTGGTGTTGGTGGACGAAACGGGCGCCGACGATGCGGTCGCGGCTGCCAACGACGCCACCCGTCAGCACCCTGCCCGGATCATCGTGGTGGTTCGTGGCAACGGTCGCGGCAAACAACGGTTGGACGCGCAGATCCGGGTTGGCGGCGATGCAGGAGCCAGCGAAATTGTGGTGCTGCGGCTGTATGGCGCTCTCGCCGACCACGGGGATGCCGTGGTGACGCCGTTGTTGCTGCCCGACTCCCCTATCGTCGGGTGGTGGCCCGGGGAGCCGCCGGCCAACGTGGCCGATTCGCCGTTGGGCAAGTTGGCGCATCGTCGGATCACCGACGCCGCGCCGTGCTCCCAGCCCGCCCGGCAGCTCAAGCGTCGAGCCAAGCACTACAGTCCCGGGGACACCGACCTCACGTGGACGCGGATCACCCGGTGGCGCGCCCTGCTGGCCGCCACCCTGGACTATCCGCCGTACGAGGCGGTCACGGCGGCGACGGTCGTGGCGGAGCCGGACTGCGCCAGCGCCGACCTGTTGGCCGGATGGCTCGCCGGAGCACTCGACATACCGGTGCTTCGTGCTCGCAGCCAGGCGGGGACTGGCCTGGTGAGCGTTCGGATGCAGCGGGCTAGCGGACCGATCGACTTGATCCGCGTCAAGGGCCAGGTGGCGAGTCTGTCCCAACCCGGCCAGCCGACCCGCGAAGTGGCCCTGCTCGAGCCCGGTCTCCCGGAGTCGCTCGCCGCCGAGTTGCGTCGTCTCGATGCCGACCAGGTGTATGCGGCGGCGCTCGTGAACGGTCTGCCGATGGTGTCCAAGCGATCGATGACGCAGACCGAAGCCATCCGAGCGGGTGAGGCTGGAGAGCGGCCCGACGTCGTGGGGTCGAGGTCGAGCGCGTTGGGTTCGCGAGCCTTGAATCGCGCCTCCCCCAGGATGGAGTCTCCCCCACCCGAACGGCTGCAAGAGGCCGTCGACGAAAGGCTGTCGGACGTGGAATCCGCTCGGACCGAAACCCATCCCGATAAGGCATCTTTGGCCGAGGCAGTGGCGTCTCGCATCACGGAGACGCTCGCTGGCGCTGTCGAGCAGCGCGGGGTCGGCCACCTCTGCCTGACCGGCGGATCGATGGGCAGCGAGGTCGTCAAAGCTCTGGCGGCCTCCAGCGCGGGAGCGGACTGGTGGAAGCAGGTCCACGTGTGGTGGGGCGACGAACGGTTTGTCCCCCGTGGCCATGATGACCGCAACGACCAGCAGGCCGATGATGCCGGTTTGGGTTCGCTAGGGGTGCCTGCCGCTTCTGTGCATCGACTGCTCGGCGCGCGGGCTGATGAGGGCACTGATGATCTCGCGGGCCTCCCGGCGGCGACGACGGATTACGCGACGCAACTGGCTTCGTTGGCTGAGCCGGCCACCGGGTCCGACGACGTACCCGCGCCGACATTCGACGTGATGCTGCTTGGGATGGGGCCGGACAGCCACGTGGCTTCGCTCTTTCCCGGGCGTGATGAGGTCGCCATTGCTGACCCTTCGACCACCACTGTGGCGGTGACGGAGTCTCCCAAGCCTCCGCCCCTGCGGGTATCGCTCACCGTTCCGACGCTGCGGCAATCGCGGTCGGTGTTCTTCATCGTCGCTGGCGCTGACAAGTCGGACGCGGTGAAGGCTGCTCGCGCTGCCGAGCCGAATACTCCCGATGTTCCGGCCTCGTGGGTGCGCGGGCAGCAAGACACCGTCTGGTGGCTGGACTCCGCCGCTGCTGCCGACGCTTAGGCCTGCTGATTTGAGCCGCTCCTACAGGCATTGAACTGCGATAGCGCCACTCCTCATCACGTGGTGAAGTGCCCCCCGTCAGGTATGTCGGGGGGCTGGTTTAGTGTGAACGTATGTTCGATGAAGAGCCGCCGGAGGAGCCGGTAGAGGTCACCCGCATCGGTGCGGATGGCTCGCTTTTGGGTGCCCGTGCTGGTGCTGGTGCTGGTGGTGCTGAGGCTGAGGAGTCGCCGTGGCGTTCGCCCGGGGACGTCCTGACTTCCCATATCGGGGACGGGACGCGCTCAGTGATGTTGGCGACCACGGTAGCGCCTGTCGCGCCACGGCTCAGCGACGATGAGGTCAAGGCTGGGCTGACCGACATTGACGGTATGCGGGCGCGCACCGAAACGTTGACCTTGCACATGGTGACCGAAGCCCTCGAACGCCGCTTGCCGTCCAAGAAGGGGTTGACCGCGCACGACTGGCTCACGGTCCACTGCCCGTGGCTGGCACCGATGGCGATCAGTGACCTGGTGACGGTGGCACGTGGCATGGGCAATCCGCTGCACGCGAAACTGCACGATGAGGTCATGACCACCGGTATGCCGGTGCGGCGGGCCGCGTCGATCCTGCGGGCGTTGGCGCGGGTGAAACCGTTCATGGACACCATCCCCGACCCTGACGCGCCCCCGGCTGAAGACGGTGCTGACGTGAATGAGAATGGTGATCGGGTCAGTGAATACGAAGCCGCCCTGGCCCGGTTGATGAGCATCGCCGGTGACAAGGACCAGAGCGACAAAGCCCTGCGTCGGGCCACGGACCGGATGACCTCAGCCGTGCTCCCGGAGAAAGACCACGACACCAAAGAGCGCGCCATCAACGAACTGCGCGGGGTCAACGAGTCATCGCTGGCTGACGGGTCGTTGGTCCGGTTCATCGTGACCGCCAACCCCGAAGGTGCAGCACTGTTCCGGTCCATCTTCCACTCACCCCTGGCCGCGCCCAGCCCCGATGAGACCGGCCCCGACGAGCGGACCGCCTCGCAACGCCGGTACGACGCACTGATCACCGTGATGAAACGCGGCATCGCCGGCAGCGACAGCGCCCCCACCACCCCCAAAGCCACAGTGAACGTCACCATCCGGTGGGACCTGCTCCGTCACAGCTTCACCGGGACCGGGACCACCGACACGGGCGAGACCCTCTGCCCCGAAACGGTGCGGCGGATGGCCTGTGACGCCGACATCATCCCCATGATCCTGGGCACCGACAACGAAATCCTCAACCAAGGCCGCGCCAAACGCCTCATCACCCCCGGTCAACGACGAGCACTGCACCACCGAGACAAACACTGCACGTTCCCTGGCTGTTCGACCCCCGCGCCCTGGTGCGACGCCACCACGTCCAACACTGGTCACGCGGCGGGCGATCAGACCTGTCCAACTACGCGTTGTTATGCGGGCGGCACCACACCATCGTCCACGAACAAGACCTCACCGCGACCGTCCACCCCACCGGCGTCACCTGGCACCTCTAACGGTCCCGCCCCACACCCGGCCACTCTTGGCCGGGTGAAAGGTATGCGACGAACTAAGCGGAGCCGGAACCGACCCCGCGGTTACGCATGGCTTGCAGCGCCTCGTCTAGCAGTTGCGCTCCATCGACATCTGAACGGCGCTCCTTCACGTAGGCCAAGTGCGTCTTGAAGGGCTCCACGCGCTGCGCTTCTGGGGGGTTGGCCTTGTCCTGGCCAGCTAACATTCCGCACCGTGGACAGTCCCAGGTCTCGGGAACATTGACTTCGTCATCGTCGGAGAAGCTCGGACGCGATTCGTGTCCGTGGGCGCACCAATACGACACCGTGACGGTGCGTGCTCGTTGCCCCCGCTCGGCTTCACCCATCGGGCCACTGCCCACCCGACTGCCTCTGATCGCGCTGGTTCCTACCACGGGATGCTCCTTATTCGGGGAGAGGGCGCGACGTTGCGCCAGTGCTACAGAAGAATGCCGATCCCAACGATCGATGTGATCCAGATCAGGGCTATAGCAACCGTAATGCGGTTCAGGTTGCGCTCGGCAATAGACGATCCACCGAGACTGCTCGACATACCCCCACCGAACATGTCGGAGAGACCGCCGCCGCGCCCTTTGTGCATCAGGATCAGGAGCACCAAGAAGAGCCCGCTCAAGACCAGCAGGACATCCAGGAAGATCCGGACACCATCCACGCTTCTACACCGCCATCAGATTGTTTGACTCATGTTCACCTAGCCATGCAGCAGTCACTTACGCACCACCGAATCACTCGAGCGTGAAAGCCGCTGCGTTTCAGTGATGCTGCGCTTTGCCGCGTGGGCCAGCGTAACCCAATCAGGCTCCTTGGCCGTGATGCTGCTGATAGCGACAGATCGAGGCAAAGTCATCGACGCTTATCGACGCACCGCCCACCAGTGCGCCGTCAACGTCGGATTCGGCCATGATCGCCGCGACGCTTCCGGGCTTGACCGAGCCTCCGTAGAGAATGCGGATGCCGTCGGCTACTGCGTCACCCGCCAGTTCGCGGATCTCCGCACGGATTGCAGCGCAGACCTCCTGAGCGTCGTCGGGGGTGGCTACTTCACCGGTACCTATGGCCCACACGGGCTCGTAAGCCAAGACCACGTTGCCGACCTGCTGCGAAGTAAGGCCATCGAGAGCTGCTCGCACCTGCTCGAGTACCAACTTCACGTGCGTGCCAGCCTGACGGACCTCCAGGGGCTCACCGATACACAGGATCGGCACGAGATCGTGCTTCAGCGCCGCCTGAACCTTCGCGGCGACCAACTCGTCGCTCTCACCGTGATGCTCACGTCGCTCGCTGTGCCCCACCGCGACATAAGTGCAGCCCAGCTTCGACAAGAAGGCGCCCGAGATCTCACCCGTGTAGGCACCAGAATCGTGCTGAGAAATGTCCTGGGCACCGAATTTGAGCTCAAGTTGGTCGCCTTGGACGAGAGTCTGGACAGAGCGCAAATCGGTGAACGGAGGAAGCACGGCCACCTCGACGGCACCGAAGTCGTGCTTGCCGTCTTTCAGGCTCCAATCCAACTTCTGGACCAGATGCGTGGCCTGGAGATGATCCAGGTTCATCTTCCAGTTGCCCGCCATGAGCGGAGTGCGCGTCGCCATCATTGCTCCAATACTTCGAGTCCGGGGAGGTCCTTGCCTTCGAGATATTCCAAGCTGGCACCGCCGCCGGTGGAGATGTGTCCAAACGCCTCGTCGGCGTACCCCATCTGTCGCACGGCTGCCGCACTGTCGCCGCCTCCGACCACCGTAAGGGCACCGGCGCTCGTCCGCTCGGTCAGCGCCTGAGCGATCGCTTTGGTGCCTGCGGCGTAGGGCTCCATCTCGAAGGCACCCATCGGCCCGTTCCAAAAAATGGTCTGGGCGTCGCTGATCGCCTCGACAAAGGCCTTCGCCGACTCAGGGCCAATATCCAAACCCAGGCGGTCTGCCGGGATCTGATCGGCTGCCACCACGTCGTGGTCAGCGTCTGCGTCGAATGCGGTGGCCGCGACGATGTCGGTCGGCAACACGATCGTGACGCCCGTGTCCTCCGCCGTCTTGAGGTAGCCGCGGACCCGGTCAACCTGGTCCTCTTCGAGCAGACTCTTGCCAACCTCATGGCCTTGAGCCTTCAGGAAAGTGAAGACCATGCCACCCCCGACCAGGATGCGGTCGGCCGTGGTCAGCAGTGACTCGATCACACCGAGTTTGTCGCTGACCTTGGCCCCGCCGAGGATGACGGCATACGGGCGCTGAGGGTCTTCGCGCAGGGCGCGCATGACCTTGACTTCATCAACCACGAGTCCACCGGCCGCGTGCGGCAGCAGCGTGGCGACGTCGTACACGCTGGCTTGCTTGCGGTGCACGACGCCGAACCCGTCGCTGACGTAGGCGTCAGCCAAGTCGGCGAGTTGCTGGGCAAACGCCCCACGCGTTTCGTCGTCCTTCGCGGTCTCCCCTGCGTTGAAGCGCAGGTTCTCCAGCACGAGGACATCACCATCGTCCAGAGCCTCAACCGCCTCGCGGGCGGCGTCTCCCACCGTTTCCGGGCAGAAGGTCACGGAGGCGTCGAGCAGTTCGCCGAGCCGTGCAGCTACAGGCTCCAGAGAGTATTTCGCCTCTGGCTCGCCCTTAGGCCGTCCCAGGTGGGCGCACACGATCACGCGCGCGCCGGCCTGGCTGAGCCGTTCGATGGTGGGCACCGAGGCACGGACACGGCCGTCGTCGGTGATCCGCGAGCCGTCTAGCGGGACGTTCAGGTCACTGCGCACCAAGACTCGCTGGCCGCGGAGATCGGAGAGTGAATCAATGGTGCGCATGGACTCAGAGGCTCGCGCCGACGAGCAAGGTCAGGTCGACCAGACGCGAGGAATAGCCCCACTCGTTGTCGTACCAGCCGACCACCTTGACCTGGTTGCCCAGGACCTTGGTCAGGCCGGAGTCGAAGATGCACGAAGCGGGGTCGGTCTCAATGTCCTTGGAGACAATCGGGTCCTCGGTGTAGCGCAGGATTCCCTTCATCGGACCCTCAGCGGCAGCCTTGACGATCGCGTTGACCTCTTCGACCGTCGTCTCACGGCCTGCCTCAAACGTCAGGTCGGTCGCGGACCCGGTGGGGATCGGCACGCGCAGCGCGTAGCCGTCCAACTTGCCCTTCAGGTCCGGCAGGACGAGGGCCACGGCCTTGGCGGCACCGGTGGTGGTGGGGACGATGTTGATCGCGGCCGCGCGCGCCCGGCGAAGGTCCTTGTGTGGGGCGTCCTGCAGGTTCTGGTCCTGCGTGTAGGCGTGGATCGTCGTCATCAGGCCTTTGACGATGCCCAGGTCATCGTGAAGTGCCTTGGCCATCGGGGCCAGACAGTTCGTGGTGCACGAGGCGTTGGAGATGATGTGGTGTGAGGCGGGGTCGTACTCGCCGTCGTTGACACCCATGACCAGGGTGATGTCTTCGTTCTTGGCCGGGGCCGAGATGATGACCTTCTTCGCGCCGGCGTCGATGTGGGCCTTCGCCTTGGTCCCGTCGGTGAAGATGCCCGTGGACTCGATGACGACATCGGCACCCAACTCGCCCCACGGCAACGCTGTCGGGTCTTTCTCAGCGAAGGCCTTGAACGACTTCCCGTCCACGCTGATGTCGGTGTCGGTCGAGGTGACCTCGCCGTCCAGGCGTCCCAAAATCGAGTCGTAGCGTAGCAAGTGCGCCAGCGTGGCGTTGTCAGTCAGGTCGTTCACACCGACGATCTCGATGTCGGCGCCCGAAGCGTGCACAGCGCGGAAGAAGTTGCGGCCGATGCGGCCGAATCCATTGATGCCTACCCGTACGGTCATGGGGTTCGCCTTTCGTTGTGGTGTGTCACGTTTGTGGTGGGTGTGTCACGTTTGTGGTGGGTGTGTCACGTTGTGTGTTGCCGGCTGGCGAGGCTGCAAGGGCACCGTGCGAGCCGACTGTCGGTGTCTAACCTAAAGGATTGCGACTCGCGGCACGAGTGCGGCCGCCGATGCGAACGCAGCCTCAGTCGTCGAACATGTCCGGACTGACCTGAGCTTCAGTGCCCTCGATGCCCTCTTCTTCGGCTCGCTTGTCGGCCATGGCCAGCAAGCGTCTGATCCGCCCAGCGACAGCGTCCTTGGTCATCGGCGGGTCAGCCAGTCCGCCTAACTCTTCCAGGCTGGCTTCCTTGTGTTTCAATCGCAGATGACCTGCCACGGCAAGGTGTTCCGGGACGTCCGGCCCAAGTATGTCGAGGGCTCGCTGCACCCGTGCGCCAGCAGCAACCGCGGCCCGCGCCGAACGGCGCAGATTGGCATCGTCGAAGTTAGCCAGCCGATTGGCGGTCGCGCGTACCTCGCGACGCATCCGGCGCTCTTCCCAGGTCAAAACCGCTTCGTGAGCGCCGAGGCGGGTCAGCATCGCGCCGATCGCGTCGCCGTCGCGCAGTACCACCCGGTCGATCCCCCGCACCTCGCGGGCCTTCGACGCCAAACCAAGACGGCGCGCTGCCCCGACGAGAGCAAGGGCTGCTTCAGGTCCCGGGCACGTCACTTCCAGAGCAGACGAACGCCCAGGCTCGGTGATCGAGCCGCGGGCCAGGAACGCACCCCGCCAGGCCGCTTCGGCGTCGCACACCGATGCCCCCACCACTCGGGGCGGCAGGCCGCGCACCGGGCGACCGCGGTGGTCGATCAAACCCGTCTGACGGGCTAGCGACTCACCATCGTGAGCCACTCGGACGACATACCGAGTCGACTTGCGCAGTCCACCAGCGCTCATCACGACGATCTCGCTGCGCACTCCGTAGACGTCTTGGATGAAGCCGCGCAGCCGACGTGCCGACTGAGCCGTGTCTAGCTCCGCTTCGATGACAATCCGACCGCCGATGATGTGCAGTCCCCCGGCAAACCGGAGCATCGTGGCCACCTCAGCCTTGCGGCAGCATGTCTTGGTGACCGGGAGCCGACTGAGCTCGTCTTTAACCTTCGCTGTCATTGCCATCGCAGACATCATCTCCCGAGACGTGGGTGATCCGCGCCAGTCATGGCTGCCGGTTGCTGAAGAGAAGGGTCGTGCGACATCACGTCTCGGAACGCGGCGGCCAAGCGCAGGGTGTCGTGTTGCCCCTGCGCGCGTTGGGTGCTCACGGTGGAGACCACCAGGTCTGCACCAACGGCCTTGCAGGCCGTGCGTAGCGCGTGCTCGTCGGCCCCGGTGACACGCGGGTCGGCGATGACGTAGTCGAAGGTCAAGTCTGGGGCATGCGCGCGGAGCGCCTCGATGTGCTCCGCGATGGCGAAGCCAGCGGTCTCGCCATCGTGCGTGCCGACGTTGAGCGTCAGGATGCGCCGGGCCGGGGTCTGCTCCAGTGCTCGTCGCAGATCCGGCACCAACACGTGCGGCATCACCGAGGTGAACCACGATCCGGGGCCCAATATGACCCAGTCGGCCACAGTGATCGCCTCGACTGCCTCGGCGCAGGCTGGAGGGTCGTTGGGCAGCAGTGAGACACCGAGCACCCGCCCCTTGGCCGAAGCGACCGAGGACTGCCCCCGCACGGTCGTCGGTTCACCGTCAGTCGAGGTGGTGCCGCCCGACGAGTCGCTCCCTGATGATGTCTGACGCGATGCGCCGTTGAGCACCTGGGCCTCGATCTGCAGCGGGACGGTGGACATGGGCAGCACGCGACCGCGGATGTTGAGCAGCCGCCCGGCCACATCGAGGGCCTTCACGGGGTCATCGCTGAGCTCCCATAAGCTCATGAGCAGCAGGTTGCCCAGAGCGTGCCCGGACAACTCGCCCGCGCCGCCGAGCCGATGCTGCAACACCGCCGACCATTGGTGACCCCAACTGGTGTCTTCACACAGGGACGCCAACGCCATTCTCAAGTCCCCTGGGGGCAGAATGTCGAATTCTTCGCGCAACCGACCGCTGGATCCCCCGTCGTCAGCGACCGTAACCACTGCGGTGATGTTTTCGGAGAGGTGCCGCAGCGCCCGCAGTGTGGCCGAAAGCCCGTGGCCGCCGCCCAGGGCCACCATCCGGGGGCCGCTCATTCCCGCCCCAAGTCGCGATGAAAGCTCGTGATCTGGACTCCGGCAATGTCTTCCAGCCGCCGCACCAGTTCCTCCACACTAGCCACCGAGCGGTGCTTGCCCCCGGTGCATCCGAGCGCAATGGTCACGTGTCGCCGACCCTCGCTGAGATAGCCTCGCGCCGCCGTCCTCAGCAGCGCCTCGGCGTGGTCGATGAACTCGATGGCCCCGCGTTGAGCGAGGACGAAATCGCGCACCGGTGCATCGCGCCCGTTGAATTCACGCAATTCGGGATCCCAATAGGGGTTAGGCAAAAAACGCATGTCCAATACGACGTCCGCGTCCAGCGGTATGCCGTATTTGAACCCGAACGACATCACCGCCAGTCGCAATCGGGGCTGCTCATCACTACCTAAGAGTTCGTCGACCGCCGCCGTCAGTTGGTGCACGTTGTAGCCGCTGGTGTCGACGACAACCTCGGCGGCGGAGCGGATGTCCGCCAGCATCCGACGCTCTTGCCGTATGCCGTCCAGCAGCAGCCCTTCTCCCTGCAGCGGGTGAGGTCGGCGGACTGCGTCGAAACGGCGTACCAGCACTGCATCGGAGGCATCAAAGAAGCAGATCAGCGGTGTCCACCCACTGGCCCGCAAGTCCGTCATCGCTTGATCGAAGTCGGCCACGAAATCGCGGCTGCGGACGTCAACGACGGCGGCGACGCGCGGGTGAGTGTCGTCTTCGACCACCGAGGCCAACGACGTGAGCATCCGCGCGGGCAGGTTGTCGACGACATACCAGCCGCGGTCTTCCAAGACGTCCGCAGCAGTCGTCCGGCCGGCCCCGCTCATCCCGGTCAGGAGCACGAAGTCTCCGCGAGAGGCTGACGGCTCGCTAGCCCGATCACTCACGTGCATCCCTTTCGTTTCTGACAATCCCAAGAGGTCTGAGTGCATCCACGCGCCGATCGGAGGTGAATACGACTAAATACTTACCACGTTCGCAAAAAACGTGAGCCGAACTGCAGCTCAATCGACTACTTCACCGGTGCTCACATTAACTGCAGGTCGCTCACCCTCGCTGCCGCCTAGCGCTGTCGAGATCGCCTCGGCCAGCGCCGGACCAATCCCCGACACAGACTGCAAGTCCTCGACGCTAGCCGCGCGAAGGCGTTTGACCGAGCCGAACTGCGCCAGCAACTGTTGCTGGCGAGCAGGACCCAGTCCTGGTATGCCGTCCAGCGCGCTCGTCGTCATCGCTTTGGATCGGCGCTGGCGGTGGAAGGTGTTGGCGAATCGGTGCGCCTCGTCACGGACCCGCTGCAGGAGGTAGAGCCCCTCGCTGGTCCTCGGCAGAATGATGGGGTAGTCCTGGCCGGGGACCCACACTTCTTCTAAGCGTTTCGCCAGGCCGATCACCATGACGTCATTGACGCCGACCTCAGTCAAGGCCGCCTGTGCGGCGTTGACCTGTGGCAACCCCCCGTCGACGACGACGAGGTTCGGCGGATAGGCGAACTTCGCTGGCCTGCCGGAAAGGTCGGCCTCGGACGTCGACACCTCACCGGAGACTGGCTCGTCGTTGAGGTTCGCCGCGCCCACGAGATATTTGAATCGCCGGGTGAGCACCTCATGCATCGCAGCCGTGTCGTCCCCGGTGCCGGTGCGCACGATGAACCTGCGGTACTCAGACTTGCGCGCAAGCCCGTCCTCAAAGACGACCATCGATCCCACCACGTTCGTGCCCTGGACGTGCGAGATATCGAAGGACTCGATCCGCAGCGGCGCGTCGTCGAGCTCCAGCACGTCTTGCAGATTCTGCAGAGCTTGGCTTCGCAGAGTCAGATCCCCCGAACGAGCAACCTTGTGCCGGGCTAGCGCCTGATCGGCATTGCGAGTCACCGTCTGCATCAAGGCGCGTTTGTCACCGCGTTGGGGCACCCGCACGTCGACGGTCGAGCCGCGCAATCCACTCAGCCACAACCCGACGTCGTCCCCCGCCGTCGGGAGCAACGGCACGAGCACCTCACGCGGCACGGCCTCGGGTGCCTCTCCCCCGTAGACCTGTTGCAACAAGTGCTCCACGATGTCACTGGAGTTCTCGGCCCCCTTCTCACTCACCCAGCCGCGCTGTCCTCGGACGCGGCCACCCCGCACGTGGAACACCTGCACCGCCACTTCCAACTCGTCCTCGGCCAGCCCGAACACGTCGGCATCGGTGGCATCTGGCAAGACGACGGCCGAGCGTTCGAGCGCCCGGCGCAGCGCCCCCACATCGTCGCGCAGCCGCGCCGCAGTCTCGAAGTCCAGGTCGTCACTAGCGGACTTCATCTTGGCTTCGAGCCGCTTGACGAACCGTCCCGTGTTGCCGGCCATGAAATCGCAGAAGTCTTCGGCGATCTCGCGGTGCTCTTGCTCATCGACTTTGCTGACGCACGGAGCCGAGCATTTGTCGATATACCCCAGAAGACATGGCCTGCCGACCTGTGTGGCGCGATTGAACACGCCTTTGCTGCACGTACGCACCGGGAAGACCCGGAGGAGTTGATCGAGCGTTTCCCGAATAGCCCACGCGTGCGTATAGGGCCCGAAGTATCTGGTGCCTGGTCGCTTGGCTCCACGCATCACTTGGGCTCGCGGAAAGGCCTCCCCCATGGTCACCGCCAAATACGGATAGGACTTGTCGTCTCGGTATTTGACGTTGAACCGGGGATCGAACTCCTTGATCCAGGAGTACTCGAGTTGAAGCGCTTCGACTTCGTTGCGCACCACCGTCCACTCGACGCTCGCCCCGGTGGTGACCATGGAGCGAGTGCGCGGGTGCAGGGCGGAAAGGTCCTGGAAATACGAGCTCAGCCGTGGCCGCAGTGATTTGGCCTTGCCGACGTATATGACGCGGCCATGAGTGTCCCGGAACCGGTAGACACCTGGGTCGGTGGGGATCTCACCGGGCCCAGGTCGGTATGTCGAGGGGTCAGCCACCGATGGCCACGCCGGCGCTAACCGACAACCGGATCGTCGCCCTGGACAGTGACGTTGCGAGTGGTGAGTCCGGTGGTTGCCTGGCCGCTGATGACGTCACCTATGTCGGGGTCGAACATGCTGCTGTGGCAGGGACACAGGAGCGACCCCTCGCTGAACTCCGACACGGCACAACCCTGATGCGGGCACGTTGCGTCGAAGGCACGGAATTCACCCTGAGCCGGCTGCGAGAACACGGTATTGGTGGCCTCGTCGTAGGTGGCCCCGCCGACCGGCACGTCAGCCGCGGGGAATTCGGTGGTCTCCGCGCCATCTTCAGCGCCGGCGTCGGCTTCATTGTCGGCGCCGATCTCCTCGCTGCGCTCGCCGTCAGGGTCAGCGTCTGCCTGGGAGGTCGCGCTTTCGGAACTGGAGTCGTTCCCGCACGCCGCCAGAGACGTGAGGCCAACGCCCACCGGCACGACGGCACCCGCGCGAAGTACCGCGCGTCGGGCCAGCGGCGCGGATTCCTCCATTGTTGCCGGGGATGTGGCTCGTGACGAGAGGTCTTGGGTGTCCATGCTGTTCTCCTCAATGGGCGGAAACATGTGCGGGCCTGCGCGGCGCACCATCATCAAGCCGACGATGCCACCACCTGGCGTTCAAATAGCGGGGCCAGGAATGCACCGGTATAACTGCTTTCGCTACGAGCAACCTGTTCGGGGGTGCCCGAAGCCACCACCTGGCCGCCGCCGATCCCCCCCTCGGGTCCCATGTCGATGATCCAGTCGGCTGACTTGATGACGTCGAGGTTGTGCTCGATCACGAGCACCGTGTTGCCCTTGTCGACCAGGCCTTGCAGCACGAGAAGCAACTTACGAATGTCTTCGAAGTGCAGCCCGGTCGTGGGCTCATCGAGCACGTAGACGGTGCGCCCGGTGGACCGCTTCTGCAACTCCGAGGCCAACTTGACGCGCTGCGCCTCGCCACCGGACAGTGTCGGTGCCGATTGCCCCAAACGGACGTACCCCAAGCCGACGTCGACCAGCGTGCGCAAGTGACGCGAGATCGCAGGCACGGCCGCGAAGAACTCCGCAGCCTCCTCGATCGGCATGTTGAGGACATCGGCCACGGTCTTGCCCTTGAAGTGGACCTCGAGGGTCTCCCGGTTGTAGCGCGATCCGTGGCACACCTCGCACGGCACGTAGACGTCCGGCAGGAAGTTCATCTCGATCTTCAACGTGCCGTCACCGCTGCACGCTTCGCAGCGACCGCCCTTGACGTTGAACGAAAACCGACCCGGCTGGTAGCCGCGGATCTTCGCTTCCGTGGTCTCGGCGAACAGGCGACGCACATGGTCCCACACCCCGGTGTATGTCGCCGGGTTGCTCCGTGGAGTCCGCCCGATCGGTCCCTGGTCGACGTGGACGACTTTGTCGAGTTGGTCGAGGCCTTCGACGCGGCGGTGACGACCCGGCACCTGCCTGGCACCGTTCAACTGGTTGGCCAGCACCTTGTACAGAATCTCGTTGACCAGCGTGGACTTGCCGGAACCAGACACGCCCGTGATACCCACCAGGTTGCCGAGTGGGAAGGAGACTGTGACGCCGTCGAGGTTGTGCTCCCGGGCACCGACGACCTTGACGAACCGACCGTCCTGACCTCGCCGCTTCTCAGGCATCTCGATGCTGCGCCGCCCGGAGAGATAGGCCCCCGTGATGGACGTCGGGTGCTCCAACAGCCCGCGTACATCCCCGGAGTGAACGACCTCTCCGCCGTGTTCGCCCGCACCCGGACCGATGTCCACGACCCAGTCCGCCGCCGCGATGGTGTCTTCGTCGTGCTCCACCACGATCAGCGTGTTGCCCAGGTCGCGCAGCCGGGTCAGTGTCTCGATGAGTCGGTGGTTATCCCGTTGGTGCAGTCCGATGGACGGTTCGTCCAGCACGTACAACACGCCGACTAGCCCCGACCCGATCTGGGTGGCCAAGCGGATGCGCTGTGCTTCTCCACCGGACAACGTCCCGGCCGGACGGTTCAGCGAAAGGTAGTCCAGACCCACGTCGAGCAAGAAGCCCATCCGAGCTTCGATCTCTTTGATAACGCGCTCGGCGATCTGCACTTCGCGGGCCGTGAAGTCTATGCCGTTGAGGAAGCCCGCGCATTGATCCAGCGGCATTGCGCACACCTCGGCGATGCTGCGTCCGCCGACGAGCACGGCGAGCGACTCCGGCTTCAGCCGGGCCCCGCTGCATACCGGGCAGGGCACCTCCCGCATGTAGCCCTCGTAGCGCTCACGGCTGCTGTCCGAATCGGTCTCGGCGTGCTTGCGCTTGATGTACGGAATAACCCCTTCGAACCCGGTCGTGTAGGCCCGCTCACGACCGAAGCGGTTCTTGTAGCGCACCTGCACCTTGTGCTTGTAGCCGAAGAGGATCGCGTCGCGGGCGCGTCCTGGCAAGGACCGCCACGGCGCGTCGAGGGCGAACTTCATGTCATCGCCCAGACCGCCGATGACGCGGAGGTAATAGTCGTTGATGCCCTTGCCGTTGGACCACGGCGTGATCGCGCCGCCCAAGATGCTGGCGTCCTCATCGTGAATGACCAACTCCGGGTCGACTTCCAACTCGACCCCGATCCCGCTGCATGAGGAGCACGCACCGAACGGGCTGTTGAAGGAGAACGAACGCGGCTCGATCTCATCCATCGTCAAAGGGTGGTCGTTGGGGCAGGCCATCCGCTCGGAGAATCGCCGCTCGGACGGCAAGGCCGGCACGCCATCGGCGTCTTCGCTATGGTTCGCGCCGGTGGAGCCCGAGGTGCCACCACCAGCCCGGACGTCCACGAAGTCGATGACCACGATGCCGCCGGCCAAGGTCAGTGCCGTTTCCACCGAGTCGGTCAACCGACGCTTGGCCCCAGGTTCGTTGCCCTTGGCCACCAAACGGTCGATCACGACGTCGATCGAGTGCTTCTTCTGCTTCTCCAGTGTCGGCGGCTCCGCGAGTTGGATCGTCTCGTCGTCGACCCGAGCGCGGGCAAAACCCTTGGTCTGCAACTCGGCGAACAAGTCCACGAATTCGCCTTTGCGGGCCCGCACCACCGGAGCCAACACTTGAAAACGCGTGCCGTGTGGCAACTCCAGGAGTCGGTCGACAATCTGCTGGGGGGTCTGTCGCCCGATGGGCTCCATACACGTCGGGCAGTGCGGATGGCCGACCCGTGCGTACAACAAGCGAAGGTAGTCGTAGACCTCGGTGATCGTGCCCACGGTCGACCGAGGGTTCCGGTTGGTCGACTTCTGATCGATCGACACCGCTGGGGACAACCCCTCGATGAAGTCCACGTCGGGCTTGTCCATCTGCCCCAAGAACTGCCGGGCGTATGCCGACAGAGACTCGACGTAGCGCCGCTGGCCCTCGGCGAAGATCGTGTCGAAGGCCAGCGATGACTTGCCGCTGCCGGACAGCCCGGTGAAGACCACCAGCGCATCCCGAGGGATGTCGACCGACACATCCTGCAGGTTGTGCTCGCGCGCTCCACGGACGATCAGACGGTCGTGGGGTGCGCGCAGAGTAGGAGAAGACGAAGACACGCGGACCATCGTAAGTCTCGGCACCGACATACCCCTGTCGAGGCCCTCGGTATCATGGTCGGACGTCTCGGGTCAGCGTCGCCCCGATCGTCTCCACGACCCGTGCCCGACGACTCCCGAATGGTGACCATGAACGCAGCACCCCCGAACAGGACATCACACCTGTCTTCGTCGGCTCGTCGCGCCGAAGGTCTTTATGACGGTGCCCACGAACACGACGCCTGTGGTGTGGCCTTTGTCGCCACACTGCGCGGCACCCCCGGCCACGACATCGTTGATCACGCGCTGACTGCACTGCACAACCTGGACCATCGTGGCGCGGTGGGCGCTGAACCCGATTCGGGTGACGGGGCCGGCATCCTGACCCAGATCCCGGACGAGTTCTTCCGCGCGGTGCTGGACGTCGAATTGCCCGCAGCCGGGCACTACGCGGCCGGCATCTTGTTTCTTCCGCGCGACGAGCCGGACGCGCCAGCAGAAGTCGAAGACATCGTCCGCCATGGCGGCCTCACGGTCCTAGCCTGGCGAGACGTTCCCGTCGAAGCCGGCGGGTTGGGCAACCTATCCAGCTCGGTCATGCCGGTGATGAAGCAGCTCTTCGTGTCCGGCCCCGACGATGAGTCGGGACTGGAGCTGGAGCGGCGAGTATGGATGGCTCGCAAGCGCATCGAACGTCACACGAGCACCTACCCGGTGTCGCTGTCCTGCCGGACCATCACCTACAAGGGCATGCTCACCACGGACCAACTGCCTGCGTACTTCCCGGATCTGCGCGACGAGCGCTTTGCCTCCACCCTCGCCATCGTGCACTCCAGGTTCTCCACCAACACCTTCCCCTCGTGGCCGCTCGCGCACCCTTACCGCCTGATCGCGCACAACGGTGAGATCAACACCGTCCGGGGCAACCGCAACTGGATGCACGCCCGCGAGTCGATCCTGGCCAGCGACCTCTTCCCCGGCGACCTGGCCGACGTATTGCCGGTCTGCACCCCCGACGCCAGCGACTCGGCGACCTTCGACGAGGTCTTGGAGTTGGTGCACCTCGGTGGGCGCTCGCTGCCCCACGCGGTACTGATGATGGTGCCCGAGCCGTGGGAAAACAACGCCGAGATGGACCCGTCGCTGCGCGCCTTCTATGAGTTCCACTCGATGTTTATGGAGGCCTGGGACGGCCCGATGAACTTGGTCTTCAGCGACGGCACCCTCGTCGGCGGCGTGCTGGACCGCAACGGACTGCGGCCCTCGCGCTACTGGGTGACCGACGACGGCCTGGTCGTGCTTTCCTCGGAGTCCGGGGTGCTCGATATCCCGGCCGAGCGCGTCATCCGCAAGGGCCGTGTGGAGCCGGGCCGGATGTTCCTGGTCGACACTGAGGCCGGCGAGATCGTGGACGATCACGCCTTCAAAGCAGGGCTGGCCGCAGCCGCTCCATACCAACAGTGGCTCAGCGAAAACATGGTCCGTATGTCGGATCTCCCGACCCGTGCGCACGTTCGGCATACGCACGCTTCAGTCACGAGACGTCAGCAGATCTTCGGCTATACCGAGGAAGAGTTGCGCATCCTGCTCGCCCCCATGGCCCAGGCCGGCATCGAGCCGTTAGGTGCGATGGGTTCTGACACGCCGATCGCGGCCCTCTCGGACCGTCCTCGGCTGCTCTTCGACTACTTCACCGAGGCCTTCGCCCAAGTGACGAACCCGCCGTTGGACGCCATCCGCGAGGAGATCGTCACGTCGCTGGGGACGGCGACTGGACCCGAATACAACCTGCTCTCCGAGTCTGCCTCGCATTGCCGCCAAGTCGTGCTGGACTTCCCGGTCATCGACAACGACGAACTCGCCCAGCTGCGTCATATGAACCTGGACGGGCAGCACCCCGACTTCGCGCCGTTTGTCGTACGCGGACTCTACGAAGTCGATGGCGGTGCCAAGGCGCTGGAAGACCGGCTGGAGGAGATCTGTGACCAGGTCTCCGACGCCGTCGAGCGCGGCGCGTTCTTCGTGGTGCTCTCCGACCGCCACGGTGACCGCGAGCACGCGCCTATCCCGTCGTTGCTGTTGACCAGTGCCGTCCACCACCACTTGGTGCGGGAGCGGACCCGCACCCGCGTCGGCCTGCTCGTGGAAGCCGGAGACGTCCGCGAAGTCCACCACGTGGCGCTGCTGGTCGCCTACGGTGCCGCCGCCGTCAACCCCTACCTCGCGATGGAGACCGTCGAAGACCTGTGCCGCTCGGGTCAGCAGCTGGACGGGCTAGACCCCGAGGTGGCAATCGCCAACCTGATCAGGGCGCTCGGCAAGGGCGTGCTGAAGGTGATGTCCAAGATGGGCATCTCGACGGTGTCGTCCTACCGAGGTGCGCAGACCTTCGAGGCCGTCGGGCTGTCCCGCGACGTCGTGCAGCGCTGGTTCACCGGCACGACGAGCCAGATCGATGGTGTGGGACTCGACATCCTCGCCGATGAGGTGCGCGCCCGGCACGGCATCGCCTATCCCCTGTCGGGGATCACGCCGTATCACCGCAACCTCGAGACCGGCGGTGAATACCAGTGGCGCCGCGAAGGCCCGCCACACCTCTTCAATCCCGAGACGGTCTTCCGGCTGCAGCACGCCACCCGGACCAAGCGCTACGACATCTTCCGGCAATACACCGACATGGTGGACAACCAGGCCGAGCAGCTGATGACGCTGCGCGGACTGTTCCGGACTGCGCCAGACCGCCCGTCGATTCCGTTGGAGGACGTCGAGCCGGTCAGCGACATCGTCAAGCGCTTCTCCACCGGGGCGATGAGCTACGGCTCGATCTCGCCCGAGGCTCACGAGACGTTGGCGATCGCCATGAACCAGTTGGGTGCCCGATCCAACACCGGCGAGGGCGGCGAGGACGTCGACCGCTTGCTCGACCCAACCCGACGCTCGGCGATCAAGCAGGTGGCCTCCGGTCGTTTCGGCGTGACCAGCGCCTACCTGGTGCATGCAGACGACATCCAGATCAAGGTCGCCCAGGGTGCCAAGCCTGGCGAAGGTGGCCAATTGCCACCCGGCAAGGTCTATCCCTGGATCGCCAGCGTCCGGCACTCCACCCCAGGGGTCGGTCTGATCTCCCCGCCACCGCACCACGACATCTACTCGATCGAGGATCTTGCTCAACTGATCCACGACCTGAAGAACGCCAACCCCAAGGCGCGGATCCACGTCAAGCTGGTCAGTCAGGTCGGCGTCGGCACCGTCGCGGCTGGCGTCTCCAAGGCGCACGCCGACGTGGTCCTCATCTCCGGTCACGACGGAGGGACCGGCGCGAGTCCGTTGACGTCGCTCAAGCACGCCGGAACGCCCTGGGAATTGGGACTGTCCGAGACCCAGCAGACGTTGCTCCTCAACGGTCTGCGAGACCGGATCACGGTGCAGGTTGATGGCCAACTCAAGACCGGCCGTGACGTGCTGATCGCGGCGTTGCTCGGGGCCGAGGAGTTCGGATTCGCCACCGCACCGTTGGTGGTCTCCGGCTGCGTCATGATGCGCGTCTGCCACCTGGACACCTGCCCCGTCGGGATCGCCACGCAGAATCCCGAACTGCGCTCGCGGTATGAGGGTCAAGCCGAGTTCGTGGTCACGTTCTTCGAGTTCATCGCCGAGCAGGTCCGCGAGTTGATGGCGGAGTTGGGCTACAGCTCGCTGGACGAGCTCACCGGCCGTTCAGATCTGCTCAACGTCGAAGAGGCGGTGGGCCACTGGAAGGCCAAGGGTCTGGATCTCGAACCGATTCTGCACCAACCCGAGCTGCCTGAGGGCACCTCGCGGCGGCGCACCACCGAGCAGAACCACCATCTCGACGATGCCCTCGACCACGAGCTGATCGCGGCGGCCGGGCCTGCGCTGCAGGACGGCACCCCGGTGCAGGCCGAGTTCAGCGTGCGCAATGTCAACCGCACGGTGGGCACGATGCTCGGCTACAGGGTGACCTCGACGGCCGGACCGGACGGGCTACCCGAGGGCACCATCGACTTCACTTTGCATGGGTCGGCCGGCCAGTCGTTCGCTGCCTTCCTACCCGCTGGCGTGACGCTGCGGCTCATCGGGGACGCCAACGACTACGTCGGCAAGGGATTGTCCGGTGGCCGCGTCATCGTGCGCCCCTCAAGCGCCGCGCCGTTCTTCGCCGGAGAGGAGGTCATTGCCGGCAACGTCATCGCGTATGGCGCCACATCAGGGCAGATCAACCTGCGCGGCGTCGTCGGGGAACGCTTCTGCGTGCGCAACTCCGGCGCGACCGCCATCGTCGAGGGGGTGGGTGACCACGCCTTGGAATACATGACCGGCGGCACCGCCCTGATCCTTGGCCGTACCGGACGCAACGTGGGTGCAGGGATGTCGGGCGGCACGGCCTACGTGCTGGATCTTGACCACCACCGGATCAACCCGCTGGCCAGCAAGAATGGCGACCTGCTGCTCACCTCCGTCGAGGCGGGAAGCAGCGACGCCGAGCGCATCGAAAAGATGCTGCACGAGCACATCGACCTGACCGAGTCCACCGTCGCCCGCGCCATCCTGGACAGCGGGCCCGATTGGATGACCCGGTTCACCGTCATTACCCCACGGCAATACGCCAGCGTGCTGCGCATCCGCCAAGACGTCATCGACGCCGGTGACGACCCCGACGGCCCGCACGCGTGGCAACTCATCTTGGAGGACGCACATGGCTGACCCCAAAGGTTTCTTGAAGAATCGTGAGCGCGAGGGACAACCCTCCCGCCCGGTGCCGGTGCGGATCATGGACTGGAAGGAGGTGCACACCGCCCAGGACGACGCCGTGCTGCGCCGCCAAGCCGGTCGTTGCATGGACTGCGGCATTCCGTTCTGCCATCAGGGGTGCCCGCTGGGCAACCTCATCCCGGAGTGGAACGATCTCGCCCGACGCGGCAACTTCCGCGAGGCCATCGAGCGACTGCACGCCACCAACAACTTCCCCGAGTTCACCGGACGGCTCTGCCCGGCGCCCTGTGAGACCTCCTGTGTGTTGGCGATTAGCCAACCGGCGGTCACGATCAAACAGGTCGAAGTCTCGATCATCGACCGCGCGTTCGACAACGGCCTGGTGACTGCGCACGAGCCCGAGTGGCTGTCCGGCAAGACGGTTGCCGTGGTGGGCTCAGGTCCCGCCGGGTTGGCGGTCGCCCAGCAGCTCAGCCGGGCCGGCCACACCGTGCTGGTCTACGAACGTGACGACGCCGTGGGCGGCCTGTTGCGCTACGGCATCCCCGAGTTCAAGATGGAGAAGTCGGTGCTGGACCGCCGCCTCGTGCAATTGCGCGGCGAGGGCATCCGCTTCCGGACCAACGTCACCATCGGCGGGGACGGTCCGGACGATTTCTCACTCAAGGAGTTGGCCAGCCGCTTCGACGCGGTGGTGATGGCTACCGGAGCCACGGCCCCGCGCGCCCTGCCCATCCCCGGCGCCGAGCTGTCCGGCGTCTATCCCGCGATGGAGTATCTCGTGCCAGCCAACCGCGAAGCGTTGGGCAGCGACGCCTGGATCTCTGCCGAGGGCAAGCACGTGGTCATCGTCGGCGGTGGCGACACCGGGGCGGACTGCTACGGCACCGCCATCCGGCAGGGTGCCGCGTCGGTGACGCAGTTGGACATCCGGCCACAGCCCACCGACGAACGTCCCGAGGCGCACCCCTGGCCGATGTATCCGTTGATCCACCGCGTCGGTGACTCTCACGAGGAGGGCGGCGAGCGAGTGTTCGGCGTCAACACCATCGAGGCCTTGGGCAGCGAGGACGGCGTCGTCTCTCAGATCAAGATCGTCAACGGCAACCGCATCAACGGCCGGTTCGACGCCGAGGTCGGCACCGAGCGCTCGATCCCGGCCGACTTGGTGCTCATCGCCCTTGGCTTCACTGGGCCAGATGAGGTGGCCGCCGGATCTGGCGGGCTCCCCCGCTCGGCGCGTGGATCTTTCGAACGCGACGATCGGTATGCCGTCCCCGGGCATCCGGGCATCTTTGTCGCCGGTGACGCGGGCCGGGGGCAGTCGCTGATCGTCTGGGCCATCGCCGAGGGGCGCGCATGCGCGTCGGCGGTCGATGCCTACCTGATCGGCGCTTCGTCGACTCTGCCGTTCCCCGTGCACGCCACCGACGCACCACTTATGGTGTAACGCGGGCTCCGGAGGCGGTGAACTCTCGTCGTCCGGGCAGCGCGGTGCAGATTAGGCTGGCGATCATGCGAGCAGCCTCCTGGACGACCGACGCCGACGGCCTCTTCTTCAGCAGTGACACGCTGACCATCCGACAGTGCAGCGTCTCCTCGATGGACAACAACGTCTATCTGCTGACCTGTCGGCATACGGGCGAGCAGTTGCTGGTCGATGCCGCCGATGACCTGCAAGCCATCAAAACCCTCATCGCCAACAGCACCCGCGACGCCACCGCCACTTCGGTGACGTCGATCGCGACGACTCATCGCCATTGGGATCATCACCGAGCCCTGGCCGCAGCGGTCGAGAGCACCGGGGCCACCACATATGCCGGAGCCCCCGACGCAAACCATCTCCCCATCGATACGGACGTTTCGCTCGAGCACGGGGACGTCATCACCGTCGGCGATCTGGAGATCACCGTGGTGGCCTTGCGGGGGCACACTCCCGGCTCAATCGCGCTGGCCGTGGCTGGACATGACAACAGGGATGATGGCCCCGGAGAGGAGACCACCAACGCGGCCGCACTCACCGTGCTGGTGACCGGCGACAGCCTGTTTCCAGGCGGCCCCGGCAAGACCGACTCCCCCGCCGATTTCACATCGCTGATGGACGACCTCGAGTCCCGGGTCTTCGACGTGTATGCCGATTCGACCCTCGTGCTGCCCGGTCACGGCGACGGCACCACCCTGGGCGCGGAGCGAGCTCACCTGCCGGACTGGCGCCAACGCGGATGGTGAAGGGACCCGCGGTCCCACCGATCGCGCTGGTCCTGGCTGCTGTCGTCTCCGTGCAGTTCGGGGGCGCCCTCGCCGTGTTGCTGCTACCTCTGATCGGAGTGATCGGATCGGTGACCCTACGCCTGGGCCTAGCGGCAGCCATCGTGACGATCGCCGTCCGCCCTGCCCTGCGGGGTCGCAGTCGGGCCGACTGGCTGACGGTATGCATCTTCGCGGTCGCCCTGACGACGATGAACCTCGCGTTCTACGGGTCGCTGGCTCGATTGCCCATCGGGGTCGCGGTCACCATTGAGTTCCTCGGGCCGCTGACCTTGGCCGCCGTGCTATCCAAGCGATCGGCCGATGGGATTGCGGTGGTCGCTGCGCTCGGTGGGGTCGTGCTCATCGCCGAGCTGTTCAGCACGTCGTGGGATCAGATCGACCTGATCGGCGTGGGGCTGGCCCTATTGGCGGGTGCGTGTTGGGCGGCATACATCGTGGCTAGCGGGAGGACCGGTGCCCGATTCGCGGGCTTGGACGGCATCGCCATCTGCATGGTGATCGGTACGGCCTTGATGGTTCCGATCACCGCGCTCGTCGTCGGAGCTGGGATCGGCCCAGGTGAGGCAGGCGGTTTGGGTGCGCTGGGAGCGGCGATCTTTACCCCGCAGGTCCTGGGGCTAGGGCTAGCCGTCGCATTGCTGTCCTCGGCGGTGCCCTATTCGCTTGAGTTGCTCGCCTTGCGACACCTCAGTGCGGGTGTCTTCGGCGTCCTTCTCAGCCTCGAGCCCGCCGTCGCCGCGTTGGCTGGCCTCCTGCTCTTGGGGCAACGTCTCGAACCGGCTCAACTCGCCGGCATGGCCCTGGTGGTCTCAGCCAGCATCGTGGTCCTGGGACGACCACGTACGCCCCAGCCAGGACCCGCCGCGGCGTAGCCTCGTGACCTCCTGAATCGGCCCTGACGGGACTACTCATGGCTTGGTGTCATCGCCCTCGCTGGGCTGGGCCTTTGCGTGGTGAGCCTCCGCGGGGTGGTCGTGGTGATGCTGACGCGCCGATAGTTGAGTGAGGTCCACGCCTGGGGACTCAATCCCTCGGGCGGCATCCCGGCTGCTCTTGATCAGACTGGCCACGGCCGTCACTCCGAGAATGACCACGATCATGACGAGCGAGAGCCAGATCGGCACGTCAGGGATCGCCTCGATGTGCTCTCCACCGTTGAGGAACGGAAGAGTGTTCTCGCGCAGGGCATGCATGATCAACTTCACCCCGATGACAGCCAACAGCACTGCCAAGCCAAGACCGAGATAGACCAGCCGCTTCAGCAGGTCGCCGATGAGGAAGTACAACTGGCGCAAGCCCATCAACGCGAAGATGTTGGCCATCAGGACCAGGTACGGCTCTCGGGTGAGCCCGAAGATCGCCGGGATGGAGTCGAGAGCAAACAGCAGGTCGGTCGTGCCGAGCGCGATGATCACGATGAACATCGGCGTGACCACCTTCTTGCCGTTCTCCATCGTGCGCAGCCGGGTCCCGGCATCCCATGACTTCGTCGCCGGGAAGCGCTTCTCCACCCAGCGCAGCAAAGCGTTCTCTTCGAACTCCTCGTCCTCGTCCTCGTGGTTCACGTTTTCGCGGGCCAGTTTGATCGCGGTGTAGATCAAGAACGCACCGAAGATGTAGAACACCCATGACCATTGGTTGATCGCCGCGGCCCCCACCGCGATGAAGATGCCGCGCAGCACCAGCGCGATGATGATGCCGATCATGAGGGCCCGTTGCTGCAACTCTCGCGGCACCCCGAACTTGGCCATGATGATGATAAAGACAAACAAGTTGTCGACACTCAGCGAATATTCGGTGAGCCACCCCGCATAGAACTCCCCGGCGAACTGAGCCCCAGAAAAGATCCATACCCCCAGCCCGAAGATCACCGCGAGGCTGATGTATGCCGTCAGGGCAATGCTGGTCTCACGTTTGCTCGGTTCGTGCGGTTTGCGCCCCAGCACCAGGACGTCGAAGACCAAGATGACGCAGACCACGGTCAAGCTGGTGATCCACAACCATTGCGGGACGTTCATCGGGGCCTTCCGGGATTCTCGACGTAGGGCTTGGGCAACTCGGCCACGCTCTCGCGCCAACGAAGCGGGTGCCCCGATCAGTATGAGGGCTGAGACACCGATGTGTGACAGGCGGTCACCCAGCTGACGTCACACCGATGATGACGCCGCTAGCCGGTGGCTTCCCTCATCTGCCGCAACTCCTTCTTCAGGTCCGAGACCTCATCGCGCAGCCGAGCCGCCAACTCGAAGCGCAGGTCGGTCGCCGCCTGATGCATCTGTGTGGTCAGCTCGTGAATGAGGTTGGACAGCTCCGCCTCTGGCAACTCCTCGCCGCGTCGCGTAGCCCCGGCTACCGCTGCGTCGGCCGCCACGGTGCCCTGGCCCGGTCCGCTGCGGCGGCCACGCGATTGGGTCCGCCCACTTCCCATCAGCGCTTGCGTGTCGGCGTCTTCACGCTCCAACAGGTCGGTGATGTCGGCGATCTTCTTGCGCAGCGGCATGGGGTCTAGGCCGTGTTTGGTGTTGTAGGCGACCTGCTTCTCCCGGCGGCGGTTCGTCTCGTCGATGGCCAGTTGCATCGACGGGGTGACCTTGTCTCCATACATGTGCACTTGGCCTGAGACGTTACGGGCGGCGCGCCCGATGGTCTGGATCAGCGAGCGAGCTGAGCGCAGGAACCCCTCCTTGTCCGCGTCCAAGATGCTGACTAAGGACACCTCGGGCAGGTCTAACCCCTCGCGGAGCAGGTTGATCCCCACCAAGACGTCGTATTCACCCATCCGCAGCTCACGGAGCAACTCGACTCGGCGCAGGGTGTCGACCTCGGAGTGCAGATAGCGCACGCGGATCCCCTTGTCGAGCAAGTAGTCGGTCAGGTCCTCGGCCATCTTCTTCGTCAACGTCGTCACCAGGACGCGCTCGTTGACCTCGGTGCGCAGCGCGATCTCGTGCAGGAGGTCGTCGATCTGCCCCTTGGTTGGCTTCAACACGATTTCCGGGTCGATCAGACCGGTCGGTCGAATGATCTGCTCGACGACTGTGCCCGACTTGGCGACTTCGTAGTCCCCGGGGGTCGCCGAGAGATATACCGTCTGCCCCATCCGCTCCAGGAATTCCTCCCACTTCAGCGGCCGGTTGTCCATGGCGCTGGGCAGCCGGAAGCCGTGCTCCACCAGGGTCCGCTTGCGCGACATATCCCCCTCGTACATCGCGCCGATCTGCGGGACTGTTACGTGTGACTCGTCGATGACGAGCATGAAATCCTCGGGGAAATAGTCGATCAGACAGTTCGGGGCCGACCCCTGCCCACGCCCGTCGATGTGCCGCGAGTAGTTTTCGATGCCGGAGCACGAGCCGACCTGTCGCATCATTTCGATGTCGTAGGTCGTCCGCATCCGCAGGCGCTGGGCTTCGAGGAGTTTTCCCTCGCGCTCGAACTGGTTGAGCTGGTCGCCGAGCTCGGCCTCGATGCTGTCGATGGCGCGCTCCATCCGCTCCGGCCCCGCGACATAATGCGAGGCAGGGAAGACGTACATCTCAGTCTCTTCGCGAACCACTTCGCCCGTGAGCGGGTGGAGAGTGTAGATCCGCTCAATCTCGTCACCGAACAGTTCAACCCGGACCGCGAGCTCTTCGTACTGCGGAATGATCTCCACGGTGTCGCCGCGAACCCGGAAGGTGCCACGGGTGAACGCCATGTCGTTACGCGTGTATTGCATCTGGACGAAACGCAGCAACAGCTCGTCGCGATTGATCGCCTCCCCCACTCGCAGTCGGACCATCCGGTCGACATACTCCTGCGGGGTGCCGAGTCCGTAGATGCACGAGACGGACGCCACCACCACTACGTCACGCCGAGTGAGCAGCGAGTTGGTCGCCGAGTGCCGCAGCCGCTCGACCTCATCGTTGACCGATGAATCCTTCTCGATATAGGTGTCCGACTGCGGCACGTAGGCCTCGGGTTGGTAGTAGTCGTAGTACGAGACGAAGTACTCGACGGCGTTGTGCGGCAACAGCTCCCGGAACTCATTGGCCAGCTGGGCCGCCAACGTCTTGTTGGGAGCCATCACCAGCGTCGGACGTTGCACCTGCTCGATCAGCCACGCGGTCGTAGCGGACTTGCCGGTGCCGGTCGCACCCATCAGGACCACGTCCCGGTCACCGTTATTGATCCGCGAGGTGAGCTCGGCGATGGCCGTGGGCTGGTCTCCACTGGGCGAGAACTCGGCCTCGACCCGGATGGGGGCCACGGTGCGCTGCAGGTCGGTGATGGGACGCATGCGGCCACGGTAGTGCCCGCCACCGACAGACCTACCACCCGGCTCAAGTCGACGCACCGGTTGATCCGTGGCACCGTGAATGGCTTGTAGCGTCGGGCGATGTGGCCCTTGATGCCTCCCGCACATGCGGTTGTAGGCCCCTGATCGACAGGTACACAAGAGCAGCAAGGAGATGTGTTTGAGCAGTACAACTCAAGAACGTCAAGGGAAGACGGAAGGCGAGAAGGTCACCCCGTCGCTGGCGCCCCGGGTGTTCTATCCCGCGGCAGCGGTGATTCTGACCGTGGTCGGGCTATCGATTGCGATGCCGGCCCGGATGTCGGAATGGATCACGGCGGCGAACGACACCGTGGTCGGTGGGTTGGGGTGGTACTACGTGCTTATCACCTTCGGCTTCGTCATCTTCTGTGGCTGGTTGGCGTTCTCCCGCTTCGGCGAGATCACCTTGGGCAAGGACGGCGAAGCACCGGAATTCGGAATGGTGTCGTGGTTCGCCATGCTGTTTAGCGCCGGTATGGGGATCGGCCTGATGTTCTGGGGCGTGGCCGAGCCGCTCAACCACTTCGAATCACCACCCCCGGGCACGCAGGGCGATGCCGGTGAGTTGGCCACCGCCGCGATGGGCCGAACGTTCTTGCACTGGGGTGTGCACGCCTGGGCGATCTACGTCGTCGTCGGTCTGGCTGTCGCGTATGCCGTGCACCGCCGCGGTCTGCCGGTGTCCGTCCGCTGGGCGTTGGAGCCCCTGCTCGGCGACCGGGTGAAGGGCTGGCTCGGTGACGTCATCGACGTGATCGCCATCGTCGGCACTCTCTTCGGTGTGGCCACCTCGCTGGGGTTTGGCGTCAGCCAGGTCGGTGCCGGGCTGCAGTTCATGGGGTTCGGAGAAAATACTCCGTGGTTGCAGGTGGGCTTGATCGCTGGCATCACGGTGGTCGCCACGGCCTCGGTCGCGTCCGGTTTGGGCTCGGGCATTAAATGGTTGTCCAATATCAACCTCGGACTGGCGGCGTTTCTCCTGGTCTTCATCGTCATTGTCGGCCCAACGCTGTTCTTGTTCCGCGAGAGCGTGGCCGCCACCGGCTATTACCTGCAGAATTTTCTACGGATGTCCTTCGACACTATGCCGTATCAGGGCGATGCCGGGGAGAGCTGGCTCGGTGGCTGGACCACGTACTACTGGGGCTGGTGGATGAGTTGGTCGCCGTTCGTCGGCATCTTTATTGCCCGCATCTCGCGGGGTCGCACGGTCCGCGAGTTCATCGGCGGAGTCTTGCTGGTCCCGACGATGCTCACAATGCTGTGGTTCGTCGCCCTCGGCGGCACCGCGCTCTACCGCGAAGTCTTGGGCGAGGGCGGCATCATCGACCCGGAGAACGGCGTCACGACCGACACCGCGTTGTTCCAGATGTTGGAGAACCTGCCCGGTGGCCCGGTCCTGTCCGGTCTGGCCCTGCTGATGATCGTCGTGTTCTTCGTCACCAGCTCGGACTCGGGATCGTTCGTGGTCGACATGATCGCCACCGGCGGAAGCCCCAATCCGCCGCTGTGGAGCCGGATTTTCTGGGCGGTTCTCGAAGGTGCGATTGCTGCCGCGCTGATCATCGCCGGCACGGCCGGGGACAATCCGCAAGGTGGCCTGGCTGCCTTGCAGACTATGGCCATTCTGGTGGCCGCCCCGTTCACGATCGTGATGATCTTGTCGTGCGTCGCGCTGGTCAAGGCGCTGAGCCAAGAACATCAAGAGAAGTTACGACTGGAACGTCAGGTGCTCTTGCGTGAGATCGCTGAAGAAACGGCGGAGGCGATGCGCGGCGGCGAATTCGGCACGGTCGGTGTCTCGGATGAGCGCAGCAAGCGCGGTTGGTTCGGTCGTAAAAGCGACAGCTAAACCTCCGAGAGGAGCGCACTGCCCCCGAGCGCGTCGCGTATGACGTGTCTCGGGGGCATTGCCGTCGTGCGGCAGCAGGCGGGTCAGCGGGTTGCCTACTCCGTTGTCGGGGTGGACTTCGGCGACTTCTTCGGCCGTTGTAGCCGCTCTTCGTCTTCGTCCGATATGGCGGTAGGAGCGTTGCCCTCGGAGAAGATCGGGCCCTCCGCGTCATCGGTGCGACCGATGATGTTGAAGATGATGTTCAACAGAACAGCTGTGATGGCGGCTGCAGTGATCCCGGAGTCGAAGATGACCTGGAACCATTCCGGGAACTCTTCGTAGAATCCCGGAACCGAGATCGGGATGATCCCCATGCCCAGCGACAGCGCGACGATCACCAAGTTGGCGTTTCCGTCGTAGTCGACGTGGGAGAGGGTACGAATCCCGCTGGCCGCGACGGTGCCGAACAGAGCCAAACCCGCCCCACCCAAGACGGGCAGCGGCACCAGGGCGATGAAGGCACCCAGGATGGGGAACAGACCGAGCAGCACCAGGATGACGCCACCGGTCGCCACCACGAACCGGCTCTTGATGCCGGTGATCGCCACCAACCCCACGTTCTGTGCGAAGGCGCTGACTGAGAAGCCGTTGAAGAAGCCGGCGAAAGTCGTGGCCAGCATGTCGGCCCGCAGACCGTTGGTCACGGTCTGACGGTCGGCCGGCTTGTCGATGACCTGGCCCACCGCCAAGATGTCGGCCGTCGTCTCGGTCATGATGACGAGCATCACGATGAACATCGAGAGGATCGCACCGGCTGCGAAGGTCGGCGTGCCGAAGTGGAAGGGCGTCGTGATTTGAAAGACGTTGGCGTCGGAGATGCGGCTGAAGTCGGTGAGGCCGAACGGGATGGCCACGACGGTGCCCAGGATCAGACCCAACAGGATGGCCACCCGGCTAAAGAAGCCGGGCAAGAATCGGTAGATCAGCACGATAATCAGGACGGTGGCGGCAGCGAGGCCGATGTTCTTCGGTGCGCCGAACTCCTCACTGCCTGCGCCGCCAGCTCCCCAGCGGATCGCGACCGGGAGCAACGAGATGCCGATAACCGTGATGACGGTGCCGGTGACGACCTCGGGGAAGAAGCGCAGCAGCGAGGTGAAGACCGGCGCAATCAGGAACGCGAGCGCGCCCGCAACGATCACCGCTCCGAAGACGGCGACCAGACCTGCCCGACCGCCCTCGGCGGTGCCGACGGCCAAAATCGTCGAGACCGCCGCAAAGGACGTGCCCTGCACGAGCGGCTGACGCGCCCCGATCTTCCATACGCCGACCGTCTGCAGGATCGTGGCGAGACCGGAGATGAAGAGACCCGCCGACACCAGGTAGGTGATGTCGCGGCCATCCAGCCCCAGGGCGTTGCCGACGATGAGCGGAACTGCGACCACGCCGGCATACATGCTGAGCACATGCTGGAGGCCGTACAGGATCATTTGCGGGATCGGCAACACTTCATCGACGGGATGTGTCGCGGTGGTTGATTCGCTGCCAGCCATACTGATGACCTCCGTTGGTCTGAACCTACAATTCCACTCACCGGAAGTTATCTTCCGTTGGATGGAACCTACTCTGATGTATCTGAGCACGCAAGCAGCAGATATGTGACACCGCTCACACCGGGGCCGCTCGTCTCGGTGCCGCTCCAGGGCCCCGGACGCCGCTCGATCGGCCGACTTCTTAGATGATGCGCCAAGCTGGCCCTTCCCCCACGGGGGACAACGCAGGGCCCCGCCCACCGAAGTGGACGGGGCCCTGCATGTTCCTACAGCGAGTAGCGCCTGAGACGCCGCACGCTCAGTTGCCGGTCAGCTTCTCCCGCAGCGCAGCCAGAGCCTCGTCAGAAGCCAGCGTGCCGCTGGTGTCTTCCTCAGGCGCGGACGGCGTGGGGTCCGCGCCACCGCTGGCAGCGGCAGGGGTTGCCGAATCCGAGGAGTACGACGTCGACGTCGAACTCGAAGAGGTGCCAGAGGTCTCAGGCGCGTTCTCTTCAGCCTCGGCCGCAGCCTCGACGACAGCCTGGTGAGCCTCGAAGCGGGCATGCGCGTCGGCATACTCCTGCTCCCACTTCTCACGCTGTGCCTCGAAGCCCTCGAGCCATTCCTGGTTGTCGGAGTCGAAGCCCTCGGGGTACTTGTAGTTGCCCTCGTCGTCGTACTCCGCCGCCATGCCGTAGAGCGTGGGGTCGAAGTCCGCAGTCACGGCCTCGTTGGCCTGCTTGAGGCTCAGCGAGATGCGGCGACGCTCCAGGTCGATGTCGATGACCTTGACGAAGATGTCCGCACCGACCTGGACCACCTGCTCGGGCAGCTCGACGTGGCGCTCGGCCAACTCCGAGATGTGCACGAGGCCTTCGATGCCGTCCTCGACGCGCACGAACGCGCCGAACGGCACCAACTTGGTGACCTTTCCCGGCACGATCTGACCGATCGCGTGGGTCCGGGCGAAGTGCTGCCACGGGTCTTCCTGGGTGGCCTTCAGGGACAGCGAGACACGCTCGCGGTCCATGTCGACATCCAGCACCTCGACGGTGACCTCATCGCCCACCTCGACGACCTCGCCTGGGTGGTCGATGTGCTTCCAGGACAACTCGCTGACGTGCACCAGGCCGTCGACGCCGCCGCCCAAGTCCACGAAGGAACCGAAGTTGACGATGCTTGAGACAACACCGGACCGGACTTGGCCCTTCTGCAGTTCCTTGAGGAATGTAGTGCGGACCTCGGATTGGGTCTGCTCCAACCATGCCCGACGGGAGAGGACCACATTGTTGCGGTTCTTGTCGAGCTCAATGATCTTGGCCTCGATGGCCTTGCCAACGTATGGCTGCAGATCGCGGACACGGCGCATCTCGACCAGCGATGCCGGCAAGAAGCCGCGCAGTCCGATGTCGAGAATGAGGCCGCCCTTGACGACCTCGATGACGGTGCCGGTGACGACCCCATCTTCTTCCTTGACCTTCTCGATGGACCCCCAAGCGCGCTCGTACTGTGCGCGCTTCTTCGACAGGATCAAGCGCCCTTCTTTGTCCTCTTTCTGCAGGACGAGAGCTTCGACTGCGTCGCCGACCGAAACAACTTCGGAGGGGTCGATGTCGTGTTTGATGGCCAACTCACGCGAAGGGATGACACCTTCGGTTTTGTAGCCGATGTCGAGCAGGACCTCGTCCCGGTCGACCTTGACGATGACACCTTCGACAATGTCTCCGTCGTTGAAATTTTTGATCGTCGCGTCAATCGCCGCGAGCAGTTCTTCCTCAGAGCCAATATCATTGATGGCGATCTGAGTGGGGGCCTTTTCGGCCGTCGTTGCAGTCATGTAGTAGGGACTCCGTTGGTGGACATGGCTTGGGATCGGGTTGTGCACGACATTCACGCACGTCGCGCGGGAGTCAGCGTACTCACAGCGTTTGCGCAGGTCAATTGCGCTGGGGATCTCGAGACCGCGATCCGAACCGGTGATCTCTAGTGCGTCGCAGCGTGCCAGGTCGGACCGACTCCGATGCTGACGTCCAACTGGACGGCAAGGTCGGCAGCGGCGGCCATCTGAGTACGCACCATCTCCTCGACCTCCTCGCGCTCCCCGTCGGCCACTTCGAGCACCAACTCATCGTGCACCTGCAGGAGCATCCGCGATCGAACACCTTGCTGACGCAGTTCCTGCTCCACCCCCAGCATGGCGACCTTGATGATGTCTGCCGCCGAGCCCTGGATCGGCGCGTTCAGGGCCATCCTCTCGGCAATCTCACGACGCTGCCGATTGTCGGAGTTCAGGTCAGGCAGATATCGCCGACGCCCGAAGATCGTCTCGGTGAACCCCGTCCCGCGCGCCTGCGCCACCACGTCGCGCAGATAGTCCCGGACTCCGCCGAATCGTTCGAAGTACTCATCCATCAGGCCCTTGGCCTCTTCGGTGGAGACCGCCAACTGCTTGGAGAGGCCAAACGCCGACAGACCGTAGGCCAAGCCGTAACTCATCGCCTTGACCTTGGAGCGCATCGCCGCAGTCACGTCGGCAGGCTCGACCGAGAAGACCCGCGACCCGACGAAGCGGTGCAAGTCTTCGCCGCTGCGGAAAGCCTCGATCAACCCCTCGTCCTGGGACAAGTGGGCCATGATCCGCATCTCGATCTGGCTGTAGTCCGCGGAGAGCAGGGTGTCGTAGCCCTCGCCGACCACGAAGATCGTGCGGATACGCCGACCTTCCTCGGTGCGGATCGGGATGTTCTGCAGGTTCGGATCGGTCGAGCTCAAGCGCCCCGTGGCCGCGATGGTCTGCTGGTATGTCGTGTGGATCCGTCCGTCGTCCGCGATCGAGCGCAGCAGTCCGGTCGCGGTGACTCGCAAGCGGGTGACATCGCGGTGGCGCAGCAGAGCCTCCAAGAACGGGTGATCGGTCTGCGCGAAGAGCCCTGCCAATGCCTCGGCGTCGGTCGTATATCCCGTCTTGGTGCGCCGCGTCTTGGGCAGTTCGAGACGCTCGAACAGCACGGCTTGCAGTTGCTTGGGCGACCCGAGGTTCACCGTGTTGTCGTCAATCGCGTTCCAGGCGTCCTGTTGGGCTGCTGCCATGGAGTCGGCGAATTCATCGTCGAGTGCCTGAAGTCCCGCACGGTCCACCGCAATCCCGACGTGCTCCATCGTGGCCAGCACCTGGATCAGCGGCAACTCCATATCAGCGAGCAGGTCTTGACCCTGCACGTCCGCCAACTCGGCGTCCAAGGCGAGCGACAGGTCGTGAATGGCTCGCGCCGCGACCATCGCGGCTTGGCCGGCGTGGGCGTCGGCCTCGTCGTCGCCGCTGAGATCCAACTCCAACTGCGGTGGTGCGTCCGCGGGCTGGTCGGCGCGCAGCTCTCGGTGTAGGTAGCGCAACACCAGGTCCGCCAAGTCGTAAGAGCGCTGGTCTGGACGCACGAGATACGCCGCCAACCCGGTGTCGTGGACCACGCCGACCATCGGCATACCCCGCGCCGTGAGAGCGTGTAGCAACGCTTTGTCATCGTGGACGACCTTGGGGCACCCCGGATCGGCCAGCCATCTGGCCAACGCAGCCTCATCCGCTGGCTGCATCGTGGTGAGGTCCACAAAGGCCGCCGCGTCGGCCGTCGCCAGAGCCAGGCCCTGCGCGTCACCCGCCGCGGGCCGGCCGGTCCCGACCATGGACAGTGCGACCCGGACACCCGGTCCGGCGTGCTCCACCAGCCACGCGGTGACCTCAGCCTCACCGAGCACGTACCCATCGACGTCGATGCCTTGATCGGCTTCGCTCTCGTCTTCGACCGCCCCGAGGTATTCGAACAGTCGATCCCGCAGCACCCGGAACTCCAGCCCGTCGAAGACGCGGTGAACCTCTTCGCGATCCCACGTATGCCGGACCGTGTCCGAGATGCTCACGTCCAGCTCGAGGTCGTCGAGCAGCCGGTTCAGTTTGCGATTACGCAGCACGTTCTCCAGGTTGTCGCGCATTGCTTGCCCGGCCTTGCCGGGAAGCTGATCGATGTTGGCGACGATGCCGCTGAGGTCCTGGTATTGCGCGATCCATTTGGCTGCCGTCTTTGGCCCCACCCCGGGGACGCCCGGCAGATTGTCCGAGGACTCCCCGACCATCGCGGCCAGGTCGCTATACAACTCGGGGGTGACGCCGTACTTCTCCGAGACAGCCTCCGGAGTCATCCGCACGAGATCGGACACGCCCTTGCGCGGATAGAGCAGCGTGCAGCGCTTGTCGATGAGTTGAATCGCGTCGCGGTCACCGGAGCAGATCAACACCTCCATGTTGTCCTCGCGGGCGCGCGCGGTCAGGGTGGCGATGATGTCGTCGGCCTCGAAGCCGTCCATATCCAGATGAGTGATCCGCAGCGCGTCCAGCACCTCACGGATCAGCGGCAGCTGTCCGGAGAACTCATCGGGAGTCTTGGCTCGACCGGCCTTGTATTCGGCATATTCCTGCGTCCGGAAGGTCTGCCGGGACTTGTCGAAGGCGACCGCGATGTGACTCGGTGCCTCGTCGCGCAGGACGTTGATCAGCATCGAGATGAAGCCGTAGACCGCGTTGGTCGTCTGCCCGGTGGTCGTCGAGAAGTTCTCGGCCGGCAACGCAAAGAAGGCACGGTAGGCCAGCGAGTGACCATCGAGGAGCAGGAGCCTGTTCACACCGTTGCCATTCACAGATGGCACCCTATGACGCATGACTGACACTCCCCTACCTCACGTACCTTCGGCCCAGATGCCGAGCGAGGATTTGGTGGCCATGGGGCAGGGCACCTTGATCGAGAAGATGGGCATCGAGGTCACCGAAGCACGTGCCGATCGCGTCGTCGGCACCATGCCAGCGCAGGGCAACACGCAGCCGTACGGCCTGTTGCACGGGGGTGCCAGTGTCGTGCTCGCAGAGACCCTCGGAAGCATCGCGGCGATGCTGCACGCAGGCGAGGGGCGAGTAGCGGTCGGCGTCGACATCAACGCCACCCATCACAAGGCGGTTCGGCCCCCAGGAGTCGTGACCGGGGTCGCGACTCCCCTTCGACTCGGCGGGGCTATCGCCTGCTACGAGATCGTCATCACCGACGAGGCAGGCGATCGGGTATGCACCTCGCGCTTGACCTGTGCCTTGCGCTCGCGGCCGCCAGCCGCGAGCTGAGCTGCGCGAGTGGACGGTGCCTTCCCCGGCCTGGGGACGATCATCAACGTGGCCGCGATCCTGCTCGGCGGCACGGTGGGTCTGCTCGTCGGTCACCGGATGTCGGATGCGGTGCGCTCGGTCGTGACCGATGCCCTTGGGCTGGTGACCCTGCTGGTCGCCGCGCTGTCGGCATACCAGGTCACCGACCCGGCCTTCGTGGCCGCAGTGGGGGACGGAGTGCCGGTGTTGATCGTGCTCGGTTCGTTGTTGCTCGGGGGGATCGCCGGCGCACTCCTGCGGCTGGAAGAACGGTTGGCCTCCATCGCGGGAACCGTGCAGCGGTATGCCGAAAGGCTGGCCCCTGGCGCTGACGTCGGAGAAGACGCGCAGAGCCACGATGCCGTCGGCTTGAGCCCAGAGCACGCTGATCTGCCCACACAGCCCAGCGCTCGAGAACGGTTCATCGAAGGATGGCTGACCACGTCGTTGCTGTTTTGTGTCGGCCCGCTGACGATCCTCGGGTCCCTCAGTGACGGGCTGGGCCGCGGAATCGATCAGTTGGTGTTGAAGTCCAGCCTCGACCTCTTCGCCGCCATGGCCTTTGCTGCGTCCTTCGGCGTCGGGGTGCTGTTTTCCGCCCTCTCCGTCGCGGTGACGCAGGGTCTGCTTACCGTGATCGGCGTTGCCCTCGGGTCGGTTGTTCCCGATGCCCACATCGCAGCGCTTACTGCTGTCGGCGGACTGCTGCTGGTGGGTTTGTCGCTGAGGCTGCTGAGAGTTCGCGACGTGCCAGTGGCTGATCTGCTGCCCGCCCTGGTCGTCGCGCCATGCTTAGTGACGTTGGTATCGGCCTTTACTTAGCCGGTCGACTTGGGCGCGTCCATGCCGGAGACCACCGCCTCGGCCACCTCGCGCATCGACATACGTCGGTCCATCGCTGCCTTCTGGATCCAGCGGAAAGCCTCCGGCTCACTCACCTTCAACTTCTTCATCAGCAGGCCCTTGGCGCGATCGAGACTCTTACGGGTTTCGAGCCGCTCGGACAGGTCGGCCACTTCGCTCTCGAGGGCGACGCGCTGTTGCCACCGGGCGGTCGCAATGTCCAGAGCGGGCAACACGTCGTGAGCGGCGAAGGGCTTGACGACGTACGACATCACTCCCGCGTCACTGGCCCGCTCGACCAAGGTCCGGTCACTGAAGGCCGTCAGCATGACCACGGCGGCGATTCCCTCGCGCCCGACGATCTCGGCCGCCGTTAGCCCGTCCATCACGGGCATCTTGACGTCCATCACCACGACGTCGGGACGCAGTTCGCGGGCCATCTGCACGGCTTGTTCACCGTCGCCGGCCTGGCCGACGACATCGTGGCCTGCTTCGATGAGCATCTCGGTCAGATCCATCCGGATCAGCGCTTCGTCTTCGGCCACCACGATCCGGTGCGAGCGAAACCCCTCCACTGCCGAACCATCGGCTGCGGAAGTATCAAGGGGGTTGAGCGAGAGCTCGTCAGTGCCTGTTGGCGCCTGTTCAGTCATCTGATTCCTCACTGTGTGCCGGGAGCGGGATTCGAACCCGCACGCCCTCTCGAGCAAAGCATTTTGAGTGCTCCGTGTCTGCCATTCCACCACCCCGGCCTAGGGCAGCAAGATCATACCCGCCCGTCGGAGTCCTCACGTAAACGAGCGTAGGCGTTGGCCCGGCCGTAGACGGCATCGCCGACCTTGTGGATCCGCAGCGCGTTGATCGACCCCGGGACGCCGGGCGGTGAGCCCGCGACGATGACGATCAGGTCGCCCTCGACGCACCGCTTCTCGCGCAGCAGGGCCTCATCGACCTGCATCACCATCTCGTCGGTGTGCTCCACGTATGGCGTCAAGAAGGTTTCGATCCCCCAGGACAGCGCCAACTGGGAACGGGTGGTGGGTTCGGGGGTGAAGGCCAACATCGGGATGGCCGAGCGCAGTCGCGACATGCGTCGGGCCGAGTCCCCGGTCTGGGTGAACGTCACCATGAAGGACACCTTGAGCAGGGCCCCGATGTCGGCGGCAGCGCGGGTGACCGCGCCACTGGTGGTCTTGGGCTTGCTGCCCAATGGGGTGATCCGGTCCAGGGCCTGCTCTTCGATGTTTTCGATGATGGTCGCCATCGTCTCGACCGACTTGATCGGCCAGTCCCCGACGCTGGTCTCACCGGAGAGCATGATGGCGTCCGCACCGTCCAGCACGGCGTTGGCACAGTCGCTGGCCTCCGCGCGCGTCGGCCGCGCGTTGGTCACCATCGACTCCAAGACTTGGGTGGCCACGATGACGGGTTTGGCGTTGCGCCGAGCCATTTCTACGGCCTGCTTCTGCACCAGAGGCACCTGCTCCAGCGGCAACTCGACGCCGAGGTCACCCCGCGCAACCATGATCGCGTCGAACGCCGAGACGATCTCGCGGAGGTTCTCCACCGCTTGCGGCTTCTCGATCTTGGCGATCACCGGCCGACGGATGCCGACCTCGTCCATGATGGCGTGGACATCATCGATGTCGGCCGCAGAACGCACGAACGAGAGCGCGATGAGGTCTGCGCCAGCTCGCAGCGCCCATCGCAAGTCATCGGCGTCCTTCTCGCTCAGGGCGGGGACGCTGACGGCGGCACCTGGCAGGTTGATGCCCTTGTTGTTCGACACCGGGCCACCGATGACCACCTCGGTGATGACGTCGGTGTCGGTCACCTCCACGGCCCGCAACTGCACCTTGCCATCGTCGATGAGCAGGTCATCGCCAGGCTCGACGTCTTCGGCCAAGCCGTGGTGGGTGGTGCCCACCTCGTGCTTGTCGCCCGGCACATCGCGCGTGGTGATGACGAAGCGGTCGCCTTCGGCCAACGTGATCGGGCCAGAAGCGAAGCGGGCCGTCCGGATCTTCGGTCCCTGCAGGTCGGCCAGCACGGCAACCGCCCGACCGACGTCGTCACCCGCTTGGCGGACCAGATCGTAGCGGCGCTGGTGATCGTCGTGCTCCCCATGCGACATATTGAGGCGAGCGACATCCATACCGGCCGTCACCAGGGCCGTCACCAACTCTTGGGTATCGACAGCAGGGCCCAGGGTGCAAACGATCTTGGCGCGACGCATGATCACACCCTATGCCGCGCCCGCGTCAGGATGTAAACGATTCCTGGGTGAGTTCATCTGGTGTTTCCTCGGTGCTGAGGTGCGCCGATCCGCGTGGCGGGTAGTCCGCGCGAGCCCCACGGTAGAGGTACAACACCAGCCCGAGGACAAAGATAACCAGCGACACCCAGACGTTGACGCGCTGCCCGAAGATGATCTCTGCCGGGTCGGTGCGGATGAGCTCGATGAAGAATCGCCCCAAGGTGTAGCCCATCAGGTACAACCCAAAGACCTGGCCACGGGCGAATCGATGCCGTCGGTCGACCACGACGATGGTCACGGCGAGCAGCAGCAGCCAGAGCGCTTCGAAAAGGAAGGTGGGTTGGAACGTCCCCAACACGACGGCGGCCCCGGAGTCATCGACCACCGCCCGACCGGCCCCGGCATCCCACTGATGGATCTCCAACGCCCACGGTGCCGTGGAGGGACCGCCGTACAACTCGTTGTTGAAGTAGTTCCCCCACCGGCCAAGGGCTTGGGCCACGAGCAGGCCCGGCACGATCGCGTCGGCCATGTCGGCGAACGAATGATCGTGGCGTCGGCAGCCGATGTATGCCCCGACGGCACCCAGCGCAACCGCTCCCCAAATGCCCAAGCCGCCCTCCCAGATCTTGAGGGCGTCGATCGGATTGCCGTTCTCCCCGAAGTAGGGACGGGGCGAGGAGATGACGTGATAAAGCCGGCCCCCCACGATCCCGAACCCGATCGCCCAGCCCGCGATGTCGTAGATCTCCTCACCGGTTCCGCCGCGGGCACGCATGCGATGGAAGGTGATCGAGATCGCCACCAGGATCCCGGCCAGGATGCATAGCGCGTAGGCCCGGATCGGAATCGGCCCCAGGTACCACACGCCCTGCTCAGGGCTCGGCAGAGCCGTGGGCAGGGCCAGCGACAGCGTCTCGATCACGAGTTGGCCGCCACCACGTCGGTGAACGACGTGGGCTCCTGCAACAAGCGACTCAAGTCCTCGTTGCTGATGGGCTCGCCGTCGATCTTGACCACCGGCGATGAGCTGACCTTGTCCTTGCTCGCGCGCTCTTGCATGTCTTGAACGTACGCGGCATACGTCTGTTCTTGCACGCACGTCGTGAACGTGTCCAGATCAGCCCCCTCGATGCCGATGTCTTCTGCCACCCCGAGGAAGATGTCGTCGCTGTATCCGTCGCCTTCGTTCTCCGGTTGCTGAGCGAAGACGCCCTCGACGAAACCGCTGACCTTACCTGCGTCTGCGGCGCACACAGCAGCGTTGGCGGCGCGCGACGAGGAGTCGTTGCCCAGATTGCCGTCGAGGAAAGACATAAAGGTGTAGGTGAGTTGGACCTCTCCGGCCGCCGCGGCCTCGGTGATCGCGGACCCCGAGGTCTGCTCCAGCTGACCGCAGAAGGGGCATTGGAAGTCAGCGTAGATGTGCACCTCCGGCACCCCGGTGACCTCTGGGTTGACGGCGATACCCCCACCTTCGGCGAGCGTGTCGGCACCACCCTGGGCGGTCAGTCCATCTCCGCGCACGGCGAGGTAGACCACCACGGCGATGATCGCAACGAGCACCGCCGTAACAGCACCGATGAGCCCCATCGGTGGCCCGCTGGGCGGCTCGACCTCGGCCCTGGGGGCAGGGGGACGTGACATCAGTCAGTCGTTCCTTTCTTCGGGCACATCCATACCGGACGGCGCGCCGCCGGCGAAGAGTCGGTCTAACGACAAGGGAGTATGGGGTCGCAGCACCAACCAGAGCCCGGCTGCAGCGAGTGCGCTGTCACGGACGATCTCCTCGAGATACCGGGTGTTGCGCGGATCGATCGGTCCCCCCGTCCCGAAGCAGCCGCAGTCGATGGCCAACCCACGAGCCCATGCTGAGGCAATGCCGGCGAGGAAGATCACCATGAGCAGCGTCCCCACGCTTACCGCAGCGCGAGTGAACATCCCGAGGACGAGGAGTAGCCCGAGCGCAATCTCGATGATCGGGAGCGTGATGCCGACGAACTTCGCGATGTCGTAGGGGAATACCTCGTAGGCCACGACCGACTGGATCGAACCGGTCAGGTCGGTCACCTTCAGATATCCGGCGACGACCAGCACGCTTCCCAGAGCAATCCGCGCGACCAGACCCACCACATCCAACATGCGGGTTCTGCGTGCCTCAGAGGGCACCGTGTGCTCGCGACTGTCCGCGGCGGTGGGATTGATCGAGGCCGTGCTCAACGTCGGCGTACTCCTTGGGCTAGCTCGTCGGTCAGAGACCTCAACGCGCTGCCCCCAGGATCAGTGCCCAACGCGGAGACCAAGGCAGAGCCGACGATGACACCGTCGGCAAACCCAGCCACTTCAGCGGCCTGCTCGCCCGTGGACACACCAAGTCCCACGCAGATCGGCAGGTCGGTGACGGCCCGCGTCCGCGTCACCAGCGCCTCGGCTCCCCCACCCACGGCAGCCCGAGCACCGGTCACGCCCATGGTCGACGCGGCATACACAAATCCTCGACACGCCGCCACCGTCATCGCCAGTCGCTCGTCGGTCGAGGAGGGTGCGACCAAGAAGATCGGGGCCACATCGTGCTCGGCAGCCGCGTCGGTCCACACACCTGCCTCGTCGGGGATGAGGTCCGGGGTGATCAGCCCCGCGCCGCCGGCCGCCGCCAGATCAGCGGCAAATCGAGCGGGACCGTAGCGCAGCACCGGGTTCCAATAACTCATCACCACGGGCACGGCACCGGCCGCGGCGACTGACTCCACGCAACGCAGGAGGTGAGCGAACCTGAAGCCGGCCGCCAGGGCTCGCTCGGCCGCATCCTGGATGACGGGGCCATCCATCAGCGGATCGCTATACGGCACCCCGACCTCGACGATGTCGGCTCCGGCCCGGGCCAGATCCGCGCACGCACGCTCAGATGCCTCCTGGTCTGGGAAGCCTGCGGGCAGATAACCCACCAGTGCTGCCCGGTCTTCCTTGCGACACGTCGAGAAGACCTCCGCCAACGCACTGCTCACCAGCCACTCCCCTCTGCTTCGGCGACCGGCTCCGCGGCCTTCACCTTTTCGGCGCGCACAAGATCCTCCCCTTCTACGAGACCGAACCAGCGAGCGGCCGTGTCGACATCCTTATCCCCCCGACCCGACAGGTTGACCAACACTAGGCCGCCTTCGCCGAGCTGTGCGCCGATCATCAGGGCACCGGCCAACGCGTGCGCCGACTCGATGGCGGGGATGATGCCCTCGGTGCGACACAGCAGCGCAAAGGCGTCCATCGCCTCGGTGTCGGTCACCGGGTAGTACTCCGCGCGTCCCGACATGAACAAACTGGCGTGCTCCGGGCCCACCGAGGGGTAGTCCAAGCCGGCCGAGACGGAATGCGAGTCGATGGTTTGGCCATCCTCGTCCTGCAGCAGATAGGTCGCCGCGCCGTGCAACACGCCCGGAGATCCGGCCGAGAACCGCGCCGCGTGCCGCCCGGTCTCCACGCCATCTCCGCCAGCCTCCAAGCCGACCAGACGCACCGATGGCTCGTCGCGGAAGCGGTGGAAGATTCCGATGGCATTGGACCCACCACCGACGCAGGCACAGATCGCGTCCGGCAGGCGACCGGTGAGGGATAGCAGTTGATCGTGAGCTTCGTTGCCGATCACGGCGTGGAAATCACGGACCATGGTCGGGAAGGGGTGCGGGCCGGTCACCGTGCCGAGCATGTAGTGGGTCTCCTCGACGTTGGTGACCCAATCGCGCATGGCCTCGTTGATCGCATCCTTCAACGTGGCGCTGCCATGGTCGACCGGGATGACCTCGGCACCCAACAAACGCATCCGTGCCACGTTCAGCGCTTGGCGTTCAGTGTCCTTCTTGCCCATATAGACGGTGCAACGCAAGCCCATGAGGGCGGCGGCGGTCGCTGCCGCCACACCGTGCTGCCCCGCTCCGGTCTCGGCGATGACCCGCGACTTGCCCATCCGGACCGTCAACAGCGCCTGACCGAGCACGTTGTTGATCTTGTGCGAACCCGTGTGGTTGAGGTCTTCCCGCTTGAGGAAGATGCGGGCACCGCCAGCGTGCTCGGCGAACCGGCGCGCCTCGGTGAGCGGATTGGGCCGTCCGGTGTAGTTGCGCTGAAGCTCGTCCAACTCGGCGATGAAGGCGGGGTCGCTCATCGCTGTGATGCGGGCCGCGTCCAACTCATCGAGCGCAGCCACGAGCGCCTCGGGCACGTAACGCCCGCCGAAGTCGCCGAACCGGCCGGGCAGGTCTACGGCCAACTGCTCGGCTGTGTGCGGGGTGGTGGTGCTCATGGCTTTCCCATCTGCTGAAGTTCGGAGTGACGCCTGCCGGCAGCGCTGCCCGCGGTGATCATCTCGGCGACGGCGTGGGACGGGTCCTCACCTGTCACCAACGCCTCGCCGACCAGGACTGCGTCAGCGCCGTGGGCGGCGTAGTTCGCCGCGTCAGCGGGTCCTCGCACGCCCGACTCGGCCACGAGGAACACCCCCTCGGGTATGCCGGGAGCGAGCCGAGCGAAAGTTTGGGGGTCGACCTCCAGGGTCTTCAGGTTACGCGCGTTGACGCCGATGATCTGAGCGCCACAGGCCACCGCACGGGCAACTTCTGCGTCATCGTGTGCTTCGACGAGCGCCTGCATACCGGCCGCGTGGGCGACCGCCAGCAACGAGCGCAGAGCAGCGTCGTCGAGCGCGGCCACGATCAACAAGACCAGGTCGGCACCCCACGCTCGAGCCTCCCAGATCTGATACTCCTCGACCGTGAAGTCCTTGCGCAGCAGGGGCACGGTAACCGCGCGACGCACGGCCGCAAGATCGGCCAGACTGCCCCCGAACCTGCGCTGTTCGGTCAGGACGCTGATCACGCTCGCTCCCCCGTCGGCATACCGCACGGCCAGCGACGCGGGATCGATGATCGGCGCCAATGCGCCCTTGGAAGGGCTGGAGCGCTTGACCTCGGCGATCACGTGGAGTCCGCCTCGTGCGCGAAGCACGGCCATGACGTCCACGGGTGGCGCAGCCTCGCGGGCCTGCTGCATCACGCTGGTCAGGGGGGTGAGGAGTTGCCGCTGGGCGAGGTCCTCTCGGACCCCCTCGATGATCTCCTCCAGCACTGTCGCCATCGGACAAGCGTAACGGCGCTGGGCGACCCCGCAGCCGCCTACCGGTCGGCGTGGTCGTGGGATGTGTGCAGGTCCTGGCCGTAGCCCGCCCGGTTCAGTGCGACCCACGCCCCTATACCCACCACGACAAGGACGATGCCAACCCAGTTCGCCCAGGCCAGACCGAAGAAGATGCCGATGGAGATAAAGGTGCTCGCCACAATCAGGACGGCCACCCCAGTCCACGCCGCCACGCTGTGACCGTGACCGAACTCGTCCTCCATGCCCAACTCCCTTGTCCTCGAGACCGCTCATTCTTCTGCCACAGACGTGATGCCGGTAGCGCTCGCTGACCGATCTTATGCGTTCTGGCACCTCACGCGTCGTCAGTGGGGTCATCGCCGCGGCTGAGATCGTTCCAGGCTGCGGTGTTGGCTCGGCGCTGCACGTCGGTGGCGGGCAGCTGCTGATCCCGGGCATGGTCTGCCCCGGCGCCCTGCTCGCTCGTCTCTTCTGCGACGTAGCGAGCGGGCCGGGCACCCCGGATCGCCATCCACGCGGCTCCGAGGGCTACCAGGGTCGCGCCGATCGCAAAGACCCACACCCACGGGGTGCTGGCGGCTTCGGTCACCATGACAACACCGGTGGTTGTGGCCTGCAGGTCGCCCGGCGCGCCTTGTCCCGCTGCCCCCGCCGGGTCGGTCGCCACCTGCACAGCAAGCCAGGTCGCCCACAGGCCGTCCAGGCACAAGACGCTCAGCGCGAGCATGCGCACCCGCCGATGGGTCAGCAGGGCAGTGAGCATGGCCGCCAGGCCGAGCACAGCGGCTGCCGACAGCGCGGAGCTCGCGGCATACCCGTTCGCGGTGCGCAGACCCTCCCCGAGGACGGGGTCCTGCACAGTGAAACGGACCCACGTCCTTCCCCCACTGAGCGCGACGAAGGCTGCACCGAGCAGCATCGCCCACGGGATCCACCGACTCACCTTGCTGCCCTTCCTCATCGTCTTATTCTGCTTCGACGGAGGTGGACGTTTGCTGAGCGGCCCAGGATGCGTGCATCTGGGCGTAGACGCCTGGCTCGGCGATGAGGTCGCGGTGATGGCCCATCTGCACCACGGCACCGGCGTCGACCACGATGACCACGTCGGCGGCCTCGGCCGTCGAGAGACGGTGTGCGATCGCCACCGACGTGCGCCCGCGGGTCAGTCCTTCCAAGGCACGCTGGATCCGGACCTCGGTGGAGGGGTCGACGGCGCTGGTGGCTTCGTCGAGGACGAGCAGGTCCGGGTCGGCCAGGTAGGCCCGAGCGATCGCGACCAGCTGTCGCTCACCGGCAGAGAGTGACTCCCCGCGCTGGCCCACCTCGGTATGCAGGCCGTGCGGCAGAGTGCCTACCCAGGCGTCCAGGCCCAACTCGGTCAGGGCCAGGGCGACATCGTCATCGGTGGCCTCAGGGCGTCCGAACCGGACATTCTCCTGAAGGTCCTGATCGAACAGGAAGCCCTCCTGTGGCACCATCACCACTCGGCGACGCAGCGAGCCGAAGGCGATCTGCGTCAACGGATCACCGTCGATGGCGATGGACCCATGGCTCGGGTCCATCAACCGGGTCAGGAGTTTGGCCATAGTGGTCTTGCCGGAGCCGGTCTGACCGACGATCGCCACCCGGCTCCGAGGCTCGATCCGCAGGGTGACATCGCGCAGCACGCTCTCGCCGCCGGGGTAGGCATAGCCCACGTCGGTGAAATCGACGGTGATCGGCCCGCGTTCTTGATGCACCCCTGCGGCACCGGGGTCAGCGACGTCGGCGGGGGTGTCGATGATGCCGATCACTCGGCGCCACCCGGCCACGGCGTTCTGCAGCTCGTTGAGGATCTCGGTGGCCATCAACACGGGTTGGGTGAAGAGGTTGACCAAAAACAGGAAGGCCAACAACTCGCCGAGGCTGATCGATCCCCGCGCTGCCAGGACCGTGCCGACCACCAGCACCATGGCCAAGGTGAGACCGCCGAAGGCCTGGCCGGACACGAAGGCCAGCACCGAGCGGGCTTGGGCGGCAATGGCCGAGCGGCGATGGGTTTCGATCGACTGGTCGATGCGTGTCTCCGTGCGGCCCTCGACCCCATAGGCCCGGATGGCGGTTGCCCCAACGACGGACTCAGAGATGGCACCGAGCATCGAGCCGACATTGGTCCGAACCGCTCCGTAGGCACGTCCAAGCATCGGTTGAAAGCGGCGAATCAGCAGCACCAACGGGACGAAACAGAGGTAGACCACCCCAGCCAGGATGGGGCTGTAGAACAGCATCAAGATCGTGGCCAGCACGATCTGCGCGGTGGAGATCAGCAGCATCAAGCCACCGAACTGCACGAACATCGAGATCGTGTCGACGTCGCTGGTTACCCGAGAGACCAACGCCCCTCGGCGCTCAGTGTTTTGTGTCAAGACGGACAGATCATGGATGTGCCTGAACGCCGTATTGCGCAGGGTGGCCAGCCCCGACTCGGCGGCGGTGAACAGACGTAGGTTGACGAGGTACTGCGCCAGGCTGGTCAGCACGACCGCAGCCGCCGCGATCACGATGGCGGTCACCACGAAGGAAATGTCTGGCCCGCCTTGCGCCATGATCCCGTTGTCGGTGGTCTGCTGGACCACGAAGGGAATCAGCACCCTGCCCAACGTGGCCACCAGGGCCAAAGCCACGGTGATCCACACACCTTGGCGCAACTCCGGCGACAACTGAAGACCTCGGCGAACCGTAGCCATGGTGGACAGTCCTGAGCTCTCGCCAATCTGACTATTGGCCGCAGGGTGGTCGGCAACACTCATGACGGCTCCTCTTCGGAGTGCAGCGCCGCACGCTCTGCGGCTTCGCGCGAGTAGGCCTGCACCAGATTGGCGTATCCAGGACACCCCTGCAGCAGTTCATCGTGACTGCCTTGGTCGGCGACACGTCCCTGCTCCAGATAGACGATCCGGTCGGCTAGCAGGATCGTGGCCATTCGATAGGCCACCACCAGCACGGTCATCCCGTCCCGAGCCGTGCGCAGAGCGGAGAGAATCTCCTGCTCCACGGAGGGGTCGACTGCGCTCGTGGCGTCATCGAGAACTAGTAGCCGCGGGGTCCGCACGATCGCCCGCGCCAGGGCCACCCGCTGACGCTGACCGCCCGACAGCGTCCCGCCCCGCTCGCCCACCACCGTCTGATCACCGTGCGGGAGCTCGGCGACAAAAGCCGTCGCCTGAGCGACCTTCAGCGCCGCCGCGACCGCGCCGTCGCCGTAGTCGCCGCCGAGGGAGACATTGTTGGCCACGGTGTCGTCGAAGAGGAAGGTCGACTGACTGACCAGAGTGGCGACATCGCTGACACCGCCGGCGCGAATAGTCCGCAGGTCCAGGTCATCGACGTGCACGGTGCCGCGGTCGGGATCGACCAGTCTTAGGGACAGGTTTGCCAAGGTGGACTTGCCCGCGCCCGTCGGCCCGACCAGGGCAGTGGTGGACCCGGCTGGTATGTCGAGGCTCACCCCGTGGATGACGGGGACCAACTCGACGTCCTCCGTCTTCGTCCCAAGGGGCGCGCCATCGGCGTCGAGGCCCCACTGAGCACCGTCGGCGCCGGTATCGACGCGGTAGGCGAAATCGATGTCGCGCAGGCTCGAACGCGCCGGACCCGATCGAGGCAAAGAGTCATTCCCGTGTTCCATGGCGCCACGGGCTTGAAGCACCGAGTCCACGCGCTGGTAGCCCACCACCGACCGGGGAATCTCGGACAGCACCCACCCCAGGGCTCGCACCGGGAAGGCCAGTATGGAGAACAAGTAGGCGATCTGCACCACATCGGCTGCGTCCAGATCCCCGGAAGCCACGCGAACAGTGCCGGCACCGAGCACGGCCAGCGTGCCCAACGTGGGAATGGCCTCGATGACAGGCTCGAAGACACCGCGGGTCCGGCCGACGCTGATGAGTGAGTCACGCAGCCGGTTCGTGACCCCGCCGAAGCGTTCTCCCTCTTCGCGCTCGCGGCCCATGGCCTTCACGACGAGGCCGGCCTCGAAGGACTCGTGCGCGACTTCGCTGACCTCGGCCCGCAGTTGTTGAGCCCTCGTGATCTTCGGCGACATCGCCCGCTGATAGATCATGTTGGCCGCGAAGAGGCTGGGAAACACCAGGAGGCCGATGAAGGCCAGCACGGGATCCACGAGGATCATCTGGGCTCCGGCGATGAAGAGCATCACAATCACGCCGATGGCCATCGGCAACGGGTTGAAGACCTGCCAGGTGGCCTCCACGTCCGAGTGCGCGTTCGACAGCAACTGCCCAGAAGGGTGGCGGTGATGCCAGGTCAGCGGCAGCCGCAAATACTGCCGGGTGACTCGCTGGCGGTATTTCGCCTGCAGATTGAAACCCGCGACGGTGGCCAGCACCCGGCGCAGCACGGTCCCGATGACGTTGACGACGAGGATCGCAATCAAGACCCCGAAGATCGTCCACAAACCGGAGGCGTCGACCGTCCCGACGTTGATCGCGGGCGTGATGACGGCATCGGTGAGATATCCCAGGGCCCATGCGGTGCCCACCGTCGCTCCCGCCCACAGGACCGCCCCTGCAACGGCCCCGGCCAGCCACTTCGGCTGCTGCTTAGCGCCGATCCAGATGATCCCGAGGCCCTGACGCAGCACCGCTCCGCTGGGCCTGGGCGGGACGACCGGGCGGGCGGATGCGGTGGAGGCCATGACTGGAAGCCCGCCTTTCGCCGCGATCGATGAAGGCACGCCAAATCGAGACTGAGGTGCCGGAAGGAAATGTGGAGGATCTCATCGTCGCATGAGCCGCCGACACACTAGAGAGCCAGGGCGCGCATGGTCTCGAGCCTGGTATGCAGATGCTCTCCTTCGGCACTATTGGCGCTGACCTGCAGGGCTTGCCGGAAGGCGTCTGCGCTCTCCTGGTGAAGCCCCAAGGTCGCCAAAAACTCAGCCCTCGCACTGTGGAAGTAGACGTACTCTCGGAGTTCAGACGCGCCGGGGGCATCCGCCAGAAGATCCAGGGCCTCAAGGCCACGTTGAGGCCCGCGAGCGTGACCGATGGCCACGGCTGCGTTGAGGGCAACCACAGGCGAAGGGCTTTGCCGATCCGACACCTCGTACAGACCGACGATGCTGGACCAATCAGTGCTCGCGAAGTCTGCCGCCGTCGCGTGCAGGGCCGCAATGGCGGCTTGCGTTTGATAGGGACCCGCCCGGCGACCACTGTTGGCCCGGGCCAGGTAGGCCAACCCGCGAGCAATCATCGTGCGGTCCCAGGCGGACCGATCCTGATCGGCCAGGAGGATCGGCCGACCAGTGGCATCGACCCGCGTGGACCGACGAGCGTCGATGAACAGCAGCAACGCGAGCAGACCGGCAGCCTCGGGTTCTTCCGGCGCGAGCGTGCCCAACAGATCAGCGAGCCACAGAGCTTCGTCACACAGATCGCCCCGGATCAGCGTGGCCGAGGAGCTGCTGGCGTGCCCCTCGGTGAAGATCGAATAGATGACCGCGCATACGCTGGGCAAGCGCTCGTCCAGCGTCTCTTGGTCGCTGCGCGTGAACGGGATGTTCGCCTCGCGGATCTTCGTCTTGGCCCGCGTCAGCCGCCGCGTCATGGTGGGCTCGGAGACGAGGAAGGCATGCGCGATCTGCCCGGTCGACAGGCCGCCGACGATGCGCAAGGTCAGGGCCACCTGTGCCGGTGGACCCAGCGCCGGGTGGCAGCATCCCAACAGAAGCCGCAACTGGTCATCCAGCAACTCCGCAGTGACCTCAGGGCCGTCGAGATCGTCATGGCCGTAGGCCTCAAGTCGCGGCAGCAGTTCGCGAAACCGGCTGGACCGCCGGATCTGATCAATGGCCTTGCGACGGGCGACGGAGAGCAGCCACCCACCGGGTTGCGCCGGCATACCCCCGTGTGGCCACTGCCGGGTCGCCGCCGCGAACGCCTCCTGCACACAGTCTTCGGCCATCCCGAGATCGCCGACGTCGCGCACGACCGTGGCCACCAAGCGTGGCCACTGCGCAGCAAAGGCGTCGGCGATCTCCTCATGGGTGACCGCGGGATCACTCATGGCGTGAGGCTTACAGCCCGGAGAGGTCCATTACCGGTCGCACCTCGACCGAACCGATGTGGACGTTGGGGATCTTGGCCGCCCAATCGAGCGCTGCGTCCAGATCCGCGACATCGATGACGTATAGCCGCCCAGCACCTCCTTGGACTCGATGAAGGGACCATCGGTAACCACGCGTTGTCCCTCGCGCACGGTCACAGTGGTGGCCGTCTCGGCACCAAGGAGCGCTTCCCCGCTGACCATGGCCCCAGCAGCGACGAGTTCGTCGCTGTAGGCAAACCACTTGGCATCATCGCCGCACCTTCGTCGGTGCCCGGGGCCGGTGCCTGGGCGGGGTCGCTGTTCAGCAGCAACATGTACTTCATGGTGAACTCCTTCGTTGGCCAGAGGCCTCATTGTGAATGCACTGTCACTCCTAGGTCGAGCACGAACGCGACAATCGGACACTCCCGCCGAAGTTTCTTCCCTGCGGGTGTTTGGATGGGTGGATGAATCTGGCTCAGCGACATCGACAGTCTCTATGTGACGCTGCCCAGACCGCTGGCCCAGAAGCGCCGACGCTGTGTGCGGGATGGACGGTAGGCGACCTGCTGGCCCACGTCGTGGTGCACGACTCTCGACCGGATGCGGCCCTAGGGGCTGTGCTGCCGATGGCCACCCGGCATACCGATGCTGTGCACAACTCGCTCGTGGCGCTGCCCTTCGAAGACTTGCTCGCAAAGGCACGATCGGGGCCTCCGCGCTGGAGCCCCGCCCGCTGGTCGCGTGTGGATGAGGCAATCAACGTGACGGAATTCGTGGTGCACCGTGAAGACATCGTGCGAGCGGACCCGGATTGGCAGGACGAGGCCACTGGCGCAGACCCAGAGACTTCCGCGGCGGCTTGGTCCTCGGTCCGCCTGATCGGCCGCCTGCTGTATCGCACATCCCCCACCGGGGTAGTCGTGCGGGTTCCAGAACTCGGGCGCGCGGTCATGCGTCGCCCGCCACGTGGTCGGGGCACCGTGGTGGTCACCGGGCAGCCTGTCGAGGTGCTCTTGCACGCCTTCGGACGCAACGATCACGCGCGAGTTGACCTCAGTGGTGAGGTCAATGACATCGCTGCCTCTGCTGACGCTCGGCGGGTGTGAGATCCACACTCACACCCGCGAGACCGCGACCGACGCGATCGTCGAGGCCCTGCTGTCCTCGGCGATAGGCGGTCCGGTCCTCCTCGGGATCGATGGACGAAGCGGCTCAGGGAAGACTCACCTTGCTGGCGATATTGCCGATCGCCTCCGTCGTCGCCACACCTACGTGGTCATGGTCTCGATGGACGATCTGTATGCAGGTTGGGAGGGCCTCGCGGCGTCGCTGCCGACGCTGTGCGATCAGGTCATCACGCCGTTGAGTCAGGCCCGCCCCGGGGCCTACCGCCGGTACGACTGGGAGCGCGGCACCTTCGCCGAGACCGTGACTATCGCGCCGGCCGATGTCGTGCTCGTTGAGGGAGTCGGATCGACAGCTCACGCCTGCCGCCACCTGTTGAACGTCACCGTGTGGGTCCACGCATCGCGGGACATTCGCCTGAGCCGGGCTTGCGGTCGGGAGGGGCAAGGAAACTTCGCGGTGTATGCCGACCGCTGGGCTGCGCAGGAAGACGTGCTGTTCGGAGTCGATAGCCACCCGCAGGCCCCGCCCGGCTACGACTTCGTTGTCAGCACAGATTCGGTGCTGGTCGATGGCTGATCAGGGGGCTGCGTCAGGTCTTCGCTCGGTGCCCACCGCGCTGCGCCCAAGGGTCAGCGGTGCCGCCTTCGCCAGTCGAGCCACTCGGTTGCGCTCCCGATTGCCGCTGATCCTGCAGGCCGCGTTTGGGGCCGCAGTCGCCTGGTTGATCGCGACCGAACTCCTCGGTCACGCGATGCCGTTCTTTGCTCCGGTCACCGCAATGATTTGCCTGGGTCTGACCTACGGCAATCGGATACGACGGGTGATCGAGTTGACTGTCGGTGTCGCCATCGGGGTGTTGGTGGGCGACGTGTTCGTGCACTTCTTCGGCGTCGGCGTGTGGCAGATCGCGGCGGTGTGCTTTGTCGCGATGTCGCTCGCCGTCCTGGCTGGTGCGGGGCAGTTGCTCATGCTCCAGGCCGGCACCCAGGGGGTGATTGTGGCCACCCTGATCAGCGGTGATGGGCAGGCCTTCGGTCGGTGGATCGACGCCGTCGTCGGCGGCGTGGTGGCGCTGGCCATCACCGTTGCCGCTCCGGCGGGAACCCCACTGCGCAGGCCCCGTGAAGAGGCAGCATCGGTCGTGGCGCACTTCGCGGCAAGTCTGGGCCGATGTGCCACCGGCCTACGCGAACGAGACGTCGAGATCGTCGCGGCGGCGCTGGACGACGCCAGGGATCTGCAACCCGAAATGGAAGATCTGCGGCAGATCGCCGCCGAGGGATTGGCGGTGGCTCGGGTCGCCCCGCTGCGCCGGCGGCAGAGATCCGGCGTGGAGATCATCGATAGTTTGCTCTTTCCGCTGGACCTTGCGATCAGGAACGTGCGGGTCTTGATCCGGCGGGCCGAGGTGTGTCTCATTGAGGCAGAGGTCGTCCCCGAGTCGTACATCGATCTTGTGGACGAGCTCGCCATGGCCGCCCAGCACATCTCCGACGAGCTCGAGGAGGGCCGCGACGCGGTCGAGGCTCGCGAAGATTTGGTCAATCTGGCGCGCCGCTCCACGTGGTCCGTGCGCGATGCGGGACTCTCGGCGGAGGTGATGCGTGCCCAGGTGCGGTCCACGGTCGTCGACCTGCTGCGGCTGACCGGCTTGTCGGCTCAGGACGCGACTCGACGTGTCCCGCCGACGCGCACAGACCTCGACCCCGGCCCCAAAGAACCCGACGACGACTGACACCGCCGGAGGGCGCCCGCCGCGTCACGCCTGAGCTGCCCTCCTCAGCCGACGACGCCCTCACCAAGACCGGCTCAGGGGTGCATATGCGCGCTGGAGCCGTTCGCGTCGGGCGTGTCGCGGGACGAGCGGCCCGCGGGCTACTGACCGCGACTGGGCGGTGTGGAGTGATGAGAGACCAGCGCCGCCAAGCGCGATGCTTCTTTCTCGGCAAAGGCCCCATCGGAACGCTGGATGGCCATCACCGCGATCTGTTCGGTGTCGACCATCTCCAGGACCGCCCACGGTGTGCCCCCGGAGTAGCCGACGTTCACCACGCTCGTCCACTCCACGTCGTGGCGCCGGAACAGGTTGATCACCCGCAGGCCGGTCGGGCTGGGAATGGCGCGCAGGGCCGCAAACCTGTAGATCAGAGCCCCCAAGGCCAACCCGAAGAGCACGGTCATGATGCGATCCGGCACGCTCCACCCGACGCTGCCGGTGGACGGGGTGCTGAGCGCCAAATAGGCGAACACCAGGACACACGCGAGAGCGCTGATCCGCGCTACCCAGGCACCCCGGCGTGGGCGGAAGATGGCGTATGCCGAACTGCGGGGCCCTGACCCCGACGCTGACATCGTGCGCTCTCAGGCCGAGGGTGCATGGTCGCTGGCGAGCGAACGCAACCGCTGCACAGAATTGTTCGGGTCATCGGCACCGTAGACGGCTGACCCCGCCACGAACACATTGGCACCGGCCTGCGCGCAGGTGCCGATCGTGTCAGCCGAGATTCCTCCGTCGACCTGGATCCAGACGTCGCGATCACTTCGAGCCACGGCAGCAGCAACCTCGGTGACCTTGCTCATCTGGTCGGCCATGAACGACTGGCCGCCGAAGCCGGGCTCGACGGTCATCACCAAGACCATGTCCACTTCGGCCAGCAGGTCGGCATACGGGGCGAACGGGGTGTCGGGTTTGAGCGCAATGGCAGCCCGGGCCCCGGCTTCTCGAATCGCTCGTGCCGTCTTGACGGGGTCGCTAGCCGCTTCGATGTGGAAGGTCACCGACGCGGCTCCGGCTTCGGCGTAGTGCGGTGCCCATCGGTCCGGGTCTTCGATCATCAGGTGCGCGTCCAGCGGGATCGGGCTGACCTTGGCCAGGGCCTGCACCACCGGCACGCCGAGCGTGAGGTTGGGCACGAAGTGACCGTCCATCACGTCGACGTGCGCCCATTCCGCGCCATCGATACGCCGAAGTTCGTGCTCCAGGTTCGCAAAATCGGCGGACAAGATGCTGGGGCTGATCTGCATAGGCACGCCTTGAAGCGTAGTCCGCCCCACTCCAAGCCGCCGCTCAGGTGCGTCGCAGCAACGCCAAGAACATGCCATCCGTGTCGTGTAGGTGCGGCCACAGCTGTGCCCACGGCCCCGGGCCGAGGTCGGTGTATGCCGTGCCGTCGCGGCGCCTGACCAGCGACCGGATGTCTTCCGCACTCACCGATCCGAACGACTTCGTGACGTCGTCCACAACCAACGTGGTCTCGGCGATGTGCGGTGAACACGTGGCGTAGACCACGACCCCGCCCGGTCGGGTGGCTCGCAGGGCCGAGGTGAGCAGTTCGCGTTGCAGTGGGGCAAGACCGGTGAGGTCACTGGGCTGGCGTCGCCAGCGAGCCTCGGGGCGACGGCGCAACGCGCCGAGGCCGGTGCACGGCGCATCAACCAGCACTCGGTCATAGCAATCGGGGTGCTCAACGCCGACCCCGCGGCCATCACCAACAGTGACCTCGACGTCCGCGCCCGCCGAGACAGCGGCTCGCAGAGTATGCCGCACCAACTCGGCACGGTGCTCGCTGACCTCGTTGGCTCGCAGGGACGCGCCAGCCTGCATGGCCAGCCCGGCGAGCAAGCCAGCCTTGCCGCCGGGGCCGGCGCACAGGTCGAGCCAGCGTCCTTGGTCGTGCTCCACGTGCGCTTGACCCAAGGCCAGAGCCACGAGCTGAGATCCCGCATCCTGCACGGCCGCCCTGCCGTCCCGAACGCTCGCCAGTGAGCCAGGGTCGCCGTGGGGCAAGGTCCAGGCCGTAGCCGCGAGTCCAGCGGGTTCCGCGCCATGGGATCTCAGATCTGACTCCGCATCGAGGCCCGGCCGAGCGGTGAGGGTCAACGCGCCTGGATGGTTCTGCGCTCGTAGCACTGCGGCAAGATCCTCGGCGATGGCCTCCGCCGAACTGACCTGGTGGGCCAGCAGTCCGGCTCGCAGGGCGCGCACGATCCACAAGGGATGGGAGAACTCCAGGGCCAGGCGAGTATTCACTTCGCTGGCCTCTGCCGCGACCCGCGCGACCCACTCCTCGCGAGTTCTCTCGGTCACCCGGCGTAGCACCGCATTGACGAACCCGGCGGCACCCTGGCCGAGCACGGATCGGGCCAGGGCGACGCTGGCGTTGACCGCGGCGTGGTCAGGCACCCGCATGTCGAGGACCTGGTGGGCACCCATCCGCAGGATGTCCAGCACCGAGACGTCGATTGCGTCGAGCTTTCGCTGGGCGGCGATGGCGATGACGGCGTCGTAGAGGCCCTGCATCCGGATCGTGCCGTAACAGAGTTCGGTCGCAAAGGCTGCGTCGCGACCCGAGAGACGGGCCTGGCGCAGTTGGTCCGGCAACTCGAGATTGGCGTACGCACCGTGGGCGACGGCCCGCATCGTGAGGTATGCGGTGTGTCGAGCGGGATCACTGTGACGAGTGCGGTCGGCGGGCTTGGTGACTGAGCGTCGGCGCTGGGCCATCAGCCGTGAATCCCTAGGATGTCGCCGGGATGCAGGCGAGCACCACGGGCCCACGCCGCTGCGTCCATTGGCCTCTTACCGGGCGGTTGGACGTCGCCCAACGCCACCATGCCTCCCCCGGTGCCGACCAGGACCTCCCGACGGTCGGCATGCACCTGACCCGGTGCCAATGTGTCGAAGCCCAGATCCGTCGTCCTTGCCAGGGTGACAGGGCCAAGCTTCAATCGTTCGCCGTGCAACGTCGTGAACGCCCCTGGGGCGGGAGTGCAGCCGCGGATCTGTCGATCGACGGCGTATGCGGGCCGGTCCCATCGCACCCGCGCGTCGTCGCGGGTCAGTTTCGGCGCATGGCTGATGCCGTCCGTGGCTTGCGGTTGCGGTTGGGCCGTGCCGGACTCCAGCGCATCGAGACTGCCGAGTAGCAACTCTGAACCTGCGTAGGCGAGGCGCTGCAACAGAGCACCCGAGGTGTCGTCATGGCGGACTCGCTCGGTCAGGGTGCCGAGCACCGGGCCGGTGTCCAGGCCCTCTTCGAGAAGAAAAGTGCTTGCCCCGGCGATCTCGTCGCCGGCCATGATCGCGTGTTGCACTGGCGCAGCGCCTCGCCAGGCGGGCAATAAGGAAAAGTGCAGATTGACCCAGCCATGAGCCGGGACGTCTAGGAGCGGACGCGGGATGAGCCCTCCGTAGGCCACGACCGGCGCAGCCTCCAGACGCAGCGCGGTAAGGCAATCACGCAAAGCTCGATCTCGAGTAGAGGTTGGGGTGAGCACCTCGATTCCCGCTTTCATCGCCACACTCTTGATCGGGCTCGCCTGCACGACACGCTTGCGCCCGGCTGGCGCGTCCGGTCGGGTGAGCACCGCGACCACGTCGTGATGGGAATCCAGCAGCGCCTTCAATGAGGGGACCGCCGCCTCAGGGGTACCAGCAAAGAGGACGCGCATGCGTCATACCCTCTCATCCGAGCAGGGCTGCTCGGGCTAGGCAGGGTCCTTCTCGATGGGCACCGACATCGCGGCATGGTACTGCGCGGGATCGATCTTCAACTCCGTGATGTCCTCACCCTGCGAACGCAAGAGATCGTGCCGAGCCTCGCGGCGGCGGCGTTGCTCGGAGGGGTCCGGGACTGGTGCTGCCGCGATGAGGCGCTGCGTGTAGTCCTCTTGCGGATTTTCCAGTACCCGATCGCGCGGACCGGCCTCTACAACCTTACCGTTCTGCAAGACGACGACCTTGTGGGCCAGAAGGTCGATCACCGACAGGTCGTGGCTGACGAACAGGCAGGCAAACTTATATTCGGCCTGCAACTCAGCAAAAATCTTGAGGACCTTTGCCTGCACGGACACATCCAAGGCGGACGTTGGTTCGTCGGCGACCAACAACTCGGGGTCTAGGGTGAGCGCTCGAGCAACACTGATACGTTGCCGCTGGCCGCCGGAAACTTCGTGAGGATAACGGTTGTAGACCTCGCGCGGCAGTTGGACCGCATCGAGCAACTCATAGACCTTGTCTTGCTGCGACTGCTTGTCGCCAACCTTGTGCACCACCATGGGTTCGGCAATGCACTCACCGATCGGCATACGCGGGTCAAGCGACGCAGCCGGGTCTTGGAAGATGACACCGATCCGCTTGCGGAGGGCCTTGAGTTCGGCTCGCTTCAGCGACGGAAGGTCTTCACCCAAGAGCGTGAATGTGCCCGACGTGGCAGGGATGAGTCCTAGCGCACAGCGCCCGATGGTTGACTTTCCCGAGCCTGATTCACCGACGAGCCCGACGATCTCGCCCTGTCTGACGTTGAACGAGACGTCATCGATGGCCCGGAACGGCGGCTTGCCCAATCGTTGGTATTCGATGACCAGGTTCTTGAGGTCAATCGCCAAGTCGGCGTCGGGGTCCAGGGTGTCCCGAATATTGATCCCCATCTGACCTCGGCCTGCGCCGAGACGCGGGACCGAGCCCAGCAGCATCTTGGTGTATCCGTGCTGCGGGTTGGTGAGCACCGCCTCAGCGGTGCCTTGCTCGACGATCTCGCCCTTGAACATCACGGCGACGCGGTCAGCCATGTCGGCCACGACGCCCATGTTGTGGGTGATCAGCAAGATGCCGGTATCCAACTTGTCCTTCAGTGACCGGAGAAGGTCGAGGATGTCGGCTTGCACCGTGACGTCCAGCGCCGTCGTGGGCTCGTCCGCGATGATCACCTTGGGGTCGCAACTGATGGCCATGGCGATAACGACGCGCTGCCGCTGCCCGCCAGAGAGTTCGTGCGGATACTGCTTGACGCGCTTCTCGGGCTCGGGGATCCCCACCATCTCCAGCAGCTCGACGGCGCGCTTCTCCGCGTCCTTGCCAACCGCGATCCCGTGCAGCTCCATCGACTCGGTCACCTGGGTGCCGATCGTGAGCACCGGGTTGAGCGCGGTCATCGGTTCTTGGAAGATCATCGCAATGCTGTTGCCGCGCATCTTGCGCATCTTGCGCTCGGAGATCACCCCGACCTCGACCCCGCTCACCGTGACGTGCCCATCGATGCGCGCATTCCCGGGCAACAGGCGCATCGCGGTCATCGATGTCACCGATTTACCAGATCCGGACTCACCGACGACCGCGACGACTTCGCCGGGCTTGACGTCGAGCGTCACGCCCTTGACTGCGTGCACGGATCCAAACTCGGTCTTGAAGCGGACGTCCACGTCCCCAAAACTGAGAACAGCGCCGTCGGCCGAATGTGATGACTCGCCATGGCCGGTGCTGGGTTCGCTCATTGCGGTTGCCATCAGTCGGCGCTCCTGTTTTGGCGGGGATCGAAGGCGTCTCTGAGTCCGTCGCCGAGGAAGTTCACCGACAGCGCGATGCCGACAATCATCAACCCGGGATACCAGAACAGCCACGGGCGCGTCTGGAAGGCTGTTTGGTATTGACTGATAAGCAGGCCGAGCGAGCTATCGGGTGGATTGATGCCGTACCCGAGAAAACTGAGCGCGGTCTCGAGAAGGATCGCCGTGGCGATGGTCAGCGTGGCACTCACGATGATGGTGCCGATGGTGTTCGGCAGGATGTGCTTGAAGATAATCCGCATCGACGAGGTCCCGATCGCTTCGGCCGCCGTCACGAATTCGCGTTCTCGCAGCGACAACACCTCACCGCGCACAAGGCGAGCCAGCCCGGTCCAGACCAGGATGCTGAGCGTGAACGACATGCCCCAGATCCCAGCATCGAGGGTCTTCGACATGATCGCCGCCAGGATGAGCAACGGAATGACAATGAAAACATCGGTCATCCGCATCAGCACCGCCTCGATCCAGCCCCGGTAGAACCCCGCGAAGGCCCCAACGAACGTGCCGATGATGGTGCTACCGACTCCAACGGCGAAGGCAACGATGAGTGACTGCTGCGTCCCCCGCATCGTCAGTGCGAAATAGTCCTTGCCGGTGGTCTCTTGGCCGAACGGATGCTCCCCGAAGGACGGGGGGAATAGCGAGAGCGTGGGACGTCCCCCGTCGACGACCGACGAACTCGCGAGGTATGACTTTCCCCACCAGCCGGGAAGTCCGAAGATGCCGATGGACGAATACGCCATCACCAGTAAACCGACCAGCACGCCCAACGAGATCATGGCACCCTTGTGCCGGAAGAAACGCCTCCGCACCAATTGGCCCTGAGAATACGACTTTTCTTCGAGGTCGATCTGCTTCTCGACCGAGTATTCCAACTCTGCAGCCGCTTCATCGTACTGAGGTGAGCCCGGGTCGCCTTGACCAGGCACGGGAGAAAGGTCTTCACGGCCGGAGCCGGGGGTGTCTGGTTCGTCGTTGGTCGGGCGATCATTGTCAGCCATGTCGACTCCCTATCTCCTGATCCGCGGATCGAGCGATGCGTACGCGATATCGGCCAACATATTCATGAATATGGCTGCCGCACCGGTGACCAAGAAGAAGGCCATCACTGGGTTGGGGTCCACCGTGTCGAGGCCGGCCTGGAACAAGGCTCCCATGCCGCTCCACCCGAAGATCCGCTCGGTGATGACGGCTCCACCGATGAGAGAGGCAAAGTCGAAGGCCACGATCGTGGTGATCGGGATCAGCGCGTTGCGCAAGGCGTGCTTGGTATTCATGACACGGTCCGAAAGACCTTTTGACCGGGCCGTGCGCATGTAGTCCTGTTGCGTCGTCTCCAACATGGAAGACCGGGTATAGCGCGAATAACCCGCCAGCGAGATGATCGTGAGCGCAATCGTGGGCAGAATCAGTTGGGTGGACCAGTCCCATACACCTTCATAGAAGTTGCCGCTGAACAATGGTGATCCAGAGCCGATGGTGGATATGGGACGGCCGGAGATGCCCAGGTAGCCGTTCCAGTTGGAGAGGAGTTGGTCCAGAAAGGTGAAGAAGCCGAAGGCCAATGCCGTACCCACCGAGACGGTGACCGCCGTCTTGCGCTCGTATCCCCCCAGGACTACCCCGATGATGGCACCGACGGCCGCCGCCGCAATGCCTAGACCCAGGAGGAGAAGCCAACTTGGGTCCTCCATCAGCGACCCTGTGGCGTAGAAGGCAACGATACCCACACCGATGGTGGCAAGCCCTGAATACATCACCTGACGATTGCGTAGTCCCACGGTGAGCATGAGGAGCAAACCGAACGCGGCGAGGGAGAGCAAGACGACTAAGCCAATGCCTAGCGCCGGGTAGCGCCACCAATCCACGGCGTCGAAGTAGGTCACCACCCCGAACAACACGACCACCGTGACCAGGAACGTGCCGACCCGCCGCCGCGTATCTCCCCCAGCAACTACAGAGAATATGAGGCCGAAAAGCAGCGCTATGAGCAGGGTAGTCACCAGCGACACCGATGGATCAGCGATCCAGTTGTTGAACTCGATGGCTCCGTACTGCTTGAGCAGGATCGCGGCCCAAAACACGGGGAGGGAGAAGAAGAGGAAGGCAAGGAACGTGACGCCATAGTCGAAGCCGCTGTATTGACGAATCGCGGCCAGGATGCCGAGAGTGATGCCGAGCACGATCGCGATGATGGTAGCCAATGTCACTAACCGCAAACTGCTGACCACGGCCGCAGAGACCATCGTGTTGACACTGAAACCAGACCGATCCACGCCGAAGTCGCAAGACAGAACCAGGCACTTGCTCGCCCCTCCCAGCCACATGCCGTAGCGGGAGTACCAGGGCTCGTCTAGGTTCATGTTGTCGATCCGCGCTTGGATCAACTGCTCACGGTTGGTCGCGTTGCTTTGCCGCAAGTCCTTTAGAGGATCGTCGGAGTTGATCAAGAGGACGTACGTCAAAATCGAGGCGAGGAACAGGATCAGGACCGAAACCCCGATACGCCTGAGGATGAACTGGAGCACGACATCGCCTTCCTGCCAGATGCTGCGGAGCAACTTTCGGTGTCAATGACACTGCGTGAGGGTGACCATAGCGCCAAACCGTTCCTGCTGCGCCGGTCTGGCCGACTGAGGGGGCGGGATGTCTTGGCGACTTCCCGCCCCCTCAGTTCCTGCTCAGATGTTGCTCGTCGCGCGGTCGTTCCTCACTCGGCGCGAACCCATTGCTCCGCGTTCCAGGCGATCTGCGTCTGAGTCGAGTTGAAGTAGACGTTGTCGATCGTGGCGTCCGCTCCGACCACACCTGGGTGCGCAAAGACCGGAATGCCGTAAAGGTCGTCCCACAGCAACTTCTCAATCACCTTGCGCTGTTCTTTCCACACCTCGGGGTCGTTGGAGGCCGCCAAGGTCTCCCAGGCAGCGTCGACCTCCTCGTTGCTGTACTTGCCGAAGTTCTGGCCACCGTCCGTGGAGTAGATCGGCTGACCGGAGGCGACCTGACCAGACCCAGCCCAGGCGAACAGAGCGATTTCGTAGTCGCCGACCTCCAGCGGGCCACCGGCCGCGAAGAAGTCCGAGTCGCCAGAGTCCTCGATGTTGAAGCCCGCCTCGTCGCAGCTCGACTTGATGGCTGAGACCTCGTTCGTACGACGCTGGTTGGGTGCCGAGTAGCCGATCCGGACGTCCACGGGAGTCTCCAGGCCCGACTCCTCGAGCTTCGCCTTCGCGCCCTCGATGTCGACCTCGTCGTAACGACCGTCGTAGGCCGCTTCCACGGTCTCCTCGTAGTCGTCCTGGAAGGGGAAGACCTCGCGCAGGTTCATCACGACACCCTCTGGGTCAACCGGCTTGATCAGGTTGTCCACGATCTGCTGACGCGGTGCACACATGGCGAAGGCCTCACGAGCGGCGAGCCCACCGTTCTCGTCGGCAAACGGGCTGCTGTCGACGAAGTTGTAATCCAAGTGTTCCCAGGTCAGCGTGGGGCCGGTGATGAGCTCGAACCCGTCACCCATCGCCTTGATCGCATCCACGGTATCGACATCGGGCTGAGGCTCGATGATGTTGATGTCGCCGTTCTGGAGTGCCTGAACCATGGCTTCGGGCGCGGTGAACCGGTAGGTCAAGTTCTTCGTGGCCGGAGGCGGCCCGTAGTAGTTCTCGTTCGGCACCACGGTCAGCGACTCAGGACTGTTCCAGGTCGCACCGTTCAGCGTGTACGGACCGCTGGAGGGCACCAGGGCCGGATCGGGAAGTTCACCGCCCTCGAAGTTCCATCCGGTGTTCCAGAATTCGGCAACCTCGGCCATGTCCGCAGTGTCGCGGTCGAGGATCGCCTGAGCGAGAGCTGCTGGCTCCACGCCAACCTCGTCGGCCAGCACGTGCGCAGGCAGCGGTGCCGTCGGGACGAGTTCCCAGTCGGGATACGGGTCTGGGTACGTCAGCGTGAAGGTCTTGCTGTCCACCTCGGTCTCGGGCCCCTCGGGAACTTGCACCCCGAAGATGTCACTGACTGGATCGAACTCCCCGTCCCCATCCGGGAAGAGCGTCTCCGGGTTCGAGGAGGCCCACTGCAGCAGGAAGTCGTTGGACGTAATCGGAGTCCCGTCCTCCCAGACCGCATCGTCGGAAATGGTGTATTCCACCGTGAGGGGGTCTTCGCTGACCTGCTCGTACGTCCCGAAATCCTCGTTGGGGAAGACCGTGCCATCGGTGCCGAAGTAGTTAAAGCCCTCGCGCAACTGGTCAACCACAACCGCGTTGTACACCGAGTTGGTGGCGCTGGTCTCGCCGTTGTAGGTCTCCCACTCGACTTCGCCAACCGAGTAGGTGATCTGGTCGTCTTTGGTGGTGATGTCACCCAGGTCGGGCTTTTGCAGGACGGTCTCTTCGGTGCCACCCTCCTCCGGGGCGGCGCTTTCGTCGCCGCCGTCGGTGCCACCTCCGGTCTCACCGTCGTCTGAGCCGGACGTGCACGCGCTGAGCGCCAAAGCACCAGCGGCCACGATCGCCATGGTCGTACGCCTGATTTTCAAGGTTCCTCCTGGGTGAAAGGTTGGGAGCACAGGCAGGCAACGATCCACGTGATCGGCACCACGAACCCTGGGCACACATCCGACGTTCGTAGCCCAACGTAAGCGCCTTCGGGTGGATTCGCCACTACTACAACCCAAGTTGACCGAAACGTTATGCAGGCGAAACGCTCCGGCAACGCACTGATTCAGCGCGCCAGATCGGTCGGGTCCACCGCGATGACCAGCCGATCGGAGTCCTTGGACGCACTTCTATGGGCACGCAACCAGCGAGTTGTTCGCAGGGCTTGGTCATGATCGAGGGAACGCAGGACCAGCCGGGAGACTCCCGTGTCGTCGATCAGAGGGCCGTGAACCTCGATCATGGGCTGGGCCAGGCCCCCGTGCCCCTGAAGGTGATCCAAGGCCCTAGCCACGGCTGACGGGTCACCGGAGATGAGCACCGTCCGACTGAATGGTGGGAGCACCAGCTCGCGGCGCTCGCGTAGTTCCAGGCCCACCAGCCAGTCTGGGTCCCACCGCAGCAGGGCCTCCACTGGTCGTACCTCGCCATGCGCGGGCACCCCGGCCAGCACCACCTCACCCCCCTCGGCCTTTGTCCTGGTCAAAGCAACGGCCGCGGCCCAGCGACGAAAGGCCTCGATCGGACTGTCCAAACCGGCCCGGTCGAGCAGGGCCCAACCGTCGAGCAGGACAGTGGCGGCGTAGCGCTGCTGGGCGACCGGCTCGGCACCGGGGGTCGCGACCACGATGGCCGGCTCACCCGGCACCGAGGACAGCACCTGTCCGGCCTTCGAACTGACGACGGACACACCAGGAAAGGCACGACCGATCTCGTATGCCGTCCGCTGCTCACCGATCACCGAGCCGCGACGCTCCAGCGCCCCGCACTCCGGGCAGGCGGCCGCTGGTATTGCCTGACCACACCATTGGCAGCGAGCCTCCTCCGCGAGGGCCGTCATGTGGGCGGGACCATGACAGCTCGGGCAGTCGAGGCGGTGCCGACATCGAGCACAGTGCAGGCCCATGACGTAACCACGTCGCGGCACCTGGATCAGGACCGGTCCCCGATTGAGTCCCTGCGAAAGGGCCTGCCACGCACGGGACGGCATCCGCGCCGACCTCGCGGCCTGGTCACGCGCCCCCTGATGCCCCTCGCCGGCCACCGTGATCACCGGCATCTGCTCGCGCACCGTGGCGGTTGCTGCATGAACGCTGCGCACAGTGCCCTCGCCAACCCAAGCACTGACCTCAGCGCTTCGCCCAAATCCGGCGACGAGCAGCGCGGCCCCCGCATTATCGGCTCTGGCCCGCAACACTTCCCGGACGTGCGGATAAGGTGCCCGCTGCTCACGATGGGTGTCGTCTCCGTCGTCCCACAGCACAAAGAGGCCAGGGTTGAGGATCGGCGCGTAGGCAGCCGCGCGTGTGCCGACGACCACGGCGTGGTGGCCCCGCAGGACTGTTAGCCATGCCCGGTAACGGGCACCGGGGCCGAGATCAGCGGTGAGGGCAACGAACGAATCGACGCCCAAGATCGACTCGAGGGCGGCACTGACCCGCTCCACGTCCCGGTGGTCGGGCACCACGATCAGGCTGCCCCGCCCTGAGGCGCTGGTCGCGGCGACGGCCTGGGCTATGGCGTCAGGCCAGTCGGCTCCCTTGGGCTGACTGGACAGCCCCAGCAGCGAGGCTCGTGGCGATTCTCCCGCGGCAAGTCTGTTGAGCAGTGCCGCGCCGGCCGGGTATCGCGCCCAGGCCTGAGCCTCACCTGCAAAAGTTGCGCCGCCGGCCTCGGCAGGGGGGGTGGCGGCGAGCTGACTGTTGGCCGGGGCGACCTCGCGCTCGGCCGCAGCGTGCCGTGGTGGGATGGCCAACCGCAACATGTCCGACAAGGTGCCCGCGTAGTGGTCAGCAACCGCGCGGCATACGGCAAGAGTGTGGGGAGTCAGGACCGGCTCATCGCTGACCACCCGCCGAATCGGTGTCAGCGCGCCGGGGTGCTCGGCTTCGCTGATGCGAGAGGTGATGAAGCCGTCGTGGTCACGCCCGGCGAAGCGCACCCGAACGCGGACTCCCGGCCGAGCCTGTGCGTCATCCTGCGCCAGCACCGCGTATTCGAACAGCCGGTCCAAGTGAGCCAGTGGCGTATCGATGACCACCCGGGCCACGGGGTTTGTGGTGGACAGTTCCGCCTTTGTCCTGGATCTGGTCGCGCGCGCCTTGGACGTCGTCGAGCTCAACTCAGTAGGCACCAACGCCAGTTGTTCGCCGCCCGTATCTGCCATAACACCGTTCTAGTCGATGCTGCCGACAGACCCCAAAGCCTCCTACAGCGCGGACTGTAGGGCTTCGACCCGGTTGGTCAGCTCCCAGGTGAAACCATTGTCCAGACCCTCGACACTGCGCCTGCCAAAGTGCCCATAGGCCGCCGTTGGCTGATAGATGGGCCGCAGCAGATCCAGCTCTTCCACCAACGCCGCCGGTCGCAGATCGAAGACACCCGTGATGGCCCGTTCGATGGCCTCGACGGGCACGGTTTCGGTGCCGAAAGTCTCCACATACAGCCCGACCGGTCGGGCCGTTCCGATGGCATAGGCCACCTGAATCTCGACCCTCCTGGCCAAGTTCGCGGCCACGACGTTCTTGGCCACCCATCGCAGCGCATACGCCGCCGATCGGTCGACCTTGCTCGGGTCCTTGCCCGAGAACGCTCCCCCGCCGTGGCGAGCCATCCCGCCGTAGGTGTCCACGATGATCTTGCGTCCGGTCAGCCCGGCATCCCCCATCGGGCCACCGACGACGAAGGTGCCCGTCGGGTTGATCAGCACCCGGAAGTTAGTGGTGTCGATGCGCACTCCGGCGTCGTGGCAGGCCTGCAGCACCGGGGCGACCACGCGGGCGCGCACGTCCGGCCCGAGTTGCCCCTCCAGGGAGATGCCCTCTGCATGCTGGGTGGACAGCACCACCGTGTCCAGCCGGACCGCCTTATCCCCGGCGTATTCGATCGTGACTTGGGTCTTGCCGTCCGGCCGCAGGTAGTCCAATTCCGCGTTCTTGCGCACGTGGGCGAGCTGCTCGGCGAAGCGATGCGCCATGAAGATCGGCAGCGGCATGAGCTCGGGAGTGTCATCGCAGGCGTAGCCAAACATCAGGCCCTGATCTCCAGCTCCCTGCGCGCTTCGGGCATCCTCAGTGCTGCCGTTGCGGTGCTCGTATGCCGTGTCCACCCCGACCGCAATGTCGCCTGACTGCTCACCGATCGAGACTTCGACACCGCACGTGCGCCCGTCGAAACCCTTGTGCGAGTTGTCGTAGCCGATATTCAGGACTGTGTCCCGCACGATTCTGGGGATGTCGGCATACCCCGTAGTGCGCACTTCCCCCGCCACGTGCACCAACCCGGTCGTGACCAGGGTCTCGACGGCGACCCGGGATTGCGGGTCTTGCCGCAAGATCTCATCGAGAATGCCGTCGCTGATCTGATCGCAGATCTTGTCGGGGTGTCCCTCGGTGACGGACTCAGAGGTGAATAGACGGGGCAAGAGGTCTCCTAGGGTGCAGCGGCTGCTGGCGGTGAACGGGAGTCTAGCGGGACAAGTTCAGCGGGTCGCGCGGCCTCGCAGGACTGCGTCCCAGACGGCGTGCGCGGTCTCGGTCTTGGTGCCCGGTCCGACCGTCTCGATCTCGTCATGGCCCGGTGAGAGCAGGTGGATCGTGCTCTGGTCGGCCCCGAACGTCCCGCCACCGCTCACATCGTTGGCCACGAGCAGATCGCACCCTTTGCGCTCGAGTTTGGATCGAGCGTGGGTCAGGACGTCGCCGCGGGCATCGCCGGTCTCGGCGGCAAAGCCGACGAGGAACGGTCGGCCGGAGTCGCCTCGGTCCCGGACGAGGGAAGCCAGGATGTCGGGATTGCGCACCATCTCCAGCGTGATGCCATCCTCGCTCGTGCTGTCCTTCTTCATCTTGGCTTCGGCCACGCGCGCTGGGCGATAATCCGCGACCGCCGCCGCCATCACCACCACGTCGCACCCCGGCTGGGCAGCTGCAGAGGTCACGGCCCGCTGCAACTCGGTCGCCGTTTCGATCCGCACGACCTGCACTCCCGAAGGGTCATCCAGGACGCTGTTGGCAGAGATCAGCTGCACGTCCGCGCCCCGCGCGGCGGCGACCGCAGCCAGGGCATATCCCTGCTTGCCGGAGGATCGGTTGCCTACGAAGCGCACGGGGTCGATCGGCTCCCGAGTACCCCCGGCGGTCACGACCACCCTCACCCCAGCCATGTCCAACTCAGCGCCGCGCGGGGGAGGCTCAGTGGTCAGGCCCATCGCCGCAGCAAAGATGTCTTCTGGCTCCGGAAGGCGCCCCGGCCCACTGTCTGCACCAGTCAACCGCCCGTCATCGGGGTCCATTACGGTGATTCCGCGAGCGCGCAGCGTCTCGACGTTGCCGACCGTGGCCGCGTGTTGCCACATCTCGGTATGCATGGCCGGGGCCATCAAGACCGGGCATCGTGCCGTCAACAACACGTTGCTCAGGAGGTCATCGGCCAAGCCGTGGGCGGCCTTGGCAAGCACATCAGCGGTGGCCGGAGCCACGATGACCAGATCAGCACGCTGACCCAGGCGCACGTGCGGCACCTGGTGCACGTCATCCCACACGTCAGCGGAAACCGGGTTGCCTGACAGCGCCGCCCAGGTCGGCTCGCCGACGAAGCGAAGCGCAGCGGCAGTCGGCACCACCGTGACGTCGTGGCCGGCAGTGATAAGCCGGCGCAGCAGGGCACAGGATTTGTAGGCCGCGATCCCGCCGGAAACGCCGAGGACGACGCGCATCGGCGGGTCGCCTTTCAGCTGGTGCTGTCGGGGCTGGTCGTGGCCAACTTGCGCTGGTCGATCTCGTGCAGCGCGATCGACAACGGCTTGTCGGTCTGCTCGGCGTCGACCAGCGGGCCGACGTATTCCAGCAGGCCCTCACTCAACTGCGAGTAGTAGGCGTTGATCTGACGCGCGCGCTTCGCGGCGTAGATCACCAAGGCGTACTTGCTGTCGGCCTTTTCGAGGAGGCTGTCGATCGCCGGGTTGGTGATGCCGTCTGGGTGCGCAATGGTGCCAATCACGAAGTGGGTGTCCCTCTGTTGGTGGTGCTCGATGGTGGATCCGCTAACAATGATACGAGTTCTTCACTGGCCCGGTCGACATCGTCGTTGACGATGGTGACATCGAACTCGGCGACCGCGGCCAATTCCTGGCGTGCGGTGCCCAATCTGACTTCTCGCTCGTGAGCCGATTCGGTGCCGCGCCCGACGAGCCGATGGACCAACTCCTCCCACGAGGGCGGAGCGAGAAAGACGAACAACGCCCCCGGCATGGCCTCGCGCACTTGGCGGGCCCCCTGAAGATCGATTTCGAGCAAGGCAGGGCGGCCCTGGGCCAGGATCTCGCGCACCGGCGCGGCCGGAGTGCCGTATTTGGCCCGACCATGGACCACGGCCCACTCCAAGAGCTCGCCAGCGGACTGCATACGGTCGAACTCGGCATCGTCGACGAAGTGATAGTGCACGCCGTCGCGCTCACCCGGTCTGGCTGGGCGAGTGGTTGCTGAGACCGACACCCACACTTCGGGATGACGCTCGCGTATGCGGGTAGCCACCGTGCCTTTGCCGACCGCGGTCGGCCCGGCGAGCACCACCAAGCGTGACGAAGACTCGCTCATCGCCGGCAGCAGCCTCGTGGTGCCTGTATTGCGGGGTGAGTCAGGATTGATCGAAGCGAGCCAACAACTTTGCGGTTTGGTTTGCCCCGAGGCCACGGACTCGCCGACTCGCCGAGATGCCGATTTCTTCCATGATCTGCGCCGCGCGGACGCGCCCCACCCCCGGCAATGACTCGAGCAAGGCGGAGACCTTCATCTTGCCGACGACATCGTCGTCCTTGCCTTGGGCGATCACGCCCTTCAGCGAGCCTTGCGAGTTCTTGAGGCGGTTCTTCACGGCTGCCCGCTCCCGGCGCGCATGCGCCGCCTTCTCCAAGGCATCTGCTCGCTGCTCGGGTGTTAACTGGGGTAGTGCCACAATCAATCTCCTCAATATCCGTCGTCATCACGCTGGTATCGACTCTGCCACCGTGAACGGCCGTTAACCACCCGGCGCACCTCACGGTGCCCTTGAGCTGCCGCCAGATCCCTGATGACCCCTCGGGAGAACTTATCGACTGGGCAGGCCTGTGCCAAGCCCCCCGGTCGAAGTTTCCCCGGACCATCAGAAGGGTCGAATTCTGTTGTGCTGGTGATTCGGTGCGGTTCCCCGCCCGGATTGACGCATCATTGCAGGCACTCACGGAGCTCATCATTCAGAGCCGCACTGGCAGAATGGATGTCGCCCACGCCGAATCCCTGACCCAGGACTCCGCGGCTCACCGGCGCCAACACGTGATCAGTAAATCCGGCGAACGCCTCGGCAAGGTCGCCCCCCGTCGCGCCTTGGGCTCCGACCCCGGGCGCGAGCACGATTGCCCCGGAATCTCGAATCTGTGCGAGCATCCCGAGCTCGTGAAGCGCATCCGCGTGAGTCGCTCCGATGACCAGCCCGACATGCCCTGGTGCCCCAGGCACCGACCCCGACCGGTGATTCTCAGCAGCGACCTCCTCTATGATCCTGATGGCCACCGGAGGTGAGCCGTGCTGTTGCACCGACGCACCCTCGGGGTTTGAGGTGAGCGCCAACACGAATACGCCGCGGCCATGGGCCTCCGCTGAGTCCAATCCGGGACGGAGCGACCCGAAGCCCAGGAAGGGGCTCAGCGTCACCGCGTCCGCCGCTAGTGGTGCCCCGTCGACCAGATAGGCCTGGGCGTAGGCGGTCATCGTCGAGCCGATGTCACCACGCTTTACGTCCAGGATCGACAGCGTGCCTGCTGCCACACAGTCACGGAGTAGCCTCTCCAGCACCGCGATCCCTGCCGACCCGTGACGCTCGAAGAACGCCGATTGCGGTTTGATCGCGGCCACCCGCCCCCCGACTGCTTCCAGAATGGTCTGGGCAAATCGCTCCATACCTGCCGGGGTGTCACCGAGCCCGGCGTCCTTCAGCAGACCCGGGTGCGGGTCGATGCCCACACAGAGCGGACCATGCTCCTGCATCGCGCCGTACAAGCGCTGCCCAAAGGGGACCTCGGTCATGCGCGGTGGTTGAACAAATCGAGCCGTGCCGTGTGCTCCTGGAGCGAGGCGACACTCATCGGACCGGCACCCATGGCTTCGATCCCGAGCACTGCTGCTCCGAGTTGTTGCACGGTCGTGATGATCGGCCGATCCAGGCTGGTCGTGGCGGCGCGGATGGCGTAACCGTCCGCTCTGGCGTCGCGCCCGGATGGCGTATTGACGACCATGGCAACTTCACCGGCGGTGATCAGGTCCACCACGGTGGGTTCGCCATGGGGGCCGGGGCCTTCGCTGTGCTTACGCACCACCGCCGAAGTGATCCCATTGCGCCGCAACACATCAGCAGTCCCGGCCGTCGCGACGATGTCGAAGCCCAGATCCACCAGTCGCTTAATCGGGAAGATCATCGACCGCTTGTCGCGATTGGCCACCGACACGAACACCGTGCCCGAGGTCGGCAGCGCCGACCCGGCGCGCAATTGCGATTTGGCGAACGCCGTGCCGAAGTCGGCGTCGATGCCCATGACCTCACCCGTCGAGCGCATCTCCGGGCCTAGGATCGAGTCCACGGCCTGACCCGTTTGGGTCCGGAACCGGCGGAACGGCAGGATGGCCTCTTTGACGCTGACCGGCGCATCGTGCGGCAACTGACCTCCGTCGGCGTAGGTCGGCAACATGCCCTCTGTTCGCAATTCCTCGATGGTGGCCCCGAGCATGACTCGCGCCGCTGCTCCCGCCAACGCCACGCCGGTAGCTTTGGCCACAAATGGCACCGTCCTGCTTGCTCGCGGGTTGGCCTCCAGGACGTAGAGCACGTCTTGGGCCAGCGCGAACTGCACGTTGATCAGGCCGCGCACGCCGATGGCTTCGGCGAGCAGGCGGGTCGCTTCGCGGACCTGCCGCATCTCTTCGCGCCCCAACGTGATCGGTGGCAACACGCAGGCCGAGTCGCCAGAGTGGATACCGGCCTCTTCGATGTGCTCCATGATCCCGCCGAGATAGAGGTCGCGACCGTCGTACAGGCCATCCACATCGATCTCGACGGCTTCGTCGAGGAACCGGTCGACCAACACGGGATGCTCGGGCGCGGCCGTCGTGGCCCGGGAGACGTACTGCTCCAGCGAGGCGTCGTCATACACGATCTGCATGCCCGCGCCACCGAGGACGTAGGAGGGCCGCACGAGCACCGGATAGCCAATCGTGGCCGCAACCGCGATCGCATCCGCCGTGCTGTATGCCGTCCCGTGGCGTGGGGCGGAAAGTCCTGTCTCGGCGAGTACGCGACCGAACGCTCCGCGGTCTTCGGCTAGGTGAATGGCCTCGGGCGAAGTGCCCACAATCGGCACGCCTTCGGCCTTCAGCGCCGCGGCCAGGCCCAGCGGGGTCTGGCCGCCCAACTGGACAATGACCCCGGCCAACGGACCGGCCTCACGCTCGGCGTGGACGACCTCGAGCACGTCTTCCAGCGTCAGCGGTTCGAAATACAACCGGGACGAGGTGTCGTAGTCGGTGGAGACCGTCTCCGGGTTGCAGTTGATCATTACCGTGTCGAATCCGGCCTCGCGCAGCGCCATCGACGCGTGCACGCAGGAGTAGTCGAACTCAATGCCTTGGCCGATCCGGTTGGGACCAGATCCCAGGATCAGCACCGCAGGCTTGTCGCGCGGAGCCACCTCGGTCTCTTCGTCGTAGGTGGAGTAGTGGTAGGGCGTCAGCGCCACGAACTCCCCGGCGCAGGTGTCCACGGTTTTGTAGACCGGACGGACCCCCAGCGCGTGCCGCACGCCGCGCACGACGGATTCAGGCATGTCGGTGATCTCGGCGATCTGCTGATCCGAGAGGCCGACGCGCTTAGCCGCGCGCAACACCTCGGGGCGCAACCGGCCCGGTCCTTCGTGGGCAGCCACCCGCACCTGCTCGGCGACATCGTTGATGTGTGCCATCTGGTCCAGGAACCACGGGTCGATCCCTGTCGCCTCGTGCGCCTCCTCGACGCTGACCCCACCGCGCAGCGCCTGCTGGACCAGCACGATCCGGCCATCGGTCGGTGTCTTGGCCTGCTCGATCAACGCCAGCGCCTGCTCGCGAGCGGGGGCTTCGCCACGTCGCCAGTGAAAAGATGAGCCCTTTTGTTCGGTGGAGCGCAGCGCCTTGTTCAGCGCTTCGGCGAAGTTGCGACCAATCGACATGGCTTCGCCGACCGACTTCATCGTCGTGGAAAGCGTGGGGTCTGCGGCCGGGAACTTCTCGAAGGCAAACCGGGGCACCTTGACCACGACGTAGTCCAGGGTGGGCTCGAAACTGGCGGGGGTCGCACCGGTGATGTCGTTCGGCACTTCGTCGAGGGTGTATCCGAGAGCCATTTTCGCGGCGATCTTGGCGATCGGGAAGCCTGTTGCCTTGGAGGCCAGCGCGGAGGACCGAGACACACGAGGATTCATCTCGATCACGATGATCCGGCCATCGGCCGGGTTGACCGCGAACTGGATGTTGCAACCGCCGGTGTCGACACCCACCTCACGGATGATGGCGATGCCGATGTCGCGCAGGTTTTGGTATTCGCGGTCGGTCAGCGTCATCGCTGGGGCCACGGTGATCGAGTCGCCGGTGTGCACCCCCATCGGGTCGAAGTTCTCGATCGAGCAGACCACGACAACATTGTCGGCCTGGTCGCGCATGACTTCGAGTTCGTACTCCTTCCAGCCGATGATCGACTCCTCCAGGAGCACCTCGGTGGTCGGACTGTCCTGCAGACCGGCGCTGGCGATCTGACGCAGCGACGCCTCGTCATACCCGAAGCCGGAGCCCAGCCCGCCCATGGTGAAACTGGGCCGGACCACCACGGGATAGCCTAGGTCCTCCGCCGCGGCAAAGACCTCCTCCATCGTGTGGCAGATGCTGCTCCGTGCCGACTCAGCACCGCAACGCTCGACCACACCCTTGAAGAGTTGCCGGTCCTCCCCCAGTTGGATGGCTTTGGTGTTGGCACCGATCAGGGGGCAGCCGTACTTTTCCAGTGCACCCGAGGCCTCCAGGGCGATGGCCGTGTTCAGCGCCGTCTGCCCCCCAAGAGTGGCTAGCACCGCATCTGGGCGCTCCTTGGCGATGATCGCCTCCACGATCTCAGGGGTGATCGGCTCGACGTAGGTCGCGTCGGCCACCCCTGGATCGGTCATGATCGTCGCCGGATTGGAGTTGACAAGGATGACCCTGATGCCCTCGGCTCGCAGCACTCGACAGGCTTGGGTGCCGGAGTAGTCGAACTCTGCAGCCTGCCCGATCACGATCGGGCCGGACCCGATCACCAGGACACTGTGGATGTCGTCACGCTTGGGCATGCTGATTCCCCCTGGCTGCTTCCAGAACTTCCACGAACCGATCGAAGAGGTATGCCGCATCACGCGGGCCGGCCGCCGCCTCAGGGTGATATTGCACGGAAAAGGCAGGCACGTCGTCGCACTGCAGCCCCTCCACGACCTGGTCGTTCAGCGCGACGTGGGACACCCGCACTGATCCGTATGAGGTCTGCGTCGGCGCGTCGATATCCCCCGGCCAAGCCACGGCAAAACCATGGTTGTGGCTGGTGACCTCGACCTTGCCGGTGACACGGTCGATCACCGGCTGGTTGATTCCCCGGTGACCAAACGAGAGTTTGTAGGTGTCCAGTCCTAGCGCTCTGGCCAGCAATTGGTTCCCGAAGCAGATGCCGAAGAACGGGATCCGAGCCTCCAGCACCTGCTTCAGCAGCGTGACCTCAGCATCGGCCGTCGCCGGGTCGCCGGGCCCGTTGGAGAAGAAGACACCGTCCGGTTTCACCGCCGCGACCTGCTCGAAGGTGCTGCTCGACGGCATCACATGGACATCGATGCCGCGGCGGGCCAGCAAAGCCGGCGTCATGCCCTTGATGCCGAGATCGATCGCCGCCACCGTGAATCGGCGGCCATCGGCGCCGGAGGCGGGCACGACGTAGGTTTCACGGGTCGACACCTCAGCGGCCAAGGCCGAGCCGGCCATCTGTGGCGCCTGCTTGACCTGCGACAGCAACGCAGCCAACGGTTGGCTGGCCTCCTCGCCGGAGAAGATTCCGACCCGCATCGCTCCGCGATCACGCAGGTGTCGGGTCAACGCCCGGGTATCCAATTCGCAGATGCCGACAACGGCATGCTCGATCAGCGCCTGCTCGAGGTCACCTTGGGAGCGCCAGTTCGAGGGTCGAATCGCGGGGTCGCGCACGACGAATCCGGCGACCCAGATGCGTTTGCTCTCCATGTCGTGGGGGTTGACGCCCGTGTTGCCGATATGCGGGGCCGTCATGACGACGACCTGGCGCAGATAACTTGGGTCGGTCAGCGTCTCTTGGTATCCGGTCATCCCGGTGCTGAAGACCGCTTCACCGATCGTGCGACCCACGCTCCCGTAGGACTGACCGGCAAAACTGCGCCCGTCTTCCAACACGAGGATGGCGGGGGTGCGGGGCGTCCTCATGCTGCCCCTCCCCATACCAGACCCTCGCGGGCGCTGACCTTGCCTCGCAGCATGCTGAGGTGTACCGATCCGGTCAAGGTCCGACCGTGCCACGGGTTGTTGCGGGACATGGACTGTGACGCGGCGGCATCCACCACGACCTCCCGGGTCGGATCGATGAGCGTCAGGTTTGCGGGCGCCCCAGCGGTGAGGCCTTGGCCGTGCCCGGTCAGGCGAGCAATCGCGGCCGGCTGCGTGGACATCACCCGTGCGACATCGGCCCAGGTCATCTGCCCGCTGGCGACCATGGTGGTGCTCACCACCGACAGTGCCTGCTCCAAACCGAGCATCCCGAAGGCGGCATCGGCGAAGGCGTGCTCTTTGTCGGCTCGCACGTGCGGTGCGTGGTCGGTAGCCACGATGTCGATCGTGCCGTCGGCCAACGCCTCGCGCAGGGCCTCGACGTCAGAGCTCGGCCGCAGCGGCGGGTTGACCTTGTAGACCGGGTCGTAGGTCGCGAGCAGGTCGGCGGTGAGCATCAGGTGGTGCGGCGTCACCTCGGCGGTCACGGCGATCCCTTGCGCCTTGGCCCAGCGGATCACCTCGACGCTCCCGGCGGTGGAGACGTGGGCGATGTGCACCCGCGAGCCGGTATGCCGAGCCAACATGACGTCCCGAGCCACGATGGACTCCTCAGCCACCCCGGGCCACCCGGGCAAGCCGAGTCGGCCGGACAGTTCCCCCTCGTGCGCGCAGGCTGTGCTGTCGGCGAGCCGAGGATCTTGCGCGTGCTGCGAGACGACACCGTCGAAGGCCTTGACGTATTCCAGGGCGCGGCGCATCAGCTTCGCGTCGTGGACGCATTTGCCGTCGTCAGAGAACACGCGAACGCGCGCCCTTGATCGGGCCATCAGACCGAGTTCGGCCAACTCAACACCGGCCAGGTCCTTGGTGACTGCGCCGACAGGGAACACATCGACGTAACCCGCTCGAGCGCCGAGGTCGTAGACGCGCTCGGCAGCCTCGGCGGTGTCGGTCACCGGGGAGGTGTTGGCCATCGCGAAGACCGCCGTGAACCCACCGAGGGCGGCAGCGCGGCTGCCGGACTCGACCGTCTCGCTGTCTTCACGGCCGGGCTCGCGCAGGTGGGTATGCAGATCCACCAGTCCCGGCAGCGCCACCAGTCCGTCGGCGTCCATCCGGGACACCCCGCTCGGTGCCTCCTTGGTGGCCTGCGTGCCGGTGGCCACGATGACGCCGTCGGCGAGAAGCAGATCTCCCGCGCCCTGCCCAGCGAGGTCAGCCCCGGTGATCAAGAGGTTGGCGTGGCTGGATGCTGCGTTCATACGTTGACTCCTTCGCCGGCGAGCAGGTGATAGAGGATCGACATGCGCACGGCCACTCCGGCCGAGACCTGCTCCAGGACCAGCGACTGGGCGGCGTCGGCCGCGTCCCCGCTGATCTCTAAACCGCGGTTCATCGGGCCGGGGTGACAGATCACCGCATGCTCCGGCAGCGCGGCCAGGCGCTGCTTGGTCAGTCCGTAAGTCACCGCATACTCGCGAGCCGTGGGGAAGAACCCGCCGCTCATCCGCTCGCGCTGGACGCGCAGCATCATCACGGCATTCACCGTCGGCAGCACGTCATCCAGGTCGTATGACGTGCTGAACCCGTCAAGATCCGACCACGGTCCGATGCCGCTGGGCATCAAGGTCGGCGGTGCCACCAACGTCACCTTGGCCCCCAGGGTGCGCAAACAGATCAGGTTGGACCGCAGCACCCGGGAGTGGGTGAGGTCTCCGACGAGGGCGATGTGCTTGCCCGCCAAGTCCCCCAGACGAGTTCGCATGGTGTAGGCGTCGAGCAACGCTTGGCTCGGGTGCTCGTGCGTGCCGTCGCCAGCGTTCACGATGGAGCAGTTAGTCCACTGAGCGATCTGTGCCGGGGCACCGGAAGCCATGTGCCGGATGATCATCATGTCGACACCCATGGCATCGATGGTTTTGACCGTGTCGCGCAGGCTCTCGCCTTTGGACACCGAGGTGCCCTTGCCGGTCAGGTTGATGGTGTCCGCGGACATCCACTTCCCGGCCAGCTCGAAGGAGCTGCGCGTGCGGGTGGAGTCCTCGAAGAAGAAGTTGATGATGGTCCGCCCACGCAGCGTCGGCAACTTCTTCACCTCGCGGTGCTGAACCTCGTGCATGCTGACCGCCGTGTCCAAGATCGAGATGATGTCGTGGTGACTTAAGTCAGCCATCGATAGCAAGTGCTTCACTCCGCACCCCCTTCTGAGCCGCCTTCTTGCGCAATCCGCACGTCATCGTGGCCGTCGATCTCGGCTAGATGGACCCAGACGCGCTCGGTCTTCGCAGTCGGCAGGTTCTTGCCCACGTAGTCCGCGCGGATCGGCAACTCGCGGTGTCCGCGGTCGACCAGCACGGCGAGACGGACGATCCGGGGGCGGCCGTAGTCGGCCAGCGAATCCAACGCCGCCCGCACGGTGCGCCCCGAATACAACACGTCATCGACCAGCACAACGACCTTGCCGTCGATCCCACCCTCAGGCAGGGCGGTGGCCTCCACGTGCCGCACCGGCTGCCGCCGGAGATCATCGCGATACATCGTGATGTCGAGGGACCCGACGGGAACGTGCTCCCCCTCGACCTCCTGCATAGCCGCCGCAAGTCGGCGAGCCAGTGGGACTCCGCGGCTCGGTATACCGAGAAGCACTAGGTCGGCTGATCCCTTGTTGGCTTCGAGCACTTCGTGTGCGATGCGGCGCAGTGCCCGAGTCACCTCAGGACCCGTGAGCACGCTTCGGCCAGGCAATGGGCTCATCGGCCCACGCTCCTTCCCCGCCTCACTGGACGGTGGTTAAAGGACGGTGATGCCCGACAGCCTACAGCCGGAAACACGTGTGATTGACCCCCACCGGGGACACGGGCCCGACTAGAGTGACGCAGGCCAAGACCGCTGCGAAAGGGACGAGATGAACGGTATTTCTGTGCTGGGGCTAAGCCTGGTAGTCCTGTTTGTCGGGCTGACCCTGGTCCTACTGGCGTTCGTGGTGGTCGCGGTGATCCGGCTCATGCGCAAACCCTCAGACCCGCAGGACAATCCGTCCTCGACCACGACCGACCAGCCCGGCCCGACATAGCTTTCTTGCCCTCGATCGGGAGTCAGCCGCGACGACTTCTGATCTCCTCGTTAATCGCCGGCAGGATCTCGTGCATGTCGCCGATGACGGCGTAGTGAGCACGGGTGACCATCGGTGCGTCGGGGTCGGAATTGATGGCCAGGATGGTCTTGGCGCTCGAGCAACCCGCCCAGTGCTGAATTGCTCCGCTGATGCCACAGGGGATGTAGAGGTCGGGGCTGATCCGGCTCCCGGTCTGACCAACCTGCTCGTGGTGGGGACGCCAGCCAAGGCTGGTGACGACCCGTGAGACGCCCAACGAGGCACCGAGCAGCTCGGTGAGGTCTTCCAAATCGCCGAAGGCATCGGCGCTGCCGGCACCACGTCCCGCCCCGACCACGACCTTGGCCGACTTCAGGTTGCCGGACTCATCCGGCGCACCTGCCTCCGTCCTGGCCACCCGGACAGCCAGATCGCTGGGCGTGGGGGCCACCGACACCGATGTGACTTCGGGCGTCGTCGCAACCTCAGCCGGGGTCGGCGCACACGCGTGCCCGGCAACGCTGAAGACGCCGAGAGATTCACTCAGGCTCATGACCTCCAGCGCAGCCCCACCGAAGACCTGACGCGACACCTCGACCGGCGACTGCTGCTCAACCTGCACGACGTTGGCAGCCATCAGAACGTCGCGGCGCGCCGCGACGTGAGCCAAGATCTCATTGCCTCGTGGCGAGCCACCTGCGATGACCACGGCGGCACCAGATGCCTCTGCGGCCGCTACCGTCGCCGCGCCCCACGCCGCAGGAGCATAGGTGTCGAACCCGTCGCCGGACACCGCGAAGACCCGTGAGACGCCGTACTCACCGAGTGCAGGCAGCAGAGCCTTCTCGACATCGCCGTTGCCGATGACCAGCGCATCGATGTCGGTGCCCAACGAGCGAGCAAAGGTGATGGTCTCGGTGCTGACTTCGCTGATCCCAGTGGCATCCGGCTCAATGACAACTAAGCAACTCATCGCAGAACCCCTAGTTCTTGCAGCAGGTCCGCCACGGCGACCGCCGCGTCGGGGCCCTCGCCGAGGATGGTGACCTGGCTCGGTGGTTTCGGTGGCAACGTGAGACGCACGCGGGCGGAGCCCTGTGGCTCCACCTGCGGCTCGATCGTCTCGATCTTGGCGCGCTTGGCTTTCATCCGGCCCGGGATCGAGGGGTAGCGCGGCTCGACGCCGCCTTCCATCACGGTGACGATGGCCGGCAAGGCGACCTCGTAGACCTGGGTGCCACCGGTGGGGGCATCACCCTTGGCGATGACCTGTCCGCCCTCGATCGACACCGTCGACATGCCCGTGACGACGGGACGGTCCAACGCATAACCCAACCGGATGCCGACCTGGAAGTCGCCGGTGTCGGCGGCATCGTTGCCCAGCAAGATCAGGTCGTATGTCGTGCCGTCGGCCTCGTGGGCACGCACCACATCAGCGATCGCGAGGGCGATGTCGCGGGGGCCGAAGCTGGACGGCGTCGCTTCGACGAGCACGGCGTTGGTGCATCCACGGGCGACCGCATCGCGCAACTGCTCGATCGAGTCCTCGTCACCCAACGACAGCACGGTGACCTCCCCGTCGGTTTCGCTCGCCTGTTGAACGGCTAGCTCGATCGCGCACTCTTCGTGGCCGCTCACAGTGGCCCCGAGCTGGGCGTCATCGATGTTCATGGCGTCACCGGTCAGGGAGACTTCGCCGCCGGTGTCCGGCACTCGTTTGATGCACACCAAGATGTTGCTCATTCACTTAACTCCTGATCCGGTCGTTGCTGGGGTCGAAGAGCGAGGTCGCGTCGACAGAGCCGACGACGACGGGATACAGCTCTTCCATGTAGGACACGCTGAGCTCGGTGCCGATCACAGCCTGCTCGGTCGGCAGGTAGGACAGCAGCACGTGCTTGCCCAGCGACGGCGCTGATCCCGCGCTCGTGACGTAGGGGTGGTGTCCGTGCCCATCGGTGAGCAATTGGCCATCTTTGGACAAGATCGGCTCGCCACCGAGCATGTATCGCTTGATGCCCGAGGCCGACGTGTGGTCCTCGACGGTCAGCGTGCACAGCACGGAGGCCGCTTCGGCTTCGCGCTGGGCAATGTAGGCATCGCGACCGACGAAGTCGGCTTCCTTGACCTTGGGGCGCTGCATACCGGCTTCGACGATGCTCCGCTCGGCGTCGAGCTCGGCCCCGAAGGCGCGGTAACCCTTCTCGATGCGCCCCGTCGTTCCGTAGACGCCGATGCCGACCGGGACGGCACCGTGCGCGGCACCGGCCTCGTGCAGCATGGCCCACAGCCGGGCCCCTTGCTCGATGGGGACGTACAGCTCCCAGCCGAGCTCTCCGACGTAGGAGATCCGCGAGGCCAGCACCGTGATCGAGTCGATCTCGATCTCACGGCAGGTGGAGAACTTGAAGCCCTCGTGACTGAGGTCGTCACGGGTGATCGAGCTGAGGATCTCACGAGCCTTGGGACCCCAGATGCCCAACGTGGTGATGGCTGAGGTCAGGTCCACGACGGCAGCGCTGCCGTCGGCGGGCATCCGGTCGGCGAACCATTTGCGGTCCACCATGCCGTGTGCGCCGCCGGTGACGACACGGAAGTGATCGTGCGCCAACTTCATCACGGTGAGGTCGGAGACAAACCCACCCTTGGCGTCCAATACAGGGCTGTAGATGACGCGACCGTTGGCCACGTTGGCCTGGCCGACGATGATCCCCTGGACGGCGTCGAGCGCGCCGGGGCCCACTACGTCGAAAATGGTGAAGGCGGACAGGTCGAAGATCCCGGCACGCTCACGCATCGCAAGGTGCTCGGCGTTGATGATGGGTGACCACCAGCGGGTATCCCATTCGTGCTCGCGGGGCATGACCGCATCGCCGAACTCCTCGAGCAAGCCGGCATTCGACTCATACCAGTTGGGGCGTTCCCACCCGGCACCTTCGATGAATACTGCACCCAGTTGACGCTGGTGCTCATTCATCGGGGACAGCCGCTTGCCGCGATCCGATTCGTATTGCTCCGCCGGGTGGACGATGCCGTAGGTCTTGATGAACGCCTCGCCGGTGCGAGCTTTGACGTGGGCGCGCGTCCGCTGGTGCGGGTGGAAGCGAGCGATATCGGAGGCCGAGACGTCGATTTCGCTGTAGCCCTGCGTCATCCACTCGGCGACGGCGCGACCGACACCGGGACCTTCCTTGATCCACACAGCGGCGGCAGACCAGAGGCCCTTGACCTCGGGGGTCTCCCCCAGCACCGGTGAACCATCCGGGGTCAGCGACAACAAGCCGTTGATGGCGTAGCGGATTTCCGCACCCTCGGCTCCGAGCAGCTCGGGCATCAACTCGAAGGCTTGCTCCAGCTGTGGGTCGAAGTCATCGGAGGTGAAGGGCATCTCGGTGGGCGAGAGTTTCGAGGCTTCGATCGAGGGGATGTCTTCGGGGTCGTGCAGGATCGCGCGGTGCGCGTAGGAGCCCACCTCCATGTCCGCACCGTGCTGGCGCTCGTAGCACAGCGTGTCCATGTCGCGGATGATCGGATAGGTGATCTCACCATCGGTTGCGGCCAGCAGCGGGACGGGGCCCACGCTGATCATCTGGTGCACGGCGGGAGTGAGCGGGATCTTGGCTCCGGCCATGGCCGCCAGTTTGGGGCTCCAGACGCCGCAGGCGATGACGACGGTTTCGGTCTGGATGTCACCCCCGGTGGTCTGAACGGCCTTGATCCGACCGTTTTCAACCTCCATACCGGTCACCTCGACGGTCGGGACCACGGTCAATGATCCCGTGGCCATCGCGCGCTCGCGCATGATGGTGCCCGCCCGCAGGGAGTCCACGACCCCAACGCTGGGCGTCCAAAAGGCTCCGATAATCAGGGATGGGTCCAGGTAAGGAACCTTCTCCACCACCTGCTCGGGCGTCACCATCTCAGCCTCGATCCCCCACGCCTTGGCCGAAGACATCCGGCGGCGCAGTTCCTCCATACGTTCCTCGGTCCGGGCCACTTCAAACCCCCCGGGCTGCACCATCACCCCCATCTCGTCGTATTGCTTCATGCTGTCCAGCGTGAGGTCGGTGATCTCACGGGAGTGGTCCACGGGAAAGATGAAGTTCGAGGCGTGACCCGTGGATCCCCCAGGGTTAGGCAGCGCGCCCTTGTCGATCTGGACGATGTCGGTCCAGCCCAGTCGAGCCAAATGGTGGACCAGGCTGTTGCCGACGATTCCGGCACCAATCACAACGACGCGAGCAGAAGTGGGGACCGTGGCCATAGGTGGCAACCCTTCGAGAAGTAGCGGTGAGACAGTATGCGACCAACGATGCAATGTGTTGCGTGATCCGCAACGCAGTGCATGATACGGCACAAGGAATTCTGCCGCGTCGGCCGGTCACCTGTCAACTGGAACCGCCGAGACGAACTGTGGCCCCAACGCTCGAAGGCGTGGGGCCACAGTTGTGGTGGCTACAGCGTGGCGACTCTGCTACGAGGACGGCTCCTCCGGGTGCGCATGCTGCTTCTCCAGCGTCTGGTCGACGTCCTTCCGGCTTGCACCTAACTCTTCGTAGAGCGCGGTGTAGACGCCCTCGGGCACGGTCGAAACCACCGGCTCATCTCGCAACTGCCTCATCAACTGCACACACACGGCAATGAGCAAGATCAAGAACGGCACCGCGATGACGACTGCAGCTTGTTGGATGACCGACAATCCATCCGCAAGCAACAGCGCGATGGCGGTGACGGCGATCATGCCACCCCAAAGCAGCACCACGTTGCGGTGGGGCGTGATGCTGCCCTTAGAGGACAGCATTCCCAAGACCACCGACGCCGAGTCGGCACTGGAGACGAAGAAGAACGTGATCAGCAGCACCACGAGCGTGGCGGTGACCGCGCTGAGGCTGAACTGATCGAGCATCATGAAGAGTCGGTCTTCGTTCGTCTCGGCTCCGGCCAGGTCGATGCCATTCTCCTGCAGGTTGATGGCCGTCCCGCCGAGGATGGAGAACCACACCGAACTCACCAGAGTGGGCACCAAAAGCACGCAGACGACGAACTGTCGAATGGTGCGGCCGCGCGATATCCGCGCGATGAAAGTGCCGACGAAGGGTGCCCAGGACATCCACCACGCCCAGTAGAACAGCGTCCAGCCTTGCAACCACTCCTGGCCGCCGTAGACCCCGGTGCGGAAACTCATCGGGACGATCTGCGTGCCGTAGTCGCCGATCATCTCCACGAACGTGTTCACGATGACCAAGGTCGGCCCGAGAATCAGGACGAACAGGGCTAGGACCCCGGCGAGTCCCATATTGATGTTGCTGACGATCTTGATGCCCTTGCCGACGCCGCTGACGGCAGAGATGGCGAAGATCACGGCCAAGACCACGATGACGATGATGGCGACACTGTTGTTCTTCGGCACACTGTAGGCACTGTTCAGTCCACTGTTGATTTGCAGCGCTCCCAAGCCCAGGGAGGTGGCGGCACCGAACACGGTGATGAAGATGGCGAAGGTGTCGATCGCTCGCCGCGCAGGGTCTTCAACCGGACGGTTGGGCATCACAATCGAGCTGAGCAGGTTCGGGTTGCCCTTGCGGAAGGAGGTGTAGGCCAAGGCAAGTCCGACCACGGCATACAGCGCCCACGGGTGCAGCCCCCAGTGGAAGATCGTGTATTGCATCGCCAGTCGCGCGGCGTCGTCGGTCCCTGGCTCGGCCAACCCCATCGGCGGAGCCGTGAAGTGAGACAGCGGTTCGGCCGCCCCGAAGAACACCAGGCCGATGCCCATACCGGCGGCGAACATCATCGCAAACCAGGACGAGGTCGTGAACTCCGGACGCTCGTCGTCCGTGCCCAGTCGAATCCGGCCATATCGACTGAAGGCCAAGAGCAACGCGAACACCACAAACCCCGCGCCCGCGACGATGAAAGCCCAGCCGAGATACTTCGTCACAAAACTCAGACCGACATCCGCAGCCGCTTTCAGGCTCTCCGTGCCCAGGATGCCCCAGAGCGCGAACGCAAGCACGAGGAGGAAACCGCCGCCGAAGACCACAGGATCGATAGAGCCGAAAGCGCTCTTTGGCTTGGCCTCGTCCGCCGAACTACCCTCGGGCGAGTCCTTGCGCGTTGTTGTTGACATGCGTGCTCCCATTCTGACCCGAGGCGGGTCGCAGGTGATGCATTGTGCGTGAGCCAAGAGTGGGCGTACCGCTATGCGCTGTCAAGCATTTCCCCACAAGTTGCGTCAGGCGCACCAACAACAACGGTCCCAAGAATCAATCAGGAGACGGATTCCGCGGCGCGGAGGCACCTAACCGATCAGAAATGCTCTGGGCCGCTGCGATCACAAGGAGTGTGAGCGCCTCGATGCGATCATCGTCGATGCGAAACGTCGGCCCCGACACACTCAGCGACGCGACCAGGTCTCCGTAGGCATCGCGCACGGGCGCAGCCACCGCAGTCAGGCCCACCTCCAGCTCATCGACGGCTACGGCGAATCCCGACTCGCGAACATCGCGAAGTTGCCTACGCAACTCGGCCCGTGCGGTGACAGTGTGTGGCGTGTACCCCTGCAGGCGCGGGACGTGCTGGCCAAGCGCCTCGTCGTCCAGCTCGCTGAGCAACACCTTGCCGTTGGAGGTGGCGTGCAGTGGAATGCGTTGGCCAACCCAGTTGTGCGGCTGAAGCCCCGAGGGCCCCGCCACCTGATCGACGTAGAGCGCGGAGGTGTCCGACAGAATGGCTACGTTCACCGTCTCGCCGGTCGTGGCGGCCAGATCCCGAGCGATCGAGCGTGCTTCCTGGACGACGTCGAGGCGAGCGTTCGTGGCTCCAGCCAACCGCAGTATGCCGACGCCGAGGCGATACTTGCCGCGCTCGACGTGCTGCTCGACCAAGTCATGCGCTTCCAAGGTCGCGACCAGCCGGAAGACTGTGCTCTTGTGCACACCCAGCTCACGGGCGATGTCGGTGACGCCCGACTCACCAGTGCGCGCCAGGACGGTCAGAACGCTGAGAGCCCGGTCCACCGACTGCACCAACCCAGCACCGGAAGAATCCACCATGGCCACACGCTAGCGCATCTGCTGTTGCGTATCGCAGAATAGATATCGATACACGCAACACCCCGACGTCCCCGGAGCTCCTCCATGCCGCCTAATCCTGTGCCCTCTGACCCCATGCCTTCTGACCCTGTGCCTTCTGATTTCATGCCACCTCACCTCGCACCCCCACAACTCGTGCCACCTCAACTCGTGCCACCCCAACAAGTGGCCCCTGATTCGATCCACCCTCACTATGTCCTGACGTTGGCCTGCCCCGACCGACCTGGAATCGTCCATGCCCTGACCGGCCTGCTCGTGCAGCACGCCGGAAACATTGTCGAGAGTCAACAGTTCGAAGACCCTGCCGCCGGGACGTTCTTCATGCGCGTGCGATTTGCGGTGTCTGCTCCCGATATCGGCATCGAAGAACTGCGGACGGGATTCGCTGGCATCGCCGCGAAGTTCGATATGGCGTGGAACCTGTGGGACGCCCGCAAGCCCTACCGCACGCTGATCCTGGTCTCCAAGTTCGGCCACTGCCTCAACGACATGCTGTTCCGCTGGAGCCGCGATGCTCTCCAGATCGATGTGGCCGGCGTGATCTCCAACCACGAAGATCTGCGCAGTATGACGGAGTCCTACGGCGTCGACTTCCACTACATCCCGGTGACACCGGACAACAAGGCCGAATCAGAGGCCAGGATGCTGGCCATGATCGAGGACCTCGACGTCGACATCGTCGTGCTGGCGCGCTATATGCAGATCTTCTCCGACGAGACCTCGCGCACACTCGCGGGGCGGGCCATCAACATTCACCACTCGTTCCTGCCGAGCTTCAAGGGTGCCCGCCCCTACACCCAGGCTTTCCGGCGTGGCGTCAAGCTCGTCGGGGCCACCGCCCACTACGTGACGGGCGACCTCGACGAGGGCCCGATCATCGAGCAGGACGTGATGCGGGTGGATCACCGATTTAGCGCTGCCGAGCTCGCAGCGGCCGGTCGAGACGTGGAGTCCCAGGTGCTATCGCGCGCTATTCGTTGGCACAGCGAGAGCCGGATCCTGCTCAACGGCGACCGGACCGTCGTGTTCCGCTGACGCATGTGAGGACCTAAAATAAGGGACCTCCCCTACGAAGTAGCCCGCCTCGCAGCAACGCTGCGAGGCGGGCTACTTCGACGGCGTGTCAGTGTCCGAGGAGCCAGCCTTGTAGGGCGTCAGTCGCCTAGCTCAGCGCGCCGTCGCGCGACATACTCCTGAAGTTCCTGATCGATGGCGGAGTCCAAGGCTGGCTGCTGGTATTCCTCGATGCGCTTGGCGAAGATGTTGCTCATTCGCCCCGCTGCGTCCACACCGCCCCCCCGACTCCACCGCTCAAAGTTCTCCGAGGAAGACAGCATCGGGCGGTAGAAGCAGGTGCGGAACCGGTCCATCGTGTGCATGGCGCCGAGGAAGTGACCGCCGTGGCCGACTTCCTGGTGAGCGTCGAAGGCCAGCGTGCCCTCGTTGATCTCCAGGGGGGTGAACTCGGCCTGGAGCATCTGGATCAGCTCGACATCCATGATGAACTTCTCGAAGCACGCCACCAGACCTCCTTCCAGCCAGCCGGCGGAGTGCATGACGAAATTGGCTCCGGCCAAGAAGGTCGGCATCATCGTCATCAGTGCTTCATAGCCGGCCTGCGCATCGGGCACCTGCGAGGAGGTCATGCCACCGCCGGACCGGAAGGGCAAGTCGAAGTGCCGAGCGATCTGTCCGGTGCAGAACAGGCCGATGCCAGACTCCGGCGTGCCGAACGACGGCGATCCGGACTGCATGTCGATGTTGGACAGGAACGAGCCAAAGACCACGGGGGTGCCGGGACGGACCATCTGAGCCAGCGCGATCCCCGACAGAGCTTCGACGATCTGCTGAACCAAGGCAGCCGGAATGGTCACCGGAGACATGGCACCCATCAGGATGAACGGGGTCAGGATGATGGGCTGCCCCGCGCTCGCGTAGGCGAACAGCGACTCCAGCATCCGCTCGTCCCAGCGCAGCGGGCTGTTGCAGTTGATCAGTGAGATCGAGACGGGGTTCTTCTCAATGACCTCACGGCCACCGAAGAGAATCGAGCCCATCGCGATGGTGTCCTCGGCGTTGACACCGGACACCACGTTGCCCATGTAGATCTTGTCGGTCAGCGTCTGCAGCGCGTAGGTCATGTCCAGATGGCGCGAGTCCAGCGGCGCGTCGTTGGGCTCACAGACCACCCCGCCCGCGGAGTCCATCACGCTGAACGATTGGGCGAGCTTGGCGAACCGCTGGAAGTCGTCCATCGTGGCGTCCCGGCGCACGGCTCCTTCGCGCACGAAGGGCGGCCCATAGACGCCGCTGAAGACCATCGAGTCACCGCCGATGTGCACGTTGTTCACGGGGTTGCGAGCGTAGAGGTCGAATTCTCTGGGTGCCTTCGCCACCTGCTCGAGGACGAACTCGGGGTCCAAGAAGACGGTCTGACCCTCGACCTTCTGCCCCGCCTTGCGGAACATCTCCAGGGCTTGCTCGCTATCGAACTCAACCCCGATCGCGGTGATGAGTTTGCGCCAGCCCTGATCGAGTTGCGCCATGGCGTCCTGACTCAGGACCTCGTATCGGGGCATCGTGTTCCGGAACAAGGAGGACCTCCGCAGTTGAAGTAGACAGGCTTGAGACGATGTGCTTGACGTTGCGTGTTTGGCATCTTAGCCTCACAACATGGAATTGAGTTTTACCATATGAGACAACCTGAATCACCCCTTGATTCTTCGCCGTCCTCCGTGGGCGGCACCCAAGCCGTAGACCGCGCAGCAGCCCTCATCGACCTTGTGATCCATTCCGACGTTGCGCTCTCCTCAACCGAACTCAGTGACGCCTCGGGTTTGGCGCGCTCCACCACGTCTCGGCTCTTGACGGCGTTGGAGCGCACCCAGTTGCTCGAGCGCCGCATCGACGGACTGTACGTCGGAGGCCAACTCTTTGCCCTGTACGCCGCGCTGCACGACCCGTGGCCCCAAATGGCGCGCGTGGCGGAGCCGGTGTTGCAAACGGTAGGCCAGGAGTGTGGAGAGACCGTTCACCTGGGCATCGCCCGCTCCGACAACGTGTTCTATGTCGCTCAGGTGGAATCCACATACCTGCTCCGCGCCCGAGATTGGAACGAAGTCGAGGTCCCGGTCTACGCCAACTCCCTGGGCTACGTTCTGTGTGCCTACGGGGCGCTGCGCGTCCCGCCGACCGGCTTCACCAAGCTCACCCCCCATACCCGCACTCATCGTCAGTTCCTCACTGAGTTGATCGAGATCCGCCGGCGTGGGTATGCCTACGCCAAAGACGAGCTCGAGTTGGGCCTGACCGGCCTAGCGGCACCCGTGCTGGGGTTAGATGGCAGCGTCATCGCCGCCATCGGCATCTCTGGTCCGACCGCGCGCCTCCAAGAAAACCATGCCGAGCTGGGGCAGATGTTGTCCGAGCAAGGTGCTCGTCTTGCTGCGCTCCTGCGTACATCCACTCCTACCCCCAAGAAAGGTGCCGCATGACACCCGAGGAGATCCTCAAGGCGCTCTACGACGAAACTCTCGTCGGCAACGCCCCCGAAGTCCTGAGCCTGACCAACACCGGTCTGGAGATCGGCATGGAGCCGCAATCCATGCTGTTCGAGGCCCTGATCCCCTCGCTGGAGGAGGTCGGCGCCCGTTTTGAGCGCGGTGACTTCTTTGTCCCGGAGATGCTGATCGCCGGTCGCGCCATGGCCGGGGCGATGGCTCGCCTGCGCCCGTTGCTGGCCGAGACCGGCGTCGAGACGGTGGGCAAGTTCCTGATGGGCACCGTCAAGGGTGACGTACACGACATCGGGAAGAACCTGGTCAACATCATGCTCGAAGGAGCGGGGTTCGAGGTGATCGACCTAGGGGTGCAGGTGGCCCCGGAGAAATTCGTCGAAAAGATCATCGAGCACCAGCCCGACATCGTGGGCATGTCAGCCTTCCTGACCACGACCATGCCGATGTTCAAGGCCAACATGAACGCCCTCCAAAAGGCTGGCATCCGCGACCAGGTCATCGTGATGGTCGGTGGCGCACCGGTCACCCAGGAGTATGCCGACGCTGTCGGAGCCGACGGCTACGCCGCCGACGCGTCCGCCACCGTGAAACGCGCAAAAGCCCTACTGAAAGCACGACGAGAGATGGTCAACGCATGAGCGCCGAACTACGCGAAACAGTCCTCCGCTCAGCCACGAAAGAGGTCGTGATCGGGCATCGCCGTCCGTTCGTCCTGATCGGGGAACGTATCAACCCCACCGGCCGCAAGGTCTTCCAGCAGCAGTTGCGTGACGGTGACCTCTCGGCCATCGAGCGCGATGCCATCGCTCAGGTCGAGGGCGGTGCCGACGTCCTGGACATCAATATGGGTGTGCCGTTGACCGATGAGGCCGAACTGCTCGACAAGGCCATCCGGCTCGTGCAGAGCGTGACGGACCTGCCGATCTGCATCGACTCCTCGGTGATCGAGGCACTCCAGGCGGGTTTGGAGGCCTACCAAGGTCGTGCCCTGGTCAACTCGATGACGGCCGAAGACGATCGGATGGCGCAGATCCTGCCGCTGGTCAAGAAGCACAACGCGGCGATCATCGCGCTGCCCAACGATGCCGAAGAGATCCCCATGGAGGCCGATCGCCGGCTCGAGCTCGTGGAGCACATCGTCGAGGTGGCGACCAAGGAATACGGCATCGCCATCGAAGACATCGTGATCGACCCCTTGGCGATGCCCATCGGTGCCGACCAAGAAGTGGTGAACGTGACGATGGACACGATGCGCCGCATTCGCGAGAAGTACGGCCTGAACATGACCTGCGGTGCCTCCAACGTCTCCTTTGGGATGCCCGACCGTCACACGCTCGGTGCTGCGTTCTTGCCAATGGCGATGACCGCCGGGATGACCAGCGCCATCATGGACACCCGGACCCCCCAGATCGTCTCCAGCGTGAAGGCAGCCGACTTGCTGCTGGGCAATGACGAGTGGGGCGGTGCCTGGATCGGGGCGCACCGCAAGCGTCAAGCCGCCGCCACGGCGTGAGGAAAACCCGAGCAGTCAGCAGCCCCGCATGAACCGGGAGCCCATCCGCAATGTGCCCGAGATAGAGGTCGAGAGCCTTCGGCGCGAAGGGCTGATCGACAGTCAGCAGGACGACGGGCGCTTCCTGCCCCAGGACGGCACGACCCGGGTCGAGTTGTCCTTCACCCCCTCGGGTCGGTCAGTGCGGGTGCCATCGGGCGTCACCGTCTTCGATGCGGCGAGTTGGAACGGCATCGCCATTGACTCGACGTGCGGCGGCCACGGCACGTGCAAGAAGTGCAAGGTCAAGGTGATGGACTCGTCCGCTCCGATCCACCGCTTGGACCATCGCTCATTCAGCCCCGAGCAGTTGGCAGATGGGTGGCGCTTGGCGTGTCTGGCTCAGGCCATCCGCAACGTCGAGGTCGAGGTCCCCCCGTTGACGACCCGCCCGAAAGCGGCAACGGTCGGGGTCGGCCGTCAGGTGATCTTGCGACCGGCGCTGCAAAAGCGATACGTCGAGTTGGCCGAGCCGAGCCTGCAAGACCAGCGCACCGACCTGCAACGGATCTGCGACGCCATCCCAGACCTGCAATTGACACCGGATCTGGCGGCACTGCGCCGGATGCCGGGCGTGTTGCGTCAGGGCGACTACAAGGTCACGGCAGTCATCGTCGATGAAGCTCTCATTGACGTCGAGGTCGGCGACACCTCCAAGCGCACGTTTGCGGTGGCCTTTGACCTAGGTACGACAACCGTAGTGGCGACCCTGTTGGACACCTCGACCGGAACTCCCGCGGCAGTGGCCTCGATGCTCAACAAGCAGCAGCCCTTCGGTGCCGACGTCATCACCCGGATCAGCGCCACCATGATGGATCCGGAAGCCGCAGGACGCTTGCGTCAGCTGGCCCAGGACACGTTGGCGGAGTTGGTGCGGGAGGTCCTCGCGGACGCCGATGTCCACCCGCACGAGGTGTATGAGGTCGCATTGGCGGGCAATGCGACCATGACCGCCCTGGTCCTCGGGATCGACCCGGAGCCATTAGGGGTCGCTCCGTTCGTGATGTCTTCAGCCAGCGTGCCGACCTTCTTGGCCTCGGAATTGGGGCTCGACGTGCATCCCCAGGCTCGAGCGATCGTGTTCCCGGCCCTCGGTGCCTACGTGGGCGGTGACATCGTCTCCGGCATGCTGGCCACGGGGATGGACCGCGACAAGCGCACCCGGTTGTTCATCGACGTCGGGACCAACTGCGAGATCGTGCTCAGCGACGGGGATCGCATTGTCTCCACTGCCGCCCCCGCTGGACCGGCCTTCGAGGGTGGTGCCATTCGCTGCGGAATGCGCGCCGCCGACGGCGCCATCGAAGTGATCCAGATCAGCGCCGACATCCCCGACGGGGTGCATCTGCAGGTCATCGGTGACGTCACCGCGCAGGGACTCTGCGGCTCCGGCCTGGTCGACGCCGTCTCAGAGTTGGTCCGGGTCGGCCTCATCGACGCCAGTGGGCGCTTGGTGACCGACGAGGTGGCGCAACAAGCCGCGCCATACGTGGCCGATCGACTGGCCTTTGTGGGCAAGGAGCGGGTCTTCGTCTTGCAGCGCCAGGACCCCGGCGCTCCGGTCTCGGAGAGCATCTACCTCTCGCAACGTGACATTAGAGAATTGCAGTTCGCCAAGGGCGCGATTGCCACCGGTTGGGCTCTGTTGCTGGAGCACCTGGACCTGGAACCCGAGGATGTCCAGCAGGTGTTACTGGCGGGGTCCTTCGGGAGTTACCTCTCCCCCGCGGCGGCGATCCGGATCGGCTTGGTGCCAAAGGTTCCGGTGATGCGGATCATCTCGGCTGGCAACGTCGCCGGCGAGGGCGCCAAGATGAGTCTGCTGAGTATGCGGGAACGGGCCGGAGCGATGGCCTTGTTGGACGAGGTGGTCTACGTCGAGTTGTCTGACCGCACCGACTTCAACGACCGCTTCATTGAACTGCTTGCCTTCCCCGGTTGATCGGAACGCTGTGCCGAAATCTGAGCAGGTGGCCCCCGATGGCGAAATCGCGATCATTGCGTGCGGCGCCTTGGCCAAGCACTGCGCCGACATCGCGACACGTCGGGGATGGGACCTGCACATCGCGCCCCTGCCGCCGCTGCTGCATAACCATCCGGAGCGCATCGCGGACCGGGTGCGGGAGTGTGCCGCCACTTTGATGCCGCAATACGACCGCGTCGTGATCGGGTATGCCGACTGCGGCACCTACGGCGCACTGGACACCGTCTGTGCAGAATTGGGTCTGCAGCGGCTACCCGGGTTGCACTGCTACGACGTCTTCGGCGGTGCCAGCTCGGTGCAACGCTTCTTCGACGACGAGCCCGGAACCTACGTGCTCACCGACTATTTGGTCAGATCGTTCACCAGGTCGGTGCTCGTGGAGCTCGGCCTGGACGCTCACCCGGAGCTGCACCAAGACTATTTCGCGCACTACACCAGGGTCGTCTGGCTCGCCCAGGACCCCGAGGATGCACAGTTGCGCGCCTTGGCCGACGAGGCTGCCGCATACCTACGGTTGCCGTTGCGCGTCGTCCCGACCGGAGACTCCGGCCTAGAACGGGCGCTAGCGGACCTCGTTACAACTTCGCGTTGATCCGGTCCAGGTAGTCCTTACGCCACTTCTCCGTGGCTGCGACCTGGTTGAAGGTGTAAAGGTGCAGTCCTGTCACCCGAGCCGAGGGGGCGGCGAGGTGCTGGGCCGTCGTCTCGAGGAAGCGTTCACCCGTGAAGCCTCCCGGGGCAGCGAGTCGAGCCATGATGCCTTTGTGCTTGGACAGGAAACGGGTGGAGTCACCGACCCCGATCTTCGTGGCCATCGTGAGCAACTTCGCCCGATCAATCGGCCCTGGGACGCCAATCATGACGGGTAGTTCCATGCCCCGTTCGCGCATGCGCTTGACCCACGTGCCGAGCAGCGAGGGATCGAAGGTCAGATTGCTCACGACGTGGGAAGCGTGCTTGCGCTTGTCCCACATGGACTGCACGGTGAGGTCGTCATTGATCGAGGGATGCGTCTCGGGGTAGCCCGTAATGCCCACCTCGAGGGCGGGGTGACCCATCGTGCTCAAGTCCTGCAGCAGGTCCAGCGCACACGTGTAGTCACCGGCAGGGGGATCCTGATCACCGCCGGGGACGAAGACCGTGCTGATGCCCGCCTCGTGCAACCGGTCCTTGATGTCACCGAGCTCGGCGCGACCGGAGATCATCCGCGCCGCGAGGTGCGGCACAGCGTTGTAACCGTGCCCGGCCAATTTCTCGGCCATGGCCACGGTGGACTCGATGCCTTGACTTGGCGAGGCGGTGACGGTCACGGTCCGACCCAGCGGCAGACCCTCGAGCACTTTGTCCTCGATGGTGGCGGTGGGTAAGACCTCAAACCGTGCCGTCTCGAGGAGGCGGGACAGGTACAGCAGCCGATCTTTGTTGCGCATTATGAGACTCACTTCGCGATACGCACTGGGACGACGCAAATCTACCACTGGTTGGGCTACACCAGAGTGGGTTTCACCGAAGAAATTCGAGCCAACATCCCGTTCACGAACTTCGGGGACTCATCCGTCGACATACCTTGCACCAGGACCACTGCCTCGGCGATGGCGACGGCGTCCGGAACGTCGTCGTTCCAGACGATTTCCCAGGTCCCGAGGCGGAGCACCGCTCGATCCACCGAGGGCATCCGCTCCAGTGGCCAACCGTGGCTATACGTCGTCAGCACCTCATCGATCTCAGACCATCGCTCTAAGACCCCGCGAATCAACTCCGCGGTGTAGTCCGGCAACGGGTGCTGCGTGGTGGGGACGGCGAGCCGCTGCTCCAACAGATCACCGACGTTGAGGGAGCGTTGCTCGGCCTCGAACAACAACTCGAGGGCACGCTTGCGCGCCTTACTGCGGGCAGCCACTGGTGCTCAGTTCACCCGGCCCAAATAGGAACCGTCGCGGGTGTCCACCTTGACCTTGGTGCCACTTTCCAGGAAGAGCGGGACATGGATCTCGGCCCCCGTCTCCAAGGTCGCGGGTTTGGTGCCACCGGTGGAGCGATCCCCCTGGACGCCTGGGTCGGTGTGCGACACCTCCAAGACGACCGATGGCGGCAACTCGACATACAACACCTGGCCTTCGTGCTGCGCGATCATGGCCTCGGCGTTCTCCAGGAGATAGTCGCTGGCCGAGCCCAGGACTTCGGGTGAGACCGGGACCTGCTCGTAGCTCTTCACGTCCATGAAGATGTAGTCGGTGCCGTCGTTATACAGATACTGCATGTCGCTGCGATCGACGGTGGCGGTCTCGATTTTGGTGCCCGCGTTGAAGGTCCGGTCGACGATCTTGCCGGAGGTCACGTTCTTCAACTTGGTCCGGACGAAGGCCGGTCCCTTGCCCGGCTTGACGTGCTGGAAGTCCAAGACTTGCCACAGACCGTTGTCCATGTTGAGGACCAGGCCATTCTTCAGGTCGTTCGTCGATGCCACGTTTGCCTTCTCAGCTCTCTGCTCTGGGGTGCCGCCACGTCTTCGGCCACGCACCTCGGGCGGGATTAGACGGGCAGGCAGTTAGGGACTGGTCGCGAGTCTAACGCCCGAAATTCTCAGTTCTTCGATCCTGCCAGCGCCTGCAGCGCCAACAAGTAGGACTGCCCACCCAGTCCCGCGATCGTGCCGGTAGCCACCGGAGCCACAACGGACACCGACCGGAAAGCCTCTCGGGAGGCGGGGTTGGACAGGTGCACCTCGATCAGTCGAGACCCGCAGCCGACCAGATGAGCGCAGGCATCGCCGACCGCGTAGGAGTAGTGCGTGAACGCGGCGGGATTGAGAATCACGTCCTCCCCCGCGCGTGCTGCCTCGTGCAGCCACCCGATGATCTGACCCTCGTCGTCGCTTTGCCGGCACTCACATTCCAGCCCAAGGGTGCGCCCGAACGCCGTGACTTGCTTGTGCAACTCGCTGAGCGTCTGGCTTCCGTAGATCTCCGGCTGGCGGGATCCCAACGCGGCGAGATTCGGGCCGGACAGGACCATCACACGTGTCGACATCGGCTCAGATTAGTGGGTATCGAAGGAATGAGTGCCCCAGGCGCGATGGAGGGTCCGGCGGGGTGTCGTTCAAGGGGCTGCTGGGGCACTGATGGCTGCATAAGCTTCACGCAACAGGTCCTCGCTGGGACCTTCCAGACGCCCCGGGCGGGCCACGTCGTCGAGCACCACGAATCTCAACATCGAACCGCGCGATTTCTTGTCGCGCGCCATCGCAGCTCGGAGCCCCTCCCAGCGACCCGAGGGGTATGCCGTGGGCAAGCCCACCGAGGTCAGGATTGCCCGCAGCCGCTGAGGCAGATCCGGTGGAGTCCTACCGGCTCGAGCGCCCAACTCGGCGGCGAAGACCATGCCGACGGCGACGGCGTCACCGTGCCGCCAGCGGTAGTCCTCGATCAACTCGATGGCGTGCGCCAGGGTATGGCCGTAGTTCAGGATTTCGCGCAACGACGACTCCCGCAGATCCTGGCTGACGACGTCGGCCTTGACCTGCACGGCCCTGGTGATCAACTCCAGGGTTGCCGGCCCCTGCGGAGTCGTCGCTGCCTGCGGATCGGCTTCGATGAGGTCGAGGATGGCGGAGTCGGCGATGAAGCCGCACTTGATGACCTCGGCGAGCCCGGACACGTAGTCGGCGCGGCGCATGCTGGCCAACCAGGCCGGATCACACAGCACGGCCACAGGCGGGTAGAACGAACCGACAAGATTTTTGCCCTCGCCGGTGTTGATGCCGGTCTTGCCACCGACGGCCGCATCGACGATGCCGAGCAGTGAGGTCGGCAGGTGCACGACGTCGATCCCGCGCAACCACGTCGCGGCAGCAAAACCGGCCAGGTCGGTCGCTGCTCCCCCGCCGATTCCGACCACGAGGTCGTCACGGGTGAAGTCTGCTTGGCCCATCTGCTGCCAGAGCGCCGCGAGGACGGTGACGTCTTTGCCTTGCTCGGCGTCGGGCACCCAGGCCGTGAACGGCTGGGCCCCCGACTCGTCCGCCAGCGACACCACGTCGCCCGCCAGCGCGCCCCGGCCCGGTTGGGCCACGATCAGCACCCGTCGATGCGGTCGCAGCAGCGGGATCATCGCCTTGAGCACGTCGGAGGCCACGTGAACCGGATAGGCACCGGCGGTCCCGGGTTGGCCCACCCAGACCGCAGAATCTGCTCCGCTCATCCGGGCGCGTCCTGGTGTGAGGTCCCGCCTTGGCCCGGATCCTCGCCACCCATTCTCGACACGATCTCGGACGCGATATCGGTGACGCTGCGCCCGGCCGTGTTGACGTGCATCGAAGCGACCCGCTCGTATGTCGAGCGCCGAGCGTTCATCAGCCTGTTCCACGATGCCCGGGGATTGATCACCAGCATCGGCCTGGAGGCATCGAAACCGACCCGCGACGCCGCGTCCGCAATGCCGACGTCCAGGAAGACTACGCAGGCTTGACCGCGGACGGCTACTAGCGCTGCCGCAACGTCCTGAGTCATGACGGCACCGCCGCCCAACGACACCACGCCAGAGTGCTGGGATAGCGCACGAAGTACTTCGGTCCGCTCCAAACCCCGGAAGGTCTGCTCGCCGTCGTCGACGAAGATGTCACTGATCGAGCGTCCTTGGTCTGCCTCGATCTGCGCATCGGTGTCGAGCAACTCAACGCCCAGCCGGGTCGCCAACTCTGTGCCGATGGTGGTTTTGCCCGCTCCGGGCGGCCCGACCAGCACGACCACGGGGCGAACGTGGTCGGCGGGGACCCCATCCTTGGCGATATCAGTCATCGCGAACCGATGCCATCGTCTCGGGGATCGAGGCCACATACGCTTCAAGGTTGCGAGCGACCTCGGCGACGCTGTCGCCGCCGAACTTCTCCAGGACGGCATCGGCAAGCACGAGAGCCACCATGGCCTCGGCCACCACCCCTGCCGCGGGCACCGCACACACGTCGGACCGCTGGTGAATCGCGGTAGCGGCCTCCCCTGTCGTCACGTCGATGGTGCGGAGTGCACGGGGGACCGTGGAGATGGGCTTCATGGCTGCCCGCACGCGCAACACCGACCCCGTGCTCATGCCGCCCTCAGTGCCCCCGGAGCGAAGCGACACCCGACGCACTGCTCCGTCTTCGTCACGCTCGATCTCATCGTGTGCCTGGCTTCCCCGCCGGGCAGCGGTCCGAAATCCCTCGCCGACCTCGACACCCTTGATGGCCTGAATGCCCATCAGGGCGCCGGCCAGGCGCGAATCCAACCGCCGATCCCAATGAACGTGCGAGCCCAAACCCGGCGGCACACCCCAAGCCAGCACCTCGACCACCCCGCCGAGCGTGTCACCGTCCTTGCGGGCCGCATCGACCTCAGCCACCATGGCAGCGGAGAGGTCAGCGTCCAGGGTGCGCACCGGATCGGCGTCCAACGCCTCGACGTCATCGCGGCGCGGCAACTCGTTCAGTGTGGGGGCATCCGCATCAGGACCAACCCACCCGGCCGCTCCGATCGAGACCGTGTGGCTCACCAGCGTGACCCCGCAGGCTTGCTCCAAGAACGCCGCGGCAACCGCACCCAAGGCCACCCGGGCAGCGGTCTCTCGGGCGGATGCACGTTCCAGGATCGGCCGGGCCTCGGTGAAGCCGTACTTCTGCATCCCCACCAGGTCGGCATGACCGGGTCTGGGGCGAGACAGCGGCTTGTTTCGGGCCAGTTCTTGCGGTGCGCCCACGTCGTTGGCCCGCTCCATCTGCTCCTGCTCGACCGGCTCCGGACTCATCACCTCGGCCCATTTGGCCCATTCGGAGTTGGCGATGTGCAACGCGATCGGCGATCCCAGACTCCTGCCGTGCCGCATCCCCCCGGCAAAGTCGAGCCGGTCCGCTTCGAAACTCATCCGGGCTCCACGTCCGTAGCCCAACCGGCGCCGGGCCAATGCACTGGAGACCGCGTCACGCGAGATCACCACTCCGGCCGGGAGCCCCTCGAGAATGGCCGTCAGGGCAGGTCCGTGAGATTCACCCGCGGTGAGCCAGCGCAACATAGGGCAGATCCTCTCAGAACATCGAGGTCAACAAGTCCGGGGGCAGCAGCAGACCGACCATCGCTCCCAGCATCATCGGCGGGCCGTAGGCCAGATGACCGCCGATCCCGACCTTCTTGGTGACCAGCAGGAAAGCAGCCACCAGACCCCCGACGAGAAACCCGGCATACAACCCCAGAACCACGCTTTGAAAACCGAACCAACCCAGTGCCGCCCCAAGGACGACCGACAGTTTCACGTCCCCGAGTCCAAGCGCCAGCGATCCGCGGGCCAGCGAGACCAACGAGAGGGTCAGGTAGAACGCACCACTGCCAACCGCACAGATCAGCATCCGGGCCAGTGGCCACCAGTATCCGCCGACGACTGCCGCCACGCTCAGCCCTACGATCAGCAGACCCATCGTCGGCCACATGATCCGGTCGGGCAGCCGGTGCACGTCCATGTCCATGGCCGCCAGGCAAACACACGCCAGACCCACCGTGAGCAGCGTCAGCAGCACCACGAATTGGGTGAAGGAGGGCACTCCTGCACTCGATCCGGGGTCGAACATCGCACCGGTGAGTTGGGCCGGCGGGGCAAAGAGTGTGCGCCACGTCAACACCCACGCCAGGACACCCAGCACTGGCGCCACCCACCACCTCGACCCTGGCAGCGGCATGACTTCTTCATCCGGCTTGCGATACGTCGCCAGCCGCAACCACCGACCTACGCGTATGCCGAACACGCCAGCGACCACGCCCACCAGGGTCGGGAAGATGATCCCTGGGACCAGAAACTCCTCGATGACTACTCCCCTACCCTCAACGCCTCGCCCAACGCCGTGCGCATCGCCTCCACCGGAGCCTCCTGACCGGTCATCAGGGCAACCTGCTCGGCGGCCTGATGCAGCAGCATGGCAGATCCATCGATGACCTCGGTGCCGGCTGTGGACATCTGCATTGCCCAGTCCGTGGGCCACGGTGCGTAGACCACGTCCAAGGCAAGCACACCACTGGCCGCGGGGATCGCAGTCGCAGCCGCCGGCACCTGCGCCCCAGCAGGGACGGTGCTGATCGCCACATCAATGGCGCGCAGATCCGGCCAGCCCTCGGCATACGCCCTGACGATCACGTCCAGGCCCAGAAGTCGGCACAACTCCAGGGTTTCGGGGCGTGGCCTCAATCTCACCTGGAGGACGATCTGGCCCACGCCCATCTCCGCGCAGGCCATCAACGCCGAGCGGGCGGTCGCTCCGGATCCGATCAGCCACGCGGAGTGCCGCTGCTCACACCCCCGCTCCGCGAGGGCGCGGGTGATGCCGTCGATGTCGGTGTTATCTGCCCACCATCCCCTACTCCGCCTGACCAGGGTGTTGGCGGCCCCGGTCTGCATCGCCCGTTGACTCGCACCCACGCTCACGCCCAAGGCCTCTTCCTTGCCGGGCATGGTCACAGACAGACCTGCCCAACTGCGGTCCAAGCCGGCCAGGTGAGCACGCAGGTGCCCCGCCGGCACCTCGTTGCGGTGATAGGTCCACTCACTGAGCCCCAGAGCCCGGTATGCAGCTCGGTGCAGCACCGGGGACAGGGAATGTTCGATCGGTGAGCCGACGACTCCAGCCTTCGGCCCGTGAGAGACCTCAACAGTCATCGGGGTTGTCAGCACACCACTGCTGGAACTCGGCGACATTATCGTTGTGCTCCTCGAACGTGACGGCGAACTTCGTCTCGCCGGTGCTCGGGTTGGTGGTCACGAAGTACAGCCATGGCCCCTCGGCCGGATTCATCGCGGCCTCGATGGCGGCCGTGCCCGGGCTGTTAATGGGGCCAGGCGGGAGCCCGACTACCTTGTAGGTGTTGTACGGACTGTCGCTATCGCGTTGTTCGTCGGTGGTCCCGGCACGCCCGCGCTCTTGGAAGATGAAGTGCACGGTGGAGTCGAAACCCAGGGGTTGGTCTTCGTCCAGACGATTCTCGATCACCCGCGCAACCTTGGGCAGATCGTCGCTGAACGCTCCTTCGGCCTGGATCAGACTGCCCTTGATGATCGCCTCGGCCAGGTCGGCATCATCCAGTCCGAGGTCGGCATACTTCGTCTTGCCCAGGGCCACCATCTCGCTGAGTTGGTCCTGGGGAGTGTCACCAGGGCCGAAGGCATAGGTGTCCGGGAAGAGATAGCCCTCCATCTCACCGTTTGCGGCGTCCGGCAGGTCTAGATCAGCCGGGTCGACATCCTCGTAGTCGGACACATCGTTGCCGGTCTGCTCGGCCAGGATGGCGAACACCTCCTCCTTCCACAGCCCTTCCCGCACGGTCACTCCGTTGACGTCACGGAATTCGGAGTCGAGCATCCGCTCCAGGGCCTGCTCGGCACTCATCTGCTCGAGCATGCGATATGACCCGGGCTGGATACTGACCGATCGTGGATCCACTGCAGCAGCGGCGGCGAACGCGGAAGCGCTGGCCACCACGTCGTTCTCGGCGAGGATCTCGGCGATCTGGCCGCCCCCGGCCCCTTCTGGGACCTCGATGGAGACTTCGCTGCCGCCTGGACCCGGGTAGTCCGCGACGTCATCGCCCCCGCCGCCGAACGACGGAAGTAGGCCCGAGATGACCTGCAGGGCGAAGTATCCGCCGACCACCACCACTGCAAGCGCAGCAACGATGGCCCCCCACCGGACCAGCGGCGATCGGCGCCTACGGTGACTGTCATCCTCGTGCTCGTGCAGCACGTCCGCGGGCCCGATCAGCAAATCAGCGGGATGGTCCACCTGATCGTAGGTGTAGGCATTCTCGTCCACGTGGGCTGAGTCGTAGTGAGCACCCTGGTATGGAGTGTCGTCATACGACGCGTCGTCATAAACGGGCTCGTCGTAGGCATGCTCAACGGTATGCGCGTCATAGACGGGAGCACCACCGGCGCGCTGATCCAAGGCATGCGCGTCGTGAGCCCTTGGTCCATGTCCATCACTCGCCTGATCGTAGGGAACTTCCTCGGGCTCCCGACCCGTCGAAGATGTCCCTTGAGTGCGCGTTCGGCCCTCCGGGGAGGCCTTATTGCTCGACCCACGTGGGGTGCGTGCCTTCCGCTCCTGCGCTACACGGTATTCACGCCGAGAGGTCAGGGGTGGCTGGTCATCGGGAGGTTGGCTCACGGTTGCCTTCCTTCGTGCTGTTCTTCGTGCGAGGTTTACGGGGTTTCCGGCCGCCGACGACCTCACCACCGGGGGTGCCAGTGCTGCGCTCAGCGTCCAATGCTGCCTGCAAAATCAGAACTGCGGCTGCCTGGTCCACGGATTGCCGCTGTCGACGCCCAGGCACGCCGCTGGCGGTGAGCCTGCGATGGGCATCGACCGTGGTTAGCCGTTCATCCCACAACCGCACCGTGATCCCATCGAGATTGCGGTGCAACCATGCAGCGTAGCGGCGAGCCCGCGCCGCGGCGAGCCCCTCGGTCCCATTCATCGAGGTGGGGAGCCCCACAACAACCTCTAGGACATTGCGGTCCCGAGCTTGGTCCACAATCAACCGCACGTCCTCGGGAGTGGTCGCGCCCTCCTGCGTCGGGGCGTTGGGCTCCCGGCTCACAGTCGCCACTGGAGTGGCCAGGATCCCGTCCGGGTCACTGGCCGCCAGGCCGACCCGGACCTCGCCGACATCGACCCCCAGGCGCACCCCACGCCGGATCACGTTCGAGCGCTGACGCGATCCCCGATGGCCTCTTCGATGCGCTTTAGCGCTTGCCCCGTCTTGCTGGCGTCGGTTCCGCCGCCTTGCGCCATATCGGGCTTGCCGCCTCCGCCACCGCCGAGGATGGCCGCTGCTGCCTTGACCAAGTCGCCCGCCAGGATGCCCGCCTCCCTCGCGAGCGCATTGGTCCCGATGACCACCACAGGTCGACCGTTGGCGCATGCGGTCACCGCCACGACGCTGGGCCGGTCCTCTCCGAGCCGGCCACGCACATCGGTGACCAGCCGGCGAGCATCATCGGCCCCGACACCTTCGCCGGCGTCATGCCCCATAAACGTCACCCCGCCCACATCATGTGCCTGCTGCGTCAAGGATCCCGCCGCAGCAAGCACTGATTGCTGCCGCGCCGCCGCGATCTCCCGCTCCGCTTCCTTTAACCGCGTCAGGATCGAATCGACACGACCCGCTAAGTCCTCGGGTCGGGTCTTCAGAGCGTCGCTCAGTTGGCCGACGATCGCGTGCTCACGAGCCAGGAACTGGTAGGCGTCCGCGCCCACCAGCGCCTCGACACGCCGCACACCAGCGCCGATTGACGCCTCGCCCATCAGCTTGACCACGCCGAGTTGCCCGGAGCGCTGCGCGTGCGTGCCACCACACAACTCGCTCGCCCAGTCGCCAACTGAGACGACCCGTACCTCGTCGCCGTACTTTTCGCCGAAGAGTGCCATGGCACCGGAGTCACGGGCTTGCTGTTGCGTCATCACCTCGGCGCGGACGGGCAGGTCGTCGAGCAGAAGCGCATTCACGCGTGCCTCGACATCGACCAACACCGACGGCGGCACCGCGGAGGTGGCGTTGAAATCGAATCGGAATCGTCCTGGCGCATTCTCTGACCCTGCCTGTGTGGCGCTTTCCCCAAGCGCCTCGCGGATGGCCTTGTGCACCATGTGAGTCGCGGTGTGCGCTCGTGAGATCGACCTCCGCCGCTCGACGTCCACGAGGGACAGGGCTTCCTCGCCGGTCGTCACCTCACCCCCGCGCACGGTGCCCCGATGCACGATCATGCCCTTGATCGGGGATTGCACGTCGCGCACGTCGAAGACCGCTCCTCCGGCGAGCCGGATCAGTCCTGCATCGGCGAGTTGACCGCCACCCTCGGCATAGAAGGGCGTGCGGTCGAGCACGAGCTCGATTTCCTGCCCGGCCCCTGCTTGAGGCACGCTCGCCCCGTCCACCAGCACTCCGGCGACTCGAGCCTCGGATTCGACCTGGTCGTATCCGGTGAAGGTCACTGCCTGTGCGAGCGAGTCGGCGATGCTCCGGTATGCCGTGGTGTCACCGTGGCTCGACTTCTTCGACCGTGCATCGGCCTTGGCCCGGTCGCGCTGCTCACCCATGAGCCGTCGAAAGCCCGCTTCGTCGACGTTCACACCGTGCTCGGCGGCCATCTCCAAGGTCAAGTCGATGGGAAATCCGTAGGTGTCGTGCAAAGCGAAGGCTTCAGCGGCCCCCAATGCCCTGGAGCCGTTGCTCTTGGCCGCGCTTACCGCAGCGTACAGCATCACGGTGCCACTGGACAAGGTGCGCGCAAAGGCTTCTTCTTCGCCGTAGGCCACGGCGGAAATCGAGGACCATTGGGTCGCCAATTCCGGGTACGAGGCAGCCATCACATCGCGGCTCACCGGCAGTAACGAGGGCAGCGCTGGCCCACTCACGCCGAGCAGGCGCATCGAGCGGACCGCTCTGCGCAGCAGCCGGCGCAGCACATAGCCACGTCCCTCGTTCGACGGGGTGACCCCATCACCGATGAGCATCAACGAGGAACGGACGTGGTCGGCAACGACGCGCAGCAAGACGTCGTCGGCCTCACTGGAGCCGTAGTGCTTCCCGCATAAGTCTTCCGCAGCTGAAATGACGGGATAGACCTCGTCGATTTCGTAGAGGTTGTCCACGCCTTGGAGCAGGTAGGCCACGCGCTCCAGACCCATCCCGGTGTCGATGTTCTTACTCGGCAACTCCCCGGCGACGTCGAAGTCGGTTTTGGACCGGACCGCCGACAGTTCCTCCTGCATGAAGACCAGGTTCCAGATCTCCAGGAACCTGTCCTCATCGACCGCGGGCCCACCGTCGGCACCGAATTCTGCGCCGCGATCGATGTAGATCTCACTGCACGGACCCCCCGGTCCCGGCACCCCGGTGTGCCAGTAGTTGTCGGCCAACCCACGCCGCTGGATGCGCTCCATCGGGAGCCCGGCGACGCGCCGCCAGATCTCGATGGCCTCATCGTCGCCGTCGAGCACCGTCACCCAGACCGTGGCCGGGTCAAAGCCGAGGCCCCCTTGGTCCTGATGGGAGGTGATGAACTCCCAGGCGTGAGCGATCGCGCCCTCTTTGAAGTAGTCACCGAAGGAGAAGTTGCCGTTCATCTGGAAGAACGTGCCGTGCCGGGTCGTTTTGCCGACCTCTTCGATGTCGAGGGTCCGGACACACTTTTGCACCGAGGTGGCGCGTGGCCACGGCGGGGTCTGCTGACCGGTGAGATACGGGATGAAGGGCACCATGCCGGCGACGGTGAAGAGGAGTGTTGGATCGGCGCTGACCAGGGAGGCACTGGGGACGACGGCGTGACCTTTGCTCTCGAAGAACGCAAGCCAGCGACGGCGGATCTCAGCGGTTTCCATGACTCCTCTTCTGGCAGACTGCGATGACGACGGGTTCAGTGCTTCGCCGCACTCTATCTCTGCACCGTGAAAGCGCGGCCCCAGCCTGCAGAGCCACGGTCTTCATCGCCTCACGTCACTCGCCGCGAATCACTGACCGCAGCCAGGCCCACCGCGACTGCAGGCGTTCTTCAAATCCTCTATCGCTGGGACGGTAGTAGTCGGCACCGAGCAGGTCATCGGGCAGGAACTGCTGCGGCCCGACGCCAGTCGTCTCGTCGTGGGTGTATCGGTAGCCCTTCCCGTGGCCGAGGGCGCTGGCCCCGGCATACCCACTGCCTCGCATCGCAGCCGGCACCGGACCCCCCTTCCCGGCCCGCACGTCCCCGATGGCCTCGTTGATGGCGGTGTATGCCGCGTTGGACTTGGGAGCAACCGTGTTGTGCACGACGGCCTGCGCCAGGACGATCCTTGCCTCCGGCATACCGATCTGGGCAACGGCGTGCATCGCCGCGACAGCAGTCTGCAACGCGGTCGGATCGGCCATGCCCACGTCCTCACTGGCGCTGATCACGATCCGACGGGCGATGAAGCGCGGATCCTCACCGGCTTCGAGCTGACGCGCGAGGTAATGCAATGCTGCGTCGACATCGCTGCCGCGCATCGACTTGATGAACGCGCTGGCCACGTCGTAGTGCTGATCGCCGGTCCGGTCGTAGCGCACGGCGGCGTGGTCAACTGCCTGCTCAGCGTGCTCGAGGGTGATCTGCGCGGCAGCGGAATCCACCGCCACGCCGGCAGCGGCCTCCAGTGTCGTCAAGGCGCGACGCGCATCCCCGCCCGCAATCGCGACGATATGGTCCCGGGCGGGCTCGGAGAGCTCGAACTCACCCGCCAACCCGCGCTCAGCGCTGAGCGCGTCCGTAAGCAAGTCCACCATGTCGGCATCCCCCAGCGACTCCAGTCTCACCAGCATCGAGCGGGACAGCAGCGGCGCGATCACGCTGAACGAGGGGTTTTCGGTTGTCGCTGCGACCAACACGATCAGGCGATTCTCGACGCCGGGCAGGAGAGCGTCTTGCTGAGCCTTGCTGAACCGGTGGATCTCGTCGAGAAAGAGGACGCTCTGCCGGTCATACAACGCTCGGTCCGTGCTGGCCTGCTCCAGCACTGCCCGCACGTCCTTGACCCCGGCGCTGACCGCGGACAACTCGACGAACGTGCGTTCGGCGGAGGTGGCCACGAGGTGAGCCAGTGTGGTCTTGCCGGTCCCGGGCGGGCCCCACAGGATGGCCGAGAGCGGCCCGGCGCTCCCGGTGCGGCCTTCGACCAGTCGGCGCAACGGGCTACCCGGTCGCAGCACGTCACGTTGACCGCGGACCTCGTCCAACGTCCGCGGTCGCATCCGAGCCGCCAACGGCAGATTCTTGTCCGGGTCGGCACGATCGGTAGGAGAGGAAAACAAGTCACTGTCGGAATGTCCGGGCACGTTTGGCAGGCTAGCCCGGTGACCCGGAGTGTGGCGAGGCATCGCCGAGCATCTAGCCCCGCCCTGCTCGCCTTGGGCAAGAGCACCGCCGCCCACCCCCGGCGATACGTCGTGTCCTGGGCGCTGCTCATCCTGCTGAGTTTCGCGGCGAGCCTGGGGGCCCTCACGGATGAGTCCGTTTTCGACCGGCTCACCTCCGGCACGACCGAGGCACCTGGCGAAGCACAAGAAGCCTATGACCTTCTGAGCGCCTCGGATGAGGAGTCGGCCACCGTGCTGGTCGCGGTCACCGGAGCCGATGTGTTGTCACCGGAGACCGCATCGACCGTGAGCGAGGCGGTCGCGGAGCTGAACGGCATCCAGGAGGTCACCGACGTTCAGTCCCCGATGACGACTCCCGGCTGGCCCCAAACGCCGGAAGCCTTTGCCTTCGTCGCCGAGCAGGACCCGCAGTCCGGCGGCTTCATTGTGGTCGTCAATATGCCCGGGGAGCTGTCCCAGAGCGAGCAAAGTGAGGTGGTGCAGGAGATCCAGCGGATCGCCCCGGCTGCGCTAGGGCCGATCTCCGAGCGGGTCACCGTCGGCGGCGTGACCCAGCTGATCGACGACATCAATGCCCAGGTGGCGACCGACCTCGCCAAGGGTGAAGGGCTAGCCCTGCCCGCCTCGCTGATCGTGCTCATCGTGGTGTTCGGGGGTTTCCTGGCCGCTGGTATGCCGATCATCGGCGCCATCGCGTCGATCGGCGGCGGCCTCGGCATTCTGCTGGGCTTCTCCTACGTCATGGACCTCGACGCCACCGTGGTCAACATCGTCACGGTGATGGGGCTGGCGTTGTGCATCGACTACGGCCTGTTGATGGTCAGCCGCTTTCGCGAAGAAGTGGTGGCCGTTGCCCCTGGCGTAACGCACCGAAACCTCAGCGACGAGCAGATTGCATCGGCGGTTGCTGGAGCGGTCTCGACCGCCGGGCGCACCGTGCTGTTCTCGGCGTTGATCGTCGGGATCTCGCTGTCCGGTTTGACGCTGTTCGAGGCACCGATCATGCGGGCTATCGGTGCAGCGGGGGTGGCTGTGGTGGTCGTGGCCCTCTTCGTCGCTCTGACCCTGATTCCATCCCTGTGCACGCTCGCCGCCCGTCGCTTGGGCAAGCGTCGCGGCGCGGAGGTGTCGGGCGATGAGGGTTGGTTCAGCGCCTTGGCTCGAGTGGTGCAGCGTCGTCCCGCGGTCACCGTGGTCGCAGCGGCGGTGATTCTGCTGACCTTGGCCTCGCCGGTGTTGGGAATGCGCCTGACCTCCTCGGGAGTCGAATTGCTCCCCCAAGACGCCGAGCAGCGCGTGTTCTTCGAGATGCTCGACGAGGAGTATCCGGCATTGGCGGGTGCCGACATCACGGTGGTCGCCCGCGCCTCGGTGGAGGATGTCCAGGCCTGGGCTGACGACACCGTGGCGCAGCTGACCGGAGTCGACGCGATCGAGTCAGTACAGCCCGAGACCGACTTTGTCGTGGTGCGGATCGCGACGGATAGTGGGCCGAGCGAGGACTCTGCACGGGAGGTCGTTGAGACGTTGCGGAGCGAGAGACCCGATTTCGACATTTTGGTCGCCGGGCAGGCAGCAAGCCTCGCCGACTTCGTGCAGTCCATGATCGACCGCGCCCCGTATGCCGTGGCGTGGATTGCCGGGGCCACGTTCATCCTGCTGTTCCTGCTGACCGGATCTGTGGTCATCCCTACCAAGGCCCTGCTCCTCAACGTGATCTCCCTCGGCGCAAGCCTCGGCCTGACCACATGGGTCTTTCAGGGGCCAAACCTGGAGGGGCTGCTCAACTTCACGTCAGCCGGTGGCGTGGAATCCATCATCCCGCTGCTGGTGTTGGCCTTCGGCTTTGGCCTCTCCATGGACTACGAGGTATTCCTGCTCGCTCGGATCATCGAGCTGCACGAGGCCGGTCATGACGACAACACAGCAGTTCGACTGGGCCTGCAACGCTCTGGCCGCATCATCACCTCAGCCGCGTTAATCATGGTCATCGTCTTTTCTGGGTTCGCGTTTGGCGACATGCTGGCCATCAAACAGACCGGCTTTGCCTTGGCGACGGCGGTCTTCATCGACGCCACGCTCGTCCGCATGGTCTTGGTACCGGCGACGATGACCCTGCTGGGCAGGTGGAATTGGTGGGCACCGGCCTTCCTGCTGCCCGTGCACGACCGCTTCGGCGTCACAGAGCACGGCAGCATCAACTCAGCCAACTCCGCCTAGCAGGGACCCCGTCGACCACACGGAATGCCCGCGACGTGCACCTCATAGGACGCACCTCGCGGGCATTTCGGGTTCTCGATCCTTGGGCTTCGCCTACTCGCTCGCGCCCAGATTCTTCTCTGCTGCGGCGTCGACCCCGGCTTCCTTGCGCTGGGCGGGGGTGATCAAGGCCGGAGCCTGCGTCAGCGGGTCGAATCCGCCCCCAGATTTCGGAAACGCGATAACGTCGCGGATCGATTCAGTGCCCGCCAGCAAGGCCACGATCCGGTCCCAGCCGAACGCGATCCCGCCGTGCGGTGGAGCGCCGAACTTGAATGCCTCGAGCAAAAAGCCAAACTTTTCTTCCGCCTGTTCGGCATCTAAGCCCATCAAAGCAAAGACGCGCTCCTGGACATCTCGGCGATGAATACGGATAGAACCACCACCGATTTCGTTACCGTTGCAGACGATGTCGTAGGCGTAGGCCAAGACAGCACCGGGATCGGCTTCCATCGAGTCGAGGAATTCAGTCTTGGGCGAGGTGAATGCGTGGTGGACTGCGGTCCAGGCTCCGCCGCCCACGGCGACGTCCCCGGCGGCGACTGCCTCAGAGGCCGGCTCGAAGAGCGGCGCGTCGACGATCCACAGGAACGACCACGCCGACTCATCGAGCAAGCCGCAACGTCGCGCGATCTCCAACCGAGCCGCACCCAGCAGCATTCGGGAGGACTTGACCTCACCCGCGCCGAAGAACACACAGTCGCCGGGCTGGGCCCCGACCTGCTCGGCCAGCCCCTCACGTTCGGGATCGGAGAGGTTCTTGGCGACCGGACCAGCCAGTGTGCCGTCTTCGGCCACGGTGACGTAGGCGAGCCCGCGGGCTCCACGTTGCTTGGCCCACTCCTGCCAGGCGTCGAACTGTCGGCGCGGTTGGCTCGCCCCACCAGGCATCACTACGGCACCGACATACGGTGCCTGGAACACCCGGAACGGCGTGTTGGCGAAGTATGCCGTGCAGTCGGTCAGCTCCAGATCACACCGCAGGTCCGGCTTGTCCGAGCCGTACCGTGCCATCGCCTCGGCATACGTCATCTGCGGTAGCGGGGTCGGCACCTCGACGCCGATCAGCGCCCAGACTGCCTGCAGGATGGCCTCGCCCAACTCTATGATGTCGGCCTGCTCGACGAAGCTCATCTCGACGTCAAGTTGGGTGAACTCCGGTTGGCGGTCGGCGCGGAAGTCCTCGTCGCGGTAGCAGCGGGCGATCTGGTAATAGCGCTCCAAGCCGGCGACCATCAACAGTTGCTTGAACAGTTGCGGGCTCTGCGGCAGGGCATACCAACTGCCCGGCTGCAGCCGCGCCGGCACCAAGAAGTCGCGGGCTCCTTCAGGCGTGGAGCGGGTCAGCGTCGGCGTTTCCACCTCGACGAAGTCGCGCTCCGCCAACAGGTTGCGCGCCGCCGCGTTGACCTTGGACCGCAGCCGCAGGTTCTCCCCCGCCGACCCGGCACCTGGGCGCCGAAGATCCAGGTAACGGTGCCGCAGGCGGGTCTCTTCGCCCACGGTGACCCGCTCGTCGATCTGGAACGGCAACGGGGCCGCCTCACTGAGCACCGTCAAGGCGCTGGCCACGACTTCGATGTCACCCGTGGCAAGGTCAGGGTTGGCGTTGCCTTCGGGACGAAGTTGCACCGTGCCCGCAAGAGAAATGCAGTACTCGTTGCGCAGGTCGTGCGCCCCGCCCTGGGCCAACACCTCGTCCCGCACCACGACCTGGGCCACGCCCGAGGCATCACGCAGATCCAGGAACGCCACCCCGCCGTGATCGCGGCGACGCGCGACCCATCCGCTCAGGGTGACGGTCTGTTCGGCGTGCTCGGCTCGCAGCGAGCCGGCCTCGTGGGTGCGCAGCACAGTGATGGTCCCTCGGTTGATCGGGTGGGTTGGCTACAGAAAGGTTAAGAGTATGTCGTCTCAGCGGTCGTGATGAGGATGCGTCGTCCAAGGCTCGTGGGCATCTCGAAGCGTGGACCACTGCATCGAACGGCTGACGTATGCCGCGAGCAGGCCGATCGTGGCCGCCGAGTTGCGCATCCGCCCGGCCAGGATCGCTGCCACGGCCACGTCGAGATCGACCCAACGCACCGGCATACCCAGTTCTTCGGCCTCGCGCTCGAAGCGCTCGCTCTCGGGCACATCGGACAGGCCGCGAGCCAGGTAAATGCGCTTGGCCTCGCTGAGCCCGCCAGGGGATGAAAAGTACTCACTCAACAGGTCCCACTGTCTGGCCCGCAGATCGGCTTCCTCGGCCAATTCACGAGCCGCGGCATCGACGCCAGGCTCTCCTGGGACGTCCAACAGCCCAGCAGGCAATTCCCATTCATAACTGCGCACGGGGTGTCGGTATTGCTGGATCAGCAGCACTTCGTCGCGACCCGAGGATGCGTCGTGCCGCAGGGCCACGACGCTGACCGCCCCAGGGTGATCGACGAACTCGCGCGTGACCTCGCCGGCTTCGCCGAGGTCCACGACCTCACGCAGCACGTTCCAGATGCGACCGGACATCACGATCTCACTCGACGACACGGGCTGCGGGTCAATCCGATCGACCAGTTCATCCGCCTGCGCGCGGGGTGCCTGCATGCTCACGCGCTGGGTGCCGGTTCGACCTCGACGAGGCGCTGCGAGCGCTGCATCTGCACGGCCGCTTCGACCAACCCGGCGAACATCGGGTGCATCCGGTCGGGCCGCGACTTGAACTCCGGGTGCGCTTGCGTCGAGACGTAGTAAGGGTGGGCCTCGCGCGGCAACTCCACGAACTCCACCAACGAGCCGTCCGGCGACGTGCCGCTGATCACCAGCCCCGCGTCCGTCAGCTGGTCGCGGTAGGCGTTGTTGACCTCGTAGCGGTGGCGGTGCCGCTCGCTGACCTCGGTGCTGCCGTAGGCCTGCGCCAGCACGGATCCTTCGGTGAGCTTGGCCTGATACGTGCCCAATCGCATGGTGCCGCCCAGGTCGCCTGCCCCCTCGACGAAGGCCTTCTGCTCGGCCATCGTCGCGATGACGGGGGCCGGGGTCTGCGGGTCGAACTCGGTCGAACTCGCACCCTGCACATGGGCGACGTGGCGCGCGTACTCGATGACCATCGCCTGCAGACCTAGGCAGATGCCCAGCGTCGGGACCCCGCGCTCGCGGGCCCAGCGCAGCGCACCGATCTTGCCCTCGATCCCGCGGACCCCGAACCCGCCGGGCACCAAGATCGCGTCCACTCCTGACAGCGCCTTGACGGCACCGGATTCGGTCTGGCATTCATCGGAGGCGACCCAGCGGATCGATACTTTGGCGTTGTGCCCGAAGCCCCCGGCGCGCAGGGCCTCGGTGACCGAGAGGTAGGCATCGGGCAGGTCGACATACTTGCCCACCAAAGCGATCTCGACATCGTGCTCCGGCCGGTGCACACGCTGCAGCAGCGCGTCCCAGGCGGTCCAGTCCACGTCACGGAACGGCAGCCCGAGGTGCCGCACGACATAGGCGTCCAACCCTTCGGTATGCAGCACCTTGGGAATGTCGTAGATGCTCGGGGCGTCGATAGCGTTGGCCACGGCGTCCTGGTCGACGTCGCACATCAGCGAGATCTTCCGCTTGATCGAGGCCGGGATATCACGGTCGGCGCGACACACGATGGCGTCGGGGCTGATGCCGACCTGACGCAGCATGGCCACCGAGTGTTGCGTCGGCTTGGTCTTGAGCTCACCGCTCGGGGCCAGGTAGGGCACCAGCGAGACGTGCAGGAAGAAGCAGTTGCTCCGGCCGACGTCTTGGCGGACCTGCCTCGCTGCTTCCAAAAAGGGCAGGGACTCGATATCACCGACCGTGCCGCCGATCTCGGTGATGATGATGTCCGGCGGGTCCTGTTGCTCCGCGTCGGCCCGCATCCGCGATTTGATCTCGTTGGTGATGTGCGGGATGACCTGCACCGTGTCCCCGAGATATTCCCCGCGCCGTTCCTTGGCGATGACGTCGTTGTAGACCTGACCGGTGGTCACGTTCGCCCGACCCCGCAGATTCACGTCGAGGAAGCGCTCGTAGTGGCCGATGTCCAGGTCGCACTCGGCACCGTCTTCGGTGACGAAGACCTCGCCGTGCTGGAACGGGTTCATCGTGCCGGGATCTACATTGATGTAGGGATCCAGCTTCTGCATGGTGACGCGGATGCCGCGCGACCTGAGCAAGAAGCCGAGACTCGATGCCGTCAGACCCTTGCCGAGAGAAGAGGCGACGCCCCCAGTTACAAAGATATGTTTCGTTGTCTCCACCACGGGCCGTCAGTCTACGTGAGGTCTGAGGTGGTATGCCGCAGCACGCCGATAGCTCTCGAGCGCGGCTGCGGTGGCGTCGGCGCTGGTAGGCAGCCGCGCCCCGGCTGCGCGCGCCTTCGCGCGCAACTCCACCAGCGCCACATCATCGTCGAGCAAGCCCGCGATCGTCTGTGTCAATCGTTGCGTCACAGTGCGATCGGCATCATCGGCGGATTCCCCCGGCACCCACGCCGCGCCGTCACCGATCATGGCTCGACTCCCACCCACGTCGGTGGCAACAATGGCAGCGCCCAAGGCCAAGGCCTCTTGAAGCCAGACCGGCTGTCCCTCCCAAAGCGCAGCAGAGACCACGATGTCGGCGGCCGCGAGCAGAGCGGGCACATCGTTTCGGTGCCCGAGCAGCTTGACCGGGGCCTGTGCCCCTTCGATCTGGTGTTGCAGGGCTTCGCGCTCGGGACCTTCGCCCACGATCACGCCATTGACGTCATACCCACGCGCCCTGAGGGCCACGACCACCTCGACCACACGGTGCATCGCCTTCTGGGGCGCCAAGCGGCCCACGCTCATGATCACCGTCTGAGAGGGTCGCACACCCAGCGCACGTCGTCCGGAGTCGCGGTCTGCCAATGCTGCCTGCTCTCCGTGGATCGGCGCGGCCACCACCGCCCTCCGGGCAGGCGGCCGGTGCGCCTGAGACCGCTCTGGATGCAGATCGGTCGAGACCACCAGCAACTCGTCGGCACCTCGCACCACAACTCGAGCCAGCAGCGCATAGACGCGCCCAGACACGCCGCCGCTAGGAGTTGCATTGTGTGAGGTCACCACCAGTGCCGGCGTCTGCCGCGGCGTATTCGCGGCTCCTGGTGCCCGGGTCAGGCCGCGAGCGATGACCGCCATGGCTCCGGCGCGCAGTCCGTGCGCGTGCACCACCTCGACGCGCGACATCTGCCGTCGCAAAGCCCAGATGGCCGAAGCGTCAGCAAGCAGTGATGGGCGGGACCCCACGGCGAGGTCCAACGTTCGCATCTGCTCGCAGGCCAGTCCGAATCGTTGTGTCACCACTGCTGGTGCGGCCACGCTCACGTGCCACCCCACGCTCTGCAAGCCCGCGGCCAGGTCGGCGACATGCGCTCCGACCCCTCCCGCGACGAGCCCGGTCACCAGCAGCACAGACTTCATCGTTGATCACCGGAGGTGGGAGTCTGCTGCTGCGTTGGGGTCTGTTGTTGTGTGGGGGTCTGCTGCTGCGTTGGGGTCGCTTCGGGTCTGCGCCGGATGGCGTTGACGACCGCCATCAACGCCGCTCGATCAACGGCCCACACCGCCAGTGCCACCGCCGTGACCAGCACCAGCGACAACAGCGCCGCCGTCAGCACGGCCCCCCATGGGCCCTGTTCGATGCCCGGCAGCAGGTCAGCACGAGCCAGGATCTCGCGAGCGACCACTACCGCCGCGCCAGCCAGCCCGGCGGCGAGCGCCGTGCGATGCGCGCCACCGAAGGGCGCGACATCCCACGTCGAGCGCACGGCGCGGCTCAGCATGAGCGCCGTGATGCTCATCCCCAGTGAACTACTCAGGCCCAGGAGCACCAGGAGGGCTTGCGGGGAGTCCACGTCGGTCGAGTTGAACCACACGATCGGCAGCACCCCGGCCACCAGCCAGCCGATGCTGATGGCCCCGGCGGCCCGCATCGGCGAGCCCCCGGCATACAGGGCACGGGACAGCACGGCCGCGACAGAAAACCCGAGCAGGCCAGGGGCGTAGGCCGCCAACCCGGCCGGAAGTGCGAGCAGAGCGGCCTGTCCTGGCCCAGCGCTGCCAGCGTCCAGCCCCAGGAACACCGCCCCCACCTCTCGGCGCACCAGGAGCAAGGCGGCCACACCAAGGATCGAGGCCAACAGCACGCCGCCTGTCGTGGAGCGCAGCGTGGCTGACCTGCGCAGCGGATCCGTGAAACGCGGAAAGGCCACGGTGGCCACGGGCACGGCGAGCAAGGCATAGGGCAGCAGGTATGCCGTTTGGGTGTAGGTGTAGACGTTGATCGTTCCGGTCTCGACTCGGTTGCTCAACAGCACCACGACCACGACCACAACCTGCTGGCCCACGACCGCGATGAGCCCAGCAACCGCCAAAGCGCGGGCCAGCGCGGCCGTACCGTCCGGGAAGCGCAGTGCGGGTCGAAGGCGAATGCCGGTTTTGAGCGTGGGCCAGAGCAGCGGCAGACTCAGCGCAACTACCCCCGCCGTCGTCCCGGCGGCGAGCAGGACAATGCCCGAACGCGGGGCTTGATCCAGGGGCACCGACGGGTCGAAGGTGGCCCCGTAGATGAGATAGGTGCCAATGACCACCAAGCTCGACAACAAGGGTGCCACGGCAGCAGCCACAAAGCGGCGGTGCGCCTGAAGGACCCCGGTCAGCACCACGCCGACGCCATACAAGACGATCTGCGGCGCGAAGATCAGCAGCATGAGCGCCGCCACGGCGTGCGTCTCGTCGGCCGAGCACTGAGTAGACGCGCCCAAGAGCAGCACGGCAAGGGGGTCGGCCAGCACGATGACGGCCAGGCTGAGCGGGATGAGCAAGAGCAGCGCCCAGGTGAGCAGGGCACTGGCGCTCTGGTCAGCCTCGCGCTCCTTGCCCTGGTGCAGGTATGCCGAGATCAGCGGCACTGCGACCGCGGCGAGCGCTCCCCCGGCGGCCGCTTCGTACAGCACGTTCGGCACTTGATTGGCCGTGGCGTACACCGTGCCGAGGCACGTCGCGCCGACGCTGTCGGAGAAGACCACCCAGCGGCTGAGTCCGACTCCCCGAGACACCAGCGTGATGGCGGCTACGAGCCCGGCTGTGGCCGCGATGCTCCCGGCGGCCAATCGCGGACTGGGCAGGCTCAACGGATGCTCACGAGGACGACCGGCCCCAACGATCGAGTGCGCGTAACGCGGGGTTGGTCTCGATGATCGCGCTGAAACTCACGCGTTCGGACAACAATGTGCCTGCGCTGAGCGCGCCCAGGATCAGGCTGCGCCGGGTTCGTGAACCCCGTGTGGCACTGCGCCCAAGCAGCGCACCGAGACAGTTGGCCCCAGTGTCGCCCAGCATCGTCTTTCCAGCGAGATCAGCCGGAAGGAGCACAAGCGCTGCTCCGACGCACGCCCCTGCGGCGGCTGCCTCGGGCCGGGACCCATGCGGCGTCCGCATCAAGGGAACTGCGGCCGTGAGAGTGACTTTGAGTGCGCGTCCGGGCCGAAGATCGAGCAGATTGATCATGTTCGCGCTGGCGGCCACGACGCTTGCGTCCAGGACGACGTCCCAGACGCTGCGCCGACCGTCAGCGAGGGCACCGATGGCGCCCGTTGCGACGAGGCCCACGATCTTCAGCGCTCCTGGACTGACCTGGCCGCGGAACAACGCGCTCAGGTGTCCCTTCAGTCCCTTGCGCTCGGCGTCGGGGTGCAGGTCGTCATACGCCCCGGTCACCGCCGCACAGGCTCCGACCACGGAACCTGCCGGGTCCACCCAGGCGAGAGCCAACGCAGTGCCGCAGGCGCACCACACTCCCTCGATCAGGCTGACAGGGTTCCCTGCGTGGTTGAGCCGCATCCAGCGCTGTTGACCTGGGTGATCAGGATCGATGATCCACCTGGCGGCCACAGTGGCGGCCACAGATCCGCCCACCACCCACCCGACCGGAGAATCCCATCCGCGCTCCTTCGCTACACGCACTGTTTCACCGCCGCGCAGTTTCATTGATTCGTGCGTCACTGATCGCCTTGCTCGCTCTGCGCCGGGTCTGGCGTGGGGCCGGGCGCGGTCGATCTTTCGTTGTCCAAGGCGCTCGGCGGTGGGTCCGACGCCGGTGCCTGCGCGTCGGCACCCAATCCGTAGTCGCCGCTCTCCCCCGCGAGCAGCCAGGCGGCGGCCCATATGGCTGCGAGTTGACCAGCTGAACTTTCCGCATTGTCGACCGTCGAGACGAGATCGGACACGTCACCGTCGGTGCGGATGGTCACGATGAGCGGGTCCTCGGCGTCGATGGGCTCCGATTCGAAGGACTCGGTTCCGGTGCCGATGAGCAGGGTCGGCACGTCTTCTCGAGTCAGGGCTGAGACGAGGGCTAATCGTTGTTCCACGAGGAGTTGCGTGCCCGGACTGTCACCGAGGTCGCCCGCTTCGATCCCACCGGTGAGGACCACCACGACGTCTTGACGCAAGCTGGTCGACCCCCCGGGCAGCAGCGGGTCGAGCCCTTCGTCCGGCTCGGTGGTCGCTATGGCATCCAGATCAGTCACGCTGGCCAAAGCCACTCGCCAGGACTCGGACGCCTCAACGGAGGCAGGGCCAGCGAGGGCTACGGCCAGGAGCTCCGCCGGGGCTGCCTGCTCAGCGACGGCTTCGTCGGGGAATTGAGCCACCCACTCATCTGCGGCGGCCTGTCGCTCTGCTTCGCCTCGTGGATCGTCCCAGACGTCCAGCACGACTGTCCTGGTGACGGTCTCGGCTCCAGCCTGCACCAGTGCCGTGGCCATCGCATCGGCCACCTCCGCCTCGGAGCCCGGCAGTTCCACCACACGGACTCGCTGGCCAAGCAGAGTGCCTTCCACCGCGCTGGGGACCAGCGCATCCAAGAGCTCGTCCTTTTGCTCGGCGCGCTGTTGTTGCAGGTCGACGCGAGCACGTAGGTCGTTGCGTTCCTGGCCCAGCTCGGCGACCTGAGATTCCAGGGTGTCCGAGAGTTCACCGCGTAGCGGCCCTGCGCCCAGCACGATGCCGACGGCCAGCGCGAGGAACACGGCGACCAGCGACACCATGTGATATTTGAAGTCGATCACCCTAGAACCATCCCCCTAGCCACGCGATCAAATCATCCATTCGTAACCGCAGGACCCCAAAGATCGCCCGACCGCCGGCGGTGGAGACCAACGCGGCGATCAGCGCGACCATCCCGGCCAGAATCAGCCAGGTCAGCGACGCCGCCGAAATGCGCGATCGATACAACAAACTCACACCCTTGGCGTCGACTAACTTGCCGCCGACTCTCAGCCGGGTCAAGAACGTGCTCGCCATACCCTTGCGCCCCTTGTCCAAGAACTCCACGAGCGTCGCGTGGGTGCCCACAGCCACAATGAGATTCGCCCCCAGACCGTCGGCGATGAGCATGGCCACGTCTTCGCTCGTTCCCGTGGCGGGCAACACGACGGCGTCGCGGACTCCGAGATCGTGCACCCGCGACAGACCCGGTGCATCGCCATTGCGGTAGGCGTGAACGACTATCTCGGCTCCGCTGGTCAGCGCGGCGTCGCTCACTGAGTCCATGTCACCGACAATCAAGTCGGGTCTCATCCCCAACTCCATGAGCGCGTCGGCTCCGCCGTCTACGCCGATCAGCACCGGATTCTCTTCCCGGATGAAGGGGCGCAGTGTCAGCAGGTCTTCCTTGTAGTGATATCCCCGCACGACGACGAGGACGTAGCGATCATGAATACGCGTCCTCAAGATCGGCGGGTCAATGCCGTCCAAGAGCAGGTGCTGCTCGGACTGCACGTAGTGCATGGTGTTGCGAGCAAAGTCCTCGATCTGCGTGGACAGATGTGCTTTGGCTTCCTCCATCGCTGCCGCCGCTGCCTCAGCATTCATTCGAGTGCCGCTGACCCCCTCGATGCCCTCGGCGGTGAGAGTCCCGCCCTCGATCCGAGCGGTAGCCCCTTCCTGAAGCATGACGAGCGCGTGCGGCCCGACCGAGTCGATGAGCGGAATACCAGCTTCGAGCAGGATGCTCGGCCCGAGGTTCGGATACGCACCGCTAGTGGAGGCTGCGGCGTTCACCACCGCTGCGGGTCGGCACGACACCAGCGCCGAGGCACTGACCTGGTCGAGGTCCTCGTGGTCGATCACCGCGATGTCGCCGGGCTGCAACCGCTTGGTCAAGTTCTTGGTGCGCGCATCGACCCGAAGAGTGCCCTCGATCACCTCCTGCCGGGGGGCAGGCCGCGATGGCCGGGGTCTGCGAGACATAGGGCTCATCGTGCCACGCCGCACCCACAACCCAGTGCCTTTCAACCTCGCCTCAGAGCGGTGACCCGCGCTGGCTAGTATGCCGATTCACCAGCTCGCGGGCATGACTCAAGGCCGCCGCTGAGTGGCTCTCGCCGCCGATCATCCGGGCGATCTCGGCCACCCGGTCTTCCCCCTCGATCACCCGGACGGCGGTCGACGTCACCTGACCGTCGGAGTTCTTGTCCACCACGAGATGTCGATCCGCGAACGCGGCGACTTGCCCGAGGTGAGTGACGACCAACACTTGTGCGCTAGCGGCGAGTTGGGCCAAGCGGGCTCCTAGTTCGACGGCCGCTGCCCCACCGACGCCTGCATCCACTTCGTCGAACACGTATGTCGGGGCCTGACTCTGCGCACAAACGATCTCCAGAGCCAACATAACCCGCGACAACTCACCACCGGAGGCTGCCCTGGTGATCGAGCGCGGAGTTGACCCGGGATTGGCAGCCATCTGGATCTCGACGTCGTCGAAGCCCGTGCGCCGTGGCCGCAGCCAGGATCCCTCGACCTGCAATAGTCCAGCGTTGATGTCCCGATCAGTGGCCGGCAGTTCGCCTACCTCACGCCGTGTGACCACGACGTCGATGACCGCTGAGGCCATGGCCAGTCGCTTCAGTTCCGAGCTGACTCCGGAGCCCAGCCGCTGGGCGGCGGATCTGCGCGCCCCGCTGAGAGCTGCCCCTGCCGCGCAAACGTCGCGCCCGCATTGAGCCACGTGCTCGTCGAGCTCGACGATCTGATCCTCACTCATGTCCACGGTCTCGAGCCGCTGGGTGGCACTAGCCGCCCAGTCCAGCACCTCCGTGGTGGTCGACCCGTAGTTGCGCAAGAGCGCCGAAAGTGCTGAGCGACGCTGTTGGACGTGGGCCAGACGCGCCGGATCGCTGTCGATCGAATCGGCATACATCGCGAGGTCGCTGGACACATCGGCCGCGAGAATGACGACCTCAGACAGGCGTACTCCCAGCTCGGCAAGCGCCTCATCGTGATCACTCACCGCGGCCAGGGCTGCCCCGGCCTGTCTGAGCAAGTCGACCGCAGGAGTCGGGGCGTCGGGTTGCTCGTCGCCGACCAGAGCGCCGTGAGCGGTCGTCGCGGCAAGCCGCAGCGCGTCGCTATGCGCCAACCTGCCCTCCTCGCTGCGCAGGTCGTCTTCTTCTCCAGGCTGAGGGTCCACCTTGGCGATGTCCTCGAGCGCTGCTCGAAGCATCTGCGCTTCGCGGGCCCGCTCCACCGAGCTCGATTTCACCTCGGCGAGGTGCCTGCGAGCTTCCACCCAGGTGTCGTAGGCACCTTCGTACTGCGCCACAGCTTCCGCGACCGGCGCACCGGCGTATTCATCCACAAGCACCCGATGCTGGTCTGCCTCGCGAAGTCGCCATTGGTCGGCTTGGCCATGCACCGCCACCAAGTGCTCGCCGACCTCGATCAACACGCTCACCGGTGCCGCTCGGCCACCCACATGCACCCGGGATCTGCCTTGGGCACTCACGGTCCGCGCGAGGATCACTCCGTCATCGGCATCGCCGCCGGCCTCCCGCACGCGTTCCGCGGCGGGGTGCTGCGCGTCGATCTCGATATCCCCCTCAACGACTGCGCTCGTCGCACCGCGCCGGACCAGCGAGGAATCGGCGCGGGCACCGAGCAGGAGTCCGAGTCCGGTGACCACCATGGTCTTGCCTGCCCCGGTCTCCCCGGTGATGACGTTGAGTCCCGCAGAGAACTCCACCTCGGCGTCGTCGATCACACCGAGGCGTTGAATGCGCAACGTTCGTAGCATCGAGGGCTAGGACTTAGCTCGACGAAAGCGGCCTTGCCATCCCTGCACGTTCAGAGCGAACTTGGCCACCAGCCGATCGGTGAACGGAGAGTTCGACAGTCTGGCGATCCGGACCCCAACAGTGCTGCGGCGCACCTCGATGCGGGCACCCGGCGCCAGCTCGAAGGATCGTCGACCGTCGCACCACATGACCGCGGGGCCGGGGGCTTCGGGCATCACTTCCACGGCCAATTGGGTGTCCGGACCGACCACAAGGGGGCGGGCGAACAAGGCGTGGGCGGAGATCGGCACCAAGAGCAACGCTTCGACGTCTGGCCAGACCACCGGGCCACCACCGGAGAACGCGTATGCCGTGGAGCCGGTGGGCGTGGCCATAATCACTCCATCGCATCCCCAGGTGGACAACGGACGTCCATCGATCTCGATCGCCAGCTCGACCATGCGCTCGCGCGCCGACTTCTCCACGGAGGCTTCGTTCAACGCCCAACTACGGCATACCGTCTGGCCGTTCTCGATGACGTCGACGTCCAGAGTCATCCGCTCTTGGACGGTGTAGTCCTGGTTGACGACGTGATCAACCAGGAACCCCACTTCTTCACGCTCGGCTTCGGCCAGGAAGCCCACCCGCCCTAAGTTGACCCCCAGCAGCGGCACCCCAGCAGGTCGCGCCAACTCAGCGCCACGAAGGATGGTGCCGTCCCCGCCAAAGACCACTACCAGTTCAGCACCTTCCAGGGCTGGGTCAGCGCCGAGGTTCCGGTCGAGCGTGGCATCGACGGGGGTGTGATCGGTCAGACTGGGCATGACTTGAACGTCGATGTCGTGCTCATTCAGCCGCTGAGAAAACTCCTTCACGAGCGCAGGCACCTCAGCGCGGCGCGGGTGGGTGACCAGCAGAATCCGGCGGCTCATCGAGGCTCTTTCATGTCACGGAACGGGTCAGTGCGTGGGCGGCGTCCCGGTCCATCATGCCCGGACGCTGGACCCCGACCCAGAGAAGGTACTCGACATTGCCTCGCGTGCCTGTGATCGGCGAGGTCATCGCTCCTCTCAATCCCAGATCGTTCTCGTATGCCGTGTCGATGACTCCCGCCAGTGCCCGCGCCCGAGATGGTGTGGATCGGACGACTCCACCGCGTCCCAGTGCGTCTTTGCCGACCTCGAATTGTGGCTTGACCAGCAAGACGATCGAGGTGTCTAGCACGCACCAGGTCGCTAGGTGCCCCAGCACGTGGCGGACCGAGATGAAGGACAGATCGACCGTGATGAGCGCTATCGGGCCGGTGAGGTCCGAGGCTTGCACGTCCAGGACGTGGGTGCCACTTCGCTCCGCGACCCGATCGTCGAGCGCGATGGTGCGGGCCAGTTGTCCCGTGCCCACATCGATGGCCACAACGCACGAGGCCCCATGGCGCAGCAACACCTGGGTGAATCCGCCGGTCGAGGCACCGACGTCGACGCATCGAGCCCCGCGCACCTGCTCCTGAATGGGCACCCACTCGTTCATGGCCGCAGCTAGCTTCTCCGCGCCACGGCCCACCCACCCGGGGCCGGGGTCGTTGACGATGATCTGAGCTCGTCCGCGGACGGCTGCTGACGGTTTGGTGATCACGGCCCCATCGACGCTCACCGCACCGGTCACGATGAGTTCGTGGGCGGTTGCTCGGGAGCGCGCCAAGCCCTGCTCCACCAGTAGCCGATCGAGGCGCCCAGATTCAGGCCGCTCCACGACGTATCCCCAGGCACTCGCTCGTCATGTTCGGAAGAGGCTTCGGCTCACGCACGAGGGGCAGAAAGCCGTTCCTGTAGGCGGCGGTGAGCCTGCGTGGCAGCCTCGACCTGAGCCGCGAGATCATTGGATTGTTCCGCCGCCCCCGGCGAACTCACAGCGCGGGCGAAGTCGGTCAAGACGAAGTCGACCCCATCATCACCGGTCATCGGCACCTCGATCTCAAGGGCGGAGCCAGCAACGGGACCTTCGCTGTGCTCAGTCATCTCGCTCAGTCATCTAGCTCAGGCTAGCGCCAAAGGTGGCGCGCTCGCGGGATTGTCGGCTCGACATACGTTGGCGTTTGGTGCTCGTCGGCGGCTTCGGCGTCATCGCGGTCGTTGACACCAGTCAGGACCAGCACGCTCGCCAGGCCGGCTGCGTTGGCACCCTCGATGTCGGTATCCAACCGATCCCCCACGGCCAACACGTTCTCCGCCTCGAGACCGAGCCGGTCCAGGGCGATGCGGTAGGAACGCGGGAAGGGCTTGCCCACCACCTCCGGGGAGGCTCCAGTGCCGTGGCTCACCGCCGCCAGCAGCGCTCCGTTGCCGGGAGCAAAACCGCGGGGCGTAGGCAGTGTGGCGTCGGAGTTCGTAGCGACCCAGATCGCGCCCTCGTTGATCGCATACCCCGCCTCGTGGAGGTCCAAGACACGCATTTGTGGCCCGTAGCCCTGAAGGACCGCCCAAAATGGGCGCGGCGGTCCTTGCGGCCCCACGTCTGCTGCTCGAATGCTCGTGAACCCCTCATCGCGCAGGGCCTGGCTCACTCCCGGCCCTCCAACGGCCAACACCAGCGGATCTGAGCCCACCTCGATCGATCGGTAAGGCGTCCCCTTGCCTGTCGAATCCCTGTCGCACGCCTGATCCCGCAGGCTCGCGAGATGGGCGGCTCCCACTTGGGAAGAATTGAGCACTTCGGCTGCGCTTGCCTGGATGCCCATTGAACGCAGATGCTCTGCGACTTCCTCCGGGGTCCGCGAGGCGTTATTGGTCATGAATAGCACTGCTAGACCATCGTCTCGGGCTGCCGCTATGCCCTCCACGGCACCCTCGCAGGGCTCCCCCCCGACATAAACGACCCCATCGAGGTCGAAGATGATGGCCTTGAATGTCATCGTGCCGGCTTCTCGCCCTCGGATGACCCACTGTCGAGATCCCACCAAAGTTCGACCGCGGAGTCGCCGCTTGTCTCCTCGACGTCCTCGCCCAGTCGCTCTGCAGCGTCCGTCTCAGCAAACTGATCAGTCTCCGCGGCACGTTTAAGGAAGCGCTGAGCCTCTTCGCTCTTACCGGCCGCCTTCAGAGCGTCGGCATAGGCGTAAAACACCCGAGCGGCCCAGGGGTCCTTGTCCTGCGTGGTCCCAACGGCGTCACGCAAGCTTTGGACTGCCGCGGATGTTTGGCCCAAGTCCAGTCGAGCCCCTGAGACGACCACGGCGAGCTCCATCCGCTCGGCTGCGTTCAACGTTCTAGCTTCGGCGCTGTTTGCCATCTCGATGGCACGCTCCGGGCGACCGAGCCCTCGCTCAGTGTCAGCCATCAGCGGGAGGAGATGATGCGATCCAGACATCCGACGCGCCGTACGGAACTCCGAGAGCGCCTTGGACCACTCAGCTCTGCGGTAGTGGACAACACCCAGCATCTCGCGGGCAATTGGCACCCTGCCCGCACGCCGCACCGCGGTCTTCGCGTGAGCCAAGGCACGGTCGAAATCTTCGGCATCCAAGGATTCCGACACGGCAAGCAAATGCCGTGCCACCCCCTCGGCGTTCTCCTTCGACAGTGTCCGCAATTCGCGGTGAATTGATCGGTCGGCCAGATCAGCGGTCAGATGATCTGGCAGCTCGGGCTCTGGCGATCGCGCAGGACCGTGACCGCTTCCATCTCCCGCCCCACTCCCCGAACGCCGACGCTCACCATCACGCGCGGGTGATGTGCGCCTATCGGAATCGCTCACGGTGCTCCTCGATGAATCGAAATACCTATCGGGATAGTAACGGACAGTGGGTGTGGGAATGCCGTGAGCCCTGGCACCGGGTGTGGTGTCAGGGCTCACGGTTGAATGGTTGTCCGGCGGTGTCCTACTCTCCCACACCGTCACCAGTGCAGTACCATCGGCGCTGAAGGGCTTAGCTTCCGGGTTCGGAATGTGGCCGGGCGTTTCCCCTTCGCTATAGCCGCCGTAACTCTTTCGAGTTTCGGTGGGTTTTGTGTTGTGTTTCTTTGTGGGTTCCGACCGTATCTCGGGAACCGCACAGTGGACGCGTAGCATGTTTGTTGTTAAGTTATCGGCTTATTAGTACCGGTCAGCTCCACACATTGCTGTGCTTCCACATCCGGCCTATCAACCCAGTAGTCTAGCTGGGAGCCTCTCGGGTTTTAACCCATGGAAACCTCATCTTGAAGTGTGCTTCCCGCTTAGATGCTTTCAGCGGTTATCACGTCCGAACGTAGCTAATCAGCGGTGCCCTTGGCAGGACAACTGACACACCAGTGGTTCGTCCATCCCGGTCCTCTCGTACTAGGGACAGCTCTTCTCAAGTTTCCTACGCGCGCAGCGGATAGGGACCGAACTGTCTCACGACGTTCTAAACCCAGCTCGCGTACCGCTTTAATGGGCGAACAGCCCAACCCTTGGGACCGACTCCAGCCCCAGGATGCGACGAGCCGACATCGAGGTGCCAAACCATGCCGTCGATATGAGCTCTTGGGCAGGATCAGCCTGTTATCCCCGGGGTACCTTTTATCCGTTGAGCGACGGCGCTTCCACAAGCCACCGTCGGGTCACTAGTCCCGACTTTCGTCTCTGCTCGACATGTCTGTCTCACAGTCAAGCTCCCTTGTGCACTTACACTCGAAACCTGATTGCCAACCAGGCTGAGGGAACCTTTGGGCGCCTCCGTTACTCTTTAGGAGGCAACCGCCCCAGTTAAACTACCCATCAGGCACTGTCCCTGATCCGGATCACGGACCGAGGTTAGATATCCAGAACGACCAGAGTGGTATTTCAACGTTGACTCCACCGACACTGGCGTGCCGGCTTCAAAGTCTCCCACCTATCCTACACAAGCCGTACCGAACACCAATACCAAACTATAGTAAAGGTCCCGGGGTCTTTCCGTCCTGCTGCGCGTAACGAGCATCTTTACTCGTAATGCAATTTCGCCGAGTTCGCGGTTGAGACAGTGGAGAAGTCGTTACGCCATTCGTGCAGGTCGGAACTTACCCGACAAGGAATTTCGCTACCTTAGGATGGTTATAGTTACCACCGCCGTTTACTGGCGCTTAAGTTCAGAGCTTCGCTCGTAAGAGCTAACCCGTCCCCTTAACGTTCCAGCACCGGGCAGGCGTCAGTCCGTATACATCGTTTTACAACTTCGCACGGACCTGTGTTTTTAGTAAACAGTCGCTTCTCCCTGGTCTCTGCGGCCAGTCGGGCTAGGCAGCTAGTGCCTTCACCCTTGTGGCCCCCCTTCTCCCGAAGTTACGGGGGCATTTTGCCGAATTCCTTAACCACGATTCACTCGATCACCTTGGTATACTCTACCTAACCACCTGAGTCGGTTTGGGGTACGGGCGGCTCGAACCTCGCTAGGAAATTTTCTAGGCAGCATAGGATCACCCTACTTCCCGCATACGCGGTCACTATCAAGCCTCGGACGTCTGGGGCGGATTTGCCTCTCCCCTGTCCTGCGCTCTTAGACGTGGACTACCATCGCCACGCGGAGGCTACCTTCCTGCGTCCTTCCATCGCTTGCCTACTACAACTTTGGGTCACACGGTCCGCTCACACGTCACTCCGAAGAGATCAATGCAAGTTTCAGGTGTTTAGCATCAGAAGATTCAGCATTGGGCGGTTCTTCGCCGGTTCCGGAATATCAACCGGATGTCCATCGACTACGCCTGTCGGCCTCGCCTTAGGTCCCGACTTACCCAGGGCAGATTAGCTTGACCCTGGAACCCTTGGTTATTCGGTGGACGGGTTTCTCACCCGTCTTTCGCTACTCATGCCTGCATTCTCACTCGTGTGGCGTCCACGGCTGGATCACTCCGCCGCTTCACTCGCCACACGACGCTCCCCTACCCATCGACACGCTTGGACCCAGTTCACAAAGAAAAGGGCCGGGCAATATGTCAATGCCATAGCTTCGGTGGTGTGCTTGAGCCCCGCTACATTGTCGGCGCGGAATCACTTGACCAGTGAGCTATTACGCACTCTTTAAAGGGTGGCTGCTTCTAAGCCAACCTCCTGGTTGTCTGGGCAACTCCACATCCTTTCCCACTTAGCACACGCTTAGGGACCTTAGCTGATGATCTGGGCTGTTTCCCTCTCGACTACGAAGCTTATCCCCCGCAGTCTCACTGCCACGCTCTCACTTCCCGGCATTCGGAGTTTGGCTGACGTCAGTAACCTGGTGAGGCCCATCTGCCATCCAGTAGCTCTACCTCCGGGAAGAAACACGTGACGCTGCACCTAAATGCATTTCGGGGAGAACCAGCTATCACGGAGTTTGATTGGCCTTTCACCCCTACCCACAACTCATCCCCTCAGTTTTCAACCTAAGTGGGTTCGGTCCTCCACGCGGTCTTACCCGCGCTTCAACCTGGTCATGGGTAGATCACTCCGCTTCGGGTCTAGACCCAGCGACTCAATCGCCCTATTCGGACTCGCTTTCGCTACGGCTTCCCCACACGGGTTAACCTTGCCACTGAGCACTAACTCGCAGGCTCATTCTTCAAAAGGCACGCCGTCACCGGAACTAGCCGGCTCCGACGGATTGTAAGCACACGGTTTCAGGATCTATTTCACTCCCCTCTCGGGGTACTTTTCACCTTTCCCTCACGGTACTTGTCCGCTATCGGTCACCAGGGAATATTTAGGCTTAGCAGGTGGTCCTGCCAGATTCGTACGGGATTTCTCGGGCCCCGTACTACTTGGGAACACTACGCGGAGTTCAAGCCATTTCGACTACGGGGGTATCACCCACTATGCCGGACCTTTCCAAGCCCTTCGTCTATGACAAGAATTTCTTACTCCGTGCTGTCTTAGTAGAGACAGCCCATAGGTCCCACGACCCCGACCATGCAACGCCTACCAGCTATCACGCATGATCGGTTTAGCCTCTTCCGCTTTCGCTCGCCACTACTCACGGAATCGCGGTTGCTTTCTCTTCCTGTGGGTACTGAGATGTTTCACTTCCCCACGTTCCCTCTACCTGCCCTATATATTCAGGCAGGAGTGACTGGAGATGAATCCAGCCGGGTTTCCCCATTCGGAAATCCTCGGATCAATGTCTGGTTATCGACTCCCCGAGGCTTATCGCAGATTCCTACGTCCTTCTTCGGTTCCTGGTGCCAAGGCATCCACCGTGTGCTCTTAAAAACTTAGCTACAAAGATGCTCGCGTCCACTGTGCAGTTCTCAACATACGGGCGGGAATCCACCACAAAATATCGCCAACTACCACCAGGTAGCGGTCCGACAACTGTGATGGCCCAACCACACCCCACCCACCACCAACCAACGGCAATGAAGCAAGGGATGAGGTCCGAGTACCAACGACCACCCCAGCGGGTGTCCGAGTCCTCAGGACCCAACAACGTGCTAAACCAACCCCCCAACCACAACAAGCTTTCCACACCACCGCGAACGGTAGTCGTACTCACCCAGCCATGACCGAGGAACCAGCCAAATAATCGATGTTCCACCCGAGCTACCCCCAAGGAACACTCGTCCTTGGCGGGCGCTAGCCACCACACACGTGATGACCAGGTGCTCCTTAGAAAGGAGGTGATCCAGCCGCACCTTCCGGTACGGCTACCTTGTTACGACTTAGTCCCAATCACCAGTCCCACCTTCGACGGCTCCCTCCCACAAGGGGTTGGGCCACCGGCTTCGGGTGTTACCGACTTTCGTGACTTGACGGGCGGTGTGTACAAGGCCCGGGAACGTATTCACCGCAGCGTTGCTGATCTGCGATTACTAGCGACTCCGACTTCATGGGGTCGAGTTGCAGACCCCAATCCGAACTGAGACCAGTTTTTTGGGATTCGCTCCACCTCGCGGTATCGCAGCCCTTTGTACTGGCCATTGTAGCATGCGTGAAGCCCAAGACGTAAGGGGCATGATGATTTGACGTCATCCCCACCTTCCTCCGAGTTGACCCCGGCAGTCTCCTATGAGTCCCCACCATTACGTGCTGGCAACATAGAACGAGGGTTGCGCTCGTTGCGGGACTTAACCCAACATCTCACGACACGAGCTGACGACAACCATGCACCACCTGTATACCGACCTTGCGGGGCACCTATCTCTAGATGTTTCCGGTATATGTCAAGCCTTGGTAAGGTTCTTCGCGTTGCATCGAATTAATCCGCATGCTCCGCCGCTTGTGCGGGCCCCCGTCAATTCCTTTGAGTTTTAGCCTTGCGGCCGTACTCCCCAGGCGGGGCGCTTAATGCGTTAGCTGCGGCACGGATCTCGTGGAATGAGACCCACACCTAGCGCCCAACGTTTACGGCATGGACTACCAGGGTATCTAATCCTGTTCGCTCCCCATGCTTTCGCTTCTCAGCGTCAGTAGTGGCCCAGAGACCTGCCTTCGCCATCGGTGTTCCTCCTGATATCTGCGCATTCCACCGCTACACCAGGAATTCCAGTCTCCCCTACCACACTCTAGTCTGCCCGTACCCACTGCAGGCTCAGGGTTAAGCCCTGAGTTTTCACAGCAGACGCGACAAACCGCCTACAAGCTCTTTACGCCCAATAATTCCGGACAACGCTCGCACCCTACGTATTACCGCGGCTGCTGGCACGTAGTTAGCCGGTGCTTCTTCTGCTCCTACCGTCACTTTCGCTTCTTCGGAACTGAAAGAGGTTTACAACCCGAAGGCCGTCATCCCTCACGCGGCGTCGCTGCATCAGGCTTTCGCCCATTGTGCAATATTCCCCACTGCTGCCTCCCGTAGGAGTCTGGGCCGTGTCTCAGTCCCAGTGTGGCCGGTCACCCTCTCAGGCCGGCTACCCGTCGTCGTCTTGGTAGGCCATTACCCCACCAACAAACTGATAGGCCGCGAGTCCATCCCAGACCGAAAAACTTTCCACCCCGTGCCCATGCGGGCCAGGGTCATATCCAGTATTAGCTCCGGTTTCCCGAAGTTATCCCAGAGTCTGGGGCAGGTTACTCACGTGTTACTCACCCGTTCGCCACTAATCACCAAGGCAAGCCCTGGATCATCGTTCGACTTGCATGTGTTAAGCACGCCGCCAGCGTTCGTCCTGAGCCAGGATCAAACTCTCCGTAGAAAAAATTACCTCTACCGAGGCTCAAAACCAACCAGATCAATCTGGCAAAACAAAGCCAATCCCAACCATGCACCCACCGGGGGGAGGACACACAACCAGAACCAACCATTAACAACAAAACCCAGCCACCACCACCAACCCCACAAAAGGGCCAGCAACAACAACCAAGCAAATTGGCATCGATTTTTAGCACGCTGTTGAGTTCTCAAGAATCAAACACACACCAACATCAAACACCCTAAAGCGCCATCAATCGGGGCAACCTCTCAAGCCTATACGCACTCCGGCTGACAGCCAAATCGTGTCGATTCGGCTGGAGAGTCGGGGGTAGGTCATGGCTTGCGCTGCGTCGCCTTGCGGCTGAACAGCGGAGGATCACACTAGCAGTAGGACTGTCCGAAGGCCAACTCGATCCCGATCAGCAGCTGCTCAGCCCTCCGCTCCGTCTCTATGCCCTCACCCGGGCTCCTGGCAGTCCGACAGTTGCGCGGATGACGGGGTCCGACCACTATCGGTGCTCGCGCGTCGGAGCCTCTCCCGAACACCGAGTCGCTGAGGTAGTTCGCAGCCCCCGCTACGGCAGTTAGGGCCACGGACCGACGTAGATCGCTCAGCAGGCTGAGGAGCCGAGCGACGCGCCAGCCAATCGGGCGACGGGCGGCCTACGTCGCACCGACACTTGACGCTGGGCACCTCTCCTCGCGTTACGACGAGTCTCGCAACAACGCCGGCATCTTCTGTCCATGAAGATGGCAAGAAAGCAGCCGTCCGTCGGCCCAGACGACTTGCGGGACGGCGACTAGGTGTAGTCACCTTTGACGGCCCCGATGTGGTGCCTGGTCATCGCGAACGTTGGCCCCGGGCTTTGGGTGAGTGGTTAGGCGGCTTGCGTCCTCGAGTGGGTGTGTCGTCATGAATATTGGCCACACCCGGGGTGAGCGTTTTCACGTCAATAGACTTCCACGTGGAGGTCTCTGGTGAGGAAGCGGTCACGATCCGGCTGGGGCGCGGCCGGCGATCGACCCGCTAGCCAAGATCATTGATGGCTCCGCACCAGCAAGAACCGCGCCCGCAGCAACTAAAGGCACCCCGCGAGCCGCGTCAACGGGGCCAGCCGAGTGGCACCATCGACACCATGGCCCACCTTGCTGAGACCTACCCCCACTCGCCGCCGAAATCGTTCAAGCACTAGTGAAACAGGCGAATCAGAACTAGCCAAGCAACTCCGCAACTCGACATCGTGCTGATGTGCGATCGCGGCGATGACTCATGCCAGAGCTTCTACACCGTGCCGCGTTTCACCTCCACATGGGGACCAAAACACCGCGCCGTCGCGCCCCCAGCCCCATGGCCCGGGATGCTCGTACTCGACGTCGTCGACGAACCACATTCACGACCACAAGTGGGGCCACAGAACTTGACGAACCTAAGGTGAGTTGGTCTCAGTCACCGGCCTGGTGCCCGGACCGCGCCCACTAGGGCAACCGTGCCAGAAGAGTGACATAGCCGGCGCGGAAACCGGGAGCGAGCACAATCGGTCACGGCGGGCGGTGTGCTCCAAGCCCTCAAAGAGGGCCCTTGCAATGCAGAACTATGCCCACCTAGCAGAGCAGGGCCAACGCTGTGATCGCCAGTGAGCGCAAGCCGGAAACGGTGAGCCGTGGGCAGACCGCGAATGGCCAGACGCCCCTAGACAGGCCATATTGACCCCCCACGGGACTACTAGCGGCTCGAAGGGGCGCACGCGCCCTCCCTCTATCCCGCTCACCATATTCACAGGCGACGGGCGCAACACGCCCTTCCTGGCCTATAGATCTCGGACCTGGTGTGGGAATGCCGTGAGCCCTGGCACCGGGTGTGGTGTCAGGGCTCACGGTTGAATGGTTGTCCGGCGGTGTCCTACTCTCCCACACCGTCACCAGTGCAGTACCATCGGCGCTGAAGGGCTTAGCTTCCGGGTTCGGAATGTGGCCGGGCGTTTCCCCTTCGCTATAGCCGCCGTAACTCTTTCGAGTTTCGGTGGGTTTTGTGTTGTGTTTCTTTGTGGGTTCCGACCGTATCTCGGGAACCGCACAGTGGACGCGTAGCATGTTTGTTGTTAAGTTATCGGCTTATTAGTACCGGTCAGCTCCACACATTGCTGTGCTTCCACATCCGGCCTATCAACCCAGTAGTCTAGCTGGGAGCCTCTCGGGTTTTAACCCATGGAAACCTCATCTTGAAGTGTGCTTCCCGCTTAGATGCTTTCAGCGGTTATCACGTCCGAACGTAGCTAATCAGCGGTGCCCTTGGCAGGACAACTGACACACCAGTGGTTCGTCCATCCCGGTCCTCTCGTACTAGGGACAGCTCTTCTCAAGTTTCCTACGCGCGCAGCGGATAGGGACCGAACTGTCTCACGACGTTCTAAACCCAGCTCGCGTACCGCTTTAATGGGCGAACAGCCCAACCCTTGGGACCGACTCCAGCCCCAGGATGCGACGAGCCGACATCGAGGTGCCAAACCATGCCGTCGATATGAGCTCTTGGGCAGGATCAGCCTGTTATCCCCGGGGTACCTTTTATCCGTTGAGCGACGGCGCTTCCACAAGCCACCGTCGGGTCACTAGTCCCGACTTTCGTCTCTGCTCGACATGTCTGTCTCACAGTCAAGCTCCCTTGTGCACTTACACTCGAAACCTGATTGCCAACCAGGCTGAGGGAACCTTTGGGCGCCTCCGTTACTCTTTAGGAGGCAACCGCCCCAGTTAAACTACCCATCAGGCACTGTCCCTGATCCGGATCACGGACCGAGGTTAGATATCCAGAACGACCAGAGTGGTATTTCAACGTTGACTCCACCGACACTGGCGTGCCGGCTTCAAAGTCTCCCACCTATCCTACACAAGCCGTACCGAACACCAATACCAAACTATAGTAAAGGTCCCGGGGTCTTTCCGTCCTGCTGCGCGTAACGAGCATCTTTACTCGTAATGCAATTTCGCCGAGTTCGCGGTTGAGACAGTGGAGAAGTCGTTACGCCATTCGTGCAGGTCGGAACTTACCCGACAAGGAATTTCGCTACCTTAGGATGGTTATAGTTACCACCGCCGTTTACTGGCGCTTAAGTTCAGAGCTTCGCTCGTAAGAGCTAACCCGTCCCCTTAACGTTCCAGCACCGGGCAGGCGTCAGTCCGTATACATCGTTTTACAACTTCGCACGGACCTGTGTTTTTAGTAAACAGTCGCTTCTCCCTGGTCTCTGCGGCCAGTCGGGCTAGGCAGCTAGTGCCTTCACCCTTGTGGCCCCCCTTCTCCCGAAGTTACGGGGGCATTTTGCCGAATTCCTTAACCACGATTCACTCGATCACCTTGGTATACTCTACCTAACCACCTGAGTCGGTTTGGGGTACGGGCGGCTCGAACCTCGCTAGGAAATTTTCTAGGCAGCATAGGATCACCCTACTTCCCGCATACGCGGTCACTATCAAGCCTCGGACGTCTGGGGCGGATTTGCCTCTCCCCTGTCCTGCGCTCTTAGACGTGGACTACCATCGCCACGCGGAGGCTACCTTCCTGCGTCCTTCCATCGCTTGCCTACTACAACTTTGGGTCACACGGTCCGCTCACACGTCACTCCGAAGAGATCAATGCAAGTTTCAGGTGTTTAGCATCAGAAGATTCAGCATTGGGCGGTTCTTCGCCGGTTCCGGAATATCAACCGGATGTCCATCGACTACGCCTGTCGGCCTCGCCTTAGGTCCCGACTTACCCAGGGCAGATTAGCTTGACCCTGGAACCCTTGGTTATTCGGTGGACGGGTTTCTCACCCGTCTTTCGCTACTCATGCCTGCATTCTCACTCGTGTGGCGTCCACGGCTGGATCACTCCGCCGCTTCACTCGCCACACGACGCTCCCCTACCCATCGACACGCTTGGACCCAGTTCACAAAGAAAAGGGCCGGGCAATATGTCAATGCCATAGCTTCGGTGGTGTGCTTGAGCCCCGCTACATTGTCGGCGCGGAATCACTTGACCAGTGAGCTATTACGCACTCTTTAAAGGGTGGCTGCTTCTAAGCCAACCTCCTGGTTGTCTGGGCAACTCCACATCCTTTCCCACTTAGCACACGCTTAGGGACCTTAGCTGATGATCTGGGCTGTTTCCCTCTCGACTACGAAGCTTATCCCCCGCAGTCTCACTGCCACGCTCTCACTTCCCGGCATTCGGAGTTTGGCTGACGTCAGTAACCTGGTGAGGCCCATCTGCCATCCAGTAGCTCTACCTCCGGGAAGAAACACGTGACGCTGCACCTAAATGCATTTCGGGGAGAACCAGCTATCACGGAGTTTGATTGGCCTTTCACCCCTACCCACAACTCATCCCCTCAGTTTTCAACCTAAGTGGGTTCGGTCCTCCACGCGGTCTTACCCGCGCTTCAACCTGGTCATGGGTAGATCACTCCGCTTCGGGTCTAGACCCAGCGACTCAATCGCCCTATTCGGACTCGCTTTCGCTACGGCTTCCCCACACGGGTTAACCTTGCCACTGAGCACTAACTCGCAGGCTCATTCTTCAAAAGGCACGCCGTCACCGGAACTAGCCGGCTCCGACGGATTGTAAGCACACGGTTTCAGGATCTATTTCACTCCCCTCTCGGGGTACTTTTCACCTTTCCCTCACGGTACTTGTCCGCTATCGGTCACCAGGGAATATTTAGGCTTAGCAGGTGGTCCTGCCAGATTCGTACGGGATTTCTCGGGCCCCGTACTACTTGGGAACACTACGCGGAGTTCAAGCCATTTCGACTACGGGGGTATCACCCACTATGCCGGACCTTTCCAAGCCCTTCGTCTATGACAAGAATTTCTTACTCCGTGCTGTCTTAGTAGAGACAGCCCATAGGTCCCACGACCCCGACCATGCAACGCCTACCAGCTATCACGCATGATCGGTTTAGCCTCTTCCGCTTTCGCTCGCCACTACTCACGGAATCGCGGTTGCTTTCTCTTCCTGTGGGTACTGAGATGTTTCACTTCCCCACGTTCCCTCTACCTGCCCTATATATTCAGGCAGGAGTGACTGGAGATGAATCCAGCCGGGTTTCCCCATTCGGAAATCCTCGGATCAATGTCTGGTTATCGACTCCCCGAGGCTTATCGCAGATTCCTACGTCCTTCTTCGGTTCCTGGTGCCAAGGCATCCACCGTGTGCTCTTAAAAACTTAGCTACAAAGATGCTCGCGTCCACTGTGCAGTTCTCAACATACGGGCGGGAATCCACCACAAAATATCGCCAACTACCACCAGGTAGCGGTCCGACAACTGTGATGGCCCAACCACACCCCACCCACCACCAACCAACGGCAATGAAGCAAGGGATGAGGTCCGAGTACCAACGACCACCCCAGCGGGTGTCCGAGTCCTCAGGACCCAACAACGTGCTAAACCAACCCCCCAACCACAACAAGCTTTCCACACCACCGCGAACGGTAGTCGTACTCACCCAGCCATGACCGAGGAACCAGCCAAATAATCGATGTTCCACCCGAGCTACCCCCAAGGAACACTCGTCCTTGGCGGGCGCTAGCCACCACACACGTGATGACCAGGTGCTCCTTAGAAAGGAGGTGATCCAGCCGCACCTTCCGGTACGGCTACCTTGTTACGACTTAGTCCCAATCACCAGTCCCACCTTCGACGGCTCCCTCCCACAAGGGGTTGGGCCACCGGCTTCGGGTGTTACCGACTTTCGTGACTTGACGGGCGGTGTGTACAAGGCCCGGGAACGTATTCACCGCAGCGTTGCTGATCTGCGATTACTAGCGACTCCGACTTCATGGGGTCGAGTTGCAGACCCCAATCCGAACTGAGACCAGTTTTTTGGGATTCGCTCCACCTCGCGGTATCGCAGCCCTTTGTACTGGCCATTGTAGCATGCGTGAAGCCCAAGACGTAAGGGGCATGATGATTTGACGTCATCCCCACCTTCCTCCGAGTTGACCCCGGCAGTCTCCTATGAGTCCCCACCATTACGTGCTGGCAACATAGAACGAGGGTTGCGCTCGTTGCGGGACTTAACCCAACATCTCACGACACGAGCTGACGACAACCATGCACCACCTGTATACCGACCTTGCGGGGCACCTATCTCTAGATGTTTCCGGTATATGTCAAGCCTTGGTAAGGTTCTTCGCGTTGCATCGAATTAATCCGCATGCTCCGCCGCTTGTGCGGGCCCCCGTCAATTCCTTTGAGTTTTAGCCTTGCGGCCGTACTCCCCAGGCGGGGCGCTTAATGCGTTAGCTGCGGCACGGATCTCGTGGAATGAGACCCACACCTAGCGCCCAACGTTTACGGCATGGACTACCAGGGTATCTAATCCTGTTCGCTCCCCATGCTTTCGCTTCTCAGCGTCAGTAGTGGCCCAGAGACCTGCCTTCGCCATCGGTGTTCCTCCTGATATCTGCGCATTCCACCGCTACACCAGGAATTCCAGTCTCCCCTACCACACTCTAGTCTGCCCGTACCCACTGCAGGCTCAGGGTTAAGCCCTGAGTTTTCACAGCAGACGCGACAAACCGCCTACAAGCTCTTTACGCCCAATAATTCCGGACAACGCTCGCACCCTACGTATTACCGCGGCTGCTGGCACGTAGTTAGCCGGTGCTTCTTCTGCTCCTACCGTCACTTTCGCTTCTTCGGAACTGAAAGAGGTTTACAACCCGAAGGCCGTCATCCCTCACGCGGCGTCGCTGCATCAGGCTTTCGCCCATTGTGCAATATTCCCCACTGCTGCCTCCCGTAGGAGTCTGGGCCGTGTCTCAGTCCCAGTGTGGCCGGTCACCCTCTCAGGCCGGCTACCCGTCGTCGTCTTGGTAGGCCATTACCCCACCAACAAACTGATAGGCCGCGAGTCCATCCCAGACCGAAAAACTTTCCACCCCGTGCCCATGCGGGCCAGGGTCATATCCAGTATTAGCTCCGGTTTCCCGAAGTTATCCCAGAGTCTGGGGCAGGTTACTCACGTGTTACTCACCCGTTCGCCACTAATCACCAAGGCAAGCCCTGGATCATCGTTCGACTTGCATGTGTTAAGCACGCCGCCAGCGTTCGTCCTGAGCCAGGATCAAACTCTCCGTAGAAAAAATTACCTCTACCGAGGTTCAAAACCAACCAGATCAATCTGGCAAAACAAAGCCAATCCCAACCATGCACCCACCGGGGGGAGGACACACAACCAGAACCAACCATTAACAACAAAACCCAGCCACCACCACCAACCCCACAAAAGGGCCAGCAACAACAACCAAGCAAATTGGCATCGATTTTTAGCACGCTGTTGAGTTCTCAAGAATCAAACACACACCAACATCAAACACCCTAAAGCGCCATCAATCGGGGCAACCTCTCAAGCCTATCGCCTTGGTGCTCCCAGTCAAAACCACCTGGGCGCTTCAATGCGCAGGGAACATCCCTGAAGTTATCGAGGGTGTCAGTCCGAGGGACCGGCCGCCACACAAATTGATCTGCGCGGTGTCCGTGCCTCCCTGTCGGGCTGGCGGAGATGAACTTTAGCGGTTGGCCACGGCGATGACAAATCGACGCTTAGCCGTCTTGCCTGTGGAGCGCAGCCAGGCTCTTGCGTCCGCGCTTGAGCAGCGCGACCTGACCTCCGAGGAACGCCTCATCGGGCAGGACAGTCTCGGGATCGCTCACTTTGACGTTGTTCAGGCTCACCCCGCCCTCCCCCACCAGCCGACGTGCTGCACCACGCGAATTCGCCAGGGACGTGGCCACCAGGGCGTCCACGACCGCCGACCCGACGGCGACCTCCGCGCTGGGCAGCGCCGCTGTGGCGTCGACCAACGTTTGTGGGTCCACCAACGCAGGATCTCCCTTGCCGAAGAGGACCTCGCTGGCGCGCTGAACCATCTCGGTCGTGTCACCGCCGTGCACCAGTGTGGTGACGTCAACGGCCAAAGCACGTTGCGCCGCGCGGCGGAATGGCTCCTCCGCGGTGGCGCGAGCCAACGTGTCGATGTCGGCGCTATCTCGGTCGGTGAATACCTTGAGCAGCGCCACCACTTCGGCGTCATCGATGTTGAGCCAGTACTGGTAGAACGCGTAGGGGCTCGTCATCTCCGCGGACAGCCAGATGGCGTTGCCAGCGCTTTTCCCAAATTTCTCGCCGGATGCGTCGGTCAAGAGCGGCGTGGTGAGCACATGCACCGAGGTGCCCTCGACGCGATGGACGAGGTCGACGCCCGCCGTCAGGTTGCCCCATTGGTCTTGTCCGCCCGTCTGCACTGTCACCTGCTCGTGTTGGAACAGGTGCAGGAAGTCGAGGGCCTGCAAGATCTGGTAACTGAACTCCGTGTAGGAGATGCCTTCCTGACTCTGAAGCCGAGCGGCAACCGCATCTTTGCGGATCATCTGATTCACCCGGAAGTGCTTCCCGAAGTCGCGCAAGAAGTCGAGCGCACTGATCGGCTCGGTCCAGTCCAGATTGTTGACGATCATGGCGGGGTTGTCGCCCTCAAAGCCAAGGAAGGGCCGCACCAGTTCCTGAATTCGAGCCACGTTGGACGCCGTCTCATCCTTGCTGCGCATCACCCTTTCGGCCGTGGGTCGAGGGTCACCGATCAGACCGGTGGACCCGCCGACAAGGCACACCACGCGGTGCCCGGAGCGCTGCAGGTGTCGCAGCACGATCAGTTGCACGAGGTTGCCGAAGTGCAATCCCGGCGCCGTCGGGTCGAACCCGCAATACACCGAGCGCAGCCCACTGCTCAGGTGCTCGCGCAGCTGCTCTTCGTCCGTGGTCTGAGCCACCAGCCCTCGCCATTGCAACTCATCGATGATGTCGCTCACGTCTGCCGGCCTTCGGTGTCGGTTCGTCGCTGTCGCCATTCGACTCCAGCCCCCGCATACCTTGCCCTATGCCGAGGCACTGACGGAATCAGGATCGTGACATCTGGTCACGCGGCGACGTTATCGACGCGGGGTCGCGGGCCGGTAGGCCGAGACGGTGGGGTCGCCGGTGATCCAGAACCGCCAGGGGTATGCCGATCCGTCGCCACCGGGACCACTCACGCCGACGCGAGGTCCAGCACTGACGGCGACGCGATCCATCACCAGCCCCACCTCAAGGCGTAGGGCGGACTCGGGGTCACACAGATCGATACCGTTCTGCTCCAAATCCACGCCCAACGCCGAGGTCATTCGAGCAGGACCGCGGGCAAGGTCTCGGTGCGGGTGTGGGGTGTTCCTTCCCCGATCCCGCCTACGCCGAGCGCTCATCTCGCCGTCCACGACTTCGCCCGCCCTCAAGAGCACCGCCCCGGCTGTTCCGCACCGTCCGCATACGACGTTGAGGCAGTGATGCATGCCGTAACTGAAATAGACGTATGCCCGACCCGCCTCCCCGAACATGATCTGCGATCGCGGCGTTGGTCCACGAAAGGCGTGCGAGCCAGGGTCATCATTGCCCCGGTAAGCCTCGACCTCGGTAATCCGAATGGACACCTCGCCATGGCTCACGACGCCCCCGAGAAGCGCCGGCGCGACCACGACCGGGTCTGGCTCGAGTTGATGTCGGGGGCAGACGTCCCTCATAGACATCACCCCCCACGCTCGTCCAACGCGCGTCCGATGCCCCAACCACCTGGCACAAACCCGACTGCACCAAGTGCGACCGGCAAGGCCAGCATCATGACGCCGATCATGAACAATCCGGTCACGTCACCTGACCACCACACGTAGATCGTCACCATGACCGATGCCCATGATCCGGGCTGAACGGCCAGACCCACATCGCCCAAGTCAGCGGTCCGATGAGAACAGCGCCGAGCACCGTGGCACCAAAGCGCTCCTGAGCGTTGCTAGCCAAGGCTTCTTCAGCGATCGCAGTCGACATAGCCCGAATATAGATCGGGGTCGCGGGGTGGGCTAGGACTCCACCCGCCGAGGCAGCGGCATGTCGATCCATTCCCGGCACTGCGACAAGCGCTGGGTCAGTTGGTCGCGCTGCTCGGCGACCCGCACCGGAGCCGTGCCACCGGGGGCATCGCGTGAGGCCAACGATCCCTGCACTGTGAGCACTTCATGCACGGCCGGAGTCAGGTGCTCACTGATACCCATGAGGTCATCGTCCGACAGATCCTCTAAACCGATGTCACGAGCCTCACAGACCTGGACGCACTCTCCGGCGACCTCGTGAGCCACCCGGAAGGGCACACCTTGGCGCACCAGCCACTCTGCGACGTCGGTGGCCAGCGAGAACCCCTGCGGCGCCAACTCCTCGAGGCGCTCGGTGTTGAACGTCAGCGTGTCGACCATCCCGGCTACCGCCGGCAGCAGCAGTCGCAGTGAGTCGATGGCGTCGAAGACTGGCTCTTTGTCCTCCTGCAGGTCCCGGTTGTAGGCCAACGGCAGGCCCTTCAACGTGGCGAGCAGACCGGCCAAGTCGCCGATAATGCGGCCGGCCTTGCCTCGAGCCAGCTCAGCGACGTCGGGATTTTTCTTCTGCGGCATGATGCTCGACCCGGTGGAGAACGAGTCGTGCAGCTTCACGAAGCCGAACTCAGCGGTGGCCCAGAGGATGACCTCTTCGCTGATCCGCGACAGATTGACGGCGATCATCGCGGTGATGAAACCGAACTCGGCCGCGAAATCACGGCTCGCGGTCGCGTCGATCGAGTTCTCCATCGCGCCCCGCATACCCAAATCTGCCGCAATGGCCTCCGGGTCAAGGCCGAGGGATGAGCCAGCCAGCGCCCCGCTGCCGTAGGGCGAGTATGCCGAGCGCGCGTCCCAGTCTTGGAAGCGCTGCAGGTCCCGCAGCAGTGCCCATCCGTGAGCCTGGAGGTGATGAGCCAAGAGCACCGGCTGGGCGTGTTGCAGGTGCGTCCGCCCCGGCATTGCCACCTCGTCGTGAGCGGAGGCTTGGTTCACCAGGGCCGAGATGACCTCCCCGACCTCGGCCGCCAGCACCCGCGCCTCGTCCCGCAGATACAGGCGGAACTGGGTGGCGACCTGGTCGTTGCGGGACCTTCCGGCGCGCAGTCGGCCGCCCACGTCCGTGCCGATGCGTTCGATCAAGCCTCGCTCTAGCGCCGTATGCACGTCTTCGTCGTCCGGGGCGGCCGCGAACTCGCCTGACTCCACATCGGCAAGCAACACCTTCAAACCGTCCAGCATGATCGCCAGATGTTCGTCGCTCAGCAACGCTGCGGTATGCAGGACGCGGGCGTGAGCCCGAGAGCCGGCGATGTCGTATGGAGCCAGCCGCCAGTCGAAGTGCGTGCTTTTGCTCAGGGCAGCCAGTGCTTGGCTCGGCCCCCCGACAAATCGACCACCCCAGAGGCTCAGCGTCACTGTGCCGCCTTGAGGTCGCGAGCAGCCGCCATCTTCGCCGGCAGCGCCCAGAGCTCGATGAAGCCCTTGGCCATCGACTGGTCGAAGGTGTCCTGCTCGTCGTAGGTCGCCAGGCCGTAGTCGTACAGGCCGACCGGCGAGCGGCGACCGGTCACGGTGGCCCGTCCGCCCTGAAGGGTCATCCGCACCTCGCCACTGACGTACTCCTGCGATGAGTCGATAAAGCCCCGCAGCGCCTTATGCAACGGTGAAAACCACAGGCCGTCGTAGGTCAGCTCGGTCCAGCGCTGCCCAACGGTGCGCTTGAACCGCGCTAGCTCGCGCTCGACCGTGACGTTCTCGAGCTCTTGGTGGGCGGCGATGAGCGCCATTGCGCCAGGTGCCTCATACACCTCGCGGCTCTTGATCCCGACGAGTCGGTCCTCGACGAGGTCCAACCGGCCCACCCCGACAGCTCCCGCGCGGGCGTTGAGCTGTTCGATGGCCTGCAGCATCGTGACAGGGTGGCCGTCGATGGAGACCGGCGCACCGCGCTCGAAGACGATCGTGACCTCGTCAGCCTCGTGCGGGGCGGCGGGGTTGGATGTATAAGCGTAGATGTCTTCGATCGGCGCGTTCCAGATGTCCTCGAGGAAGCCGGTCTCCACCGCGCGACCCCAGACGTTCTGGTCGATCGAGTACGGGTTCTTCTTCGTCGTCTCGATCGGCAAGTTGTTGGCCTCGGCGAAGTCAATAGCCTTGTCCCGGGTCAGCGCGAGATCGCGCACCGGGGCGACGCAGGTCAGGTCGGGTGCCACCGACGCGATGCCAGCCTCGAAGCGGACCTGATCGTTGCCCTTGCCAGTGCACCCGTGGGACACGGTGGTGGCACCGAACTCGCGCGCGGCCTTGACCAGGTGCTTCACGATGACCGGCCGGGACAGCGCGGACACCAATGGGTAGCGATCCATGTAGAGCGCGTTGGCCTTCAGTGCCGGCAGGCAGTACTCGTCGGCGAACTCCTCGCGCGCGTCTGCCACGTATGCCTCGACCGCACCGCAATCCAGCGCGCGCTGGCGGATGACCTCGAGGTCTTCACCGTCCTGCCCCACGTCAACGGCGACGGCGACGACTTCGGCTCCGGTGGCTTCGGCGATCCAACCGATCGCCACGGATGTGTCGAGTCCGCCGGAATAGGCCAGGACGATCCGGTTGGTCATGAGTGCGTGCTCCTAAGTCGTGGTGATCGTGATGTCGGGGTGATCGTGATGTCGTGGTGATCGTGATGTCGTGGTGATCGGTAGTACAGAGATGAGGGGTGGTGCAGGCGCGGTCAGTGATCGGGATAGATCAGTCGCCGCTGACGGTTCGCTCGACGCCGGCCAACGCCAGGAATCGCGCCGCGGTGGCCGATCCCTCGACGTCATCTCTGGTGATCACCAGGATGGTGTCATCACCCGCGATGGTGCCCAAGACATCGTGGGCGTCGCTGCGATCAATGGCCGAGGCCAAGTACTGCGCTGCCCCAGGCGGTGTCCGCAGGATGACTTGATTGCCTGAGCTGCGGGCGCTGACCAGCAACTCTTCGCAGAGTCTGGCTAGCCGACCGGACACCTCCGCGGCATCGGGTGCTGGGCGCGGAGTGGTGTCACCGCCGGCGCCTGGCACGGCATACACCAGGGTGGCACCGGGTGTGGGGCGGATCTTGACCGCTCCCAACTCGACGAGGTCGCGCGAGAGGGTGGCTTGGGTAACACTGATGCCGTCCTGCTCCAGCAGGCTCAGCAGGTCGGCCTGGGACGACACCGTCTCCCGCTCGAGCAGATCCGTGATGCGCTGGTGCCGCGCGGCCCGTGTCGTGGGTATGGCGGACTCGACGCCCGAAGGCCGCGCCTGCTCGCTGATCGTCACGGCGAGAAACTATACGCAACTCTGCATGACTATTCACAATTCACGCGCGTACCACCGCTTAAGGAGGCGAATCCCAGCCAGTGCGTGCGCCTTTTGGAAGGCTCGCACGGTGGGTAGCCCGGGCGGGTCGGGGCGGCGGGCGTTGTCTAACAGGAGTCCGGTCAGGCCCGCGATCAGCCCGTACACGTCCTCCTCCTGCGCACCTCCCGAGCACACGCGATCAACGTACTCATCCAGTCGGTCGTCCGCGTCCGCGGACGACCGTCCAGGGTCGCGAGAGCGATCGAAGCAGGCCACGTTGAGCAACAGCATCGCCGAGTCTGCCCATGGCACACCCTGGGCGGCCCACGGCCAGTCGATGACTCGAGTGGTGCCAGCGGCATCGATCAGCAGATTGTCCGCGCGAATATCCAGGTGGGTGACGCGATCCCCGACCATCTGTGGGAGTGCCTGGATCGATAGGTCCCACAGTGTGCGGGCGTGCCGCGCGACCCAGGGGTCGAGGTCGACAGGCGGGTCGTCGATGACCTCCGACCAGCGTCCGAAGTCCGGTGCTAACTCGGCCTCGAGCCGCGGCCAGGTATGCGGCGCACGCCATGAGCCGATCTCCGCCAGGGCATCCAGAGCGCTGATGACATCGTCATGGCACCAGGGCAGCGTGGGGGTAACGCCAGGCACTTCTTCCACGACCAGCGCGACCCAGCCGTCGTGGTCGTAGAGACCGTGGGTCCGCGGGATGCGCTCGCTGTCGCGCACGGGCGAGGGCAGCCCACTCCATAGCAGTCGAGGGCTACCCGGCAGGTCGAGCGACACTATTAGGCCAGCGGGTCGTCATCGCCCCAGGGGCTGAGCCGGATGGTCCGAGCGGTGTCGGGCAGACCCCGCTCAGCCTGCTCGCGGAGGGTGTCGATGTCGTCCGAGCCGGCCCGCACCATACGACCAGACCAAGCGTCTAGGTCCCCTCCAGCCATCGCCACAGCCAGTGCCGTCACGTCGGCCGGGTCGGTCCATTCCGTGCGCCCGACGTGGGCGTCCATCGCTTGAGTCATATCGGTCTTGATCACTCCCGGCGCGAGGTCGAAGGCAAAGACGCCGTGCTCCGCCCCGGCAGCTGCCACGGCCCCGGTGATCCGAGCCAACGCTGACTTGGATGCCGTGTAGGCGCTGAGCACGGGGTTTGCGCGGGTCGCGGCGCCGGAGTTGATGTTGATGAATCGCCCACCTCCCTGCTCGATCATGATGGGTGCGATAGCCCGCGTGACCAGGAACGGCCCGCGCACGTTCGTGACCATGACCTGCCACCACTGATCGACATCGGCTTCCCAGATCGGCACTTCGTCTTCGATCAATCCGGCGTTGTTGATCACCACGTCGATCGTGGGTCGAGCCTGGCTCACGCTGCTGATCATGGCGTCCACGGCAGCAGGGTCGCTCACGTCGCACGTCAACGCCAGATGCGGATAACCGGCCTCGTCCAAAGACTCCGAGATCGTCTCCAGACCCTGGGACGACCGCCCGAGCACCACAACGAACCAGCTGGCCTCGGCTAGCGCAAGCGTGAGGTGTGCACCGATTCCACGGGTGCCACCGGTAATGATTGCCGTCTTCATCAGCGCTGCACCGCCCCGTGGTCGTTTGCCGCCCGCGCAATGGCCGCGTCACGCGCAGCGTTGACCTCTTCGGTGCGCAAGGTGCGGTCAGGCGCGCGGAAGGTCAGCCGGAATGCCAGCGATTTCGCGTCACCATCGATCTGGTCGCCGGTATAGACGTCAAACAGAGCGATCGACTCGAGCAATTCGCCCGCGCCGTCACGGAGGGAAGCCTCGACATCGGCATTCGGAACGGTCCGGGCTACCTGAAGGGCGACGTCCGAGGTGGCGGGCGAGTGCGTCGAGATCGGCCGGGCCTGAAAGCGGTCAAGGCTCAGGAGCGCCAAGGCATCGAGATCGACCTCTGCCGCCACCGTTCGCGCCGGCAGGCCTAGCGCGGCGACCACCTTCGGATGGAGCTCTCCAGCCCAACCGAGCACGGCATCCCCCGCCGCAGTAGGCACATTCAGTCGCACGCATCGCCCCGGGTGCCACGGCATACGTGTGTCGGCCACAGCGCGCACCGCACCCAGGCCAGCGGCTTCGGCGACCGCACGGGCCCACGCCACAGCGTCACTGGCCCGCACAGCGCGCCCCGCACCCCACCATCCGGCACGCTCAAGGGATCCGCTGGCCAGCATGGCAACGTGCCAGGGCTGGGCGGGCACGGCTTCCCGGATCTCGCTCAACACCTGGGCGGCGGGCATGACACCCCCCGTTGGGGTCGGCGCACTGGCCCCGAGGAGCGACGACACCGTGTCGATCTCGAAGAGCGCGACATCTTTGGCCCCGCGCGCAATGTTGCGCCGCAACGCATCGGGCAGAGTCTGGAGCAGCTCGGTGCGCATCAGCGGCGCTTCGTCTGACAGTGGGTTGGCCAGCGCTACGGCGGACCGACGTGGGTCAGCGCTCTCCAACCCCAATTCGTCAAACCTCTTGGTGCCGGTGAAGGGATACGTCAGCACTTCGACTAGACCATGGCCTGCGAGGGTGCCGGCGATGCTGCGGCGCAACCGCTGATGGTGAGTCAGCCCTCGGCCACCCGGGGCCGCGGGCACCAGGGACGGGATCTTGTCGTAACCATCGATCCGCGCGACCTCCTCGACCAACGTGGTCGGGTCCACCAGGTCGGGTCGCCACGAGGGAGGCAAGACCGAGACCACGCCGCCCCCGTGATCTTCATCCGGGGCCCACTGAACAACGCAGCCGATCTGTTCCAAGATCTCCACGACGCGACTCTGGGGATACTCGACCCCCACGTAGCGACGAGGCAGCGACACATCGAGGTCGAACGGCATACGCGCAGGGCGGTGGTCCACATCCGTAATGAGCGGATCGCTCTGCCCACCACCGATTTCGACCAGGAGGTCGGAAGCCATCTGCGCGGCGGCATCACAGAGGTCCGGATCGACGCCGCGCTCGAAGCGTTTGGAGGCCTCACTGGGCAATCGATGCCGTCGCGCTGTGCGGCCAACCGTGCGGGCATCGAAGTGTGCAGACTCGATCAACACGTCGGTGGTGGTGTCGGACACCTCGCTGGACTGTCCGCCCATCACTCCCGCCAGGGCTAGGATCGTGCCAGCGCCCCCGTTGCGACCGGCATCGGTGATCAACAGATCCTCGGTATGCAGCGTGCGCGCCACATCGTCCAACGTCGTCAGCGACTCATCGGCCCGCGCTCGGCGCACCACGATGGGCCCCCTCAAGGCCGCCAGGTCGAAGGCGTGCAGCGGTTGCCCCAGCGCCAGCATCACGTAATTGGTGACGTCAACGGCCATCGAGATCGGCCGCATACCGGCCTGAGTCAGCCGGGACGCCATCCACCGCGGAGTGGGCACCGAGAGGTCCAGCCCACGCACGATCCGCGCCACATAGCGGTCACAGCCGACCACAGCTTGGATCGGCTGGTCGTCCTGCAACTCCACCCCGAAGCCGCCAGCCCTCGCCTGATCGACGCTGAGCTCGGCGGGATCGGTGAAGGCGGCACCTGTCGAGTGCGAATACTCCCGAGCCACGCCTCGCATGGAGAAGCAATAACCGCGATCGGGGGTGACGTTGATCTCGACGACTTCTTGGTCAAGGCCGAAGGCCGGGATCAGATCGTCGCCCGGTTCCAGGGCGTCGGCTTCAGGACCGAAGTAGTCACTCAACACAATGATGCCGTCGGACTCCTGGCCTAGCCCCAGCTCTTTGGCCGAGCAGATCATCCCGGCGCTGACGTGCCCATAGGTCTTGCGCGCGGAGATCTGGAAGTCCCCCGACAGGACCGCGCCCGGCAAGATCACCGCGACGAGGTCTCCCACGGCGAAGTTGTGAGCGCCGCACACGATGCCCTGTGGGGTGTCGTCCGTGATCCGCTGACCATTGTTGCCGACATCAACCAGACACCAGTTGATGGTCTTGCCGTTCTTCTGCGGCTCCGGAGTCATCTCAAGGACCCGGCCCACGACCAATGGTCCGGTGATGTCCCCCCCGGACAAGCCTTCTTCTTCCAACCCGACGCGGACGAGATCGGCAGCGATCTGCTCCCCGGTTGCGCTTGCGGGCAGGTCGACATATTCGGCCAACCACGGCACTGGAACCAGCATCAGATCTCCATCCCGAACTGCGCGGAGAAGCGCACGTCGCCTTCGATCATTTCCCGCATGTCGGCAATGCCGTTGCGCAGCATCAGGGATCGCTCTACTCCCATACCGAACGCGAACCCTTGGTAGCGCTCGGGGTCGATCCCCGTGGAGCGCAGCACATTGCGATTGACCATGCCGCAGCCGCCCCACTCGATCCACCCGGTGCCCTTGCACGTGCGGCATACAGGGTCCTCGCCTCGGCATACGAAGCAGCGGAAGTCCATCTCCGCACTAGGCTCGGTGAACGGGAAGTATGAGGGCCGCAACCGGCTCACAATGCCCTCGCCGAAGAGCGACTGGGCGAGACGATCCAGGGTGCCTTTGAGGTGAGCCATCGTGAGACCTTCGTCGATGGCCAGGCCCTCGAGCTGGTGGAACACGGGCGTATGCGTGGCGTCCAATTCGTCAGTCCGGAACGTTTTGCCCGGAGCCGCGATATACAGCGGGGCACCGCGTTCCAGCAAGGAGCGAGCCTGGACCGGCGACGTATGCGTTCGCAGCACCAGACCGCCATCGGCTGGCTGGACGAAGAATGTGTCCTGCATCTGTCGCGCAGGGTGATCCGCGTCGAAGTTGAGCGCATCGAAGTTGAACCACTCCGCTTCGACCTGCGGGCCATCGACAATCTCCCACCCCATACCCACCATCACGTCGGCCATCCGCTCGGCCATCAGCGTGAGTGGGTGTCGCCTGCCCAGCGGACGTGCCCCGGGGGTCGCGGTCAGGTCAATCGCCTCCTCGATCAGGATGCGCTCGTCGCGCTCCACCTCGAGCTCGGCGGTGCGCGCCGCCATCGCCTGATTGACCCGTCCTCGCGCCTGCCCGACGAGCTTGCCTGTCTGCGCCTTGTCCGCCGCAGGCAGGGCGCCAATGGCTCGGTTGGCTAAGGCGAGCGGGGACTTCTCCCCGGCGTGGGCGATCCGCGCGTCTTTGAGCACGTCCAGCGACTGAGCCTGTGCGATCGCCTCGAGCGCTGCACCAACGAAAGCGTTGATTTGCGCTGGTTCCGGGGCCCCGGAGGACGTGGGCTCATCTGGGCTCATGGTTGCGGACACGCCCGCCAGTCTAAAGTCGTTGGGCCAATGCCGAGGTATGCAGACACACGCTGGCCGCCATCGCTAGATTGAGCGACTCGGCGTGGCCCACGATCGGCACCGCGACCACCTCATCGCACTGCTCGCGCAACTCGGGGGCCAGTCCCCATGCTTCGTTGCCCATGACCCACGCGTGCGGCACGGTGAGATCGACATCGGACAGGGTCGTCGACGACCCTCCGTCGGCCGCCAGGACGCGTAGCCCCGCCCCACGGCAGGCGGCGATGGCTTGCGATGTGCTCACCCCGATGGTGATCGGCAGGTGAAACGCCGAGCCCACGGTGGACCTGATGACTTTCGGGTTGTAAACGTCCACGCTGGCGTTGCTGATCAGCACCGCGGCGGCTCCAAACGCATCGGCCGCTCGGATCACTGTGCCAGCGTTGCCGGGGTCGCGCACGTTGCTGAGCACCACGACGAATCCGGCCCCAACGTCGGCCAACGCTTGCTCCAGCGGAACGTCGATGGTGCGGGCGACGGCCAGGACCCCTTGGGGGTGTTGGGCATCGGCCATCAACGCCAGGATCTCTTCCGGGCACTCGTAGACACCGACGCCAGCCTCGTCGGCTTGATCGAGGATGTCGCTGTAGGACTGCGCGCCGTCGGGGGTGACGTAGACGTCCACGACGTGCGCGGCGGCATACGCCAGCAGTTCGCGCACAGCGTGTGGACCCTCGACCAAGAACCGTCCCGATCGTTGCCGGGCAGCACGACGCCCCAGCCCGGCCACTGACCTGACGCGCTCGCTGCGTGGACTGACCAACAGGGTGCGGTGTTCAGGCATATGAGTGGTGACTCACGTGGCCGATGCCGGGGCGCTCACGGTGCAGTGGTGAGACTGCGATGACCCGGGCTCGGGTCAGGCTGCGTCCGTCGTGGCTTTGGCTTGCTGGGTGGGAACGTTGGCGCGAGCCAACTCCACCAGCGCGGCGAAGGCGGCCTCGTCGTTGACGGCCAGGTCGGCGAGCATGCGACGGTCAACCTCGATCTCCGCGGCCTTGAGGCCCTGGATGAAGCGGTTGTAGGTCATACCGTGCGCGCGTGCGCCAGCGTTGATGCGCTGAATCCACAGCCGGCGGAAGTCGCCCTTCTTCTTACGGCGGTCGTTGTAGCTGTAGACCAGCGAGTGGGTGACCTGCTCTTTGGCCTTGCGGTAGAGCCGCGAGCGTTGACCGCGGTAACCGCTGGCCCGTTCGAGGACGACCCGGCGCTTCTTATGGGCGTTGACCGCCCGCTTCACGCGTGCCACGTGAGTACTCCTTGCGTTTCAGTGTTGCTTGAGAATGGTCGGTGGTGGGGATGAACCCCTGTCGCTTGTCAGCGACCGAGCAGTTTCTTCGCCTTCTTGACGTCAGAGGCCGCGACGGGGACATCGTTGACCAAACGGCGGGCCGCCGTGGAGCTGCGCTCTTGGAACTTGTGGACGTGGCGGGCACGCTGGCGCATGATCTTGCCAGAGCCCGTCACACGGAAGCGCTTCTTCGCGCCGCTGTGGGTCTTCATCTTCGGCATGAGCCGATCTCCTTCGTGCTGGGGCACCCGCCAAACTTCTGACGTATGCCGTGTGTCCGCGCCGCCACGTGCTGGTGACGCTGGTCGTGCTGGTCTGAATGGCCCTGCGGGACCTAGGCCGACTGCTCGCTGTCAGCAGTTCCCTGCTGGACTTCGTCGGCCTGCTCGGTGTCGTCGGACGCTTCGCCCTGGGCAACATTCTGGGTGCCACCCGAAGGAACGGCTCCACTGCTGCGCTCTGCCTCGCGCTTCTTCTCGTTGCGCACGGCAGTCTTCTTCTTGGCTGGCCCGAGCACCATGACCATGTTGCGGCCATCCTGTTTGGGGGCGCTCTCAACGAAGCCCAATTCGGCGACGTCTTCGGCCAACTTCTGCAGGAGGCGGAAGCCGAGCTCTGGACGTGACTGCTCACGTCCACGGAACATGATGGTGACTTTGACCTTGTCGCCGCCGTTGAGGAACCGCACCACGTGGCCCTTTTTGGTGCCGTAGTCGTGTGCGTCGATCTTCGGCCGGAGCTTGATCTCCTTGATCACCGTGTTCACTTGGTTCTTGCGGGATTCCCGCGCCTTCATGGCGGCTTCGTACTTGAACTTGCCGTAGTCCATGAGTTTGGCGACGGGAGGACGAGCCATCGGCGCCACTTCGACCAAGTCAAGATCGGCCTCCGCGGCCAGACGCAACGCGTCTTCGACGCGCACGATGCCGACCTGCTCACCATTGGGGCCAACGAGGCGCACTTCCGGGACCCGAATGCGATCGTTGATGCGAGGTTCGCTGATGTTGTTGCTCCTTCGTCAGGTCAATGTTGTAACCGCGTGAGCAAACAAAAAAGCCCTTCGCATGGAGTGCGCGAAGGGCCTGGGATCCGGGTTGGCAGCGGCTGGCGCGTCAAGCGATGCGCCGCGCTCCAACCGTTGACCGGTCGTCCTCAATCGGACGAGCGGTGGAAGCTCAGGTGGCCCCTCTTGCACCGTATGCATTCCGTTGTGACTGGAACTGACGTCACAACTGCACACGCGGTTTCCTTGATGCTATCAGCGGGTCGGCCAATCGCACACTTCGAGCCAGACACTGTGGCCTAGAACGGGGGCGGTCCGTAGTCGCGGGCCGGTGGTGTGGTCACGTTCGGCTCGGGTTCGGGAGTAAGGATCTGTTCGGGAGCCCGCTGGCCTGGGGGTGGGCCGTTGCGGCGGCGTCCGTGGCGGCGGTGGAACACGCCCAGTGGGAGCCCGTAGTGGCAGGAGTCGGGGTGTTCTGGGGTGTCGTCCAGGGCTTCGAGCCACCGGTCTTGGCCGCCTCGGGAGCACAGCGCGGCGTAAACCAGTTGGTCTCGCAGGTCGGGGTCTTCGACCGCTGCTGGGTCCGTCATCTCTTCGCCATGTCTAGCGAACGCCCCGTATTGGCGGTGGTCGTGGGGCTTCGTGGTGTAGACCCGGTTAAAGAGTGTGGTCCAGGTGACCTGCCGGGTCTCGTCCATCACACTGGCCCAGAACTGTTCGGTCTTCAACTGGTGATGCCGGGAGTGTTTCGCATTCAGATTCGCGACCGCGGTGACCCCGCCGGGGGTGCCGTAGGGGTGCTCGTGGTCCAACTCGCACCGGTGCGCTGGGATCACACATCCCGGTGCCCGGCAGAAGCGGTCGACCGCACGGACATGCTCCACCATCGCCTTATCTGGCCGGTACGCCTGACTGGAGCGTTCGACCGCGTGCCCCGTGAGGGGGTCCGTGACCAACCGGTGCCACGTCGACCCCGGCAGGGTCGCTACCTCGCGGGCGTGCTCACCGGCCAGGAACCCATGACCGGGTATCTCCCCGATCAACCCATCCCCAAACGGTGGACCCGGATCCACCCCAGATCTGGTCGTAGTGCCCGGATCCCCAGGGTTAGCGTCTGCGTGAGGGACCTGCCCGGTCAAAGCGCCCAGCGGCACAATCACGTCCACATGCGCCGAGGGCAGTCCGTAGATGATCCGCCGGATGTCATCCGTCACCGGGATGAGAGGTTGCTGCGAGCTCGCCGAGGGACTGTCGCCGCCATTACCGCGCCGATCGCCATGATTGCCTCGATCGGCGTGATCGGCGTGATCGGCATGATCGGCATGATCGGCATGATCGGCGTCGCTGCCGGGGCTGTCGCCTTTGGGGCCAAAGGTGACGCTGCCATCACAGTCGGCATCGGCGTCGGCATATGCGTCGGTGTCCGATGTGAGGGGCAAGGTGCCGTGGACGAGTAGGGCCATCGCCGTGTCCGAGCGCAGGCACCCCAGATTGCGGGGGTCCCCGGCCTTACGGGCCCGTCGGGCGATGGTCTCCACCCGTTCAAACGCCGCCACGACACTCGCAGTACCAGCGGTGAGGGTGAATGTGGACAACCCGTCCTCCCCAAGATCGGCGCTGACATCACGAGTCCGCGCAGCAGCCCTGCGCCGTTCCCGCGCCGCCGCCCCATCGGCACCTTCGACGCGGGTCACCTCACGGCAGAGGCGGCGGTGGAACTCCGACCACGACTCCACCCGCACCGGCTCGCCGCCCTCTTCGTCGGCCGCTGCGTCATCCGCGGCAGCAAGGAGCGGCCCGAACACGTTCTCGGCGACCGTCTGTGCATCCACCACGTCCATCCGGCCACACCGCTGCCAAAACTCCTGAACCCCACGCCAATCGACCAACCCCCGCGACAACGCCGCCCGCGCCTTGCCCACCACTGCTGGTGGGCCCAACGCGAGGGCCACCCGCACATGCCCACCAAACACGCCCAACCCCGTCAACATGCACAGCTCTTCGGCCACGACCGACTTCGTCTTCGCCCGCCACCGCTCCCGAGCAGTAACCGACAACTCGTCGGGGTCCGTGACCTTCTTACGGCCCAACAGTTCCTCACCAGCACGATCAGCCAAACTCCCCGCCGCCTGGACCATCACGCTATCGGCGAAGCCCTGCACCACCCGCACCCCCGCCGCTGCATCCAACAACGCCTCATCATTGACCTCCCGTGGATCCGCGACCGCCGCATCAGCATGAGCCACCCCACACCGGATGACGACTCGTAGCGCGTGCGCCACCCCCGGCGGCAACGGCAACCGGGCCAACCCCGCCTCCACATCCCACATGGCTGAGACCACCCCCATCGTGGCGTCCACATCACGCCACTGCGCCGCGCTCACACCATCATCATCAAAGTCACCACCAAGGGCCCACCGCGCCTCATTCTCAGCAACGATCTCCGCATACCGATCCGGATCACCACCAAGATCGCCACCCGCCGAACTGCCCCCCGACACCCCACACGCAGACGCGTCACGACCCCTGATGGGTAGCGTTTCAGTGGTCGTCGTCATCCCCCAATATTAGTACACTTGTTCGACGTATGCAAGGGTTTGGGAGCTCGCCGAACCCGCCACTTCAGTTCTTTTCAGGCAGACGTCGGGTCGTCGAGGAGCCGGAACGCCACCGCATCGATCCGCGCGCGGGCCTCACCGTCGGTGGCGATCTGGGCACCAACTCGCTGCAGCACCTTGTTGATTTGCGGCGGACTCAACCCAGGAACCAGAGCGACTGTGATCACCAGCGCGCCATCGGGCCCCCCGTCCAGCGTCCACTCCGCGATGGTTTCCTCGCCCCTGACTGCCGAAGCCACCGCCTGCCTCACGTGCGGATCGCGGTGGGCCGGCAGCCACTCACGGCCCATCGCCAGCGCCCAGACCATCGACGTCCGCAATTCACGGGTATGCGGTGTGCCTACGTCCACGACAATGACGTCGCAGCCCTCCTGCACTCCGGCAAGCGCCGCCCGCTGAGCGCTGACCGGCACCGGGCGCGCGGAGTCGTCCCAACGCCCCAGTTGCTCTGTGCTGGTGAATGCTGGCAAGGCCTTGCGGCCATCCGGAGAGCTCAGCGTCACTGCGGCCATGTCGCTTGATGCGTCCTCACCAGGCACCGCCACGATCGGGATGATCAGACGAGCCGACGAGACGGCACGCATAAGCCCGACTTCGTCGCTCGGGCCGGGGGGCTGTGCGGGGTCATCGGGTTCCATCGCTTCAGCGGATGCGGTCACAAGTGATGGTGCCCCAAGGGCAGCGAGGAGCGCCGGATCCGCGAGACCATCATCGGCATCGAAGCCCGTGCCGGTCAGCGTTCTGCCCTGCCACGGCACGCCCGCAGTGTCGTGGCCCTTCTCGGGATCGTGCCCTTCGAATCGTGCGGTCATCACGCTGAGGCCTCCGCCCGACCCGCCGAAGCCGCCTCGAGGGCCTCGGCGAAGGTGAAGGCACCTTGATGCAAAGCGGCCCCCAACACGATTCCCTGTAGACCATCGCTCTCTAGGGCCGCTAAAGCCGACACATCGTCGGCCGAAGCCACGCCCCCAGAGGCAACCACCGCGGCATCGGGCACCGCAGCCACAATCTGCGAAGTCACCGAGCCGAACATCGTCACGTTGGCCCCTCGCCGGCTGCCATCCCGGGATGCGTCAGCAACCAAAAACTGCTTCGCCCCGGTCGCGGCCAGACCCGCCACGACAGAGTCCAGTTCACCGACCTCGACTCCACTACCCCGGGCCACCACCATCGAACCCCGCAAGTCCAAGCCGACCACGACGGCGGACCCATGCTCGCCAACGGCCCATCTGACCAGTTCCATATCCAGCAGCGCCGTGCTGGCCAGATTGACTCGCTGCGCACCGGTCGCCAGGGCTTGCGCGATCGAGTCGCGATCATCCAGCCCGCCGGATAGCTGCACAGGAACCGGCACCGACGCGATGATCTGGCTTAGCTGATCGAGACTGTCTCCCCGCCGAAAAGCTCGGTCCAAGTCAACGAGATGAAGCCACTGGGCACCCTCTCTGACCCACCGCATCGCCACGTCAAGCGGCGCGTCGCACTGGCCAGACGGCACTTGGCAGGCTCGGCCACCCGTCACGTCCACAGCCGGAAGAAGGTAGATCATGTGCCCCAGCCCAACTCCCGACGCAGCGCCACGGCGTCCTTGACGGCATCCTCAAAGAAGCCCACCTCACGGTCGTCGGGCTCGTGGACGTGCGCAGCCTTCCACGATTCGACCAGAGATGGGTCCAGCAGCACGTCTGCACCGGGAAGGGCCAGCAGGTTCACGATCGCGCTCAGCAGGCGCTGCGGTGGGTGGTGGCGTTCGGCCAGCATGTCGATCAGTTCATTCTTGTTGCCCCCTCGGGCAGCGGCGAGGACCTGTTGAGGTGATGCGATCTCGACCCCAGGAGGCCGCAGCATCCCGACCTGCGGGTCCCAGATCACCCAGCGGATTTGCCGCCGCCAGTGCTTGGACTGCACGGTGATCACCGCGCGATCGTCGATGACCCAGAATCCGATGGCCGGCGCGAGTTTGATGGGGGCAGGGCGGGCGGCGCACATCATCGCCGCGTCGTCATACGGGGCGCCCACCGCAGAGCGGCCTCGGGGCACCAACACGGTATGCAGGCCGAGCCGGTGAACCAAGACGGGCACCACGCTTTTGGCCGCCCAGTGATCGACGTCGCTGGTCACGGCTCGGCTGAGCCACATCCCGATCGGTGGCACGCGGGCAGCCCCGGGGGACGCAGCAGAAGTCACCGGACCATCTTACGAACGACGCAGCATAGGGATCGCGCGTCGGCCCAACAGCGGCGTGCCTCGTGAATGATGATCGCGCCTAAGAACGCCGGCGAGGGGATCCGTGCCGTCGTTGCGCCGACCCCGAGCCTGCGGTGGGCGCACCGAAACCGCTAGAGGTGCTGGGCCCGCTCCCTCCGTAGAACACGCGGTCCACCACAAAGCGGCAGCGACGAGCGCACTGACGCCACTCCTGGGCTAAACCTCCCCCACTCCCTCGCGGCCGCTGCAAAATCAAAGAAATGCCTTCGGCGTCCCGTTGATCACTCGGCACCGAGTCGACCGGTCGACCCCGCCAGAGCACGCCGGCGTCGCGTAACCGAGAGGCCAGGGTCCAGGCCGCGCTTAGCGCCCGCGCATCGCCCCGCGTCAACAACTCCGCATCGACAGCACTGTCCAGAGCAGCCAACGTCCGCGTCGTCTGCAAACCGGGGACGCGATAGGCGTGCTTGAGCTGCAACGTTTGCACGACCCACTCCACATCGCTGAGACCGCCCAGACCCAACTTGAAGTGGGTCCGGGGATCGGCCCCCCGCGGAAGCCGCTCGGCCTCCATCCGCGCCTTGAGTTTGCGGATCTCCCGCATGCCCTGGTCGGTCAAGCCTTCCTTCGGCCAGCGCAACGGATTGATCAGGTCTGTGAAGTCCTTGGCCAAGCCCGGTTCGCCGGCCACCACTCGCGCCCGAAGCAACGCCTGAGCCTCCCAACCCGCCGACCAGCGCGCGTAGTAGGAGGTGTAGGAGTCGAAGCTGCGCACCAACGGGCCCGATCGCCCCTCCGGGCGCAGATCCGCGTCCAACTCCAACGTGGGGTCCGGCCCATGCCCAGACAAGCCCTTGCGCAGCGCCGCAATCACCTCGGTGGCCAACTGTCCTGGGGTCTGAGCCGAAGAATCAGAAGACTCAGAGCCGTCAGAGGAGTCGGTTGCGGCGAGATCTTCTGAAGCCGAGGGCCTAGTCCGGTAGCAGAACATGACGTCGGCGTCGCTGACGTAGCCCAATTCGCGGCCGCCCAGGCGCCCCATCCCGATGACGATGGTGTCGATCACATCTTCAGCACCACGCATGGCAATCGCCAGGGCAGCATCGAGATAGGCGTCGGTCAGATCGGTCAAGGCGCTACGCACCTCGACGTCGCTCAGATCGCCCACCAAGTCGGCGATCACAATCCGCACCAATTCCTTGGCCCGCACCGCCCGAATCGCTCCGAAAGCGTCCGCCGACTCCTCGTGTCGGGTCTGCGCGGACGTGAAGCGTGCCTTCAGGTTTTCCCCGGTAAACGGGACCAGCCCGGCCGGATCACCCAGCAACGCCACCGACTCGGGCGAGCGGATCAGCAGATCCACGGCATACCGGCTGCTGGACAAGATCATCGCCAGGCGCTGAGCGGCGCTGCCTTCGTCGCGCAGCATCGCCAGATACCAGTGCTTGGTTCCCAACGTTTCGCTGATCTGCCTAAAGGCCAACAGCCCGGCATCCGGATCGGCACCCTCGGCGAACCAACTCAACATCACCGGCAACAGGGTGCGTTGGATGGTGGCGCGACGACTGACGCCGTCGGTCAGCGCTTCGAGGTGTCGCATTGCCCCCGCCGGATCGCGATAGCCCAACGCCGAAAGCCGAGTCCGCGCCGCCTCAGGCGAGAGCCGCAAGTTGTCGGAGCTGAGCTTGGCCACGGCTGCCAACAACGGACGGTAGAATAGCCGCTCGTGTAACCGGCGGACCTCGCGCTGCTCGGCGCGCCAACGCTGCACGATGCTGCGCTCGGCTTCCCCGCGCTCCCCCAACGATCGGCCCAGCCGCCGCAACTCGCGCTCATCGGTCGGCATCATGTGACTGCGGCGCAGTTTGGCCAGCTGGATCCGATGCTCAAGACACCGAAGCAGCCGGTATGCACGGTCCAGCGCCGCCGCATCCTCACGGCCGACGTAGCCGCCGTCGCGCAATGCCCGCAGGGCTTCAAGCGTTGTGCCCGAGTGCAACGTGTCATCGGCCCGACCGTGGACCATCTGCAGCAGCTGAACGCTGAACTCGATGTCCCGCAGCCCACCTGGGCCGAGCTTGAGTTGATGATCCGAGCTGGCTGCCGGCACGTTCTCCTCGACCCGACGACGCATAGCCTGCACGTCATCGACGAACCCTTCGCGGCTCCCAGCATCCCAGAGTAGGGGTCTGACGATGCCCAGCCATTCCTCACCGAGGCCATCATCTCCGGCGATCACCCTCGCTTTGAGCAGGGCCTGAAACTCCCAGTTTTTGGCCCAGCGCTGGTAGTACTCCCGATGACTGGCCAAGCTGCGCACCAAGGGTCCGTTCTTGCCCTCAGGGCGAAGGGCCGCATCCACCGGCCACAGCGATCCCTCGGCCGTGGCTTCTCCGCAGATTCGCATGACTGCGCTCGCCACGTGCGTGGCAACCTTCATGGCAGCCGCCTCATCAGCCCCTTCCACTGGTGCAGCGAGGAAGATGACGTCGACGTCGGAGATGTAGTTGAGCTCGCGACCGCCGCACTTGCCCATCCCAATCACGGTGACCCTGGCCTGGTCAGCATCGGCGACTTGGGTGCGCGCGAGCAACAGAGCGGCTTGGACAGCCGCGGAGGCGAGGTCGGCGAGCGCCTCGGCGACCTGCGGCATGATCTCCAGGGGGTCGTCTGCGCTGAGGTCGGTGGCGGCGATCCGGACCATCTGCTGGCGGTAGGCCACGCGCAACGCCTCGGCACCTGCCCGCCCACTCAAACCTTGGACCGCGTCCACGACAGCACCGGGGTCCGAAGAATCGCCACTTGCCGCGTCACCGACGTGCTCGGGGTGCTTGACCAGATGGTCCGCCAACGCGCTCGAGGCCCCGAGCACCCGGAGCACACGCGAGCGGGCATCGCCTGGTTGGGCCAGCACACTCGCCGCGGCAGAGTCCCGCTCAACAAGCCTCGCCATCGCGAGCGCCGCTTGGTCGGGGTCAGCAACCGATCCCAGATCCGTCACCAGTTGATCGACGTCGACCTGACCAAGCAGTTCGGCAACGATTGCGCGGATCACGGCAGCCGAATCCTTGGTGCGGGTGAATCCGGCCCGCGCCAACTCAGCAACGGGCAGGTCCAGACGATCGGTCACAGACGCACCAGGTATCGGTCGAGTTCGAAGGCGGTGACCTGAGAGCGATAGTCCGCCCACTCTTGCCATTTGTTCCGCAGGAAGAAGTCGAACACCTGCTCGCCCAGTACTTCGGCGAGCAACTCGCTCTCTTCCATGATCGTCACCGCTTCACCGAGCGATTGCGGCAGCGGGTCGATGCCCATGGCGCGGCGCTCGCCGTCGGTCAGACTCCATACGTCGTCCTCGGCTTCGTCCGGCAGCTCGTATTCCTCTTTGATGCCTTTGAGACCGGCTGCGAGCACGACGGCATACGTCAGGTAGGGGTTGCAGGCGGAGTCGATGGAGCGGATCTCGACCCGTCGGGAGTGCCCCTTGCCGATCGAGTACATCGGGACCCGCACCATGGCGCTGCGATTGTTGTGCCCCCAGCAGACGTATGCCGGGGCCTCGCCGCCGCCCCAGAGGCGCTTGTATGAGTTCACCCACTGGTTGGTCACCGCGCAGATCTCACGGGCATGGACGAGGAGCCCGGCCATGAAACGGCGTCCGGTCAGCGACAACTCGTAGTCCGCAGACGGCTCGTAGAACGCGTTGGTGTCACCCTCGAACAGGGAGATGTGGGTATGCATCCCCGAGCCCGGCTGGTCGGCGAGCGGCTTGGGCATAAAGCTGGCCAGCGAGCCGTGCTGCAGCGCGACTTCGCGGACGACCGTGCGGAAGGTCATGATGTTGTCCGCCATCGACAACGCGTCGGCATACCTCAGGTCGATCTCGTTTTGGCCCGGGCCGCCCTCGTGGTGGCTGAACTCCACCGAGATCCCCATCTGCTCCAGCATCGTGATGGCCGAGCGGCGGAAGTCATGACCATCGCCACGGGCGACGTGGTCGAAGTACCCCGCATTGTCGACGGGCACCGGGATGGTGCCCGACTCGTACGGCTCCTTGAACAGGTAGAACTCGATCTCGGGGTGGGTGTAGAAGGTGAAGCCCTCGTCGGCGGCCTTGTCGAGCGTACGTTTGAGGACGTAGCGTGAATCGGTCATCGCCGGGCTGCCGTCGGGCATCCGGATGTCGGCGAACATCCGCGCTGTGCCGGGGTTGTCCCCGCGCCACGGCAACACCTGGAACGTGCTGGCGTCGGGCTGGACGACCATGTCGGCCTCGTAGACCCGGGTGAAGCCCTCGATGGCGCTGCCGTCGAAACCGATGCCACCGCTGAAGGCCTGCTCCAACTCCGCGGGCGCGACGGCGACGGACTTCAGCGCCCCCAAGATGTCGGTGAACCACAGCCGCACGAAGCGGATGTCCCGTTCCTCGATGGTGCGGAGCACGTACTCCTGCTGACGATCCATGCGCTCATCCTGCCGTATGACGTCAGCGGAGCCTGACAGACTGACCGGGTGGAGTTCTTCAGCGCCTACGACCAGGGGTTTACTCGGGTGGCGACCTGCACCGTCCCGGTGGCCATCGCCGACCCGGCCACCAACGCGGCCCGGACTATCGAGCAAGCACAGCGTTGCGCCCAAGACCACGTAGCGGTGGCGATCTTCCCCGAGTTGGGGCTGACGGGGTATGCGATCGACGATCTGTTGCTGCAGGACCCGCTGATGGACGCCTCCCTTGAGGCGCTGGCATCGGTCGTAGCGGCCAGCGCGGATCTGCTGCCCGTACTTGTCGTGGGGTTGCCGTTGCGCTCAGGCAACCGGCTCTACAACTGCGCGGTCATCGTGCACCGTGGGGTCGTGCTCGGGGTGGCTCCGAAGTCGTACCTGCCCAACTACCGCGAGTTCTACGAGAAGCGACACTTCGCCAGTGGTGCCGATCAACGCGGTCAATTCATCGAACTCCTCGGCGAGCGCGTGCCGTTCGGTCCAGACCTGACCTTTGCCGCGACCGATGTGCTTGGCTTGGTGCTGCACGTTGAAGTGTGTGAGGACGTGTGGGTGCCGATCCCGCCGAGCGCACCCGCTGCGCTGGCTGGAGCGACCGTGATCGCTAACCTGTCCGGAAGTCCGATCAACATCGGCAAGGCGGCCGAACGGCATACCTTGTGTATGCAGGCCAGCTCCCGCCAGATCTGCGCGTATCTGTATGCCGCCGCTGGGCAGGGCGAGTCGACCACGGACCTGGCCTGGGACGGGCAGACGATGATCTACGAGCTCGGTGTGATCCTGGCCGAGTCGGAGCGCTTCACCAAGGTCGCCCGGGCCAGCGTGGCCGACATCGATCTCGACCGGATCCGGCAGGACCGCCTGCGCAACGGATCGTTCGACGACAACCGGCACGCGTACGCCGACCGGACCAGCGCCATCCGCACCATCGGCTTCACCCTGGCTCCCCCGCATACCGACATCGGTTTGCGTCGGGCTGTCGATCGGTTCCCGTTCGTCCCCGATGACCCTGCCGATTTGGCGCAGGACTGCTACGAGGCCTACAGCATCCAGGTCTCTGGGCTGGAGCGACGGCTCTCCGCGATCGGTGACCCCAAGGTCGTGATCGGGGTCTCCGGCGGGCTGGACTCCACGCACGCCCTGATCGTGGCGGCGCGGGCGATGGATCAGTTGGGGCGTCCGCGCAGCGATATCTTGGCCTACACGCTGCCGGGCTTCGCGACGTCGGATCACACCAAGTCCAACGCGACCGCGCTTGCCCAGGCACTAGGCGTGAGCTTCGAGGAGATCGACATCACCCCGGCCGCCCGGCAGATGTTGGCGGACATGGAGCACCCGTTCGCGGGTGGTGAGCCGGTCTACGACGTGACGTTTGAGAACGTGCAGGCGGGTCTACGGACGGACTATCTCTTCCGGTTGGCCAATCAGCGCGGTGGGATTGTGCTCGGCACCGGCGACCTGTCGGAACTGGCGCTGGGCTGGTGCACCTACGGGGTCGGCGACCACATGTCGCACTACACGGTGAACTCCGGGGTGCCGAAGACGCTGATTCAGCACTTGATCCGTTGGGTCATCTCGTCCTCGATGTTCACCGATGACGTGGGGGTGGTGTTGCAGTCGATCCTGGACACCGAGATCACTCCCGAGTTGGTCCCGGCCGATGGCGATGAGCACCAGAGCACGCAGGCGCAGATCGGTCCGTACGAACTGCAGGACTTCCACCTGCACTACACGCTGCGTTACGGCTTCCGGCCCAGCAAGATCGCCTTCTTGGCCTGGCATGCGTGGCACGATGCCGAGGCTGGTGTGTGGCCTCCTGGCTTCCCGATCAATGAGCGCCGGGCCTATTCGTTGGGCGAGATCCGGGGGTGGCTGGAGTTGTTCGTGAAGCGCTTCTTCGGGTTCAGCCAGTTCAAGCGGTCGGCCTTGCCGAACGGGCCCAAGGTCTCCACGGGCGGCGCAGTGTCGCCGCGGGGTGACTGGCGGGCGCCATCGGACGGCAACGCCCGAGCCTGGCTTGCTGAGCTGGACGCCAACGTTCCGAGAAACTAGTTCTCTCGCTGTGCCGCCAGCTCGGCTGATGCGTGGTCGTATGCGGCAGCGAGAGAGACGAGGTCCGCGCGGTAGTCGGCGATCCGGCAGCCCTTGCCATTCGGTTTGATCTCGATTCCTTCTTCGGCCCAGTGCGCGCGCGCTCGGCTGATGAGGCCACCGCCTGGATCACCTTGGGCATTCACCACCCGCCACCAAGGCACACCCGAGCCGTACGTCGCGAGGACAGTGCCGACAAACCTTGGTCCGACCCCCACGATCCCGCCAATGTCGCCGTAGGACGCCACATCTCCGGGTGGGATCTGCTCGACCACGACCAGCACCTTCTCGGCCATCAGGTCATCCACGCGAGACAACATAGTGTGAGCGAATGAGCGCACTCACGATCGGCTACGCGGCGATGCTCGAGCAGTTCCATCCCAGCGAGGCGGTCGACCTCACGGAGTATGCCGAGTCGAAGGGTTTCTCCGGATGCATGGCCGCCGATCATTTCCAACCGTGGGTGCCTGAGCAGGGACAGTCAGCGTTCGTGTGGAACGTGCTGGCCGCCGTCGGTGAGCGCACCGCCGGGGACCTCGGGCCAGGGGTGGTCTGCCCCAGCTTTCGGATGCACCCGGCACTGGTGGCCCAAGCCGCCGCGACCCTCGAGGCAATGAATCCGGGCCGTTCGTGGCTTGGGGTCGGTGCTGGCGAGGCCTTGAACGAGCACGTCATCGGCGGGTACTGGCCCGAGGCTGGCGCGCGATCGCGGCGGATGTTCGAGGCGATCGAGATCATCAACAAGCTCTACGCCGCCAGTGCCCAGGACAAAGACACCAAACATCAGGGCGAGTTCTTCACGATGGAGACCGCCCGCATGTGGACCATGCCCGAGCAGGCACCGCCGATCCTGGTCGCCACGGCTGGCCCGATCAACGCCAAGAAAACCGGCAAGTTCGCCGACGGCATCATCACGGTCGGTGCACCGCTGGAGAAGATCTCGGGGCTCTTCGACCGCTTTGCCGAGGGGGCTCGTGAGGTCGGCAAAGACCCGGACACCATGCCGAAGGCGCTGCAGGTCCACATGTCCTGGGCAACGACCGACGAAGAAGCCTTGTCCAACGCGATGACGCAGTGGCCGAACGGTGGGATGAAGTTCGCCAAGGCCGACATCCGCTCGCCGCACGACTTTGCAGCGATGGCCAAACTCGTCCGCCCCGAGGACTTCGAGGGCCGCATGGTGATCTCGTCCGACCCAGACGTGCACCGCGCCCACCTGCAAAAGTATGTGGACCTTGGGTTCGACCGCATCTACCTGCACAACGTGGGCCGCAATCAGCGCGAGTGGATCGACGTGTTCGCAGCCGACGTGCTGCCCGCTCTCAAGCCTTAGCCCGGTGCGAATCGGTCCTGGGCGGTGTCGCCCGCGGCCGTGTCACCGTTGTCCCAGGTCTTGTCCTCGGCGTCCCATTCCTCAGTACGCTTGGCCGCCTTCTCCAAGGCGGCCTCCGCCTCGTCCTCGGTGTCATAGGGCCCCAGCAGGTTGGCGCTGCGAGCACGGTCGGGGTCGTCATGGGATTCGACGGCCTTGGAATCGACGTTGAACCAATACTGCATCTCAGCCTCCAGATCGCTCACGTTCCACTCGAACCCTGCGGGTTCGGCACCTAGACTCCAGCGTATGCGCTCAGCCACTTCCACGCTCAGCAACAGCGAGCCCATACATACCTCGATCCGAGCTGGACGCCGCAGCCCCCAGCGCATAGTGCCAGCCGGCATACCGCGCCCGGAGTATGTGGGGGCGCTCGCTCCCGCGCCGTTCACCGGTTCGGAGATCAAAGACGCCGCGACGATCGAAGCCATGCGCGTCGCTGGCCGGATCGCCGCTCAAGCGCTCGCCGAATGCGGCAAGGCCATCGCGCCAGGCGTCACCACCGACGAAATCGACCGGATCGGTCACGAGTTCCTGCTTGACCACCACGCCTACCCTTCGACGTTGGGCTATCGCGGCTTCAGCAAGTCTTTGTGCACCTCGGTGAACGAAGTCATCTGCCACGGCATCCCGGATGATCGGCGGCTGGAGGACGGCGACATCTGCAACGTGGACATCACCGCATACATCCACGGGGTGCACGGCGACAACAACGCGACGTTCCTCTGCGGCGACGTCGATGAGGAGTCCCGACTGCTGGTCGAGCGCACTGAGGAGGCCCTCCGGCGGGCCATCAGGGCAGCCAAGCCGGGTCGGGCGGTCAACGTCATCGGCCGGGTCATCGAGTCCTACGCCAAGCGGTTCAACTACGGGGTGGTGCGTGATTACACGGGCCACGGTGTCGGCCAGACCTTCCACTCGGGCCTGATCATCCCGCACTACGACGCTCCCGAGCACGACATCCTCATCGAGAAGGGCATGACCTTCACCATCGAGCCCATGCTCAACCTCGGCACCCCCGAATGGGACGAATGGGACGACGGGTGGACGATCGTGACTGCTGACGGCAGGCGGTCCGCTCAGTTCGAACACACACTGCTGATCACGCATGATGGTGCCGAGATCCTGACCCTGCCGTAAGGCGACCACCCGAGGAGCAAGTCATGTCCAAAGACCACGTACTAGGCATAGACATTGGCGGCAGCGGCATCAAAGGCGCTCCGGTCGATCTCGAGGCGGGCGAGTTCGCCACTAAGCGTGAGCGCATCGACACCCCCGAGGGTGCCACCCCAGAGGCGGTCGCTAAGGTCGTCGCCGAGATCGCGGACGGGTTTTCCGACGACATCGGCAAAAAGACGCCCATCGGGGTCACCGTGCCTGCCGTCGTGCACCACGGGACGGTGCGCAGCGCGGCCAACATCGATCAGGGCTGGATCGGCACCAACGCCGAGGAACTGTTCAGTGACGTGCTTGGGCGGCGGGCGCTGGTGGTCAATGACGCCGATGCTGCCGGGGCTGCCGAGATGCACTTCGGGGCCGGGCAAGGTAACGACGGAACCGTGCTGTTGACCACGTTGGGCACCGGTATCGGCACCGCGTTGTTCCTCGGCGGAGAACTGATCCCGAACACCGAGCTCGGCCACCTGGAATTGGATGGCCACGACGCCGAGACCCGGGCGGCCAGCAGCATCCGGGAAAGCGAAGACCTCTCCTGGGAGGAGTGGGCGGAGCGACTTCAGCGTTACTACGCCCACGTCGAGGACCTGCTGTGGCCAGACCTGATCATCGTCGGGGGCGGCGTGTCTAAGAAGTCCGAGAACTTCCTGCCCTTGCTGCATCTGCGAGCGCCAATCGTGCCCGCTCAGCTGCGCAACGACGCTGGCATCATCGGCGCAGCCTGGCTCGCCAGCCACCACCGCTCCTAACCCCCACCCCCAGCCACTTGTTGTCACCTCTAGCGCGTTATTAGACGCTGGCAGTCGCTTAACTGGCTGGGGGTCGTCAGACGTTTCTCGCCTGTGGACAAGTCGGGGGCCGCAGTCCCCGAGCCGGGCATGCTGGCCCGATGGATCTCGGCATACTCCGTGGGTGGCTGGAGGAGAACTCCGGTGTACTTACCTGCCCGGAGGCTAGAGCCATCGGCCTCACGCCCCCCGACCTCCAGTCGGCGGCGCGTGGGGGTGTCCTGGATCGCGTATGCCGTGGTGCCTACGTCGACGCAAAGGCCGTTGCCGCGGCGGATCCTGAGGCCCGACACAGAATGCGGCTTCACGCCGTCCTTCGTTCGCAGCCCGACAGACTGATTGCCACGCATACAAGTGCAGCCTTGCTATGGGATCTGCCAGTCTCCTACGCCTACTTGGACCGAGTGCATGTGGCCCGGCGACAGGCACGAGGCACCACCCGCCGATACGCGGTTCACACTCTGCACGAGGGCTACTCGCCGGCGGCCTCACCCAGCACTAACGGCATACCGGCAGTGTGTGCTGCTGTCGCAGTCCTGGGCACAGCATTCGTGGGGGGCGTAAAGCCGGGGATCGTCGCCGCTGACGCTGCCCTTCGACAGCAGGTCACCTCTCGGGATGAGTTGGAAGTCTGGATGGCTGAACTCGAGCGCACGCCCGGGATGGCTGCGGCTCGTGCCGCGGTGGCGGCATCGAGCCCGAGCGCCGAATCGCCGGGTGAGTCGTTACTCCGGCTGATTTTGACCACAGTGGGACTTTCCGTCATTCCCCAGTTCACGATTCGCGATCCAGGGGGTCAATTCGTAGCCCGGGTCGACTTCTTTCTTCCCGAGCTCAACGTGGTGGTCGAGTTCGACGGTGCAACGAAGTATGCCGCGCCTTCCGGCGGCCCTGACACGCTGTTTGCGGAGAAGCGCCGCGAGGACGACATACGTCGATTGGGCTACGCCGTGGTCCGAGTGGTCTGGCCAGACCTCAGCAATCCGCAGAGGATTTTACGGTGGATAGCGTCCGCGAAGGGCGACCCCAGCCGCCAATCCGCGTGACCCTACCCACAGCCAGCAAGGCCACCTCAAGCGCCTTATTCAGCGCTGGAAGAGGGCAAAAGTGGCTGGGGGTGGGGATCACCAGGAGGTGTGGCGAGGGCGGCCCTCGTCGTAGCCTGCAGCACCTTGTATGCCGACCACGACGCGCTCGCGGAACGCTTCGATGTCGGGTGCGCCGGCATACGTGAAGGCACTGCGGACGCCCGAGATGATCTGGTCGACGACGTCTTCGACGCCGCTGCGCTGAGGATCCAGGTACATCTTGGAGGAGGAGATGCCCTCCTCAAACAGGGCCGATCGCGCCCGGTCGAACGCTGAGCGGTCCCGGGTCCGATTGCGCACAGCCCGCGCTGAGGCCATCCCGAAGCTCTCCTTGTAGAGCCTCCCGTCAGCGTCGCGCATCAGGTCCCCCGGCGACTCATAGGTCCCAGCAAACCAGGACCCGATCATCACGGAACCGGCACCAGCAGCCAGCGCCAGCGCCACGTCGCGCGGATATTTCACTCCACCGTCGGCCCACACCGCGGCACCGACCTCCCGCGCCGCGCCGGCGCACTCCAGCACGGCGGAGAACTGCGGCCGCCCCACGCCGGTCATCATCCGGGTGGTGCACATGGCACCCGGACCGACCCCGACCTTGACGATGTCGGCACCCGCCTGCGCCAGATCGCGAGCGCCGGCAGCCGAGACCACGTTGCCGGCAGCAATCGGCACCCGGACACCGGTCGACTCCTCGTGGGCATCGCGTGACTGCACCACCAACGGCAGCACCTCGACCATCTTGTCCTGGTGACCGTGCGCAGTGTCGACCACCAGCACGTCGACACCCGAGGCCAGCACAGCCGCCGTCTTGGCGACCACGTCACCATTGATGCCCACGGCGGCACCGACCAGCAGGCGACCCGAAGCATCCAGGGCCGGGTCGTAAATCGCCGAGCGCACCAGCCCCGTGCGCGTCAGCACCCCAAACAGCTCGTCGTCGCCGACCACCGGAGCGAGGTCGACGTGGGCCGAATCCAATGCAGTGAAGGCATCGCGGACCTCGGTCCCCGGCTCGATCGTCACAGCCAGATTGGTCATCACGTCCTTGACCTGGGCGAACCGGTCGACCTCGGCGCAGTCACGCTCGGTAATCATGCCCAACGGTCTCCGACCGTCCACGACCACTGCAGCGTGGTGTGCGCGCTTGCCCATGATCGCGAGCAGCTCTGCGACCGGGGCCTCGGGGGCAATAGTGATAGCCGTCTCGTATACCGGGTGGCACGCCTTGACGGCGCTGACACTGCGCTCGATCATCGGCACCGGAATGTCCTGGGGCAGAATAGCTATCCCACCCCGTCGAGCGACCGTCTCGGCCATCCTCCGGCCCGCGACCGCCGTCATATTGGCTACGACCAGCGGGATCGTGGTCCCGACACCGTCGTGGGTGCGCAGATCCACGTCGAGTCGGGAGGTCACGGCCGAGCGCGACGGCACCATGAACACGTCGTTGTACGTGAGGTCGTGCGCAGGCTGCATACCGTTGAGGAATTCCACGAGCGGCCATATTACGCACGATCGCGCGGGCCGTGGCGGCGCGCCAATCTTCGGCATACGGTAAGCGCCATGCACCTGACTCACCTCGGCCATTCCTGTGTCCTCGTCGACGTCGCGGGCGAGCGCCTGCTGATCGATCCGGGCGGGTTCTCCGACGTCGAGGGCGTGCGCGATCTCAGCGCCATCCTGGTCACGCACATGCACCCCGATCACCTCAACCCCCCGGCGATCCCGGCGCTGCGTCGAGACAATCCGAACGCTGACCTGTGGCTGGAGTCGGAGGCGGCGGACCGGCTGGTGAGCAGCGAGCCACAACTGAAGAACCACGTCAGTCGTATGGAGACTGGCCAGGCCTTGGAGTTCGGCCCCGTGACCGTCACCCCCGTGGGTCGGCAGCATGCCCTCGTCCACGAGTACGCCCCACGCCCGGACAACATCGGGCTGGTCATCTCCGCCGATGGAGAGCCGTCGATCTTCCACCCCGGGGATGCCCTCGACGCCGACGACCCGACCCTCACGGACCTCGACGTGTTGTGTGTGCCCATCAACGCACCATGGGCCAGAGTCGCCGACACGGTGGCTTTCGTCCGACGCCTCGCTCCACGCCTGGTGGTCCCGATTCACGATGGGCTGCTCAACGACGCCGGACGCAAGATGTATCTGGGACATATCGAGAGCTTTGGCGCCGATGGCGGCGTTGACGTACTCGATCTCAAGGGCGAGGAGGGTGCCATGGAGGTCCCCAGCCGCTGAGTGTGGGGGCTAGCCGACCCCGGCGGCGCCGAAGGCCAAACCCAACAGATACGTGACGGCTGCTGCACCGTATCCGATGGCGAGCTGCCGCACAGCTCGACGCCACGTCGATGCCCCCGAGAGCAGGCCGACCACGGCACCCGTCGTAAGCAGCGCTAGGCCGACAAGGACTGCGGCCATCACCAGAGCCACCACTCCGGAAAGTCCGAACAGATAGGGCAGGATCGGGATCAAGGCACCGCTGGCGAAGAAGCAGAAACTCGAGATGGCTGCTCCCCACGCGCTGCCCACCGCTTCGTGGTCCGACCCTGCGGCAAGGCTTGAGGCATCGACATTGTGCGCGGTCTGCTCCTCGCCGGACTCATCTGCCCCCAACGCGCGCGTCTCCAGGACCACTGCGGCAGCGCTGTGCGCGTCTTCGGCGCCCATTCCGCGGGCCCGATAGACCAATGCCAACTCGTTGACGTCAACATTGAGCGCCGCGATAGCTTCAGCTGCTTCGGGGCCAGGCGAGGACGCGTCCAGCAGTTCTCGTGCGGAGCGCACCGAGATGTACTCCCCCGCCCCCATCGACAGGGCCCCCGCCAAGAGCCCGGCCACCCCCGCGGCCAGGACTACGCCGGAGGACACGCCGGTCGCGCTCATCCCCACCACGAGGGCCAGGTTCGAGACCAGCCCGTCGTTGGCCCCGAAGACCGCAGCTCGGAAGTTGCCGGAGAGCCGTTCTCGCCCTCTGGCCGCGAGACCCCGAAGGACCTCCTCGTGGACGATTTCGTCGGCGGCCATGTGCCTCGCCGCGTCGTCATCGGCTGCATACGCGGACTCACCTTCGGCCCGCTGCAACAACATCAGACCCCACATGGGGTCAACGCGGCCGCTCACTGCAGCCAGCGCCCGCAACGGCAATCTCGGGGACGGCTCGGGCTGCGCCTGCTCGCCCAGCAGGTCGATCCAATGCTGGGCATGCCGTTCCTCGGCCTCTGCCAGTTCACGCAAGATGTCTCGCTCGTGATCATCCGTGGTGTTGGCCGCCAAAACGCGCATCACTGCGGCGGTTCCCCGCTCATCGGCGAGGTGTCGCCGCCATCTCTTCACAGCGGGCCCGGAACGCAGATCGGTGCTCATCGCTTGAAACTAAAGCCAAAGTGAGTCGCCCGCCACCAAGCGGAGGCTGCCCTCACTCAGCGCCGGTTGGGACCGTAATCACCACGCCGCGGTCTCCATACGGAATCGGGTTGCGCTTCACGATGCCGCCGATTTGGCCGAGCACCTTGGTGACCTTGGTCATCGGGCCGTACTTTGCTTTGATCCCGGCCACAATCTCGTCGTATGCCGGATCGCCGGCTTGGACGAGGACCGCGTCAGCCTCAATCGGCTGGGAGCCGGGGGTGACTCGACCTCGGGCATCGCTGGGTTGCACTGTGACGCGAGCGGTGTGGGCGAGCCGTTTGGCTTTGCCCGAACCCGAACTCGTCCAGAATCCGCTGCGGCCGTCACTCAAGGGAGCGATCCAGACCGGTGAGGTCACCGCCTCACCCGTGCGGCGAAATGTGGTGAAGGCGACATACTTCTCATCTGCGATCGACATGATCCGCAGAGTAGTCCTGCGAGCCGACATACGGGAGGGTTAGGCGGTCAACTCGATGACAACAACAGCGTTCCTTGTCATGCCTGTTTTCTTCCGGCGCACCATTCCGGCGACCTTGCTGGCCATGGAGATGGCTGTCACTGCCCACCCATATTTGGTCTTGATTGCAGCCAGCACTTCATCGAATGCCGGGTCTCCGGCCGTGACAATCCGCGCGGTTCCGTGGACCGCTGCGCTGCCTTCGATCACGCGCCCTCGCTGATCACAGAGCTGCAACGTCACGTCTGAGGTATGCCGTAGCCGTTTGGCCTTGCCCGACGCGGCACCCGTCGTGAACCCAGCTCTGCCCCCTTCCAACGGGGCAATCCACACTGGGGTGTTGACCCCCTCTCCGGTGCGCCGAAACGTGGTGAACGCAACGTACTTCTCATCGGCAATCGACATACCCACCATCAGAGCACGAGCGACTGACCGGGTGATGTGGATGAGTTGGCCGATACGCCGGGTCCTGTCGACGTCGCACCATTACTGGCGTTGCGACGTGGGCGGTCATCCATCTTGGGCGACTGTTGCCAGCCGCCTCTAGCGACCTACCCGCACACTCGGGCGGGCAGCCCTCGAGCGTGTGCTGTCTGGTCTTGCTCCAGGTGGGGTTTACCTAGCCACGCCAGTCACCTGGCGTGCTGGTGGTCTCTTACACCACCGTTTCACCCTTACCTCCGGTTGCCCGGTGGCGGTTTGTTTTCTGTGGCACTGTCCCGCGGGTTGCCCCGGGTGGCTGTTAGCCACCACCTTGCCCTGTGGAGCCCGGACGTTCCTCGGCGAGTGGTGTTCCAGAAGGACACCCTCGACGCGACCGCCTAGCCAACTCATCCACGCCGGTCAGGATAGCGCCGCACAGATGGTGATGTCAGACCGCAGCTACGAGACCCCTGACGTCATACGACTGCGAAGGTGACCTTCCGCGCTTCGACGTCAGCAGTAATCAGCCTGACCTGGATGGCACTGCCCAACTCAGCCTCCCCCTCGGCTACGGCAGCAATGGCCGGGTCGGCGATCTGAATGACCGGCGAGCCGCCGGAGGTCTGATCGACGACGACCGCCTCGAACACCACCCCGACTCGCGTCTCCAAGACCGCAGCCTCGACCGCGTCGAGACATCCTCGCTCGACCGACCTCGCCTGCTGGCCACTGGCGCTCATCAGGTCCGGCAGCCCCTCGAGGGCCTCGATCGCCCACGTCGGGACCTGATCCCCAGCGCTTAGCGCGGCGCATACGGCCAACCCAAATCGGTCCACAAGCCGGCGCAAGGGCGCGGTGACGTGTGCATACGGAGCGGCGATCGCCGATTGCAACGTCTGGTCTGGGAGCTCACCGTTGAACGGCGTGTAGCCGGCTCCTCGGAACAACGCGGTCGCGTCGTGGATGACCGCGAGGTGGGCAGGCTTGGTGCGATCCAACGTCCGCAAGAAGTCGCCGTAAGCCATTCCCGCTGGCCATTCGACACCCAGGGCCATCGCCTGCCGGCGGAAGCGCGAGATGCTGCGCTCATCGGCTGGCGGCATCGTCCGCAGTATGCCGACCTGCCCCTCGAGCATCATCGCGGCCGCGACGATCCCAGTCAGCAGCGAGATCTGCGCGTTCCACTCCTCGGCCTCCAGCACGGGCCGGAATCGGACGAAGTATCGTCCGTCCTCGACGTGCACCTCTTGCTCGGGCATCGGCAGGCTGGCTCCACCGCGGGCCGACTCTCTGGCCACTCGGAGGCGTCCTACCTCCTGCAGCAGCATCAACGTGGCCTCAGCGGTGCCGTCATCGACCTGAGCCTGCACCTCGGCGTAGGTGTAACGGCGCCGACTGCGCACCATCGCGCGATACAGCGAGGCACTGACACGTCTGCCGTCTTGGGCCAACAACATGTCCCAGATGTATGCCGGCCTGGTCGCCTCGGGCAACAGGCTGGCGGCTTCTTCGCTGATCACTGTGGGGTGCAGCGGCACCCGCGTGTCCGGACAATAGATCGTTTGGCCGCGCAACCGCACCTCGGCGTCCGTGGCTCCTCCGGCGGCGACGAAGGCGGGTACATCGGCGATCGCGTACCGGACGCGGTAGTGAGCTCCCTCGTCGGCGGCGAGCTCGATGTGCATCGCTTGATCGAGGTCCATCGATCCGGGCGGATCGATGGTGATGAACTCGATGGCCGTTTCGTCCCGGTCCGGAAGGTCTGGCTGGTCAACAGCCGCCGTCGCCTCGGCGATCACCGCGTCGGGGAAGCCCTCCCGCACCGAGAGCTCCTCACGCACAGCCGCGAACGCCGCCTCCAGGCGCGCAGTGGCATCGGAGTCGGACGGAAAGTGGAGGGTTGTTGATCGTTCGGCCATGGTCTGTACCTTAGGCCGCTGGGCACCAACGTCGCCGTCGTCGGGTCCCGGTTAGGCTCCCTCGGGTGCTCATCCTGCTGCCGCCCTCGGAGACCAAAGCCACGCGAACGCGCGGGGCACGTCTTGACCTTGGCTCGCTGTCATCGCCGTCGCTGACGGGTCACCGCGAGCAGGTCTTGGCCGCGTTGGCGCAGGTCAGCGCACGTGCCGACGCTGCTGGCATCCTGGGCGTTTCGCCAAACCTGACCACCGAGATCGCCCGTAACCTCACCTTGACCACCTCCCCGACGTTGCCTGCCGCGCAGGTTTACACGGGCGTTCTTTACGACGCGCTCGACGTGCCCAGCCTGGACTCGGCATCCCGCGGTCGCGCGACCCGACGCATCCTGATCACCTCGGCCCTCTTCGGCGCGCTACGTCTGAGTGACCGGGTCCCGGCATACCGGCTCTCGATGTCGGTGAACCTTCCCGGGGTCGGGCCTCTGGCCGCGCATTGGCGAGTCCCGCTGACTGGGGCGATGCACACTCTCGGCGGCAGCGGCCTCATCGTGGACTGCCGTTCCAGCACGTATGCGGCTGCGTGGACCCCAGCCCCCGGCTCGCCGGAGGCTGGTCGCTGGGTCCAGATCCACGTCCCAGGGGCGACGCATATGGCCAAACACACCAGGGGGCTGGTCACTCGGGCGCTGTGCGAGATCACCGCCGACCCGCGAAGGCCCGAAGGACTCATCGACGCCTTGGAGACCCGCTTCATCGTGAAGTTGCGCCCTCCGGACCGTGCAGGCAAACCGTGGGTACTGTCCGCAACCGCCCGCCAAACGCCGACTCACCACGGATGAGGATCAGTCGCTGAGTTCGCGCGCACGACCTTCGCCGCCCTCGAGACGGTCGATGGAGGCAAGGAGCTTTTTCGCATTGGCGGGACTGCGACCTGCGCTGGCCTCGACGTGTTCCAGGGCAGCATGGACGTCAGCCACAAGGTCGTCGGTGTCCTCAATGCCGACCGAGAGCCGGATGATGTTGTCCGGGACTTCGAGCTCGGTGCCGCGCACGGAGGCGTGTGTCATCTGAGCCGGGTAGTTCACCAGCGACTCGACTCCACCCAAGGACTCGGCGAGCTGAAAGACCGAGGTGGACTCGGCAAACGCATGGGCTGCCGGCGCTCCACCCTTCAGCGCAAACGACACCATCCCGCTGAACCGCGTCATCTGTCGCGCCGCGATGTCGTGGCCGGGGTGGTCGCTCAAGCCGGGGTAATAGACCGTGTCGATGGCCGGATGGCCGACCAAAGATTGGGCGACGGCCTCAGCGTTGGTGCTGTGCTGCTCCATCCTGATGGCCAGCGTCTTGATGCCGCGGATCGTCAAGAACACCTCCCAGGGGGCGGAGACCGCGCCCGCCGCATACTGGATGAAGCCCACCTGCTCGGCGACGCGCTCATCGCTCGTGGCGACGAGGCCGCCCAAGATGTCGGAGTGGCCGCCGAGGTATTTGGTGGCCGAGTGCACGACGAGGTCGGCACCGAGGGCCAGCGGTTGCTGTAACGCCGGGGTGGCGAAGGTGTTGTCGACCACCACGATGCAGTCGCGGGAGTGGCCGATCTCCGCCACCGCCACGATGTCGGTGATCTTCATCATCGGATTGCTCGGGGTCTCCACCCACAGCATTCGCGTTTCCGGACGTATGCCGGCAGTCACCGCACCGAGATCACTCATGTCGACCGTGCTCAACTGCACCCCCCATGCGGCCAGGATCTGGTTGGCCAGACGGTGCGTGCCGCCATAGACGTCATTGCCCATCAGCACGTGGTCACCGGGTCGCAACAACCCGCGTAGCACGGCGTCCTCGGCGGCCAGGCCGGAGGCGAACGACAATCCGTGCGTGCCGCCCTCGAGGTCGGCAATGAGTTCCTGCAAAGCATCGCGCGTCGGGTTGGTGCCGCGGGTGTATTCGTAGCCGTTGCGCAGCCCGCCGACGTGGGTCTGCACGAAGGTCGAGGTCTGGTACACGGGCGGGATGACCGCCCCCGTAGTGGGGTCGAAGGCTTGTCCGGCGTGGATAGCGCGCGTGGCGAATCCGGTCATCAGTGAATCACTCCGAGAGGAAGGTGAGCAGGTCAGGACGGGTCAGGACGGCCAACGGTTTGCCGTCCTGCGTCACCAACAACGCATCACAGTCCGCTAATGCTTCCCGCGCAGCGTGCACCGAGTCGCCGGCCCCGATCAACGGCATACGCGCGCCAGTCACCTGCGAGACTGCATCGTTCATGTGCACGTCCCCGCGGAACACTGCATCCAAGAGATCCTTCTCGTTGACCGCACCGACGACCTCGCCCATGACCACCGGAGGCTCAGCACCGAGGACGACGAGCTGAGAGACCCCATACTCCGACATCATCGCGACGGCATCGCGCACGGTGTCACTGGGGTGGGCGTGCACCAGCGCCGGGACGTCGCCACTCTTGCTGCTGATGACGTCGCGCACCGTGGCCTTGTCGGTGTCCGGAAGGAAGCCGTAGCTGCGCATCCATCGGTCGTTGAAGATCTTCGCTAGATAGCCGCGTCCGCTGTCGGGCAGGATCACCACCACGACGTCGTCCGGACCGAGGTCGCGGGCTGCACGCAGCGCGGCCACCACGGCCATCCCGCACGATCCGCCAACCAGCAGCCCTTCCTCACGGGCCAAGCGCCGGGTCATCTCGAAGGCGTCGGCGTCCGAGACCGCGATGATCTCGTCCGGCACCGAGGGGTCGTAGGCACCGGGCCAGATGTCCTCACCAACCCCCTCAACCAGGTATGGCCGACCGGTCCCGCCCGAATACACCGAGCCCTCGGGGTCAGCGCCGATGATCCGGACCTGCGTTCCTGTGCCCTCGGAGACGGCGGCCGCGCTCACTTCCTTGAGATAGCGGCCCGTGCCAGAGATCGTCCCGCCCGTGCCGACGCCCGCCACCAGGTGGGTGATCTGGCCTTCGGTGTCGGCCCAGATCTCAGGCCCCGTCGTCTCGTAGTGGCTGAGTGGACCGTTGAGGTTTTCGTACTGGTTGGGCTTGTAACCACCGGGGGTCTCGGCCGCCAGTCGATCGCTGACGCTGTAGTAGGAGTCCGGGTGATCCGGGGCGACCGATGTGGGCGTCACGACGACCTCGGCACCGTAGGCCTTCAGCACGTTCTGCTTGTCGAGGCCGACCTTGTCCGGGCAGACGAAGATGCACTTGTAGCCGCGTTGCTGAGCCACCATCGCCAAGCCCACACCGGTGTTGCCGCTGGTCGGCTCGATGATCGTGCCCCCGGGCTTGAGCAGTCCCTGCTCCTCGGCGGCGTCGATCATCTTGGTCGCGATCCGGTCCTTGATCGACCCGCCCGGGTTGAGGTACTCCACCTTGGCGAGCACCGTGGCCTCGATGCCTTCGGTGACGTGATTCAACTTCACCAGCGGGGTGTTACCGACGATGTCGATGATCGATTCTGCGTAGCGCATCAGTTCAGTCCTTGGAGGCGATGAGGGTGTAGGTCAGCGGGATGCGTTCGTCCCAGGGAGGGGGAAGGACGAACGTGGCGCTTTCGACGGGACGATCCCCCGGCGCCGGCACCATTTCGGGCAGAGCCTGCCAGTCGAGCGAGCGCCCTTCGTCGATGAAGCGCAGCCGTAGCCCAGCATCCAGCAGGGCTTGGATGGTCTCGGAGATCGGGTGCGGCCATTCGTAGTTGCGCGTGTGCTGAATGGTCGACTGATCGCCGTCGGTGTAGGTCGCAGTGTTCTCGAAGGTCTGCGTACCCCCGTCGGCGAAGTAGCGGGTGCGCACGGTGAACGGCGTCTCGCCCATGTCGTCCAGGACGTGCAGCATCGGATGGGAGTCGCGGAAATAGAAGACGCCCCCGGGGCGTAAGAGGGTCGCGATGTTCCGCGCCCAGGCCCGGAGGTCCGGTAGCCAACAGATGGTGCCGATCGAGGTGTAGACCACGTCCACTTGCTTACCCACTGCCGCCGCTGCCTGCATGACGTCGGACTCCACATACCTAATGGCGTGGCCCGCGTCGGCGGCCAGCTGTTGGGCGATTTGCAGACTCGCCGGTGAGAAGTCGACACCGGTCACTTGGGCTCCACAGCGCGAGAGGGAGAGTGTGTCGGTGCCGATATGGCACTGCACATGGACCAGATCGAGTCCGCGCAGCGACCTGTGCGGGAGGTGCCGCGTCAGCACCGGCAGATCAGCAGCGATGACGCCGGAGACACGCTCGGGGTCAGCAATCAACCCTGCTAAGTCGTAGTGCGCACTGGTGCCGTGGACGGCCGCCCGGTCGTCCCAATTCGCCCGGTTGGCCCTGAGTGCCAGATCCAGATCGACGTCGACCTCTTCGATGGCGCCAAACTGGGAGTCCACGTCGCTCGCGTCGCTCATGTCACATTTCTGAGGTGGTGGGTGTCGTTGACAAACGTCACCGATACTCCCCCATCGGGCCAGACGTCGATCGCCGTCAGCGAGCACGGGTCGGTGGCGATGGACCAGATGCGTTCGTGATCGATGCCGAGGATCTGGGCGAGCACGCACATCAACGGTTTACGGTGACTGGCAATCACGACGATGCCGCCGGCCTCGATCGCACGCGTCCACGCCTCGCCAACCCGCTGAGCCAACTGGCGATGGCTCTCGCCTCCCGGGCGGGCATAGTCAGCATCCGCCCGAAACAACAACAGATCGTCGTATGCCGTCTGCGCCAACTCGCCCATCGAGAGGCCGTCCCAGTCGCCGAAGTTCTGCTCGTCCCAGCCCGCATCGACCTGCGGCTTCACGCCCAGCGCCTGCAGCGATGGCTGCCCCAGTGTGTTTGGCTCGGCGCAGCGAAGACGTGATGACAGTCGTGACAGGGGTGGGTGCACCGGCTCCGGCCGAGAATCGCTCGACGTAGCGGCTAACTGCCCCAGCCGCCGCCTGAGCCTGGGCCAGTCCCTGCTCATGCAACTCCGGATCGGCTCCACCTCGGCCGTCCAACTTGCTGGCCAGCGTGAAGTCTGTGACGCCGTGTCGCACCAGCACGAGCCGCACCGGGTCGCTCATTGCGGGCGGCCGGCGCACTCGCGCTCTGCGCCAGCGATTCGGGGTCCGGGCCTCACCGAATGCCGGTGCCTCCATCTCGTCCGCGTCGATGTGCACGTGTTCGCCGTCCATACCCTGGTTGGACAGAGCATCGGCTGCTCCGTTCCGCTCCCGAGGAATCCACTGATAGTCGACGCTCCCGCCGGCCCACTCGATTTGCCGCACCAGGTCGCGAGCCTCCAGCGCCAGGCGCCGCATGTCAGCGTGCTTGATCTTCCAGCGCCCGGCCATCTGCTCGACGACCAGTTTGGAGTCCATCAGGACCTGGATGTCCGCGTCGCTTTCCAGGGAGAGGTCTAGCACGGCCTGCAGACCCGCGATCAGCCCCGAATACTCCGCAACGTTGTTGGATTCTTTGCCCAGAGGGGCCGCTCGCTGCGCCAACAACACCCCCGACTCGGGGTCACGCACCAGTGCGCCATACCCAGCGACCCCCGGATTGCCTCGTGAACCGCCATCGGCTTCGATCACGAGCCTTCTCGGCATACTCAGATCCCGGATTCCTGCGTGCGCACCAGGATCCGACCGCACTCCTCACACCGCAACACCTCGTCTTCGGCGGCCTCTCGAATGCGGCTCAGGTCGGTGTTGTGCAACTCCATGTGGCAGCCGTTGCACCGCCGTGAGACGAGTGGAGCGGCACCGGAGCCGCTGCGCACGCGGATCTTGTCGTAGAGCGCGACCAGGTCAGCCCCCACGGTCTCGACGACCCCACCACGGGCTGCGGCCACCCGATCCCGTTCCATCGCGATATCGGCTTCCTTGTCGTCGCGCTGCGACGTCACGATCTCGATCTGCTCGATCAGGGCGCTTTCGCGTTCGCGTGCTGTGCCGACGGACTGCTCGGCGCTCTCGGCCCGCTCCATGACCTCGAGTTCTTCGTCTTCGAGGATGGACTGTCGCCGGGCTAGGGACTCCAACTCGTGCTGGATGCCTTGCAGGTCTTTGGCGCTGCCCACCCCGACATCAAGCCGCTTCTGATCGCGTGCGACCCGGTCGCGGACCATCTGCACGTCCGAGTCGGCCTTGCGCAACTCGCGCTGCACGTCTTGGTGAGCCGTTTCCGTGCGCACGACCTCAGACTGCGCAGCTTCGAGCTCCACCGCCAGCTCCTTCAGCCGAGCGTGCTCGGGCAAGGTCGCCCGGCGATGCTCCAGTTGAGCCAAAGTGGTGTCCAGGACCTGCACTTCCAGCAGGGCTCGCTGCCTGCTCGGATCTGCCTTCACGCGATACCTCTTAGCTGGTCGGGGTGGCTGCGGCTGCTTCGTCTGCGGTGCCGACGACAAAGTCCCACGGGTCGGTGCACACGGTCGAGATGTCGATGTCCAACCTAGCCCCCGCCTCCCCCAGAGCCATGATCAGTTGCTCGGCCAACACCGGCAGCCAGACCGCCTCACTGGCGTAGTGCCCGGCATCGATCAGGTATGGCGTGCCGTTGCCGAGCGCTGCCTGCTCGCGGGCCTCGGAGGCCGGGTGGTGTCGCAGATCCGCAGTGACGTAGACGTCGGCACCGCTGTCGACCACAGCATCGAATGAACTATCGCCCGCCCCACCCAGCACCGCGATCCGCTGAACCGTCGCCTCAGGTGGCCCGCTGATCCGCATACCAACGGGGGTATGCGGTAGGGCCCGACCCAAGGTGGTGGCGAAATCGTGAAGCGTGACGGGCTCGGGCAGGTCGCCCACGCGCCCCAACTCCTGGCCCTCCTCGATGCTCAGAGCCTGCGTGGCCGTCAACCCACAGGCCGCGGCCAAGGCGTGTCCCACCCCGGCCTCGGCCACGTCAGCGTTGGTGTGCGCGCAGTACAGCGCAATGTCGCCCAGGACCAAGCGCTGCAGCGCACTGCCCTTAGCGGTGCTCGACGCAATCGAATGGATTCCTCGCAGCAACAGGGGATGGTGGGTGATGATCAGGTCGCAGCCCTGCTCCTGGCCTTGCGCGATGACTTCCGCCGTCGGGTCGACCGCCACAAGAATCCGGTGGATGGGCTGATCTAGATCGCCAGTGACCAGGCCGACGTGATCCCACGATTGGGCTGTCTGGGGTGGATACAACCGCTCGAGTGCGGCGATGACGTCACGCAGCGGGACGCCGGAGGGTGGATCTTGCACGTGGGCCCGGCCGGGCTCGAACCGACGACAACCGCGGTGTAAACGCGGTGCTCTACCAACTGAGCTACAGGCCCCTGGAGGATCAACGCCGCTGACGGCGCGAGCCACATTGTGCCATCAGATGAGGGCAAGTCACCGCGGGACGACTGCCATATGCGGTTAGTGAGCCGTGAACTCCTGCACAGCGGCGTCGAGGAGGGCGATGTCTCGGTTTTCGCCAGGGCCTTGGATCAGCGACCAACGGACTGTCATCGACGAGTCCACGAGGAAGGTCCCTCGAAGGGCCATTCCCGCCTCTTCGAAGAACACTCCATAGGCCTGCGCGACCTGACCGTGGGGCCAGAAATCGGACAACAGCGGAAAGCGATAGCCCTCGATGGAAGCCCAGGATTTGAGTGCCGGCGAGGCATCACAGGAGATGCCGATGACCTGGACCGATTCATTCACGAATCGGTCGATGTTCAACTGAATCTCCAGCAGTTCTCCGGTGCAGATGCCAGAGAAGGCAAAAGGAAAAAAGACGAGCATGGCGCTTTTGTCCGCCACGGTGTCCGAGAGCGTGTGCGTAACGCCGTACTGGTCGCGCAGAGTGAAGTCTGGTGCGGGCGATCCGAGGCTCGGGGCGTCGAGGCCGAAGGAAGTCTGAGTCACTTGCGACCGACGAGACGCTGAGCGTGCCACTGCGGACTCAACGGCACGGCACCGGTCGCTGTCAGTCCTGAGGTCGTGCAGGCTTCGGCAACGTCGTGGGCCTCGACGCGGTCCGAGCGTCCGCGCCCTGGGGTGACCAGCGCAATGAATCCACCTTCTTCAAGCATGGTCAGCGCGTCCACAAGTTCGTCGGTCAGGTCCCCCTCGCCGTCTCGCCACCACAACAAGACCGCGTCGACAACGCCGTCGTAATCCTCATCCTCCAGTGGAGAGTTCACGGCAGCCTCGACAGATTGTCGGAAGTCGTCGTCAACGTCGTCGTCGTAACCAAACTCGATGACGATCTGTCCTGCTTTGAAGCCCAACTTGTCGACGGGTGTGACGACAGAGCTGCTTTCCGTGCCTGCCACGTGCTCGATCCTGCCTTTCATAGTCGAAGCCCGGTATGCCTAAAGGTCATTGCGGGCACTGCGTTCTATGTCAACGTCGTCATAGTCTGCGCCATCAGCCACCGGTGCGCGGCATTCGAGACGGGCCAAGGCTATCGGAGGACCCGTTTGGCCGGTCGTGATGGGCCTGATGCCGGGCTCGGCCACGCGTGGCAGACTGAGCAAACCCCGCTCAATCAGCGACAGAGAGGCGTGACGTGGCCACCGACGCACAGAGCCCCGGCCCCATCCTGAACGGCATTCCGAGTCAGATTCCCGATTCGGATCCAGACGAGACTCAGGAATGGCTGGACTCCCTCGACGGAGCGATCGAGCAGGGGGGCCGTGAGCGCGCTCGCTACCTGATGCTGAAGATGCTGGAGCGGGCTCGAGCCAGCCACGTCGGCATACCGTCGCTGACCACGACCGACTACATCAACACGATCAGCCCCGCCGCGGAGCCGCAGTTCCCGGGGGACGAGGACATGGAGCGGCAGTATCGCGGCTGGATCCGCTGGAACGCCGCCGTCATGGTGCACCGGGCACAGCACCCGGACATCTCGGTTGGCGGACACATTTCCAGTTATGCCTCAGCCGCGACCCTGTATGAAGTCGGCTTCAACCACTTCTGGAAAGGCCGCGACCACGAAGGCGGCGGCGACCAAATCTTCTTCCAGGGGCACGCCTCCCCCGGCATATACGCCAGAGCCTTCCTCGAAGGTCGCCTCGACGAGGACGACCTGAACGGATTCCGCCAAGAGCACTCGCATCTGGTCGACGGAGAGATCCGCGCACTCCCTTCATACCCTCACCCACGGAGTTTGCCGTCGTTCTGGCAGTTCCCGACCGTGTCCATGGGGCTGGGCCCGATGAACGCGATCTATCAAGCCCAGTTCAACAAGTACTTGCAGAATCGCGGCCTGAAGGACACCAGCCAGCAGCATGTATGGGCGTTCCTGGGCGATGGTGAAATGGACGAGCCCGAGTCACGCGGCTTGCTCCAGGTCGCGGCCAACGACGAATTAGACAACCTGACTTTTGTCGTCAACTGCAACTTGCAGCGGCTCGATGGGCCAGTGCGAGGCAACGGCAAGATCGTCCAAGAGCTCGAGGCCTACTTCCGCGGGGCCGGGTGGAACGTCATCAAGGTGCTGTGGGGCCGGGGCTGGGACCCGCTGATCGAGGGCGATGAGTCCGGCGCGCTGCTCAACCTGATGAACACCACCAGCGACGGTGACTTCCAGACCTTCCGCGCCAACGACGGTGCCTACATCCGGGATGAGTTCTTTGGCCGCGACCCGAAGACCAAAGAGATGCTTGCAGACTGGTCCGACGAAGACATCTGGTGGAAACTCAAGCGGGGCGGGCACGACTACCGCAAGATGTATGCGGCATACGCAGCGGCGATGAACCACTCCGGACAGCCGACGGTGATCCTGGCGCACACCATCAAGGGCTACAGCCTCGGCTCGCATTTCGCTGGGCGCAACGCGACGCACCAGATGAAGAAGATGAAGCTGGATGACCTCAAGGCTTTCCGGGACAACTTGAAGATCCCGATCACCGACGAGCAACTCGAAGCCGATCCGTGGGCGCCGCCGTACTACCACCCGGGCGACGACAACGAAGCCATCGCCTACATGAAGAAGAGGCGCGAGGACCTGGGTGGGCACATTCCCGGCCGACGCCCCGAAGCCGGTGAAAAGCTCAAACTGCCGGAGGAGAAGTTGTATGCCGTGGCCAAGAAGGGCTCCGGCAAGCAGCAGGTCGCCACCACGATGGCCTTTGTCCGCATCTTCAAAGACTTGATGCGCGATAAGGAGTTCGGCAAGCACATGGTGCCGATCATTCCCGACGAGGCACGCACCTTCGGGATGGACAGCTTCTTCCCGACGGCCAAGATCTACAACGTTCACGGGCAGAACTACACCTCGGTCGACGCCGACTTGATGCTGGCCTACAAGGAGTCCACGTCCGGCCAGATCCTGCACGTGGGGATCAACGAGGCCGGCTCCGTGGCCGCGCTGACTGCCGCCGGCACCTCGTACGACACCCACGGCGTGCCGATGGTGCCGTTCTACGTCTTCTACTCGATGTTCGGCTTCCAGCGCACCGGGGACGGCATCTGGGCTGCGACGGACCAGATGGCCCGCGGCTTCATGATCAGCGCCACCGCCGGACGCACGACGTTAACCGGTGAAGGTCTGCAGCACGCCGACGGTCATTCGTTGTTGTTGGCCTCGACCAACCCCGCCGTGATCTCCTACGACCCGGCCTACGGCTACGAGATCGCGCACATCATGCACGACGGGCTGCGCCGGATGTATGGCGATGAGCCGGAGAACGTCCTCTACAACATCGCGGTCTACAACGAGCCGATGGTGCAACCGCCGGAGCCCGAGGACGTCGATGTGGAAGGCATCCTGCAGGGCATGCACCGGATCTCGGCCGGTGGTGACAACGGTCCCAAGGTCCGACTGCTGGCCTCTGGCGTCGGCGTGCCCTGGGCCCTGAACGCCCAAGAGTTGCTGGCCGACGACTGGGGCGTCAGCGCCGAGGTGTGGTCAGTCACGTCGTGGACGGAGTTGCGCCGAGAGGCGATGAAGTGCGACGACGAGGCCTTCGGCACTACCGGCGACCGAGCGATTCCGTACGTGACCCGGCGACTGTCCGAAGGTGAAGGCCCGGTCATCGCGACCAGTGACTGGATGCGACAGCTCCAAGACCAGATCGCACCGTGGGTGCCCGAGGACTACTTCGCTCTCGGAGCCGATGGCTTCGGCTTCTCTGACACCCGAGCTGCGGCGCGACGGTTCTTCCACATCGACGGGCCGTCGATGGCGGTCAAGGCGCTGCAAATGTTGGCCGATCGCGGAGAGATCGAGGGCGAGAAAGTCACCGAGGCGGCCGAAAAATACAAGATCAACGACGTCACGGCCGGCACCTCGGGCACCGCTGGCGGCGACGCCTAGCCGAACTGGGTCGCGTTAGCCCGTGGCACCATCACGCTGGTCCGGTGCTGCATATCTCGTCTGGTGCTGCACTGCAGTGCAGCACTAGTCGGGAAACGCAGCACCACGCGGTGGGGGCGGTGACAGGGCCGGGCGCGACAGTGATGCGGTGGCGTCAGAGGGCTTCGTCTCGCGCGGCGACACCCGAGGTCGACGTGATCGGTGAAGAAACCATCAATGCCAGCATCCAGGTATGCCGTGATCTCGGCGGCGAGGCTGCCGTGACCGGCTGGATCATCGCCGACCCGCAAGTCACGGGGCAGGAACTGGTTTTCGGCGCGGAAGGTGTAGGGATGCACGAACAGGCCAGCTGTATGCGCCGCTTCCACTAAACCCGTCGGCTCGCCCAGGTCACCCTCGTCGGTCCGAGCAATGATCGAGGTCTTGTCCGGTCCGATCCCGTCAGCGTCCACGGCCCAGGTACGCAGTTCTCGTCGCGTCCAGGACTGCGCAGAGGACATGAGATGCAACAGCGGCGACTCGACGCCGCAGGTCTGCCGAAGATACGTCAGCGTTGCGGGCTCGAAGCACTGGATATAGACCGGCACGTCCGGGCCCACAAGATCGAGAGCGCCAGTTCTTCGACGATCATCTCCTCAGTCGCCAGCCCGCAGGAGCGCAGATAGGTCGGGTGCTTCAACTCCGGATACACGATGATCTCGCGGCCCAACTCGGCAGACAGCGACGCCCTGAGCCGCAAGATCTCAGCGAAGGTGGGGATGCCCCATACCCCGTTGCTGGTGGTGTTGCCTGGACGTACGGCCGGCAGGCGCTCCACTGCTCGCAACGACTGCACCTCGGCCAGCGTGAAGTCCTCCACAAACCATCCGGTCACCGATCGGCCATCGATCTCTCTCGTGGTCTGCCGATCAGCGAACTCGGGGCGCTCGGCAACGTCCGTCGTGCCGGAGATCTCGTTTTCGTGTCGGGCCACCAAGACCCCATCGCGGGTGGCGACGAGGTCGGGCTCGATGCAGTCGGCACCCATCCGCGCGGCCAAGGCGTAGGCCGCGAGCGTGTGCTCGGGTCGATATCCGCTGGCTCCCCGATGCGCGATGACCAAAGGGCGTGAGTTGGTATGGAGTCGGACGGGCATGCCTCCATCTCACCATCGCTCGCACCGACGGCCCCTCGCCCGACGGTAGCAATGCGACGACCAGCGATTAGTGTGGCCCGGTGGTCAGCGAGCAGCCCCGAGACATCTCGGCACGGCATACCGGAGCGGTAGCCACAGCCGCGACTCGGGCCATGGAGCGCGACCTGGAGTGGTTCCGCGATCTGTCGGCCGAGGATCGCTCGTGGGTTTCCCTGGTCGCCCAGGCCGGCATCGGCGCGTTCCTGGCGTGGTATCGCAGCGGTGAGAACCGCAAGACCATCACCGCCGACATCTTCGGCACAGCCCCACGCGAACTCGCCCAAAAGATCACGCTGCGCCAGACCCTCGACCTGGTCCGCACGACGGTCGACGTGGTTGAGGAGCACATCCCCTCCCTGGCTGTGGACGGCGACGAGGCAGCGCTGCGTGAAGGGGTCTGCGGTATTCACGGGAGGTCGCCTTCGCCACCGCGCAGATCTACGCCTCGGCGGCAGAGTCCCGAGGGGCCTGGGACGCTCGCCTCGAAGCACTGGTGGTGCACGCCATCGTGCGCGGCGAAGCCGACGAGACGTTCCGCACCCGGGTCACCGAGCTCGGGTGGTCAGACGTGACCCAGGTTGCCGTCGTCGTCGGGTCCGCCCCGGAGTATGCCGACTCCTCCGACTCGGCCAACATCACCGGGTCGTTGCGCGAGGCCGCACACCGCATCGAGCTCGAAGCCCTGACTGCCGTGCAAGGTCGACGACTGATCTGCGTCCTGGGCAAGACCGCCGATCCGTTGTCCGACGCCGCCAAACTCTCCGCACACTTCGGCGTCGACCCGATCGTCGTCGGTCCGCAGGTGCCACACCTGTTCGCCGCCGGACGCTCGGCGCGTGCCGCACTGTCCGGGGCCGACGCCGCGCCCGCGTGGGCCCAGGCACCCCGACCGGTCGCCGCGGATGACCTGCTGGCCGAGCGGACCCTGCTCGGCGAGGCACCGGCCCGTCGGGCCTTGGTCGACCGCGTCTACACCCCGCTGCGCGACAGCGGCTCATCGCTGTTGGAGACCGCGCACGCCTATCTGGAGTCCGGCGGGGGCATCGAGGCGACCGGACGAGTGCTGTTTGTGCACCCCAATACGGTGCGCTATCGGTTGAGCCGGATCGAGGATCTCGTCGACTTGGACTTCTCATCGCCCAGGGAGGCGTGGACTGCCCAAATCGCCTTGGCCGTAGGGCGCTTGTCCGACCAACCTCGATCAGGCGGGTGGCGGACGACGATAGGTCGCAGCTAGCCGGTCAAGCCTTCCGTGACACATCACTTGTAGGAAACCTCCAAAAGTGAACCCAAGATGTCGTGGGCTTCGTTGAGGTATGAACAGCACTCTGAACGCGGCACAGTGGATGACGTGCTCGCCATCGTCGCGCCCGGACAGGGCTCCCAAACTCCTGGTTTCCTCTCTCGCATGGCTCGACCTGCCGGGATTCCGCGACCGGATGGACTGGCTGGGGGCGGTCGCCGCGATCGATCTCGTCGAGCACGGCACGAACTCGGACGCAGCGACGATCAAGGACACCGCGGTCGCCCAGCCGCTCATCGTGGGTGCCGGACTCATCTCGTTGCTGGCGCTCTTCGATCACCCGGCCGACGGATTCTCCGCCGTGGGGGTGGGCGCAGGCCACTCGGTCGGTGAAATCACCGCGGCCTCAGCCGCGGGCGTCTTGAGCGCCGAGCAGGCCATGGTCTTCGTCCGCGAGCGCGGACACGGGATGGCCGCAGCCAGCAAAGCCGCCGAGACCGGGATGGCGGCCGTCATCGGCGGCGACCCCGACGAGGTTGCCGCGGTGCTGAGCCGCCACGGCCTCACTGCCGCCAACATGAACGGTGCCGGCCAGGTCGTCGCCGCCGGCACGGCCGAGCAGGTGCAGAGCCTGCGCGATGATCCGCCCGACCAAGGCCCGAGTCATCCCATTGCAGGTTGCCGGTGCCTTCCACACCGAGCACATGGCCCCGGCGGTGAAGAAGTTGCGTGGCTACTCGCGGGCCATCTCGGTGCACGACCCCCGCACTCCCCTGATTTCCAACGCCGACGGCAGTGTCGTGGCCAATGGTCGCGACTTCCTGTCCCGCCTCGTCAACCAGGTGCAGAGCCCGGTGCGCTGGGACTTGTGTATGCAGACCCTCACCGATCTGGGTGTCACCGGGCTCATCGAGATACCACCAGCCGGCACCCTGACCGGTCTGGCCAAGCGCGCCATGCCTGGCGTCGAGACGTTGGCCTTGAAGACCCCCGATGACCTCGACGCGGCCCACCGGATGATCCGTGAGCACGGAGCGGCCGAGGAGCCCACAGACGCACCCACGTGGCGTCTCGTCGTCTCCCCCTGCAAGGGCACCGTCCTGCCAGGCATTGGCAGCGACGCCGACGTGCGCCCAGGTGAGATCGTCGCCACCGTCAGCACGTTGCGCGAAACCCACAACGTCAAGGCACCCCACGGCGGTCGCGTCATCGAATGGCTTGTCGAGTCCGGCGACCCGGTCGGTCCGGGCCAGCCTTTGCTACGCCTGCACCCCCATAAGGACGCCGTATGACCACTCCGCCGGGACTGAACTCCCAGACCCCCACGGCTCACGCCCGGGTCCTGGGTATGGGTGCCTATCGCCCCGAGCGCGTCGTGACCAACGAAGAGATCTGCGAGCACATCGACTCCACCGATGAGTGGATCCGGCAGAGGTCCGGGATCGAGACCCGCCGCTTCGCCCGGCCAGACGAAACCGTCATCGACATGTCCGAGCACGCGTGCCGCGAAGCCCTGGAGATGGCCGGCATCAGCGTGGACCAGATCGACGTCGTGCTCCTAGCGACCGTCACGCACCCCTACCAAACTCCTGCCGCAGCCCCCATGCTCGCCGACCGACTCGGCATACCGGCCCCGGCGGCCTTCGACATCTCCGCAGCGTGCGCCGGCTACTGCTACGGCATCGGCCTGGCCAACGACATGATCCGCTCCGGCAGCGCCCGACACGTCCTGGTCGTCGGGGTCGAGAAATTGTCGGACTTCACCGACCCCAAGGACCGCGGCAGCGCGTTCATCTTCGGCGACGGCGCTGGTGCGGCAGTCGTGGGGCCCTCGGACGTGCCCGGCATCAGCCCGACGGTCTGGGGCTCGGACGGCAAAAACTGGGACAAAATCTCGCAGCGCGTGCCGTGGACCGACCTGCGCGAGGAGATGGAAACCTCCGGCCGCGAGGACGGCATCCACTGGCCCTCTATCGGTATGCAGGGCCAAGCCGTCTTCCGCTGGGCGGTTTATTCGATGGCCCCCGTGGCGCGGCAGACCTTGGAGGCCGCCGGCGTCAGCGCCGAGGACCTCGGAGCGTTCGTGCCGCACCAAGCCAACCTGCGCATCACGACCTCGATGGTCAAAGAGCTCAAGTTGCCCGAGCACGTGATCGTCGCTCGTGACATTGTCGAAACCGGCAACACCTCGGCGGCTTCGGTCCCGTTCGCCATGCACCGATTGCTTAAGGAGCACCCCGAGCTCAGCGGCACTCTGGCGCTGCAGTTGGGATTCGGCGCCGGGCTGGCCTACGCCGCACAGGTCGTGGTCCTGCCCTGAAGTTTCCCGCGGCCCGGCGGGACTCCGGGTCAGCCCATTTCAAGCGAATACAGATCGCCCAAGGACAAGGAGCAACCCGATGGCTATGAATGAGCAGGAGATCCTCGAAGGTCTCGCCGAGATCGTCAACGAAGAGACTGGCATCGAGACCGACGCCGTGCAGATGGACAAGTCCTTCACCGAGGACCTCGACATCGACTCCCTGTCGATGATGACCATCGTCGTCAACGCCGAGGACAAGTTCGGCGTGCGCATCCCGGACGACGAGGTCAAGAACCTCACGCACGTCCGCGACGCCGTGAACTACATCAACAACAACCAGGGCTGAGACCGCACTGCGCCGGTATGCCGTGCCGCGAGATGACCATCGCGCGCGGCACGGCATACCAACGGCCCCGCAAGAACCACCCGATCCACCCCTCGTCATCGATGAATCATCAAGGAGCAGCACATGCCCGCCAGCACTGAGCGTCGAGTAGTCGTCACCGGACTGGGTGCTACCACCCCGGTCGGCGGCACCGCGCACTCGACCTGGGATGCGATCCTGGCCGGGCGCAGCGGCGTACGACCGCTGGAATACGACTGGGTAGCCGAACACGAGCTGCCGGTCACCTTCGCGGCCACTCTGCATACCCCTGCTGCGGACGTCCTACCCCGGGTAGAGGTCCGCCGCAACGACCCTGCCGGGCAGTATGCGCTGATCGCGGCCCGGGACGCGTGGGCCGACTCAGGTCTGACCGCTGACGACTTCGATAGCGAGCGCCTGGGCGTGGCCATCGGATCGGGAGTCGGCGGAGTGTGGACCCTGCTGGACCAGTGGGACACGCTGCGCGAGCGCGGAGCCCGCCGGGTGTTCCCTCTCGCCGTTCCGATGTTGATGCCCAACGGCCCGGCGGCAGCGGTGTCCCTGGACCTGGGTGCCCGCGCCGGAGCGCACTGCCCCGTCAGCGCCTGCGCCAGTGGCGCCGAGGGCATGGGCCTGGCGATGCAGATGATCCGCGACGGCCGCGCCGACGTGATGGTCGCCGGCGGCACGGAAGCGGCCATCCACCCTGTGACCGTCGCCGCCTTCGCCGCGATGAAGGCACTCTCGACCCGCAACGACGACCCCTCGCTGGCCTCTCGGCCCTACGACACCAACCGCGACGGCTTCGTGATGGGTGAGGGTGCCGCGATGATGGTGTTGGAGTCCGAAGAGCACGCAAAGGCTCGCGGTGCCACGATCTACGCCGAGCTGGCTGGAGTCGGTATGTCGTCCGACGCCTACCACATCACCGCAGGTCACCCCGAGGGCGAAGGTGCCGCCCGGGCCATGCTCGAGGCCGTGGCCGACGGCGGGCTCAGCCTGGATGACATCGACCACATCAACGCCCACGCCACCTCGACTCCCGTGGGTGACGTCGCCGAAACCAAAGCCATCCACCGAGCGTTCGGTGAGCGAGCCAGCCAGATCCCGGTCACGGCCACGAAGTCGATGACGGGCCACCTGCTCGGTGCCGCTGGTGCCCTCGAAGCGGTGCTGACCGTGTTGACCGTCCACCACCGGATGATCCCGCCGACGATCAATCTGCAGGATCAGGACCCAGCGATCGACCTGTCGGTCGTCAAGGACACTCCGCAGGCCATGCCCGACGGCGACATCGCGGCGCTGAACAACTCCTTTGGCTTCGGTGGAGCCAACGTCGCCCTCACCTTCCGGAGCCCCCGATGACCGCACGTGCCCCGAGCGAAGCCTCGGCCCAAGCATCCACGGCTGCCAAGACGCGTATGCCGCGTGAAGAAGATCCTCGCCACCCCACGAAACGGTTGGCCACGTTCTTCGACGACGACACGATGGAGTTCCTGACCGAGGTCGACGACTCGGGCTTCCTGGCGGCCACCGGCACGGTTAAGGGCACACCGGTCGTCACCTTCGCCTCCGACCCGACCATCCAGGGCGGTGCGATGGGGGTCGCCGGGATGCAAGGTCATCGTGGCGGCATACGAGCGTGCCCTGGCCGACGAAGTGCCCGTGGTGGGTTTGTGGCACTCCGGTGGGGCCCGACTGGCTGAAGGCGTGGTGTCCCTGCACGCCGTCGGCGAGGTCTTCGCCATCATGACCCGCGCCTCGGGTGTCATCCCGCAGATCTCGGTGGTGCTGGGTGCGGCTGCTGGCGGCGCGGCATACGGGCCCGCTTTGACCGACGTCGTGGTGCTCGGCCCGGATGGTCGCGTCTTCGTCACCGGCCCCGACGTGGTGCGCTCGGTCACCGGCGAAAACGTCGACGCCCTGCGCCTGGGTGGACCCGAGCCGCACGGCCGCCGCTCGGGTGTCGTGCACGTGGTGACTGAGACCACGGACGATGCCTACGAGCAGGGCCGCCTGCTGTGCTCATTGCTCGCCGATCAGGGCGAACTGGTGCTGAAGAAGGTCAAGAACCGCGACTTGGCCTCGACCTTCCCGGAGTCGGCCAAGCGCGCCTACGACGTGCACCCGCTGATCACCAACGTGCTCGACAAGAACAGCCCCTCGGTGGAATTGTTCCCCCGTTGGGCCCCCAACATCGTGACCACGCTGGGACGTTTCGGCGGTCGCACGGTCGGGGTCATCGCGAACAACCCGATGCGTCTGGGCGGGTGCCTGGACTCGATCTCCGCGGAGAAGGCCTCGCGGTTTGTCCGGATGTGTGACGCCTTCGGGGTGCCGCTCATCGTGCTGGTGGACGTGCCCGGCTATCTGCCCGGTGTCGGCCAGGAGTGGGACGGCGTGGTGCGGCGCGGCGCCAAACTGCTGCACGCCTTCGCCGAAGCCGTCGTCCCGCGGGTGACCCTGGTGACCCGCAAGACCTACGGCGGCGCATACATCGCGATGAACGCCCGCTCGCTCGGGGCCTCTCGCGTGTTTGCGTGGCCGACGGCGGAGATTGCGGTGATGGGTCACGTTGCGGCTATCCGCATCCTGCACCGTCGCAAGCTGGCCGAGGTCCCCGCCGAGGATCGTGCTCGGGTCGAAAACGAGATCGCTGCCGAGCACGCGGAATTGACTGGTGGTTTGGCACGCGCGGTCGAGATCGGCGTCATCGATGAGGTCGTGGAGCCGAAGAAGACGCGTATCGCGCTGGCTCACGCGATCTTGGATGCTCCCCAGCGTCGAGGGCGGCACGGCAACATTCCGCTCTAGGACGTCGCGCTGATGCATATCCTGCGGATCGCGAACTTCGTCAGCCCCACCTCAGGGGGCATCAAGACGGCGCTGCGCGAGTGGGGCCAGGCCTATCGGACTCACGGTCACCAGGTCTCGCTGATCATCCCCGAGGATGACGTTAACCCGTTGGTCACCGAAGAGGCTCAAGGCATGGTCTACCGGGTGCCTGCGCGGGCGGTGCCCCGGACCGGATATTCGCTGATCTGGAGTCGCGCCGGGTTGTCGTCCTTGATGGCCTCGATCAGCCCCGACAGCATCGAGGTCAGTGACCGATCCACGCTGCGGTGGACTGGCCGTTGGGCCTCACAACAAGACCCCCGGATCGGCTCGGTCATGATCAGCCACGAGCAACTGAGCGGGATCCTGGATCGGCGCACTCCCCTACCTTCCGGTCCGGCCCACCGCGTGGCCGACGCCATCAACCGGCGGTCGGCGCGTGCCTACGACGCGATCGTGTGCCCCAGCCGTTTTGCGGCGCAGGAATTTCAGCGCGCCAGCATCGAAGCACAGGTCGTTCCGCTGGGGGTGGACCTGGACACCTTTGCTCCTCGCCGCGTCCCGGACCCGCTGCCCGGCCGAGCCCTGCACGTCATCCACTGCGGCCGGCTGTCGAGTGAGAAGAACCCCGGCCTCTCGATCGAAACCGTTCGCCTGCTGCGCTCCCGCGGTCTCGCAGTCCAGATGACCGTCTTGGGCCACGGACCCATGCGCGCGGCGCTGATGAAGCAGGCCCAAGGCTTGCCGGTGACGTTCCACCCCTACATCAGTGACCGTCGTCAACTGGCAGAGGTGATGACTACCGCCGACGCTGCGATCGCCCCCGGGCCTGTCGAGACCTTCGGGCTTGCCGCGCTCGAAGCCCTGGCCTGCGGCGTGCCTACCGTGTGCCCGGTCGAGGGAGCGTTGGGCGAGGTCATCGGTAGCGGAGGTGTCGTTGCCCCCTCGCGGCCGGACGCTTTCGCCGATGGCGTTCAGTCGCTCATGAAGCGGCCGCACGCTCGAGCCTTGGCCCGAGCGCAGGCTGAGCGCTACACATGGGATGCGTCAGCCAATCGGATGTTGGCGATCCACCAGGGTGTTGTGGGCCCCGCCGCGCGATAGGCCGACCTGGGATCAACCGACGTGACTCAGCCGACCTTGTGCAGCCACTTCACCGGAGCGTCTTCGCCGGCATACCTGAAGTGCTCCAGTTCGGCGTCCCAGGCGGACCCGAGGCACCGGTCGACTTCGGCCGCGAAGACGGCCGTCGCCCCGCCGGCCTCGGCAACGATCGTGCGCAAACGGTCCTCGTTGACCACAATGTCGCCGTCGGCAGAAAGCCGCGCATGGTGGATGCCGAGGGCCGGGGTGTGCGTCCATCGCGTGCCGTCGGATCCTCGGCTGGCTTCCTCGACGACCTCATAGCGAAGGCCGTCCCAACCGCGCATCGCGCTGGCGAGATGGGCTCCCGTGCCGGCATCACCGGTCCAGGAGAATTCGGTCCGCATCGTGCCCGGTTGAGCGGGTTGCGGGGTCCAGTCGAGCGCCACTCGGGTGTCGAGCACACCTTCGAGTGCCCAACCTATGTGCGGACATAGAGCAGTAGGGGTGGAGTGAATAAACACCACCCCGCGGGTCGTGACACGCGGCATCACAGCGGACATCCGAGCCTCCTAATGACGAGGGACGTCTTCCCCAACGACCTCGTGGCGGCTCCGACAACGCTATGCGCGGACCAACTGCTCTTCAGATGTGTTGTGCTTGACGATACCTTGCCACACGTGTCACAGCAGTCACAAGAGTCTCAAGACTCTCACCACTCAACAGTGACCGTTTCTCCGCCGTATCCGCTGACCTGATCTCGGCCCTCAACGGTCAGTTCGGTCGTCCCCTCGGGGATCTCGACGTTGCTTTGTGTCCAGGTGAACGGCTGCTCCGAGGCGTGATCGTGCCCCAGCGTGTGCTCCCCCAGGACTGTGCCGTCTTGGTCCAGCACCCGCCAGCCGTCCGCATACCGATCAGGGCTGTCGTAGGGAGAGGAAACCGTGACTGCAAAAGAGGCTGACTCATCCCCCTCGCGGGTCACGTCCACAGACACGATGTCAGGAAACAACTCTTCGCTGACACCGTCTTCGGCTGCCGCGCCCCCATCACCTGCTGCGCCCTCCTGACTCGTGGTTGCTCCTTGCGATCCAGAGTCGTTGGGACTGGCCCCGGTCGTAGTGGCATCTTCGGAACAGCCCGCGAGGACGGAAAGTGACAGGGCCGTCGCGAGCGCGGCGGCGAAGCGCGGAAGTCCGGTGCGCGACGGCATACCCATCAGTCGACCACACCCACCTGAGCGCCCCCTCATCGAACGCGCCCAACCCACTAGGCTCGGGCGCAGACTCTGCCCGATCTCAGCACGACGACTTCAGCCGAACTCCCGAGGAGCATGTCGATGACCGAATCCAGCACCCAGTCCCCCGCCGACGGGACGAGCGTCACGCCCACTGCGCAGGTCGGCGTGGTCGGGCTGGCGGTGATGGGGCTCAATCTGGCCCGCAACTTCGCCAGCCGTGACTACACGGTCGCGCTGTATAACCGCACCACCGCACGCACCGAGGCCATGATGGAGGAGTTCGGCGACACCGGGAAGTTCGTCCCGGCGACCGAGATCGAGGATTTCGTGGCCAGCCTGGAGAAGCCGCGCCGCATCGTCATGATGGTCCAAGCCGGGGGTCCGACGGACGCCACGATCGAGAGCCTGCTGCCGCACCTCGAGGAGGGCGACATCCTCGTCGACGGCGGAAACGCGCACTTCCCGGACACTCGCCGGCGGGAAGCGGCGCTCAAGGAGGTCGGTATCTTGTTCGTCGGGGCGGGCATTTCCGGCGGTGAGGAGGGTGCACTGAAGGGTCCGTCGATCATGCCGGGCGGACCCGCCAAGTCCTACGAAGCCCTCGGCCCGATGCTGGAGAGCATCGCCGCGCAGGTCGATGGGGTGCCGTGCTGCACGCACGTGGGACCGGATGGGGCCGGGCACTTCGTGAAGATGGTGCACAACGGCATCGAGTATGCCGACATGCAACTCATCGCCGAGGCTTACGCGCTACTCCGTGAAGGGTTGGGAGCCACCCCGGCCGAGATCGGGAAGATTTTTGCGGACTGGAACGAAGGCGACCTCGGCTCGTTCCTGATCGAGATCACCGCCGAGGTGCTCGCGCAGGTCGATGCCGACACCGGGAAGCCGCTCGTCGACGTCATCGTGGACCAGGCGAGCCAGAAGGGCACGGGACGGTGGACGGTGCAAAACGGTCTTGACCTCGGGGTGCCAATCACCGGTATCGCGGAGGCCACCTTTGCTCGCGCGCTCTCGAGCTCGGGGCCTCAGCGCGAAGCAGCCTTGGGGGTCCTCCCGGCACAGGCCGAGACCTTCGCAGTCGAGGACCGAGACGCCTTCATCGAGGGTGTCCGCCAGGCGTTGTACGCCTCCAAGGTGGTGGCCTACTCCCAAGGGTTCGATCAGATCGCTGCGGCCAGCGCGGAATACGACTGGGACATCGATCGCGGCGCGATGGCCCGCATCTGGCGGGGCGGCTGCATTATCCGAGCGGTCTTCCTGAACCGGATCACCGAAGCCTACGAGCGTCAGCCTGACTTGCCGTTGTTACTGGCTGACCCGTTCTTCACTGATGTGATGGACGAGGGTCTCCCGGCCTGGCGCAAGATCGTGGCTCAGGCTGCGCTTAATGGCGTGCCGACACCGGTCTTCGCCTCCTCGCTCAGCTACTACGACGGGTTGCGCTCCGAGCGGTTGCCGGCTGCCCTGATCCAGGGCCAGCGCGACTTCTTCGGCGCGCATACCTACAAGCGCACCGACCGCGAAGGCTCCTTCCACACGTTGTGGTCCGGCGACCGCTCAGAGGTCGAGAGTTAAGGCTCCGGCGGGATCCCCCCCGGGGACCGGCTAGTGGCGAAGCGCTGCCTGCTCGTATTCCTGGCGTAACCAGGCCATTAACTCATCGTCCACGTCATCGGAGGTCAGCACACCGACTCTGTGGGTGCCCATGCCCTTGGCGACTCTGAGTCGATCGGTCGGGTGAACCTCGGCAAGGTTGATACCGACGTCGACCCTGATCTTGGTGGACGGCTCGATGAGGGCGAACTGCTTGGCTTGTCGGGGGCTAGCACTCGCCTTCTTGGGCGCGACCTCAACGTCGCCGCCGAACTCGGCAATATCTTCTATGAGGGCGTCGACAATCGGACGCAGATGCTCCTTGCCGACGTGCTGGACGCCGACGAGGTCGGCTTGCTGCGCATTCGGGGAATCTTTCCGCAGCGCTTCATGGGCGATCAGGTTGGCGCATTCGCGGCCGAGAGGTTCTCGGACTTCAGGCACCTCACGATCTCGCCGTGCTTAGTCAACTGACCCGCCCGGACCAGATCCGCCCAGTCACCGAGGCTGCGACCCGTCTTGGACTCGAGGTTGGCGATCATCGTCACCAGTTGATCGCTCATCACGGCACCTCGACATCCTCTGATTTGGTCTTGGCCGGCATCGCAAACATGAACTTCGTCATCAGAGCTTGCGAGATTTTCGTCTTCCTCGACACATCTCCAGTCTCGATGTGGTCCTTCAGATCGGCCAGGATCCCGGTCCAGATTTTGTCGTGCCTGTCCATCGCCTTGCCCCCTTCGGTCGCCCCGGGGTGTCGCAGCGTCACCAGGGTACGCCCAGGGACGATCTGTTCAAGGGACCATGTCACGAGAGTCGGCGGGTCGTCATCCATCGTCATGACCTAGGTGTGCGAAAACAGCGTCGGCTCGACTACTTCGACATTCGGCCCACCCCAAAGGTGTGCTTGCCGTTCGGACTCTTGTAGCGGGTGGGGGGATCCAGGCTCGAAGGTCGTCACCAACTGGGTATTGATCAGCGGTCGTTGAACGCTGCCGACCTTGGTGATCTCGGCCCACACAGCCTCGATCGTGGCCTTGATCTCGATCTACCGAATGAGCTCAGCCAACCTGCTCGCCTCCGTCGCTTGCCTGTTCACTCGTGCTCTTGAGGCCCGCGAGGGCATCGGTCCAACTTTGTTCGTATGCCGAAACCCACCGGTGGTAGATCTGACCGATTGGCACGGAGTTGAGGTAGTTCAGTCGTTGCCGACCCCGCTTCTCGACCACCACCAGGTCCGCCGCCCTGAGCACCTGCAAATGAGCCATGATCTGGTGACGATCGGCCTCTAGACGCTGGACGAGTTGCCCGGTCGGCATCGGCCCAGGGCGCAGCTCGTCCAAGATCCGGCGGCGCCACGGGTTAGCCAGCGCCGTCCAAATCTCGTCGAGACCGTCGTGAAGAGGGGACCGACCATGTGGAGTAAACATTACGTATAGAAATTATTACGTATCTGGCTCACAGTCAACAGAGGTATTACTCCTTTCACTTCCGCTACCCATCAACTCGCCCAAAATTCCAGTTACGTTTCGACTGGGTCAAGTCTTGGTCTGCATTCGGCAGATTGGACTAAAATGGCAACTCGAAGGGGCCTGACAGCGGAAGATTACACAGTGCCAAATTCACAACCCATGGATGGCGTTGAGCCCACGATGGACGCCCCCGCTATCCGCAACATCCGCGACGAGCAACCGGGGATCAACGCACCTAGCGGAGTAACCGTCGAACTCGGACCACCGAACCCGGTGGTATTGGTCCTGGGCAATGTGGACGTGAGTGTGGCTCGGCCTTGTTTGGAGCGCATGCACGGTCAATTGATCGCCGTTGAGCCTGAGCGCGCGCTTGACACAGCCATGGCGCTTGGCGGGTTCGCCCTCATGTTGCTGGGTTTAGACATCGTAAAAGACGAGGACCGCGATCAGCTGTTGCGCAACCTGAAAACGTTCAGCCCCAGCTCACGAGCCCTCCTGTTGTCCCCACTTGAGGCCGTCCCTCCTCGAGTGTGGGTCGACGCGATCCGAGCCGGGATTGATGACGTCGTGGACCCCGAAGACGCAATGTCCATGAACGGTACTCTCGAGCGACTTGGCGCGGGGGCCTTCAATCGTGCCGAACGAGTCTTGGCCATCGGCGCTCACCCCGACGATGTCGAGATTGGCTGCGCTGGAGCACTGTTGGGTCATCGGCGCCGGGGAGACTCGGTGTCGATTCTGACGCTGAGTCATGGGGAAGTCGGTGGGAATCGTCGTCAGCGCGTGCACGAGTCCGTGGCTGTTGCCCAGGTCATCGGTGCCCAGTTGCTGTTTGCAGACTTGCCCGACACGCGAATCGACGCTGGAGTGGACACCATCCGACTGATTGAACAGGTCGTCAAAGAATTGGATCCGACGATCATCTACGTTCACTCAAAGAATGATGGACACCAGGACCACCGGGCGGTCCATCAAGCCACCATGAGCGCCAGCCGAGGAGTCCCGAAAGTGCTGGCGTATCAATCACCGTCGGCGACTAATGACTTCGCGCCCACCAAGTTCTTTGCCATTGACACGGTTGTGGCGCGCAAGGTGCACGCACTGTCGCTGTTCGCCTCGCAGGGGCAACGCTATTACCTCGAGGCAGAGATGATCATTGCCGGAGCTCGATACTGGGCGCGCCATCTAGCCCCTCGCGCTAAGTATGCCGAGCCGTTCGAGGTCATGCGCTTCTTGATGGACTGGAGCGCGGGCGATGCATTAGCCGAGCCCGCCTCGCGCCCGATCGCCCGCGTGCTACCGATCCTCCCCGGTCTGGCGAGTGCACCGTGACGAACAATGCAGTGAACCTCGAGCCTCGGCGGGTCGTCATGATCACCGGGGCCGGCGGGGCCGCAGCAGTCACGCTGATCTTGGCCTTGCGAGATGACCACGTCGTGATCGCCGCCGATCTCGACCCGCTCGCCGTGGGGCTCTATTTGGTCCCGGCGGAACACAGGGTGCTGCTGCCGCACGGAGACGCCCCTGACTTCGCCCGCACTGTGTTGCGGGAAGCACGTTCTCGGGGGGCAGACCTCGTGATTCCAACGGTGGATGTCGAGTTGCCGCACATCTCCGGCGCAGCAGCAGACTTCCTCCAGGCGGGCATTCGGCTCCTCGTCGAGTCGCCCGAGACACTGCAGATGTGCCTTGACAAGTGGAAGCTCATGCAAGCGTGCGCCGCCACGGTGAGGGTGCCCCGCACGATCATCCTGGACGAGACGTCATACGAGGAGATCGTGGCCGCCCTGGGCATTCCCTTCATCGTAAAACCCCGTCGCGGAGCGGGAGGTCGAGGTTTTGCGGTGATCGATTCCCTAGAGAGCTTTGCAGGAGTGCCGATCAACGGGTCGATGCTGGCCCAAGAGCACCTTCCCGGTGAGGAATTCTCGATCGATGTCCTTGCCCAACCCACGGGCCATGTCGTCGCTGCCGTCCCGAGACGACGCGACAAGGTCGACTCTGGGATCGCCGTCGCCGGCCGCACCATGGATTGCCCCGACCTCGCGTGCTTCGGGCGGGCAGTAGCTCTAACCATCGGAGTCCGAACGGTGATCAACGTGCAAGCCAAGCGCGCTCTGGACGGGACGATCGCGTTGCTCGAGGTCAACCCGCGTTTCCCCGGGACGATGAGCCTGACCGTAGCGGCCGGCGTGGACATGCCGCGGTTGGCCACCGGAGCCGCCTTCGGCGATCCCATCCCCGACCACATCGACTTCACCGAGGTAGCAGTGGTGCGTCACTGGGCTGATGTACTGGTCCCGGTAGACCAGTACCCCACCTCCAATTCACCGGCCAACGAGCTGTCATGATCGACGATGGTGCCGACTGGCACACCCACTCTGACCTTACAGACGGCATCGATCCCTTGTCGGCGATGGTGAACGCGGGTCGTGCAGCGGGACTCCATACCCTCGGACTCAGCGACCATGTGCGAGCGGACACGACCTGGTTGCCCGACTACGTAGCCACGGTTCGTGGACTTGATCGTCAAGGAATGTCGCTGCGGTGCGGAGTCGAAGCGAAGATGCTGGACAGCTCGGGGAGCATCGACGTCCCACGCGGCATTGAGGCTGTGGATTATCTCCTGATCGCCGATCATCAGTATCCTGGGATACGGGGGCCGGTCCACCCGCGCGTGCTGGCGGACCAGATCGCCAACGGCGCACTCAGTCCCGAAACCGTGATCTCGACCGTCATCGAAGCCACGGCAGCCGCAGTGACCGCAAGCCCCGTCCCGGCCATCGTCGCGCATCTCTTCAGCCTGCTTCCGAAGTGCGGGGTGGATGAGTCGCTCGTCCGCGAGGATATGTTGGACGACCTCGTCAGCGCCGCTCGTGCAGCCGAGGCCCGCGTGGAGGTCAACGAAAAATGGCGATGCCCGTCTAAACGCGTCGTGAAGTATCTGAGCTTGCGCGGTGTCGAAATCACCGGGGGCAGTGACGCCCATCGCGCGGCTGATGTCGGCCGATGGTCGTACGTGCGCGAGGTCACGGACCCGGCATGATGGGGCCTGCCGCTTCGTCGATCACCACCGATCTTCCCTCCACCCCCGCGGCGTGGATCCTGAGCTGCATCATCCTCATTGGGGCTCTTCCGATGCTCACCTCGGCGATCGGCTACGTGCTCGTCGCGTTGCACGGTCGGCGCGACCATTACGCGCAGGCCGATCCCAGCCACGAGCCGAGGGTCGCCGTGCTGGTCCCAGCGTGGAACGAGGCTCCGGTGCTGAAGTTCTCCGTAGACAGGATGATGCAGCTCGACTATCCGAGCTCCAAGCTCAGGATGGTGGTGGTCGATGACGCAAGCACCGACTCCACACCCCAGCTCCTGGCCGAAAAGGAGCAGCAGTACCCAGGACGCGTCCAGCACCTTCGGCGAGCGCAAGGGGGGCAAGGTAAATCGCACACCCTCAACCATGGACTGGCAACACTGCTCGACGACGACTGGGCGCAGGCCATCCTGATCACCGACGCCGATGTGGTCTTCGAGCCCGACGCCATCGCGAAGATGGCCCGGCACCTCGCCGACCCCGAGGTCGGTGCCGTGACCGCATTCATCAAAGAAGCCAGCGAGTCACCGAACTGGATGAATCGCTACATCGGCTACGAGTACGTCACCGCCCAGCTCGCTGCTCGACGTGCACACAATGTCGTCGGGGCTCAGGCGTGCCTCGCCGGTGGCGCCCAGCTGTTGAGCCGGGAAAACCTGGACGCCCTGGGCGGCCGGATAGACACTCAGACTCTCGCTGAGGACACGGTGACCACATTGCTGACCCAGATCGAAGGCCGCCGCGTAGTGTTCGACCCGCATGCGCAGTGTCTCGCGGAAGAGCCCGACACGGTGACCGGCTTGTGGAAGCAGCGCCTGCGCTGGGCGCGGGGCAACGTCCAGGTGAGCCGCCGCTTCAACCGATACTTCTTCCGGCCCTCCCGCGACCATCACCTGGGCAACCTCTGGTTCGGCCTGCAGTGGTACAGCACCCTGTTGCTCCCTGTGTTCATGGTGGCCGTGTCGATCGCGCTTACTCTCATGTGGTTCTTCGAGCCGTCTGTGGCCAATCTGCTGTTCCGCAGCTACTGGAGCGTGACGGCTCTGGCCTTCGTCTTCACCACGACCTTCGCGTTGCTCTTGGCTCCCGAGGTGACCCGTCACAGCTGGTTCCAGGCCGTGACGTTCCCTGGTCTGGTCAGTCTGGCGATCATCGCGTGGGTGCTCGCTCCGGAGCCGATGTACTCCTTGGTGCGGTCGGTTACTACCGGCCTAGGCCTGGAGTGGTCTGAACACACTCGACGGCTGCTGGCCCTGGCCGCGTACCTGTGGAGCGCGGGTTGCATGGTGGCTGCGTGGCTTTCCTATCGCCTCGACAAGTTCACGGCATTCCGGCCTCTGCAGCCGATATTTATCTTCTTCGTCGGGTTTGGACCCTTGCTGTGCGCAATCACCTTTGCCGCCTACGTGGCGCAGTTGCGAGGGGCCGCAACGACGTGGGACAAGACCGAGAAAACCGGGAAGGTGGCCGCACGATGAGCTCAACGCCGCAGCGCCGTGGCCCCCAGAGAGAACTGAAGCGCGACCACTCCTTGGAGAACAGGCTTTTGCTCAAGGGTCTGCTCGCTCTGCTGGTCGTGGTCGCCTTCGCCTACGCGCGGCTGAACTGGTGGTCGTGATGAAACCCCGTGCCCTTACGTACACACTCCGAACCGCTGCGGCGCTGACCGTCGTAGCCGGTCAGCTGTTCGCCTTCATCGCAGCGGACGCTCGAAACTCGGTCTCGGCCTCGGCCTCGGCCACCGATCCCACTTGGGCCTGGATCCAGTCTCAGCTGCGCACCGACACAGCGGTGACCACGACGTCGACGATCAGCGCCACTGAGCGATACGATCCCGGATGGACCGGCGCGGTGTCGGGGGTCTTCGACCTCCGAGATGTTCCCGAGCCGAGTGTCCTCGCGACCACACCTATTGTGATTGACTCCCCCCTTCCTTCAGACCCGGAGATTCGTCCGGTCGTACACGGGCAAGTGACACTGTCGCGGTCTGCGTCCCGCTGGGTCATTGACGTCCAGCGGCAAGGCCCCGACGGTCTCTTGTCCGCTCAGTTGCAGACTCTCGTGCGTCCCGACGGCACCTTCACCGTGAAGCTCGCTCAAGCGGCGAACGGCCAGGGAGCCTGGTCCTTCCGGGTTCTCGATGCCGAAAGTGGGTACTCCCAGACTGGTGATGCTTGGCCCAGCCCGGGCACGTACGAGGGCCTAGAGGTCCAAGCCATCGTGGTCACCGACACCGCGTACCCCATCGGGAGCACCGCGGCCAAGGCCGACGGTACGTTCAGCTTCGAGTCCAGCCAACCGGGGGCCAAGGTGTTCCGGCTGGTCGAGGTCTCGAGCGGCGACATCCTGGCCGAAGAGTCGCCGGAGACCGGCTTGGTGCGCTCGTTCGAGGTAGCGGAGGGAAATCCCTTGTACGGGCGGACGTTTGCCTACGACCAGGCGCTGGCTCTGCTGGCCGCCCAGGCCATGGACGACCAGGCCAGCAGCCGCGCACTGGCTTCCGGTCTGATTGCTCTGCAGGCCATCGACGGCCCGCAGCAGGGGGCGTTTGCCTCTTCGGCCGCCTCACTCAACCCAGCCGGCGCACGTGCCGAGTACCGCACCGGCATCAGCAGCATCGCCACGTACGCGATCTTGTCCTATCTTCAGGGCCTGGAGCCCAGCGATCCAACCCGCGCTGGCGTCGAGCAGGCAGCGATGCTCGGGGTCGATTGGCTGAGGGGCCAGCAAATCCAGAGCGGTGACCGCGCCGGACTCGTTGCGGCAGGCTACGGTGTCGAAGACGTGGCATCAGGCACCTTCGACTCGGCCGCTGTGGTGGACTGGATTTCCACCGAGCACAACCTCGACGCCTGGCACACGCTCACCCTTGCTGCATCGGTCCTGAAGTCTCCGGATGCAGCCTCCGCCGCAGATGATCTGGAGGACGCCGTGCTCAGGATGTTGTGGGACGGGGACCCTGGGGTCTTCCTTCAGGGCCTGAACAGTTCAGGAGCCGACCCCACCCAGGTTTTGGACGTGAACTCCTGGGGAGCCGTCTTCCTCGACCTAGCCGGACACGACGACGAAGCCCAGCTGGCCCTGAGCAACACCTCGACGTTCACGAGCCAACACTCCGGCATCGTCGGCTACGGCCCACGACCCGCTGGGTCGACGCCGCTGGTGTGGACCGAAGGCACGGCTGGTGTGGCGCTCGCCGAGCACCGCCTAGGCAACTCCAGTGCTGCCCAGGCCACTATCGACGGCTTAGACCTTGCCTTCCTCCCCAATGGCTCCTACCCTGCAGCGACGCGTGATGAGCCGCGGTGGGATATGAGCAGCGCTCCTGCGGTCGGTGGAAGCGCCTGGGTGGTCCTGGTCCGCCGTGAACTGGCCGGACAGACAAGCGTATGGGGCCCGGTCGGCCCGAAGGAGAGAGCAGTCGATGAGCTATAGCCAGCCCCTGGGTTACCGCATGCCGGGCCGGTTCCCACTTCCCGCCCTGGCTCGCAAGCTGGAGCATCTCGGGTGGCCCCTGTGGCGGGTGGAGGTCGTCCGAGCCCTTAGCGCCGTCACCGTGGAACTGCTGAGGTCAGCGGAAGATCGAGACGCCGTGTTTCGGTCCATTTCACAGGACCAGCTGAGCGAAGCCGATCTGCTCGTCAGCAACACCTTCGAGCGAGGCCTGCTGCATCGCGCGGCAGAGTTCCTGGATCTGGCCCACGGAATCCTGCACACCCCGTCAGCGATCCCCCTACCGCCGAAGTACGACCTGCGGTGCACAGCCCAGTTCATGGACGATCCTGATGATGCTGAAGACACATGGACGTACGTACTCTTGGGGACCGAACACCGCAAGCTCGAAGAACGCTTCGCAGACATGGACGGTATCGAGAACTACCCGGTGGAGATGGAGGAGGATCCTCTGGAACCGGAGGTCACCGACCCCCAGCGCGAGGAGCGACTGGAAACGTGGAACCGCGTGCTACGCCCCTACAGCAGGTCCTCTCCCCTAGAGGTCTCTGCACCTGAGCCGCAGATCATGTTCGACATCATCGAGTCGATCGAAAGTCGGTCTGATGGCGCGCTCGCCTTCGCCGAGAAGATTACCGTCACCGCTACCGTCAACGACGTCAACCGGCGCCTGGGCGGCAAGGAAGACCTCGCTGCGCTGCGTGAGCGGGTGCTAGCGCCTATCAGAAACTAATGGCTACCGGCTTGAGGGTCCCGAACCCTTCGCAGACCTCGAGGATGCCGTCATTGCCGCACCCTGGGGTCGTGGTGGTCCGTGGGCCAGGTGGGGCTTGAACCCACGACCGACGGATTATGAGTCCGCTGCTCTAACCGGCTGAGCTACTGGCCCCTGCGATTGCGGCGCTCATCGGCATACGAGGCGCGGCGCCGGGCTAGTCTAGGACAGCCCCACGCCTTTGATCGTCGCGCCGGGATCCCGCTGGGCCACTGCCGTGGAAGTGAGCGCCGGTGCCATGGGGTTCCTAGGGACATGAGCACCCGATCGGCGACGCACCTCGATAGCGGCGAGCTCTGCTTTCCGTCCTCCGGCACTGCCAATCTGCGGGGGCGCTGGGACGAGCCGCTGGGTCCGGTCGCTGGCTACGCGCTGTTTGCGCATTGCTTCACCTGCAGCAGTCAGTCCCGAGCCGCCCGCCGCATCGCCGCCGAACTCGCTGGTCGAGGCATCGGGGTGTTGCGATTCGACTTCACCGGCCTCGGCGAGTCGGGTGGTTCGTTTGGCGATACCTCCTTCACGAGCAACATCGCCGACCTCGTGGCCGCCGCAGAGTGGATGACCGAGCAGGGTATGCCGCCAAGCCTGCTGGTGGGTCACTCACTGGGTGGCGCGGCAGTCCTCGCTGCGGCGGAGCGGCTCCCCAGTGTCAGGGCAGTCGCGACCATTGGTGCCCCCGCGAGTCCAGATCACGTCGCGCACCTCATCGCTGAGGCACCAGAGCGCAACGGGACGGATGCGGATCCCTATCTCAAGGTCGACATCGGCGGCCGGCCGTTCACGATCGGGCGCGACTTCCTGACCGACATCGCTGATCAGCCCCAACGCGAGCGCATCGCAACTCTTGGTCGAGACCTGCTGATCCTGCACTCCCCCACCGACGACACGGTCGGCATCGAGAATGCCCGCGACATCTTCGAGGCGGCCAAGCACCCCAAGTCCTTTGTCGCACTGCCCGGAGCCGATCACCTGCTCACGCGGAAGTCGGACGCCGAGTTCGCAGCGGCGATCATCGCCGCCTGGGCCCATCGGCTCTTCCCGGAGCCTGAGTCTGAGCCCGACGCCTCGATGTCCGCCGATGGCGAGGTCGAGACCCTGACCGTGTCCGAGCTCAACCCTGACCGCCTGACTCACGAGGTCGCGGTCGGATCTCATACCTGGCTGCTCGATGAACCCCCAGGAGTCGGCGAAGACCTCGGCCCCACTCCATACGATGCGCTGCTCGGTGCCCTCGGAGCGTGCACTTCGATGACCATGCGGATGTATGCCCGGCGCAAGAACTGGGACGTCGGCACCTCCAGCGTGATGTTGACTCACAACCGGGTCCACGCCAAGGACTGCGAAGAATGCGTGACCGCCAGCGGGATGGTCGATCAGATCCACCGCACGATTATTCTCGATCCATCGTTGACACCCGAGCAGCAAGAAGCCCTGATGGTGATCGCCGACAAGTGCCCGGTGCACCGCACTCTGACCTCGGAGGTCATCATCAGCACCAGCCTGGCCAGCGACCCACGGTGATCCTTGGGCGCTCGGGTCGGTCGCGACTTGCCCGGCGGGTGATGGCTTTCCTTCGAGATGTCGAACTGGCCACCAGGCCGATCCACCCTGAAGCCGCAGAAGCTCTGCGGCGACGCTGGGACGGGCTGCCAGGGCATGTGAAGACTCCCGCGCAGACGCTGGGGCGACAAGCCGTCGGCTGCGAGGGCACTCATGGCGTCTTCCCGAAGTGCAACTTGGCCTGCACGCCGTGCTATCACTCCCGTGACGCCAATCAGATCCGGGTGAACGGACGGCATACCCAAACATCAGTGCTGGACCAGATGCGGCTTTTGCGCGCCGTCCGTGGTCCGCGAGCGCACGCTCAGCTGATCGGCGGCGAAGTGTCGCTGCTGCCCGCGGACGATCACGCCGCCACGCTCGCAATTATGCGCGAGCACGGCCGCGAGCCGATGAGCATGTCGCACGGTGACTTCGACTACGACTATCTCGAGGCGGTGGCGCTCGGCCCCAACGGTCGACGTCGCTTCGATCGATTGTCGTTTGCCGGCCACTTCGACTCGATGATGTTCGGTCGACGCGGCATCCCCCGACCCCCCGACGAGCGATCCCTCAACCCCTACCGAGCTGCGTTCGTCGAGCGCTTTGCCCGGCTGCGCCGGGAGCACAGCGTGAGCTCGTTCCTGGCCCACAACATGACCGTCACCGCCAGCAACATCGACCAGATCGCCGGCGTAGTGCGCGACTGCGGTCGGATGGGGTTTGGCCTGTTCTCGTTCCAGCCTGCGGCCCTCGTCGGAGATGAGCGACGCTGGCCCAAGGGCGACGCCCACGTCACCAGCGATGAGGCATGGCGGCAGATCGAGGCCGGCGCGGGGGTGCGGCTGCCCTATCGCGCGTTTGTGCACGGGGATGTGCGGTGCAACCGGACGACCTACGGCTTCTACGTCGGCGAGACGTATCGACCTCTGCTCGATGACCAAGACGCTGCTGATTTACGGGTGCGAGATGCCTTCCAAGAGCATCTGGCCGGCATCTCGTTCGGGGCCACACCCATCTCGCTGCTTACGATCAAGATCGCCCGCGTGATCGGCCGTCACCCCTGGGTTTTGGCGGCGTTCGCCGGGTGGACCTCACGGACGATCCAAGCGGTGGGGCCGATGAACCTGTTGAGGTATGGGGTGCGTCCGGTGACGTTCGTCATGCACTCATTCATGGACACCAGCGTGGTCAAGCCAGCCTGGGAGGCGATGCAGCGCGGTGAGACACCGAACGAGCCACGACTCATCGAGGCACAGGAGCGTCTGGCAGCGTGCTCGTACGCCATGGCCCACCCTGAGACCGGTGCGTTGGTCCCGGCGTGCGTCCAACACAGCGTGCTCGACCCGGTCGCCAACATCGAGTTACGCAAACAGCTACCGCTGATCGTGCTGACCGGCTAGGGCCGATCAGCCACCCTGGACCGTGGTGTCCGGGTGGAAGAGCACCCAGGAAAACCAGAAGGTGTCGAGATGCGTGACGGCCGGCAAGCTCTCCCCCGCCAGCGGGCCGCCGGTCGCGTTGCCCAGCACGTCCCAGGTGCTCTGCGTCTGCGCGTCCACGAACCCTTCAGCTCGGCGTTCGAAGGTCAGGGCCTGACCGTCGACTGTTGGGCTGAAGACCCCGACCGTCCCGATGTCGTTGCCCTCACTGATCTGGGCGGTGTCGAGCGCCGAGTTCTGCCCTGGCACGTGCCACAGCACCACCGGGTCGCCGTCGAGATCGATCTCGACGGGCTCCGAGTCAACGAGAGCCTCACGCACATAGGCGACGTTGCTCGATGACCCCGAGAGCCCGATGACGCGCTCCTTGACGAGCAACCGGGAGTCCAGATCGTCCTCCAGCCCGAACAGCAGGTCACCGTCGGCTTGGTCGTAGCCCACGTAGGGATTTTGACCGTATGGCCGGTCGAAGCCGGTGTCTTTGGACAGCACCTTCGCCTCCGGATTGGCCTGCGCAAAGTCGGCCCACGGCACTGTGCCCAGAGGTATGGCGACCAACGTGTCGCCCGTACGGACGCCGATCGACGCCTTCCCGGTCAACTGCGGCCACAGGGTCTCGCTCTGCCGGTCGTACATCACGAGATTGTCCTGAAAGAGTCGCCCCGAGGTGCCAAACGTCAGTAGCTCTCCGTCCACCTCGCGCTCGAATGCCACCCCCGAGTTGCACAGGGGGCAGTACGTCACCGCCAGCGGCGTGCCCCCGACGGTGTCGTTGACGATCTCGTGCCACGTCATCACCTGCAGCGGGTATGCGCGCGTGTCGTCGCCCACGGTCAGCGACAGCACGGGCTCTTGGGGCTCCAGCCAGTCAATCTCCGAGGCGATTTCGAAGGTCGGCTCGTCAATAGGCGGTATGCCGTCCGGCGGCGGACCTCCGCTCTGCACCTGTCCGGGGTCGATCAGCGGCTCGGGGAAGTCGGCGTCGCGCATGTCCGCCAGCGCCGAGTCCTCCATCGTGCCTACCGGCGCTGATTCGGTGGCTCCAGACCCTGCGCCTCCCGACTGCCGGGCTCCACTCTCGGACAACCCACTAGTCTCCTGCGGGTCGGTATCCGGGCCACAAGCCCCGAGGAAGACTGTTGCGCTGAGCGCGACGACCGCGAGCTTCAGCCGCTTCATGAGCTGTGCCGATGCGTCATCGTGCCTGGTCATTCGTCATGACTTCGTAACCCGGTTGGGACTTACCTCGCTTCCCCACGGTGTTATTCAATGAAGACAGTCACCGGCACGACGAAGCATTCAACAGATGGAAGAAGACACACATGTCTAAGCGACACGGGCTCATCGCCCTCATGACAGCAGGAGCAATGGGGCTCGCAGCCTGCGGCTCGGAGGAAGCGGGCACCGAGCCAGCCGCCGCAGCGCAATCGTCCGAGACATCGGCTGAGGATGACGAAAACGTAGACCTAGATGCAGATTCGGATGCCGATCCTGATTCTGACTCCGATGTCGAAGCGGCTCCGGCCGGTGATACCGCCGATCTCAACTTCACAGCCACCACGCTGGAAGGCACGGAGTTCTCCGGCGCCGAGTTGGCTGGGAAGCCAGCGGTCTTGTGGTTCTGGGCCCCCTGGTGCCCGACCTGCCGCGCGCAAGCCCCGGCAGTCAGCGATCTGGCAGATCAATACGACGGAGAGGTCACCGTCGTCGGCGTTGGCGGTGCAGCCGCGGCCAGCGAGATCGAAGAAATGGCCAAAGACGTCAACGGGCCGATCCAACTGATCGATGAGCCGGGAGTGGTGTGGCAGCACTTCGCGATCACCGCGCAGAGCACCTACCTGATCATCGACGCCGACGGGTCGATCGTGACCGACGGCCGATTCCTGTCCGACGACGATCTGCGTGACACCGTCGCTGGCCTCGTCGGCTAAGGCGGCCGACGTGCTTGACGGCTCCGCCGCCATAGCCCTAGGCGCTGGCACTCTCGCTGCGCTGAACCCGTGCGGCTTCGCCCTGCTGCCGGCATACCTCACGCTGTTGGTCACCGGCGACGATCAGCCGAGTCCGCCCGCTGCGGTCTTTCGGGCGGTGCGCATGACTGTGGCCATGACCGCCGGCTTTGCCACCGTCTTCGCTGTGTTCGGGCTGGCGATCATCCCCGTAGCCAGCTCGGTGCAGCGCTATCTGCCGTGGTTCAGCCTCACCGTTGGAGTGTTGCTCGTCGGCGCTGGAGTGTGGCAACTCAGCGGACGGACCCTGGCCCTGCCGAACCTGTGGCGCCGCACGGGAGCGCCGGTCACCGCAACACTCGGGTCGATGTTCGGCTTCGGCGTGGCGTACGCCATGGCCAGTCTGACCTGCACGATCGCGCCGTTCTTGGCCGTGGTGATTTCCGCGTTCCGAGCTGATGACGTGACTTCGGGACTGGTCTTGTTTGGCTTGTATGCCGCGGGCATGGGCCTCGTCGTGGGCTCGGCTGCCATTGCTGTGGCGCTGGCGCAGGGCGCGGTTGTCCGCGGAGCGCGGCGTGCCGGTCAGTTCGCCCCGACTCTTGGCGCGGCGCTGCTCGTCGTGGTCGGTGCCTACGTCGCGTACTACGGAGCATGGGAAATCCGTGTAGTCGGCGGCGGCGACCCGGAAGACCCGATCATTGATACCGCGCTCGGGGCTCAGGCATGGGTGGCAAACGCCGTTCAGACGATCGGCGTGATTGGATTCGCGATCCTTTTCGGCGTCTTGATAACGGCCGTGATTTTCCCCGTTCTGATCCGGTCCCGCCGCAGGTCACAGGCCCTTGAGAGTCGTAGTCGCTGAGTCCTTCTGCCTTCGATTCCTTAGGACACGATTTGGTATCGGAGTTTTGGACCCCTGCCGAAAACGCTTCCCAGTGGCTATGGTTCCCAGATGACCCAGACTTCGTCATCGCCATCAGGCACCCCTCTGGTCGTCCTCGAAAACGTCAACAAGCACTTCGGTGACCTGCATGTGCTGCAGGACATCAACCTCACCGTGCACGAGCGCGAGGTGGTGGTCGTTATCGGTCCTTCGGGATCGGGCAAATCGACACTGTGCCGGACGATCAACCGACTCGAGACCTACGAGTCGGGCAAGATCACCATCCACGGAGACGAGTTGCCCGCTGAGGGCAAGGAGTTGGCGCGACTGCGCGCCGACGTGGGCATGGTCTTCCAGTCCTTCAATCTCTTTTCGCACAAGACGATCTTGGAGAACGTCACCCTTGGGCCGATCAAGGTCCGTGGTGTCAAACCAGCCGAGGCCAAGAAGCGCGCCACCGAGTTGCTGGACAGGGTCGGCGTGGCTCACCAGGCCAACAAGTATCCCGCTCAGCTGTCCGGTGGCCAACAGCAGCGCGTTGCCATCGCCCGATCTCTGGCTATGGAGCCACGCGTCATGCTCTTCGACGAGCCCACCTCGGCACTCGACCCCGAGATGATCAACGAAGTGCTCGATGTCATGACCTCGCTGGCCAAGGAGGGAATGACGATGATCGTGGTCACCCACGAGATGGGCTTCGCCCGTCGTGCTGCGGACAGCGTCCTCTTCATGGCCGACGGTGTCATCGTCGAGCGGAACACTCCGGAAGAGTTCTTCACCAACCCCCAGTCCGACCGTGCCAAGGACTTCCTCGGCAAGATCCTCACCAATTAAAAGGAGACACCCCTATGAACCGCTCCCCTTTCCGTATTGCAGCCGTGCTCGCGGCGTCCGCGCTCGTCCTAAGCGCCTGTGGCAGTGACGACAGCACCGACTCCGGTGCTGGCGGTGGCGACGACGCCGCCGCTTCGGAGGGTGGCGGCGGCTCGACCGACGGCGTCACCATCGGGATCAAGTTCGACCAGCCCGGCCTCGGTCAGATGGACGGCGATACCCCACTGGTATGGACGTCGACGTCGCCAAGGCAGTTGTCGAAGCCCTCGGCATGACTGAGGACGACATCACCTGGAAGGAATCCCCGTCCGCTCAGCGCGAGACGCTGCTGGAGACCGATCAGGTCGACATGATCTTCGCGACCTACTCCATCACCGATGAACGCAAGGCCAAGGTCCAGTTCGCCGGACCGTACTTCACTGCCGGCCAGAGCCTGCTGGTGGCCGCCGATAGTGACATTACCGGCACGGATTCGCTTGACGGCAAGGTCCTGTGCTCGGTCACGGGCTCAACCTCGGCCCCCAAGGTTAAGGAAGAGGTGCCCGGAGTTCAGTTGCAGGAATACGGAACCTACTCCGAGTGTGTGAGCCAATTGGCCAATGGCACGATCGAGGCTGTGACGACTGACGACGCCATCCTGGCCGGGTTCGCCACCAGGAGCAATACCAGGCCAGCTGGAGGTTGTCGGCGACACGTTCAGCGAAGAACGTTATGGCATCGGGTTCCCCAAAGACAGCGACCAGTGTGAAGAAATCAACGGAATCGTTGAGGGTCTGTGGGATGACGGCACGATGGAGCAGATCATCGCTGACAACCTCGGCGCCGACTACGAGATCAACGAGGAGCTGAACCCGCCCGAATTCGGGGGCGATTGCGGCTAGTCCTGCGCTCTTAGCCGAGCGATGCCCTCCCAGACGACTGGTCGGCATACCTGATACCCCAGAATTCGAGTGTGCCGACCAGTTCTCATCCGATGATGAACGAGGACAACGATGATTGAATTAGTCGAGGAGTTCAACGTCCTCGGTGCCTTCTGGATGACGATCAAATTGGCAGTGTTGTCAGGCTTCTTCGCGCTCATCATCGGCACGGTGGTGGCGGTGTTGAGACTCAGCCCGTAGCGTGCTGCGACGGCGGGACGGCATACGTCACGCTGATCCGGAACACCCCGTTGACGCTCATCATTCTCTTCACGAGCCTGGGTTATGGGGCCAACTCGGGTTTCAGCCAGCATCTCGCGACTCACCGACCTTTATCTCGACCTGAACTTCCGACTCGCCGTGCTCGGCTTGTCCGTCTATCACGCAGCCTTCGTTTGCGAGGCAATACGCTCCGGAGTGAACACTATTCCGCTCGGTCAGGCCGAGGCCTCTCGGTCGATCGGTTTGACCTTCGGCCAAGGACTGCGACACATGATCATGCCGCAAGCGTTCCGTGGTGCCATCACCCCATTGGGTAACGTCATGATCGCCTTGACAAAGAACACCACCGTGGCCGTGGCCATCGGTGTGGCCGAGGCAGCGGCGTGCTCTGCGTAACATGATCGAGTTCCGGCCGGATGTCATCTTCCTCAACTTCTTCATCATCGCTATCGGCTTCGTTATCCTGACGTTGCCTCTCTGGCTGTTGACCAGCTATGCATCGGAGAGGCTGGTGGTGAAACGATGAGCGCACCTCAGGTCCTGTTCGACGCTCCAGGTCCGAAAGCCGTCGTCCGACACCGAGTGATCGCGATAGTCGGCGTGCTGGTGTTGCAGCCATGATCGTCTACGTGCTTGCTTCGCATGAACGACAAAGGACAACTCGCGACCGACAAGTGGATCGTATTGTTCGAGGCATCAACGTGGCAGAACTACTGCTTCCGGGCATCTGGGACACCTTGCGTGCTGCGGTCGTGGCCATCGTGCTTTCCTTGATTCTCGGACTGATCCTGGCGATGGGACGGATGTCCGATCTCGTCCCACTGCGCTGGGCAACCACCGTATTCGTGGAGTTCTTCCGGGCAGTCCCGGTGCTGATCATGATGATCTTCACCTTCTTCTACCTGTCCAACTCAGGCCCAAGTACCGCCTCTGGAATCCTTTCATCGGGGTCGTCGTCGGACTAACTCTGTACAACTCTTCGGTGTTGTGCGAGGTGATCCGTTCCGGCGTTGGGTCCCTGCCCAACGGTCAACGCGAAGCCGGCCTCTCAATTGGTCTGAGTTCCTCTCAGGTTCGCCGCACAATCCTGGTCCCACAGGCGCTCACCTCGATGTTGCCGGTGATTGTCAGTCAGATCATCGTGATCGTGAAGGACTCCGCGCTGGGGGCGATCATCTTTTACCCCGAGTTGCTGACTCAGGCCCGCCAAATGGGATCCGCAGGGCAACGTTCTGCAGGCATACTCTTTGTCGCGGTCATCTTCATCCTGATCAACTACGCCCTGAGCAAGTTGGCTGAGGCAGTGGAGAATCGCCAGCGTCGCAGGGCCGCCGGAGCCATAAAGAAGGGGAAGAAAGACGACGATGAAGGCAACATGGCAGGATCGGCCATCAACATCGTCCCCTCCCAGGGCTAGCCTGGGCGCGACGTGAAACGAAGGCCCGACTCGAGCGAGTCGGGCCTTCGCCGTTGGCGGGACTTCCCGTCGTGTTGCGCCTGCTCCCCCGGTTGGACTCGAACCAACAACCTGCCGATTAACAGTCGGCTGCTCTGCCAATTGAGCTACAGGGGAATGCTGAGGTGGAGCGCTCAGCGACGCCCGACTGTATCAAAGGCCCCGCCGCGCGACCCAATCCTCAGCGCAGCCCTGACGACCCGCCCATCGGTGGCAGTCCGACCCCGGCTCGGGCCTCCTGACGGACCTGCTCGACCTGCGCCATCAACTCGCTGTCCGTGGTCCGAGCACCCCGTCCCAGGGCGACTTGGTCGATGAGTTCGCGCGTGCTCAGCACCGACCGGATGCTGACCGTTGCGGTCCGTTTGGGGCTGAGCTTGACCTCCCGAACCTGCACCACGCTGGCCGAGACCCGGTCTCGGAAGACCTCAGGAATGCGACCCGGGCCGGTGAGTGTCCGCATGCGCCACTGCAACGCAGTCGTGCCACCCACCCAGCTCAGACTGAGGATGGCTGTCTCGGACTCCCACGCGCCGGTGTCCACCTCATGCCAGGGCCGGTCCACCAACACGTGGCCCTCGGGCGAGAGCAGCACCACGCGGTAAGTGGTCAGCGCCACCCACGATTGCGTCAGGTCATCTTGCGCTGCGGCCAGCACCGACTCGCCGCGTTGAGTGATCACCGTGAGGGAGTCTGGCAGTTTGGCTGGTCCCTGCGCCTTCTGGACCGGGGGCTTGCGGCCTCCGAAGATCGCCACTCTCACTCCATCCTGGCCCGTAGTCGGGCCCGTTCGCGGTGTAATCCGGTCAGTTCTTCGCTGAGTGCCCGGGCCTGCGGGTCATCAGGAGCGCTGCGCTGCAAGGCGCTCATCGCCGCCTCGATCCGCTGGCCAAGCGACGCGTCAACGGCGCGGTCGACCAGAGAATCGACATAGCGCAGCGGCGGTTCCCCCGTGCTGGCGTCCAGCCGCACCGGCAACCCGGCGACCGCCAGCTCGGCAACCATGGGCGAGGCCAACGGCGGCGTGTGATGGGCCACGGCGCTGGTCCAGGCGGCGGCGCTCATCGCGGCGGCTTCCCCCACCCCGCCGGCCTCACGAACCCCGTGCCAGATGGCCTGATGGGCGGGCGCGCGAAAGCCGTGCACCGGCAGCGCATTCACTTCATCGGCGACCAGGCAGGCGGGGTACTGCAGCGCTACCTGAAGCAGTTGGCGCTCGGCGGCCACCACGGGATCCCGAAGGTCAGGCTGCGGCAGAATTGGCCCGCGCTCGTCTCCGGGTGCCTCGTCGTCGTCCGGCTCTGGTCCGTAGTCATCGGCTGGCGGACGGTGATGCGGTGGCACGCGGTCGTTGTGGCTGCCCCCTTGCGTGGCCGCGGCTTTACTGACCTGCTTGTCACGTCGGCTCGCAGCGCCGATGGCCGATGTGACCTCGGCTCCGAAACGTTGCTCGTCGATGCCGATCCACCCGGCGACCGTGCGGACGTATTCGATCCGCAGGGTCTGATCGCGGATGGCCCCGACGATGGGAGCGACGGCCCGCATCGCATCGACGCGCTGCTCAGTGCGATTGAGATCGTAGGGATTCATGGTGGTGCGCACGGCGAAGTCGAACATCGGCACCGCATCGTCCACGAGGGCATGCACGGCACTGTCACCCTCGCGGTGCCAGAGGTCATTGGGGTCCTGCCCGGCTGGGGCCACCGCGACGTAGGACTGCGAGGCCCACCGCTGATCCTCGCCGTAGGCGCGCATGGCAGCCTTCTGCCCGGCGGCGTCACCGTCAAAGGTGAACACCACCCGTGCTGGAGACAGCCCTGGCTCATCGCGCAGGATGCGCCGCAGCGTCTTGATGTGGTCCACACCGAACGACGTGCCACAGGTCGCCACCGCGGTGTCCACCCCGGCCATGTGACAGGCCATGACGTCGGTGTACCCCTCGACGATTACCGCGCGCCGCGAGGTAGCCATCGGCTTCTTGGCGACATCTAACCCATAGAGCACCGACGTCTTCTTGTAGAGCGGCGTCTCTGAGGTGTTGAGGTATTTGGCGGCGATCTTGTCGTCGTCATACAGCCGCCGGGCACCAAAGCCCACGGTGTCCCCGGTGATGTCGCGGATCGGCCAGATCACCCGCCCGCGGAACCTGTCGTAAAGTCCGCGCTGTCCCCGCCCAGCCAGTCCGGCCGTGACCAGTTCGTCTTCGGTGAAGCCTTTGTCGCGAAGATGACCCGCGAGGGCTCCGCCAGAGGATGGCGCGTAACCGACGTCGAACCGAGCTGCTGCTTCGGACTTGAAACCTTTAGCGCGCAGGAAATCACGCGCGGCCCGGGCTTCGCCAGAGTCGATCAACGCCGTGTGATAGAACTCGGCCGCAACACGATTGGCCTCGATCAGCCGCGCCCGTCGCCCCAGCCCACCGGTCTCGCCCTCGCGCCGGCCAGGCCGCCCGTTGGACTCCTCATACTGCAACTCCATGCCCAGTTGGCCGGCAAGCCGCTCCACGGACTCGGCAAACGTCAGGTGGTCGACCGCCATCACGAAGGCCAGGATGTCCCCGCCCTCACCGCACCCGAAGCAGTGCCAGGCACCCGCGGCCGGGCGGACGGTAAACGATGGTGTCTTCTCGTCGTGGAAGGGGCAGAGTCCTTTCAGCGACCCTGTGCCCCCCGGGCGCAGCGTCACGTGCTCGCGGATGACGTCCTCGATCGAGGCTCGTTCCTTCACCGCCTGCACGTCTTGCTGCCTGATCAGCCCGGGCACAACCACTCCATCTCTCCGGTTCGTCGGATCTCGAGGTCGGCACCGTCGCCAGTCAACCGACGCGACCTGTGCCGGGAAGTCTAGGCGGCACCGCCGACGTGTGATGGAGTAACTCCGTGGCCTCCTCCAGTAGTCCCGCGACGCACCTCGACGTCGGCGAGCGCAGTGTGCGGATCTCCAACCCGGACCGCGTCTATTTCCGCGAGGTCGGACACACCAAACTCGACCTCGCGCAGTACTACCTGTCCGTGGGCGAAGGCATCGTCAATGCTCTGCGTGAACGCCCCTGTATGTTGCATCGTTTCCCCGAGGGCATCGAGGCAGAGAAGGTCCACCAGAAGCGTCTCCCCCGCGGCGTGCCCGATTGGGTCGAGACCGTGCGCATCCACTTTCCCCGGTGGAATCGGACCGCCGATGAGCTGTGCGTGACGGAGTTGGCCAGCGTGATCTGGGCGGTGCAGATGTCCACCGTGGAGTTCCACCCGTGGAACAGCCGTCGCGCCGACGTCGAGCGCCCCGACGAATGGCGGATCGACCTCGACCCCGGCGACGGCTGCGACTTCGCGACGGTGCGCGAGGTGGCGGCGGTGGCCCACGAGGTGCTCGATGAGCTGGGCGCTCGCGGCTGGCCGAAGACCACTGGTGGGGCTGGGCTGCACGCCTACGTGCGGATCCACCCCGAGCACAGCTTCACCGATGTCCGTCGGGCAGCGTTGGCCTTTGCCCGAGAGGTCGAGCGTCGCTGCCCGGACAAGGCGACCACGACGTGGTGGCGCAAAGACCGAGACCCCAGGGCGGTCTTTGTCGACTTCAACCAGAACGCCCGCGATCACACGATCGCCTGCGCCTACTCGGTGCGCGGCACTCCCGATGCCCGAGTGTCGTCGCCGCTGGCCTGGGACGAGGTGGCCGACTGCGAGCCTGGTGACTTCACCGTGGCCTCCATGCCGTCCCGGTATGCCGAGCTCGGAGATCTGCACGCGGAGATCGACGACCACCCCTACGACATCGCGCCGCTCCTGGAGTGGGCCGAGCGCGACGAAGCCGAGGGACTGGACGTGCCGGAGGACTGAGGCGCGCCGCGCTCACGCCCACGCGGCGAACAGTGCGTGAGCGCGGATGTCGGAGAGGCTGGCGACCTGATCGATGACGGCGCGAGTGACCGCGACATCGTCGCCCTCGAGTGCCGCTTCCTGGTGCGCCGCCGCGTGGATGGGGTCCATGCGATCAGGATGTTCGGTGTATGCCGAGAACAGCGTCACCACGATCTCGCGTTGACGCTCCATCACGTCACGCCGTTCCTCGCTCATCATCACGAAATGCGCGGCGGCTCCTTTGAGCACGCTCGCCTCGGCTCGCACAGCATCTGGCACGACCAGGCCCGCGGCATACCGGGTCAGTCGGCCATGGCCGTGCCGCTCGCGGGTGGCGTCCTCGACGGTGTGCACGAAGTGTCCGATGAGCCGGCTGGTCATGTCCTTCAGCGACGCAAGCGAGGCCCGTGACCCATCGTGGTCCTCGGGGATCCACTCCGAGGAGAGCAACCGAGCCAGCGCTTGCGACAGGACATCCTGCTCGATGTCGGGGGCGTACCAACGTTGCGCCACGTCCACCACTGACGCGGCCTCGACGGTTGAGCGCAAGGCGCGCAGATCGATGCGCCGGGAGGTCACCCCATCCTCGATATCGTGCACGCAGTAGGCCACATCGTCGGACCAGTCCATGACCTCGGCCTCCAGGCAGCGTCGCTGACCGACGCCCGCGTCGCGTATCCAGCCGTAGACCTCCGCGTCGTCGGGATAAAAGCCGAACTTGGCCGTCCCAGCGACGTCGCCGCGGGCCCACGGATACTTCACGACCGCATCCAACGACGCGCGGGTCAGGTTCAGTCCGGCCGGTCGGCCATCGGGATGGACCCGCTTGGCCTCCAACCTGGTCAAGACGCGAAGGGTCTGGGCGTTGCCCTCGAAACCGCCGATGTCATCGGCTAACTCGTCGAGCACGGACTCGCCGTGGTGCCCGAACGGCGGGTGGCCGAGATCATGCGCCAGGCACGCGGCGTCCACCACGTCAGCCGCACAGCCCAGAGCCGCCCCGAACTCCCGGCCGATCTGGGCTACCTCCAACGAGTGAGTCAGCCGGTTTCGCACGAAGTCGTCCGAGCCGGGCTGCACCACCTGGGTGGTCAGTGCCAAGCGCCGCAACCCAGCGGAGTGCACGACCCGGGCCCGATCGCGGGCGAAGTCATCCCGGTCGGCTCGCTTGATCGCCGGATCCTCGGGAAGCCAACGCTCCCGGTCGGCGGCTTCATACCCCGGGACAGGGGTCGAGTCACTACTCACTTCATGGACACCGATCGGGCGGCCAGAGCGGCGCGGGCCCGCTGAGCGCTCTGCGCCAGTACCGGACCAATCGGGCGGACCGGCACGTCGGCATACCCACCCTTGGCGAGATCTGCATGGCGCTCGAACACACAGCGCGCGGCTCGATCCCCGGTGCGCAGCATCGACCACCCCATCGAGGCCACATACAGCGGGAGGAACGGCAAGCCGAGGCACGCCATCCATTGACGGGCGTGGACTTCTTCGTGTTCGAGCAGATGCGGTCGCAGCGGCAACATGGTGTCGAAATCGTGCCTTGTGATGACCACATCGCCGATCGTGAATGCACCACCCGCCGGAAATCCCCACCGGTAGTGATCGGCCAAATACAGATCGAAGGGGCCTCGCCGTACGGTCGCATTACCGGCACGAGCAACCCCAAGACCCAACAGAGTCGACAGATTCAGCCAATTGGCGATCTTGCGGGTGCGGATCAGTGCGGGTGACGGAGGACGGCCAGCCATCGGGTCAGCGGTTCCCGGCGAAGCGGGCAGCCGAGCGAGCTTTGGCCTTCACTGCCTCGATCTCACGGTCGCGCGGGGCCCCCCGGGACACCATGGCGTCGAGCATCTGCTGGGTCGCTGCCGCGATCTGCTCCACCGCCTGGTCGTATGCCGGGCGGTTGGCTTGGGAGGGCGTGGCCGACCCACCGATCTTGCGGACGTATTGAAGCGCCGCAGCTCGCACCTCCTGCGTCGTCGCCGGTGGCTCGAAATGATGGAGTTGTCGGATATTGCGGCACATGAGTCCCATTGTGCTCGCACAGTCGTGGGGGTCATAGAGTCAGGTGCGTGCCGAATTCTGTGACCGTCAGCATTACCCGTCACATCGACCCTGATCAGGCTGACCGTATGGTCGCCTGGATCAATGCCGGTGCGTCATTGGCCGAACGCTTCGAAGGGTTCTTGGGGACCGGCTGGGTGCGACCTGGGGTCGAGTCCGATGTCTGGCACATGCTGTATCGATTCGAGAGCCACGAGGCCCTTGCCGTGTGGGAAGCATCGGAGCAGCGTCGCTGGTGGCTGCACTCCGCCCAGGGCATCGTGGGTGAGAGCGTCAAAGAGCGGCGGACAGGCATCGAAGGGTGGTTCGATCGTCCTGCGGGCACGGACGTCGCCGACCTGCGACCGGCACCAGCGGGACCGCCGCGGTGGAAGCAAGGCACCGTCATCTGGGTCGCATTCTTCCCGCTCAGCCTGCTGACGACATGGCTGCTGTCGATGGCGCTGCCCGACAGCATTGCCCTGCCACTACGAGTGCTGATCAGCACGCTGCTATTGACGCCGGTGATGACCTACGTGGCGCTGCCGACCCTGACGTCGTGGATGAGCTGGTGGCTGGCCGGAGACCCTCCGCCGTGGAAGAGGACAGCAGACCCGAAGAGGTCCCATGGCTGACGGAACGCAGGTGCGAGGATCTGGACGATCCCTGGTGGAGCCGCACGACCTGGCGGGTCTGCTCTCCACAGAAGACACGCATGCACGGCCCGTGCTTATCGATGTGCGCTGGCAGTTGGGTCGAGGAGTCGAGGGCAATCGCGCCGAGTATGGGCAAGGGCACATCCCAGGTGCGGCATTCCTGGATCTGGAAACGGCCCTGGCCGGCCACGTGCGAGAGGACCGCGTCGGTGGTCGGCATCCCTTGCCCACGCTCAAGACGGCCACCCATGCCCTGCGCGGTGCCGGCGTGCGGAACGAGCGTCCCGTCGTGGTCTACGACGGGGCCAACTCGCTGGCCGCTGCTCGCGCGTGGTGGGTCATGCAGTACTTCGGCAAGTCCGACGTCCGGGTGCTCAACGGAGGGTATGCAGCGTGGCGGGCGGCGGGCTTGCCGACCGAGAGTGGATCAGATCCGGCGTCTGCGACCGGAAACGTCGACCTACGCCCAGGAGGTCGTGAGGCGCCCAGTGCGGACGACCTCGCGACATACCTCGAAGGTCCCGGCGGTCGGGTGATCGACGCACGAGCCAGCGAGCGGTACTGCGGGGACGTGGAGCCGATGGACCCTGTTGCCGGGCACATCCCGGGGGCCGTCAACATCCCGACGTTGGGCATATTGGACCCGGATAGCCGTTTCGATCCGGAGAGACTACGGCGGATGCTTCGGGATCTCGGAGTCGACCCGCATGCGCCCACGGCGGTGTACTGCGGCTCGGGCGTGCAAGCCGCGCACCTGGCTCTTGCCATGGAGGTTGCCGATCCGGATCGTCGACCGCCCGCCGTCTACGTCGGCTCTTGGAGCGATTGGGTCAGTGACGAAGCCCGGCCGGTCGCCAGCGGAGACAACCCCCTGGGCTGAGTGGCGCGATCAGGTCGAGGTCAGCGCCCCGCGCCAGAGGCTTTCCCCGCTGTGCGCAGGGTTGCCGTCGTAGTGCTCGATGGATACGTCAACCGTGGTGAAGGTGTCGGTCGACAAGCCTTCGGGCAACTCGAACTCCTCACCGCCCTCGGTCAGCGACCCTAAAGCCACCATCCCGGTCGCGTCGTCCTGGAGCAACCAGACCTGCAAGAAGCCGTCGTCCACTGCGGGCAACTCGCTGGCATCGATGCGCAACACGCGTTGTCCGTCGCGCTCGATGATCTCTGCGGTGCCCGGGCTCACGCTGCTCTCCAACGCGGCAAGATCGGCAGTCGCCAAGACGGGCGCATCGGTCGAACCTTCTTGCCCAACAACGGTCGATCCGATCCACATGACTGCCGCCCCTGCGGCAGCAGCACCCAGCAGAGTGAGCCCGGAGAAGCGGCGGGAACCAGCTGAGGCTGACTGCCGGTGCTTTCGACGAGAGTCAAGAGACGCTGGCTCGGCCACAGGATCTGGGCTCGCCGATGTAGCAGATTTCGGTGAATCACCCGAGTGTGCCGGCCTACGATCTGAGGCAGGCGATCCGGCGGCCAGACCTGCCGCTGCCTCACGCACGGCGGCCTCGATGGCTGGCCAGAGGTATGCCGGTGCCTCGACCGGGACGGGTCCGCCGGCGGACATGATCTGAGTCACCGCGGCCAAAGAGTCGACCTCGTTGCGGCAGAGGTCACAGCCGCTGAGATGGTCTCGGTGCTCCTGCTCGCCTTCACCCATGGCCACGAGGGCGAGGTCGTCGCTGTCAATGTGCATGCTCACCCTCCAATCGGGTTCTCATTCGGCGCAAGGTGCGCGCGATGTAGCTCTTCACTGTGCCTAGCGGGAGATCGAGAGCCTGCGCGATCTGTGCGTGCGTCATGTCCTCGAAAAAGGCAAGAACCATGATGCGACGCTGCGGATCGCCGATGCGCTCCAGTTCTTCCCAAAGCACCAACATATGGTCGATGCGATCTGCTGTGACGGTATTCGGAGCAGGGTGCTGCTCCAGATTGGCATGCAGAACGCTCGGGTCTGCAGTGACTTCCTTGCCGACGTGTCGGCGGGCAAAATGATCGGCAATGCGATGACGGGTAATTCCCACTAGCCAGGCACCGAGCGGGCCCTGATCGACGCGATACCGAGCCCTGGACTGCCATGCGGCCACAAACACCTGCTGCGTGACGTCGTCCGCGTCGCTGTGACCGACCGCCTTGGCCGCCAGCCCATGAACCAATCCACCCCACCGTTGGTATGCCTGCGCGAGCGCCGTGGACTGACCCTCGGCGAAGGCGAGGCTGATCGATCTGTCGGCATCCACATCTGTGTCGAGGCCGCTGGTCCGGTCGGTCACCGACCCACCGTATCGACTCCAGCTCTGCGGCTCTCATCGACGGGCCCCCTCACCGCTGATCCATCGGAGTAGCCACCACGACGACGTTGTCGCGATAGCTGGACTCCGCAGCCCGCCAGGGTCCACCGCAGGTGATCAGGGTCAGCCGTTCGGGGCCTGTTCGGGCAAAGATCTCATCGGAGGGCAACTCGTTCTTGGCAATGGTCTCGCGTCCCCTCACCTCATACGTCAGGACTGACCCGTCGCTCATTTCGACCTCCACTTCGGCACCGACCGAGACCTCTCGCAGCGCCGCCATCGCACCGAGACCCTCGTCTGTGTCGACATGGCCGGCTAGCACCACAGACCCGCTCCCGCTTCCGGCATTGGGGCCATAGCGATACCACGCCGCTCGAGCCCCGTCGTCGGGGATCTCCATCAGGCCGTCGTCACGAACTCCGGTGGCATCCAGGAGCGCATCGAGATCCACCGATGTGACGATGAGTCGCGCCGGAGTGGCTGTAACCCGAGGCGAATCACGCAACTGGGCCGAACTCCGCGACACGTCGGGGACACCAAATCCAGTTGCGCCACTGATGCCCCCGGGTGCCTCTGCGCTGGCATCACGATCTTCGCTTGCCTCGTCCGTACCCGGCGAAACTGAGGGGTCAACCCGCCCAGAAGTAGGTCTTTGATCCTCAGTTTCACCCGGCACGTAGGTGGCGCTAGCACTGTCATCGCCAGCGACATCGATGCTGCCAATGTCTTGCGGCTCCCCTGCCGCCGTGAGGGACACCGTGGCGAGGGTGACGGCAACGAGAGATGCGATGAGCAAGGCCAGACGGGCACGGATGAGCCACAGACCGCGCGCCCATCCTGCTCGATGCATTCCACTCCCTCGCGTTTCGCCGCTGCCTTCGGGGTTTTCTGTAGGTCAGCCCAGCGGTGATAGACGGCACCGGCGAACAGTTCGTCTGCTCGCCGGCACCGTGGTCTCTGAGCGGTCTCGAACTGAGGAGACCGCATGAACTGACTAGGCGGCGTGACCGCCCTGTGCGGTCATCTTGCGCCCGGCAACCAGCGCGCCAGCAACGCCTGCGGCGCCGAGGATCCACAGCCATGCGGCGGAGCCACCCTCGAGCAGGCCACCGTCACCGGTGGGAACGCCGCTCGGGTCTCCGTGCAGACCGTCGATCGTCTGGACTGCCAGGTCGAGGTTCCCATCAGCGGCCGAGCCCCATGCGTACACGATGGTGTTCGTGCCTTCAGCCAGATCCAGGTCGGCTGGGCCGATCGCGACGTCTTCGGTCCCAGCGAGGGTGACGTCGGCGCTCACGGTGCCCGCGTCGAGGTTCAAGACCTCTTCGTTGGGGTTGGTCAGACCCTCGATCACGGGGCTACCACCGGCGCGGATGTCAACGGCCGGAGCGGCTGCTGTGTGACGGACGGTCAGCCGAGCCTGGCCAGCATCAAGGGTCGACATGTCGTTCACGAACGCGTTAAGCGCCGGGTTTCCGTCAGCATCCAGGTTGGCGGTCAGCGTGATGTTCGCGCCACCCGGCACGGCCAAGCCCTCAGCCGAGATGGCTGGGTCGGTGGTCTCGGGGTCGTCACCCGCGGCATACACCTCGATGTCGTAGTCACCGGCGGGCAGGGTCAACGGGTCGGTCAGGGTGCCGGGCTCGAAGTCGGGCAGGGTCTCTTCGCCGTTGACATAGACGTCAACGGTCAGGCCCGGCACAGCGTGCAGCACGGACACCTGGCTGTCGTCCTGAGCCAAAGCGGGACCGGCAGTGGCTACGAGGGCAAGGCTTGCGGCCGCCCCCCAAGCAATTGAACGCATGTCAATCTCCTGTAGGTTCAGGGGAACCGTGGTGACTCCCTCTGACCCCTACTTCCGATGCCGCACCGCATTTGGATGCACTTTGCGCAAAGTACTTTTCGCTAGCCGCCCGAGACCGACAACTCTGCGGCCGCGATCGTGGCCCGCTGTGCCTCATTCAGCTCGCGAGACTGCAGCCAGAACTCCGGCAAGATTACTCGGCGGGAGGAGCCTGCACGGCCGCGTTGCCCCTCGGCATCATCGCCCGGCCACGGCTGATCAAGATCGAGGGTGTTGATGAGCCGGTCCAAGGAGTCCAGCGAGTCGATCAGCCCGAGTTGATGGCGCAGCGTACCGCCGACGGCGAATCCCTTGAAATACCAGGAGATGTGCTTGCGGATATCGCGGCAGCCCCTGCTCTCATCGCCGTAGAACTCCACCAGGTATGCGGCGTGCAGGCTGAGCGTCGCACACACCTCGCGCAGGGTGGGCTCGACGCGGGCCTCCGAGCCGGCGAAGGCTGCGGCCAGATCGGTGAACAGCCACGGTCGGCCCAGGCAACCGCGGCCGACCACGACCCCATCACAGCCGGTCTCGCGCACCATACGGACGGCGTCTTCGGCAGACCAGATGTCGCCGTTGCCGAGGACCGGGATCGAGGTCACCGCCTGTTTGAGGGCTGTGATGCGACTCCAGTCGGCTTGTCCGCTGTAGGCCTGGGCTGCCGTCCTCGCATGCAACGCCACGGCGGATGCACCTTCGTCTTCGGCGATCCGCCCCGCGTCGAGATAGGTGATGTGGTCGCTGTCGATGCCGACCCGCATCTTGACCGTCACCGGGATATCAGCGGGCGCCGCCTGCGCCACTGCCGCTCGAACGATCCCTCGAAAAAGGTCGATCTTCCACGGCAACGCCGCTCCCCCACCTTTGCGGGTGACCTTGGGCACCGGGCAGCCGAAGTTGAGGTCGATGTGATCGGCGCGGTCTTCGCTGACCAGCATCTTGACGGCGGCACCGACGGTCGCCGGGTCGACGCCATACAACTGGATGGATCGCGGTTGCTCGTCATCGTCGTGCTCGATAAGGCGCATAGAGATGGGTGTGCGCTCGACCAGCGCCCGCGAGGTGATCATCTCGCTGACGTACAGCGATGTGGCCCCTGAGGCAGCCTGCGTGCCGCTGATGCTGGGAACGCTGGCGTACTGATCGCTGGCGTATTGACGACATAGTCGGCGGAAGGCCCGGTTGGTGATGCCCGCCATCGGTGCCAGGACCACAGGAGAGCCGATGGTGTGCTGGCCAATCTGCAGGGGCGCGACAATCGGCCTCGCCGGTGCAGCAGCAATAGTCATTGGTGCATCCTCTCAAAGACTTCTGACGTCCTGCGTAGGCTTCATCGCATGGCGACGGTATTCGAGAGCATCGAACCCTCGATGGTGACGTGGATCGAGGCCCAACCCCTCTTCTTCGTCGCCACCGCGCCGATAGCTGCCGACGGTCTGGTCAACCTCTCGCCGAAGGGAACCGTCGGGACTTTCCGGGTGCTCGATGAGCACACCTTCGCCTATCTGGACATCACAGGGAGCGGTGTCGAGACCGTGGCGCACCTGCAGGAGAACGGCCGCATCTGCGTGATGTTCTGCGCCTTCGACGGCAAGCCGCGGATCGTGCGCTTGCACGGCCAAGGCTCTCTGCTGGATGTGGGCTCGGCAGGCTTCGAAGCGGCGCTGCCGATTTTCGGTGCCGAGGGGGAACGGCGGCGTCGATACCTGCGGGGCATCATCAGCGTCGACGTGGCCAGGGTGTCCGACTCGTGCGGGTATGCCGTGCCCAAGATGGACCTGCGTGAGGAGCGTCCGGCGCTGGACGCGGTCTGGAACAGCCGTGATGACGAGGCGATCGCGGCCTATCACCGGGAGCGCAACGCTGTGAGCCTCGATGGGCTACCCGGGTTGACCTAGCGGAGCTCGGCTCGGCCCCATCGTGAGTGGCGGGCGCTAGCCCACCGATAGCTGCCGTCGAAACCCCAAAATGCCCGCGAGATACGCCAGATGGAGCGTCACTCGCGAGCATTTTGCGATGTCGACCTGACGATGGCTACTCGCTCGGCGGGGGGAAATGGCTGGGGTTGTCTGGGATGACGTGGGCGCCGGGATCAGCGGTGTGAAGGCAGCAGCGATCCGAAGTCCGGCAAGGTGCCACCGGCCTCCATCGACTCCGCAGCCGACAGGTCATCCGCCGAACGCGGGGCCACACCGTCAAACGACCCCTCGCCAATGGTCACCCGCGTCGCGAGCATCAGCGCAAGCTCTGCGGCGGCAAGATCGATCCGATCGCTGATGGCGTCACCGGCGGACGCCGCCGTGCCAAAGTCCGACGTCGCAGCGAAGACTCCCGTGGGCAGAACCAACGCGCCGAAGTAGGCGAATAGCGGCCGCATCGCGTGATCGAGGATCAGCGAATGCCGGGCAGACCCTCCAGTGGCGGCGATCAGGACTGGCGTCCCGCGTAGGGCGTCGGGTTCGATGACATCGAAAAATGACTTGAACAAGCCGGAGTACGAACCTGCGAAGACAGGCGTCACGGCGATCACAGCATCCGCACCCGCTATCGCGGCGTTGGCGCGCTCCAGCACAGCCGATCGTCGGCCTGCATTGACGATGGCTGAGGTGACATCCATCCCAAGGTCTCGGACGTCAATGAACCTCAAGTCAACCGCGACATCGCGCACGCGCAGCCGATCGCCCACGGAATGCCCGATCCGTTCGGCCAGCAGTCTGGTCGACGAAGGCGTGCTCACTCCAGCTGAAACGACGACCACCGAGAGCTCGCGCGACGTCATACCGAGGCTTGCGCATTCAGCTGTGCGGGGCGGACGTGAGCGTTCGGATGGTGATCGCCCGCCGCCAGCAGCGACGAATGCACCGGCGGGTCGGACGGCACACCGGAGGGGCGACGCGCTTCGAACTCGCGCCGCAACACCGGGATGACCTCTGAGCCAAGCATTTCCAACTGATCCAGCACGGTCGCCAACGGCAACCCTGCGTGGTCCATCAGGAACATCTGGCGCTGATAGTCCCCGACCTCATCGGCAAAGCTCAGCGTGCGCTCGATGACCTGCTGCGGGCTGCCGACGGTCAGCGGCGTCTCGCGCATGAACTGCTCCATCGAGGGACCGTGACCGTAGACCGGCGCGTTGTCGAAGTACGGCCTGAAGTGGCGGACAGCGTCCTGACTGTTCTTGGCCATGAACACCTGGCCCCCGAGGCCCACCGTGGCGGTATTGGCCGGCCCGTGACCGTAGTGCTCGAAGCGCCGACGATAAAGCGCGACCATCCGCGCGGTGTGCTCAATGTTCCAGAAGATGTTGTTGTGGAAGAACCCGTCGCCGTAGAAGGCAGCTTGCTCTGCGACCTCAGGGGTGCGGATCGAGCCGTGCCACACAAACGGGGGTATGCCGTCCAGCGGGCGAGGCGTGGCGGTGAAGCCCTGCAGCGAGGTGCGGAACTGCCCAGACCAATCAACAACATCTTCACGCCACAACCGGCGCAACAGGTCGTAGTTCTCGACCGCGAGCGGCATGGCCTGACGGATGTCCTTGCCGAACCAGGGATAGACCGGCCCGGTGTTGCCGCGACCCATCATGAGGTCTACTCGGCCACCGGAGAGGTGCTGAAGCATCGCGTAGTCCTCCGCGATCTTCACCGGGTCGTTGGTGGTGATCAGGGTGACCGCAGTCGAGAGCTTCAAGGAACGTGTCTGCGCGGCGATATAACCCAGCATCGTGGTCGGCGAGGACGACATGAACGGTGGATTGTGATGCTCGCCGGTGGCGAAGACGTCCATCCCGACCTCTTCAGTCTTCAGCGCAATCGCTACCTGCGCTTGGACCCGCTCGGCGTCACTGGGGGTCGCCCCGGTGGTGGGGTCCATAGTGATGTCGCCAACGCTGAACACTCCGAACTGCATGATGTCATCCTCACTCAGAAGTAGTTGATGTATCAATTACCCTAAGCCATCTCGGCCATCAGTTGTTCCCGACTCCCTTCGCTCGGCAACGATCTGTCGCAGCCAGCGAGCCTTTTGACCGCATCACCGTGCTCCGGCACGACTCCAGTACACGTGATGCCTCTTGCCCTCATCCTGACCGGTCTGCTAACCGGATGGGCTTTGCTGATCGCCATCGGTGCCCAAAATACCTTTGTGCTGCGTCAGGGACTGCGCGCAGAACACGTGGGCAAGGTCGTGGCCTTCTGCGCCGTATCGGACCTCATTCTCATCGGCGTGTCCGTGCTCGGGGTGGGGCTGGTCTTGGCGCAGTGGCCCTCGATCGTGCCAATCCTCCGCGTTGCCGGCGGACTGTTCATGATCGCCTACGGTGCGCACGCGGCATACCGTGTCGGCCGGCCAACCTCCCTGGTCACCGGGACCACAACGAGCAGCAGCGCTCGCCACACTCTGAGCATCCTTGCCGTGCTGACCTGGCTGAACCCGCACCTCTACCTCGACATGATGATGATGGGCACCTTCGCCAACAGCCATGGACCGCAGGATCGCTGGTGGTTCTTCGCCGGGTTGTATGCCGCCAGCCTGAGCTGGTTCCTCGCCCTCGGCTACGGCGCAACGCGACTACGTCCGCTTTTGAGCACACCTCGATCGTGGCAGATCTTCGACTCAGCGGTCGCCCTGGTGTTGATCGCCTTGGGTGCGAGTTTGATCTTGGGCGGGTAGGCCGATCAGTCCGGGATCAGACGCTTGCCCATCCCGGTGGCCCCATCCTCGGCATACCCCCACGCTTGGTAGCGCTCCATCAACCCCGTGTTGCCGCCGCGGATCTGCACGTTCACTTTGGGACAGCCCCGCTCGATCAGGAGCCGCTCCACTTCCTCGAGCACGAGCTGGCCCAGTCCCTGACCTTGGCGGCTTGGGGAGACTGCGAAGTAGTAGAGCCAGCCGCGGTGCCCGTCAAAGCCTGACATCGCGCTGGCCACGATGTCCTCGCCGATCACTCCGACCAAGAACAGCTCGGGCTGCACCGTCATCTTTCGCTCGATGTCACGACGCGGATCGTTCCACGGACGGGTGATGCCGACCTCTTGCCAGAGCCGGACCACGGCTTCGGTGTCGTCGAGGTCAAACGGGCGGATCTGCATACCGACCATCAGATCACGTGGAGTCCCAGTCAGTCATCAGCCGATAGTCAACTCACACCACGAGGACTCGATGGCCACGATCCATCGCCCCGCCTGCCCAGAGCAGGTCCGTGGCAGCCGTGGAGAGACGACAGCAGCCATGTGACGCGGGATAGGGCGGGATGGACTCCGAGCCATGCAGCGCCCGACCACGATCGAAGTATGCCGGGCGGTACAGCGACCCCAATGGCCCCTCTTGCCAACCCGTGCCGTAGGTCGAGTACACGACGAAGGACCCCGGATACGTATTGGCGTTGTAGGTGTGACCATGCCACTGGTAGGGCTCGCCGTTGCCAGTGGAGGTGTTGAAGACCCGAAACGTCGTGCCGTCACGGACCTCCAACACCAGTTGCAGCGAGAGGTTGACTTCAAATCGTGTCCCCGAGCCTCCCTTCGGCTTCAGCGCCGAGTCGTGCTCGAGGGCGGCCCGAGTCTTTGGACCAACCACGGCGTCGCGCACCAACCCGTGGCGCTTCTGCAAAGCCCAGACCGCTTGCTGCGTCAGGTGGCCGAAGACGCCGTCTGCGCGCCCACACCAGTACCCGCGAGCGCCGAGAGACCTTTGCAATGAGGCCACGCCGGCTCCCCGACTCCCCCGTCGGTACGTCGACGCCGCGCTCGCCGGCGCCACTGGCAAAACCGTAGCCAGTCCGGCCCCGAGTCCGCCCAAAAGCACCGTGCGCCGATTGCTCTGAACTTCGCTGATCTTCATGAGATGCCCTTCGTCACAGGAATTACATGCACATGCCTATGACCGCCGACGGTCGCGGTTGATGCAGCGTTCGGGTCACGATTTGGTCACGTTGACGAGGCGGGCCCTGAAGCCCTCAGACCCAATCGACTCAGGCGGGTCGACGGCAATCTCGACGGACCCTTCCCCGCCTTCAATCCGCGTCTCGCGCTGGCGGTGGCGAGCGCACACCTGAGGAGGTACGCCGGACTCGGTGGTATCCAGCCGAGTTGTCTCGCTTGACCTAGGTCGTCACGGATGGCCCAGTGTTCGACCACCATGTCGTTGCGGACGCGAAGGAAGTGCGCCTGAGGCGACTCGAATCTTTTCCCGGTAGGGGCAAAAGCGCGGTCGACGCTGCCGTCGTTGCGATACGTCACCATGGTGCCGGTGTGCCGGCCCGACATCCTGACGCCGATCGCTACGAGCTCGGCCCTCGCCTCCCGATTCACCGCGTCGGGGTGATAGATGTCACGGAACTCTGCGAGTGTTCCGCTGGTCATCATCATGATGGAGGCGCGGGCGCGTGCAGCGAGCTCAGAATCGGCGGGCGAGGTCATGGCTATTCCTGACGATGTGGTGCGTTTCATGCAGCCTCCCACCACAGCGCACCCGGGACAACGCCTGCGCGCATTCGTCGCAGATCGGTGCGGCGACTAGCAGCCAATCAGTCGCTGCGCGAGGTACGCCTCGACCTGATCCAGGGCGACGCGCTCTTGGGCCATTGAGTCACGCTCGCGGATGGTCACAGCCTGGTCATCGAGGGTGTCGAAGTCCACCGTCACGCAGAACGGCGTGCCGATTTCGTCCTGACGGCGATAGCGGCGACCGATGGCCCCGGCGTCGTCGAAGTCGACCATCCAGTGTTGCCGCAGGGTTGCCGCTAGATCCTTGGCCGCAGGCGTGAGATCAGCGTTGCGGCTCAACGGCAACACCGCCACCTTGATCGGTGACAACCTCGGGTCCAACCGCAGGACCGTGCGCTTGTCGACCCCACCCTTGGCGTTGGGGGCCTCATCTTCGGTGTAGGCATCCACCAGGAAGGTCATCAGCGAACGGGACAGTCCGGCAGCAGGCTCGATGACGTATGGGGTGTATCGCTTCTCCGTGGCCTGATCGAAGTAGGACAAGTCAGTCCCCGAGTGCTCCGAGTGAGTCGCGAGGTCGAAGTCGGTGCGGTTGGCGACGCCCTCGAGCTCACCCCACTCCGAGCCGGCGAAGTTGAATCGGTATTCAATGTCCACTGTGCGGTCGGAATAGTGCGACAACTTCTCCGCCGGGTGCTCGTAGTGCCGCAGGTCGTCGGGGTTGACGCCGAGGCCCACATACCAAGCCGTGCGCTCATCGATCCAGTATTGGTGCCACTTCGGCGCAGTCGAAGGCTCGACGAAGAACTCCATCTCCATCTGCTCGAACTCGCGAGTGCGGAAAATGAAGTTGCCGGGGGTGATCTCGTTGCGGAAGCTCTTGCCCGTCTGGGCGATGCCAAACGGCGGCTTCTTGCGCGAGGTCGTCATCACATTGGCAAAGTTGATGAAGATGCCCTGGGCCGTCTCCGGGCGCAGATAGTGCAAACCGGACTCTTCTTCGAGCACGCCCAAATACGTCTTGAGCATCATGTTGAACTCGCGCGGCTCGGTCCATTGGCCCTTTGTGCCGCAGTTCGGGCAGTTCAGGTCTTCGATGGCGACGCTATCAGGGTCGATCTCTTTGCCCTTTTTCGCCGCCTTCTCGGCCACCGCCTCCTGCATATGATCCAGTCGGAAGCGCTTGTGACAACTCAGGCACTCGGTCAGCGGGTCGGTGAACTCGCCAACGTGACCCGAGGCCACCCAGGTCTGCCGCGGCAAGATCACCGAGGAATCAAGGCCGACCACGTCGTCGCGCGTCTGCACCATCGCGCGCCACCACTGACGCTTGATGTTGTCTTTGAGGGCAACGCCTAGCGGGCCGTAGTCCCACGCCGACCGTGTCCCGCCGTAGATCTCACCGCACGGGAAGACAAAGCCCCTGCGCTTGCAGAGGCTGACGACGCTTTCGACGGTGGTGGGGGCTGCCATGCGCGTCATCCTAAAGCGCGGGGCAGATTAGGCTGCCATCTGTGCCCGCGCCCAACGATTCTGCCTCTCCCGCCCCCGATCCTGGCCGTGGGACCAGTGGCCACGGCATACGCGGCACGATCGAGCGGGCCAGCACCCCGCTGCTGACGGCGATGGCCCGGATGCCTGCGCTGGTGCCGTTTCTCATCATGTTGGCTGTCCTGCTGACGGGTGCCTTCGTCGGCGGAGTCATCGGCGCAGTCCTGCTGCTGATCCCCATTGGGTTCTTGGGTTGGCTGCTTTATCTGACCTGGCCGCACTTGCGCCAACCTGAGCGTCTGCTTCGACTCGCAGTCTTGCTGCTCGTCGTCGGGATTGCCACCACCCAGATCATTCCGCGCTGACTGCCCGACCCGCTTCGATGATTTTGACAATCATTCTCATCTAAAGCAATACTCCTTGGTATGCCATCCCCTCCCCGATCACACGCCCGCCTCGTCACCGTCTTGACCGCTGGTCTCGGCGTCCTCGCCACCTCAGCGTGTGGGTCCTCCGACGAACAGCCCGAAGGCTCACCGGAGGAAACCACGATTGTCGTGGGCTTCTACCCCCTGGAGTTCATCGCCACCAGGGTGGCCGGTGACCTCGCCAACGTCGAGACCCTCACCGCCCCCGGTGCCGAGCCGCACGATGTCGAGCTGTCACCGCAGGCCGTTGGGTCCGTTGGCACCGCCGATCTGGTGCTCTATACGGCTGGCTTACAGTCCGCGGTCGACGATGCCGTCGAGCAGCAAGGCGGTGATCATGCCCTCGATGTCAACGCTGCCGCCGACCTCATCACCACAGGCACCGAGCACGACGACGAACAGGAAGGCGACGAGGGAGGCGACACTCTCGACCCGCACTTCTGGCTCGACCCGTCGCGGATGGGCGAAGTGACCGAAGCCGTCGCGGACCGTTTGATCGAGATAGACCCGGCGAACGAGTCGACATACCAAGCCAACGCCGACGCACTGGTCGCGGACCTCAATGACCTGAACGCCGCGTTCGACGAGGGCCTTGTCGCGTGCCAGCAAGATCACATGGTGACCACCCACGACGCCTTCGGCTACCTCGCCTTCAACTACGGCTTCGACCAGGTCGGCATCGCCGGGATCTCCCCCGAGGCCGAGCCCTCCCCCGCCCGGCTGGCCGAGGTCGCCAGCATCGTGCGCGACACCGGCGTCGACACCATCTATTCCGAGGTGCTGATCGGCACGGATATCGCCGAGACGGTCGCCGCCGAGACCGGCGCCGACGTGCTCGTCCTGGACCCGGTCGAAGGATTGACCGACGAATCGGCGGGGCAGGACTACCTTGAGGTGATGCGATCCAACCTGGACACCCTGCGGAGCGGACAAAACTGCACATGACGCCATCCGCGACCACCGCCGACCCGAGCGCTGATCCGGTCATCGACGTGCGCTCTGCCTCTTTTGGGTATGCCGGTGCTCCCGTGATCACGGACGTGAGCCTGAGCGTGCGGACAGGCGAGGTCGTGGCGCTGCTAGGCCCCAACGGCTCAGGGAAGTCGACCTTCGTGCGCGGGCTCCTCGGCCTCAACGATCACCTCGGCGGTCAGATCGACGTGCTGGGCATCCCGGTGACAAGACGTAGCGATCGCACACCGATCGGCTATGTGCCGCAACGGCATACCTTGTCTTCTTCGGTCCGTTCCACGGTGCGTGAAGTCGTGGCCACTGGTCGCCTCACTCATCGTCCCTGGTGGCGACGGGCGAGCACTATCGACCGCGATCTCGTCGCCGACGCCCTGGAGACGGTGGGCCTGAGCGACCGGGCGCAGGCCGACGTGGCGAACCTGTCCGGGGGGCAACAGCGGCGGGTGCTGATCGCGCGGGCCTTGGTCGGTCAACCCGACGTCCTGATCATGGACGAGCCAACCGCCGGCGTCGATGCCGCATCACAAGACGTCTTGGCTCGGGTGCTGCAGCGGCTGGTAGATCGGGGCGTGACGATGCTCGTCGTGACCCACGACCTATCGGTGCTGCACCAAGTGGTCACCCGCATCGTGGCGATGGAAGCGGGCACGATCGCCTTCGACGGGGCCCCGGGGGACTACACGGCATACCTGGCCGAGATGATCTCTGGTCCTCATCGTCATGGTGATCACCACCATGACGAGCGCCCGACTGCTCCTCGGCTGATGGCTGGCCCCTCGGACGGGGTCGAGGACGGGCACTGGCATGGCTGAGTTGTGGTCGTTCGACTTCATGCGCCTCGCGCTGCTCGCGGCTGCCTTCGTCGGAATCGCCGCGCCGTTGGTCGGCATCTTCCTCGTTCAGCGACGCCTTTCCCTCATCGGTGACGGCCTCGGTCACGTCGCCTTGGCCGGTGTCGCAGTCGGCGTGCTGACGGATCAGGCTCCGATCTTGACTGCCATGATCGCGGCCGTCCTCGCCGGAGTGGCCATCGAGTTGATCCGGATGCGCGGGCGGACCAGTGGCGACATCGCCCTGGCCATCATGTTCTACGGCGGGATCGCCGCGGGGGTCGTCATCATCAACAAGGTCGACGGCTCACAGACATCGAATCTCACGGGGTTCCTCTTTGGCGCGATCACCACCACGTCGCGCGACGATCTCATCGTCTTCGGGGTTCTTTCGGCGTCGATCATCGTGGTCACCACGGTGTTGCGCCAGCGCTTCTTCGCGGTGGCCGGCGACGAGGAATACGCCCGCGCCAGTGGTATGCCGGTGCTCGCGCTCAACCTGCTGCTGGCCGCGCTCACCGCAATTACCGTGGTGGTCTCGATGCGAGTCGTGGGTTTGTTGCTCATCAGCGCCTTGATGATCGTGCCCAATGCGGCGGGACAGCAGGTGGCCCGCAGCTTCCGCACAGCCACGCTCTGGGCCGTGGCGTTCGGCTTACTCTCAGCCGTGGGAGGCGTCGTCGTGTCGTTCTACGCCGACACCTCCTCCGGCGGCACCATCGTGCTGTGCGCTATCGCGATCTTCGTCGTGGTCGCCTTGGGCCGCGCGGCCGTCCAGCCGTGGCTCGCCCGACGGCACTTCGTGGCCGAGCAGCACCATCACGAGCACGGCCCCGGCTGCGGCCACGAGGCTTTGCCTCACGGTGATCACGTCGACTACGTGCACGATGGTCATCGGCACGCCCCACACGGCAGCCACTACGACGAGCACGCAACCGGCGAGCATCCGAAAGGCGATCACGCCACCGATGGCCACCACGAGGAGGTCCCTAGGTGAAAACAACCACACGCAAGCCCACCCGTCAGCAGGCTGCCGTCGCCCGAGAACTGACATCGTCGCGGGACTTCACCTCGGCCCAGGACTTGCATGCCCGGATGCGGGCAGGAGGGTCATCCGTGGGGCTGGCTACGGTCTATCGCACGCTCACCACGTTGGCTGCCGAAGGCGAAGTGGATGTGTTGCGCACCGACGAGGGCGAGTCGGTCTATCGCGCCTGCAGCAGTGGCCACCACCACCACTTGGTATGCCGTGTCTGCGGCCGCACCGTGGAGATCGAGGGTCCGGCGGTGGAGACCTGGGCCGAGCGAGTGGCCGCCGAGCACGCCTTTGTCGACGTGGCTCACACCCTGGAGATCTTCGGCACCTGCTCAGATCACTAGTCAGCGGCCCCTGCGAACGTTCAGTCGGTCCGCGTCAGCGGCTAGCGACGGGTCGAGCCGACCTCTAGCGCCGCGCGCTGACGCAACAAGGCAGAGATTCGCTGCCGGGTGACGCCAAACAACTCGGCAATCTCCGCCAGCGTCAACCCTTCCTGGCGTAGCGCCAAGGCCAGCGAGGCGCGCAACTCCGACCCCGCGTCCTCCAGTGTCTCCATGTTGATCGTGATCAACTCTACGACCCTCGGGGCATCCTCTGCGGCGATCAGCCCGGCGATCGGGGCTCCTTGGTCGATGTGCTCGCGCAGTAGTCGCACCCGGCGTTGAATCTCCCGGCCGCGTTCCACATTGGCACCGATGTGGTGGTCGATGTCGCGTAGGGCGGTGGACAGCCGCGCCATCGAGCCGTCTTGCGTTGTCATGGCCCAAGTAAGTCGCATTCCGCTAAGAATGTCAATGGCTGTTTAGAGAAACGTGCTGCGCCACGAGATCGGGCCACTTCTCAACCTGGGCCGGAGTATGCGCCACCACGAGGCGGCTGTGCGGCAACAGGTCGTGCAGGCGTTGCGCGGTGCTCAGTGGGTGCGCCGGATCGCCGACCCACGCCAACAGCAGCGTCGGCATGGTGATGCCGGTCAACTCCTGCGGCGGGGGCAAATCGGCCAACGCGGCCCCGCGAAAGACCGCGGGCAGCAGGTCCTCAATGACCGTCGGCGGTGATACGTCGGTTGCCCTGGCTGCCGGCGGTCGCGATGCCCTCTTGTCGGCTTCGAGCAGGGGCCCGAGCCCAGCGTGCTCGATGAGATCTGCATTGGCTCGATACACACGCCGCTGCGGCACGCGCGAATCCCATGCAGTCGGAGGTATGCCGAGCACCAGGCTGGCGAATCGGCTGGGCTCGGCGAGGACCGCATGCAACAGGGTGGCGCTGCCCATCGACTGTCCAACACCGTGCACAGCCTGGGTCGGCGACTCTGCGTCAATAACGGCGAGCAGATCGAGGGCAAGGTGTGACCAGGTATATGACCTCGGGTCGTGATCTCCAGCCGAGGCACCGTGCCCGCGGGCGTCGTACCGGATCACCCGGTGCTCTGAGGCCCGCGCCGATAGGTCCAATCCCAAACTGGCATCCCGTGCCCGACTCGAGGTCAGCCCGTGCAATTGGATGATCGTCGGTCCTGCTCCGCTCACGTCGTAATCGAGTGTGGCGTTCTTTGCGCGCAGCGTAGGCAACCGGGCTCCTGGGTGGGCGAGCTGGAAAGCCATACAGTACGTCGTGATGCGGCTGACCAGCGTGGCACTCCTCGACCTGCCCCCTGGGCCGGTCATGGCCTATGCAGTCAGCGCTGGGCCCGACGAAGCGGGACTGCCCGTCTCCTTCGATCAGCGAATCCACGTCGGCAAGGGTCAGCGTGCTGGGTCTTGGATGGCGGTCTGCTTTCGTTGGCGCGGCTCGCTGACCCCAGAGGCCCTGGCCCAGGCGTGGCTGGCCGTCGTAGCCCGACACGGCACGCTTCGGACGGCATTTTCCCAAGACATCCGAGGCGAGGTTGTGCTGCACCAGATCGACGTCGGCGCTGGCGCGTGGGTCGAGCATCCGGCGAGCGAGGGCGGCTCCAACGACGTCGTGCGCCGGGTGCTGGACGAGTCGTGCGCTCCATACTCCCGACCTTCGCACGCCATGCTGCTGACCGGGATGGACACCGATCGACCGGCCATCATCATCGGACTTGACCATGCACATGCCGACGCCTGGTCGCTCATGGTCCTGGCGGGTGACCTCGCCGTCTGCCTCGACGATGTCATCGCCGGACGCACCCCCGCAGCCACGCTTCCTGCGGTGGATTCTTTTGCCAAGCACAGCGCACTCTTGGAGTCGATGCCGCCCGCCCCTGCGCAGGTGCAGCAGCGATGGTCGCAGATCGTGGCCGCCGGGGGTGGAGTGATGCCCACGTTCCCCCTCCCACTAGGGGACATCAGCAGCCCGCTGGCCGAGGTGGTCGAGGTGCGCGACGTCTTCGACTGCGCCCAGTTGGCGCGCTTCGAGCAGACTTTGAAATCCGGCGGATTGCGGATGTTTCCCGCTGCCTTGTCGGTGTTGACGCGGGTCATCCGGGATATGTCCGGTCAGCCGCTGCGAGCAGTCCTGCCCGTGCACAGCCGGCACGAGGAACGTTGGCTCACCAGCGTCGGGTGGTTCATCACCAACGCTGTCATCGAATCGCGTGATCCCGACCCGGTGGCGTGCTCGGCGGCGATTCGGGAAGCGATCTCGCTCGGGTCCCACCCATTGGGTCCCATCATGACTGCGATCATCGGTCCGCGAGGCGGAATGCCCACCACCCCGGGGATGTTCGCGATCTCCTGGCTGGACAATCGGCGGCTGCCCGTCGCGCTCGACCCGGACCTGCAGGCCCAACACGTCTCCGCGGTGATCCGCACCGACGGCGTGATGATTTGGTTTGTCACCAACGACTCGGGCATGCACGTGCGCTGCCGCTATCCGGACACCCCGCAGGCGCGTGAGTCGGTCGGATCATGGCTGGACGCGGTATGCCGTGGCCTGCAGACCTTCGACGTCGAACCGTCGCTGGCGTAGGTCCCCCGGGCCTAGCCCTAGACGACCGGGTCCGAGTGGTCCACTGCGCCGCCGTATCGACGGTCGCGATCGACATACAACTCGATGGCCCGCCACAGGTCTCGGCGATCGAAGTCCGGCCACAGCGTGTCCAGGAAGACCATCTCGGCGTAGGCGCTCTGCCAGAGCATGAAGTTCGAGGTGCGCTGCTCTCCGGACGAACGTACGAACAGGTCAACGTCCGGGACGTCAGGGTGATAGAGGTGTCGGGCGATGGTGCGCTCATCGATCCGGGACGGTTTCAGCCTGCCCGCGGCGACCTCTTCGCCGATTCCTCGCACGGCGTCTGCGATCTCGGCCCGGCCGCCGTAGTTGACGCAGAAGTTCAACGTGATGACGTCGTTGGTCTCGGTGCGTTGTTCGGCGTCCTGCAACTCGCTGATCACCGAGCGCCACAGCCTCGGACGGCGACCGGACCACACCACGCGCACCCCCCACGAATCCATCTCGTCGCGGCGGCGGCGGATCACGTCGCGGTTGAAGCCCATCAGGAAGCGCACTTCCTCCGGTGAGCGCTTCCAGTTTTCCGTTGAGAAGGCGTATGCCGAGACGCACTTCACGCCGACGTCGATAGCCCCGGCGATGACGTCCAGCAACGAGGCCTCCCCCGCCTTGTGCCCCTCGACCCTGGTGAGCCCCTGACCGTTGGCCCAGCGCCCGTTGCCGTCCATCACGATCGCCACGTGCTTGGGCACCAGGTGGGCCGGGATCTGCGGAGGCTGCGCACCACTGGCGTGGGCAAACGGCTTCTGCGGTGCTTCGCGCGGGCTAGGCATGGGCGCGATCATGCCAGAGGCGAGGTCGGGCTGGTCTCGACGTAGCGCAAGGCGCGAACGCCACGCTCCAGATGCCACTGCAGGTATGCCGCGACGAGCCCACTGGCCTCGGTGCGGTGCTGACGCTGGCTGGCGTTGGCCGCGGCCCAGTTGCCTGCCTGCAGCGCCCTGAGCAATTCGAAGGTCTCCGGCGCGGGAGCGGATGAGCCAGGTGGTCGGCATACCGGACAGACCGCCCCGCCAATCCCAGCGTTGAACCCCCGGTGCGGACCCGGCGCTCCGCAGCGGGCGCAGTCGTGAAAGCTTGCTGCCCAGCCGGCGATGGCCATCGTGCGCACGAGATAACTGTCGAGCACCATGCGGGCCTCGTGTGTCCCGTCCGCGAGCGACGACAACCCGCCGGCCAAGAGAAGGAACTGCTGAGGTGCGACCTCGTGCTCGCTGATGAGGTGATCACACAACTCGAGCATGGCGTTGGCCGCGGTCCACGCGTCGTAGTCGTGGGAGATCGCCTCACCGTAGGATGCCAGCCCCTCCGCCTGGGTGACCGTGTCGAGGTTGCGACCCTCATAGCACTGCACGTCGACGACCATCCCCGGCTCCAACCGCGCGCCAAACTTGGACTTGGTCCTCCGCACGCCTTTGGCCACCGCCCGGACCTTGCCGCGCCCACGGGTCAACATCGTCACGATGCGGTCGGCCTCGCCCAATTTGTGAGTCCGCAGCACGATGGCGGCATCACGATAGAGCGGCATCCGTCCATTGTCGCCCGCCGCTTCTCTCTGCGGGCATCGCCACGCACGTCGGTTGTGAGTCCGACCCAGTTCGGCCGATCGAGGCCGCATGTATCGAACGTGTGTCCTACACTGATCAGATGAGCATGAGTTGGCAGGGAAGTCTTTTGGACCAGGTCGCCGAGATCGGCCTGCGATCCCTTGGCGATTCCGTGATCCGAACGCCTCTGAGTTACGGAGCGTGGATCGATATCCGCCCCGGCTGGGTGACCGGCTCGGACGAGATGTTCGACCGCCTCCGCGTAGGCGGGTCGGCGGGCGTGGGGTGGCAGGGCGAACGCCGCCAGATGTTCGACCGGGTGGTCGACACACCCCGACTCCTGCGCTACTACGACGAATCCGAAATCCTGCCCGACCCGGTTCTGACACTCGCCCGCGATGAGCTCAGCGAGCACTACCGGCAGGATCTCGGCGAGCCATTCCGGACCGTTGGCATGTGCCTGTATCGCGACGGTCGCGACAGCGTGGCCTGGCACGGAGACCGGTTCGGACGTGGCGCCACGTGCGACACGATGGTGGCGATCGTCTCCCTCGGCGCACCTCGGGCGTTGATGCTCCGGCCACGCGGCGGTGGGGAGTCCCGTCGTCATGTGCTCGGTCACGGCGATCTACTCGTGATGGGAGGCTCCTGCCAACGCACCTGGGACCACTGCGTGCCGAAAACGTCGGTGCCGACCGGACCCCGGATCAGCATCCAGTTCCGCACCGCCGGGGTGCGCTAGCCCAGCCCAGCGAGGATTTCCCGAACCTCGACGGCGGAGTCGCACCGAAGTGCCCGCTGGGCGAGCTCCTGCAACTGCCCGGTGGTATGCCGACGAAGTGCCGCCTTGACGCGCGGGACGGCCACCGGGGTAGCGCTGAGATCATCGACGCCCAGGCCGACGAGGAGCGCGGCGGCAGTCGGGTCGCTGGCTGCCCCGCCGCAGACCCCGACGCTGACGCCCTCGGCGACATCTCGGCATACCTGCGCGATCAAGGTGAGCACGGACGGGTCCAACGGGTCGAAGAGGTGCTCGACTCCGGCGTTGCCGCGCTCAGCGGCCATCGTGTATTGCGTGAGGTCGTTGGTGCCGATGCTGACGAAGTCGAGCAGAGCCGACATGGCCTCGGCGCGCAGCGCGGCCGCAGGCACCTCGATCATGATGCCGACCTCCAGCGAATCGGGCACCCCCGTGCCCAGACGTTGCCCGGCATGGGCCAACTGGTCCAGGGCCCACTGCACCTCCTCCACCGTGGCGACCATGGGAAACATGACCCGCACCGGATGCTCCTGGGCAACACGGCATACGGCTTCGAGTTGGTCGCGTAGCAGCGTTGGGTCGTCGGCGAAAGACCGCAGACCGCGCACGCCTAAGAACGGGTTCTGTTCCGCCTCTTGCGCCCAAAAACCTAGCGGTTTGTCAGCGCCGATGTCCCAGGTCCGAATGGTCATCACCCGACCGTCAAGAGCCTTGGCCACGGCTGCGAACTCGGCGACTTGTTCGTCCACGCTAGGCGCAGCCGACCGCGCACCGAACATGACTTCGGTGCGCACCAAGCCGGAGCCCTCGGCACCAAACTCCACAGCTGTGGCTGCCTCGGACGCACTGGTCACGTTGGCCTTGACGCTGATGCTCGAGCCATCCTTGGTCTGTCCGGGCATCGCAGCGGCGGCCCGGTCGAGGTCTTGCTGAGTCGCGCGGTCCTGGAGCATCTGCTCGAAATCAGCGCGTTCGGCATCGCTCGGGTCAACGATCACGCGTCGATCGCGGACATCGAAGGCGACCAGCGTCCCGTCGGCGTATTGCGCCGCATCGGGCACGCCGGGCAGGACGGGGATCCCCCTCGCGGAGGCGATCAGCACTCCGTGTCCGGTCGATCCCCCGCCGATCGTGACGATGCCGGCAATCTCCTCGGCGTCCACTCGGGCGGCGGTGCCGGGGTCCAACTCGCGGACCACGAGGATGCGCTCGTCTCCTCCGGCCCCTTCGGGCAGGCCTGTTTGGCCACCATGGATGAGTTGGCGCAGCACCCGGTCAGTGACGCTTCGGACGTCCTGGGCTCGTTCGCGCTGATACTCATCCGAGAGCCGTGCAAAATCTTCCGCCACCGCCTCCCCTGCGCGCTGCCACGCCAGAGCTGCGGGCACCCCTTCGGCGATCTCCGCGTATGCCGGTTTCGTCAACGCTGAGTCCTGCAGGAGGGCTACGTGCGCCTCAAACACCTCGGCCTCAGCAGGACCCACCTGGTCTTTGGTGGTCGCTGCGATCTCCTTCAACTCCGTGATCGCCGTAGCGATGGCCCCACCCAGACGTTCTGCCTCCGTGCTGAGGTCTCCCGAGCCCTCGTAGTCCGCAGCGTCGACAGCCTCGTCTAGACGCAGCACCATCCCGATGGCCGCCTCAAGGCCCGAGCCCATCACGGGCGCGTCTGGGCTCAAGTCGCCGTCACCCGGGGCGGCTAGTGCCTGCGCGGCCGGTGTCTGAGCGGGCTCTCCCTGCGCGGCGTCGTCGCTGAAATCGCCCTCAGCGAGAGCGGCCAGCGCTTCGAGAGCCGCTTCGGCGTGGTCGCCTTCAGCTGCGATCCGCACACGATCGCCTTGCCGCACACCCAGTGAGGCCACCGCGCTGAGGCTGCTCGCGTCGGCTTCGCGGTCCGCGCCGTCGAGGTTACGCAGCCGCACCCGGGTCCCCGCGAAGCGATTGACGCACGCCACGAATCGCGCGGCTGGCCTCGCGTGCAAGCCATGAGGGATTTTGATCCGCACCTGCCTGGTCGCAGCATCCGCCGCGAGGGAGCCCTCAGTGGCCGCGTCGGAGTGGGACGTGTCTGCAGCGGCATCGCCTGAGCTGGCGTCGTCCAGATGACCTTGCTTGGCCTGAAGTCCCCGCTCGGCCTCGGCCTTCACGGCCGATAGCCCTGCTCCGGTGGATGCCGTGACCACTGCCGCGACCAGCCCCTCGACCATCGCCGCACTGGTCAACTCGACCCGCGCGGCGACGTCGGGGTCGATGAACTCCAAGGCCATCTCGGCCGAGAGGATGGCGCTGCCCAGGTCAAGAAGCACCAGGACCCCGTCCTCGCTGTCAGCCTCACCGATGGCTTCGGCGATAGCGGCTGCGTCGGTGCCGAACGTCGTCTCGTTGAGCCCCGCAGCCACCACGACGTGTGGCAGATCGCTGGCCTCGACCATTTCGGTGGCCAGGGCGACCGCGGCCTGAGCCAAAGCGCGGCTGTGGCTGACCACCACAATGCCGATCATGACAGCGTGCGGGCAGCCGCCTCCAGGAGCATCGTGGTGCTGGTGGCTCCAGGATCGATGTGCCCACGGCTACGCTCGCCGAGATAACTGGCCCGGCCCTTGCGGGCGATGAGATCCAGCGTGCCGTCGCGGCCCTTCGCCGCAGCTTGGGCGGCTGCACTCAGTGCTTCATTCAGGCCCTGGTCAGCCGCAGCGTCGAACGCTTCGAGGGCCGGGGCCCATGCGTCATACATCGTCTTGTCCTCGACTTCGGCCTTGCCACGAGCCAGCACACCCTCGACACCTGCACGCAGGGCCGAACCTACGGCAGCTGCGTCGGCATCTTCCGTACCAGCCAGCGGCCCGGCCATCCGCAGGAAGAAGGTGCCGTACAAAGGCCCCGACGCTCCGCCGACGGTGCTGACCAGCGTCATACCGACCTTCTTCAGGTATGCGTCGATCGAGGCGAACTCCTCAGCCCCGGTCAACACCGCGACCTTGGCCGTGCCACGGGCCATGTTGCTGCCGTGGTCACCGTCGCCGATGGCGCGGTCCAGATCGGTCAGGTGTTCCTCGTTGTCCCGCACGACCTCCGCAAAATCGTTCAGCCACGCCTGGAATGCCGCCAGATCGGCCATCACACGCCCCAGCGAAGGCCGGGGGTGTTGACCGGCGCGTCCCACAGGCGGACGAGCTCGTCGTCGGCCTTGAGCAAAGTCACCGAACAGCCCGCCATATCGAGTGAGGTCATGTAGTTCCCGACCAGCGAACGGGCGATGGTGATGCCAGACTTCTCCAGGATCTGCGCCACCTCGTTGTACATCAAGTAGAGCTCGATCAGCGGGCTGCCGCCCATCCCGTTCACGAACGCGATGACGCCATCTCCCTGAGCCAGGCTGAGGTCGGCGAGCACCGGCTCGACGAGCATGGCAGCAATCTCGTTGGCCGGCGCAAGCTTCATCCGCTCACGACCCGGCTCGCCGTGGATTCCCACGCCGATCTCCATTTCGTCATCGCCGATGTCGAAGGTGGGCTTGCCTGCAGCGGGCACCGTGCATGACGTCAGCGCCATGCCCATCGAGCGACCGGTGCCGTTGATTCGCGTGGCCAGGTCTGTGCAGTCCTTCAGTGAGGCACCCTCTTCGGCTGCCGCTCCGACAATCTTCTCCAGCAGCACCGTCGTCCCGACCCCGCGGCGTCCGGCGGTAAAGAGTGAGTCCTGGACCGCGACATCGTCGTCGAGGACGACGGAGGCCACTTCGGTGCCAGCGTCGGCCTCGGCCAACTCTGCTGCCATCTCGAAGTTCATCACGTCGCCGGTGTAGTTCTTCACGATGTGCAGCACTCCGGCGCCGCCGTCGACGGCTTTGGTCGCGGCCATCATCTGGTCGGGCACCGGTGAGGTGAACATCTCACCGGCACAGGCGGCATCCAGCATCCCGGCACCGACAAATCCGCCGTGCATGGGCTCGTGCCCCGAGCCTCCACCGGAGACTAGACCGACCTTGCCCTGTCGGGGCCCGTCTTTGCGATAGACGATCTTCAGGTCGTGGTCGATGCGCAGCCGGTCGGCGTGGGCCAGGGCCATGCCGTGCAGCGCTTCGTCGACCACATCGGCGGGGTCATTGATGAGTTTCTTCATAGTGACCACTCAACCACGAGCACCCGACGGTGACTAGGGGAACCCTGTTAGGAGAAGGTATGCAGACGCACCCCGCGTCCGATACGGCTAGGAGAGCACGATGAACGATCAGATGCCAGCCTTTGAGGGCTTCGGCTCGCAGGCAATCTCGTTCTGGACCGAGTTGGAGGCCAACAACAACCGGGATTTCTTCAACGCCCATCGGGATGTCTACGACGACCACATCCGTGAGCCGTTGGAGCGCCTCCTGGCCGAAGTCTCCAATGAGTTCGGCGACGGCAAAGTGTTCCGACCCAACCGGGACGTGCGATTCAGTAAGGACAAATCGCCATACAAGCTGAGTGGAGCGGCGGCCATCGGCGACAACGACGAGTCGTCCTCGGTGTTCTACGTGCAGATCGGCGCCAAGGGCCTGTTCGTGGCTTCAGGCGTGTACATGATGACGCGCGACCAACTCCAGCGCTTCTATGCGGCCATCGACGATGACGCCTCCGGTGAGCGGCTCACGAAGGTGGTCGACCAGGGCCGTGCTGATGGTCTCGACATCGGCGGCTCCGCCCTCAAAACCGCGCCACGGGGGTACTCCACGGACCACCCCAGGGTTGATCTGCTGCGTCACAAGAGCCTGACGGTCGCCCGTGAGTATGGCCCCGGCAACGACTGGATCTTCACCCGCGAAGCACTCACCAGGATCACTGCCCTCTGGCGTGATGCAGCTCCCATCAACGACTGGCTGACCGAGCACGTCGGCCACCCCGATGAGTGAGGGCCGACCCTGGAGTGAAACCCGACCAGCCTGAGGTACTAGAAGCCCAAGCGTTGCAACTGTTTGGGGTCGCGCTGCCAGTCCTTGGCGATCTTGACGTGAAGGTCCAGATAGACGCGGTGGCCCAGCAGCTTTTCGATACCTTGTCGGGCCGTGCTGCCGACGTCGCGCAGCCGTGAGCCCCCGCGGCCGATGATGATGGCCTTCTGGCTGGGCCGCTCGACGAAGACGTTGACTCGCACGTCGGTCAGCGGGTCGTTCTCGGGACGATCGGGACGGGGCAAGATCTCATCGACCACGACCGCGAGGGAGTGCGGCAGTTCGTCGCGGACACCTTCCAACGCTGCTTCGCGGACCAACTCCGCGATCATGACGACCTGAGGCTCATCAGAGATCATGTCGGGCGGATACATCGCCGGCGAAAGCGGGAGGTAGGACGCCAACACATCGCCAACCTCATCGACCTGCTGCCCTCGGACCGCGGAGCATGGGATGATCTCCGACCAATCGGCCAGCCGATCGATAGCCATCAAGTGCTCGGCGAGGTGATCTCGATCCACCGCATCGGCCTTGGTCGCAATCGCCACCACCGGGACCTTGCGTTCCCGCTGGAGTTCCGTGAGGTCGTTGGCGATGAACTGGTCTCCGGGACCGGGGCGCTGATCGGCCGGCATACAGAATCCGATGACGTCCACGCCCAACAACGTCTCGCGCACCAAGTCGTTCAACCGCTGGCCGAGCAATGAGCGGGGTCGGTGCAGTCCAGGGGTGTCGACCAGCACCAGCTGTGAGTGCTCACCGTTGCGGATGCCGCGGATGGTGTGGCGGGTGGTCTGCGGCTTGCTCGACGTGATCGCGACCTTCTGCCCCACCAGGGCGTTGGTGAGCGTCGACTTGCCTGCGTTCGGCCTGCCGACCAGGGCCGCAAAGCCCGATCGGTATGCCGGGTCTCCTGCGTTGATGTCGTTGCTGCTGTTCTCGCTCACGATGTGCTCCTGGATCGGGTCCGACGACGTCGGTGCTCGGTGTCATCGGTGCCGTTACTGGACGGATGGCGCTCATCGGCTGCGTCGGGATCAGCGTCGTCCTCGGGGACGTCTTGGGGCGTGCTCCGACTCACCAACACGGTCGCTACCCGGCGTCTGCGGCCAGCCATCCGCTCGGCGGTCAGCGCGAGCCCGGCCACTTCGGCGGTGGACCCCACGATGGGCACCATGCCCATGGTGGCCGCAAGCAGTCCGCCGACGCTGTCGACGTCTTCGATCTCGATCGTGGTGTCGAACATATCGGCGAGGTCATCGACCGGCATCGATGCGGGCACCCGCACGGAGCCGTCGTCGAGATGGGCGACCTCGAAGACGTCCCGGTCGTATTCGTCGGTGATCTCCCCGACGATCTCTTCCAGGATGTCTTCGATGGTGATCAGCCCTGCGGTGCCACCGTATTCGTCGATCACCATGGCGAAGTGCAGCCGCTGTTGCTGCATCTCGCGCAGCAGCCCATCGACCGGCTTGCTGTCGGGCACGCGGTGGACCGGGCGCATCACTTCGCTGACCCGGATGGACTCGGCTTTGACGCCCCTGGCGTTGACTTCGCGCGCGACGTCTTTGAAGTAGAGCAGGCCCAGCACGTCATCACTGCCGTCGCCGATGACGGGGACGCGGGAGAATCCGGAGCGTAAGAACAGGGACATGGCCTGCCGCAGCGTCTTGTCCCGATGGGTGGTGACCATGTCGGGGCGCGGCACCATGACTTCCCGCGCCACGGTGTCGCCCAACTCGAAGATGGAGTGGATCATCTCCTGCTCACCAGCCTCGATCACCGAGGTTTCACCGGCTAGGTCGACCAGATCGCGCAGCTCGGCCTCGGAGGCAAACGGGCCCTCGGCATACCCCCGGCCTGGGGTGACCGCATTGCCGAAGACCACCAAGACCTTGGCGAACGGGCCTAGCACGAAGCGCAACATGGTCACCATCGGCGCAGCCAGCAGGGACACGGTATCGACGTGTTGACGACCAAGGGTGCGCGGCGAGACGCCGACCAGCACGAACGAGATCAGCACCATGATGGCCACGGCAATCAGCGTGGTCTGCCAGTGGCTGTTGGTCTGAGTGTCGACGGCGACGGCCACGGCAACCGCGGTCAGCGCTTCGGCGGTCACCCGGCCAAAGGCGGCAACCGCGAGGTATGGAGCGGGCTCGCTGACGATTCGGGCGAGCGCTGCGGAGCCGCGGCGGCCTTCCTCACGGAGCTGCTCCATCCGGCTGCGGGACATCCGCTGCAGCGCAGTTTCGGCAGCAGAGAGCAAAAAGGCGATGAGCGTGGCCGCGATGGCGACCAAGATCAGCGAGGTCATCGGTTCTGCACCCGGCTTCAGGCGGAGCCGAGGCGAGGGGCTGGTGCCGCCGTCGTGCTGCGACCGCGCTGTGCCAAGTAGGTCAGCAGCAGCGTGCGCTGCAGATCGAACATCTCTTGCTCGTCTTGCGGCTCGGCGTGATCGAAGCCCAGGAGGTGCAGGATGCCGTGGGTTAACAGCAACAGCATCTCGTCGGCCACCGAGTGGCCTGCAGCAGCAGCCTGCGTGCGGGCCACGCTGGGACAGAGCACGACGTCACCGAGCACGCCGTCCGTGCTGGTTTCCTCTTCGCTGCCCGGACGGAGCTCGTCCATCGGGAAGCTCATCACGTCGGTGGGTCCCGGCAGATCCATCCATTGGGTGTGTAGAGCCTCCATAGCGTCCTCGTCGAGCAAGGTGATCGCCATCTCGGCCCGGGGGTGCACGTTCAGCTCGCTCAAGACGTAGGCCGCCAGATCGTGCAACTCCTGCTCGGGGACCACCGAGGGCACGACTCCTGACTCATTCAGGACGTCGATGCTCATTCAGGTCGCCCCGGCGCACCATGACTCGGCGCACCACGACCCGGCGCACCATTGCTCAGCGCGTCGAATCGTCCGTAGGCCTCGACGATCTCGCCGACCAGTCGGTGTCGCACCACGTCTTCGCTGCTCAGGTGGGCGAAGTGCACGTCCTCGATGCCGCCGAGGATTCCCTCGACGACCCGCAGGCCCGAGGTGGTGCCGTTGGGCAGATCGACCTGGGTGACGTCTCCAGTGACCACCATCTGAGAGCCGAAGCCCAGACGGGTCAGGAACATCTTCATCTGCTCCGCCGACGTATTCTGCGCCTCGTCCAAGATGATGAAGGCATCGTTGAGTGTGCGTCCCCGCATGTAGGCCAGCGGGGCAACCTCGACCATGCCGGTGGCCATCAGCCGCGGGATCGAGTCGGGATCGACCATGTCGTGCAGCGCGTCATACAAGGGTCGCAGGTAGGGGTCGATCTTGTCGTTCAGCGAGCCCGGCAGGAAGCCGAGCCGCTCCCCCGCCTCGACCGCGGGGCGAGTCAGAATGATCCGGTTGACCTCTTTGGCCTGCAGGGCGGCGACGGCTTTGGCCATCGCGAGATAGGTCTTGCCCGTGCCCGCGGGCCCGATGCCGAACACCACGGTATGCCGATCAATCGCGTCGACGTAGTGTTTCTGGTTCAAGGTCTTGGGGCGGATGGTCTTGCCGCGGCTGCTGACGATGTTCATCGTCAGCACGTCGGCCGGGCGGTCCGAGGTCTGCTGGCGCAACATCGAGATGGAGCGTTCGACGGCCTCGCGGTTCAACGGATGGCCCTTGCCGACAATGTGGAGCAACTCATCGATGAGCCGCTCCACTAGGGCAAGCTCGTGCGAGGGCCCGGTGAGGCGGAATTCGTTGCCGCGGACGTGGATATCGACGTCGGCAAAACTGCGCTCGATGGTGCGCAGCAACTCATCGCGAGGGCCGAGCAGCGAGACCATCGAAACGTCGGCGGGGATGGAGATGGTATGCGTGGGAGCATCTGGCACGGGGGCCGCCGGAGAGGTCTGCGTCATGAGGGGGTCGAGTCTACCGTTCGCCTGCTGGGTGCCGATTCAGGAACGGCTCGATTGACTTCAAAGCTGTTGAACTGATTCAAGAGGGGTCGGGGAGACTCAGCAGCGGACCGAGCGGCTCGCCGCCGACGACGTGGAGATGCAGATGCGCCACCTCCTGTCCGGAGTCGTGGCCGACGTTGGTTAGCACGCGATAGCCGCTGTCAGCGATGCCCTCGGCGCTGGCCACCTCACCGACCAAGGCGAAGAGGTCGGCCACGCCTTGAGCATCGACAAGCGCCATCGCGGCTGCACTCTCGTGATGGTCACGTGGCACCACAAGAATGTGAGTAGCTGCGGCTGGCTTCATGTCCCTGAAAGCCACAGCCGTGTCGCTCTTGTGGACGATCTCGGCAGGGATTCCCCCATCGCCAATCTTGCAGAAGATGCAGTCAGTCATGACCGAAGCCTACGACTGACCTGACCCCTCCATCTCGTTGCGCCCGTTGCCCACCGCCAGTGTGCTGCGTTTCTCGTCTGGTGCTGCGCTGCAGTGCAGCACCAGACGGGGAAACGGGCTCACGGCTGGTGGCTCGGTGTCCGGGCGCTAGTCTCGCCAGCGGCTGAGGGAGCTGAGCACGGCGATGGCTGCCGAGCCAGCAGTAGAGGTGCGCAACACCGTCGACCCCAACAGCACTGCCCATGCTCCCGCCTGCACGAACGCATCGAGCTCATCGTCGCTGATCCCGCCCTCCGGCCCGACGATCAGCACCACTTCACCCGCGGTATGCAGTGTCTCGGGTGCGATCAACGACAGCGGCTGCGTGGCGCTCTCGTGCAAGACCAGAGCAACATCGGCGACCGCAATCCGCTGCACGACAGCCGACCGATCCGCCACCGAACCGAGCGCTGGCACACGCGAACGGCGGGCCTGCTTCGTCGCAGCAACGAGCGTGTGCTGCCATTTGCGCTGAGCCTTCGCCGCGCGATCACCTCGCCAACGGACGATGCTGCGATCGGCCTCCCACGGCACCACCTCATCGACTCCCAATTCGGTGCCGACTTCAATAGCCAGGAGGTCGCGGTCGCCTTTGGCCAACGCCTGGATCAACGTGAACCGCGGCTGGGGCAAGGGCTCGACGGCGACCGAGTCCACCGTCGCCGACAACGATCCCTTCCCCACCTCGGCGATGCGACACGCGGCCAGAGCCCCCGAGCCGTCGGCCAACAGGATGGACTGGCCGGACCGCATACGTGACACGGTCACCGCATGATGACCCTCGGGGCCGTCGAGGTCCACGACATCGCCCGGCTTGACGCCAGCCAACGTGCCAGCGTCGAGCAGGAACAGCGGTGCGCTCACCGGCCGGTGAAGGCTTCCCGGAACTTGCCGAAGATGCCGCCATGCGAGGGGGCCATCTGGCCCTGCGGACGGGACTCTCCACGCGACTCGGCGAAGTCGGCCAACAGCTGACGTTGCAGGTCGGTCAGCTTGGTCGGCACCTTGATGTCCAGGTGCACGATCAAGTCACCGCGCCCCGTCCCGCGCAGGTGCGTTACGCCGTATCCGGCGAGGGTGACCGTGTCCTGCGGCTGAGCGCCGGGCTTGAGATCGACCTCGGTCAGCCCGTCGAGGGTGTGCACCGTCAGCGTTGCCCCAAGCGCCGCCGCCGTCATCGGGACCTCGATCGAGCAGTGCAGGTCATCGCTGCGACGCCGGAAGGTGTCGTGATGTTTGACCGCGATCTCGACGTACAGGTCACCGGCTTCGCCGCCGGAGGGACCTACTTCACCTTCACCGGTCATCCGGATCCGGGTGCCGCTGTCCACGCCGCCAGGCACCTTGATGGTCAGGTCACGGCGAGTGCGCACGCGCCCTTCACCGGAACAGTCGAAGCAGGGGTTCTCGATGACTTCGCCGTAGCCGCGGCACGCGCTGCACGGACGCGAGGTCATGACTTGGCCCAGGAACGAGCGCTGGACCTGCTGCACCTCGCCGCGCCCCGAGCACACCGAGCAGGTGCGGTGACCCGAGCCGGGCTGGGCCCCCGAGCCGGTGCACGTCGTGCAGGTGACGGCAGTGTCCACCGTCAGCGTCTCCTCGCCGCCGAACACCGCCACCCCAAGGTCGATGTCGAGCTGGATCAGCGCGTCCTGGCCCCGCTGCGTCCGCGAGCGTGGCCCGCGTCCGCCTGCGGCATTGCCACCGAAGAACGCATCCATGATGTCGGTGAACGTGAAGCCTTGGCCGAAGCCGTTGCTCGCCCCGCCGTACGGGTCCTGACCCCGGTCGTATGAGGCCCGCTTGGTGTGGTCAGACAGCACGTCATACGCCTGGGAGACCCGCTTGAACTCGGTCTCGGCTTCCGGACCGGGGTTGACGTCCGGGTGCAGCTTGCGCGCCTTCTTGCGATAGGCCCGCTTGATGTCTTCGGCGCTGGAATCGCGCTCGACACCTAAGTCGGCGTAATAGTCGTTCACTCGTCAGTCCTTGTCGTTGTGCCTGCATCGTCATCGTTGTGCCTTTAGGCGTGCTCGTCCTACGTTTCAAGGATGGTCGAGACGTAGTGCGCCACTGCGCGCACCGACGCCATCGCCATCGGGTAGTCCATCCGGGTCGGGCCCACCACGCCCAGACCCCCTGCGGGACCGTAGGTCGTGGTGACCACCGAGGTGGTGCGCAAGCCCTCGAACGGGTTCTCGGCACCGATGCTGACGGCCACAGCGTCGTCATCTAGCGATGCCCTACTGCCCATTAACTTCAAAAGCACCACATGTTCTTCCAAGGCCTGCAGAACTTCTCCCAGCGACGTGGGGAAATCGTTGCCGCCACGCGCCAAATTGGCGGTCCCAGCCATCACCAGTCGTTCCTCGGTCTGCTCGGCCAATGCGGTCTGCAGGGTGGCGACGACGGCCCGGGCCATCTCACGATCACCCTCGTCCACTTCGGCCAGCGCCAGCGACAGCAGCGCGGGCGCAGCGGTCAACGCCTGGCCGACCGCCGTGCGGTTGACCAGGCTGCGCAGATGGGCGATGGCCTCGTGCCGGTCCCCCAGATCTTGCGCGATGTCCAGCACGCGCTGCTCGACTCGACCGGTGTTGACGATCAGCACGACCATGAGCCGTGAGCCGCCGATCGGCACCAACTCGATATGTCGCACGGTGGACTGGCTCAGCGACGGATACTGCATGACCGCCACTTGGTTGGTCAGCGAAGCCAGCAAGCGCACGGTGCGACCCACAATGTCGTCGAGGTCGACAGCCCCCTCCAGGAATCGGCGTATCGCCACCTTCTCGGCACCGCTCAGCGGCTTGATGCTGGAGAGCCGGTCCACGAACAATCGATATCCGGCGTCGGTGGGCACTCGACCCGCGCTGGTATGCGGTGCCGTGATCAAGCCTTCGTCCTCCAGGGCCGCCATGTCGTTGCGCACGGTGGCCGCCGACACTCCCAGGGAATGGCGCTCCAACAGGGCGCGCGAGCCGACGGGCTCGCTGGTCCGGACGTAGTCCTGCACGATCGCACGCAGTACGTCGAGTTTTCGGTCATCGCTCACGGGGCTCACCTCCATCTGGCTGGCTTAGCTCGGGCCAACGCTCGTCACGTCAAGCGGTTGAGCCTGGCACTCAGATCACACGAGTGCCAAGTCTACGCGTTGGGACCGGCCTCCCCGCTGCCTGCCTGCATACAAGGCTGATTGGCTGAGATGCTTTCGTGGTGAGCCCGGCCGAGTCGCTGCCCGATGCTCACGTCGAGCCGGTCTCGGTGGGCCTCTTCGTCAAACGGCGCCGCACGTTTGTGCAACTGCGCACGATGACGAAGTGGACCGCACTCACGATCAAACTCACCCGTGAAGTCTGCGATCCGCATCCCAGCCGCCGGGGCAGCGACTGGGTGGCCGGTGGTTTCACACCTACAACCTGGCCAGCGCCGACGACTTCGACGGGGCACTCATCGAGTTGATCGAGCAGGCATACGAAGCCGACGCCTAGGCGCGGCAACCTGGCCATCGGCATACCAATTGAGAGACTGAGGCGGTGAGTGATCGATACGGCAGCGACGTCCTGGCCAGTGACTGGAAGGTGCCGCCGCGAGGCCGCTCGATGGAGGTCGTGGCCGACGTCGGGGTCGTCGTTGAGGACGTGGGGACCGGATGGTGCGGAGCCGTGGTCCGAGTCGAAAAAGCAGGCGGTATGCAGGTCGTCCACCTGGAGGACCGCCGCGGAAAGACCCGTGGGTTCCCGCTGGGCCCAGGCTTCTTGGTCGACGGCGCGCCCGTGCTGTTGACGCCTCCGCAAGCCGACAATGCTGCTGCTCTGGCCGAGGCCAAGCGGGCCGCTTCACGCACTGCCAGCGGATCCCGAGCGGTGGCCGCGGCCTCGGCCCGGGTGGCCAGCGCGTCCCGGATCTTCGTGGAAGGCACACACGACGCCGAGTTGTTGGAGAAGGTCTGGGGCGATGACCTACGGATCGAAGGTGTGGTCGTGCAGGCGTTGGACGGAGTCGACGATCTCTCTGCCGTGATCCGGGACTTCAGGCCCTCTGTGAATCGTCGGATGGGCGTGCTCGTGGACCACCTCGTGCCGGGCACCAAAGAGTCGCGCATCGTCGAGGACGCCCTGAGGTTGCCACAGGCGAAGTGGGTGCGCGTGCTCGGTCACCCCTACGTCGACGTGTGGCAGTCGGTGCGACCAGCCCGGCTGGGCCTGGATGCCTGGCCGGTGATCGAACGCGGTCGCCCGTGGAAACATGCGGTGCTCGCTGAGCTGGGGTGGCCGCATACGACCCAAAAGGACGTAGCGTTGGGGTGGCGCCGCATCCTGCGCGCGGTCCACTCGTATCAAGACGTGGAACCAACGCTCTTGGCCAGCGTCGAAGAACTGATCGACTTCGTCACCGTGCCCTCACCAGAATCGAGTCCACCATGAGTTCGCAACCGCCTCCCCCGCCGCCGGCTGACCCCTCGGGCCCGATGGACCCCTCGGAGCCTCGGCAGCCTGACCCTAACCCCACGCCGCCCTCGCAGGACTGGCAGCAGGCGGCACCGCAACCCGACCCTCAGCAGTACGACGGGCAGCAGGCTCCGCCTCCGCAATACGGCGGCCAACCCGGACCGCAGCAGTATGGCGGCCAGCCTGGACCGCAGCAGTATGCTTCCACAGCCGGTGGCAGCGGTGCGCAGTTGACCGAGTCCGAGGAAAAGACCTGGTCGATCCTGGCTCACCTCTCGGCACCGGTCGCCGCTTTGGTCAGCGTCGGCATGCTGAACTTTGTCGGTCCGCTGATCATCTGGGCGATCTACAAGGACCGCAGCCCCAAGGTTCGCCACGCCTCGGCGGGGGCCTTCAACTTCAACCTCTCGCTCTGGATCGTGTATGCGGTGCTGGTGCTGATTTCCGTGGTTACGTTCGGTATCGCGATCTTCATCACCATCCCGGTCGGCATCATCGTGTGGATCGGCGCGATGGTTCTTCACGTCATGGCGGCTATCAAGGCCAGCAACGGCGAGGTCTACACCTACCCGGCACAACTGCCCGTCCTGAAGTAGCCGCAGACACCGGTGGATCATTCGGAAATCCGGAAACTCGCCGAGCTCGAAGACGACCACTGGTGGTATCGGGAACGGCGAGTCCTGCTCGCTCGTGACATCACGGGCATCCCGCCGGGCACGGCACTCGACATCGGCGCAGCCGGCGGGGGCAACACTCGGGTGCTCCAGGCAGCCGGCTGGCAGGCAATGGCGCTGGAATATGGGGAAGCAGGCGCCGAGATCGCCAGTGGCCGGGGCCTCGCGGTCATCCGCGCTGATGCGACCGCGCTGCCCTGCGCGAACGACGCGATGGATACGGTCGTGGCCTTCGACGTCCTGGAGCACATCGAGGACGACGACATGGCGGTGCGCGAGATCCACCGAGTCCTACGCCTCGGCGGCCTAGCCCTGATCGCCGTGCCGGCCGACCCCCGGTTGTGGAGCGCGCACGACGAAGCGGTCGGTCACGTCCGGCGCTATACCCGCCCCGAGTTGATCGACCTGTTTGCCCGCAATGGCTTCACCGTGGAGCAGGTGAACTCGTGGAACGTGTTGCTGCGCCCTGTGGTCGCCCTACGACGGCGCTCCAGCTCAGGCAGCGACCTTGAGAGGATGAACCCCGTGGTCAACCGCGCGTTGCGAGCCATCGTCGCGGTGGAGCGCGTCCTGCCGATTGGCCGGTGGCCCGGGGTGTCGCTGCGGCTTGGCGCGCGAGCCATCTGACCTCAGCCCTCTCTGATTCCGGCCGGGTCAGCGCAGAAGGGCATGCACGACGGTGTCGGCCAGCAGTCGACCGCGCCTCGTCAGGACCCCATAGCCGCGCAGAGCCGAACCACCGTCGAGCAGTTCGTCGGCGATCAGACCCGCAACGGCCTGCCTCCCCTGGGATGAAAGCGCCTGAAGACTGAGGCCCTCAACGAGCCTGATCCCGAGCAAAACCCGTTCGTCTTGCTGTTGCTCGGCGCTCAATACTTCACGCGAATGGGCGGGACTCAGACCACTGTGCAGACGGTCTGCATACGCAGCGGGGTGTTTGACGTTCCACCAACGGGTCCCGCCCACATGGCTATGGGCTCCAGGGCCGATCCCCCACCAGTTCTCGCCGCGCCAGTACGCCTGATTATGCCGGCACCGATGGCTGGCCGAGCGCGCCCAGTTCGAGATCTCATACCACTCAAACCCGGCTGTATGCATCAGCTCATCGACCACTTCGTACTTATCGGCCTCGTCGTCATCGCTGGGCATCGGCAGCGTTCCCCGTCGCACTGCCGCGCCCATCGCCGTGCCCGGCTCAATGGTCAGGGCGTAGGCCGAGACGTGATCAGGCTCCAACGCCAAGGCCTCCTCAACGCTCACTCGCCAGTCCGCCAAGCTCTCCCCCGGCGTCCCGTAGATCAGGTCGAGGCTGACCTGCATACCGGCCGCACGGGCGGCTGACACGGCGGTGGTGACGTTGGCCGGGTCGTGGGTGCGATCCAGGGTGGCCAACACATGCGGCACAGCTGACTGCATCCCGATGCTGACTCTGGTGAAGCCCGCGCTGGCCAGGGCGTGGGCAACGTCCAGCGTCAGAGTGTCGGGGTTGGCTTCGGTGCTCACTTCTGCGTCTGCGGCCAACCCCCACTGCTCCCGTATGCCGTCTAGCATCCGGGCGAGATCGCGCGGCGGGAGCAGCGTCGGAGTGCCGCCGCCGAGGAAGACCGTCGACACATGCGGCACCGCTGGCCCGGCCGATAGGGCCTGCGCCGCCAGCGCCATTTCGGCCAATGCAGCGTCGGCAAAACTGTCGGCGCTCGCACCGTGCGGCCCCAGCTCCAAGGCGGTGTAGGTGTTGAAGTCGCAGTATCCGCAACGTACCCGGCAAAACGGCACGTGTACGTACAGCCCGAGGTCTCGGTGCGGCATCGAGGTGAGGCTGGCTGTGGGAAGCGACCCATCCGGCGGGGCAGGCTCTCCCGGAGGCAACGCAGGCGGCATACCCCTAATTGTCCCGCAGTTCTAGATACGCAGAGTTCACCCAGCGGCACTATGGTCGTTTCGTGGCTCAGCAACAGGGATTTCGCGAACACATCGACCAGATGCGCGCTGAGGGTTACACCGTGCGCGACGACCAGGGTTCGGACCCGGACCTGATCGCGCCCGACGGCAGCGCGGTGGACACCTGGCGGGAGGACTATCCCTACGACTCTCGGATGACGCGGGACTACTACGCCGTCGAGAAGTATCTGCTGCAGGTCGAGCTGTTGAAGTTCCAGGCCTGGGCCCGGGAGAGCCACACCCGACACGTGGTGATCTTCGAGGGACGAGACGCGGCCGGCAAGGGTGGCTCGATCAAACGCTTCATGGAACATCTGAATCCGCGCGGATCGCGGGTTGTGGCCCTGACCAAGCCCACCGAGACCGAACTCGGCCAGTGGTATTTCCAGCGCTACGTCAAGCACCTGCCCAGCAACGGGGAGATCGTGCTGTTCGACCGGTCCTGGTACAACCGCTCGGGTGTCGAGCGGGTCATGGGCTTCTGCGACGACGAGCAATACGAGATGTTCATGCGTCAGGTGCCCGACTTCGAGAAGATGCTGGTCGATAGCGGTATGTCGCTCACCAAGCTGTGGTTTTCGGTGACCCAGAACGAGCAGCGCACCCGGTTTGCGATCCGCCAACTCGACCCTGTGCGGCAGTGGAAACTCTCGCCGATGGACCTGGAATCACTTGATCGCTGGGACGCCTACACCGAAGCCAAAGAGGCCATGTTCCGCAGGACCGACAGCGACCACGCACCGTGGACCACCATCAAGTCCAACGACAAGAAGCGAGCCCGGGTCAGCGCAATGCGCACCTTTCTGAGCCAGTTCGACTACACCGGCAAGGACGAAGAGATCGTGCTGCAGCCCGATCCGGCCATTGTCCGGCGCGGCCGGGAGTCCACCGACGACTGACGCTCCCGCGCCGCAGACCACACTGGAGCCCTGGCCTACCTGGGCCGTGAATTGAGACCCGCCCCCTCGCACTTCATCGGGTGGCGGCACATTCACCGATTCCGACCAACTGGCGTGACTTTCCTGCGACTCGATGGAGAGTTGGGGGCTATGTCGGCGAGCCTGAATGCCCGAAGTGCTCGCGCCACTCCTGCCTGAGCGGTGGGATGTGCATCCCGCGCTCACGCATGGCCTGGATTAGACGGTCAATCGTGTGCTGCGGAGTGCGGTAGACATCCCGACCGTGTAGCACCACGAGACGCCAACCCAGCCCGTCGAACTCTTCCCGGCGCACGACATCCTCATGCCACTGCGCGGTCGAATCCGCGTGCTGCCGACCGTCGTACTCGATCGCGAGTCGAGCCTTGACGTATGCCATATCCAACCGCCGGCGGATATCACCACCTGCATCCCGGAACACGTAGTTCACCGAGGGCTCCGGCAGCCCGGCGAGGACGATCAAGAGCCTTGACCGTGTCTCCATCGGCGAATCCACGCCTGGCCTCACGAGAGCTGCCGCCCGTCGGGCCAGCCTGACGTTGCGCCCCTGGACCGTGCTGCGGCTTCCGACAACTTCGTCGGCAGCAGCCCGCTCGACTGCACCAACGAATCGCCCAGCACCACAAGATCCACCAGCCCCAGGTGGCGGGCCATGTCCACGAACGTGTCGGCGGCCGACGTCACCGGAACGCCACGGCGACGAGCGGCCGCCCGCTCAGCGGAGTGGACCACGAGTCCCTGCGGCCTGAGTGTGGTCATTCCAGCCGGAACGGTCACGTGGATGTCGAAGATCGAGGGCACTACCCCTCCCCAGAGCGTTGCCGCGCTGTGGTGACTCGCGAGCGCGCGAGGGTTGTTGGCTCCGGCAATCCCGGCTAGCGCCGCGACCTTGGCCAGGTCAAGGCATGCAGACCTCGCGTAGACCCCGTGGAAAAGTCGTCGATATTCAGGACCATTCAGCGTGCGCCAGCCGATGCCCTGAGCCAGGGCGGCCTTTCGCGTGAACCACCCGTTTACTCGAGGCTGCGCCATCGGAGCACTATCGCCGATCCCACCGATTCTCAGCCGCTCTCATCCACAGGGCACCCAGCTCCGCGCATCGAGTCGCAGGAAATTCACGGATTCTGGCCATCTGGTGTGACTTTGCTGCGTCTCGATGCGGCACACACCCTGGAGTTGACGGTCTGCGACTTCTGTGGTTCATTAGTTCAGTAATGAACCACAGAGCAGAGGACCGCGAGTGTTCGATGGACGAGATCCGATCTACATCCAGATCGCCGAGGCTATCCGGGGCGAGATCCTGTCCGGCGCGCTCGCGGAAGGCGGTCAGGTGATGTCGACGACTCAGTACGCCACGACATACCGGATCAATCCCGCGACGGCCGCCAAGGCGTTCGCCGACCTCGTCGACGAAGGCATTCTGCGCAAACAGCGAGGCGTCGGGATGTTTGTCGAAGAGGGGGCCGCCGAGCAACTGCGCGCACGACGGCGCAGCACCTTCTTCGCTGATCGCTTCGACCCAGTGTTACGCGATGCGGCGCTGCTGGGCATCTCCACCCAAGACCTGATCAATCACGTGACCAAGGAGCAATCATGAACGGGTATGCGGTCAGCACGCGTGACCTAAAGGTCCGATACGGACGGACCACCGCCCTAACTTCAGTGGACCTCGACCTTGCCCCAGGCCGGATTCACGGTCTGCTGGGCCGCAACGGCACCGGCAAAACGACCTTGATGAGCACCATCGCCTCGCTGCGCCGACCCCATCAGGGCTCAGTGCTGGTCGAAGGCACGGACCCTTTCGAAAACGAAGCCCTCATGGAAGGCGTGTGCCTCATCCGCGAGAGCGGGCAAGCAATCAACGAGGCCGCACCCACTGTGACGTTGAACCTGCTGCAGCGGGCTCGACCCACCTTCGACCGCGAGTATGCCGATTCGTTGATGACGCTGTTCGGGGTCGACGCATCGAAGAAGCCGGGTCGAATGTCGAGAGGGCAGCAGTCGGCCTTCGGAGCCGTCATCGGATTGTCGTCCCGGGCCCCGTTGACGATGTTCGACGAAGTCCACCTCGGCATGGATGCACCGACCCGCCAACTGTTCTACGACGCGCTGATCGCTGACTTCGCGGAGCATCCGCGCACGGTGCTCATCTCCAGTCATCTCATCAGCGAGATCGAGACCTTCCTCGACACTGTCACCATCTTGAGCGGCGGCACGGTCCTGCTGAGTGAAGGGGCGGACGATGTGCGCAGCAAAGGCGTCACGCTCACCGGTCCAGCCGCTGTGGTTGACGCCGCAACTGCCGGCCACCACCCGGTCGGGCTGCGCGATTTGGGGCCTACGAGAGCGGTCACCTTGTTCGAGGACCTCGATCCGGCCGTGCTGCACGACGCTGAGCGCGCCGGGGTGCAAGTCGGCCCCGTGCCGCTTCAAGACCTCTTCATCCACCTCACGAAAGAACCGACATCATGACCGCCACTGCCCCGGCCGTTGATCACCCTCGGTCACCCCAATGGCAGCGCAGTGCCGTCCCACTTCTGCGCTTCACCTTGGTGCGAGCTGCCTGGTTTTGGGCTGCCGCCACGGTGGTGATGAGCATCGTCCTCTTCACGATCAGCTCCTTCGTTGCACCCGCGATGTCCGTCGTGGCCTTCGGGCACCATGCTGCCCTGTGGTTCCAACTCGCCATCTCGTGTGGGCTGGTGGCCTTCTGCTTTCCGATGCACGTCGCTCACGGCATGACGCGGCGATCGTTCGCTCAAGCTGGGTTGATCGTCGCTGCCATCACGTCGCTGGTCTACTCAGTTGCGATGACCACCCTGCTGGTGCTCGAGCGTTCGATGTACCAGGAGAACGGCTGGTTTCACGGTCTAGATTCGGTTCCAGGGGTCACCGTCATGAGCGCTGGGGTGGCCCCATACCTCTGGGGCGTGCTAATGCTCTTTGCGGCAGGGTCCTTCAGTGGGCTCCTCGTGGCAGCGGTCTACTACCGCGTTGGTGGCTGGTGGGGCACGGCGTTGCTGCCGTTGACGCTGGCGCCCTTGCTGCTGATCGCAACCGTGGCTCTGGACCCGATCACGCAATGGCGGCCCTGGAACTTCGGGCCAGCGTTCTCAGAGCCGTGGCAGCCTGTGCTGGGTGTCGCTGTCCTGGCCGTGGCAGCCATTGCCTTCTACCTGGTGGTCCGCCGTATGCCGGTTCGCTGACATCTCGTCGGCCGCGTCCCATCGACTCTGGGGAAAGTCACCGATTCTGGCCGATTTCGGTGACTTTCCTGCGGGTCGATGAGTGCCGCAGGCGAACCAGGCCGGGGCACAGGGAGGCTAGCGGCGGCGATAGTTCAGGTTCGTAATGGTGCGGCCCACGGCCAGGCCCTTCTGTTCGAAGCGGGTCGTCGGCCGTAGCGGGGCCGGGTCGGTCGAGGCCAACGCGTACCGGTTATCGGCATCCAGCAGCCGGCGCATCGCGATGCCATAGGGCTCCCAGTCCGTGGCCAAACGCCATACTCCCCCCGGCTCCAACACTGCCCACCCCGAATCGGCGAGGGACGAGCTCACCAGACGGCGAGCTTGGTGTTTGCGCTTCGGCCAAGGGTCCGGGAAGAACGTCCACACCTCGTGCGCTGAGCCAGGCGGGAGCATTGTGGCCATCGCGAGCGCCGCGTCAGCCTCGACAAAGCGCACATTCGGCAGTGGATCACGCCGCATCCGAGCCAACGTTTGGCCGATCCCGGGACGCCAGACCTCGATCGCGAGGAAGTCCCAATCAGGCCTTGCAGCCGCACCCGCCCGCAGCGCGTCGCCCGATCCTGGCCCGATCTCCACCACCAGTGGTGCCTGACGCCCGAAGGCCTCGCCAACATCGAGCCGGTATGCCGGATCGACCGTTGTGTCGTCACCCTCGCGAGCACGCGGCACCGGGACCACGAACTGCCCAGACATCGCGTCGTATGCCGACTGGTGCCCAAGCGGCATACGCGAACCGCGGCGGGTGAAGGAGCGAATGCGTGACACGCGCCGCGAGCCCTCGGAGGGATCAGGCCCTTGCCGACCCACGCTCACTTCTTGGCTTTCTCAACCGCCGTGGGGTCTTGGGACAGCGCGGCGATGAAGGCTTCTTGCGGGACTTCGACGGTGCCAACCATCTTCATCCGCTTCTTGCCCTCTTTTTGCTTCTCCAGCAGCTTGCGCTTGCGGCTGATGTCACCGCCGTAGCACTTGGCCGTGACGTCCTTGCGGATCGCGCGAATTGATTCACGCGCGATGATCCGTGACCCGATGGCCGCCTGGATGGGGATCTCGAACTGCTGACGGTTGATCAGCTCCTTGAGCTTGCCGACCATCATCACCCCGTAGGCGTAGGCCTTGTCCTTGTGCACGATCGAGGAGAACGCGTCGACCTGCTCACCCTGGAGCAAAATGTCGACCTTGACCAGATCGGCCACCTGCTCACCGTCGGGCTCGTATTCGAATGAGGCATACCCGCGGGTCTTGGACTTCAGCACGTCGAAGAAGTCGAAAACGATCTCGGCCAGCGGAAGCGTATAGCGCATCTCGACACGCTCAGGCGAGAGGTAGTCCATCCCACGCAGCGTGCCGCGGCGCGTCTGGCACAACTCCATAATCGAGCCGATGTATTCACTCGGGATCAAGATGGTGGCCCGCACGACGGGCTCGGTGACATCACCGATCTTCCCGCCGGGGAACTCACTCGGATTGGTGACGTCGACGACCGACCCGTCGTCCATCTTCACCAAATACTCCACGTTGGGCAGCGTGGAGATCAGGTCCAGATTTGACTCCCGCTCCAGCCGTTCGCGGACGATCTCCAGGTGCAACATCCCCAGGAAGCCCACCCGGAAGCCGAAGCCCAGCGCCACCGAAGTCTCGGGCTCGTACACCAGCGCCGCGTCATTGAGTTTGAGCTTGTCGAGGGCATCGCGCAACGTCGGGTAGTCCGATCCGTCGATGGGATACAACCCGGAGAAGACCATCGGCCTCGGGTCCTTGTATCCCCCGAGAGCCTGCGTGGCCATGTTGGACGCCCCAGTCACCGTGTCGCCGACCTTGGACTGCCGCACGTCCTTGACTCCCGTGATGAGATAGCCGACTTCGCCGACCCCGAGTCCCTTGGACTTCACCGGCTCGGGCGAGACCACACCGATCTCAAGCAACTCGTGAGTGGCCTTTGTGGACATCATCGCGATCTTCTCGCGTGGTGACAGGTGGCCGTCGATGACCCGCACGTACGTCACGACGCCGCGATACGTGTCGTAGACAGAGTCGAAGATCATCGCTCGCGGAGGGGCGTCGGCGTCCCCGACGGGCGGCGGCAGGTCACGCACGATCCGGTCCAACAACTCGGTGACGCCCTGCCCCGTCTTGCCGGAAACGTGCATGACGTCCTCGACCTCGCAGCCGATCAAGTGGGCCAGCTCCTCGGCATACTTCTCGGGCTGAGCTGCGGGCAGGTCGATCTTGTTGAGCACCGGGATGATCGAGAGTTCGTTTTCCATCGCCAGGTAGAGGTTCGCCAGCGTTTGCGCCTCGATGCCCTGCGCCGCGTCGACCAGCAAGACGGCACCCTCACAGGCAGCAAGGGACCGCGACACCTCATAGGTGAAGTCGACGTGACCCGGGGTGTCGATCATGTTGAGCACGTATGCCGACTCGCGCTCACCCTCGGCCACCGCCCACGGCATACGGACGGCCTGGCTCTTGATCGTGATGCCACGCTCGCGCTCGATGTCCATCCGGTCCAGATACTGCGCACGCATCGCACGATCATCGACAACGCCGGTGATCTGCAGCATCCGGTCGGCCAAGGTGGACTTGCCGTGGTCGATATGCGCGATGATGCAGAAGTTGCGAATGATGTCGGGCGGGGTGGCCGCGGGTTGCGGGGCAACTCGAGCAATCGGTGACACGCGGGCAGGACCTCGTCAAGGGCGAAGGGGACGGTGGATTCGTCTACGAGTCTCCCACGAGCAGCCTCAGGGCCATGCATTCAATGCGATCGGGCCGATCCCTCATCCACCTGGTCGTTGTCAGGGTGTGCCGCTCGGTGTCAGGGTGTGCCATGGCCAACCGTGCACTGACCAATGCCCTCTCACTCGCTCGAAGCGTCTTCCGAGAGGTCGCCAAAGCGCAACGTTCAGCGTCCCGCAAGCCCAAGCCCAAGCCCAGACCGCCAAGGCGCGCAACCGCTGGTCGGAGAGCACCGAGTCGTGCATCACGCGGCAACGACGCCAGTGGGTATGCCGGCGACTTCCGTGGCAATCCGCACATAAGTTATGCCCCGGTCGCTGATGACCTGCCCGACCCGGGCGAAGTGGTCTGGACGTGGGTGCCGTACGAGGAGGACTACAGCCAGGGCAAAGATCGACCCGTGCTGGTCATCGGTCGACACGAGGGGTTACTCCTCGCGTTGCAGCTGACGAGCAAAGATCACGACCGCGACGCCGAGCAAGAGGCACGATCTGGGCAGTTTTGGATCGACGTGGGCACCGGTGAGTGGGACCGCGAGCGGCGTCCCAGTGAGGCCCGGGTCAATCGCATCCTGCAGTTGGATCCGGGAGCGGTCCGACGTATCGGTGCAGTTCTTCCCGAGCCCGTCTTCGCCGAGGTTGCCGCTGAAGTCAAGCGCCGGGCCGGACGCTGAAGCGCCCACCGACGGATCCGTTTCCGGTTCCGCCGATGGGCGCTTCTGGGTTATTCAGAGCCGTGATGTCACGGCGCTACATCACTCGGCCGGGGGCGTGAGCACCGCGTCGATGAGGTAGACGGTGGCGTTCTCGGTCTGGACGCCACCACAGATCACGTTGGCGTCGTTGACCATGAGCTCGTCGCCTTCACCGGTGACCTCGACCTCGCCACCCTGAACGGTGGTCTGGGTGCCGACAACCTCGTCCGGGGTCAACTGACCGGGGACGACGTGGTAGGTCAGGATCGCGCTCAGCAAGTCGGCGTCCGTGGTCAGCGTCTCCATGGTGTCCGCGTCGACGGCGGCAAACGCGTCGTCAACGGGGGCGAAGACGGTGAACTCGTCACCGTTGAGGGTGTCAACCAGGTCGACATCCGGGTTGACGCCACCGGAGACCGCAGCGGTCAGGGTGGTGAGCAGCGGGTTGTTGCTCGCGGCAACCGCAACCGGGTCCTGGGCCATTCCAGCAACCGAGCCGTCGCCATCGGGGACAGCAGCGGCGTAGTCGGCGCAGCCGGCACCAACGAGGTTGGCAGCGGGGTCCATGTCGCCGGACTCCTCGGCCATGTCGTCGTCGGCCATGGTCTCTTCGTCCATGTCCTCTTCGGTGGCGTCGTCAGCCGCAGCGTCAGTCTCTTCGGTCGCGGTGTCGTCGGTTGCCGGAGCGGCTTCTTCATCGCTTCCGCAGGCTGACACCGTCAGCACGGAGGCCATTGCCAGGGTCAAAAACATCTTCTGAACGCGCATGGTAGTGCCTTTCTTTGGGGGGTAGTGGAGCCGGGTTGGCTCAACTGACTGTCACCGTCACGTTGTGCCATCCGGTGGATCCGTCCGGAGCAATGGGCTCTCGGTCGGACGTTTGTGTGGTGCCCGTGCTGTCGGTGGCACGGACTTCGATGCGCTGCGTGCCAGCCTCTGCGGGCCAGGTCCAGCGCCAGGGTCGCCAGGTGTCGACGTTGTCGACCTCAGCCAACTCGGCTTCGGTCCATTCGCCATCTCCGACGCGAACCTCGACTTTATCAATGCCCCGATCTTGCGCCCAGGCCACCCCGGCAACGGTCACGTCACCAGCGTCGAGTTGGGCGAATGAGGTCGGAACGTCGATGCGTGAGGAGACTTTGATCGGCGCCTCGGCGGAATAGCCGCGCTCGGTCCAGTACGCCGAGAAGTCGGCGAAGCGGGTGACCTCGAGGTCCACCAGCCACTTCGTGGCCGACACATAGCCGTACAGACCGGGGGTGACCATGCGGACGGGGAAGCCATGCTCCAAGGGCAGGGGCTCGCCGTTCATACCGATGGCAACGAGTGCATCACGGTCATCGGTCAAGACTGAGAGCGGCGTTCCCGCTGTGAAATCGTCGGCGCTGGTGGATTTGACTGCGTCCGCGCCTGATTGAACTCCGGCTTCTTCGAGGAGATCGCGCATCGGCACGCCCAACCACGTCGCATTTCCGAGATAGTCGCCACCTACCGGATTGGATACGCAGGTGAGCGTGATCCGCTTTTCGATCAGGTTTCTATCCATCAGGTCCTGAAAACTCAGGTCCAAGGGGTTATCGACCATTCCATGGATACGAAGTCGATAGCCTTCCAATGGCACATCCGGGACCTGTAGTGCAGTGTCAACTCGATAGAAGTCGGCATTCTCGGTCAGGTATGAGGTCAGGCCGTCGATGTCGGGAAAGGTCGCGCCGGTCGGGATTGGCGGTGCGGACTCTGCCGGACTGGGCAAGGTGAGAGCTTCTCGGGAGCCGAGGGCCGCCGCTCCGGCAAAGACGCGGGAGATCAGGCCACTAGCTGCACCCGTTGCCGCCACTGCTGAGGCGGCCACCATGAATGCTCGTCGGTCCAGACGTTGAGGTGCGGAACCGACACCATCCTGGGTGTGGGCACCCTGACGAGCACGAAGCGCGCTCAGCATCCAGGCAAGTCCACCGATACCGACGGCACCCATGGCCAACAGTGGAATCAGCCGCAGCCCAACACCCGCGCTCGCCGCACGGTCAGTGACCATCGCGACTCCGGCTATACCCACCAAGAGACTGAAGCCCACGAGCGCGGGCCCGGGCTTGCGAGTGCCGAGCCAACCCATGGTCAGGGCGAGAAGCCCAACGACTGCGAGCACCGAGCCGATGAGCACCGGCTTGTCGGCCGTGCCGAATGTCTCGATCGCAAACTCTTTGGCGGGACGGGGAGCCCAGTCGACTGCCCGGTTTCCGACCGCTAGTACTGGCCCGGTCACGCCGTTGAGCACAGCGGCCACCGCTTCGCCGGCCAGCACTCCAGCGGTTCCAGCGATTCCTCCGCTGAGAACTCCGAGTGCAGCCAATCGGCGGCTTGTGTGCTTGCTCATGCCGGTTATTCGGAGCCCTGCATCTGTCGGATTGGTCAAGCCTGATCCTTGCGAGTGATGTGGGTCACATGGCATTTATCAGTGGAATGGTCAACGACCACTTTTGGCATCATGTGAAGTATTGCGAACAATGACCAGACTAACCGACGAGCGCCCTTTATGGCGCATCGTGTCTTTTGACGATCAAAGTGTCGGATAACTAGATCGACCCCCGCACCGCAGTGCGAGGGTCGATCGTCGGTGGACCTCCGTAGAGAGTTTGAGAACCCCTACCAACCCCTGAGAACGGTGTCTTCTCGCTGGTCGCGCGGGGTGTACCGGCGATCTACGCGCCCCTCCGAGCCCCGCATCCACGACTCCCGCGGCCAGGTCGTGCGTTCAATCGGGATGGTTCAAACCCTTCTCACCGACGCCCAGGTCGCCGAACTCGTCGCCGCCTATGTCGCCGGTGCGGACACCTCGGAGCTGAGCGAACGGTTCCGCATCCACCGGCGCACCGTGGTCGCCCACCTCGTTCGCCAGTCCGTTCCGCTGCGCCGCCGAGGACTCGCTTCGGAGCACGTCACCGAAGCCGTCCAACTCTACCAGTCGGGCTCGTCGCTGTCGGACATTGGGCTGCGGTTCGGCGCGAGCGCCGGGACCGTGCGCCGGGTCCTCATCGCCCACGGCGTCGATATGCGCGCTGCATGGCAGCGCATGCAGGAGGCTGCCGCAGCGCAGTCGTAGAGGTCGGTCCGGGAGGACCAACCTCAGGACTCGGCTGACTGCACATCCGACCGATCGACCAAGCGTGCGACGTAGCTCAACACTGCGAGCATCTCGAGGGCTTCGCTGGGACTCGGTTCAGGCCATCCAGGGTGAGACACCAGGTCGCGCACGCCCATGAACGCCCCGCGAACGAGGGCCGCGGCACCCTCATGTGCCGACTTCCATGTCTTGGAACCTGGATCAATATTACGAAGTCGGAGACGCGTTGTCCCCGCCGACGGGTCGTGCGTCGCGAAGAGCACAGCGAGGTTCTCGCCCGACATTGCGGGGCCGGCGACGGCCTGCAACCGTCCTTCGAGGTCCGTCGCAGCGGTCTGTACGGCAGCGCGGAAGTGGCCGTCGTCCCAAAGGCCAGCGGCTGCGCTCTAGATGGTCGGGTGGAGTTCGGAGGCGGACAGCCGGGGACCAACCGGGCCGACGATCTCCGCGAGTTCCTCGCGCTGGGCCAGGATCGCGCTGGCCTCGACGATGGCGACGCGGGCCTGAGTGAACGGGTGTCCCCCGTACATCCCCTCTTCATGCTCGACTACACGCTCTGCGAGCTTCTCCTCGCCCATTGCCGCGATGATGTCGTGTGCCAGTTTCGTGCGCTGACGCACCTCGTCGATTTGCTGACGGACCAACAAGTCCAGCCCAGGATTCTCCTGGTACTGCTGGGTCTTGCCCCAACGCTGATCGTAGAGGTCTGCCCACCCGTCGATGAGGTCGAGCACGCCTTGGAGACGTTCATGCGCGAGTCGGTCGTTCACGCCGACGACGTTACTGGTGCGCGCTGACAGCCGCGCCAACGAGCACTTCTTCGGAGCCGGCTAACAAGCGCGGGGCGAAGCCTCGACCAGCTATCCGGCTATCACGGCCATGACCACGCCAGCCGCGATCAGCACAAGGTAGAAGGGGCCGACAGACCATGAAGCCCAGACGGTGGGGCCGGGTACGAATCGGTTGATCCAACGTGGCACCCACTTTGCCCACTCCACGGTGGATTCGCCGTTCTGTTGAGGAGTCACGTCGTCCGGGTTGAGCGAGAAGGCGGCGATCTCGTTGCTGCCCTCGGCAACAACCTTGTAGAGGCGACGGAACCGCTTCTCCTGACGCAGGTAGTTGGCGTCCAGGTAGGCGAAGAGTCCGACGGCCGCGATGCCAAGCAGCGCCACAGACCTAGCCTTCTGCGTGAGCGCGTAGCCATACGTCGCGGTGACGATAGGCATCATCCAGCTCTTGGTCGTCGTTGATGCCGACGACATCCGCGTGATTGTCGCCTGGATGAAGTCCAGGTGCTTGCGCCGGTCCTCGGGCTCGATCGGGGCGTCGTTTGAGTCGCTCACTTGCCCATCTCCGCCCGGCATGCGGCGCGCAACGCTTCCCAGGCCGCGTCCTTCTCGCTCTCGGAGTAGTCAGCCCTGATCCACCGCGAAAGTAGCGCGCATCCGCGGGTCGTAACCTGCGGATGCCCTGCTGTGTAAGGAGAATGTGGCTTGCGAAGGACACGTTCTACTCACTCAGAAGGAGCATCCGCAGGATGCAAGTTTCACACACCCTCAGCCAGGTGTCGGCAGTGTTCGACGATCCGAATCTCGTGTCGTGCGGCGGGCTGGCTCCGGTCGTCGCGCTGGCGCAACGCTGCGGGCTCGCGGGGCTGGTCGCGGACAAGCTCACGCTGACCGCGAAGGGCAGCGCGAACGCACACCTGAAAGTCCCGGCGCTGATCGCCGGGATGATCTCGGGGGCCGACTCGATCGATGACATGGACCTGCTCCGCCACGGCGGGATGGACCGGTTGTTCACCGGCATCCACGCTCCATCGACGTTCGGGACGTTCCTGCGGACCTTCACCTTCGGGCACGTCCGGCAGCTCGACAGCATCGCCGCGAGCCTGCTCGCTGAGCTGGCAGCGCAAACGCCGCTGCTGGCCAGCGCCGAGGAGGTCACCTGGGTCGACGTGGATGACACCATCCGGGCGACCTACGGTTACGCCAAGCAGGGCGCTGGGGTCGGCTACTCCGGGGTGAAGGGCCTGAACGCGCTGGTCGCGATCGTGAGCACGCCACTGTCCCGGCCGGTGATCGCGGCGACCCGGTTGCGGTCGGGGAACGCGAACAGCGCCCGAGGGGCGGCTCGGCTGGTCGCTGATGCGCTGAAGACCGCGAAGACCTGCGGGGCTGGCGGACCGGACGGCAAGGGCCTGGTCGTGCTCCGCGCGGACAGCGCGTTCTACACCCACGACGTGATCGCCGCAGCCCGTCGCGCGAAGGTCCGCTTCTCGATCACCGCCCGGATGAATCCGGCCGTCCGTAAGAAGATCACCGAGATCCCCGACGACGCATGGACGCCCATCAAGTACCCGAACGCGGTCTGGGATGAGGACGAGCAGCGACTGGTTTCCGATGCGGAGATCGCCGAGATCGAGTTCACCGCCTTCACCAGCCGCCGCAAGGGCGAGCAGATCACCGGCCGGCTGATCGTGCGCCGCGTGAAGCGCCTCAACCCGACCAGCAAGCCAATGACCAGCAAGGCGGACCCGACCAGCAAGGGCCTGACGGGCGAGCAGCAGGAACTGTTCGCGGTCTACCGCTACCACGCCGTGTTCACCGACAGCCCGCTCGTGCTGGCGCAGGCCGAGAAAAGCCACCGGGAACACGCGATCATCGAGCAGGTCATCGCCGACCTGAAGTCCGGTCCGCTGGCGCATCTGCCGTCGTCTTCGTTTATGGCCAATAGTGCCTGGTTGGTGTTGGCCGCGATGGCGTTCAACCTGACCCGCGCTGCCGGGTGCCTGGCGTCGACCTTCCATGCCCGAGCGACCACCGCGACACTGCGGACCCAGCTCATCAACGTCCCAGCGCGGCTGGCCCACTCCGCCCGCAAGCTCGTCCTGCACCTGCCACAGCGATGGCCCTGGCAACCCGCCTGGGAGCAACTCTGGGACGCCACCATGGGCGCGCCACCCCCGCTCGCGACTCCCTGACCACCCGGCCCAGCGGCCTCAACCCGGAACATGCAGTGGAAGAGCCGGACCGACCGGCCGATGCCACGCGCCCGACACCGCAACCAAGATCAACAAGCCGCCCGGGACCTCACGCAATCAAGGGACGGTGGATCCAGGGTCAGTCTCCGGCGGCCAAATACGACCAACCGCATCGCCCGCCCAGCGTGGCACGATGTGCACATGGAGGTGGAATACGGTCTGTGTGGCGGCCTCGCCGTTGGACTGGATCACGTTCAGCCCTTCCGGTTGTAGCGCCCGTCGTATCACGTTCGAGAGCCGCACCGTGACACGGGCCAGATGCGCAGCGGTGTCCTCATCGAGGCTCCAGATGTCGGCGATGTGCTGCCGCGACGGCTGCTAGCCTGCTCAGGTGACCAGGAGTAGGCCGGCGCAGGTGACCGGCAGCGGGCAGCACCCGTGCGTCGAGCCACGCGATGGCAATCGGCTCAGTGTGCTGGCCGCTGCACTGCCGCCCGAGCCCACCCTCGAGCAGCTGGCCGAGGTGTTCCGTCTGCTGGGCGACCCCGGCCGGGTGGCCCTGCTGGTGACGTTGCTCGAGGGCGGTGAGGTCTGCGTGCACGACCTCGCGTCCGTGACCGGGCAGAGCGAGTCCGGCGTCAGCCACGCACTGCGGCTGCTGCGTGCCTCCCGGGTGGTCACCGTACGGCGCACCGGCCGGTTGGCGTTCTACCGGCTGGCCGACGGGCACGTCCGGATGCTGCTCGACGTCGCCCTCACCCACCTCGGTCACGCGCCCGCGCTGCACCGATCTGAATCCGCTGCACCTTCGCCTTCGCCTACGCCCGCCGAGGAGGCGCTGTGACCCAGCCCGCAGCGATTCTGCTCTGCCCCAAGTGCACCGCCGAGATGCGCACCTATGAGCGCAACGGCGTCACGATCGACCAGTGCACCTCCTGCAAGGGGATCTTCTTGGATCGCGGCGAGCTCGAGCGTCTGATCGACGCTGAGGCCAGCTTCTACACCGGCGCCCAGCCGGCTGCGCAGGCGCCCGTCGCCGAGAGGTACGACGCCCGGCGCGGCCACGACGACGACGAGGAGCGCTACCGCTCCCGGGGCGAGCACGGCGGGCGTAGCAGCGGGCACGGCGGTGGCTACGACAGTCGAGGCCGCAAGCGCCGGGGTGGCTTTCGACGGCTTTCAGCGCGGCGGGGATGTCCCCGTGTCGAGGCCGCAAGCGCCGGGGTGGCTTCCTCGGCGAGCTGTTCGACTGACCCCTTCCCCTCGACCCCGGAGCACCGCCATGGGCGAAGTACACGGACACCCGACTGCCGCGACCGCGGGCGGTCGGCACCGCACGCCGCTGCTGATCGCGTTCGGCATCACCGCCTCCTACATGCTGGTCGAGCTGGTGGCCGGTCTGGTCACCGGCTCGCTGGCGCTGCTGTCGGACGCCGCGCACATGGGCACCGACGTGCTAGGGCTGGGAATGGCGCTCGCCGCGATCACCATGGCGCAGCGGCCGACTACCTCCCAGCGCACCTTCGGCACCTACCGGCTCGAGGTGCTCGCCGCTCTCGCCAACGGGGTGCTCCTGTTCGGCGTGGCTGGGTACGTGCTCTATGAAGCGGTGCGCCGGTTCAGCGCGCCACCGGAGGTGCCCGGGCTGCCGATGCTGGTGGTCGCGACCATCGGGCTGATGGTCAACCTGATCAGCTTCCGGCTGCTGACCGCCGGGTCCAAGGAGAGCCTGAACGTGCGCGGCGCCTACCTGGAGGTGCTGGGCGACCTGCTCGGCTCGGTCGGCGTCATCGTGGCCGCGGTGGTCATCTACACCACCGGCTGGCCCTACGCCGACCCGCTGATCGGGGCCGGGATCGGGCTGTTCATCCTGCCGCGGACCTGGAAGCTCACCGGGCAGGCGCTGCGGATCCTGATGCAGAGCGCCCCCAAGGGCATGGACGTCGATGAGGTCCGACGCCGGATCACCGCGCTGCCCGGCGTGCAGGGGGTGCACGAGCTGCACGTCTGGACGTTGACCTCGGGCCTGGAGACCGCCACCGGCCATGTCGTGGTGAGTGACGGCGAGGACTACCACGCGGTGCTGGACCGGGTGGTCAACCTGCTGGCCACCGACTACGACATCGCCCACACCACCATCCAGTGCGAGCCCGGGCACCACACCCAGACCGTCACGCCGATCTGAGCCGTTCGCCGGGTCGAACCACGGTCGCGAGCGCCGCAGGCAGCTTTGAGACGTCAGCCGGAGGGCATCGGCGCCAAGCGCGCGCCGCGCCGCAGTACCACCGCGGCTGCAACCAACGCGAGCAGTTCGGCTGTCACGGCGACCACGCCCCAGGCATCGATTCCTTCGGGGGCGGCGGTACCGGGAGGCGGGACCAGCCGGAACAGCACGTAGGTGCCGAGGAGCACGACGCTGACACCCGCGACGACCCGGGCGCCGGTGCGCCAGACTCCGGCCAGCACGAGTGCGGCTCCGAGAACGGCCGTGAGGGCGGTGAGCAGGAAGAACAGACCAAAGGCCGTGCTCTCCTTTGCGTGCGCGGGGGTGAGCACCAGATGAACGGCACCGATGACAACAGCACTCACCACCAGGACCGACGTCACGCCGTCGAGACGGCTGGGTCGCCGGCCGAGCCGGCCGGCGACGGCGTCGGTCAACAGCCACAGCAACGCCAGCAGGCCGAGTGTGACGACACCGAGCAGAACGCTGTCGCGGACGGACGGCCCACCGCCGTGTCCCGCCGCGCCGTGGTCCATGCCTACTTCGACCACGACAGCGGGGGCGGCCCCGCGCGCGGCCAGCAGGGATTGCAGGTACTCGATCTCCGCGGTCTGCGCAGCCGCGATGCCCTGCGCCAGGGCGACGACCTGTGGCTGCTCGGCCAGCGAGGCCCCAGCTGTAGCCATGCCGACGCCAGCGGCATGGTGGGCGACCATGAGGCGCAGGAACTCCTCTTCCGCCCGCTCCACCGGCAGGGTCTTCAGCGCCTGCACCTGCTCGGGTGGGGCCATCCCGGGCATGAGCCCGGTCGTCGTCATGCCCATCCATGCCATCCGCGGCCCGCTGCCGCTCGGGGTGCGCCCCCAGCTGTCCAGCCAGGCCGACATCATCCCGATCTGACCCTGCTGGGTCAGCGCGATGTCGGCGGCCAGCACCCTCAGCTCGGGCTCGTCGGTGCGGTCGCGGATCGTCTCGGCCATCGCCACGGCCTGCGCGTGGTGACTGGACATGTCCCGGGCGAAGCCGACGTCGGCCGAGCTCTCGCCAGGCGGCGGCGGGGTCAAGAACAGTGCGCCGGCGACCAGACCGGCCAGGACGCTGAACAGTGCCAGCACGACCGGCGGCGAGGTCACCGGCCGCGCGAAGTCCTCAGGCGCTGATGGGGCGGGGTCGGCCGGCCGGGTGAGCGTCTCGGTCATGACGTCGGCTCAGCACCGGTGGCCTGGGTGCCGCCCAGCAGGTGGCGCCCTTCTCCGGCGTCTGCGGCCCGTTGGTGAACTTGTCCAGAAACGTCTTGACCCGCGGATCCCCGGCCGAGTCGACCTTCAGTTGCCGGCCCCAGCCTTGCACGCTGATGGGGCTGTCCTGGCCGGGATAGGGGCTGAGCAGGCGGTAGTTGGTGTCCTGGACGAAGCCGGCCAAGGTCTTCACCTGCTCCTTCGGCAGGTCGGGCGAGTAGGTGACCCACACGGCGCCATGCTCCATCGAGTGGGTGGCGTTCTCGTCCGGCACCTGCTCGGTGTAGACGTTGCCCGTGCACGTCATCCAGACGCCGTTGTGCGCGCCGCCTCGCGAAGGGGCGGTGTCGTACGTCAGCGAACCTTGCTGGTGGCCCTGACTGGGCGGCGTGGCCGCGACCGAGATCCCCTTGACGGCGGCATCGGCGTCGCGCAGCGGGTTGGGGGCCGCGGATCCAGCGTTCACGACGGCGTAGCCCAAGATGCCGACGAGCACCAACCCCAAGACACTGACGCCGAGCACCGTCACCCAGGGGAACTGCTTGCGCAGGGCCGCCTGCGTTCGAGGTGGTGGACGCCTGGTGCGCGAACTCATCGGAAGGGCACCGCCTGCTTTGTCGGTCCGGCTCGTTGGTGAGGCCTCCGCCCCGACCAGAGCCCGCCGGGGCTCACCGTCGGCCGTCTCTGGGCTCCGGCAACGAGGGCCCAGCCGTGGCGGGGCTCTGATCGACGGTCCAGGGCGCCGGCATCGTCGGCCCGTTGCCGTAGAGCCGATCCAGGTTGCGGTCGACCCGGCGGGCCTCGCGCGCGTCGGACTTCAACCACTGCCCGAACAGGCCGGCCAGGAAGGCGATCGTGACGACGTCGCCGAAGACCCACAGCAGGCCCCCGCCCAGTTGCTGGTCGGCCAGCAGCGAGTCTCCCCAGGTCCGCCCCAGCTGTTCGTAGTAGCCGCGCGCGAAGATCTGGTTGCCCATCATCACCGGGATGCCGAGCAGCACATGCATCGGTCCCAGGCCGATCACCATCATGACCCGGAAGACGTACGGCATGGGATGCGGCAACGGGTCCAGCCCGAGCAGCACCGCGAACAGCAGGAAACCGACCGCCACGAAGTGCACGTGAGCCAGGTTGTGCAGCCAGTCGTTGCGCAGCGTCGCCTCATACAGCGGGCTGTAGTACAGCACGAACGGACTGACCACGAAGATCCCGTACGCGACCAGCGGCTGGGTGAGCAGCCCGGCCGGCCGGCTGCGCAGTACGCCAAGCAACCTTCGCCGCCCGCCCAGGGGCAGCGCCCGAAGCGCGAGCGTGATCGGCGCGGCCAGCGCCAGGGGGATCGGCGCCAGCGTCTGCAGCAGCAGGTGCTGCACCGCATGCATCGTGAACAGCGTGCCGTCGTACACCGCGACGGCCGACGAGGTGGCCACGAAGATGACCAGCAGACCCAGCAGCCACAGCACGCTGCGCCCGGTGCCCCAATGCACCCCGCGCCTTCGCAGCCGCCGGACGCCGACCAGATACGCGGCCGCCGCGGACAAAAGGACCAGCACCACCACCGGGTCGAAGCTCCAGTCGGTCAGCAGCCTCGACGGCGACGACGGGGGCAGCGACCCGCCGCCTGCCAGCAGCCGCTCCCCCGCCGGCGCAGCGAAGGACCACCCCGGGAAACTCATCCCGAGCCCCCGCGCGGGGCCGAGGTCACGCGCTCACCGACGGTTCGTGCTCTGCCTTGCGGTCGCCGCGCCACTGCGGTAACACCAGCCACCACCAGCCGCCGGCCAGCAGGCAGGCGACCGCTACCAGCGCCGCCACAAGCCCGGGGAACACGGTGTCGAGGACGAAGAACACGCCGAGGCTGAGGGCCGGAAGCAGCGCGGCCAGTCCGGCCCGGCTGTACCGGTTGGCCCGGATCAGCAGCGCTTCTTTGTCGTGCTGGCGAAACAGCGCCCGGTGCTGGGCGGCTGGGGCGATCAGCAGCAGCGAGGACAGCGCGAGCAGCGTCAGCGTGGCCAGGTAGCTCCACCGCTGCTCGCCGTCGATCTGGTCGAAGCGGGGCGCGAACGGCACAGTCAGCAGGAAGCCGAAGATCACTTGAACGCCGGGCAGCGCTACCCGCAGTTCGTTGAGCAGCTCCATCAGTTCCCGGTTGACCCGCTGCTTGCGGTTCTCGTCGGCCTCGCCGCCTTCCGCCACCGCCCCACACCTCCTCGTCACCGAACTGTGCCCGGATGCACAGGAAGGGGTGAACGTATCGCCGTGCCGTGCCGGGCCGGTCCATGGGCCGCAGCGGCCGTCGCGGGCGGGCGCCAGGCCGCGCGAGCGCAGCTCATCGGTCGTGAGAGCATCAGTTCATGACCCGGCGTGCCGCCATGACCGCGAGCGTGTCCTTGCTCCTCCTGCTGACCGGCTGCGGCCAGGTCAAGGGCGCTGCCAGCAGCGCTGCCGGGCAGGCCAGCCAGGTCGCCGCCGATCAGGTGAGGAGTCAGATCTGCACGCAGGTGCAGCAGCAACAGCTCAGTGCACAGAACAAGCAGCTGCTCGCCGGGTTGCTACCGGCTGCCAAGGCGGCCGGCCTGCCCGCCCAGTTCATCACCCCGCTGGAGGAGCTGGCCCGGGCTGGCGACCAGCCGTCCGCGCAGTCCATCACTGCGCTGCGGCAAGCCTGCGACCCGGCCCGATCCCCCGCGCCCTGAGCCCATCGCTGGCGGTGGCACGCCGAGCGCGTTTTCGGCCGCTCCTGGCGAGCGAGCTCGCTGGTGTGGCGTGGGAACGTTTCGAGTGCAGCTGGAACGGCCACATGGCCGGTCATGCGCCCCTCGCCGCGGTCGTGGCCCGCCGGACAGGTGGTGCCGGTCGTCGTGGCGGTGGCGCTGTTCATGCCGGCCATGACGGTGCGCCTGTCGGGCCGCGAGGTGTCGCCGCTGCCCAGCGTGCTGCTGTACGGCGCGGCCTTCATCGGGGCCGCACTGCTACTGGCCTGGGGCACCGAACTGGCCCAGCTGGATCTTCCGCAGGGCCTTTCGGTCTCGCTGCTGGCCCTCATTGCCATCTTGCCCGAGTACGCCGTCGACCTACTGTTCGCCTACCAGGCCGGGGCCGACCCGAGCAAGGCGCCGCTCGCGCTGGCCAACATGACCGGGGCGAACCGGCTGCTGATCGGGATCGGCTGGTCGCTGGTGGTGCTGGTCGCCGCGCTGGGCTACCGGCGTCAGCAGGCCGGTCGACCGGGCGGCAAGAGTGACTTCAGCTTCACCCTCAGCCGGCTGGCGGCGGTCGACGTGGCGCTGCTGGGGCTGATCTCGCTGTACACACTCAGCCTGGTGCTGCGCCGCACCCTCACCATCGCCGACTCGGCGATGGTGCTGGGGGCGTTCGGGTTCTACGTCGTGCGGCTGTGGCAGGCCCCGAAGCAGGAGCCGGAGTTCCTCGGGCCGCCGGCCTTGATCAGCCGGCTGCCGACCGGCCGGCGGCGCGGCATCACCGTGCTGCTCATGGTTGTCGCGGCCGGCGTGATCTTGCTGGCCGCCGAGCCGTTCTCCGGCTCGCTGGTCCAGGCCGGTGACCGGCTGGGCGTAGACCGGTTCCTGATGGTGCAGTGAATCGCCCGCTGGCCACCGAGACCGCCGAGCTCATCCCAGCCTGCATCTTCGCCTGGCGGCAGAGCGCCAATGAAGGCCTCGGCACGCTGCTCTCCTCCAAGATCAACCAGTGGTCGTTGCTGGTCGGCGCCGTGCCGCTGGCGTACATGGCCTCGACGCTGTCGCTGACCGGGCTGCCGATCGATGACGCCCAACGCCAGGAGCTGTTCCTGACCGCCGCCCAGTCAGTCTTCGCGGTCAGCCTGCTCATCGACCTGCGGCTGACGGTGCGGGAGGCGCTCGTGATCTTGACGCTGTTCCTGGGCGACTTCGCGGCCGGCGTCGTCCTGCCCGACAGCGACCGGCCGATCGCCCGTTACGGCTTCGCCGCGCTGTACTTGGCGCTGGCCGCGATCCGGCTGGTCACCGCCCGGCGGGCGTTGCCCGCCCTGCTGCGCGACGGCCTGGTCGTCGCGCCCGCGGACCTGCCGACCGAACCGGAACCGGTAACGGCCCGCTGACACCGCAGCTGGGTGACGGCGGCGGGGTCTCCGCCGGCTGCGCCGAACCAGCCCGTCCCCACAGCACCAGCGTCGCTGCCCCGACCATGATGAAGCTGTCGGAGAGGTTGAACGTCGGCCACCAGCCGACCGACAGGTAGTCGGTGACCTGTCCGTCCGGGATCCGGTCCAGCACGTTGGCCACCGCCCCGCCCAGGGCGGCGCCGCCGGCCAGCCCGGCGACCCGGCCGGCCGCCGGGGCCAGCCGCCAGGCGAACAGCGTCAGCAGCGCCACCAGAACCACCGTCAGCAGCCGTACCGGTCCGGGGAAGCGGTCACCGAGGCTGAAGGCGATGCCAGGGTTGAAGCTCAGCCGCAGGCCCAGCGGACCGAGCTCCACCGGGCCGGCGGCCAGGAAGCGCTCCGCGGCCGCCGCGGCCAGCAGCGACAGCGCCGCGGCAACGGCCGCAGCGGCAAACACCCGAAGGCGTCCGCCGCCGGGTTCCCGCGGGCCGCCCGCGCCGACCACCTACCTCACCACGCCACCTACGTCAGCATCGGGCGTGACCCGGCTGACGCCGCCGGCGCCGGGCCGGTCGGCGTCGCCGGGCCGGTCGCCCAGGGCTGCTCGCGCAGGCCGAGCAGGCGCAGCGCGTTGGCCACCACGATCAGCGTGGAGCCTTCGTGCACCACGACCGCCGCGCCGATGCCCAGCAGCCCGAACACCGTCGCCGGGATGAGGAAGGCGACGACGCCCAGGCTGGCGTACAGGTTCTGCCGGATGATCCGGCTCGCGGCCCGGCTCAGCTCGACCGCGAACGGCAGCCTGGTCAGGTCATCGGCCATCAGCGCGACGTCGGCGGTCTCCATCGCGACGGCGGACCCGGCCGCGCCCATCGCGATCCCGACCGTCGCGTTGGCCATGGCTGGTGCGTCGTTGACGCCGTCGCCGACCATCGCGACCTGGGACTGCGTCGAGCGCAGCTCCCGGATGGTGGCGACCTTGTCCTCGGGCAGCAGGTCACCTCGGGAGGAGTCGACCCCGACCTGCCGACCGACCGCGTCGGCGACCCGCTGGTTGTCACCGGACAGCATCACCAGCTGGCTGATGCCGACCTCGCGCAGCCGGGCGAGCACCGGCGCGGCTGACGCCCGGGGGGTGTCCATCACCGCGAGCACGCCCAGGTAACGCTCGCCGCGGCGCACCACCATGGTGGTGCGTCCGGCCTCCTCCAGCTCTTCGACCGCGCGCCGCATCTCGGCCGGCAGCGGCCGGCCGGGGACCTCGGTGAACAGCGCGGGCTTGCCGACGTGCACCAACTCTCCCTCGACCGTGCCGCTGACGCCACGACCGGTGATGCTGCTGACCGCGCTGGCGGCCGGCACCGGCGCGTCGGGGCCGCGCCGCTCCTTCGCCCCGCGTAGCACGGCCGCGGCCAGCGGGTGGTCGCTGAGCCCTTCGACCGCGACCGCGACGGCGAGCAGCTCGTCCTCGGTGGAACCCGGTGCCGGGACGGCGTCGGTGAGCCGCGGCTTGCCCTGGGTCAGCGTGCCGGTCTTGTCGAAGGCGATGACGCGCAGGGTGCCCAGGTGCTCCAGCGGGCCGCCGCCCTTGATCAGGATGCCGCTGCGGGCCGCCCGGGCCAGCCCGCTGAGCACCGCGCTGGGCGTCGAGATGGCCAGTGCACAGGGGCTCGCCGCGACCAGCACGGCCAGCGCCCGGTACAGGCTCTGACTGAAGGTCTCCCCCAGCGGGATCCACGCGAACAGCAGCAGCACCACCAAGGTGAGCACCGCCGGCACGAAGACCTTCTGGAAGCGGTCGGTGAAGCGCTGGGTCGGTGAGGTCTGGGTCTGCGCCTCGGTGACCAGCTGCACCACCCGGGCCAGCGTGGAATCGCTCGCCAGCCGGCTGACCCGGATCTGCAGGGCACCGGCCCCGTTGACGGTGCCGGCGAACACCCGGTGCTCGGGCCCGAGCGTGTCCGGGCGGCGCGCGGCCAGCTCCGGGTCGGGAACCGGCAGCTTGTCGACCGGCACGCTCTCACCGGTGACCGAGGCCTGGTCGACCGCGCTGGAGCCCGCGACGACGTAGCCGTCGGCGGCCAGCCGTTGGTTGGGCTTGACCACGACCAGGTCACCCACCACGAGCTCGCCCACCGGCACCGAGACCTCCGCGCCGTCGCGGCGGACCAGCGCGGTCTGCGGCGCCAGCTCGGCCAGCGCCTCGATCGCGCGGCGGGCCCGGCCCATCGCATAGCCCTCGAGTGCGTGGCCGATGCTGAACAGCGCGAGCAGCAGCGCCCCTTCGGCGAACTCGCCGAGGAAGGCCGCCCCGCCCGCGGCGACCAGCATCAAGAAGTCGATCTCGAACCGGCCGGCCCGGATGCTCTCGACCGCCTCCTTGGTGGTGTACCAGCCGCCGAAGTAGTAGGCCGCGACGTACAGCCCGATCGGCACACCGGCGCTGACGGGGGTGAACGCGCTGAGCAGGAAGCCGACCGTGAGGGTCGCCGTGCACAGGACGGCGTAGATCAGTTCGCTGCGCTCGCCGAAGACGCCGCCGTGCGCGTGGTCGTGGCCGTCGCCCGTCGCGTCCTCGTCGGCCTCGTGGTCGTGCCCGGTGTGCTCGCCCGCCTCATGGTCGTGACTGGTGGCTTCGACGGCTGACGGCGGCGAGGTCACCGGCCCGGTCCGCGGGGGTCGGCCCGGCGTGACCGGTCCACGCCCGCGGCGCACCGTGACACCGTGATTGCCCAGCAGCTCCAGCAGCGCCGGTTCACTGGTGCGCTGCCGGTCGAACTCGACGGTCGAGCGCGCCGGTCGGCGCGACATGCGCTTCGAGCACACCGTCGGCCTCGCGTAGCCGCTGCTCGATCAGGTGCGCCCGGGCCGGCCGGTCGACCCCGTCGGTCTCGGCCACCAGATGGGCGATCTGGTCGGTGAGCCGGGCGCCCAGCGCCGCGGTCAGCTCCCGGATCCGGCGCAGCCCGATGACGTCGGGGGCGTAGTGGATGCACAGCTGGGCTGGGTGCTGGGGCGCTGCTGCCAGGACGTGCACGCTGTCAACGCCCTCGCGTTCGAGCAGTCCGAAGGTGAGCCGGGCTACGCAGGCGTCGAGCCCGTCGGGGGCGTCGGGCAGGACAGCCGGCAGGTCAAGGCGCAGGTCCTCAGTCGCAGTGTTCACCAGGCCCGCTCCTCGTCGGCTCACCGGATGTCACGGTGAACGGTCAAAAGACGCGGCCGGCGCGCTGGATGCGGAGTCCGCCCACGTCTGTCTATCTGTTCAATCGTACATCCTCTCGGTCCGGGCGCGCCACCACGCTGCCAGCGACTTGCGGACCCCCGGCCGCCAGGCACGATCGGTGGCGGTGCGACGCCGACCGAGGACCAGTGCCGTTGCCCCAGTGAGCAGCCGGTTCCTACCGGCCCAGCTCGGCCGGTAGCCGCCCGGCCCGGACGGCTGCGGCCAGCGCGGCATGGTCGGCTTCCACGACGTCCGCGTAGGCCCGGGCGTAGGCGCTGAGCGCCTCGTCCAGCGCCCCGCTCTTGCCGGCGTAGCCGGACAGCACCCGGGGGTCGGCGGAGCGGCTGTGCGCGCGGGCCAGCAGCGCTCCGCACAGCTGCGCGTAGTCGATGAGCTGGTGGGTGGACAGGTCGGACATCTCCACCGAGCCCTTGCGGTCCCGGAACGTGCGCACCAAGAACGGCTGCCGGTCGATCGTGGTCCAGCCGAGCAGCGGGTCGGACACGGTCTGCATGATGCGTTGGCCCGCCACCACCCGCCGGCCCTCATGCTGGTCGACGGCAAGCCCCAAAGCATCGGCGTGCACCGACCGGCGGGCCTGCTTGACCTGCACGATCAGCGGGTCCTGCACCGGTCCGTGCAGCAGCACGACGTACGCCCGCAGCCCGACACTGCCCACCCCGACGATCCGGAACGCGACGTCTTCGACCCGGAACCGGGCCAACAACACCTGCCGGTCAGCGGTCAGCGTCTTGGCGTACCTCGCCAGGCTCGCGATGACCGCGGCGCGTTCGGGGCCGTGCACCCGCATCAGCGTCGGCGGGTCCGGCACGAAGTCCCAGTCCTGCTCGGCCACCCGGCGGGTGCTGCCGGCTGCGACCTTGGTGGAGTCGTTGCGCTTTGCCTTGGCCAGCACCCGGTCCAGCGTGCCGCCCAAGTCCGCCACGCCCACCTCGCGCAGCAGCTGATCATCAAACCCCAAGCTCCACGCCTGCACCGCAGGCAGCCGGCTGATCGTGCAGACCATCAGCCGGTAGGCGCGGGACGCGGCGCCGGCCGCCACAGCGAGGTCGTCCTCACCGACCCCGGCCTCCCTCCCGGCCACCGCGACCGAGACCAGCAACCGCTTGAGGTCGTACTCCCACGGGCCCGGCACGGTCTCGTCGAAGTCGTTGAGGTCCATCGCCATCCGCCGCTCCGGGGAGGCGTAGAAGCCGACGTTGCCCAGGTGGGCGTCCCCGCAGATCTGCGCCTGGATCCCGCTGACCGCGCTCCCGGTCAGATCACCTGCCATGACCGCCGCCGAACCGCGCAGGAACGCGAACGGTCCGGCCAGCATCCGCCCGATCCGCAGCGGCACCAGGTCCGGAAGCCGGCCGGCGTTGCCGGCCGCCACCACCTCGACCGGGTCAGCCCGCTGCGCCGGCACCACCGGCCCGGCCAGCTCCCGGCGCGGGCAGCCCTGCCGAAGGCCCTTGCCGAACCGGCGGGCCTCGACGGGATCCTCGCCACCGGCAAACCCCGCCGGTTGGCGGTCCGACCCTGGCCCGGGCGCGCTCATCGTGGCAGGCTACGCGCGCGCCACCCGGCCTGACCGGAGCGGAACCCCGCTCGGACCGTGAGCGCCGGCCGGGAGAGGGTAGGACGGTGAGCGACTGGTTTCTGCCTACGAGCGAGCGCGCCTGGACGACCGGGAACCTGGTGATCCCACGGGTGCACGGGGCGGCGTACTTCGACCGGCTGACCGAGGTGATCGGCCGGGCCGGCCAGGGCGATGAGGTGTACTTCACCGACTGGCGGGGTGACGCTGACGAGCTGCTCGGCCCGGGCGGGCCCACCGTAGCGGAGCTGCTGTGCGGTGCTGCCCGGCGCGGTGTCCGGGTGCGCGGACTGCTGTGGCGCTCCCACAGTGACCACTTCTCCTTCAGCGCCCAGGAGAACCAGCGGCTCGGTTTGCAGATCAACGAAGCCGGTGGCCAGGCGCTGCTCGACCAGCGGGTCCGCCGCGCGGGTTCCCACCACCAGAAGCTGGTGGTGGTCCGGCACCCCGAGCATCCCGACGACGACGTCGCGTTCGTCGGCGGCATCGACCTGTGTCACAGCCGGCGCGACGATGCCACCCACGCCGGGGACCGGCAGCGGCAACCGATGGACCGCCGGTACGGGCCGCGGCCACCGTGGCATGACGCGATGGTCGAGATCCGCGGACCGGCGGTGCGCGACGTGCTCGACACCCTCCTGCAAAGGTGGAACGACCCGACCCCACTCGATCACCGCAACCCCTATCGCCGGCTACGGCAGCGAGCCGCCGACATGCCGCGCCATCCCACCCCGACCCCCACCGCAGCAGCTCGCCCGCCGGCGGCGGGGTCACATCACGTCCAGCTGCTCCGCACCTATGCCGCCAAGCGGCCGCCGTTCCCGTTCGCGCCGCACGGCGAACGCAGCATCGCCCGAGCCTACGAACGAGTCTTCGCCAAAGCCCAAAGGCTCATCTACGTCGAGGACCAGTACCTGTGGTCCAAAGTCGTCGCGCGCACGCTCGCGGCGGCGCTCCAGCGCACACCGACGCTGCAGGTCATCGCGGTGGTGCCTCGGTTCCCCGACGCCGACGGCCCGTTCACCGGCCCGCCGAACCGGCTGGGTCAACGGGCCGCGATGGAGTTGCTCGGCAAAGCCGGCGGCAGCCGGTTCAACGCCTATGACCTGCACAACGACCAGGGCACGCCGATCTACGTCCACGCCAAGGTCTGCGTCGTTGATGACCAGTGGATGAGCTGCGGCTCAGACAACTTCAACCGGCGATCGTGGACCCACGACTCCGAGCTGACCTGCGCCGTCGTCGACCCCGACGGCGACCTGCCGCGCCGGCTACGCACCCAGCTGTGGTCTGAGCACCTGGGGCTGGCGGCCGACGACCCTCGCCTCGCCGACCTGGAGGGAGCGGCTGATCTGTGGCGGCAGCGAGTAGGCGCACCTGGAAGCCGGGCCCGGCCACACCGACCGGCCCCGGTGTCGCGGCTCAACCGGATCTGGGCGCTGCCGCTGCAGCACCTGGTGTACGACCCGGACGGCCGCCCGCTGACGATGAGGTACCGCCACCGCTTCTGAGGACGACGAGCGCTGCAGGCACCAGACCGATCATCCGGTGCTGACCACAGCCCCCCGCGAGCTGCGTGGTGCGGCCGGCAGCTACCGGTCGAGCCCGGGCACCCGGTGGTTACGGAAGGCGTCCTGGAACAGGGCGTGGTCGCGCCGCACCACGGCTCCGTAGCAGTGCGCGAAGCGCACCAGATCCTCCGCAAGCTGATCGTCCGCACCGTTGACGAGGGCCGCGATCTCCTCATCGACGCAGAACGGGACCAGGCTTCGATCACTGTGCACGTCGCTGACGCAGTGCATCTTCGCGGTGGCGCGTCCCAGCTGACCCAAGACCTGATCGGCCTCCTCCACCTCGCTGATCTGGTCCCAGTCCAGATCGCCAGCGTAGGGCGAGACCTCCGCGACGAGCATCCCGGCGCCGTCGACGATGGTGTGTCCAAGCCACGGATCGGCGTTGGTCTGCAAGGCCAGCTGGGCCTCCGCGGTCCGGTGCCCGTCGTGCACGAAGACCTGCGACATCGGCACATCGGGTACCAGCACCTGCGGAGCTGCGCTCTGGGCCTGCTTCACAAACAGCACGATGTCGTTCTCCAGCGCCTCACTCGGTCCTTCCACGAGCACGTTGTAGGACGGCAACCCCGCGCTGCCCACCCCGACGCCGCGCCGAGCCACGATGTCCTTGACGACACCACGGCGCCCGGCGCGACGCTGCGGTGGCACTCGCTCCAGATACGCCTCATAGGACGCCGCGACCCGCTCACGCTGGTCAGCGGCCAGGGGGATCACGCCTCGGCCGCCAGCGAAGCGCCGCTCCCCGGACTCCACGATCGTGGCCGCCTGCAGCAGGTCAACCCGCGTCCGGAGCCGAGCCCGGCGCAACGCCTCCAGCACCGGCCCGGTCGCGCTTTCCAAGGTCAGCGCGAAGTCGGCGTGGTCGCGGTGGCTGAAGTCCCGCACCTGGGCCAGGTAGGCCGCGGTGAAAGTGCGGACCAACGCCGTCACGTCGTCGTCGCTGAACGCCTTGGCGTGCCCGAGCAGGTCCACGCTCACCGCCAGCCGCCGCAGGTCCCAGACGAACGCCCCGAGATAGGACTCATCGAAGTCGTTGACGTCGAACACGAACCGCCCGCGGGCGTCCAGATAGGTGCCGAAGTTGCCGGCGTGCAGGTCTCCGTGCACCCAGATGCGCGCCGCCGGACCGACCGCCCACGGGTCCGGCTCGCGGCCCAGGTCGGCATAGAACAGGCAGGCCGAGCCGCGGTAGAACGCGTACGGTGAGGCGGCCATCGTCCGGAACTTGGCGCGGAAGGCCGCCGTGTTGTGCACCATGAGCGAGCCGAACCGGTCGGTCAGGGCCTGCACGACCAAGGCCTCCCGCTCACCCGCTGCCAGGTCAGGCAGGCCCTCCAGCATGCTGCGCGCCCCTTCGTCGCTGCCGCCTGCGCACCAGGCTAGTCCGCGGCCGGGCATCGCGCGGCCCACCATCGGACGTCGTGGGCTGCGGTCGTGGTCCCGGCGGGAGCCGCACCGTGGCCGGCTCCGCACCGGGCTGGAACGTGGCATGCTGGATCATCGCTTCACTTCCGAAGAACGAGGGGTGCCGCATGACCGCGTTGACGTGCCCGAAGTGCCAGGCCGAGATGCGCCAGTACGAGCGCAGCGGAATCACCGTCGATCAGTGCAGCGCCTGCCAGGGGCTGTTCCTGGACCGCGGCGAGCTGGAACGGCTGATGGAAGCCGAGGCTGCCTACTACGGCCGCCAGCCGGCACCGCCCCCGCCACCCCCACCAGGCGGCGGATACCAGCCCGGTTATGCCCAGCCCGCGTATCCGCCGCCCGGTGGCTTTCTCGGCGGACTGTTCGGTGGTGGCGGCCACGGCGGTCAGCGCCGAGGCCATCACTGAGGACATGACGTGCGCGGCGTCTCGGGCCATGCGCGCGCCCATCTTGACCTTCACGCGGGGCGGTGGGCGGTCGCTCGACAGCTGCGCCTCGGTTTGGGGCCGGACGGCGACAGCGCCGCTCGGACGTGGTCCCGGGACTCGCATCGCTCGCGAGAGCTGAGCGCGCGAGCCGATACTGTTGACGGGTCAGCGGTCTGCTTCCGGGTGCAGACGGCGTGAGACGGCGTGCGTCCGTGCCTCAGTGTGGGTTCTTGGCGTACTGCCGTGTCGCAAGGAAAAGGCAGCCCAGGGCCGCGACAAGAAGGGTCACGTGCATCCCCAAGGAAGGGTTGCGTGAGGCCTCGTTCAGGGTGGTCAGGGTCGCCACGATCAGGCTGGCGAGCAGCAATGCCACTGCCGGTCGGCGCGTCCGGCGCGTGCCTGCGGCGGTGGCTGCTCGTGTCCGGTGGTCGGGGAGGGGGTCGCGTTCGCGCAGTTCGTCGGCCGCAGCCGCGATCAGGCGGGCATCGCTACCGGGTGAGATCTCGCCATCGCGGATCGCGGTGCGTCGGAGCATGGCGGCGAAGGCGGGCGGGAGGTTCAGCGCGGTGGCGATCTGGGTGGTGGACCAACCGGCGCGGGCCAGCGCTCCTGCCAGCAGCAGGGCGACGCTGGGACGCTGGTCGGGCGGGCTGGCGTTGATGGGTTCTCCTGGTGTCACCGGGTGCCGATCTGCACCGCCTTGACCACCAGCAGGACAGCGCCGACCACAAGGTACGCCCGCAGTCCGAGCATGCCGAGCTTGGTGCCGACCGACCACTGCACCGGCTGCAGCAGGGTCAGCTGCGGCATCCGCCAGGTCGCCCTTTGGGCTCGGCTGATCGGTTCGGGTGCAGCAGCCTCGGGCCGCGATCGGCGCATCGTGCGCAGGCCGACGGCCGTGAGCGCCCCGAGGATGATCAGGGCGGCGGTGAGCAGCTCGGCGGTGCGGACCACGTCGATGGTCGGGAACAAGGTGGTCGCCATCAAGATCCCGGACAGCACCAGCAGCACGCTGACGATGAGGCCGGCGAGCAGGTTGAGCCAGCGCGGGTTGACCCACGGTCCCAGCACCTCGCGGTCGTTGCTCAGCAGCAGCAAGAACACGCTCGCGCTGGGTAGGAGCAGCCCGGCCAGGGCTTGGACGGCGGTGGTGATCAGACCCAGGGGCGCGCCCGGGATCAAGGTGACCGCGGCGGCTAGCACGATCATGGCGGTGTAGGAGGTGTAGAAGCTCTTGGCCTCCCGGAAGCCGCGGTGCAGTGAGTGCCGCAGGCCGAACACGTCCCCGAAGGCATAGCTGGTCGCCAGGGTGACGGCTGCGGCGCCGATGATGCTGGCGTCCAGGAGCACGATGGCGAAGATCGCCCCGAGCAACGGGCGGTCCTTCGCGAACAGGGCGGCCGTGTTGCCGGCGTCGGTGAACATCCCGACCGTGCCGGTGTTGGTGGCTGCCCACGTCGCCGCGATCATCAAGGCGGCTGCACCGCCCACCACCACCAGCGATCCCACGGCGGTGTCGATGCGCGCGTAGCTGATGAACCGGGGGGTGATCCGCTTGTCGATGATGTTGGACTGTTGGAAGAACAGCTGCCAGGGGGCGACGGTCGTCCCGACGATCGCGATGATCAGCAGCACCGAGTCTGAGGTGACCCCGCCCTGGATGCTGGGCACGACCATGTTCTTGGCGGCGCTGCCCCAGCGCGGGTGGGACAGCAGCAGCAGCGGGATCTGCAGGGCCGAGATCGCGATGAAAGCGAACATCGCCCGTTCCCAACGGCGGAAACTGCCCGAGGCGGTGATCACCACGAGGGCGACCGCGGCGGTGGGCACCACGATGTACTTGCTGACGCCGAAGAAGCCGGCGGCCAGCGAAACCCCGATGAACTCCGCGACGATGGTGAGGAAGTTCAGCAAGAACAGGTCCCCGACGCTGAACCACCCCCAGCCGCGCCCGAACCGCTCGTTGATCAGCCGGGCGTGCCCGACGCCGGTGACCGCGCCGAGCCGGACCACCATCTCCTGGTTCACGACCAGAACCGGTATCAGCAACAGCAGCACCCACAGCAGGCTGTAGCCGTAGTCCTGCCCGGCTTGGCTGTAGGTCGCTACCCCGCCGGCGTCGTTGTCCCCGACCATCACGATCAGGCCGGGGCCCATGATCGCGGCCAGGGTCAGCAGCCGCTGCCGCACGGTGCGCCGCTCGCCAACCGCATCGAGGCTGATCCGGCCGAACGCGCCCTCGATATCGCCGATATGGGCGCTGTCCAGGACCGCGCTCGTGGGCTGGGTCAGCGTGCTCTTGGACTGCGAGGTAGGCGCGTCAGTCATCGGTGCGGTCGCCCTCAGGGCGGCCGGGCGGGCCGGACACCAGCAGGTCGCTGGGGTTCTGGCCCTCGGGTGTGGACGGGGGTCGGGAGGCTGGCTCGCGCTTTCGCCAGTCCTCCGGGATGGTGGCCTCCAGCACGTCATCCACGGTCACCACCCCCAGCACCCGGTTGTTCTCATCGACGACCGGCACCGTGATCAGGTTGTAGTCGGCCATCAGCAGCGCGAGATCGACCGCGTCGGTGTGGGCGGTGACCCGGACCGGCTCCGCGTCGATGAGCTCGGCCAGACGAATAGCCGGGTCGCGCTGCAACAGCTGAACCAGCGTCGCGGTGCCCACCAGATGGCGCTCGTCGTCCACGGCGTGGACGGTGTTGAGTGCTTCGGCCTGCATGCTCCGGGCATTGCCGACCCGCCGCAGCACCTCACCGACCGGCAGATCGGTCGGGCAGCTGAACACATCGGTGCTCATCAGACCGCCCGCGCTGGATGGGCTGAACCCCAGCAAGCTCAGCACCTTGGCGCGCTGACCGGGCGGCAGCAGGTCCAGCACCGGCAGCCGTCGTTCCTGGCGCAGCTCAGCCACCGCGTCAGCGGCGTCATCGGCCCGCATCCGCGCCAGGACCTCCGCCACCTCCGCATCGGTCATCCCGCCCAGCAGCCGACTGGCCAGATCCGGGTCGAGTTCTTCGAAGACGTCCGCCTCCAACTCCGGGTCGGCGTGCACCTGCTCCAAGATGTCAGAGCCCTCCTGTCGATCAGCCACCTCCAGCAGATCAGCGATCTGAGCCGGCTTGAGCTTGTTCAAACGCGCCAGGCCGCCCCGCGCACCAGCGCTGGCCCGATGGCCAGTCGCCGGGTCGGCGGCCGAGGACGCCATCGCGATGCTATGCCTGCTCGACTGGCGTGCCGACACCGCTCGGGCCGCTGTCGAGCACGTCTGCGGGGCGTTGATGAAGGCCGGCACCCGCCAGTCCGCCTACGAGGCACTGCGCCGCGATCGGCACGCGCGGGCACTGCTCGACCTGCCGCGCCGCTCCTGGGCCGCGCTCTTGAAGGCGCTGCTCGGGAACCCGCACCCGGCCTACGTGGCAACCAGCAGTGGCCGCGGCATCCTGCTCCGGCTCCTGCTGGGCGAGACCCTCGACCTGCTGCTCCGCGACGACGATCTGATCCTCGCCCTCGCCCTGGCCGCGCCGAGCGGCGGAGACGGTAAGCCGTCGTGACCGAGCCACAGATCGGCAGCATCCAACTCGACCGCACCGTCGATTCGATCATGGTGGGGCACCGACACCGCGCCGACCTCGGCGACATCGACGCCCTGGCCGCGTCCATCGAACGCGACGGCCTGCTGCAACCTGTCACGATCACCATCGATGGCGCGCTCGTGTGCGGGGCACGACGGCTCGCCGCGATCAAGAATCTCGGCTGGCGCACCGTCAACGTGTGGGTGCGAAGCGGCCTGTCCGACCGGCTCGGACAGCTCCTCGCCGAGCAGGACGACAACATGCTCCACAAGCCCTACACCCAGCTCGAAGCCGCCGGACTCTACCGGGAACTCAAGCAGGTCATGGCCGAAGACGCCGCCCGACGCCAGAGCGCCACACAGTTCAGCAGCGAGAACCAGCCCGGAAACGACGGTGGTGCAAACTTTGCACCACCGTCTAACGGGCCTCTCGGGAAGACCCGTGAGCAGGCGGCGGCGATGATTCCCGGCGGTGCCTCGCACACGACGCTGGAGAAGATCGGCTACCTCGAAGACATCGCCAACAACCCCACCCGGCCCGAGACTCTGCGCGCCGAGGCCGCCGCCGGGCTGGAACGGATCGAGGCCGGCGACCCGGTGCATCCGATCTCCCAAGCGATCCGCGACGCCGACGCCACCGCACGGGAGCGACGTGAGGCCAAGCTGCACGCCCGCGCCGAAGCCGCCGTGGCCCACGCGAAGTCGATCAAGAAGGGCAAGCGCACCGCACCGCGGCCCCTGCCACTCGTCACCGACGACGGCCAACCCGTCCGCTACCCGCTCCGGGCTTTCATCCAGACCTGGGGCGAGCTGACGAACTGGTGGACCCACTACGACGCCGACGCCCTCGCTGGCGAGCTGACTGACGAGCAGTTCGAGAACTTCCTCGCCACCACCGAAGGCACCGTCCGGTTCGCCGAGACTCTCCGGGCAGCTCGGGAGGGCATGGCGGAGCGGCCACGACTCCGCGCACTCTGACCGCGAGCTTGGGCGCCGGGTGCGTACCTGCTCGGCATGAGCCCTGCACCTGCCGTCACCCGGAACCGCCGCCGACTCGTCGCTTTCATCGCCACCGGCATCGTCCTGCTGCTCCTGGCCGGTGTCGGCGTCTACGGACTCCTCACCGGTCCCCGCAGCAGCACCACCGATCACGACCCGGAGCCCGGCCCAGTCACCACGGCCCCGCCAACGGTGGCACCGAGCACGCCCCGGCCGCCGCGGGTTCCAGCGGTCCCGCGTTCGGCCGATCCTGAGGCTTTCGCTCAGGGCGTCGCGTCCACGCTGTTCACGTGGGACACGGCTTCGGGGTTGTGGCCGCTGGACTACACCTCAGCGATCCTCGCCGTCGGTGACCCCAGCGGGGACGAGCAAGCCGGGCTGGCCTCCGACGTGGCCACATACCTGCCGACCCGAGACGCCTGGATCGAGTTGCGGCAATACACCACCCGCCAGCACCTCACCATCGACACCGCGTACGTCCCCGACGCCTGGGCCAACGCCGTAGCGCAGGCCCAACCGGGACAGCTCGCAGCAGGAACGACGGCCGTCACGATCGAGGGCACCCGTCACCGTGCCGGGGTCTGGAACGGCCAACGTGTCACCAGCGAGCATCCCGTGGCCTTCACCGTGTTCGTGGTCTGCGCACCGACCTATCCGACCTGCCATCTGCTTCGGCTCTCGCAGCTCGACAACCCGCTGCGCTGAAGGGATGACGTCGTGTTCCGCAACGTCGCCGTCGCAGTACTGGCGCTGCTGTTCTTCGGACCCGCCGCAGGACTGCTTGGCATCGGAGTGCTGATGAACCCCGCCGCCGCCCATTGCGCCACACCGAGCGGCGGTCTTGCTCTTGGCCCTGTCCCGGACTCGCTCACCGTGGCCACCGCGAACGGCGAGACCTTCACGCTCAATCGTCAGCAGCTCACGCACGCGGCAACGATCATCACCGTCGGCAACGGCATCACCGACGTGGGCCGCCCGGGAATCAAGATCGCGCTGATGGCCGCGCTCACCGAGTCCACGCTGCGGATGCTCACCAACACCGGCGCATACCCCGAGTCCGCGAACTACCCGAACGGCGGCAACGGCGGCGACCACGACTCACTCGGCCTGTTCCAGATGCGCCCGCAATCGGGGTGGGGGTCGGTCGCCGAACTCATGGACCCCACCTACCAAGCCCGAGCATTCTTCGGCGGGCCAACCGGACCGAACTACCCCTCACCGCGCGGTCTGCTCGACATCCCCGGCTGGCAACAGATGGACCCCGGCGAAGCCGCCCAAGCCGTCGAGGTCTCCGCCTACCCCGACCGCTACCGCAACTACGCGCCCGTCGCCGACAGCATCGTCACCGCCCTCACCAGCGGCAGCGGCAGCGCTGCTGGCGGCGTTGGCGGCCCGGTGTCTTCATCGTCACGGGTGGTGTTTCCACTGCCCGAGGGCACCTGGGTACTGACCTCACCGTTTGGGATGCGCGTCCACCCGATCACGGGCGAACGGAAAATGCACACCGGCACCGACTTCGCAACCCCCGACGGCACGCCGATCCTCGCCGCCGCTGACGGCACCGTCACCGTCGCGGAGTTCTCCGGCGGGTACGGCGGTCTCATCGTCATTGAGCACACCATCGACGGCCAGACCGTGGCGACCGCCTACGCGCACATGTGGCAAAGCGGCATCCACGTCCGCGTCGGCGACCGTGTGAGCGCCGGGCAGCACATCGGCGATGTCGGCTCCTCGGGCATGAGCACCGGCGCACATCTGCACTTCGAGGTCCGGCCCGGCGGCACCAACGGCGAGGCTATCGACGCCGCCGCCTGGCTCAACCAACACGGTGCCGCGAACCTGCCGACGGCGACCAGCGGATCACCGGCCGCCTGCAACAACGCGACTGTGGGCACGCCGACCGGTGTCGATGGAGACCCGGACCGGCTCGTCGACGATCCCACTAGCTCAGGCAAAATCACCGCCCGCATGCTCCACCTCTACCAGCAGACCCTCGCCGCATTCCCCGACACCGGCTGGGGCTGCTACTCACCGCACCCCGGCACCAAATCCGAGCACCCCCTCGGCAGGGCGTGCGATATCACCTTCGGCAACCGCATCGGCCAGCGACCCACCCCAGCACAGCTCGACGCCGGCTGGAAGGTCACCAACTGGATGAAGGACAACGCCGACGTGCTCGGCGTCGAGTACCTGATCTGGCAAGGCCAAATCTGGTCCGTCGCCCGCGACACCGAAGGCTGGCGACCCTACAACGGCGGCGGCATGCACAACGCCGGCAACGTGACCGGAGGCCACTTCGACCACCTCCACGTCACAGTTAAGGTTAACTAGCAACTATTACATTCGGTGTAATCGCTGATGGTCGGGATGGCCGACTCCCGGTGGCTGTTCACCGGGAAGAGTGCCGGCTCCCACCCGCACCCCGCTTCGCTGATGCGAAGGATGCATCGCCTCGGCATCGTCGCGCGCACCGGCCGGAACACCGCGCTGCTGCACCTGGCCTCGACCACGCCCCCAGCCGCGTGTTCGCCAGCTTCATCGGCATCCACGTCAACACCGCGAGCCGCTGGGCCGAAATGCCGGGCTCCGCTTGGAATGCCTATGCCACAATCCGGCGATAAGAGGGCACCCGGGCGCCGATCAGATGAGGGTCGTCCAGTAATCCCAGAATCGTATCGCGATGAGCGCGGCGATGGTCAAAGTGCCAGGCGGTAATGATGGCGCCGCGAAACTCGATGAGCACGTGGATCAGTCGCTGCGCGGCAGGTGGCCCCCGCCACCGGATCAGGATCAGATCTCGGATGGTGGTGTGCCAGAAGACCGGGAAGGTCACCGCCCACACGATCATGCAGTACGGGCACAAGGCGCCGGTGACGTAGAGGCTCTGGAAGATCAGCAGGTGCACGAACACGACCGCGAAGGTGACCCCGACCTGGACGCCGGTCCAGAACCAGCGGGCATGGCGTCTTCCGGCCAGGATGCCAGCCCCGATCACGGCGACGACCGCGGACCCGGCAATTCCGATGATCGGGTTGGGAATCCCGAACGCTTCAGCCTGCGAGGTCGTCATCACCAACCCGCACGAGAGCACCGGGTTGATGCTGCACGTGGGAGCGTAGTCGGGGTTCTCGATCAGCGCGATCTTGTCCACCAGCAGCACGACCGCAGCCGCCAGGCCCATGAGCCTCGCGATGGTGAACAGGGTTCCCAGGCCACGCATGTTGGGCCCGCTCATGCTCTCGCGCCGACCGGCGCCAGCGACCTGCTCAGTCGTCGAGCGCAGCATCGAAACTGTCCTCCAGATCGGGGATGCTCTGAGGGTTGAGGCGTTGACCGTCGAGGAAGAACGTCGGAGTGCCGGTCACGCCCAAGGCCTGACCGTCTTGAGCGTCCTGCTCGACCCGCGCCAGCGTCGCCGGATCACCGTAGCCCGTCGCCAAGCGATCCATGTCGAGGCCGAGTTCCTCGGCGTAGCCGAAGAACGTCTCCCGCTGCGAGGACTCCTGATGGCCCCACTGTTCAGCGGTCTCGAACAACCGCTGGTGCATGGCCTCGAACTCGCCCTGTTCCGCGGCGGCCCCCGACGCCAGCGCCGCGTTGACGGAATTGCCGTGCAGGGGCATGTGGCGGACGACGAAGGTGACGCGATCGCCGTAGCGTTCCCGCAGATCCTCGATCACCGGATACAGCGCCAGGCAACCCCTCGCATTCGAAATCGAGGAACTCCACGAACACCGCTTCACCCCGTCGGACAATCGGGGACTGTCCTCACGAACCAGCAACTCAGAACTCGCGCCCGGTCTCCCCGGGAACGGCGGTTCCATCATCGCGGTTGCTGAAGGCCAGGAATCCGACCAGGACCAGCACGGCGACACCGATCATCGCCAGTGACAGTTGCATGCTCCGACTCACCGGTCACCTCCCGCGGCGGCAAGACGGCCCGAAGGTGCTGCGACACCCTCTGCGGGCGCGGCATCCTTCCGGCGGGTCCGGGCAGCCCGGAGTCCATTGGCGATCACGATCACCTCGGCAACCTCGTGGACCAGCACGACCGCGGCGAGGCCGAGCACACCGGTGATCGCCAACGGCAGCAGCACGACGATGATCGCCAGCGACATCACTATGTTCTGGTTGATGATCGCCCGGCCGCGGCGTGCGTGCCGCAAAGCCTGTGGGATCAGCCTGAGGTCGTGGCCGGTGAACGCGATGTCGGCGGATTCGATCGCCGCGTCCGACCCTGTCGCGCCCATCGCGATCCCCACAGTTGCCCCGGCCAGGGCGGGGGCGTCGTTGATGCCATCGCCGATCATCGCCGTCGGCGACTGCTCGGCCATTTCTGTCACGATGCGGGCTTTGTCCTCTGGTCGTAGCTCGGCGTGCACGTCACCGATTCCGGCCATCTGTGCCAGGGCGGTGGCGGTGCGGGTGTTGTCGCCGGTGAGCATGCTCACCTCGACACCCTGACCGCGCAGGGTCTCGATGACCTCGGGCACCTCGGAACGCAGTTCGTCGCGGACCCCGATCGCGCCGGCGACCTCGTCATCAATAGTGACGAGCACGCAGGTCTGCCCCGCGGCTTCCAAGTCCTTGATCCGGGACGCGAGCGGTCCGGGATCGATCCAGCGGGGGCTGCCCACCCGTACCCGGTAACCATCGACAATGCCGGTGATGCCATGGCCGGCTTCCTCGGACACGTCCCGCGCGGTCGGCACGTTCCCTGCGGCAGCGGCGATCGCGGCAGCCAGCGGATGGGTGGAGTGCTGCTCGATGGCAGCCGCAGCGGCCAGCACCTTCTCCTCGTCGGTGCCATCGGCAGGGAGCACCGCCGTGACGGTGGGCTGATTGCGGGTCAGGGTGCCGGTTTTATCCACCGCCAGGTGCCGGATGCCGCCGAGGCGCTCGAATGCAGCACCGCTCTTGATGATCACACCGAACTTGCTCGCCGCCCCGATCGCCGAGACAACGGTGACGGGTACCGCGATCGCCAGCGCGCACGGACTGGCCGCGACCAGCACCACCAGCGCCCGGGTGATCCACAATTCCGGATCGCCGAACAGCGACCCGAGCACACCGACAAGGACGGCAAGAACCATCACACCCGGCACCAGAGGGCGGGCGATCCGGTCAGCGATCCGGGCCCGGTCGCCCTTCTCGGCCTGGGCTTGCTCGACCAGTTCCACAATGGTCGTCAGCGAGTTGTCCGTGCCCGCCGCAGTCGTCTCGACCTCCAGCACCCCGGTGGTGTTGATCGCTCCCGCCCAGACCTCATCGCCCGGGGCGACCTCGACCGGGATGGACTCGCCGGTGATCGCCGAGGTGTCCAGACTCGACCGCCCCGTCCGAACGATGCCGTCGGTCGCGATCCGCTCACCGGGACGCACCACCATCACCTGCCCGACGACGATCTCCTTCGCCGGGATCTCGACCTGGCGACCATCACGGGTGATGGTCGCCGTCTCGGGCACGAGCTTCAGCAGGGCGCGCAGACCGCCGCGGGCCCGGTCCATCGCCTTGTCCTCAAGCGCCTCCGCGATCGAGTACAAGAACGCCAACGCCGCCGCTTCCTCGACATAGCCGAGGATGACCGCGCCGACCGCGCTGATCGTCATCAGCAGGCCGATACCCAGCCTGCGCCTGGTGACCAAGCCCCGGATCGCGCCAGGCACGAACGTGTACGCACCCAGCAGCAGCCCCACCCAGAACACCACCAGTGCGGGGGTTTCCAGTCCAGACCATTCCAGAATCAGGCCGGCGACGAACGCGGCCCCGGAGAAGATCGGCACCAGCAGGGCCGGGTCACGCCACCACGGACGCTCGGTCTCCTCAGCCTCACCGGCGGACGTAGTGGTCGTGGCCTCGTCGCAGCCGCACGCGGCGCTCACGCGGCGCCCTTCGAGGTTCCCTGTCCGTCGCAGCAGCCCGGGACCGTGCAGCTTGGATCGATGCACGTCACGTTCTCATCCACCGCCAGCGTCACATCCACCAACGCGTTGAGTGCCGCCGCCAGGTGCGGGTCGGCGATCTCGTACCGGGTTTGCCGCCCCTCGGGTTCGGAGACCACGATCCCGCAGCCGCGCAGACACGTGAGATGGTTCGACACGTTCGTCCGCGTCAGTTCCAACTCCCGCGCGAGTTTCGCCGGATACCCCGGCCCCTCCAACAGCGACAACAGAATCCTCGACCGCGTCGGATCGGCCATCGCACGACCCAACCGGTTCATCACATCTACCCGAGACGCAATAGTCAGCATGCACTGACCATACAGCGATAAATGACCTATCTGCAATCTGGTCTCTGGGGCACCACCGCCGCCCAGCCACACGCCTGTGTGTGGGGGGGGCTCTGCGCGCGCACCTGAAGGGCATGGAAAACGAACGCTTCGAATACTTGCGTGCGCCGGTTGGGTGATCGGTGATGGGTGTCTTCCCCGACTTCGATGGACTCGGCGGCATCGGCGACCTTCGTGCCGTGGTCGGCGCGCTCCTGACGTTCGTCCTGATCGTCGCCGTCCTCATGCTGATCGTCTCGGCGATCGTGTGGGCCATAGCAACGGCGCATGGCAACTACGCGACCGCCAGCAAGGGCCGAACTGGTGTCCTCGTCTCCGTCGGTGCCGCCGTCCTCGCCGGAGGTGGTGTGGCCTGGATGAACTGGCTGCTCAACCTCGGTCAACAACTCTGACTCGAACACCTCTCAGCCTGTCAATGCCCACGTCCTCGCCGGCGTGGGCATCGTCGTTTCCGCTGCCGAGGGGCTTTGGGTGCACCTGTCGCGTGTACCCCGCCTGCGAGTCCGTGGGCGGGCCGCCCGTCGCCAAGGAGACCTACCGTGTTCGATCTGCTCGCCAACGTCATGTCCGCGCCGCCGCTGCTGGTGCCGATGGACATCAACATCGACCCCAACACCAACGGCCTGCCGGGGATCAACCAGCTGCGCACCATCGTCGGCGCGGTGATGACCATCGGCCTGATCCTCAGCGTCCTGGCGCTGATCGTGTCCGCGATCGTGTGGGGCTTCGGCGCGAACTCGTCCAACCCGCACCTCGCCTCGCGCGGGAAGATCGGCGTCCTCGTCTCCTGCGGCGCTGCGGTGATCTGCGGCGCGAGCGTGACGCTCATCAACTTCTTCTGGAACGTCGGCCAGTCCGTCTGACCCGCACCGTCGTCGAGAGCTGGTGTTCGTGATGGGCGTGTGCGACGTTCCCGTGATCTCCTCGGTGTGCGATGCCGTCGGCGAAGGAGCCGCTTCTCTGGTTGCGGCCCCGTTTGACTGGCTCGCCCAGGCGATGGGTGCCGCCGCGGGATGGTTGTTCGAGGCGGTCTGGTCGGTCTTCGACACCACGACCCTGGTGGATGTCACCAAGCCGGGCTACATCGCCGTGTACAACCTGCTGTTCGGCATCGCGGTCTTCGTCATGCTGATCTTCTTCTGCCTCCAACTCATCACCGGGCTGATCCGCCGCGACCCCACCGCCCTCACCCGAGCCGCCCTGGGCCTGGCGAAGTCCGTCCTCGGGTCGTTCGTGGTCATCACACTCACTGCGCTGCTGCTCGAAGTCGTCGATCAGCTATGCATCGGGATCGTGCAGGCCGCCGGGGAAACCACCCAGTCGATGGGAGACAAGATCGCCCTCCTCGCCGCAGGGCTGGTCGGGATCAACATCGCCGCACCCGGTGTCGGAGCGATCATCACGATCTTCATGGCCGGCCTCGCGATCACCGCCGCCGCGATCGTGTGGCTGTCCCTCCTCGTCAGGAAAGCGCTGCTGCTGGTCGCGGTCGTGTTCGCGCCGCTCGCATTCAGCGGCGCATCTTGGGACGCCAGCAGGGGGTGGATCGGGAAGTGGGCGATGTTCGTCGTCGCCCTGGTCTGCTCCAAGCTCGTGCTCGTCGTGATGTTCCTCGTCGCGATCACCCAGGTCTCCGCACCGATCGACGCCGACCTCGCCTCGATCAGCGACCCCATCGCAGGAATCGTGCTGATGGCAATGGCCGCGTTCGCGCCCTACCTCACCTACAAGTTTATCGCGTTCGTCGGGTTCGACATGTACCACGCGATCGGCTCCGAGCAGGACGCCAAGAGCGCACTCAACCGGCCGATCCCGGTCCCGACCAAGCCACAAGGCGGCGGCGACCCGAAGAAGGTGCTCGACGGAACCAGCGGCGGAGGTGGGAACTCGGGCGGAGGCTCCGGCGGAGGAAGCAGCGCCCCGCCACCGCCGAAGACCGCAACCCCGGCACCCGCCGCGAGCGGCGGAGGTGCCGTCGGTGGAGGAGCTGCAGCAGGCGGGGGCGGTGCAGCAGGCGGGGGCGGTGCAGCAGCAGCCGGTCCCGTGGCGGCTGGCGTGGTGGTCGGTGCGAGTGTCGCCAAGGGTGCCGCGACCGCCGGGCCGAAGGCTGGAACCGCGCTAGGAGCCCAGGGCGAGCACGCCGCCGACGCTGCCGCGCAGACACCGCCACCGCCCACCGCCTCACCTGCGGCACCGCCGTCGAGCCCCGCGCCGCGACCGCCGAGTACCGACCCGTCACCGCCGCCGAAGCAGCCCCCGCCGCCCGCGCCACGCCCACCGAAGGAGTAGACGATGAGCAGCACGAACCACGACCGGCCCACCGCGGGCGAACTCGTGCCGGTGAAGTTCTCCCGCCTCACCCGCCGCGGTGTCCTCCTCGGCCTGTCGCTGACCCAGCTCATCACGCTCGCCATCGGCGGAGCCACGCTCATCGGCGCGTTCTACGCCGGCGGCGGGATGCTGCTCGCCTACACCGCGCCCATCTGGGTACTCGCCGCCGCGCTGACCTGGATACCCATCGCAGGCCGGCCCATCGTGGAGTGGCTACCCATCGCCTGCTGGTGGCTGTGGCGCACCACCGGCGGACAACTGCTGTACCGGCGCAGGATCGTCGTCCCACGCCCCGTCGGAACCCTCGCACTACCCGGCGACATGGCACGACTACGCGAATACACCGACCCCGACACCAGCGCCGGGATGATCCACGACCCACACGCCGCCACCTTGACCGTCGTGTGCGAGGTCACCCACCCCGCGTTCGTGCTCCTCGATCCCGGCGAACAGGAACGCCGCGTCAGCTCCTGGGGCCGCGTCCTTGCCACCGTCTGCCGCTCCGGGCGAATCGCGACGGTGCAAGTCCTCGAACGCACCCTCCCAGACTCCGGCACCGGACTCGCCAAATGGTGGGCCACCCACGGCACCCCGGACGGGTCATGGGCAGCCGACACCTACGCCGAACTCATCGACCGCGCCGGACCCGCCGGCGAACGCCACGCAACCACACTCTCGCTGTCACTGGACATGAAGACCAGCGCCCGGCAGATCAGGACCGCCGGTGGCGGCATCCGTGGCGCCGCCGCCGTGCTGCGGCAGGAGATGAACACGCTTGTCGCCGCGCTTCGCTCCGCCGACCTCTCGCCGTCGGGATGGCTGACGCCAGGGCAGATCGCGGTGATGCTGCGCTCCGCCTACGATCCAGCCATCGCGGCCACCCTGGAACGGCACGGGAGGCTCGGCCAGTCCCTCGCGACTGCGGGGCCGGTTGCGGTAACGGAGACCTGGGGCAGGCTGCGCACCGACTCCGCTCATCACGCGGTGCTCTGGGTCAGCGAGTGGCCACGATCCTTGGTGTATCCGGGGTTCCTGTCGCCGGTGCTGCTGTCCACCGGCATCCAGCGGTCGTTCTCCCTGATCTGCACCCCAATGCGTTCCGACGCCGCTGCTCGCGACATCCGCAAGAAGAAGGTCGAGCACATCTCCGACCAGGCCCAGCGGGCCAAGATCGGCCAGATCGAAGACGCCTCCCAGACCGCCGAGTACCACGACGTTCTCCAGCAAGAAGCCGACCTCACCGCCGGCCACGGCATCCTCCGCTACACCGGCCTCATCGCCGTCTCCGCACCCACCATCGAAGAACTCGACGCCGCCGTCGCCGCCGTCGAGCAGGCCGCGATCCAAGCGTCGTGCGAGACCCGGCTCCTCGTCGGCCAGCAAGCCGCCGCGTTCACCGCCGCCGCGCTCCCGCTCTGCCGCAGGGTCTGAGATCAGCCTTCGGGGCTGACGAGGATCGTGGTTGATGGATCAACGTCGGGTGCCCAGGCAAGGGTCGGCAGATCGGCGCTCTCCAGTCCCGCGAGTTCGAGCGCAGCTTGTCCCGACAGGTGGGAAGAGTTGATCGACTGCCCGTTGGCGACTGCCGCGTAGAACTGTGCGGCGTAGTTGATCGCGTCGGCGTCTTCGATGCTGTCCGCCATTCCGATAGCGAATGGCACGACTTGTGCCACCAGGTCGTCGATCTGAGCTGCGGAGCGGCAGGAGTTCAGCAGGACGAGGAGCGGAGGATCGTCGGTTGCGCTGATCGCTCGCGCGAAGGCTCGCGCCGTCACGATCACTCCCTCGTGGGGTTCGTCTGCTTCATCCTCGAAGACGATCAGGTCGTCGTTGCTGTGGCCCGAGAAGTGGACTACGTGAGGGCGGAACTTCGTGATGCCGTCCAGTAGGTCAGCCGTGGTTGCTGCTGGCCGCACGTCGAGTTCGATTTGGTCACGATGTAGCGCGGACTCGACGGCAGCGCGAATGCGCTTCTGTTCGCGCCCGACTCGGAGGTCGCCTTCGGCCGAAGCACCCAGCATGAGCACTCGGAGCTTCTCCGGTTTGGGCGCTGGGAGATGACGCAGCGCGTTACTGACGGCTACCTCGGTACCGCTGATCCGCGATTCAAGCTGGGCACGTTCAGCCGCCGCCCGCCGGTCGGCACGCTGCTGCTCGCTCTTTCGGCGTCGCTCGGCGGCATCGGCCTCCGACCGTTCAGCGTGGGCGAGCTTGGTCTGTAGCGCAGCCTCGTCCTTCGCGTGGCCGGCTGCCCGGGTCTGCCAGCGGCTGGCCTCCTTGCCCGCAGTCTCGGCTTCCTTCTCTCGACGCTCGGCTTCTCGCAACTTGCTGCTGCGGGTGGAACTGCTCGTGGTCTTTGCGGCAGCCTGCCGTGCCTTGGCGGCATCGGCACGTTTCGAGGACTCCTTCGACCGGTACTCACCCGCCTTCTTGTCGGCGTCGATCCGCTGCTTGCGCTTGCGGTCTAGCTGTCCTCGGTACTGACTTGCGCTCACTCTGTCGTGCTCCTGCTTCGGTTGCTCTCGTGTCATCTACAACGCTAGGCCGGACCACCGACATTTTCCGGCCGATGGTGCGCACCTCCCCGTCACACGGCACCAGGAGGTCACCATGCCCACGTTCTTCGATTCGACTGCCGATGCCGCTGAGGCGTCCGAGGCGCTGCGGGGGTTGGCCCACGCGAGCCGAGGTTTCGATCAGCCCGCGCAGATGTACGGGGTGATCGCTGATCTGTCCTCGGGGATGCGTTCGCTGCGGCAGGTGCTCGATCAGATCGCCGATGTCCACGAACGCAAGGCGGCACACGCGTTCAACGACGACGGGAGCCACGAGGCGGGTGTTCGGGACGCGCTTGCTGCTGCGCAGGAGCTGCGCCAGGCCGCGAACCTCGTCGACCGGGCCCACGACCGGCTCGCGGAGGGATTCATCGCGGCCGGGCGGATCGCCTGGCACCCCGATCCCGCTGTCGAGGAGGCCGCGCCGTCGCGGTGGGTCAGCGTGGTGTTCCTCCAGGGCGAGGAGGCCGACCGGCCGTTGCGCATCCTCGGCGAGCTGGGGCATGTCGATGCGGTGGATTGCCTCGCGCAGTGGGACTACGGCGACGAGACCACGCAGGCCTCACTGGAGAACGGGTACGTCTACGACGAACCTGGCCAGGGCACGAACGACAGGGTGGCGATCTCGGGCGACTACGCGCTGGTCGTGAACCCGCACGTCGGCTACGTCTCACTGTTGCGTCGCTACACCGAGCCCGACGCAGAGCCCCAAGACGCCGAATCAGTCGGACCCTCTCCGGTACAGGCTGGGCCGGAACTGCTGGTGTCGTATTCGTCGCCGGGTGCTCCGAGGCGGGCCGACGTGCCGTCGAAGCCGGATGGTTCGTGGTTCGAGCCGGCCAAGATCATGGCGGTCAAGCAGGCTCGGGGGCTGGGGCTGTGACTCAGGATCGCGAGCGGCTGCACACCGCCGTTCTGGTTGCGCCGTCGAAGGAGCGACGGAAGCTGCGCAAGCAGCGCCGCCGGGCAGAGGCTCGCCTCCACGCCGAACAGCGCCGAGCCGAGATCGCCGCCGCGAAGGCGAAGTCCGAGGAAGAGCGTGCCGAGCGACGTGCCACGGTCTACCTGCCGAAGGCGGGCGAGCCGGGCGCTGCACGGCTGCGCACACCGGGCCGGTTCCACCTCACGCGGCACCAGGACACCTCCGCGACGCTGGCGGGCGCGTACCCGTTCGTCGCAGAAGGCGGCCTCGGTGCCGACGGCGTATTCGTCGGCCAAGACCTCTACTCGGGCGGGAGCTTCGTCTACGACCCGTGGGTGCTCTACGCGCGCGGCATCATCACCGCACCCAACGTGGTACTGGCCGGAATCGTCGGCTCCGGCAAGTCATCGCTGGCGAAGTCCCTCTACACGCGGTCGCTGCCGTTCGGGCGACGCGTGTACGTGCCCGGGGACCCGAAGGGCGAACACACCGCGGTCGCGAACGCGGTCGGCGGCCGCGCGATCGTCCTCGGCCACGGGCTCAACACCCGACTAAATCCCCTCGATGAGGGCCATCGGCCGGCGGGGCTGTCGGATGAGCAGTGGGCCAGCACGGTCGTGGCCCGGCGTCGTGACCTGATCGGGGCGCTGGCTGAGACCGTGCTCGCGCGGGGCTTGTCGCCGTTGGAGCACACCGCGATCGACATCGCCCTGACCCAGACGGTGCGGGAGAACGACGTGCCGATCCTGCCGATGGTCGTCGCTCACATCCTCAGCCCGAGCGTGGATGCCGACGGCAGACTGGCCGAGGACGGTCGGCTCGTTGGGCATGCGCTGCGTCGGCTCGTGGCCGGTGACCTGGCCGGGCTGTTCGACGGGCCTTCGACGGTCGCGTTCGATCCGTCGTTGCCGATGATCTCGCTGGACCTGTCGCGGGTCACTGAGAACTCGACGCTGATCTCGGTGTTGATGACGTGCTCGTCGGCGTGGATGGAGTCCGCGCTGCTCGATCCGAACGGCGGGCAGCGGTGGGTGATCTACGACGAGGCATGGAGGCTGATGAGCCATCCCGCGCTGTTGCGGCGGATGGATGCGCACTGGCGACTCGCCCGGCACTACGGGATCGCGAACATGCTGATCTTCCACAAGCTCACCGACCTCGACAACGTGGGCGACCAGGGCTCCGCCATGCGCTCCCTGGCCAACTCATTGCTGGCGAATGCGGAGACCCGGATCGTGTACCGGCAGGAGTCCGACCATCTCGGACCGACCGCGACCGCGCTCGGCCTGACCGGCACCGAGCAGCAGCTCTTGCCGAACCTCGGCGTCGGCCAAGGCCTGTGGCGGATCAAGGCCAGGAGCTTCGTCTGCCAGCACCAGCTCCACCCCGACGAACTCGCCCTGTTCGACACCAGCAGCCGCGCAGCGGGAGGCCACCGATGAACCTCACCGGCCCGCGCCGATCCACCCCGAGCGACGACGAAACGACCGCACCCGTCGAGCTGCCGCACGTCCTCGTCACCGTCGCCGCAGACGGCACCCTCACCGCGACGGTCGATGGAACACCATTCGCGTCACCGGACGCGAGCGCGTGGACGCGGGCGACGTTCGGGCCGCTCATGGATGCCATCACCAAGGACCGCACCATCGCGGTCCGGGTCGAAGTCCGCGAGAGCGACGGGAGCGTCTTCACCGACATCCTCCGCACCCGCAAGCCCCGACGCGCAGAGGCCCCGTCTGAGACGCGGGTGCCGGAGACTCGTCGGAGTCGCCGCGCCCGACGGGTGCCGCGCTTGGCTGAGGTCACCGCCGATGGGTTCGTGCCAGGCGAAGATGTCGACATCGCGACGATCATCTCCCACACCGACGCCACCGGAACCGGCGAGGCCCGCGCACTCATCGACCTCGACGGCCTGCCCGACGGAAGCACGCACGAGGTGATCCTGCTCGGGCGCATCTCGGGCACTCTCGCGGTGCGGCGGCTGACATGAACCAGCGGCAGGCCGGGGGAATGGGCGACGAACTCACCAACGCCGCCCTCGTTGGCCTGATCGGCATGTTCGGGATCGCTCTCGTTCTCCGCACCGCTGGCAGCGTCGCCGCGTTCCTGAGCGACACGCCGCAGCCTGAAGCCGGCGCAGCGGCGGGGCTCGCCGTACTGTTCAACCCCGCCGACCCTGCGACCGCGCTCGGTGCCGAAGGGCTCAACCCAGTCGTCTACTGGCTCGTCAGCGCGGCACTGCTCGGCGGGCTGGCAGCCGTGATCGTCTGGGTCTGGATCGTGCTGCGCCGATACACGCGGAAGACAGAGACCGACCCGCACCGACTCGCCGGAATCGCGACGAGCCATGAGGTCAAGACCGCAGCATCCGCGAAGGCGCTGCTTCACCGCGCGACCACGCTGCGGCCCTCTTTGGACTCGCCAGCGCCGCAGGATGTCGGCTATCTGCTCGGTGCGAGTCGTGGTAAGAAGGTCTGGGCATCGGTCGAGGACTCGATCCTGCTGATCGGGCCGCCCCGCTCCGGGAAAGGCCTGCACGTCGTCATCAACGCGATCCTCGACGCACCGGGCGCTGTGGTCACGACCAGCACGAGGCCCGACAACCTCACCGCGACCCTCCGCGCTCGACGCCGCAAGGGCGGGCCGGTCGCCGTGTTCGACCCCCAACACCTCGCCGAAGGCATCCCCGCAGGGCTGCGCTGGTCGCCCATTCGCGGTTGCGACGATCCGCTGACCGCGATGATCCGCGCCAACGGACTCGCCGCCGCCACCGGACTGTCCGCCGGAGGGGTCGAGTCTGGCGGGTTCTGGGAGGGCAAGACCCGCACCGCACTCCAGAGCCTGCTGCATGCCGCCGCGCTCGACGGACGCCCGCCGTCCGAGCTGTTCAGGTGGACCCTCGACCCCAGCGCCGCGTCCGAAGCGGTCGCCATCCTCAACTCCCACCCGACCGCGGCAATGGGCTGGGACGACTCACTGGCCGCGATGATCGACGCCGACCCCAAGACCCGCGACAGCATCTGGCAAGGCGTCTCCCTCGCACTCGCCGCCCTCGCCGACCCGCGCGTGCTCGATGCCGTCACGCCAGACCCGCACGAGCACTTCGACCCCGAAACCTTCCTCACCGAACAGGGCACCCTCTACCTACTCGCCACCGGTGCCGGAGCAGGAGCCTCCGCATCACTGGTCGCGGCATTCGTCGAAGACCTCATCGAAACCGCCCGCCGACTCGCCGCCCGCTCACCCGGAGCGCGGCTCGACCCACCGCTGCTGCTCGCGCTCGACGAGATAGGGAACCTCGCGCCTCTGCCGTCACTGCCGACGCTCATGGCCGAAGGCGGCGGCACCGGGATCACGACCATGCCGGTCTTGCAGTCGCTCGCCCAAGCACGCGACCGGTGGAGCGAGCACCAGGCCGGCGCAATCTGGGACGCCAGCATCGTCAAGATCATCCTCGGCGGCGCATCCAACAGCCGCGACCTCCAAGACCTCTCCACCCTCATCGGAGAGCGCGACGAATACACCGACAGCGTGACCCTCGGCGACCACGGCACCCGCTCCAACCAGCGCTCGATCCGCCGCGTCTCGATCCTGCCGCCAGACCGCATCCGAACACTGCCGTTCGGCACCGGCATCACGATGCTCCGCTCCGCACCACCCATCGTCACGGACCTGCGCGCCTGGCCAACTCGCCCCGACGCCGCGCAACTCCGCAGCGACCGCGACGAACTCGAAGCACTATTGCGCCGCCCGGCCCCCTGACGACGGCTCTTGGGGGCCGAAGCGCACCTGCCTGACAGAGCGACCACACGCAGTTGATCGCCCGAGTTCAGGAGGAGGCCATCATGGCCATTCACACCCAGGAATCGCTGTCAGGCTTCATCGCCTCGGAGCCGTTGCTCACCGAGACGACAAAGGGAGACGCCAGGTTCTTCGCCCGTATCGGCAAGGAGCACTTCCGCCGCGAGGACGACGGATCGTTCACGCAGACCGAGACGACCTACCACCACCTGGTGATGTTCGGGCGTTCCGCTGAGCACGCACACGCGAACTTCGCCCAGGGCGACAACTTCGTCGCCGAGGGCTACACGCGACCGGTGAACTACGAGCGAAACGGTCAGGCGATCGAGGGCGAGGAGTTCGTCGCCAAGAAGATCGGCCACGACGCCGCGCGAACCCGCTACGAGGTGGACCGGACGCCGCGCAATGGAGTCAGTCGGGACGCAGCGGCGCACGACCCGACGCAGCGAGCAGCGACCGCTGCGCACGCCTCCCCGGTCAGCATGTGAGTTCGGGAGCAACAGCACCATGAACGATCAGCATGAGATGGATGAGCCGGATGTCTTCGACGGACCGCCCCGTGTCACCAACGCCGACATGCCCGAACCGCCTCACCCCGTGAACTGGAACCTGCTGACGGCGCACGAGCTGGAGCAGGAATGGCTCGCCCTGAACCGCTGGGTGGACTGGCTGCGACGCACCTACGGCCTCACCGTCGCAGTGGTGCCGCCGTTCTGGCACCACCACCCGGAGATGGTCTGGGAGCTGTCGGCGCTGCACCTGCATTGGCTTGCGGCCTACGACCCCGAGCAGAACGCATCCGCGCCACTCGGCTGGCACCGCGACTTCGCCGACGCACGAGAACGCCTTCGCTACTGGGTCACCGCCTGCGGCACCCGTGGCGACCGCGACCGCCCGACCCGGCAAGCTGCTTGGCCTGGTGAGGACCCAGCGCCCACCATTCAGGACTTCACCGTCACCGACCGCGACACCGAGTTCGTCGAGTTCGTCATCGCCCAGGTACGCAAGCGCCAGGAGGCGGAAGACGAGTTCTACGCCAACCTGGCCGACGATGAGGCGCCGTAGAGCGATGAGCCGCTACGCGAAGAAGACGGAACGTCGCCCGTACGAGGAGCGGTCGTTCTCCGTTCGGGCCGTCCACCGCGAACGCGCCGACCTGCACAAACTCGCCGAGGTTCTCATCCGGCTGACGTTGCAGGAGACCGGCGAGAGCCGCGCGGCCCGTGCGGCCGTGCGGGCGCCGGACACATATCGGGCGGCGACGGATGGCCTGGCCGCCTCAGAAGCCGCCCGGTAGAATGAACCGTGCAAGCCTCGCGATGCGGGGTGTTGTGGCCTAAACCTCGCCGCTCGGCGGGCAACACGCACCGAGACCATCGGGTCTCGCCCTACAGCCTTCACCGGCTGCTCTCACGATCAACACCCCTCCCACCAACAGTGGGAGCGCGAGGGTCGATCTGCGTGAGAGTGAGCCCCCGATGACCACCATTGCCGACGATCCGGCAGCCAGCCTCATCGACCCGCCCAGGACTGCGGCTGCCGCCGTGTCCTACCTGCGAGTCTCCACCCGCGAGCAGGCAGAGAAAGGCGGCACCGACGAGGGCTTCTCGATCCCGGCCCAGCGCGAGGCGACCCGGCGCAAGGCCGAACAGCTCGGCGCCGGCATCGTCGAGGAGTTCGTCGACGCGGGAGCCTCAGCCAAGTCGTCCGATCGGCCCGAGCTCATGCGGATGATCCAGTACGTCAAGGCCAACAAGGTTGCGTACTGCATCGTTCACAAGGTCGACCGGCTCGCCAGGAACCGCGCCGACGACGTGAGCATCCACCTCGCACTCCAACAGTGCGGGGTCATGCTCGTGTCCGCGTCCGAGAACATCGACGAGACCCCTTCGGGCATGCTCGTGCACGGCATCATGTCCACCATCGCCGAGTTCTACTCCCGCAACCTCGCCACCGAGGTCGCCAAGGGCATGACCCAGAAGGCCATCGGTGGCGGCACGAATGGGCGTGCACCCATCGGCTATCTGAACGTCCGCAAGCGCGACGAGCTCGGACGCGAAGTCCGCACCATCGAGCTCGATCCTGAACGAGCACCGATGATCGAATGGGCGTTCAAGGCCTACGCCTCGGGCAACTGGAGCGTCAGCCAACTCCACGACGAGCTCACCTCGCGCGGGCTGCGCAGCCTGCCCACCCCGAAGCGCCCAGCCAAGCCGCTGGCGGTATCCACCATCCACCGCCTCCTGACCAACCCGTACTACAAGGGCGACGTCATCTACCGAGGCACCCGCTACAAGGGCAACCATCCGGCACTCGTGCCCGCCGAGGTCTGGTACCAGGTCCAGTCCGTGCTCACCGCGCACCAGTGCGCCGTCGAGGCAACCCAAGTCCACGGCCACTACCTCAAAGGCACCATCCACTGCGGCCAGTGCGGCTCCCGACTCATCGTTTCCAACGCGAAGAACCGCCACGGCAACGTCTACTGCTACTTCGTGTGCTCAGGTCGGCACTCCAAGCGCACCGACTGCACGCGCCAGGCGATGCTCATCGAGGACATCGAGAAGCTCGTCGAGGACTACTACACCCGCGTCCAGATCACGCCAGCCCAGCAGGACGCCCTCGCCGGGATGCTCCACCACGAGTTCGACCGACTCATGGCCGCCGAAACCGAGGAACTGGCACGCCTCACCGCCAACCGCGACCGGCTCGAAAGCGAGCAGGACCGCCTCATGCAGGCGCACTACGCAGACGCGATCCCGCTCACAGTGCTCAAGCGCGAGCAAGACCGCATCGTCGCCGAACTCGACCAAGTGACCCGCCGCATCGACGCCCACTTCGGCGACTACGCCGACGCCCGCACCCACCTCGACGACGCGCTCGGACTGCTCGCCAACTGCGCCGACATCTACACCCGGTGCGACGACACCAACCGGCGACTGTGCAACCAGGCGTTCTTCACCAAGGTCTACATCGACGAGGACAACGAGCTGCGCGTCGAGCACAACCGACCCTTCGAGATGCTCCTCGATCCGCAAGTCAACGCCAACGCCCTGACCTGGGCCGCAGACGAACACAAGGCCCGAACCTCCACCAACGTTTCCGTTGGCAAGGGTTCGAGCCTTGTGCGTGC
>CAWDNY010000004.1:0-169329 GCA_963803695.1 uncultured Actinomycetota bacterium
TGGAGCTGAGGGGACTCGAACCCCTGACCCCCTCCATGCCATGGAGGTGCGCTACCAGCTGCGCCACAGCCCCGAAGGGAACGACGAATATTACCCACACACACCCTGGCCCAGCCAAATCGGCTCGGATCACCGGGCGGTGGTGGCCTTCCCGCGCTACGTCGAAGCCGCTGGCTGGGCTCCTGCGTTCCACGACACCAAGCGCCAACCGGTGCGGTGGTGAGCTAGCTCGGCCCAGTGAGCATTCAGCAGGCCCGCCATGGTGAGCCACGCCTGCCGCTGCGACCAGCCCAAGACAGAGTTCACCAGCGTGCGGGCCGCCACTCCGTGAGTAACCAGCACCGCCAACTCTCCATCTGCAAGACCGGCCGTGACCTCGGCGAATACCGCATGGGTGCGCAGACCCACCTCGTGCAGGTTCTCCCCGTGATCACCACGTCGAGCGTCATACCCGTCTTCGATGGCAGCAGTCTCTCGCGGATAGCGAGCCACGACCTCCTCGTGCTTCAGGCCCTCCCACGCGCCCACATCGATCTCGCGCAAGCGTGTGTCGTGCTGGACGGGCAGCCGCGCAGCCGTGGCCAACGCTTGCGCGGTCTGGGCAGCCCGCAGCAGGTCACTGGACACGATGCGATGCACCGGCATCCGCGAGAGCGCCTGCGCCGCTCCGGCGGCCTGCTCCACCCCCACCGCCGAGAGGTCGGTGTCGAGATGCCCCTGGTAGACCCCGCCGGCGTTGTGCGCGGTCTGGCCGTGACGCAGGACGATGACCCGCTTCACCGGGCTCACGCATGCTCGATGGCGAGGTTCGGGCAGTCCTTCCAGAGTCGCTCCAAGTCGTAGAACTCCCTGTCTTCGGCGTGCATCACGTGCACGATGATGTCGCCGAAGTCCAGCAACACCCACCGAGCCTCGCGGACGCCCTCCCGGCGCAGGGCCTTGGACCCCAATTGCAGGAGTCGCTCCATCACGGCGTCAACGATGGCCGCGACCTGGCGTTCGTTGGGGGCTGAGGCGATCACGAAGACGTCGGTGAGGGCCAACTGCCCGGTGACGTCCAACGCCACGACGTCCTCGGCCAACTTGTCTTCTGCGGCCGCGCCGGCTGCTAGCGCCAACTCGGTTGCGCGCTTACTGGCTACCACTCAGGGCTCGTTTCTGTAGAGGTGATATTTGTTGATGTGCTGCACGACGCCATCCGGCACCAGATACCACACAGGCTTGCCGTGGGCGGTGCGATTGCGGCAATCAGTCGAGGAAATCGCCATAGCGGGCACCTCGAGCAGAGTCACCCGGTCCTTCGGGAGGCCGTGGTCGGTGAGTTCGTGGCCGGGCCTGGTCACGCCGATGAAGTGGGCCAGCTCCCATAGTTCCTCGACGCCCTTCCACGACAAGATCTGCGCCAGCGCATCCGCCCCGGTGATGAAAAACAGTTCCACGCCGGGATAAGCCAGACGAAGATCGCGCAGGGTGTCTGCGGTGTAGGTCGGTCCATCGCGATCGACGTCGACCCGGCTGACGGTGAATCGAGGATTCGACGCCGTCGCGATGACAGTCATCAGATACCGGTGCTCAGCGGGGCTGACCGAGTCGGCGTCCTTGCGGTAGGGCTGGCCGGTGGGGACGAAGACCACTTCGTCGAGGTCCAGCAGGGAGGCCACTTCGCTGGCCGCCACGAGGTGACCGTGGTGGATGGGATCGAAGGTCCCGCCCATCACCCCCAGACGCATCAGTGCTGGCTCGCCTGACCTTTGATCGGTCCAGGGCCACCATCGGCGGAGTGTTGACCCTGCGCGGTGCCATCCTCGGCCTGGTCATGATCGGTATGCGGGTCGAGCGCGAGCGTGTTGCGGAAGCTCCACAGCAGGGCCAGCAGCCCCGCGAAGGCACACGCGGCGATCACGCCAAACCAAATGGGCTCGAACCACAATTCGTTCACCTGGGACTCGCCCTCGGCGGCGGCGGCAAAGAACACTGACATCATTAGGACAGACTACCGGGCGCGGCCGCATACAGTGGAGTGCATGTCCATGCAGTTGTCTGTCATCGTCCCGATGTTCAACGAAGCGGACGTGCTGCCCCTGCTCGTGCAGCGACTGCGGCCCGTGTTGGACCAGATGGTGACTGATGGCGCCTTGACCGACCCGCGCTCCTACGAAGTGTTGGCCGTGGACGACGGTTCTCGCGACCAGACCCCCGTATTGCTCCAGCGATACCACCGCGAGTGGCCACAACTGCGGGTCGTACGGTTGCGGGCCAACGCCGGGCACCAAGCAGCAATTTCCGCCGGACTGGCCACAGTGGGGGGCGAGTGGGTGATCACCTTGGACGCCGACTTGCAGGACCCACCCGAGAGCATCCCCACCATGATGCAACAGGCCAGGAGCCAGGGCGTCGACGTGGTCTACGGCGTCCGCACCGACCGCTCTTCGGACTCCGTCTTCAAGCGGTCCTCGGCCCGCGCCTTCTACGCCGGGATCCGGGCGGCCGGCGCCACTGACGCGCCGGACAACGCTGGCGATTTCCGCCTCATGTCACGAGCGACAGTCGACGCGGTGAACGCGCTACCCGAGGCCCACCGCGTGCTGCGCCTGGTCGTGCCCTCACTCGGCTTTCCCTCCACCACGGTGGGATACACCCGAGCGGCCCGGGCGGCCGGGACCTCGAAATACCCACTGCCCACGATGGTGCGTATGTCAGTCGATGGCCTCACCGGGTTCTCGCTGGCCCCACTGCGGTTGGCCACCTGGTTTGGCTTGGGTGGATTCGCGGCGTCGTTGCTGCTGCTGGCCTATGCCGTGGGAGCGAACCTCTTCGGCTTCACCGTGGCGGGGTGGACGTCAACCGTGGTGGTCGTGGCCGCAGTCGGCGCGCTCCAACTGCTGTGCCTCGGGGTCCTTGGTGAGTATGTCGGGCGGATCTACTCCACGCTCCAACGACGGCCGACCTACTACATTGCCTACGACTCCGCGATGCGCGCAGAACTCCAGCCAGACCGCATCGAGTCCGAACGACACGAGCAGGAGCGCTAAGGCAATACCGCTGAGCACCATCGTCAGCGAAGCACTCAGCACTGGAGCCGTGCTCGCGGCCAGACTCAGCGCACTCACCGCAGCGACGACACGCCGCGAAGACCGAGCCGGGAGTGGGCATCGCGGGAGCGACCCAGCGTTCCAGCGGGTGGCCTCGAGGATGCCGAACAGATACCGAAGCCCGCCCGCGAGCACGATCCATGGACCGACCTGATGGACGGCGATGACCGACAGCGCCATCATCATCACCGCATCGGTCTCGGCGTCCAGCACCGCGCCCACCTGCGTGGCACTGCCAGTTCGGCGGGCCACCGCACCGTCGACGCCATCGAGTACCAGCGCTAGCAGAGCCACACCGAGCAACCACCATGACGTGGCTGGCATCGACCCCAGTGCCACCAAGACGGCCCAGCCGGCGACCAACCCCACGAGCGCCGCGCGGATCGCGGTTACTGCATCTGCCGGCCGGACGTGACCCCTGGGACTTCGCCGCCGTAGGGTCAGCAACAGCAAGGGCAGACCGATCGCCGCGGGCAGCAGGGCCATCAGATCGCGACGGCTGGAGCGCTCTTCGGGGACCGCTCCCACCACCAGCAGGCAGCCCACCACCGACGCCGAAAGGACGAGTCCGGCGTATACGGTGAAGGACCGCGGTGTTGTCACAACGGACATAGCCGGACTCTACGATGGCTGGCACACCGGGCCCACAGGAGGGACTCCAGCGATGGGCGCAGCGCACGATCGGACCACAACTGATCTGCGGGCGCAGGCCATGTGGTCCTCTGGACGTGGCAGTGCCGAGGTCCGTAGTCAGAGCCTGACGCGACCCGGCCCGGGTGAAGTCCTCGTGGAGGCGTTGCACTCCGGCATCAGCCGTGGCTCGGAGTCGTTGGTGTATGTCGGACAGGTGCCGCCAGCGGTGATGGACCTGATGCGCGCTCCCTTCCAAGAAGGTGACTTCCCGGGGCCGGTGAAGTATGGGTATCTCTCGGTGGGGCAGATCACCGAGCTCGGCCCGCACACCGGGGAGCCGCAGAACAGGTCGAGCCTGCGTGTTGGCCAACGGGTCTTCGCGCTCTTTCCTCATCAGGATCGCTACGTCATCCCGGTCGAAGCGGCGCACGCCATACCCGACGAGGTTCCGTCGGCCCGGGCCGTGCTGGCCGGAGTGGTCGAGACAGCCATCAACGTGGTGTGGGACGCCTCGCCCAAGTGGGGTGAGCGAATCGCGGTGATCGGGTGTGGGCTCGTCGGGGCAGCAGTATGCGCGCTGCTTCGTGATTTCCCACTCAGCCGCACGGTGGTCATCGACCCGCAGCCTCGGGCGGCCGCGCTGGCCCACCACCTGGGCATCGAGGTCCTCACGCCGCACGAGGTGAGCGGAGAGTTCGACACCGTGTTGCACTGCTCTGGCACTGAGGATGGTCTGGCGCTGGGCCTGTCCCTGCTGGGCTTCGAGGGCGAGCTCGTCGAGGTGTCCTGGTTTGGCCAGCACTCCCCCAGGGTGCCCCTTGGCGCTGACTTCCACGCCAAGCGGCTGACGATCCGCGCCAGTCAGGTCTCCGCCGTCGCGCCGGGCGCACGGCAACGGCGATCCCGTCACGACCGGATGGCGCTCGCGCTGGCCGAACTGCACGATCCGTTCTACGACGTCTTGCTCAGCAGCCATACGACCTTGGAATCGCTACCTGAGACGATGGCCGCCATCGCATCGGGGCGACTACTCGGCTGGTGCCACGTCGTCGATTACTCGGCCGATCCGTCGATCGCATAAGGAGCTGACGTGTTCACGGTGAGCGTGCGCAACCACATGATGATCGCCCACAGCCTGCCCGATCCCTACTTCGGGCCAGCGCAGGGCCTGCACGGCGCGACCTACGTCGTGGACGTCGCCCTGCGCTCGCGCACCCTCAACGAGCACGGAGTCGTGCTGGACATCGGCGCAGCCAGTTCGGCGCTGGCCAACATCATGGCCGATCTGACTTACCGCAACCTCGACGAGCACCGCGCCTTCACCGGCGCGCTGACCACCACCGAGGTGCTGGCCCGGCATGTGGCCGAGGAGATGCTGCTGTCGCTCCAGGCCAGCGGTGAGGCGATCGGCAGCCTGGAGGAGATCGACGTGCGACTTCGGGAACATCCTGACGCCTGGGCGGGATACACCCTCACGGTGACCCCGAGTGCCGGCCAGTAGTTCTCCTGCTCGGATCTTGAGCCCCGCCGGCCTGGAGGCAAGCGGTGGCACGATCTACAACCGACGCATCGCCGCGCAATGGGGCGCCGCGGTGGAGTACGTGCCCGGTGGTTGGCCGCTCCCCCATGATGCCCACCGCGCTAGGTTGCTCGATCTCTTGCTTGCAGGCTCGCAACAAGACTCAGTGTTGCTCGATGGTCTCATCGGCTCTGCCGCTCCCGACGAAGTCGCCGCCGCACGCGACGCCGGCGTGCGGATCGTCATACTCGTGCATTTGCCGCTGCCTGCTGAGACGGGGTTGACCAGTGCTGAGCAGGAGCAGCTGGCCGCGTGGGAGGCCCGGGCACTCGGCGTCGCGAGCGCGGTCGCGTGCACCTCGTCGTGGGCGGCCCGGGATCTGGGCCGCCGCTACGGTTTGGGTGATGTCGCAGTGGCGGAGCCCGGCACGGACCCGCAGCCGTTGGCCTGCGGTAGTCGACCCGTCCAACTGATCACCCCCGCATCGTTTACCCCTCGCAAGAACCACCGGCTGTTGATCGAGGCGCTTGCTTCTCCGGTGCTGGCGGATCTCGAGTGGCATGCCCTGTGGCTGGGAGCCGACCCGACCGGGAGCGCTCGCGAGGAGTTGTCTTATGGCGTCGCTGCTGCAGGGTTAGCGGATCGGGTGAGGCTGAATGCTGCTCGAACGGGCACCGACCTGGATACCGCATGGGCGAGCAGTGACCTGGTGTTGCTGCCATCGTTGACCGAGACGTACGCCATGGTCGTCACCGAGGGGTTGGCCCGCGGCATACCTGCGGTGGTGGGTGCCGGGACGGCGGCTGAAGACACCCTGCGCGGTGGTGCTTCCCCGCTGCGACACGGGGTCACCACACCCGGGTCGGGTATGCCGGGTGCGGCGTTGGCCACTGACGACCCCTCGTCTTGGGCTGCGACCATCGCCGGCTGGCTGACTTCTGCGGACCTTCGCGATCAGTGGAGGTGGGCGGCCACACAGCGCCGGGACCAGCTGTCTGCGTGGAGTGTGCCTGCGGGTATCTTGGCGGGCCTGATGAGGGCACAGTGATCGAGCGGCCTATCGAGGCGAGTTGGCTGGCGTTGCGCTATCGAGCTGATGCGCGGGCCCGCGAGCACAGCCTCCCATTGGTGCAGGCGGCTGCCGCCCACCTTCGCGGCACGAGCTTGGACACCGGCGACACCCACGAGGAACCGGCCTGCGACGTCATCGTCGTTGATGTCGGTGCGGGCACCGGAGCGAACCTGCGCTGGTTGGGTCCACAGCTGGATGGGGCTTTGGGATCGGCCCGCAGGCAGGACTGGCGGTTGCTGGACCACGATGCGGTGCTGCTGGACGCTGTGGAAGGGAGTCAGCCCGCGTGGCTGCGGCGCAGCACACGGCATACCGGAGCAGTGGACACTCTGGCGACGCTTCTGGACCGTGCGCACGCCCCAACGCTCGTGACGTGCTCGGCGCTACTAGACCTGCTGACCCCGTCGCAGATCGACGAGCTTGTCGCGGCTACGGTCGCGGGCGCCGATGCCGCCCTCTGGTCGCTATCGGTCACCGGTGAAGTAGAGCTCACTCCCAGCCACCCCGACGATGCCCTCGTGACGGAGTTGTTCAACAGCGACCAACAACGTGGCACCGAGCCTTCGGCCGGTGTAGAAACGTTGGCGGGTCCGGACGGATGGCGGCTAGCCGTCGAAGCATTCAGCGCCCGAGGGTGGTCGGTCACCACGGCAGACACGCCCTGGGTCCTGGGTGCCGGCGATGAGCCGCTGGTCGCCCGACTCCTCACCGAGCGTGCGGCGGCGGCACGCTCGACCAATCCTGACGCTAGCGATCACCACGTCATCGACTCGTGGTTGACCAGGCACCTCGAACACCTTGCCCGGGGTGCGCTGACGGTCCGGATCGATCACGTGGATGTGTTGGCGCTACCCGTGAAATCGATCTCAGAGCAGACGTCGTCGCCCAACTGATAACGGCGCACCGTGGGCCTGATGGCGTTGGCCAGCGAGTCTTCACCGTCGAAGCGGATGCCCGGCACTCCGTCTCCGATGAGCAACGGCGCCGACGTGAGATAGAACCGATCCAACACGCCGGCATCCAAGAATCGCGACACCGTCACGCCGCCACCCTCGACCAACACCCGCCCCAGCCCGCGCCCACGCAACATCTGAATGACGGATCGTGGCTCGAACTGTCCTGAAGAGTCGACCGGCAGGTCGACCATCTCGACCCCAGCAGTCAACGTCGCAGTGTTGCCAAGTGGCGCGGAGGCCCTTTGGGGCACGACGGCTCGCACCCACAACGTCGGTGCTGCTCCGTCGCTGAAGACGCCTACGTCCCTCGGGACCCTGCCGCTAGGATCCAGGATCACCCGCGTGGGGTTCTCCCCCAGCACCGAGCGCACGGTCAGTTGCGGGTCGTCGCTCAGCACCGTGGAGGCACCCACCACCACAGCGTCCACCAACGCGCGCAGCCGGTGCAGATGCTCCCGATCCTGAGTTCCGGAGACAAAGTGCGCCTGGCCGGTGCGCGAGGCGATGAAGCCGTCCAGGCTTTGGGCCAACTGAGCAATCACTGTATGCGGGCCGTCGCTAGCCAACGGTCCGTATCGGTGGAGCAACACGCGATCGCTAGAGGAGACTGCTTGAGCGGGCACCTGCCCGTTGAGCAGGTCGGCCCAGAGCCCGGCGTCGCTGGGGTCATCGTGGTGCATTCGCTGCCGCTTCGTGGCCAGATAGGTCGCATTCTCGGTGCGTTCGGCCACGATCAGACTCCGCCGGTCCAGGACCTGGACCCCGAAGGCTTCGATGGCGCTCTGTTTGGCCGGATTCGAGGACAACAACACGATCGAATGAAGCCCCAGATCGAGCAGGATCCCGGCCGCTGCGGCATAGTCGCGCGCGTCGGCCGGGTGCCCCAAGATCGTGTTGGCGTCGACCGTGTCCAGACCGCCATCCTGCAAAGCGTAGGCACGCAGTTTTTCCACCAAGCCGATCCCGCGCCCTTCGTGGCCGCGTAGATAGATCACCGCGCCGGATCCGGATTCGGCGACGAGGGCCATCGCCAGATCCAACTGCTCACCACAGTCGCATCGACGGGACCCCAACGCATCTCCGGTCAGGCACTCCGAGTGCAGTCTCACCACGGGGGGTGGGCCTGCAGGGTCGTCGAAGGATTCTCCGCACACGAGGGCGACATGCTCGTTGCCGATGGTGTCCCGATAGCCCAGCATTCGGAACGCTCCGTGCCGGGTCGGCAAGACCGTCTCGACGACTCGGTCGACCATGGGAGATGAGGTCATCGTGCCCGCGGCGAGTCGAGGAGAGCGGTCATCGGGGTGAGCATCGAGCAACTCTATGCGGCGCACCGGCCGGTGTCTTCGGCGGCTAACGGATTTGCCCTTGGCCCTCCACGACCCACTTGGTGCTCGTCAGTTCCGGCAGCGCCATCGGCCCCCTGGCGTGGAGTTTTTGGGTGGAGATGCCGATTTCGGCTCCGAAGCCGAATTCGCCGCCGTCGGTGAAGCGAGTCGAGGCGTTCACGAGGACCGCAGCCGCGTCGATCTCCGCGATCCAACGTTGGCTTGCGGCTCGGTCCTGGGTGACGATTGCCTCGGAGTGGGCCGAGGTGTGCTCTTGCACGTGTCGCAGCGCCGCGTCGATATCTGGCACGACGCGAGCGCTTATGTCGAGGGACAGGAATTCGGTGTCGTCGTCGGCGTCGGTGATCGGTTGGTATGCCGTGCCGACCGCGCGCGCGTACCTCCCCATTGCTTCGTCCCCGTGGACCGTGACCCCGGCCTCAGCGAACTCCTTCATGATCGCTGGCAGCACAGCCTCGGCAATGCCGGCGTGCACAAGCAGCGACTCGGCGGCGTTGCAGACTGAGGTCCGATGGGTCTTGGCATTAACGACGATGGCCACTGCCATGTCAACATCGGCGGCCGCATCGACATACACGTGGCAGTTGCCGATGCCGGTCTCGATGACCGGCACCGTCGACTCGGCCACCACCGTGGTGATGAGATCGGCCCCTCCACGCGGGATGACGAGGTCGACGAGCCCGCGCGCCGTCATCAGGGCCCGGCCACTGTCACGACCACCGCCGCTGAGGAGGTTGACCGCATCCGGTGGCAACCCGAGCCCGGCCAGCGCATCGCGCATGACCCGCACGCTGGCGGCATTCGTGCTGGCCGCAGCAGACCCGCCGCGCAAGATGACGGCATTGCCGGACTTGAGACCGAGCCCTGCAGCATCGACTGTGACGTTAGGGCGGGCCTCGTAGATCATCCCGACGACGCCCATCGGGACGCGGACCTGACGGATCTGTAGCCCGTTAGCCAGCCGCGAGCCTCGCACGATCTCCCCGACCGGATCGGGAAGCCCGGCCACCGCGCGCAAACCGTCGGCGCTCTCGGCAACCCGGTCGGTGCCATAGGTGAGCCGGTCGAGCAGGTTTTGCGGCATACCACCGCTGCGGCCTCGATCAAGGTCCTCGCTGTTGGCCGTGGCGATGGCCTGAGCGTTCGCATCGAGCGCGTCCGCCATCGCCAGCAAGGCCTCGTCCTTTTGGGCACGAGTCAGCAAGGCCAGCTCGCGTGAGGCCGTCCTGGCCCCGCGGGCGACTTGGTGCACGCTGTCCACGATGCTCTGGTCGATCACAGCGCTGTGTTGAACGGTCATGAGTCTCCTTGCTACAAGACGACGAGATCGTCACGGCGTACGACGGTCTGTGCGGTGGTGCCGGCGATCCGGGGGCGGGCATGGTCGTTGGCATCGGTGTTCAGGCGCCTGCCGACCAGGGGCGCCAGGTCGGCTGAGGAATAGTTGACCAGCCCCCGAGCCACCACCCGGCCATCAGGATCACACAAATCGACCGTGTCACCGACCGAGAAGTGGCCCTCGATTCGGGTCACGCCGACCGGCAGCAGAGACGTCTGCCGCTGCACCACGGCTGCCACGGCACCCGCGTCGAGGACTACGCGCCCGTGCACCGTGGCCGCGTGGGCCAGCCACCTCCGCCGCGCCGACTTCTTGGGGCCGGTAGGGGCAAAGTAGGTGCCGATGTCGTCGCCCGCCAAGGCCCGACCGGCCTGTTCGGTGCTGGTCAACAGCACCGTGATGCCTTCTTGAGTGGCCATCTGAGCGGCCGCGACCTTGGAGGTCATCCCACCGGTGCCGACGGTTGAGGTCATGCTGGAGATATCGACACCGGCGATCTGCTCGGGCGCAGAAACCACGGGGATGCGTTTGGCGGCCGGGTCGCGAGGGTGGGCGTCGTAGAGCGCATCCACGTCCGACAATAAAATCAGCGCATCGGCGTCGACCAGGTTGGCCACCAACGCGGCGAGGCGGTCGTTGTCCCCGAACCTGATCTCATCGGTGGCCACCGCATCGTTCTCGTTGACGACGGGCACAACCTCGAGCTCCAGCAAGCGCTCCAGGGTGCGTGATGCGTTGACGTAGTGGCTACGCCGGTGCAGGTCGTCGGCCGTCAGCAGGACCTGCCCCACGTTCATTCCGTGCAACGAAAAGGCCTGGGTGTATGCCGACATGAGGCTGCCTTGGCCCGCACTTGCTGCGGCCTGCTGAGTGGCAAGATCCTTGGGCCGGCGCGTCAGACCCAGCGGGCTCATCCCAGCGGCAATCGCCCCTGAGGAGACCAGCAGGACTTGGGTGCCCTCCTGCCACCGTTTGGCGATCACGGTGGACAACGCCTGCAGGGGGTAGGCATCGATGCCTCCGCGCGAGGCGGTGATCGACGACGACCCCACCTTGACGACGATGCGCGGGGCATGGCGCAGCACGGCCCGAACGTCAGTCACAAAGGCATACTAATACACGACACCACATAAAAATACGATCGACTTGGGCCAGACGCACGACCACGGTGTCCCACCCCGAGGAATACTCGATGCAACCGCAGGATCTCAAGCCAAAAGGTGTACCCCGCCCTGCTATTCGAGACGGTGCCTGAACTCGAGGCTGTCACCGAACGGCTGACCGGCCTCGGGTTCGATATCGACTGGAGCCAGAGGCATAACTTCCCGGGGAATCAGCGGTGCCACACCACCGACGGACAGGGGAATCGGGTCGAGCTACTGGCACCCGTCGAACCTGCGTCAGACCACTCGCGAAAAGGATGAGTCGGCGGGAGCCGCAGCTACCACTCTTGCCGAAGGAGATCCCCTACTGGGGCTCACTCATGAGGTTCAGCGATGTTGACGATACCTGTCGCACCCCTTCGGAGCCGACCATCGGATGTGACCAAGGTGGCACCTAGTGAGGCCGCTAGCGCCACGTAGAGGGCGTCTCGGACGGCGATACGGTCCGTGAGCGACCACGCAAACGGCAGGAGGGGTTGAAGGGGCCAACGGCTGGCACCGAAAGTGGCTAAAGCCTCAACCCGTTGAGTTTCGTGCGTCAGCCGACCAACACGCTTGAGGCGACCCAGCGCTGAGAGCACCTCTGCGTCGAGGTGGGCAGGTGCGGCAACAGTCTCCGCCGTGGACAGGCAGTGCCGGAATGGGTCAGCGGCCGGCAGGTTACAGATCAGATCTACGACGGTGGCCGCATCAACGACGATGACGCTCAACGGCCGACCAATGTGTCATCCTCAGCGCGAGCATCAGCCACGATCTCTGCTCCGGTTGGCCCACCGGGATGGTTGGGTCCGAGCTCACGGAGGTTACCAAGCCACTCATCCATCGACGGGATAGCCACGTGGTCGGTGAGTAGCTCGCGCAAATAGGCACGCAAACTCTTGTCCTCGACCGCAGCACGACGGGTCAACTCCGCGTGAACCTCGGCCGGTAGGTCTCTGATGAGTACGTCCATACGCTCGATGATATCACTTTGATATCCAGCACGTAGGCACCAAAAAAGAGCAGCGGCGACGGTTTGACGAACGAGCGCGCGGGTGGCGTTGCGCCGTTATCGGATGAGACGCACTCGTAGGGGGAGGTCGAGGTCGGCCCATGCGCGATCGGCAGTCAGCACCTCAGCGGGATTGCTCCGGACCGTCAGTGCTAGGCAACACCGATCGCCCAGAGAAAGGCTCTTGCCTCCTTCCAATGACCGCATGGCCCCCGCCAGCTCCGCGTCCTGCTCCAAGACAGGTTCGATATCGACCCCGGCAGCGGCGAGCAGCGCGCGAACCCGACCGACGTCGACTCCAGCGTCGACCAATTTCCCGACTACCTCAGCCAGGTTGGCCGCACCCAAAGACGCTGAGTGGAGCTCGGAGGCCACCACTTCGGCACCCGGCTCGTCGTGCAGCAAGGCGAGGACCGCCGATGCGTCGAGAACCGTCACTCTGCGACCGAAGCCGCGAGGCGGCGTTCGGCCAACAACTCATCGACCAGCGAACGCGCTTGGGGGACCTCGGACGCCAACCCTCGGAGCTCAGTCACTGCATCCTGCTGTCGCTCGAGTACGACACGTCGACCGAGGAGATGCACGTGCAGTTGATCACCAGGGACAAGCCCGAGAGCGGCACGGATCTCAGCCGGGATGACGAGACGACCTTGTTTACCAAGAACAAGCGTGGCATCCATGGGTCCATCATGCCACGAATTCTTGACGATGCCACAGCTATTCGCTGGCCCCACGCGCGGCGAGGTCACGGACTGCATAGCGGTGATGTTCGGCCTCTTCTCTCAGCACGACTTTCAGGCAGCGGCGCACGACGTACTCCTGATCGGGATACGACTCAGCTGGCTTGGCACCGCATACCCGATCAAGTTCGGCTTCGGTCAGGCCCTCGATGAAGCGGCGCATCGTGGCCATGCGAGCCAGCCGCGGCTCGAGCACCTCGTCCAGAGTCGGGGCGGCATCGAGGATGAGGCCGAGCTCCGCAATTGCCTCGGGCACCATCCCACCGGCGGGCAAACCCCACGGGTGGTATGCCGCTTCCTCCTCGAGCACCGCCTTGCCGAGCCACGCATCACTGGCAAACAGCAAGTGTCGCTGAGTCTCGACAAACGACCATTCGCCGTCGACGCGCTGATGCACCTTCTCGACCGGCAACGCCCTTGCGCGGTGGATCGTTGCGTCCCACATCGTTTCCAGCACCTTCCACGCAGCCCGATAGTCGGCGGCAGAGCTGGCCTCGCGAGCCAACGACCGCGCGGGATGGTGGCGATCGAGCTCATTCTCGACGAACGACGTCACGTCCACGTCGTTGACGACGACGTGCTGGAAGTCGCCACCGAGTGAGACCTCACCCCCGTAGCAGTCGACGATTTTCAGACGACCGACTTCGCAGTCGCGTATCTCGAGATCACCCAGGTTGCACAGGTGAATGCGTGCCCCACGGAACTCGTCAGTGCCGACATACTCCCGCGTCATGGCGGCAGTCTTGCGCACCATGGCGCTGCACGGCTAGTGCGGGGCGCTACCTCGACTCGGGGTCTGAGACGGAGTCGGGGCCACCGCGCTCGGCCCGCATCTCTGCCCGAGCAGCCTCAGCTTTGTCCATCTTGGCGTGGAAGGCATCGCGCTTCTGGTCGCGGGAGGGCCGATCATTCTCATCGAGCCGCACGTCAGTGCCGCGCGAGCCCAGCAACTCCGCACCGCTGGACATAGTCGGCTCCCAGTCGAAGACGACGGCGTTGTCTGCCGGCCCGATCAACACGGTCGAGCCTGCCACCGCACCAGCCTTGAACAGTGCATCTTCGACTCCAAGACGGTTCAGGCGGTCGGCGAGATACCCGACGGCCTCGTCGTTGGTGAAGTCCGTTTGCCGCACCCAGCGGGTCGGGCGCTCCCCCACCACCCGGAACGTCTCCTCTTCGCCGGAGGTATCGCGCTCGATCGCGAACCCGGTGTCGTCCTTGGCCACCGGACGAAGCACGGTCCGGGCTTTTTTCACCGTAGGCAGTGCGGCGCGCGCGCGATCAACGTGACCAGCGAGGGCAAAGGTGAGCTCTTTGAGCCCGATGTGCGCGACAGCGGAAACGATGTGAACCTCGAGACCTCGCTCCTCCAAATCAGGTTTCACCAGCTCTGCCAACTCCCGCGCTTCAGGCACGTCCGCCTTGTTCAGCACCACGATCCGGATGCGATCAGAAAGCGGCAGACCGCCGAGCGAGGCGTCCGGGACGTACTCCGCTAGCTCCTGCTCGATGACGTCGAGATCGGTCAGCGGGTCGCGACCAGGCTCCAAGGTGGCGCAGTCGATGACGTGCACCAGCACATGGCAGCGCTCGACGTGGCGCAGAAAGTGCAAACCCAAGCCCTTGCCCTGACTGGCACCCGGAATCAGACCGGGCACATCGGCGATGGTGAAGCGTGCACCGCCCGCGGTCACGACACCGAGGTTGGGCACCAGGGTGGTGAAGGGGTAGTCGGCGATCTTGGGTTTGGCCGCGCTGACGACGGAGACCAGCGAGGACTTCCCGGCCGACGGAAACCCGATCAGTGCCACATCGGCCAGGGTTTTGAGTTCGAGGATGACATCGCACTCCTCGCCGGGCTCTCCAAGCAGGGCGAAGCCTGGTGCCTTGCGGCGTGGTGAGGCCAAGGCATTGTTGCCCAACCCCCCGCGGCCGCCGAGAGCGACGACATACTCCGTGCCCTCACCGACGAGGTCAGCGAGCATCCGACCGTCGCGACTGCTGATGACGGTGCCCTCGGGCACGGGGAGGATGAGGTCTTCGCCTGAAGCACCATGACGCTCGTGCCCAGCTCCGGGTTTGCCGCTCGGCGCGTGTTGGTGAGGTCCGCGGTGGTATTCCAGCAGGGTGGTGACGGATGAGTCGACGCGGACGATGACGTTGCCACCGTGGCCGCCGGTGCCCCCATCGGGCCCACCCAGGGGCTTGAACTTCTCGCGGTGCACCGACGCCACGCCGTTGCCGCCGTTGCCAGCACGCACGTGGAGCACGACGCGGTCAACGAACGTGGCCATAACTCTTCCTCTCGGGAACGCTGCCTCATGAGGCAAATGCACAATGCCGGTGAATGCCCAAGGCATCACCGGCATTGCATGGTCCGCAGGTCACACCTGCGGTTAGAGCGGTCTCGTTAGACGGAGACTTCCTGCTCCACGATGTTGACGGTCTTGCGTCCACGCTTGGCCCCGAACTGAACGGTGCCTGCGATCAGCGCGAACAGCGTGTCGTCGGACCCGCGACCGACGCCTTCACCGGGGTGGAAGTGCGTGCCGCGCTGGCGGACGATGATTTCGCCGGCACCGACGGCCTGTCCGCCGAAGCGCTTCACGCCGAGGCGCTGGGCATTCGAGTCGCGACCGTTGCGGGTCGAAGATGCACCTTTTTTGTGTGCCATGGCTGCTGCCTACCTTTGCTCAGTGTGTCGTGCGGAGATCGCGGACGGATCCGTCGATGCTCAGACGTCGATAGCGGTGATCTTGACCTGCGTCAGTGGCTGACGGTGCCCCTGACGCTTCTTGTAGCCGGTCTTGTTCTTGAACTTCTGGATCACGATCTTGGGGCCCTTGGCGGGCTGGACGACCTCGGCCGTGACGGTGATCTTGGCCAACGCCGCAGCGTCGGACGTGACGGTCTCGCCGTCGACCAACAGGAGGGGAGCCAGGTCCACCGATCCACCGACCGGGGCGCTGACCTTGTCGATGATGAGGACGTCGCCAACGGAGACCTTCTCCTGGCGCGCGCCAGCGCGAACGATCGCGTACACGGGGTGCTCACTTCCTGCAGTGTTGATAGGGGACAACGTCCCAGTGGTATGTGGTGGCGTCAGCAGGTGCTGATCCCGAAAGAATGGAGACTAGTCATCTGACTACTAACAGGGCTGCGCCGACCTCCAAGGTTAACGCCTCCCCTGCCGCTAGCCAAAACGGATGGTGCCCCCTTGAAAAAGGTCATGCCTCCTCGCCGCTTCCGGCTGCGGGCGGACCGGCAGGAGCGACCACTCGACCACGCTTGCGGCGGGGCCGGGCGGGTGCTGCGACCTCAATGATGTCAGTGTCAGTCATCTCAGTTTTAGTCATCTCAGTTTCAGGGATGGAAGGCTCAGCGGCGGAATCGTCCACCGCGGCCGCATCCGAGAAGCCGTCGCTCGCTTCAGCGTGCACCTCGACGACGGCAACTGCCGTGGCGTTGGCGCTTTCATCTGATGATCCAGCGTTCAATGCGGCTGCATGCGCGGCGGCGGCGATCTGTGCGGGGGTAGGACCGCTCGGCGTCTTCGGCGCAGTGTGCTGAGCGCCGTTTCCATTGCCACCACCGCTGTGTGTCGATGAGTTCTCCGAGCCTGAACCGCGACCCTTACGGGCCCCACGACCACGCGAGCTCGGGGCCGACTGCTCTTGGCTCGGCTTCTCCACAGGCTCACTGTGCACGATGAGTCCGCGGCCGTTGCAGTGCACGCAGGGCTCGGAGAACACTTCGATCAGGCCCGAGCCCACACGCTTGCGGGTCATCTGGACCAGTCCCAGCGAGGTCACCTCGGCAACCTGGTGCTTGGTGCGGTCGCGGCCCAGGCACTCCAGCAGACGCCGCACCACCAAGTCGCGATTGCTCTCCAACACCATGTCGATGAAGTCGATGACGATGATGCCGCCGATGTCGCGAACCCGGAGCTGCCGGACGATCTCTTCGGCAGCCTCGATGTTGTTTTTGGTGACCGTCTCTTCGAGGTTGCCCCCGGAGCCGACGAATTTACCGGTGTTGACGTCGACCACGGTCATCGCTTCGGTGCGATCAATGACCAGCGATCCACCTGAGGGCAGCCACACCTTGCGATCCATCGCCTTGGACAACGCCTCGGTGATCCGGTGCTCGGTGAAGATGTCTTGTGTCGAGGTCCACTTCTCCACGCGATCCCGCAGATCTGGGGCGACACGCTCGATGTAGTCACTGACCTCCTCCCAGGCCTGGTTGCCGGAGACGATGAGCTTGTTGAAGTCCTCGTTGAAGACGTCGCGAATGACCCGCACGGTCATCTCGGGCTCACCGTGCAGGAGCACTGGCCCGTTCGCAGACTTCGACTTCGACTTCGCTTTGGCCTGAATGTCTTCCCACATGGCCGTCAATCGCTCGACGTCGGCGCGCAGGTCCGCTTCGCTGGCACCCTCGGCCGCCGTGCGCACGATGACGCCCGCCTCAGGCGGGACAACCTCTTTGAGGATCTTCTTCAAACGGGCGCGCTCGGTGTCGGGCAACTTGCGCGAGATGCCGGTCATCGAGTTGCCAGGGACATAGACCAGGAAGCGACCGGGCAGGGAGACCTGGGACGTGAGCCGAGCGCCCTTGTGCCCGATCGGGTCCTTGGTGACCTGCACCAAGACGCTTTCACCAGAGGTCAGCGCATTCTCGATCCGCTTGGCCTGGTTGACCTCGAGGCCAGCCGCATCCCAGTTGACCTCGCCGGCATACAAGACCGCGTTGCGACCCTTGCCGATGTCGACGAAGGCCGCCTCCATGCTGGGTAGTACGTTCTGGACGCGGCCCAAGTAGACGTTGCCCACCGTGGTGGATTGGGTCTGTTGGGACACGTAGTGCTCGACCAGGACGCCGTCCTCGAGCACTCCGATCTGCGTGCGATCCTCCAGTCCTCGCACGACCATGACGCGGTCGACGCTCTCGCGACGGGCCAAGAACTCGGCCTCGCTGATCACCGTCCGGCGTCTGCCGACCTCGCGCCCTTCGCGACGTCGTTGACGCTTGGCTTCTAGGCGGGTGGAGCCCCGCACCCCGGTGACCTCGTCTCGCGCTGCGCGTTCCGGGCTGTCCCCGCGACGACGCCGACGACGTCGTTTGCTCGAACCATCGGAGTCATCGTCAGTCTCGTCGGCACCCGTGGAGGCCGACCCCGCATCAGACGTGTCGGCATTGTCCTTGGTGCCGCCATCCCCGGCCGATGAACGCCCTTCCCACCGACTGCGCGCCGCCCTGTTTGTTGTTGCCGGACTTGCCGCCGGTTGACTTAGCCCCACCAGACCGGCTCGCAGTGGAGGCACCTCGACCACCCGAGTCCCCGCCATCAGACCCATCGTCATCGCGCTGGTCGTTGCTTCCCGAGCCAGAGTCCGCGTCCTCATCCGATCCTGAGCCGTCTTGGCCGCCGTCGCCGCCTTGGCCGCGACCACGGCGTCCCTTGCCGCCACGCTTACGCCGCCGATTCTTCGAGGCCCCGTCGCTCTCGCCTTCGCCTTCAGCATCGGGTGCGGCATGAGCCGAGTTGCCCGCCTCGGCATCGCCACTCTGCGACTCGTCGGTCTTGGTGGTCTGGCAGGACGCTGCTGAGGTGCGCGGGTATCGCTGTCACCATCGTGGCCAGCGGGTGGGGCGTTATTGCTGCCGGGTGCAGGCTCGCGGCGGGGTCGGGGTTTGCGCGCCGGCACGTCGCTGAGATCGGGTGCCTGGAAAACGAGGCCAAATCCTGCGCTCGGAGCTGCCTTCTTGGCTGTCCCCTTGGCTGGTTCTTGAGCCTCGGCTGTGGCTGCGTTGGTTGTCGTCGGTTCGTCCGTGGTGGACATGGAGTCCTCTCGTGCCCAGCGAACCGGTCCAACCCGGGCCAGTCAGGCCCACCATCCGCTGTGGCGGTAGCGTCGTCGGACCCAGCAGGGTCGGACGGAAGTTCATCCGTACACCGCGCGGCTCGCGCACTTCGCGCGTCACCAGGCTGTGCCGAGGATTCCCGAGACCGAACTGCTCATCGCGTCGATCGCGCGGCAGGTCGATGATCCTCGGGCTCGTCGGCGGGTATGGGTGCCGCAGAGCCAGTGGCAGTATCGCATAGCCGAAGCCGAATCAGCGCAGATCGGCCAACACCAAACCGGCCCGCGCCTTCGGCACGAACCATGTCGATTTGCGGGGCATCGCACCGCGGTTGACGTTGACGGCCACAAAGTCGTCAACCGTCACGGGGGCAATCAACACGGCGACCGCCGCGCGCCCCTCGTCCACAGCGGCGCACAACCACCGCGCCGAGTAGTCGCCGCCGACGTAGGTGATCCGCTCGTCGCCAGGCTCCCAGCCGAGGATCTGACCCAACAGCAGCCGCTCGACCAACGCGTGGTCCATCGTGTCGACCACCGCCGCGCCGACCAGCTCGTCCCCCACCGCCAGATCCTCACCCGTCGAACCCTCACCCATCGAATCGGGGAAGCGCACGGCATACCCCCGGCCGTGACTGTAGACGTGGATCGTGCCACCTTCGGCTGGCGTGTCCACCGGGCCGGTGATCATGGTGACTTCGGCACCAGAGCGTCGCAGGGCTTCCTCGATGGGTGGCAGGTCGGATGGCCACGAGGAGATTAGCCGGTGGTAGGGCAGAAGGGAGAGGTCGGGTGCTGTGGTGATCACCGCCATGAACCTCTCGAGCCTTGCCTGCTGGGCGGCCAGACTGCGGTGGTTGCCGTCAGCCACCACCAGCTGGCCTGCCCCCGCCAGCTCGCACAGTTGACTCGCCGTGGCCGGGTCGCTGACCCCCCATACCTCGTGCGTCCGCCCAGAGCCGTCGTGATCGACCACGTCTGGCACGCCCCCCTGCTCGCAGACCTGCGTCAACAGCGCGGCGAATTCGCGATCGTTCTCGGTCTGCACCAAGAGCACCGCCGACAGCAGATGGTCGCAAGCCTGGATCAACGCGACCCGTTGACGCACCTTGGCCACGAAGACATCTTCGTTCCGGATGACCCGGCCAGGTTCATCCACACTGGTCGATATTTCCTGCGTGTCCACCATGGCAAACAGACCGTGGCTGGGAGTGCCGTCTGCGTCCGTGATCCGGTATGCCGCCACGACGTCTTCGTGTTGGCGATACAACCCCTCAGCCTGGGCTTGGCGCAACCGCTGTACCGCATGCGGCAGCGCCTCCTCAAAGGTCTGCCCCACCGATTCGGGTGCCTTATGGGGCATCTCGACGGCAAGCGCACTGCTCGGATTGGCCGAGACAACAGCAGTGATTTCGTTGTCGTCGGCGAATTCGTCGTAGTTCTTGGCACCGGTCCCCCCGGTGCTGATCCAGGCGCGGGCCATCGGGTGAGCGGCAGTCATGGGCAGGAACCGTACCGTCCGCGCCAGCGTGAGCCGCATCACGCTCGGGCTGGTCGTGGGCTTCGATCCCGGTTGTTACGCTTGCCGCTCCCCAAACACGACCCTCAAGGTGGAAGACCGTGCGCGTATTTAACTTCGCCGCGGGGCCGGCCACGCTGCCCCTCGACGTCTTGAACCGAGCCCAATCCGAGCTCACCGACTGGCTCGGCCTTGGCATGTCCGTGATGGAAGTAAGCCACCGCAGCACGCACTTCGTCGCTGCGGCGCAGCAGGCCGAGTCCCTGATGCGCGAGCTGATGGGCATCTCCGAGGACTACGAGGTGCTCTTCCTCCAAGGTGGGGCCACCGGGCAGTTCTCGGCCATCCCGCAGAACCTCGCCGCGCCCGGCGACGTCGTCGACTATGTGAACACCGGGGCCTGGTCCAAGAAGGCCATCGCCGAAGCCAAGAAGTACGCCCAGGTCCGTGTCGTCGCCGACGAGAGCGAATCGGGCTACAGCTCCGTGCCCGCCCTGGGCACGATCGAGTCGAGCAGCGACGCCGCATACCTGCACTACACGCCGAACGAGACCATCGGTGGGGTCGAGTTCGGCTATGTGCCGAGCGCCTCGGCACCCCTGGTGGCCGACATGTCCTCGACGATGATGTCTCGCCCCATCGACGTCTCTCAGTTCGGCCTGATCTACGCCGGCGCTCAGAAGAACCTGGGGCCCGCTGGACTGACCGTGGTGATCGTGCGCAAGGACCTTCTCGGCAACGCTCGGCCCGACACACCCTCGGTGTGGGACTACGCGCAGATGGCCAGCAACGGCTCGATGCTCAACACCCCGCCGACCTTCGGCTGGTATCTGCTGGGCCTGATCCTGGAGTGGATCAAGGAGACTGGCGGCGTCAGCGCGATGGGTGAGCGCAACAAAGCCAAAGCGGAGGCCATGTATGCCGCCATCGACGGTTCGGACTACTACCGCAACCCGGTCGCCGCGAATGCCCGCAGTTGGATGAACGTGCCATTCCTGCTCGCCGATCCCGAGCGGGAGTCAGACTTCCTGTCCGGCGCGGCGAGCGCCGGGTTGCACAACCTGCAAGGGCACCGATCGGTCGGTGGCATGCGGGCCAGCATCTATAACGCGATGCCGCTGGAAGGCGTGCAGGCGCTCATCGATTACATGCACGACTTCGAGCAGCAACACGCCTGAATCCACTGCACCACGAACCAGAAGAACCTACGCCGAAGGCACGCCATGACCCACCGCATCAAGACCTACAACGCGATCAGCCCCATCGGGTTGGCTATGTTCCCCAAGGACTACGAAGTCGGGCCTACAGTCTCCTCCCCCGAGGCCATCGTGCTGCGCTCTGCCAACCTCCACGACGAAGTCATCGACGCGTCGGTCGTGGCCGTGGCGCGCGCCGGTGCGGGCACCAACAACGTGCCGGTCGAGGCGCTGAGCGCTCGCGGTGTCATGGTGTTCAACACGCCGGGGGCAAACGCCAACGCCGTGAAGGAGTTGGTCATTGCCGGCATGCTCATGGCGGCCCGCAACATCTGGCCCGCCGCGCAGTTCACTGCCGGTTTGAGCGATGCCAATGGCGACCTGCACCCGACGGTGGAGCAGGCGAAGAAGCAGTATGCGGGCTTCGAGTTGCCTGGTCGCACGCTCGGTGTCATCGGCCTGGGCGCCATCGGTGTACTGGTCGCCAACGCTGCCGCGTCGTTAGGTATGAAGGTGCTCGGCTATGACCCGGCGCTCACCGTGGGGCGGGCGTGGCAGTTGAGCTCGGCCGTGGAGCAGGCGACGTCCTTGGAGGAGTTGTTCACCCGCTCCGATCTCGTGACCGCGCACGTCCCCCTGATCGAGGCGACTACCGGCCTGATCGGGGCCGCGCATATCGCCCGGATGAAGCCTGGAGCTACGGTGCTCAACTTTGCTCGCGGCGGGATCGTGGACGACGACGCCGTCATCGCCGCCCTCGATGACGGCCGCCTGCATGCATACATCTGCGACTTTCCCAGCGCGGCACTCGTGGCTCACCCGAAGGTCGTGGCGTTGCCGCACCTGGGCGCATCCACGGCCGAGGCCGAGGAGAACTGCGCTGTCATGGCGGCTGAGCAGGTCCGCAACTATCTCGTGGACGGCAACGTTCGCAACAGCGTCAACATCGGTGAAGCCGTGCTGCCGCGCACGCCTGGGGCCACCCGCTTGGCGATCTTCAACCAGAACGTGCCCAACATGGTCGGCCAGATCTCCGCCGTGCTGGCCGACGCCGGACTCAACATCGCCGATCTGATCAACAAGTCGCGGGGCGAATTCGCCTACACCCTGATCGACGTCGAGGGTGAGGTCTCCACTGTCGTGGCCGACAAGATCGAAGGCATTCAGGGCATCCTGCGTCTTCGCGTGATCTGAGCTGCGCGTTGTACTGACGGTTGTGGCACCGGGCGTTATAGGCCAGGATCGGGCGAACCACCCCAGGAGGTTCCATGAGCAAAGACGCTCACCTGCCCGAAGGCGCCGATGACCAGCGCAGCGAAGCCGCAAAGAAGCACCCGGAAAACTACACCAAGTCCGGGCGGCTGAAAAAAGACATCTACGAGGCAGAGATGGAGCGCCTCCAGGAGCAGCTCGTGCTCTTGCAGTACTGGATCCAGAGCCAAGGTTTGAAGGTCCTGGTGATCTTTGAGGGTCGAGGCTCCGCCGGCAAGGGCGGCGTGATCAAGCGGATCGCCGAGCGGACCAGCCCACGCACGGTCAAGGTCATGGCCTTGCCGAAGCCCACCGAGCGACAGCAGACCCAGTGGTACTTCCAGCGCTACGTCGAAAACCTGCCCGCCGCTGGCGAAATGGTCATGTTCGACCGCTCTTGGTACAACCGCAGCAACGTCGAATGGGTCATGGGCTATTGCTCGGAGGATGAGCACGCCGAGTTCTTGCGCAGCTGCCCGGAGTTTGAGCGGATGCTCGTCCGATCGGGCATCATCGTGATCAAGTATTGGTTCTCGGTGTCGTATGAGGAGCAGCGCAAACGCTTCGAGGCCCGCAACGCCGAGCCGCTCAAACGCTGGAAACTCTCCGACATGGACCTGGCCGAGCACGAGCTCTACGTGCGCTACTCGATGGCCAAGGACACCACTTTCCAATACACCGACATCAAGCAGGCTCCTTGGTATGTCGTGCCCTCAGACGACAAGCGCACGGCCAGGGTCAACTGCATCGGCCACCTCCTCGACCAATTCGACTACGAAGACGTAGCCCCAGACCCGGTCGAGTTGCCGGTGATGAAAGAGGTTCCCTACGTGCGGCCACCGATGCACGAGCAGACGTTTGTCGAGCAGAAGTTCTAGCGGGTGCGGCGGGGGGCGTGCTGGGTGCTCGCCAGCAGGCCCACCGCCAGCCAACACGCCAACATCGATGAGCCTCCGTAGGACAAGAACGGCAGCGGCAACCCGGTGACGGGCATCAGCCCCAGATTCATCCCGATGTTCTGGAAGGTCTGGAAGGTGAACCAACAGGCCACTGCTACGGCTACGTTGCGGCCAAACGGGTCGTCGATCACCAACGCCACCCATAGCGAGCGCACGATCACGAACCCCAACAGCAGCAGCACGCCCGCGCCGCCCCACAGGCCCCACTCCTCGCCGACCACCGAGAAGATGAAGTCCGTCTCTTGGAACGGCACGTAGCCGCCCTGGGTCTGCGGCCCCTGCCCCAGACCCGCGCCGTTCAGCCCCCCCGACCCAATCGCAACCCGGACTTGGGCGCTCTGGTAGCCAATGCCGCTGGGGTCCAGGCTCGGGTCGAGGAAGGCCAACAGTCGGTTCACCTGATATTGATCAAGTAGTGGGACGCGCAGCGCGGCGACCACCGCCGCGGCGCTCGCCAGCACGGCGGCCGCAGTCCACCACCAGCGCGCCCCGGAGACCGCGACCACGCCGATCGTCATGGCTCCCAGCACCAAGGCGCTCCCGAGGTCTGGTTGAGCCAGGATCAACAGCGCGGGTATGCCGCCCAGCACCCAGGCGGGGAACACCTCTCGCCCGGTCGGGTCAGCGGCCGGATCTCGGCTTGCCGTAAGGGCCATCGCCAGCCCGATGGCCAGTCCGATCTTGGCCAGTTCGGCTGGTTGCACAGAGAAGCCACCGGGCAAGAACAGCCACGACCTCGAGCCGTTCACTACCTGACCTACCGGCGTGAGCACAAGGATCAGTCCCCCGAGCCCGGCAAGATAGATGAACGGTGCGGCAGCCCGGAGCCACCGGACGTCGATCCGCACCATGGCTAGCGCTGCGACCAGGCCGACCGCGGTGTTGATCAGATGGCGGACGGTCAGGGCCCAGCCGAGATCGTTGTGGGTGGTGGACCAGATCAAGATCGCGCCGATCAACGAGAGCCCGAGGGCCGCGACGAACAGTCCCCAGTCGGTCCGCAGATACCGTTGCGAGGCGCTGGAGAAGCCTGGCCTTGGGCTGAGCGGCCGGCTCAGCCCAGCAGCACGGATCGGCATACCGACACATCTCGGGACATCTGCTCGATCAGCTCATCCATCGAGTCGAACTTGGTGTTGCCCCGCAACCGGGACACGAAGTCCACGCCGACCATCTCCCCGTAGAGGTCGAGATCCAGACGGTCCAGGACGTACGCCTCGACCGTGCGAGTCATCACGTCGGTGAAGGTCGGATTGGTGCCGACCGAGATAGCGACCGGAAGGCGTCGATCGTCATCGTCAGCGGGCTGGTCCACTCGTTCCAGCCACCCGGCATACACCCCGTCGGCCGGCACCATGCCCAGGCTGTCCGGGCCGAGATTGGCGGTGGGATATCCCAACTCCCGTCCGCGGTGGTGACCGTGCACCACAGGCCCGCTGACCCGATGTAACCGGCCGAGAACGTCACTGGCACTGCTGACATCTCCGGCGTCCAGAGCTGCCCGAACACCGCTGGATGACCACGCCCGGTGTCCGTCGGCGTGCTCACCGGCCACCTCATGTGTCTCCACCTCGAAACCGTAGGTTCGGCCAAGCTCACGCAGCGTCTGCACGTCTCCGGAGTTGCGGACCCCGAAGCGAGTGTCAGCTCCGACGATGACCATCTCTGCGTTCAACCCCTCGACCAGCACCTGCTCGACGAACTCCGCCGGAGTGAGTTGAGCAAATTCACGCGTAAACGGCAGCGTCAACAGAGCGTCGAGGCCACAGTGCGACATCAGGTCCGCCCGATAGTCCGGACCGGTGATTTGCGCGGGTGCCCGCTCGGGGTGCAGCACCGCCACGGGATGGGGGTCGAAGGTGATCGCGATACTGCGCAGGTCACGGGTTCGGGCACGCTGGGCCACCGTTCGCAGGACAGCTTGGTGACCTCGGTGCACGCCATCGAAGTTGCCGAGGGTGACGACACTCGGTCGCGGATCTATGTGAGCGTCCTCAACCTTCGTCCAGCGATCCACGGCCGCTACTCTAACCGCGCGGGAAGACGACTCGACTACGTGTCTCCTCGCCCGACTCATCGAGCATGGCCACGAGTTCTCCTTGAGGGCCGATGCCGGCCACGGGATCATCGCGCCGAGCCGACCCCGGCTCGATTCGCTGGCCATAGCGCAAGGCCAGCTCTTCGGCTTCACTTAGGTGCCGAACGTCGAAGGCGGCCGCTGCCGCGTCGGCCATCGGCACCACGGCCGCGGCAGGGTCGGCCTCAAGGGCCTCCAGCGTGCAAGCCGACTCGAGGTCATAGCCTCCGACGCGAGTCCGTCGCAGACTCGTGAGATGGCCACCGACCCCCAGTGCCTCCCCCAGATCGCGGGCCAAGGCCCGGACGTAGGTCCCCGAACTCACCTCGACGCGGACGTCTAGATCCAGCGTCCCACTCGGCGCGTCGTGCACGGCAAGCAACCGAGTCGCCGTGAAGGTCGTGACGGTCACCGGGCGGGCCGCCAGCGCAACGTCCTGGCCAGCACGGACCCGCGCATAGGACCGCACGCCGTCCACCTTGATGGCGCTCACGGCGCTGGGACGTTGCTGGATGGTGCCGGTCAGCGCGGCGACAGCGGCTGCGATGTCTTCATCCAGGAGTCCGCTGGCATCCGCGCCGGACGTCATTTCGCCCTCGGCATCGTCGGTCACGCTTGATTGACCCAGGCGGATGGTGGCTGAGTACGCCTTGTCCATGCCCACCAGGAAGGTCAGCAGTTTGGTGGCGCGATCGACCCCGAGGATCAAGACCCCCGTGGCCATAGGGTCCAAGGTCCCCGCATGGCCGACGCGCCTGGTCCCGCACAGGCGCCGGGCGCGAGCGACGACGTCGTGACTCGTCCACCCCGCCGGTTTGTCGATCAGCAGCAACCCGTCAAGGCTCACTCGGGCGACTCGTCGGCCTCGTCGACGTGCGGTTTCTTATAGGGGTCCGGATCCCCCGCGTATGCCGCGGACTCACGTCCTGCCGCCAGCTCGGCGTCGCGCTGATGGACCTGTCGCATCACGTCGTCCAGGTGGGCTGCATCTTCAGGCAGCGCATCCAACACGAACTCCAGGCTGGGCGTCAGCCGGATGCCCAGGCCTTTGCCGACGTGGGAGCGGATGCGACCCCGATAGGTCGCGAGCACATCGGAGGCTGCTTCGCGTTCTTCGGCCCCGCCGAGGACGGTGTAGAAGACGGTGGCATGCTGCAGATCGCCGGTGACGCGGACGTCGGTGATCGTGACGAAGCCCAGCCGTGGGTCCTTGACGAGCGTGTCCAAGCCGCCAGCGACCAACACTTTGGTGCGTTCAGCGACCTTGCGTGCCCGAGCCTTGTCCGCCATGTCTCCTCCAGATGGTTACCAGGTGGTGTGGTGTGCACCGGATCCGGCCGACGGCATACATGCGACGTCGGCCGGATCGCGGGGTTGCGGAATCAGCTGCGCGGAATCTCCCGCATTTCGTAGGTGGTGATGACGTCATCGACCTGGATGTCGTTGAACGAACCCAGGTTGACACCACACTCATAGCCGTCGCGCACCTCGGTGACGTCATCCTTGAAGCGCCGCAAACCGGCGATCGTCAGGTCCTCGGTGACGACGACGCCGTTACGCGTGATGCGCGCTTTGGCCCCACGCTTGAGCTCGCCGCTGCGGACCAACGAGCCAGCCACGTTGCCGAACTTGCTGGACCGGAAGATCTCGCGGATCTCGGCCGTGCCGACCGTCTCCTCGACGTACTCCGGCTTGAGCATGCCCTTCAGGGCGCTCTCGATGTCCTCGATGGCCTGATAGATCACCGAGTAGTAGCGGATCTCTACGCCTTCACGGTCGGCCACGTCGGCGTTCTGACCCTCGGCCCGCACGTTGAAGCCAAGGATGATCGCATCAGAGGCCATCGCCAGGTTGATGTTGTTCAGCGTGATCGCACCGACACCGCGGTCGATGATCCGCAGGTCGACCTCGTCGCCGACATCGATCTGCAGCAGCGCGTCTTCCAACGCTTCCACCGAACCGGACACATCGCCCTTGAGGATGAGGTTGAGCGTGTCGACCTTGCCGGCAGCCAGGGCCTGGTTGAGGTCCTCGAGGCTGATCCGCTTGCGCGACTTCGCCAAGGATGCCTGGCGATCTGCAGCTTCACGCTTCTCAGCGATATGCCGTGCCGTCCGGTCATCCGGTGCCACCAAGAACGTGTCGCCCGCACGAGGCACCGAGGCAAGCCCCAGCACCTGGACGGGACGCGACGGAGGTGCCTCTTTCAGGTTGTTGCCGTGCTCGTCGAGCATCGCTCGCACACGACCATGCGCCGCGCCGCTGACGATCGCGTCGCCGACCCGCAGCGTGCCTTGCTGGACCAGGACCGTGGCCACGGCGCCGCGGCCACGGTCGAGATTGGCCTCGATCGCAACACCGCGAGCGTCCTTGTTCGGGTTGGCCCGCATGTCGAGCGCCGCGTCGGCGGTCAACAAGACCGCTTCGAGCAACGCATCGATGTTTTGACCAGCCTTGGCCGAGACGTCCACAAACATGGTGTCGCCGCCATACTCCTCGGCGATCAGGTTGTATTCGGTCAGCTGTTGACGCACCTTGGCCGGGTTTGCACCCTCGACGTCGATCTTGTTCACCGCGACCACGATCGGCACGTCGGCCGCCTGTGCGTGGTTCAGCGCCTCGATCGTCTGCGGCATGACCCCGTCGTCGGCCGCGACCACCAGGATCGCGATGTCGGTGACCTTGGCACCACGAGCACGCATGGCGGTGAACGCCTCGTGACCAGGGGTGTCGATAAAGGTCACTGCTCGATCGGTGCCCTCGTGGTTGGTGTGCACCTGATAGGCCCCGATGTGCTGGGTGATGCCTCCGGCCTCGCCCTCGGCCACGTCGGCCTGACGAATCGCATCCAGCAGCCGGGTCTTTCCGTGATCGACGTGACCCATGACGGTGACCACCGGTGGCCGCGCCTCCAGATCGTCGTCGGTCTCGGCGTCGAGCTCGGCCTCGAGGTCGATGTTGTAGGCGTTGAAGAGCTCGCGCTCCTCCTCCTCGGGGGAGACCAGGCGAATGTCGTAGCCAAGCTCGTTGCCGAGGATGCCGAAGGTGTCTTCATCGAGTGACGCAGTCGCGGTCGCCATCTCCCCTAGGTGGAAGAGCACGGCTACCAGTGACGTCGGGTCGAGGTTGACCTTGTCGGCGAAGTCCGTCAGTGAGGCTCCACGGCGCACTGTCACGGTCATGCCGTTCCCACGGGGAACGTTGACACCACCGATGGACGGAGCTTGCATCTGCTCAAACTCTGCCCGCTTGGCCCGCTTGGACTTGCGCCCGCGAACCTTTCCTCCGCCGCGTCCGAACGCGCCTTGCGTGCCACCACGCCCGCGGGGGCCACCACCGCGACCCCCTCCGCCGCCGCCGCGGAAAGCACCGCCGCCGGCTGCTCCGCCGGGTCCGCCACCAGCGCCACCAGGAGCGCCTGGGCCGCCGCGACCGCGACCGCCAGGACGGGCAGGTCGCTCACCAGGGCGAGGAACGGCGGCACGATCGGGCATCATCGCTGGGTTCGGTCGTGCGCCACCGCTGCGCGGTGCGCCCGGTCGGGGCCCGCCCGTGCCAGCATCAGAGCCGCGGGTCCCACCGGGACGCGGCATACCTTGGCTGGGCGCGAACGGGTTGTTGCCCGGACGAGCGTTGCCGCGCTCGGGGGGCGCTCGCCACGATCGCTAGGGCGTTCGCCGCGGTCGGGGCGGGTGTTCCGCATCCCCTGGCTGGGGGCAAACGGGTTGTTCCCTGGGCGGGGTGCGGGCTTGCTGCCGGGACGACCACCCTCGGCTCGGCTTTCGCCTCGTGAGGATCCGCGGTCGCTGGCGGGGCGGCCAGGCGCACGGGGCGCGGGCTTGGGGCCGGTGGGACGGGGGGCGCTCGCCGCGGCCGATCGACTGGCCTGCGTCGAGTCGTCACTGGCCGGGGCCGACGCGGGGGGTTGCGTCGGTGCCTGTGGGGCGGCACTACGCGGCGTCTCTGCCTCGGGAGCCGGCGCGGCCTCGCGAGATGGTGCCGCAGCTGGCTCAGCCTTGGCGGCTGGGGCTGGGGTCGGGGGCGACGCGGCAGCGGGCTTGCGCGGTCCCGGAGTTGGCGCGCTCGAGGTCACCCGAGCATCGGATTTGGGTTGCGGCGAGGTGCCCGGCGATGACCCTGAAGGGCTCGCGGATGCAGCCTTCGAGGCGGACTTCTTCGCCTCTGCCGGTGGATTCTCTCGTATCTTGCGAACAACAGGGGGCTCGATGGTCGACGATGCCGACCGGACGAATTCACCCTGCTCTTTCAGGTGGGCGAGCAACTGCTTGCTCTCGACCCCAAGCTCTTTGGCGAGCTCATAGACCCGAACCTTGGCCACGTTTCTCCTACTGGTTGTGTCGTGGCCGATCCCGTCTGGGGCGTGCGACCGCGACTATTGCTGGTGGGTGCTCATTGCTGAGTACTCATCGGGTGCTCATCAGCGTCTAACCCGCTTCCAATGATGGTGGACAAGGCTGGTTGCCTTGCCTGTGGTGCGCCCCGATCACGGGGATGGTGCTGGGTGCTGCTCGATCCAGCGCATCACTGCGCCGAACTCCACGTTGCCCGTCAACCGAAGGGCACGCCCAAACGCGCGGCGCTGTTCTGCGGACTTCACACACGCCAGATCTGAGTGCACGTATGCACCTCTGCCTGGCTCGCGTCGGGCGGGATCGGGTTGAATTGCGACCTCGCGATCGCGATTCGGTCCGTTGCGGACCCCGACCACCCGAAGCAGCCTGCTCTGCTCATCGCGTTGACGACAACCCAAACAGGTGCGCACGGGGGCACGCCTGATCTTTTCGGTCACGGCATCAGGATAGGCAGATCGGCTTAGTCTACAGGTTTTTGCGCCTCGGCCGTGTCGGACCGAATGTCGATCCGCCAACCTGTCAGCTTGTTGGCTAGCCGCGCGTTCTGACCCTCGCGGCCGATCGCCAGCGACAACTGATAGTCCGGCACGATGACGCGGACCTGCTTGGTGTCGAGATCAACGACCTCGGCGCTCAGCACTCGCGCCGGCGACAAGGCCGAGGCCACGAACGCAGCGGGGTCACTGGAGTAGTCGACGATGTCGATCTTCTCCCCCTGCAACTCGGCCATCACCGCCCGGACGCGCTGCCCCATCGGGCCGATGCACGCCCCCTTCGCATTCACGCCCGGCACCGTGGCGTGCACCGCGATCTTGGTGCGGTGCCCGGCTTCGCGGGCCAACGCCGCAATCTCAACGGACCCGTCCGCGATCTCGGGAGCCTCGAGGGCAAAGAGTTTACGGACCAAGTTCGGGTGGGTGCGCGACAGCGAGATCAACGGGCCACGTGCTCCCCGCTTGACGCTGACCACGAAGCACCGCAGCCGCTGTCCGTGCTGATAGCTCTCGCCAGGGACCTGCTCGGCGCTGGGCAACTCCCCCTCGACGGTGCCGAAGTCAACGAGCACGTTGCGCGGATTGCTCGACTGCTGGATCAGGCCCGAGACGATCTCACCTTCGCGGTCCCGGAAGTCACCGAGGACGGCATCGTCCTCCAACTCGCGCATCCGCTGCATGATGACCTGCCGGGCGGTGGCTGCGGCGACCCGACCGAAACCTTCAGGGGTGTCGTCGAACTCTTGGCCAGGGTGGGTCTGCATACCTTCCTCGTCGAAGGTCGGGGCTTCGCGTGCCCAGACCGTGACGTGCCCACTCTTGCGGTCCAGCTCGACCCGGGCCGCAGAGGCATCAGAGCCGCGCACTCGTTCGTAGGCGCTGAGCGTGGCCTCTTCGATCGCGTTGACCAGGATCTCCAGCGGAATCTCCCGCTCGGCAGCGATCCCCCGCAGCATTGCCATATCGATGTCCATGAGGCTCACTCTCCTGTCGTGGGTCTGCTGAATTCGACCTGGACCACGGCCCGGTCGATGGCGTCGTAAGAGATTTCCGTCTCCTCGTTCGATCCCAGGGAGATACCGTTGGGACTTGCCGCAGTGAGCCGATCCTGGATCACGACACCTTCATCGGTGCTGACCTCCAGCATCCGGCCGACGTTGCGCCGGAAGTGCTCGGGAGTGACCAACGGTGCCCCCACACCGGGTGAGCTGACTTCTAAGGTGTATGCCGAGGCCCCCATGACGTCCGCGGCGTCCAGCGCTTCGTTGACACTTCGGCCGGCGTCGGCCACTTCATCCAAACTCAGTGGCTCCACGACACTGGTGTGGTCGCCATCGGGCAATCCGGCAAGGTCACGCGCCACGGTCACTCGCACGAGGCGACGCTTGCCGGCCGAAGCCACACTCACCGCGTCGATGACGATGCCTTGGCTGGACACCGCCTGCTCGCACGTCTGGCGGATGTGGGCATTCCCCGTCCCGCTGTCCATCCGAGCCTCCCTTTTCTGTTGTGTATGCCGTGTCTCGTGTCTGCTTCTGAGTCGCGGGGCTACAGCGCTCGCGCTGGGCCAGGAAGAAACACTCTAGTCGTTCTTCTTCACCGCTCAGTCTGCGATGATCCGCGTCATGCCCGCTCGACCCGCGATCCGTCGATCGGCAACGCCCCGCCTGGGACGACGGCTCGTGATCACCGTTGCTGCTCTGGGGGTGACGGGCCTCGCCGGTTGCTCCGAGGATGCCGGTGACACCGGCCCCGCCCCAAGCGGTGGCGACGACATTTCCCAGCCCCCAGCAGAGCAGGCTCCCGATATGCCGGTCTTGGAAGCCACCCTGCGACGGACCCGTCTGCTCGTTGAGATTGCTTCGCGCGCCAACGACGAGGACGCCTCAGCCACGATCGAAGCGCCCCGCGCCGCATTGGACACCCAGGCGAGGGTGCTGGCCGAGATGGTCCAGGCGGGTGGCGGCGAGAGGTCGCAGCGCGACGACACCGCGCAGACAGGTGCCCCGGCCGCATCTGCGGACACCGACTCGGCCACCGCCACCGGCCCACCACCTGAGCTCGAGGCCGCGGAACTGGCCGGACTACTGATCGAGGATTCATCGGAGGACCCGATTAGCGAAGAGTTGTTGACGGTCAGTGGAATCAATGTGCCAACGTTGATGGCGCTGCACGGGCAGCGGATCGCGGCCGCCCGCACCCTTGGGGCCGACGTCACGTTGCCCGCCCTGCGCGGCCCCGACGGCGCGGGAGCAATCACCGTGCTGGCCGGTCTGCGACAGGCGATCTACGGGCTCGAGGTGTTGGCGGCCTGGTCAGCCAAGGATGACCGCGAGGGCTATCGGGATGCTCTGGCCAGTCTTCGCGGACCCACTCGCCTTGTCACCGAGTTGGCCGGTTCCGCTGCCCCAGCGCCGCCCCTCGGCTACGGACTGCCGAGCTCGCTGTCGACGACTCGGGAACGCCGGGATGCGGCCCAGGACCTGTTCGTCGCTTTGTCGCAGTCGGTGATCGCTGGGTCGAGCGCCCGGGCCTACGACGCTGATGCGATCAACGGCACCATCGTGCTGATGGCGTTGTCTGTGGAGGTGGGCACAACCTTCGGCGTGCCCATGGACGGATTCCCGGGCCTGAGTCTCCCCGAGGCCATTAGTCGGGGCCAGCTCACGGATGCCGGCCCGTGACACGCCCGACAATGACCGGCCACAGCGAGCACGTGAACGCTCAGGCCGATTTTTGCCGGCGTGTCGTCAGCAAATTGGCACGCTCCGTCCGTTGCGGGACGCCGAAGCTGGTGTGCACTCCGCTAGAGAACATGACGTGGTCGGGCCGGCGTTGCGCCGCGAGGTCCGGGAGGCCCGTGGCGGCGATCAGTTCATCCTCCAGGGAGACGACTTCGGCTCGCCGCAGCGGCCACGGCTGGTGTGTGTTGGGCACCCAGACGCCCTGACCGACGATCTGTGTATGCAGTCCGAAGCGGGCGCTCAAAAACAGCTCGGTCGAGTTGGGCTCGGGGATCGGCTCGGACACCCGCACCTCGATGTCGCTGGTTGGCCTGCGCCCCGCGCGGCCGAGCCCATGAGGCCGTCGCCGCTGCGACCGATAGGTCAGGACATCACCATCACTGATCACATCGCCCCCGCGACGTGAACCCGTCATCGTCGCCCAGAAGTACGGCAGGTTGAATACGCCGCGCGCCCCGGCCACGACAGCCAAACGCTGAGCCTCAAGCGACAGGAAAACCACGCCTGGCCGGCCGCGTTCGTCTGTGCTGTAGAGCCGCACGTTGGTCTCCCAGAACGTGCCGAGATATGGCACTGCGGGGCCCGCGCCTAAGCCGGCTCGCTGCATACGGAACGGTAGGAGACCGACCCAAGCCGAGCCATCGTGGACGTCAGGACGAGCTCCTCGTGGCATGAACGGCTCAAGCACCTCGGGCTCGATACGCCAGTGCAAGAAGGAGATGTCGGCCCAGAATTGACTCATGATGGGCCAACTCGCCAGGGCTGGCCCCTGCCCCAATGGCAGGGTGGGTGACACGTCGATCAGGCGTCAGCCCCCGAAGCGCCGTTCGCCTGAAGCCGCTCGATGTGCTCGGAAGCCTCGGCCTTGGTGAGGTCGGCTGAGATCTCCTCGCCAGCTTGGCTGGCCAGCGTGTCGAGATAACTGCGTTGCGAAGCGGTCATCGGCTCATCCCCGGTCACCCAGTCTGAGGGGTCTTTGTCGAGTTGATCTCCGGTTTGCGGGGTGGGCGAGCCGAGGGTGTCGGCCTGCGGGCTGTGGTCAGCAGATTGCGTCATCAAGACAGCGTAAACAGCGCCACCGACAACCCCTGACCCGGCCATCAATGAGCCGCCACGAGCGACTGTCACCTACAACCGTGGATCGACGGGCTCGGACTCCAACGCCAACACGGCAAAGACCGCTTCGTGCACGCGCCACAACGGCTCACCTGCGACCAGCCGCTCCAGCGACTCCAGACCCAGCGCATATTCGCGCAGCGCCAAGGAGCGCTTATGTCCCAGACGGCGTTGGCGCACTCGCTCCAGGTTCGCTGGCTCGGTGTAGTCAGGCCCGTAGATGATCCGCAGATACTCCCGCCCTCGCACCTTGATGCCTGGCAGGACGAGCCCTTTGCCGCTGTTGCGGACCAGATTCTTCAGCGGCTTGACGACCATGCCTTCGCCACCGGCATCGGTGAGTTCCTGCCACCACTGCGTGGCCCTCTCTAGGGACTCGGGGTCGTCGGTGCGGGCGATGATGCGGCGGGTCGCAGTCACGAAGTCCGGAGCCGCCGCGGCAAGCCGGTCGGCGATCGCCATGTGCCACTCGTGATCGCGGTGATGATGCGTGGTGCCGTGCGTGGCCAAGATCTGGAACGGGGCGACCCGCACGCCATCCAACCCATCGGTGCTCCAGCAATAGCGCCGGTATGCGGCAGTGAAGGCGCTCGCGTTGCTCGACCGCGATGCGGTGGCATCGAGCAATTCATCAACATCCAGCCCGCGCTCACGTGCCGCGCGCAGCCCGTCGACCGCAGCGGGCAGAGCACGTCCGGCGGCCGCCCCAACACTCGCGTACTGGTCACGAAGCAGGTCCTCGGCCTTGGCCGACCACGGCAGGATCTCCGCATCCATCAAGATCCAGTCGGTGTCCAACTCGACCCAAAGCCCTGCCTCACCCACAGCTGTGCGCAGCTGGCCCAGAAACGCTTCAGTCTGCGCCGGGTCGAAGAACGAGCGCCCAGTGCGGGTGTAGACCACGCCGGTTTGTCCCTGGTCACAGCCCCAGGTGCGGGCTGCCACCTCGGCGTCGGCGCAGAGCAGGATGACCGCACGCGAGCCCATGTGCTTCTCCTGGCAGACCACCTCCTGCACCCCCTGGCTGCGGTATGCCGAGAAGGCCTCGTCCGGATGCTCCAGCAGGTCTTTGCGGCGAGAGGTTGCGGCCGGGGCCATCGTCGGCGGAAGGTATGGCACCAGTTGCGGCGGGAGCGCGAACCGGCTCATCACCTCGAGCGCGCCGGAGGCGTTGTCCTCGTGGACGCTGACCCGGCCGTGGAAGGCGGTCTCGATGACTCGCTTGCCGAGCACGTCGTCGAGGTTCAACTGATCCGGTTCCCTGCGATCCGCCGTCACAGCAAAGGGCTTCACCGGCTCGTACCAAACCTGCTCGGCCGGCACCCAGACTTGCTCGCGCTCTGGATATCGCAGAGCACTGAGCCGCCCACCGAACACGCACCCGGTGTCCAGACACAGGGTGTTGTTGACCCATTCGAGTTCTGGCACGGGCGTGTGCCCGTAAAGCACGGTGGCCTTGCCCCGGTAGTCCTTGGCCCAGGGGTAGCGCACCGGGAGGCCGAACTCATCGGTCTCACCGGTGGAGTCTCCATACAGCGCGAAACTCCTCACCCGGCCGGATGCCCGACCGTGGTAGGCCTCCTTGAGCCCCGCGTGCGCCACCACCAAGGCTCCGTCGTCGAGCACGAGGTGCGCGACCAGTGAATCGCAGAACGTCTGCACCTCATCCCGGAACTCCGGCGTCTCCTGGCCGAGCTCGGCCAGCGTGGTTTCCAACCCATGGCTGACCTGGACCTTTGCGCCGTTCAGCGCCCGGACCAGTTTGTGCTCGTGGTTCCCAGGAACACACAGGGCATGCTTCGCCCCGACCATGCCCATCACGAGCCGCAGCACCCCAGCCGAGTCCGGTCCTCGATCGACGAGATCACCCACGAATACGGCGCGTCGGGCAGCAGCGTGGATCGCGTCGATAGATCGGCCCTGCTCGTCGCGCACGATCTTGTAACCCAATCGTGCAAGCAGACTCTCTAGCTCCGATCGGCACCCGTGCACGTCGCCGATGACGTCGAACGGGCCGTGCTGACCGCGCAGGTCACTACGCAGCCGTTCCCTGACTACCTGGGCGGCGCTGACCTCCTCGACGCTGTCCAGCACGTGCACCGTGCGCAGTCCTTCCTTGGCCAAACCCCGCACGGACCGTCGCAGTTGGTCCCGCTGACGGCGCACCACCCGGGCACCAAAATCTCGGTCCTCACGCGCTTCAGTCCGTGCGACACACACCGCCTCGGGCAGGTCGAGCACGATCGCGACTGGCAGCACATCGTGCTCGCGGGCCAGGGAGACGAGCGACCGCCGAGCCTCGCGCTGCACGTTGGTGGCATCAATGACCGTAAGTCGCCCGGCCGCTAGGCGTTTGCCCGCGATGAACTCCAGCACTTCGAACGCGGCGCGGGTGGCGTCCTGGTCGTTCTCATCGTCGGAGACCAACCCGCGGCAATGGTCGCTGGAGATCACCTCGAAGGGTCCGAAATGCTCGCGGGCAAAAGTGGACTTGCCGGAGCCTGAGGCACCGATCAGAAGCACCAGCGACAACTCTGGGATGGCGAGGGTGCTCATGACGCCTCCTCCTGTATGCGGTAGCTCCGGGTGAAGACTGCCATCTGGGTCGGTGCCCCCAGGGCTGGGTCGTCTGGGCCGATCCCAGCCATTCGAACGGTGTAGCCGAAGCGCCCGCAGACCTCGCTAGCCCACGACGCGAACTCCTCGCGGGTCCACTCGAAGCGGTGATCGCGGTGGCGGAACGCACCAGGGGCCAGGCCTTCATACAACAGGTTGTAGTCGGCGTTCGGTGTGGTCATGACGACCGTGGCAGGCTTGGCGGCCCCGAACACGACATTCGCCAGACTCGGCAGTCGCGCCGGGTCGAGGTGCTCGATGACCTCCATCAAAACCAAGGCGTCGTAGCCGGCCAGTCGCTGATCGACGTAGCTCAGCGAGGACTGGCGCAACGTCAGCCGGGACCGCTGCTGGTCTGGCATCCGGTCGAAGTGCATCGACCGCTCGGCACGCTCGAGGGCGCGCGGGCTGACGTCGACCCCGACGATCTCGGTGAACTCGGCGTGCTTGATGAGCTCGCGCAGCAAGGCACCCTCGCCGCAGCCGATGTCCACTACCCGGGCCGCCTGCTCGACGCGCAGCGACTCGACCACCGCGGCGACGCGCTCGGCACCCAGTCGTGGGCGAGCGACCGGGCTTCGCGGAGCCTGGTCCACCTCGGGGCCATCTACAGCGGGCGATTCTCCGTCGCCGATCAGGCGTTCCATGGCCGACTCCGTCAGGTCCTTCTGGCGCGCCAGGTAGCGCCGGGCAATTTCCTGGCGCTGTGGGTGGTCAGGCAACCACTCCGAGGCCGCTCGGATCAGCTTGTCGACTTCCTGCTCGTCTACCCAGTAGTGCTTGACCCCGTCCAGCACCGGCAGCAACACGTAGAGGTGCGACAGGGCAACCGACAGCGGCATCGTGCCGCTCAACTGGAGGTCGACGTAGCGGGAATTGCCCCACTCCGGCACGGTGACATCCAACGGAATCTCAGCGGCGATCACGTCCCAGCCCAGCGGCTCGAACAGCGCACGCACTTGCTCTGCTCCCCCACTCGTCGGCACCACCGGCACCTTGATCTCCAGCGGCAACGCTTGCTTCACCAGGTCCGGATGAGTAGTACACCGCCCGCTCAGTGCCGTCCGGAACACCTTGCCGAGCGCGACCGCGACCAGCGAAGACACAGCATACGGACGGTCGTTGACGTAATGGCCCAACGCGAAGTCGGACGACACGCCCGATCGGCCCCGGATCAAGGCGATGGGGTCGATATTGAGCAACAGGGCCACGGTGCACCGCGCAGCGGTCGACTCGGGATAGAAGACGTAGGCCACCCCGCCGGACACCTCGAAGTGCTGGACGCGATCTGGATGTTTGTGCAGGAGGTATCCCAAGTCGCTCGCATCGGGCGCGCTGGACGTGATGGTCAGATACACCTCAGCATTATCACTGCGGTTCAGAAGTTCTCAATGCGCAATGAGTTGGCCTGCTCGAGGGCGACAACCGCAGAAGGTGCGACCATGGGACCAGACGAGGATTCGGGAGGAACACCATGGTTGTTATAGATCGCGAGGTCGTCGCGGACCTGTGCCGCGGCTTCAACGTGCGTCGTCTGTCGGTTTTCGGTTCTGCAACGACTGATTGTTTCGACGAGGAGCACAGCGATGTCGACTTCCTCGTGGAGTTCGCCGACGGGCCAGTCGAGGGGTTCGACGCCTATTTCGGTCTGAAAGAAGGTTTGGAAGGGTTGCTCGGGTACCCGGTGGATTTGGTGATGTCAACGGCCCTGGAGAATCCGTTCTTTGCTGCTTCGGTGCAGGCCAGCGCCGAGGAACTGTATGCGGCCTGAGTCACCCGCGTTCATCTGGGACGCTCGGCGCGCGGCAGGTCTCATCCAGCAATTCGTCTCGGGCCACGACCTGACCGACTATCTCGGCGACCCGTTGTTGCGGTCTGGGGTCGAGCGTCAGTTCGAGATCATTGGTGAGTCGCTGAACAAGCTGAACCGCATCGATCCGGACGTCGCCGCTGTCGTACCGGATCTGCCAAAGATTGTTGCCTTTCGCAATGTCCTTGTTCACGGCTATGCCACGATCGACAGCGAAATCGTCTGGGAGGTCGTGTCGACGAGAGTAAGTCGCCTCATCGACACGTTGGATCGCCTGCTCGATGGTGTCGGGGACAGATGAATCGGTTGACGGGTTCGACGTCTCCCTACCTCTTGCAGCACGCGGACAACCCCGTGGATTGGTGGCCGTGGACTCCGGAGGCTTTCGAGCAGGCCCGCGAGCGCAACGTGCCGATCTTGCTCTCCATCGGGTATGCCGCGTGTCACTGGTGCCACGTGATGGCTCACGAATCCTTCGAAGACAACAAGATCGCGCGCCAGATGAACACAGATTTCGTGGCCATCAAGGTGGACCGCGAGGAGCGTCCCGACGTGGATGCCATCTATATGCAAGCCACCACCGCTATGACCGGCCATGGCGGCTGGCCGATGACGTGCCTGCTTACGCCCCAGGGCGAGCCGTTTTGGTGCGGCACCTATCTGCCCAGGTCACAGTTCGCCCACCTGCTGACCTCAGCCACCCAGACCTGGACCGAGCGTGAGGACGAGGTCCGCGCCGGCAGCGCCCACATCGTGCGGTCGTTGAGTGAGGCCGCAGCGGCTGCCGAGTCGAGCCAACCCATCGGCGCGGACGAGGTCGAGGCTGCCGTGCAGCGGTTGGCGCGCGACTTCGACCCGGTGAACGGCGGGTTCGGGAGTGCGCCGAAGTTCCCACCCTCAATGGTGCTCTCGTTCTTGCTGCGTCACGCCGCGCAGACCGGCAACGAGCAGGCCGATCGGATGGCCCGAGAGACGGCTCGGGCCATGGCCCGCAGCGGGACGTACGACCAGATCGGCGGCGGATTCGCTCGGTATGCCGTGGATGCGGCCTGGGTCGTGCCGCACTTCGAGAAGATGCTCTACGACAACGCTCTTCTCCTTCGGGTCTACACCGATCTCGCTCGGGTCAGCCCGGTGGAGACGCGCCGAGTGACAGGGCATTGGCCGAGCGGATCGTCCGCGAGTGCGTGGACTGGTTGGTCCGCGAGATGTGGACCAACCAGGCCGGCTTCGCTTCCTCTCTCGACGCGGACACCGACGGGGTCGAGGGCGCGACCTACGTGTGGACGCCCGAACAACTCGTGCAGGTTCTCGGCGAGGAGGACGGCCGGCTGGCTGCTGACTTCTTTGTGGTTACCGAGCGAGGGACGTTCGAGCACAGCGCATCGACCCTGCAGCGGCCACACGATCCCGACAACGAGCGCTGGTATGCCGATGTCCGCGAACGCTTGGACCTGCGCCGCACGCTTCGGCCACAGCCCGGTCGCGACGACAAGGTCGTCACCGCGTGGAACGGCTGGTTGATCGCCGCCCTGGCCGAGGCCGGATGGTTCTTCGACGAGCCCGATTGGATCGACCTGGCCGCACGCTGCGCCGACCTGCTGCTGAGCCTGCACGTGGTGGACGGGCGTCTGCGGCGCAGCTCACGAGACGGGGTGGTGGGCGACGCCGCCGGCGTGTCCGAGGACTACGGCGGCCTGGCTGAGGGGCTGTTGGCGTTGCACGCGGCCACGGCGGACATTCGTTGGTTGAACTCTGCGCGGTGGGTGCTTGGCGTGGCCCGCGAGGTCTTCGAGGCGCGCGATGACGACCAGGGTCCAGGACGATTCCACGACAGCGCGAGCGACGTGACCGATCTGGTCATGCGTCCGGCCTCGCGAGGCGACAACGCCGAACCGTGCGGGCAATCTGCGCTCGCCGGGGCGTTCCTGCGCTACGGGGCGCTGGCGGGGTCGTCCGAGCACCTCGAACTGGGTCGATTCGCGCTACAGCCCATGGGCACCATCGCAACTCAGGCACCGCGCTTCGCTGGCTGGGCCCTGGCTGCGGCTCAGGATGACCTAGCCGGGCCGAGCGTGTTGGCGGTTGCTCATGGTGACGGGGCATTGGCACCCATCGCCCGGCAAGCCCCACCCGGCACCATCGTGCTGATGGGGCCAGGCCTCGGACCGCCCGGCTCTGCGAACGACTCTGCCGCCGACACTCCCCCGATGCTGCTCGATCGCCCCGCGTTGGGTGGCCGCGATACGGCATACCTCTGTCGTGGGACGGTCTGCCAGCAGCCAACCAGCGATCCGGGTGTTGTGAGCGCAGCGCTGGGGACGCGCGCGTAGCCTCAAGGAATGCGAAGGGCTGCACAGCGGCGGAAGGCGCAGGGGACAGTGCTCGCGGTAGGCCTCGCCTTGAGCGCGGCCGGATGCTCATCCTCCCCTGAGCTCAACGCGGACGAAGAGCCGGCGGCCACATCCGATGCCGCTAGCGCCGACGTGCAACGGCCCCCCGATCAGGCTCCGGAGACCGCAACTGAAGCGGAGACCAGCACGAGCGAGCCAGCTCCCGACCGCACCATCACCATTGCCGCTTCCGGCGACGAGCTCGCGCACGTCTCGGTGCTGGACAGCGCCGCCGCCAATGCCGCCGACGCAGGCGAGAAGGGTTACGACTTCGCACCCATGTTTGCGGAGATCGAGCCATTGGTGTCCTCCGCCGATCTCGCACTGTGCCACATGGAGACCCCCCTATCGGCCGATAACGTTGGCCTGACCCAACCTGGCCTGCTCGTCTTCAACACCCCCCACGAACTCGCGGGGGATCTCGCGGATGCCGGATACGACGGCTGCGACTTCGCCTCGAACCACACCATGGATCGCGGCGTCTCCGGCCTCACCGAAACCGAAGATGTGCTCACGGAGGCTGGACTGGGCTATGCCGGACCCTCCGGCTACGAGGACCGTGCCGGACAACCACAGGTGTATGAGGTGGGTGACATCACGGTGGCGCACCTGGCATACACCTACACCCTTCCCAACTCGGGAGGGCCCACGACGACCGTTCCCGGCGAGGCGCCCTGGCTCGGCACGTCGCTCTGGCCGGTCACGGGGTCGCAGGGAATCATCGACGATGCCACACAGGCTCGTCAGGACGATGCCGACCTTGTCGTGGTGAGTATGCACTGGGGCCAGGAGTATCAAACTGAGCCGACCTCCGATCAGACACAGATCGCCCAGGAGTTGCTGGAGTCTGGGGCCGTCGACCTCATCTTGGGCACGCACGTGCACGTGCCGCAGCCGTGCGACAAGATCGACGGGCGCTATGTGCTCTACGGGATGGGCAACAGCCTGTCGAACCAGTCACCAGATTCGGACAGCCGACTGCGACCCGAGACCCAGGAGGGCATGGTCGCCGAAATCACGTTCACCCTTTCCCCTGATGACACGGTGACCTCAGCTTTGGCGGTTCAACCCACCCGCGTGAATCTCGACGGCCACGTCATCGAGCCGACCGGCCCCGAGAACCATCCGGAAAGCGCCGACCGCACGATGGACACGCTCGCGTCGCTCGGCTCGTGCGATCCGACGACCCTTATCCCTTAGGTGAACTGAACGAAGGTGTCGTATCCGATCTTCACGATGAACGCGCTCACCACGATCACAAACACCACGCGCACGAAGCCGCTACCCTTGGCCACCGCCGTCCGAGCTCCGATGTAGCCACCCGCCACGTTGCATACCCCCATCAGCAATCCGATTTGCCACATCACCGCACCCTGGGGGATGAAGACGATCAAAGCGGCGAGGTTCGTCGCGAAGTTAGCGATCTTGGCCTTGGCACTGGCCTGCAAGAACCCATAGCCCAGCAGACCGACCAGCGCGAAAACCAGGAACGAGCCCGTGCCCGGGCCGAGCGCCCCGTCGTAGGCACCAATCACGAAGCCGATGACACCGGCGACCGCGAGGTGAGCTCGCCCGGAAAACCGCAGCGCCGAGATCGACCCGACGCTGGGTTTGAGCAGCGTGTAGGCACCGACCGCGACCAAGACCACAAGAATGATCGGGTTGAACGCAGCTTTGGGGATCTGCGAGGCAATGAGCGCGCCACAGATGCTGCCGGCAAAGGCACACCCCGCCAGCGGTAGGGCAGTGCGAAGGTCCGGCTTCACTCGTCGTAGATACGTGATCGAACTCGTGGTCGTGCCAAATATCGAGCCGAGCTTGTTGGTCGCGAGAATCTGCACCGGAGTAGCCCCTGGGAATCCGATCAGCAGCGCAGGCAGCTGGACCAACCCTCCCCCGCCGACCACCGCATCCACCCACCCCGCGGTGAAAGCGGCTAGAGCGAGGAAGACCAGCAGCGAGACCGATAGCTCCTCGATCACCTCGGCAGCACGTTCTGCAGATCCTGCCAACCAGCGACGATGCCGGCGACCTCGGCCAGCATGTAGGCCGTGGCATCCGGCGTGACATCGACCTCGACCACCTGATCGGTCGGGATGATGCTGTGCGGGATGTGGATGGCTCGCATCCCGACCTGCTGCGGCCCCCACACGTCTTCATAGAGCCGGTCCCCGACGTAGACGCACTCACTCGGATCGAACCCCACCGCCTCGGCAGCGAGAAGGAAGGCGTCGGCATGGGGCTTCACGACGTCGATCTCGCTGGAGTAGACGTCACCGTCGATCAGGTGCAGGACACCATCGCGCGCGAACACCCCACGGTGATAGTCCCGGCTCCAGATCGTGTTGGAGAGCACCCCGACCGCAATGCCCTGCGAGCGCAGCCACGTCCACAGCGGGGCGACGTCAGCGTCAGTGAGGGTATGCGGCTCCCACTCGCTTTCGTATGCGGCGTGGCCATGTGTCGTGGCGACGTGCTCCACCGGGATCTGCAGTCGCTGAGCAGTGCCGTGCAACACGTCGCTCAGTCGGGCGCTGCGATGCTCGGTCCGACCGGCAGCCCACATCTCGGCGTCGACCTCGGTCAGCGTGTGCGCCAGCCTGTCGCGGGCTGCCGCGTCGTCGGGGTAGGTGCGCTCGGCAAACGCACGCCGCCAAATCCCCGCCACGTCGACGGTGTGCCAAGGCGTCAGCGTGCCACCCCAGTCGAAAATCACCGCGCGGATCGGCGGCCTCGCAACATCAGGCATTACCGAGCGGAACCACTGATCTCGGCCCGCACTTCAGCGGCTGCCTCAGCGACAGCAACCTCGCGTCGCTCGCCGCTGGCCCGGTCCTTGACCTCGATCACGCCGTCGGCCAGCCCGCGCCCAATCACCACGATGGTCGGCACCCCGAGCAACTCGGCGTCCTTGAACTTCACTCCCGGCGAGACCTTGAGCCGGTCGTCGTAGATCACCTCGACGCCGCTGCTTTCGAGCTCGGCCACCAGAGTATCGGCGGCTTCGAAAACAGCCCGGTCTTTGCCGGTGGCCACGACATGCACATCGGCCGGGGCCAACTCGCGGGGCCAGACCAACCCGATGTCGTCGCAGGTGGCCTCGGCGACCGCCGCGACCGCGCGAGTGCAGCCCACGCCGTAGGAACCCATAGTGACAGTCACCAACGTGCCGTGCTCGTCCAGCACCTTCAGACCCAGCGCATCGGCATACTTGCGGCCCAGCTGGAAGATGTGACCCATCTCGATGCCGCGCGCCAACGTCAGCGTGCCGCCACCGTCGGGGCTGGCGTCTCCTTCCTTGATCTCGCCGGCCTGGATGAGGCCGTCAGCCTCGAAGTCCCGGCCGTACACCAAGTCGAACACGTGCTTGCCGTGCTCGTCGGCACCGGTGACCCAGGCCGAGCCGCGCGCGATCGAGGGATCCAGGAGATAGCGGATGCCGGAGGCCTTCTCGGTGCCCAACACCCCGGGTCCGATGTATCCCTTGGCCAAACTCGGGTGCTGCGCGAAGTCTTTGGCCTCGAAGGGCTCGACCTCGGCGGGCGCCACGGCAGCCGCCAGTCGCTTGGTGTCCACGTCGCGGTCCCCGGGCACACCGATGGCCAGCGGCTCACGCGTGCCGTCGGGGTGGGCCAGCATGACGATGACGTTCTTCAGCGTGTCCCCCGCGTGCCAGTCCCGTCCGTCGGCGCGGGCGTGGGACGCGTTCGCCGCCCGCACTAAGGTGTCGATGGTGGGGGTGTCCGGGGTGTCGTGGGCTTGCGCCGCGGGCATCTGGGAGGCATCGATCTCGGGGGCCTGGGGCACCACGACAGCCTCGACGTTCGCGGCATACCCACTGGCCTCGCAGCGCACGAACGTGTCTTCGCCGTGCTCGCTGATCGCCAGGAACTCCTCGCTCGCCGAGCCACCCATGGCCCCTGAGTCAGCATGGACAATGACGTAGTCGAAACCCAGACGATCAAACAGCGAGATGTATGCCGCACGGTGCCGTTGGTAAGCCGCCTCCAGCCCGGCGTCGTCAACGTCGAAGGAGTAGGAGTCCTTCATCGTGAACTCACGACCACGCAGCAGCCCGGCCCGAGGACGAGCCTCATCGCGGTATTTGATCTGAATCTGATACAGCGTCAGCGGCAGTTCTTTATAGGAGGAGAACATGTCCTTGACCGCGAGGGTGAACATCTCCTCGTGGGTCGGGCCGAGCAACATGTCAACGCCCTTGCGGTCGGTCAACCGAAAGAGGTTATCTCCGTATTCGGTCCATCGCCCAGAGGCTTCATAGGGCTCACGCGGCAGCAGCGCGGGGAAGCGAACTTCCTGACCACCGATGGCATCCATCTCTTCGCGGACCACGGCCTCCACCTTGCGCAGCACGCGCAATCCCAGCGGCAACCACGTGTAGACCCCGGGGGCGGCACGGCGGACGTAACCGGCGCGGATCAGCAACTTATGGCCGGGCAGCTCGGCGTCGGCAGGATCCTCGCGCAGCGTGCGGAGAAAGAGGGTGGACAGGCGCAGGGCCACGTCGGCGCTCCTATGTTGTGGGGAATCGGCTAGACAATGCCTGCGTCGGGATGCGGGCGTCCGCGCCACGATATCTCGGCTGTGCGCTCGCCTTCTCCCGATTTAGCCCGCGCGGCTACTCATGCCCTCGTCGCTCCCCTCGGCGACGCTACCCACCGCTGCGAGCAGACGGTCCACATCCTCAGCAGTGGTGTACGGCGCGATCCCAGCGCGGACCGCCCCCTCATCGCCCAATCCGAGCCGGCAGGAGGCTTCGATGGCGTAGAAGTTGCTGGCCGGGGCGTTCACGCCTGCCCCAGCGCATGCCCGGCTCAACTCTGCGCTGTCGACCCCGGCAACCTGGAAGTACACCGTGGGGGTGCGGCAGCCCGCCTTGGAAAAGCGCACGACCGGCGGCATCTGATCCAGACCCTGCTCCAAGCGATCCTGCAAGGCGTGCTCATGGGTCTCGAGCTCGGCATACGACTGGATCAGGCGTTCACGGCGGGTGCCCATGGAAGCACCGCCCAGATCAGCGATGAAGTCGACCGCTGCCGTGACCCCGGCTAGCGATTCGTACGGCAACGTGCCTAGCTCAAACCGCTCTGGAGCCCGAGCGGGCGACGGCAACAACTTGGCCGGATGCAGGGTTTCCAGCACTGCGGGTATGCCGGCCAGCACCCCTAGGTGTGGCCCGAAGAACTTGTACGGCGAGCAGGCGACAAAGTCCACGCCGAGCGCCGCCAAATCGATGCTGACGTGCGGCGCGAGGTGGACCGCGTCCAGGTAGACCAGCGCGGGTCGATGCTGGTCCGCGCGCTGCTGACCCACGTGCTGTTGATGGACCCGCGCAGCGATGGCCTCGATGTCCGGCATGGTCCCGAGGACGTTGGAGGCTCCGGTCAGCGCGACGAGCCGGGTGCGCGAGCTCAAGACTTCGGCGATCGCTTCGACGGACAACTCGGCTGTGTCCGGGTCAAAGTGCGCCCACCGCACCTGAGCACCGACGGCCACGGCCGCCTGCACCCAGGGCCGCACGTTGGCGTCGTGGTCCAGCGAGGTCACCACGATCTCGTCGCCGGGGCCCCAGCCCGCCGCCAGAGTCCGCGCGAGGTCATAGGTCAGCGACGTCATACTCCGACCGAAGATGACCCCGTCGGGGTCGGCCCCCAGCAGGTCAGCCATCGCCTGCCGAGCGGCGATCACGATGTCGTCGGCACGGCGGCCCGTCGCGGTGACGCGGTCCCGATTAGACAACCCGGCCAACATTGCCTCGGCCGTCGCGGCGGCCACGACGGCGGGGGTCTGCGTGCCCCCCGGTCCATCGAAAAAGGCCGTGCCACTCGCGAGTGAGGGGAAGTGCGCTCTCACCATTTCGACGTCGTAAGCCATGCGAGCGACCCTAGTCTGGGTGTGACCTTGATCTCATATAGACGGCGGATGCAAGCGCTTTCAGCACGTAGAGGCCCTCTCCTGCTGATCTGCAGAGACGATTTGGTGGGCGCCGGCTTTGGAGAACACCGACTTGTTGTTTACATTTCAACCAGACACTTTGCCAAATCTTTACTTTTCTGGGGATCTCCTTGCCTGTCCTAACGCCAGTACGCCTTATTGACCCAATGACCTTCCGTCCGGTCACTGCGCCGACTTCTTCATTAGCCATCACCGCCCTTGTGCCTGCGCACAATGAAGCGGACTGCATAGCCGACACGGTGCAAGCTCTGCTGGACGGCGATCGGGTGCCGGATCACATCGTGGTGGTGCCCAACGGGTGCTCCGACGACACTGCCGATGTCGCGCGCACATTCACCGATCCGCGAGTCACCGTGTTGGAGTTGCCGCGGCTGGAGCACCGCAAGTCTGAGGCTCTGAACATCGCCTGGCGTGCGCATGCCCTTGACAGCGACGTGGTCATCTGTCTGGATGCAGACACGGTGCTGCCGGCTAACGCTGTCAGTGACTGGGAGCAGGAGTTTGCGGCTACGATCGGTCGTCGCCCGCGCGGACTGCCACTTGGGGGCTCGAGCTCAAAATTCACGATGCTCGGCGATGACTTCCTGACCCGGCTGCAGCGCAACGAGTTCGCAAAGTGGACGGACACCGCGCTCATCCGCGGCTGGACCTCGGTGCTCGCCGGGACAGGTTGCGCCATCTCTGGAGTCGCGCTGCGCGAGGTCGTCGCCGCAGATGGCCGGGTCGGACCGTGGTCCTATGACTCCCAGGTCGAGGACTTCGAGTTGACCTACCAAATCCGAGCGCTCGGATATCGCTGCCAGGTATCCCCCACCGTGCGTGCCTATACCGACAGTATGACGTCCGTGCGTGCGCTGTGGGGCCAGCGGATGAAGTGGCAGGTGGGCACCGTGGAGGACCTGCTCAGCCTGGGCTTGAACCGACTGACCTTCCTGGATTGGATGCAGCAGGCCACCGGCGTCTTCATGGCCAGCATCCGTGCGCTGTGGCTGGCGGTGCTGGTCACTCAGGCGGTGCTGGGCGACCTGCGCTTCTTCTGGCTGGCGTGGGTGGTCATCCCCGTCATCTTCGCTCTGACCGAGGGCTACATGGCCCTGCGCATCCCACATCGAGACCGCAAAGACGTGTTCATGGCGTTCGCCATCGTCCCGCAGGAGGTCTTTTCCTGGCTTCGGGCCGGTTGGTTCGTCAAAGCCTGGCACGACGTCCTGATGGGCCGGATCACCGGCCAACGCAAGGACCGTTGGTCCATGCAGTATGCCGCGGAGGGCCATCTCGCCTACGCAACCGCGCTTCCACCCTCCAACACCGATGCGGCCATCGTCTCCGCATCGGCCAACCACGGCTTTACAACGCCGCACCTCACCAAGGAGTCCTGATGTACGGAACACGCCAAGCCGGATTCTCCGGAGTTTTCGCCTTCGCCGGTATTGAGCTGGGTGCCCAGATCCTCCTCTGGGCCGCCTTTGTGATGCTGGCCTGCAGCACCGTGATGGTCGGACGCCGGGCCACCCGGCGAGCCGCGCACCAACGCCCGTAGCCGCGAGCCCCACACGGGATGGTCACAAGAGAATCGTGCTGAACGATCCGGTTTGCCGCATCCCCACACGGCGGTAGGTCGCTAGGGCGGCAAGGTTGTAGTCATTGACGTAGAGCGTCACCGTAGGCGCGATGTGCCGCAGGGTGTGCTCGATGACCGCCGCCATCGCTGGCGCTGCCATCCCCTGCCCACGGTAGTCGGGATGCACCCAGACCCCCTGGATCTGGGCCACCCCCAGCGCAACGGACCCAAGGTCGGCCTTGAAAACGACGCGGCCTCGCTCCGTCCGGATCAGGGTGCGATGAGACTTGAGTAGACCGGAGACAGCGTTGCGGTATGCCGAGCCAGACCCTCGATACGGCGGGTAGCCGATCTCTTCGGTGAACATCGCCTCGGCAGCGGGGACCACCGCATCGAGTTCTTCCGTACGTGCCAAGCGTACGAGTGGATCCAGCGTGACACCGAGATGCGAGGGCAACGTGGACAAGGTCAAGACCGGTTGATCCTCGCGGACCTCTCGGGCTGGACCCCACTGTCCCGAAAGCAACGACCACATCTGCTGCACCTGCTCGGCTGGACCGAACACTGAGGAAGCGAACTTGCGGCGGGTGCTCACTCGCTCGGCCAACGCAGCGATAGCGCGCTTGTCGCCGCCGACTGGCACGACGTTGGCCGAGGACCAACACAGTGCTGAGGAGCCGCTGCGGTCGTAGGCGAACATCACTGCCCGGCCGTCGCCGAGACCACCCTCGAGGATGCGAGCAGCCACAAACACATGGAGCACCGGATCTTGAGCGCACACCGACAACGCCCAATCTCGGTCCCCAACGCCGAGAGACTTGGCCGCTCCGGCGCTACGCAACATGCCGCCAGCCTGCCCCATGCCCCTGAGCCTGTCGATCCTCGGTGCCATCGGGCACGGCCTCCACTACGCACGATAGGTTGGAGCGAGTTCGCAAGTTCACCCTTGCGCGGATCGCCCCGAACTAGCAGGATCGTCTCCTAGGAGGACTTCAGTGAAGGCAACGCCGCTCACCGCAGAATCACGCCAAAAGACCCTCGCCCACCTCGCCGACAGCGCTCAAGATGGCCACGAACTCGATGTGCTCGTCATCGGAGGTGGAGTCACCGGTGCGGGCGTCGCCCTGGATGCCGCCACCCGCGGATTGAGCACGGTAGTGGTTGAAAGCCAGGACTGGGCCTCCGGGACCTCACAGTGGTCGACCAAGTTGGTGCACGGTGGCCTGCGCTACCTGCAGATGCTGGACTTCAAGCTCGTGCACGAGGCGCTGACCGAGCGCGGCCTGCTGCTGACCAAGTTGGCTCCGCATCTGGTCAAGGCCATGCCCTTCCTCATTCCGCTGGAGCACCGCGTGTGGCAGCGCGCCTATTACGGGGCTGGCGTGACGCTGTATGACGCTTTGGCCAACGTCATGCCGGGCAAGCGAGCTCTCCCGATTCACCGGCACCGTTCGCAGAAGGGCCTGCAAAAGAAGTTCCCCGACTTCAAGCAGGACCAGGCCATCGGAGCAGTGGAGTACTACGACGCGACGGTGGATGACGCGCGGCTGGTGCTCACCTTGGTCAGGACCGCAGTCTCGTATGGTGCCAGCGCCGCAAGCCGCACTCAGGTCGTCGAGATCACCAAAGACGACAGCGGCCGAGCCAACGGTGCGGTGCTACAAGACCTCGAAACCGGCGACCGAATCACCTGCCGCGCGAAGCACATCATCAACTGCACTGGTGTGTGGACAGATGACGTGAGCGAGCTCGCCGACACCGACGGCGGCCTCAACGTGCTCGCCTCCAAGGGCATCCACCTCGTCATCCCCCGCGAGCGACTCAAGGGCACCTCGGGCGTGCTGATCCAGACCGAGAAGTCGGTGCTGTTCTTCGTGCCCTGGTCGCGCTACTGGATCGTCGGCACCACGGACACCCCATACGAAGAGGATCGTCTGCACCCCGTAGCCACCTCTGCCGACATCGACTACGTGTTAGAGCATGCCAACGCCGTCTTGACGACCACACTGACCCGCGATGACATCGTCGGTTGGTATGCCGGTCTGCGGCCTCTGCTGCAGCCGGGCACCAAGGAGGGCACGGGCTCCTCCAAGGTCAGTCGCGAGCACACCGTGGCCAGCCCAGTCCCGGGCCTGACTGTGATCGGCGGCGGCAAGCTGACGACATACCGCGTCATGGCCAAGGACGCCGTCGACTTCGCGCTGGGTGACCAGGCCAAGGACCTGGTCTGCATCACCGACGAGATCCCACTCATGGGTGCGGTCGGCGAAGCGGCCACCCGCCGCTCCATGCCCGTGCTGCAGAAGCGGTACGGCTGGAGCGACATGATGGTTGATCACTTGCTGCACCGCTACGGCTCGATGATGTACGAGTTGCTCGAGCTGATCGAGGAGGACCCGTCGCTGGCCGAGCCGCTGGCGGAGGCACCGGCATACTTGCGCGCCGAGATCGCCTACGCCTGCAGCCACGAAGGTGTCCTTCATATGGAGGATGTGATGATGCGCCGCACACGCCTCATCTACGAGACCAAGCACAAGGGTGTCGGTGCGCTGCCGGAGATCGCAGCTATCGCCGCCGGAGTCCTTGGTTGGGATAGCGCGAAGGAAGAAGCAGAGATCACCTCATACCGCGAGCAGGCGAAGGCCGAAGAGTTGGCGGCACAACAGCCTGATGACGCCTCCGCCGCGGAGGTTCGAGGCACCGTGGGCGACATGACGAGCCTGCAGCCCGTGGGCTGACTTCTGCGCAACGCATGACCGGAGCGGCGGCAACCCCGCCCCGCCCGCACAGCACGAGAACGGAGAGATGAATGGACGATATCTCGCTAGGCCAAGCATTCTTGTTCGAAGTCATGGGTACGGCCATGCTGTTGCTGCTCGGTTGCGGCGTGGTGGCTAACGCCATCCTGCCCAAAACCAAGGGCTTCAACGGTGGCTGGCTACTGATCAACTTCGGTTGGGGCCTCGGCGTTTTCGCGGGTGTTTTCGTCGCCGCGAGGGCTGGCGCTCACATCAACCCTGCAGTGACCATCGGTCTCATCGCCAACGGTGCCGAGAACTTTGGTGCCAACGGCGAGATCCCGGTGACTTTCGTCTCAGTGCTGGTCTACTTGAGCGGGCAGATGTTGGGTGCCTTCATCGGTGCATGCCTGGCATGGGCGGCCTACAAGCAACACTTCGACCAGGATGCAGACCCGGCGGTCAAGCTCGGTGTCTTCTCAACCGGCCCGGAGATCCGCAACTACGGCTGGAACTTCGTGACCGAAGTCATCGGCACTTTCGTCCTGGTCTTCACGATCCTGGCCTTCGGCAACGCCCCGAACGAGTTGGGCCCCTTGGCCGTTGCCATGCTAGTTGTCGGCATCGGCGCGAGCCTCGGTGGTCCCACCGGCTACGCCATCAACCCCGCTCGTGACCTCGGTCCGCGGATCGCGCACTTTGTCCTGCCGATTCCGGGCAAAGGGTCCAGCGACTGGGGCTACTCCTGGGTGCCCGTGGTTGGCCCTCTGGTCGGTGGCGCACTGGGTGGAATCCTGGCCGCGGCCGTCTTCTAAACCGCAATACTCGACGGCACCCTTGAGCATCGCCGTCACCTGTTTGACCGAGTCCGCCGTATGACGTAACACCCGGCTCGGAGCCATAGAAACCGCACAATGACGTGGAGGAGAAACACTCATGGCCGACTATGTAATGTCGATCGACCAAGGCACCACCAGCAGCCGCGCAATCGTTTTCACCCATGCCGGCAAGATTCACTCGACCGGGCAGAAGGAGCACGAGCAGATCTTCCCCAAGGCGGGCTGGGTCGAGCACGACCCCGCCGAGATCTGGACGAACGTCCGTGAGGTTGTCGCCCTAGCCCTGTCCAGCGGGAACATCACGCATAACGACCTCGCTGCGGTGGGCATCACCAACCAGCGTGAGACCGCAGTGGTGTGGGACAAGAACACCGGCGACCCGGTATACAACGCCATCGTTTGGCAGGACACCCGCACCGACAAGATCGCGGCCGAGCTCGGCGGCGACGAAGGAGCCGAGAAGTACAAGGCGATCTGCGGTCTGCCGCTGGCCACGTACTTCTCCGGACCCAAGGTCAAGTGGATCCTCGACAACGTCGACGGGGCCCGTGAGAAGGCCGAGAACGGCGACCTCATGTTTGGCAACACCGACACCTGGGTGCTGTGGAACATGACCGGTGGGCCCGAGGGTGGACAGCACGTCACCGACGTGACCAACGCCTCGCGGACGATGTTGATGGACCTCAAGACGCTGGACTGGGACGAAGGCACCGTCTCCGACTTCGGCATTCCGATGTCGATGCTGCCGACCATCAAGTCTTCGTCCGAGGTGTACGGCGAGGGTCGTCAGGGCGGTTTGCTGCCCGGCGTGCCAATCTCCGGCATCCTCGGCGACCAGCAGGCGGCCACGTTTGGGCAGGCATGCTTCGAGAAGGGCATGTCGAAGAACACCTACGGCACCGGTAACTTCATGCTGCTCAACACGGGCACGGAGATCGTCCCGAGCGAGAACGGCCTGCTGACGACCGTCTGTTACAAGATCGGTGACCAGGACGCCATCTATGCCCTCGAGGGCTCAATCGCGGTCAGTGGTTCCTTGATCCAGTGGTTGCGCGACAACATCGGCCTGATTGACGATGCTCCGCAGATCGAAGAGCTCGCCAAGGGTGTCGATGACAACGGTGGCGCGTACTTTGTGCCGGCGTTCTCGGGTCTGTTTGCGCCGCACTGGCGCGACGACGCTCGTGGCGCCATCGTCGGCCTGACCCGCTTCGTCAACAAGGGTCACATCGCTCGGGCCGCGCTGGAGGCCACGGCCTTCCAGACCCGCGAGGTGCTGGAGGCCATGAACGCCGACTCTGGTGTCGACTTGACCGAGTTGCGCGTGGACGGCGGGATGATCGCCAACGAACTGCTGATGCAGTTCCAGGCCGACATCCTCGGTGTCGACGTGGTGCGCCCCGAGATTGCCGAGACCACTGCCCTTGGTGCTGCATACGCCGCCGGCATCGCGGTTGGGTTCTGGGAAGGCGAGCAGGACGTCATCGACAACTGGAACGAGGGCAAGCGTTGGACGCCCAACATGGATGACGCTGAGCGCGACCGGCTGTTCCGTCAGTGGAACAAGGCCGTCACCAAGACCCTCGACTGGGTCGATGACGACGTAGAGGCCGCCGAAAAGGCCTGATCCGTCGGGTCGCCCTGACCTCAAGGCGACCCACTCGAAAGCCCGGGACCCACGTGGTCCCGGGCTTTCGCACATCCCCTCCCCCCTTTGTCCACCACCCCCAGCCACCACCTGTGACCTCCAGCGCCGTGTATGCAGCGGAAGTGAACCTTTGTGGCTGGGGGTGGCGAGAGTTAGGGGCCGACCTCGGCGCCCCAGTCGAGCATGGGCTGAGCGAGGTTGCTGTTATCCAACACCCAGGTCGCCTGCTGACTCGGGGCCTGCTCGAGATAAAACCGCTGAGCCTCGACGTAGCGGGCGTTTGCCGGGTGGTCGGGATCGTCGTCTCCGGTATGCCGTCTCGCCAGCCTGGCGTTCCCCCGCGGGACGCTGACCTCAAAAGGAGCATGGACGAACAGCGATGCGTCCCACAGTGCCGTGAGCTCCGGACGGTGGAGGAAGACGCCGTCGACCAGCACCACGGCATCGTCTGCCGCCTCGATCGCGTCGGGGTGGACCGGCTGGTCAGTGGTCACGTCGTGAACGGCCGCAAGAATCTCTCGCCCGGCGCGAAACGGCATCAGCACGTGGCGCTCAAACGCCGCGTAGTCGAAAGCGTCCCGATAGTAGGTCTGCGACGTCTGGCCATGGGCGTAGCGAACCTCGCGGCGGTGGTGAAAGCCGTCCATGCTGACGCTCAGCAACTCACGACCCGCAAGCCGATCAGCCAGAGCCATCAGCTCGGCCGCCAGGTACGACTTGCCAACCCCATCGACACCATCGATGGCCACCACGGCTCGCTCCCCCGGTCGGGTCGCCATGATCAGGCCCAGCAGATCGACCAGGACCAGTTGTCGCACCGGCACGAAGCCGGCATACCGCACGGCGGGTGCCCTAGCCCACAGTGACTCTGGGAGCGCCTTGCGCAGCCTGATCGTCGCTCGCGCTCTCCATGTCCTCCGCGATCCGCATGGCCTCTTCGATGAGGGTCTCGACGATCTGTGACTCGGGCACCGTCTTGATGACCTCGCCCTTGACGAAGATCTGACCTTTGCCGTTGCCGCTAGCGACTCCGAGGTCGGCTTCGCGCGCCTCGCCGGGTCCGTTGACGACGCACCCCATGACCGCCACCCGCAGGGGAACCTCCATACCCTCCAAGCCAGCCGTGACCTCTTCGGCCAAGGTGTAGACGTCCACCTGGGCCCGGCCGCACGACGGGCACGACACGATCTCGAGCTTGCGGGGGCGCAGGTTCAGACTCTGCAAGATCTGGTTTCCGACCTTGACCTCTTCGACCGGGGGCGCGGACAGCGAGACCCTGATGGTGTCGCCAATTCCTTGGGAGAGCAGCGCACCGAAGGCGACCGAAGACTTGATCGTGCCCTGGAATGCGGGCCCCGCCTCGGTGACACCAAGGTGCAGCGGCCAGTCCCCCGCCTGGGACAGCAACTCATAGGCACGCACCATGATGACCGGGTCGTTGTGCTTGACCGAGATCTTGAAGTCGTGGAAGTCGTGCTCCTCAAACAGCGAGGCCTCCCACATCGCCGATTCGACCAGCGCCTCAGGAGTCGCTTTGCCATGCTTCTCCATGATGCGCCGATCCAGCGATCCGGCATTGACACCGATCCGGATGGACACGCCCGCATCCTTGGCGGCCGCAGCGATCTGCTTGACCTGATCGTCGAACTTGCGGATGTTGCCGGGATTGACCCGCACGGCGGCACAGCCAGCGTCGATCGCGGCATAGACGTACTTGGGCTGGAAGTGGATGTCGGCGATCACCGGGATCTGCGACTTCTTGGCGATGGCGGTCAGGGCCTCGGCATCGTCTTGGGTCGGGCAGGCCACCCGCACGATGTCGCAGCCTGTCGCGGTGAGCTCGGCGATCTGCTGCAGCGTGGCGTTGATGTCGGTGGTCGGCGTAGTGGTCATCGACTGCACCGACACAGGTGCGTCGCCGCCGACCTCGACCTTGCCGACCTTGATCTTTCGCGTCTTGCGTCGCGGATTCAGCACCGGCGGCGGCGCAGCGGGCATGCCAAGGGAGATGGGGGTTCCAGCAGTCATGGGGTCAGTATCTCCCACCAGCCTGTCCGATCGCTGACCGGCTGGCCCGGTGTGCTTACTCGCGCTCGGAGCGTCTAGCCGCCGAGACGGATCGGGTTGACCACGTCGGCATACACCAAGAGCAGGGTCATCCCAATGAGTCCGATGGCCACCGAATAGGCCACCGGCAGGGCCTTGGCGATGTCGACCGGCCCCGGGTCGGGCAGGCCACGCAAGCGGGCGTAGGTCTTCTTGACGCCCTCCCACAGGGCACCCGCAACGTGCCCACCATCGAGTGGCAGCAACGGGATCATGTTGAACACGAAGAGTGCGATGTTCAGCGAAGCCAACAACGACAGCAGCAGCACGATCCGCGAACCGAACGACTCGGTCAACGCGCCAAGATCCCCCGAGGTCACTTCACCAGCCACCCGCCCCACACCGACGACCGACATCGGACCTTGCTGGTCGCGATCTTCACCGGCAAAGGCGGCTTGGAAGACGCCCACCAACTTCTCCGGCAACTTCAAGAAGATGCCCGCAGTGTCGGCGAGCGCACCTCCGACAAAGGCGGGAGCCTCGGTCAGCGGGGCTCGGACGTAGGCCACGGATCCGCTGGCCCCGAGGAAGCTGACCTCGCCCACGACGGGCTCGCCCGCGGCATCGAGTTGCACGGTGCCGTCCGGGTTGAGAAGTGCCCGCTCGCGGGTGACCAGATTGGCATTAAGGGTCTGCTCGACGCCGTCGCGTTCGATCAAGAGTTGAGCCTGGCTGCCCGCGTTCTGGAGTCGGTATGAGGTCACGAACCAGTCGTCGACGGGTGTCCCGTTGATCGCGAGGAGGGTGTCGCCCGCCTCTAGGCCCGCCTCGGTGGCCGGAGCTGCTGGCTGACCTTCACAGTCGGTGACCGCCGGGTTTTCCGGTGCACATACCGACACTGCCCCCACGGTCGTGGTCAGTTGCGGCAAGCCGTAGAGCGTCATGATGCCGGTCAGCAGCACGGTGGCGATGATCAGGTTCATGAAGGGGCCACCGAGCATGATGATGACGCGCTGCCAGACTGGGAGTTTGTAGAACACCCGGTTCTCGTCGCCTGGACCGACCTCTTCGAGCGACTCGGCGCGGACCTGCTCGGTCATCTGTCCCCAGCGGCCGGTGGTCGAGGTGCGGAGCATCCCGTGGTCTTTGGGCCGGGGTGGGAACATGCCGATCATCCGGATGTAGCCGCCGAGCGGGATGGCCTTGATCCCATACTCGGTCTCGCCGCGCTGCCGCGACCACAGCGTTGGGCCAAAGCCCACCATGTACTGGGTGACCTTGACGCCGAACTTCTTGGCCGGCACGAGGTGCCCGATCTCGTGCAGACCGATGGAGGCGGCTATCCCGACCACCATCAGGAGCACCCCGACGAGATACAACATCAACAACGTCCATTCGTTCGAAACTCACACGCGAGCGTCCATCATCGCCGATTCTGCCTCGGCGCGGGCCCACGCGTCGGCGGCCAGCACTTGATCGACACTGTCCACGGAGTCAACCATCGACGCGCCTGCGGAGTTCCCAGCCGCTCCACGTATGTGGGTCTGGAGCACCTGCGCCACCGTCCGCACGATTTGTGGGAACGTGATTGTGCCCGCGTGAAACGCCGCGACGCAGACTTCGTTGGCCGCGTTGTATGCCGCCGGGCAGGTGCCTCCAGCACGTCCAGCCTCCCGGGCCAGCGACACCGCAGGGAACGCCTCGTCATCCAACGGCATGAAATCCCAGGATGCCGCAGTGGTCCAGTCGCACGGCACGTCGACGTCATCGAGTCGGTCGGGCCAGGACAGCCCCAGGCCGATCGGCACCAACATCCGCGGTGGTCCCATCTGAGCGATAGTCGACCCGTCCCGGAACTCCACCATCGAGTGGATCTGCTGTTGGGGGTGGACGACCACGTCGATCTCGTCGTAGTCGACCCCAAACAGGTAGTGCGCCTCAATAACCTCCAGACCCTTGTTGACCAGGGTCGCGGAGTTGGTCGTGATCACCATGCCCATCGAGAAGTTCGGGTGCTTCAGGGCCTGCTCAGGGGTGACGCCCTCTAGTTGCTGGACGCTCCACCCCCGGAAGGGGCCGCCACTCGCGGTCAACACCAGGCGGCGCACTTCTTCCCGGCGGCCCGAGCGCAGGCATTGCGCGATGGCGCTGTGTTCGGAGTCCACCGGGACGATCTGATCGGGTCTGGCGGCGCTCATCACCAACTCGCCGCCGACGATCAGCGACTCCTTGTTGGCCAGCGCCAACGTGCTACCGACCTCGAGCGCGGCCAACGTAGGAGCGAGTCCGATGGAGCCGGTCATACCGTTCATCACGACGCCGGTGCCCATCGAGGCCACCTCGGTTGCGGCACCAGGGCCACTGACGATCCGGGGGGCAAAACCGCTGAGGCCGTGTTGCTTAGCGACATGGGCGATGGCTTCCTTCACCTCAGCCGATGCCTCGTCGCGAGCCACACCGACGACCTCCACGCGTAGGTCGACGGCCTGCTGAGCCAGCAGGGCGATGTCCGAGCCGTGGGCGCAGATGCCGCGGACGCTGAAACGATCCGGGTTGGCCTGCACCACCTCAATCGCTTGGGTTCCGATCGATCCGGTTGATCCCAAGAGAGCGACGGTTCGTTGCGTAGTCACCCCCCTATTCTCACCCGCCGCGTTGGTGAGGCCGTGGGTGTCAAGTCCCCAATCGGAATCACACACGGATCACCTCCAGCCCTCGGATGCCCTCCAGGGGCCCGAAGTCGTCGTCCTGGGTCACCACCGGGAGGCCATGGGCGGCCGCAGTCGCAGCGATCCATAGGTCATTGACATTGACGCGTCGACCAGCCGCAGCGAGGTGAACCCGCAGGTAGGCCCATTCAGCAGCAACGTCTGAGTCGATCGCAAGCACGTCGATGTCGGCTGTGGACTCCAGCGTGGCGAGACGTCGAGCCCTCAGGTCCACATCGTCAGCATGGAGCACCCCTGCGCGTAACTCCGCGATGGTCACCGGGGAAATGAGGCTGCGATCTGGAAGCAGGTGGGCCTCCAGCGGTCGGCCGGACTCGAGGGCGATAAACACGCTGGTATCGAGAAGGCCGCGGGATGCCGGGCTGGTCATCGGATGGGACCGAGATCGTCCGTCGTGTCGCCTGCGAGCAGCTCCAGATCGTCGCGAAGTCCCGGATCAGCCTGAGCACGTCCCAGGCGGCGCAACAGCTCTTCACGTGAGATCGGTGTGCGCCGCGTCTGACGCGGCGGCACCAACTCCGCGACGGGACGCCCGCGAGAGGTGATAGTCACCTGCTCACCGGCCTCCACTCTGCGCAGGACATCTGCGGTGTGATTGCGGAGTTCCCTTGCGGCGATCTCAGTCATGCTACGAATGTAGCAGTGCGTAGCCTTATGTAGCCGTTCCGCAGAGGCTACGCTCCGTTGAATGCAGCCGGACAGCGACGTTGGTCCCGATCCTGCCCACGCGCTGCTATCCACGTACGAGGTGGAGACTCAGGAACACCTCGCTTCCGTGCTCGAATCGGGTAGGCCGTTGGCTGGCGCGAGACTGCAAGGTCTCGACTTGCGCGAGCACGAAGAACAACTGCTGGAGCGGCGGAACCTTCAAGGAGTCATTGTCCTGGGCGGCGAGCTCTCGGCGCGTCTGGAGCAGCATCTGCGCAGGCACGGTGCGGTCATCTTCCCGACCGACCCGAACGTGCCGATCCGCCCGTACCGCGGCTCGCTCTATACCCCGCAGGAGTTGTATGCCGGCCTAGACGAGGGCGGGTACGCCCAGACCATGGACGCTCGCGCCTACGACTGGTCACAGGACGCCGCCATCCGGCACGACGCCTACGTCACCGTCCTGCGCGCCATCCATGACGACTCGATGAGTGATGCGCTCTACACGCTGCTGGAAGGTCGCCAGGCCGTGGGCGTCATGGGTGGCCACGCCCTGCAGCGCGGCACCGAGGGCTTCGCCAACGCGGCGCATCTGGGGCACCGACTGGGTGATCACGGATTCGTGGTGCTGACGGGAGGCGGACCTGGAGCCATGGAGGCCGCCAACCTTGGGGCGTGGGCACTCGATCAGGACACGCTCGATCAGGCGCTGGACGAGCTGGCCCTCGTGCCAACCTTTGCCGACGGCCTCGAAGCGTGGGTTGAGTGTGCGCTGACCGCTCAGCAGGCGACGCACCAGACCGTCAGCGACAGCGAGGTCCGAAGCATCGGCATACCCACCTGGCATTTCGGCCACGAACCGCCCAACGTCTTCGCCCAGCGCATCGCCAAGTTCTTCTCCAACGCAGTGCGCGAGGAGGTCTTGCTGGACTCCAGCAGCGCCGGGCTCGTGGTGCTGCCGGGGGCGGCAGGGACCGTGCAGGAGATCTTCCAGATGGTCACCCGGCTCTACTACGAGACCGTGGAACTGCCCCGCCCGCTGATCTTGGTGGGTCGCGAGCACTGGACGCGCGACCTGCCGGTCTGGCCGCTTTTGCTCAACCTCGGCCAGGACCGAGCGATGGGGGCCAACCTGCATCTCGTCGACGACATCGATGAGGTCATCACTGCCGTTTCAGGACCTCACCCAGGTCCGTGAGCACGCTGCGGTCCTCGATCGTGCTCGGCACCATCGCCTCTTGACCATCGGCCATCTGGCGCATCGTCTTGCGCAAGATCTTGCCGGATCGGGTCTTCGGCAGCGCCGCAACAACATCGACCTGGCGCAGCGAAGCCACCGCGCCGACCTCGTCCCGGACCCGCTTCACCAGCTCGGCCTGCAGAGCCTCCAGATCGCTGGGATCACTCACGTCAACGCCGGCCTTGACCACCACCAAGGCACGCGGCACCTGTCCCTTCAGGTCATCGCGGACGCCGATGACCGCGCACTCCGCCACCGCCGGATGACCCGAGAGGGCCTCCTCCAACGAGCCCGTCGAGAGTCGATGGCCAGCGACGTTCAGCACATCATCGGTCCGGCCCATCACGAAGAGGTAGCCCTCCTCATCCACGTAGCCGCCGTCGCCGGAGAGGTAGTAGCCCTCGAACGCGGACAGGTAGGAGTCGATGTAGCGCTGATCATCGCCCCACAGCGTCGGCAGGGTGCCTGGAGGCAACGGCAGCCGTATGCAGATCGCCCCCTCGACGCCCGGCGTCACCTCGGCCCCCCGCTCACCCAACACCCGAACGTCGTAGCCCACCGTGGCCGGGCCGGGCGAGCCGGGCTTGATGGCCAATCCCTGGTCCCCCGGTGGTGTGATCGCGATCGGCCAGCCCGTCTCGGTCTGCCACCAGTTGTCGATGACCGGCACGCCCAGAGCCTCGGTGGCCCAGGTCCAGGTGTCCGGGTCGAGCCGCTCACCAGCCAGGAAGAGGGCTCGCAGGGCGCTGAGATCGTAGTCGGCCAGCATCTTTGCTTCGGGATCGACCTTCTTGATCGCCCGGATCGCGGTCGGGGCAGTGAACGCGCCGACCACGTGGTGCTGCGCCATCAACCGCCAGTATGCGCCAGCATCCGGTGTGCCTACCGGTTTGCCCTCGAAGAGCACGGTCGTGGCTCCGGTCAACAGGGGCCCGTAGACGATGTAGGAGTGGCCGACGACCCAACCGACATCGGAGCCGCAAAACCAGGTTTCCCCAGGGCTGAGACCGTAGAGGTGCTCCATCGACCAACGCAGCGCCACGGCATACCCGCCGGTGTCTCGCACGATGCCCTTAGGGCGCCCGGTGGTGCCTGAGGTGTAGAGCACGTAGAGCGGGTCGGTGGCCTCCATCGGGACGCAACCCGCGGGCGGGACGGTGCCCGGCCGCATAACCTCGGCCCAGTCGAAGTCGTGCTCACCGAGCTCGCAGCGGTGCTGCTCACGCTGCAGGATGACGCAGTGCTTGGGCTGATGGGCTGAGCGGGCCAATGCCTCGTCGAGCATCGGCTTGTAGGGCACTACCCGAGTCGGCTCCACCCCGCATGAAGCCGATACGATCACTACCGGCTCGGCGTCCTCGATCCTGGCCGCCAGCTCCGCCGGGGCGAAGCCGCCAAAGACCACAGAGTGCACCGCGCCGATCCGGGCACAGGCCAACATCGAGATGACGGCCTCGGGCACCATCGGCAGATAGATCACCACGCGGTCGCCCTTGCTGACCCCCAGATCGCGCAGCACCCCGGCAAAGCGGGCCACGAGATCCAGCAGCTGGGCGTATGTATAAGAACGCTCGACACCGGTGACCGGACTGTCGTAGATCAGTGCGGTCTGGTCGGCGCGTCCGTGCACGACGTGACGGTCCAGGGCGTTGAAGCACATGTTGAGCCGCCCTCCGGGAAACCACCGATACAGCGGCGCATGCTCATCGTCCAGGGCGCGCGGCGGCGTGTTGATCCAACTGATCTGCTGCGCGGCCTCCCCCCAAAAGCCCTCCGGGTCGACCAAGGATCGCTGCACCATCGTGCGGTAGTCGCTCATCCCCACATGGTGCTGCCTCAGCCGGCCCAGCGCCAGTAGTGGCGCAGGAATGTCGGCCTCACACGGTCGCGGCGAGCTGCCCGCAGGCCCCGTCAATGTCCGAGCCTCGAGTGTCCCGCACGGTGGTGGGTATGCCGTGAGCCAGCAGCCGCTCGACGAACTGCTGCTCCACACCGCGCCGTGACGCCGTCCACTTCGAGCCTGGCGTGGGGTTCAGCGGGATCGGGTTGACGTGCACCCAGCCCTTGCCGCGAGCGCGCAACTTCTCCCCCAACAGGTCGGCCCGCCAGGCCTGATCGTTGATGTCGCGGATCAAGGCGTATTCAATGCTGACCCGGCGCCCGGTCTTCTCGTAGTAGCGGTATGCGGCGTCGAGCGCCTCGTCGACTTTCCACCGGGTGTTGATCGGCACCAGTTCGTTGCGCAGTTCGTCGTCGGCAGCGTGCAGCGACAACGCCAACGTCACGGGGATGCCCTCATCAGCCAGTTTGTCGATCGCCGGGACCAAACCGACAGTGGACATGGTGACTCCGCGAGCCGACATACCGAGTCCCGACGGCGACGGCTCGACCAGCCTGCGCATGGCACCGATGGAGGCCTTGTAGTTGGCCAGCGCCTCGCCCATCCCCATAAAGACCACGTTGCTGACTCGCAAAACCTTCGCGGTGGCTTCATCCGCAGACTCTCCGGACTCCTCGTGGCGCAGGGCCCGGGCGGCGGCCACGACCTGCTCGACAATCTCGGCCGTCGACAGGTTGCGCGTCAACCCAGCCTGCCCGGTCGCACAGAACGGACAGTTCATCCCACAGCCCGCCTGGCTGGAGATGCACATGGTCACCCGTCCCGGATAGCGCATCAGCACCGACTCCACCATGGCCCCGTCGTGCAGCCGGTGGACCTGCTTCAAGGTCGCCCCGTCGTCAGCACTCAGTGTGCGCACGGGGTGGAGCAACTCCGGCAGAACCCCCTGGACCAACTCATCGCGCCCAGCCGCTGGCAGGTCGGTCATCAGGTCAGGGTCGACGACCAAACGCTCAAAATAGTGCCGAGAGAGTTGGTCGGCGCGGAACGGTTTGTGACCCAACTCGGTCATCCATTCGCGGCGGCCGGCCTGATCGAGGTCGGCGAGGTGTCGCGGGGCCTTGCCGCGCTTGGGCGCGGTGAACGTCAGCGCCCCCGGCTTGGGTGGGGCTGCGGTCGGAGTGGGAAGGTCGGTGCTCATCGGGCACCATTCTCGCAGGGATCGCGAGACACTCAGGCCGGGACTAGGATCGTCAGCACCGCGAACGTCACGGGGATCGTCATCACGAGCGAGTCCAAGCGGTCCATCAGCCCCCCATGGCCGGGCAGCAGCGTGCCCATGTCCTTGATCCCCAGGTCGCGTTTGAGGGTGGACTCGGCGAGGTCACCCATCGTGGCGAAGCACGCGACCAAGACTCCCAACAGCACGCCGGCCCACCACGTGCCGTCGAGCATGGTCATCACCGAGATCACCGCCACCACGACGCAACTGAGCACGGACCCGGCGAACCCTTCCCACGACTTCTTGGGACTGAGCGCCGGGGCCATCGGGTGCCGCCCAAAGGTCGCGCCGACGGCATACCCGCCGATGTCGCTGCTGATCGTGACCAGAATGAACACGATGATCCGGGACACCCCGTCGGGCTCTGCCACCAACAAGATGGCCAGCCCAGCCATCAGCGGGACGTATGCCGTGATGAACACTCCGCCGGCGATGTCGCGGATGGCACCCTCGGCACCGCTGGCCGTGCGCACCAACAAAATCGCGAGACAACTCAACGCAAAGCCGACCGACAACCCCTGGGCCCCGAAGAAGTAGGTCACCGGCACCAGCACGATTGCAGCCGCCATCGTCGGCACCAATGGCGCGATGATCCGACCGGAACGAAGGGCCTCGATCAGCTCCCACACCCCGAGCGCGATCCCCACCGTGACCACCGCGACGAACGCGGGCTTCCAGAAGACCAACGAGGCGAGCACGATGCCGCCCATAAGCACGCCGACACCGATCGCGGCCGGAAGATCGCGACCGGGCGACCGCTTCTTTTTTCCGTCCTGGTCCGCAGGTTTCTCACGGGCTGCGGCTTTGAAAGCCCGCCGAGACGTGGGGGTGTCGGACATCGCTCAGACCTCGAGGAGTTCGGCCTCCTTGTGCTTGAGCACGTCATCGATAGAGTCGACGAACTTCTTAGTCAAGGCCTCCAACTCTTTCTCTGTGCGGTTGCCTTCGTCCTCGCCGATATCGCCATCCTTCACCGAGGCCTCGATGGTGTCTTTGGCCTGCCGACGGATGTTGCGCACGGAGATCTTGGCGTCCTCACCCTTGGTGCGAGCCACCTTGATGTAGTCGCGGCGACGCTCCTGAGTGAGCTGCGGCATGATGATCCGGATCTGGTTGCCGTCGTTGCTGGGGTTGACGCTGTTATCGGAGTCACGCAGGGCCTTCTCGACCGCCTGGAGCGAAGATTTGTCGTAGGGCTGGATCAAGATCGTGCGGGCATCGGGCACCTGGAAGGACGCCAACTGCTGCATCGGGGTCGGCGAGCCGTAGTAATCCACGGTGACCTTGCTGAACATTCCTGGGTGCGCGCGGCCAGTGCGGATCGCCGACATGTCCTCGCGTGCGACTTCGAGGGCTTTAGCCATCTTTTCTTCAGCCTCAAGCATGGCCATCTCGGTGGTGTCAGACACGGTGTGCTCCTCAAACGCGGTGGTGCTCGGACATAACTCTGCGCAGGTCGACGTCAGTCAGCGGTGACAAGTGTGCCGATCTTCTCACCCAGGATGGCCGAAGATATGCTGTCCGCGCCGTCCATGCCAAAGACCAGCATCGGCAAGTCGTTATCCATACATAGGCTGAAGGCCGCGGCATCGACGACCCGGAGGTTCTGAGTCAGCGCTTCATCGAAAGTCAGCGTCTCCAGTTTGACCGCGGAAGGATCAGTCCGCGGGTCAGAAGTGTAGACGCCGTCGACTCCGTGTTTGCTCATCAAGACCGCATCGCACTTGATCTCCAGCGCGCGCTGGGCCGAAACGGTGTCGGTGGAGAAATACGGCATACCTGCCCCGGCACCGAAGATCACGACGCGCCCCTTCTCCAGGTGCCGGATCGCGCGGCGCGGGATATAGGGCTCTGCGACCTGTCCCATCGTGATCGCGGTTTGCACCCGAGTGGCGATGCCTTCCTTTTCCAGGAAGTCCTGCAGAGCAAGGCAGTTCATCACGGTGCCGAGCATGCCCATATAGTCGGCGCGCGCTCGCTCCATGCCCCGTTGCTGCAACTGCGCTCCCCGGAAGAAGTTGCCCCCACCGATCACCACGGCCACCTGGACACCCTGATTGGCTGCTGTAGCAATCTGCCGCGCGATGCCTCGGACCACATCGGGGTCCACGCCGATCGTTCCCCCGCCGAAGGCTTCCCCCGAGAGTTTGAGGAGGACCCTCCTCACCGGTTCGTGGGGGGCGAGATCCTGGTCGACATGCGTCATCGGAGCCTTCCGGGCAGAAAAGGGTGTAAGCGACCCCGATCTTGCCATATTGACGTTCCGGCAAGGCATCACTGACTGATGGCCGGGCACCAGGCATGATGGCCGCATGCCCGACTCCGCCGACCCTTCCCGCTCGTCGGGGTCTCAGCGCGTCAGCACCGAACTGGTGGCGGTCATCGTGTCGCTGGCGGCCGACGGACCAGTGGTGCTCACCTCCCCCGATGGCGCGCGACTGCCGTCGGGCCCGTTGCGCAGCGACCACCGCTCGCTTCAGACCGGCCTGCGGGCCTGGGTCGAGCAACAGACCGCACTGCAACTGGGGTATGTCGAGCAGCTCTATACGTTTGCCGATCCGGATCGCACGGGCGGAGTGGATACGACGATCTCGGTGTCCTATCTCGGGCTGACTCGGGCCACCTCCAGCGCCTCGGCGTCGGCCTGGCGCGGCTTCTACGAGTTCTTCCCGTGGGAAGACCAACGGCAGGGTGCCCCCGCTGGTCAGGCGGCGATCGCTGATCGGTTGACGACGTGGGCCGCATCGGGAGCCACCTCCTCGATTCGACACCAACGCGAGGTGCGCTGCGCGGTGAACTTCGGTCTCGGTGAACGGTCCTGGCGACCAGAGTTGACGTTGCAACGCTACGAATTGCTGTATGAGGCGGGGCTTATCCCCGAGTCTGTCGAGCCTGGCCCCGATCAGGTCGCAGGCATGTGTATGGAGCATGACCACCGGCGCATCCTGGCCACCGGAATCGCGCGGTTGCGCGCCAAAATCCAGTATCGGCCCGTGGTTTTCGAGCTGATGCCCGATCAGTTCACCCTGGGAAATTTGCAGTCGGTGGTCGAGGCCTTGGCGGGTCAACCCATTCACAAACAGAACTTCCGGCGGTTGATCACCCAGCAGGAGCTGGTTGAAGAAACCGGCGAGACCGATCAGGCCACCGGGGGCAGGCCCGCGAAGCTGTACGCGTTTCGCCGAGAAATCCTGGACGAGCGCAGCGCAGCCGGCACCAAACTGCCGGTCACCCGCACCCGCTGATACCTCCCCGAGTTGTAATGCTCATAGTCAGCATATAGAGTCAGCACTCTGACATATGCTCATTCGCAGCATAAGACCCCTAGGTTCCGGCCGGAGGCAACATCGTGTCCCAGTCCCAGTCCCCTGTTCTGATCCCCACCGACTCGCTCTACGAATCCGTGCGCCACGTCATACCCGAGGTGGAATGGGCGGTCTTCGCCCCCGAGATCGAAGCCATCGAGCGTTTGAAGAAGGAACGCAACGCGGTCATCCTGGCGCACAACTACCAGACACCCGAGATCTTCCACGGCGTGGCCGACATCGTCGGAGACTCCCTGGCTTTGGCCCGCGAAGCACAGAGCGTCGATGCTGACGTGATCGTGTTGGCGGGCGTGCACTTCATGGCCGAGACCGCCAAGTTGCTCAACCCCGACAAGACGGTGCTGATCCCCGACCTGCGCTCGGGCTGCTCGTTGGCCGAGTCGATCACCGGCGCTGACGTCCGAGCGTTGCGCAAGGCGAACCCCGGTCTGCCGGTCGTGACCTACGTCAACACCTCGGCCGAGGTCAAGGCCGAGAGCGACATCTGTTGCACCTCCGGCAACGCCGTCAAGGTCATCGAGTCGCTGAACGTGCCCAAGGTCATCATGATCCCGGATGAGTTCCTCGCTCAGAACATCGCGCGCCAGACCGGCGTCGAGGTCGTGACCTGGGCCGGTCACTGCGAGGTGCACGAGCGGTTCACCGCCGCCGACATGAAGCAACTGCGGGTCGACTATCCCGAGGCGACGATCATCGCCCACCCCGAGTGCCCACCGGAGGTCATCGACGAAGCCGACATGTCGGGGTCGACGGCCCAAATGCTGGACTTCGTGGTCACCCGCTCCCCCGCTCAAGTGGCCATGATCACCGAGTGCTCGATGAGCGACAACATCGCCGCCGAGCACCCCGAGATCGAGTTCGTCCGGGCCTGCAACATGTGCCCGCACATGAAGCGCAACAGCCTGGCCACGATCCGTCGCAGCCTGGAGACGATGACCAACGAGGTCACCATCGATCCCGAGATGGCCGAGCGCGCGCGGTTGGCCGTGACCCGGATGCTCGAGGTATGAAGATCGACCAGCAGTCCAAGCCCCCGGCACCGATCATCGTCGGAGCCGGTCTGGCTGGGCTGATGACCGCCGTCAACCTGTCGCCCCAGCCGTGCGTGGTGTTGACCACTGGCACGCTAGGCACGGAGGCCGCGACCGGCTGGGCCCAGGGCGGAATCGCCGCAGCATTCGGGGCGGATGACTCACCAGCGCTGCACGCGGCCGACACGATGGCCTCTGGCGCGGGGTTGTGCGACGCCGAGATTGTCGATGCCATCACCGCTGCGGCACCCGCCGCAGTAGAGCGACTTGCCGCCATTGGCGCCCACTTTGATCGGTTGCCTGATGGGAGTTTGCGCCTGGGCCTTGAGGGTGCCCACTCGCGCAACCGGATCGTGCACGCTGGCGGCGACGGCAGCGGTGCCGAGATCCTGCGGGCAGTTGTGGTAGCCGTGCGGGCTACCCCCTCAGTCACCGTGTTGGAGCACACTCGTGCCCTGCGGGTGTTGGTCGATGGTGACGAACCCTCTGGTGGCGAGCACGGCGTTGACCAACCTCGCGTCATCGGTCTGCAGGTCGAGTCCGAGAATGGCATCGAGGTGCTGGCCACCTCGGCTGTGGTGTTGGCAACCGGAGGCTACGGAGCGCTGTGGCGGCATACCTCGAATCCGCTGGGTGCTCGCGGCCAAGGCTTGGCCATGGCCGTCCGGGCGGGAGCACACGTGCGCGATCTGGAGATGGCTCAGTTCCACCCCACCTCGCTGGACGCTGGGTTGGACCCGATGCCGTTGGTCAGCGAGGCCGTCCGCGGTGAGGGAGCCATCCTGATCGATGCGCAGGGCGAGCCATTGCCGTGCGACAACCTCGCCTCGCGCGACATCGTTTCGCGCGCGGTCTGGGCGGAGCTGACGGCGGGAGGTCGGGTGTTCCTCGACGCTCGCGAGTGCCTCGGCGAGCGATTCTCCACTGTCTTCCCCGGCATTGATGCGGCCTGCAAGTCCGCCGGCATCGATCCCGCGACCGAGCCGATCCCGGTGCACCCTGCGGCGCACTATCAGTGCGGCGGCGTCACGGTTGATCGCCAAGGTCGTACGAGTGTGCCCGGGCTGTGGGCGGTCGGTGAGGTCGCGAGCACTGGACTGCACGGGGCAAACCGGCTGGCCAGCAACTCGCTACTTGAGGCCGTGGTCTGCGCCGGGTGGGTAGCCGAGGACGTGGGTGCCACCGCGTTGCAGGATACTGCCGATCTTCCTCATGCTGGCTCTGAGCCGGCACAAGAGAGTGATGAATCTCGGCTGGCATTGCGGACGCTGCTGACCACGGCCGCCGGTGTCGTGCGCTCCGCCGAGCCGCTCGCCGACGCTCTTGCCTCGTTGACCGAACGTGTCGACGCCGTTGGTGTCGATGGCCTGAGCGACCATGAGTTGATGGCCCTGCTCATCTGCCGCAGTGCAATCGCTCGTCAGGAGAGCCGAGGCGGACATTTGCGCGCGGACTACCCGGAGACTGACCCCAGCGGGCGGCATACGACGGCTCACGTCAGCGATCTGAGCCAACCTGCGTACGCACTCAACCATCGGAGCCATCCTGCTAGCGCCCGCATCAGCGACCTGAGCCAGGCCGTCGGGGCTGACCTATGACGCTCAACCCGTTGCCTCGGGTCATGCTCGAGCCGTGGGTGCGTGCTGCGCTGCTCGAGGACCTTGGCCGTGCTGGTGACGTCACCTCTGACGCGCTGATCCCCGCGACCGAACAGGCGACCTTTGCCCTGACAGCCAGGGAGCCTGGCGTCATCGCGGGCCTTGATCTGGTACGGCTGGCCTTCGGACTGGCCGACAGCACCGGCGCTCTGGAGGTCACGGCATACCGCAACGACGGTGATCGCGTCACGCCGGGCGACGTGTTGGCCACGGTGTCAGGCAGCGCCCGCTCAATCCTGACCGGCGAACGGGTGGCGCTCAATTTCCTGGGACACCTCAGCGGGGTCGCCACCTCCACCGCCACGATCGCCGACGCCATCGCGCACACCATCGCGTCGGTGTGCTGCACCCGCAAGACCACGCCGGGCCTGCGTGCGGTCGAGAAGTATGCGGTGCGTGCCGGAGGTGGGGCCAACCATCGCTTCGGCCTCGATGACGCCATCCTGGTCAAGGACAACCACATCGCCATGGCCGGGAGCATCGCCACAGCGGTTCAGCGTGCGAAGGCAGCCGCTGGTCACCTGATGGCGATCGAGGTCGAGGTGGACAGTCTGGAGCAACTGGCGGAGTTGCTGCAGGACCCAGTCACCGCGGTGCTCATCGACAACTTCACCCCCGAGATGGCGGCAGAAGCGGTGCGGATGGTCGACGGGGTGATGGTTGTCGAAGCTTCCGGTCGGGTCAATGTCGAGACTGCTCCGGCGCTGGCCGAGGCTGGAGTCGACATCATCTCGGCCGGCTGGATCACGCATAGCGCCGCTGTGCTCGACGTCGGCCTCGACGACGCCTGAGCGCGGGCTCTCGCCCGCCGGCTGGACCTAAGCCCCAGATCGCTATCTGCTCACCCGCCCATCCGCCGTTCCGCCCATCCGCCTATCCGCCTATCGGCACATCCGCTGTCCGCTGGCTCATCCACCCACCGGCACATCCACCCACCGGCACATCTGCCACTTGCCATGACGTCTGCATTGGTCGGCCAATGCAGACGTCCGCTGAAGTGGCAGACGTCGCCAGGAGGTGCAGCCGAGATGCTCATCGGGGCAACTCGGTCAACTTCAACGCTCAAAGTCAGTCAGCTGGATCACCTACGGCGTTGCCGCTCATCGAGATAGGCCTCGATACATTTGGACTATGTCAACGCCTACCGCTTCAGCGCTGCGCCTCCGTGCGGCCCTGCGGCGGAATGAGCCCCGTATGGCCGAACTGCTGAGCCTGTACGGTGCCACAAATCCTCGACTGTTTGGATCTGTGGCGCGAGGCGACGCCCAAGAGGACTCTGATCTGGATCTTCTTGTCGAACTGACGCCGGGGTCCGGCAACGAACTCCTGCGGGTCGCTGGACTCGGTGAGGAACTGAGCGGGCTTCTGGGCGTGCCAGTCGACGTTGTGGCGGCAACGCTCCTCCGCGATGAGGCCACTGCCCTCGCGGACGCGGTGGCCGCGTGAGCCGATCCCAACCAAAGCGCCGTGAGGACATTCGTGCCTCAATCTCGCGTTGCACTGCCTACCGAAACCATCGTGATTCTGCCGATCTGACCACAATGGCTTACGACGCCATCCTGCGGAACCTTGCCGTGATCGGCGAGGCTGTGAAATCTCTGCGGACAGTTTCAAGAACGAACATCCGGATGTGCCGTGGGCTTCCGTCGCGGGCCTGCGCAACGTGGCTATCCATGAGCACTTTCGAGTGGACTCGGACATGATCCGCGACATCGTTGACCATCAGTTGGCTCGCTGCTCGACAACATCAGCTGATCAACAACTCACCTGCACCCTGTCTCGACGTTGCAGGTCGCTTCACTATCCACTGGCGATGGCGATGCGGTATCTGCATTCGAAGACGTCCACATGTCGCAGGTGGCCGAAGCCGGAGTAGACATGATCTTGGCCGGATGGATCACCCATAGTGCCGCTGTGCTCGACGTCGGCCTCGACGCCTAAGCACCGGCCGTTGCCGGCTCGCCTGATCACGCCACCCATCCACATTCCCGCACATCTGCCACTTTTGATGACGTCTGCATTGGTTGACCAATGCAGACGTCCGTTTAAGCGGCAGGCGTTTCTGGATGCGACGGGCGAAACTGCGGCATGAGCCTTGTCGTGACGATCCCGTTCTGGGTTCTGGAAGAAGACTGTCGGGTCATTTCGGTCGGAGAGAGACTGAGCAGTTGGCTGAACTTGAAGCGTGACCAGGGCTGGCAGGTGCCGACCCAACGTATGCAGCGAGTCCGGGGCCACGCCACATCGTTGTCCTGGTGGCGGGCCTGCCCAGGGGTTTCACGCACTAAGGATCGATGCTGAAGGGGCAGCCCTCTATTGGGACCCGGCTGGGCCCGTGTCTGGCCCTGTGGATCTCATGTCCGAGATCCAAGACAACAACACCGACACTCCGGGAGGCTTCCCCGAAACTCGGGGCATCTGGTCGGGTACGCATGGAATGGCTGACCTACGAGCGCACGGGATCGCGCGGCGGATGGCAGCCATCGGGGCTACCAGCGCGATACGAGGACGTTCAGACGAGTTATCCGCCGCCAGATTGGATTTGGACGCCGATCAAGAGCTCATGGTCGGTTGTGCTTGTCGACCTCGAGGTCATCGACACCAAGAACGGTTGAGCAAACATCAGTGCGATGCGATCTGGTCGAGGGGTCGTGGCATTCATCAATGGATGCCGGCATACAGAAGAAGGCCAGGTCCGGAGTGGACCTGGCCTTCGACGGTGATGCTGGGCTAGCTCAAACGCCGACCTTGAAGCGGACGAACGAGGTGACCTCGACGCCGCCTTCCTTGGCCACCTGAGCCACGGACTTCTTGGAGTCCTTGGCAAAGGCCTGGTCGAGCAGCACGTTTTCCTTGAAGAAGCCGTTGACCCGACCCTCGATGATCTTGGGCAGAGCCTGCTCGGGCTTGCCCTCCTCACGCGCGGTCTCCTCGGCGATGCGACGCTCTTGAGCGACAGTGTCTGCATCGATCTCGTCGCGGGTCAGCACGGTGGGACTGAACGCGGCGACGTGCATCGCAATATCGCGGGCCAAGCCTTCCTCGCCGCCCTGCGACGCCACCAAGACACCGATCTGCGCGGGCAGGTCGGGGCTGGTCTTGTGCAGGTAGGACACGACTGAGCCGCCATCGGGGGCACCGACGCGCGCCACACGACGCACCTCGATCTTTTCGCCGATGGTGGCGTTTGCCTCGTCGAGCACCTCTTGGACGCTGCGTCCGCCCATGTCGGAGGACAGCAACTCCTCAGCGGTCGAGGCCTGGGTGGCCACGGCCTGATCCAGGACTTGATCGGCCAGAGCGCTGAACTTCTCGCCCTTGGCCACGAAGTCGGTCTCACAGTTGACCTCGACCAGGGTGCCGACGCCATTGTTGACGTCAACCCGGACCAATCCGTTGGACGCGGAGCGACCTTCGCGCTTGGTCACACCCTTCAGTCCCTTGACGCGCAGGATTTCAACAGCCTTGGCGCTGTCGCCATCGGCCTCGTCCAGTGCCTTCTTGACGTCCATCATGCCGGCGCCAGTCTGCTCGCGAAGCGCCTTGATGTCTGCGGCGGTGTAGTTCGCCATCGTTGAGCGTGTCTCCTTTTGCTATGCAGGAATGATCAGGAAGTGGGCGCTTCGGTCGCAGTCTCGACTGCGACCTCGGCGGGGGCTTCTGCGGCTGGGCTTTCTTCGGCAGCGGGTGCCTCGACAGCGGGTGCCTCGACAGCGGCGGCCTCTTCGACACCCTCAGCCTCAGCGACCGGTGCCTCGACGGTGGCGGCCTCTTCGACGGCCTCAGCCTTGGCGGCCGGCGCCTCTACGGCGGCAACCTCCTCGACAACCTCGGCCTCAACAGGCGCTTCAGTCGGCTCGGTGGTGGCGGTCTCTTCTGCCGCTGGTGCCGCAGCAGCGGGTGCCTCGGGGGCGGGTGACTCCGCAGCGGAAGCCTCGGCCGGTGCCTCGACTGCAACAGGCTCTTCGCTTCCAGCGAGCAACTCTCGCTCCCACTCGGCCATCGGCTCGTTGGCCTCTGCGCCTTCTTCGGAGCTTCCACCGGAACGAGCCAGCAGACCAGCGGCGACAGCCTCAGCAACAACCTTCGTCAGCAAAGTCACCGAACGAATGGCGTCATCGTTGCCGGGGATCTTGTAGTCGACCTCGTCCGGGTCACAGTTGGTGTCCAGGATCGCGATGACCGGGACGCCCAACTTGCGGGCCTCGGTCACGGCGAGGTGCTCCTTCTTGGTGTCGACAACCCACACCGCCGAGGGGACCTTGCCCATGTCGCGGATGCCGCCGAGGGTGCGCTCGAGCTTGTCCTTCTCGCGGCGCATCATCAGCAGTTCCTTCTTCGTCCGGCCCGAGGAGGCCACGTCGTCGAAGTCGATCTCTTCCAGTTCCTTCAAACGGGTCAGCCGCTTGGAGATGGTCTGGAAGTTGGTGAGCATGCCACCGAGCCAGCGGTAGTTGACGTACGGCATACCGACGCGAGTCGCTTGGTCCGCAATGGACTCCTGGGCCTGCTTCTTGGTGCCGACGAACAGGATCGTCCCGCCGTGCGCGACCGTTTCCTTCACGAAGTCGTACGCCTCGTTGAGGTAGGTCAGCGACTGCTGCAGGTCGATGATGTAGATGCCGTTGCGCTCGGTCATGATGAAGCGCTTCATTTTGGGGTTCCAACGACGGGTCTGATGCCCGAAGTGGACGCCGCTCTCGAGGAGCTGGCGCATGGTGACGACGGCCATGCCGAGGTCTCGCTTTCTGTTGTGTGCAGTTGGTCCTGGCACGAGCGACCGCTTCCGCCCATTCCTGAGGTCAGGACTGGGACTGCGAAAGCGCGCCCCGGCAGCACAGTGCCGGAATGTTCGTGCGCGAATTCGTCTGACACAGGGGACAGACGTGCCCATAGCGTACTGCCGCGGACGCTACGTCCGAAATCCCGGCCCACTCTCGGTCTACGGTGGTGAGCATGACCCCGCCGATCGTGACCCGGATGCGCGGATTCGGCACCTCGATCTTCACCGAAATGAGCGCGCTGGCGCTCGAACACGACGCGATCAACCTCGGTCAGGGCTTCCCCGACAGCGACACTCCCGATGAGGTCAAAGCGGTCGCACTCGCGGCCATTCAGGACGGCATGAACCACTACCCACCTGCCCGGGGTATGCCGATCCTTCGGCAGGCCATCGCGGCCCACCAAGAACGCTTCTATCGGTTGGCCGTCGATCCCGACACCGAGGTGCTTGTCACCGTGGGGGCGACCGAGGCCCTAGCAGCCTGTGTGCTCGCGCTCATCGAGACCGGTGATGAGGTGCTGACCTTCGACCCGACCTACGACGCCTACCCGGCGGCCATCGCCTTGGCTGGCGGGGTCCACCGGGCGATCTCGCTCAACCTATACGATCACTCGCTCGACCCCACGGATCTGGCTCGTGCGGTGGGCCCTCGGACGCGCATGATCGTGCTGAACAATCCCCACAACCCGAGCGGCAAGGTCTTCACCGCTGCCGAGCTTGAGCAGATCGCGCTAGTGGCCCGCGAGCGCGACCTCATCGTGGTCTGCGACGAGGTCTATGAGCACCTGGTGTTCGACGGAGCCCAGCACATCCCGATGGCATCGCTGCCTGGGATGGCAGAGCGCACGCTGACCTTGTCCTCGGGGGGCAAGACCTTTTCAGCCACGGGTTGGAAGGTCGGCTGGGTGCACGGCCCCGCGGCACTCATCACGGCCGTCGCCGCGGTCAAGCAGTTCCTAACGTTCACCGGGGCCGCGGCGTTTCAGCCTGCGATTGCCCACGGCCTAGGACTACCCAATGCTTTCTTCGTCGACCTCGCCGGAGGTATGCAGGCTCGCCGAGACCTGTTGATCCCTGCCTTGCGGGATGCCGGCTTACGGGTATGCCCCACACAGGGCAGCTATTTCGTCATCGCCGACGTTTCCCCTGTGACCGGCGACGACGCCGCCACCTGGTGTCGAGCGTTGCCGGAGAAAGTTGGCGTCGCGGCGATCCCGGTTGCAGCCTTCTGTCAGGACCCCGTTAGCGCGCAGAACTTGGTGCGGTTCGCCTTCTGCAAGGACGAGGCGACACTGCACGAAGGCATCGCTCGACTCAAGGCGGGAGTGCCCAAGTGAACGGTGAGGCATCTCGCTGCGTGGTTATCGACGAGGAAACGGTGACCGCTTTCGAGTCGTACTTGAAGGTGGAGCGGGGGCGATCGGTTCACACCATCCGTGGGTATCTCGGGGACCTCGCCGCGTTGGACGACTCACTGGCCGCCTCGGGCGTTGTCGGTCTGTCAAAGGTGGAGTTGGCTCACCTGCGAGCCTTCCTCGCGGCGCAATCGCGGGCCGGGTTGGCCCGCTCCTCGATCTCGCGCCGCGCCGCTTCCGTCAAGACGTTCTTCGGCTGGGCACAGCGAACCGGACGTATCGACCTCGACCCGTCAGCCCGGTTGAAGGCCCCCGGCAAGAATCGACACCTGCCCAGTGTGCTTGCTGCCGATCAGGCGACCGCACTGATGGACCTGGCCGCGGTCGCCAGCGACGACAACGATCCAATTGGCGTGCGTAACGCAGCGATGGTCGAGCTCCTGTACGCCACGGGTATGCGGGTCGGGGAACTGTGTGGCCTCGATGTTGACGACGTCGACTCAGCACAGATGCAGGCCCGCGTATTGGGCAAGGGCGGCAAGGAGCGGATGGTGGTCTTCGGTCAGCCCGCACGCCGCGCACTAGAGACGTACTGCATTACCGCTCGTCCCGTACTGGCTCAGGAAGGCAGCGGCCCCGCGTTGTTGCTGGGACGCCGCGGACGCCGCGTGGATCAGCGCCAGGTACGAGCCGTGGTGCACGACCTGCTCTCCCACCTGCCAGACGCGCCCGACCTTGGACCGCACGGGTTGCGTCACAGCGCGGCGACGCATCTACTCGATGGGGGTGCGGACATACGCACCGTGCAGGAGGTTCTCGGGCACGCCAGCCTGGCCACCACGCAGATCTACACCCATGTGTCGACAGCGCGGCTGCGGTCGGCATACCAGCAGGCACATCCACGCGCCTGAGTCTCAACCATTGGGCAGCAACGACACCTCCCAGGCACGCAGCAGCAGCATGGGGTCGATGTAGTCCTGGCCAATGCGGGCACCCAGGTGCAAACAGTTCAGCGGCCAGCAGTGACTGCCCTCAGCGCCCAGCGTGCCGAGGCGCTGGCCCCGACGGACGGAGCTGCCCGAAGCAGGTGGGTCCAGGACCGGTTGGTACGTGCTGAGTATGCCGTCCGGATGCAGCACGGAGACGATGCCGACGCCGTTGATTTCTCCCGTATACGACACCACGCCATTGGCCACCGCGCGCACTGGAGATCCCTCGAACCCGGCGAGGTCGACCCCACGGTGTCCCGGCAACCAGCGCTTGCTCGGAGCATCGAAGGGTTTGAGAGGCACCTGTGGCCCCGCCAGCGGCCAAGACCACGTCGAGCCCCCCCGAGATGCGGGAGACCCACCAGGGCTGCTGCCGATAGCCTGACGCAGGTCCGAGGCGACCTCCAACGTGGCCGAGAGCGTTGCCGCGATGTCGTCGTTACTGTTCCCTCCCGCCCAATCCAGGTGTGGATCGGCACGTGCATCTGGGCTCACCATCATCACGGACATGGCCAGCGTGAGGACCGCGGACGCACGCGCCGCGCGGGCAATCATGAGGTGCACCGTGCGGGCGGCCACCGGGTGCACCCTGCGCGTGGTTACGAGGTTCACCCTGCGCGCGGTTACGGGGTGCACCGTGACCATCCGCGACTCGTCCGCTTGGCCATCTGGGCTACCTCTAACTGGCCCAGGGCACCCATTACCTCGGCGACGCCGAGTCCCGCCGCGCTTGTGAGCGCCTCCACTGTGACCGGGCGCTGGGTCGGGATGCTCTGCCAGACCCGGAAGGTATCGGGCTCAAGGTCATCACTGAGCTTCAGCTGACCCTGCTTGGGCTCGGTCAGGTCGACACCGAATCGCCCGAACAGCTCGGCCACTTCAGCCGCGTCGGTCACCAGGACTGCCTTCCCTGTCCGGATCTCCTCGTGACATCCCGCCGAGACCATAGACGTGACCGGCCCGGGCACGGCAGCCACGGGGCGGTCCAGGTGAATGGCGGCACTGACCGTGCTGCGAGCGCCCGAACGCAACCCTGCCTCGACCAGCACCGTGCCTTGGGAGAGTGCCGCGATGAGCCGGTTGCGGGCCAGGAATCGGCTCCGAGTGGGCGCCGAGCCGGGTGGCACCTCGCTGACGACGGCACCCACCTCGGCGATCCGGGCGATGAGCGAAGCGTGGGCGGCCGGGTAGGGCCGCTCGACCCCCCCGGCCAAGACCGCCACGGTCAGCCCGTCGGTGGCCAGTGCGCCACGATGGGCGGCCGCATCGATGCCGAAAGCCGCCCCGGAGACGATGGTGAAGTCTCTGGTCGCCAAGCCGGAGGCCAACTCGGCCGCGACGTATTCGCCGTAGGACGTGCTGGCTCGGGCGCCCACGATCGCCGCGCTGCGTTCGACCATGGTCGCCAGGGGCACCGCCGAGCCGCGCACCCACAGGCACCAGGGCGGGTAGTCAAGGTCATCGACGCCCGTTGGCCACTGCGGGTCATCCGGGAAGATCACCGTGGCACCCACGCGGGCCGTGATCTCCAGATCCCGCTCCGTGCTGAGATCCCGAAGTCGGGCCGCAAACCGCTCAGCGTTGGCCCGTCGCCCCGAAATCCCTCTCTTGGCCATCTCGAGTGCCTCCAGGAGCCCGACGTCGGCAATCATGGCTCGGGCAGTCTTGTCGTCTGGCTCGGCGATGCGTGCCCAGGCCATCCGTGCGTGGTGTTCCGCGCTCAGGACGCGCTCGCCGTTCATGCGGCGATCCCGACGGGTGCGCGCAAGGTCAACGCAAACGCGGCATCAGACCGACTCGGCTGGCTTCGATCGGCCAGATCGGCAACGGTCCAGGCCACGCGAAGGCATCGGTCGTAGCCGCGCAGCGTCAGCGCACCGGTGTCCATCGCGCGGTCGAGGTCTCGGGTGACCGCTCGGGGTAGCCGCAGGGGCCCGTCTCGCAAGTAGGCCCCCGACACTTGGGCGTTGACCTGCCACGGGGTGTCGCTCAACCGATCCATCTGTCGGGTGCGGGCCGCGCAAACGCGGTGGGCGACGTCCGCACTGCGCTCAGCGCCCCGGTGCCCGAGGTCGCCGCGGCTGATCGGCAGCATCACGAGCCGCAGATCGATGCGGTCCAACAACGGACCGGAGATTTTGCCGAAGTAGCTTCGGCGAGCAGCCGGGGTGCACCGACAGGACAATCCCTTCCCGAAGCCCTGACCACATGGGCACGGGTTGGCCGCCATGACCAACTGAAATCGGGCAGGTAAGCGCACGTGACGCTCAGCCCGAGCGATGACAACCTCCCCCGATTCCAGCGGCTGCCGCAGGCCGTCGAGGACGTCGCGACGAAACTCCGGGGACTCATCCAAAAACAACACGCCTCGATGTGCCCTCGACACGGCTCCGGGTCGCACCCGACCGCTGCCTCCCCCGATGACCGAGGCCATCGAGGCCCCGTGGTGTGGGCCGACAAAGGGGGCGGCCGTAATCAGCGAGCCATCGGTGGGCAACTCCCCCAGGACGGAATGAATGCCGGTGACCTCCAGCGCTTCGTTCGGTTGCAGCGGCGGCAGAATGGAGGGCAACCGCTCGGCGAGCATCGTCTTGCCCGCCCCTGGCGGCCCCAACAACAGCATGTGGTGTCGTCCGGCGGCGGCGATCTCCAACGCGAGTCGCGCTTCGGTCTGACCGACCAGTTCGTCGAGGTCGGGCAAGACAGCGCCTGTTGCCTCATTGTGTGGGGGCATGAGGCCTTCCGGTGCTTGTCCGGCCGAAAGTGCGCGATACAACCGAGCCACGTCCGCAAGGTCCCGCACGGCATGCACCCGCACTCCCGGAACCAGATCGGCTTCCCGTGCACTGGCCACGGGCACCACGACATCGTGAACACCGGCATCGCAGGCGGCCATCGTCATCGGCAGCACACCGGGGACCGGACGGATCGAGCCGTCCAAGCCCAACTCTCCGATGTGCGCCACCGGAGCGACCACCGAGATCGGCAAACTCCCGTCGGCAGCCAAGAGGGCCACCGTGATCGCCAGATCGAACCCGCTACCCACTTTTGGGAGTCCGGCCGGCGACAGATTGATCGTCCATCGGCGCATCGACAAACTCACGCCAGCGTTGCTCGTCGCAGCCCGTATGCGGTCCGGTGCTTGCGCGCACGCCGCATCCGGCAGCCCGCTGATCACGAACGCGGGCAGGCCCTGGTTGCCGTGCGCCTCCACTGCGACGACATGGCCCTGCACCCCGGTCAACGCCACACCGATCGTTGCCGCGAAGCCCATCAGGACACCCCCCGAACATGCTCGATGTCCACCGTGCGGCCATTCATGGTCAGCCCGAGCACGTCGACCCGGACCTCCGAAGCAACGCGCTCGTGCTCGTGCATCCACCGCCCCGCCAACCGGCGCAATCGCGCGGCCTTCGCGGCTGTGATCGCCTCCAGCGGTGACCCGAAGCGCGAGGATCGGCGCGTCTTCACCTCATAGAACACCAAGGCGTCGCCATCGACCCCGACGATGTCGATCTCCCCGAGATCGCAACGCCAGTTGCGCTCCAGAACCTGAACTCCGTGCGCACAAAGATGATCCACAGCCAACTGCTCGCCGTGGTCTCCGATCGCGCGTGCCGTCCGATGCGGCAAACCTCGCTGGGTCATGGTGACCACCTCCGCGGCCAACCCTGACTCCGGGGCAACGCCCCCACCCTCCAGGACGGCGCATCTGTGGAAGGCACAACCGGCCCTCAGGAGGTGTGGACGAGCGGCACCTCAGCGGGACGAGCCGAGGCGACTCAGTCGCTGAAGCCCGTCTTCGGGATCTCCAAATCTGCCTGGGCCAACTCTTCGACGTTGACGTCTTTGAATGTGATGACCCGCACCTTCTTGACGAACCTGGCGGGTCGATACACATCCCACACCCACGCATCGGCCATCGTGACCTCGAACCAGGTCTCACCGTGCCCCGTCTTGACCTGCACGTCGACCTGGTTGGCCAGGTAGAAGCGCCGCTCGGTCTCCACCACGTGCGTGAACAGTCCGACGACATCGCGGTATTCACGGTAGAGGGACAACTCCATGTCCGTCTCGTACCGTTCCAAGTCCTCAGCACTCATCTGGGGTCCACCTCCTGCGTCGCCTGAATCAGATTCCAACTCCGCCGATGATGATCACACGGGCCCCCGGCGCGCAATGCCTCCCGGTGCTCGGGAGCGGCATACCCCTTGTTGAGGTTCCAGCCGTACTGGGGGTGCGAATCGTGCAAGTCGACCATCATCGAGTCTCTGGCCACCTTGGCCACGACACTGGCCGCCGCCACGGATGAGCACCGCATATCCGCCTTGATCATGGTCCGCACGGGAGCCTGGGCCGGCACCGGCGAGGAGTGGGCGGTCTGGGGCTCGGCGAACGCCAACAGGCCCACCCGATCGGGTCGCGTCAGCCAATCGTGGTTTCCGTCCAGCAGTATGAGGTCGGGCACGACCCCGCATGCCGCCAGAGCTCTTTCGCCAGCCAACCGCAGGCCGGTCATGATCCCCCACTGATCGATCTCCTCCGGACTCGCGTGCCCAACCCCCCACCCCAGGGCCCAACGCTTGATCTTCGGCACCATCGCCACTCGGGCCGAAGGCGTCAGCAATTTAGAATCTTTGACGCCATATGGAGCCGACCGAGAGGTCACATCGAGTGCCACCACCCCGACACTGACCGGCCCGGCCAGCGCCCCGCGCCCTACTTCGTCCATCCCGATCAACACGGCATACCCGTCGCGCTGCAGTTGGCGTTCTGTCCGCAGGGACGGGCGATGGGAGCCGGCGGGCTTGCGTGTGGCGGTGGTCATCAACTCAGCGAGGGCTCTGTGCGGTCCCCTGAGCCACATCACTGAGTGTCTGCGGATTCTGGAACCACTCGAAGCGATTCAACGGCCACACTAGCGCCATGGCCTGACCGACGACTCGATCGGTCGGGACCGAACCGGTGGCACCGGTGCCGTCGTCGTGCACGCGCGAGTCACCGGAGATCGCCCGATGGTCACCCATCAGCCACAACCGGTCAGGGGGGACCGTGATGTCGAAGGGCTGCATGCTGGGCACATCACCAGGGAAGAGGTAGTCCTCATCGAGCGCTTGATCATTGACCGTCATGCGGCCCTGGTCATCGCAGCACACGACGTGATCGCCGGCGACTCCGATGACTCGCTTGATGAGGTGGTTACCCTGCCCAGTCGGGGCCAGCCCGACAAACTCCAATCCCCGGACGGCCGCGTTCAGCACCGGGCCGCGGTCAGCGCGGATCTCGGCCGGCAACCAGTTGTCCGGGTCTTCGAAGACGACGATGTCCCCACGATCGATAGCCATGGGTCCGGCTTGGATCTTGCTGACCACCACTCGATCGCCGTAGATGAGGGTGTTTTCCATCGACCCGGAAGGGATCCAAAAGGCCTGGACCAGGAACGTTTTGATCAAGAACGAGATGACCAGAGCGATCGCAGCGACTGAGAGAATCTCTTTGGTGAACGCCCAGAACTTGTTCTGAGCGCGCGGCGGTGCCGCCTCGGAGCGCTCCTGCGCCGTCGCGGCACCGCTCTGGCTGCCCTCATCGGGGTGACCAGGGTCGGACCCGACGGTGCTGGGCTGATCTTCGCTCACACGTGTGCCCTTCGACGGCAGGTGACTGCTAGCGCTTCTCCCGAATGCGCGCGGCCTTGCCTCGCAGGTTACGCAGGTAGTAGAGCTTGGCGCGGCGGACATCCCCGCGACTGACCAGCTCGACCTTCTCGATGTTGGGCGAGTGCACCGGGAAGGTGCGCTCGACGCCCACTCCGAAGCTCACCTTGCGCACGGTGTAGGTCTCCCCGATGCCCCCGCCGTGACGACGAATGACAATCCCCTGAAAGATCTGGACACGCGAGCGGTTGCCTTCGATGACCTTCACGTGGACCTTGACGGTGTCGCCACCGCGGAAGTCCGGAATGTCATCGCGGAGGCTGGCTGCGTCGACGTTGTCGAGTTGGTGCATGATCTGATTCGCTTCCTCGTCGGTGCCACAGGTCACCCACGGCGCTCTGTCCACCCGGTATGCCGGCTGGTGACGTGTATGTAGTGTGTGTGCCCCGTCGGTGCGTCGCGCACGCCCCCTGTGGCAGGGGCACGACTGGTGGTCCGACGTGGACACCGTCGATGATTCTCGCACACCTGAAGCCGCTCACCGAATGCTACGAAGGTATGACGCCTCAGGCCCGGGGCTTGTGTAATTCGACGGTGGGCACGCCCTCATACGTGGACCGACCTCGAATTCGATAGCCGGCCCGCTTGTACATCCGAAGGTTGGCCACCGAGTTCCCCCCGGTGAACATACTGAAGCCAGTTACATCCTCTGGGGCGGCCTGCTCGGCATACGCCAAGAGCGCCCTGCCCAAACCTCGTCCTTGCAGGTCCGGAGCCACCATCAAACGTCCGATGTCCCATAGTGAGCCGGCCCGGCGCGCCCGTACCGAGCCGATCAATCGGCCGTGAGACCGGACCACCCAGGTGTGCCATTGGGTCAACCAGACGCCGACGTCGCCGAGGCTTTCGTTCAGCGCCGGGATGGCAAAACTGTCGTGATCACGAGCCTCGGAGAGCCAGCAGGCCCGCGCCAGGGTCAGGATCTCACCGGCATCAGCCAGCACGGCCGCAGCGATGCTCACGTCGCCACTGCCGAAGCCGACGTCGCTGAGGCTGAACTCATCGAGTGCCAACGTCGCGCTGGGGGCCAACAGATCGGGGCGGCGAGCCATCGTCCGCTGCCTGCGTTGCCGATCCCGCCAATTCGCCACGGCTTGGTGGTCCCCGGACAGCAGCACCGGGGGCACGTCGCGTCCCCTCCAGCGCTGCGGCTTGGTGTAGACGGGGTATTCGAGCAGGCCTCCGGTGTGCGACTCCTCGGTCAACGATTCGGTGTTGCCGAGCACACCAGGCACGAGGCGCGCGATGGCCTCGATCATGGCCAACACCGCTACCTCGCCACCGTTGAGCACGTAGTCGCCCAGTGACACCACGGAGACCGGCATGACCGACGCGGCGTGCTCGATGACGCGTTCGTCGATGCCCTCGTATCGTCCGCACGCAAAGGCCAGCCAGGGCTCGGCCGCCAATCGCGAGGCCATCGCTTGGGTAAACACCGTGCCCGCGGGTCCGGGGACGATCAGGTGCGGTGCGGATGGATCCTGGCCCGCCCCGGAGTCGGCCAGCCAATCCAGGGCCTCGCCCCAAGGCTCGGGTCGCATGACCATTCCAGCGCCGCCGCCGTACGGCGTGCCATCGACGGTGCGGTGCCGATCGTGGGTCCAGTCCCTGAGGTCGTGCACCCGCACGTCGAGCACTCCGTCGCTCCGCGCTCGACCTATCAGCGACTGGTCTAGCGGGTCGAGGTATGCCGGGAAGATGCTGAAAACGTCGACACGCACGTCACTGCCCTGCTTCTAGCAGGCCAGCGGGTGGGTCGATGACGACCACGCCTGCGGCGACGTCCACAGTCGGCACGAGTTGCGCCACGAACGGCACCAGCGCGCTGCCACCACCGGACAACGTGACCTCGAGAAGGTCCTGGCCCGGGCGGGTATGCAGAGCGCTGACCTCTCCGACCACCTCACCGGAGACCAGTCGCACGCTCGCACCGACGAGCTCGTCCTCGTAGAACGCCTCGGTGTTGGAGTCTTCTTCAGCAAGCCCATGGCTATCTCCGGCGGCAACCCCGTCGGGCAGGCTCGGCGATCCCGCCGAGGCATCGAGGGGTACGTAGAGCCGAGTGTTGCGCAGTGACTCGGCACCCTCGCGTCCCTCAACCCCGGCAAAGCCCAGCAGATATCGGCCCTGGTGCACGCGGACCGAAACGATTTCCAGGGGGCCTCGGTCTGGAGGCTCTGTTGCAAGCACCGAGCCGACCCTGAAGCGATCGTCGGGAGCGTCAGTGTGGACTTGCACACTGACCTCGCCGCGCAGGCCGTGCGGCTTGCCGATCCGGGCGACCAACACTAAGTCGCGTGACCCGGACATCAGCTAGGGGGGCCGATCAACGCTGCCGGTCGGTGTCCACGATGTCGACGCGCACCTTCGGGCCGTCGCTCAACGCGTTCATCACGGTGCGCAGCGCGCTTGCCGTGCGTCCGCGGCGACCGATCACGCGGCCGAGGTCCTCCGGGTGCACTCGCACCTCGAGGACATCTCCATGGCGACCACCCTTGTGACGCACCACGACGTCGCCATCGTGATCGACGATGCCTTTGACCAGGTGCTCCAGCGCCTCTTCCAGCATGCTCAGGCCTGCTCCGGCTTGGCCTCGTCTGACGTGGCCGACTCAGCGGCGGGCGCGTCGGCTTCGGCAGCGGGCACCTCAGCGACCGGCTCCTCGTCAGCTGGCTTGTCCTTGGCTGGCTTGTCCTTGGCCGGCTTGTCTGCGGAAGCCTTGTCGGCCTTCTCAGCAGCAGGGACATCGGCCTTCGCGGCGTCGTCGCTGTCGGCCTTCTTGGCCTTGCGGGTGGGGCCGGCGGACTTAGCGTCGGCACCGTCAGCCGCGGCGAGGGCCGCTTCATACAAGGCCTTCTTGTCCGGCGGGGGCGGGGCGAAGCGCAGCGTCCCGGCGGGGTCACCCTCGCCAGTGAACTTCGCCCAGTCACCAGTCACCTTGAGCAGAGCCTGGACCTGCTCGGTCGGCTGAGCGCCGACGGAGAGCCAGTGCTGTGCACGCTCGGAGTCGATGTCGATCAACGACGGCTCTGCCGTCGGGTGGTACTTGCCGATCTCCTCGATGGCACGACCATCGCGCTTGGCGCGGGCGTCCATGACGACGACACGGTAGAAGGGCGCACGAATCTTGCCCATGCGCTTCAGGCGAATCTTGACAGCCACGTGTGGGTGTCTCCTCATTCTTGTCTGGGTGAGCGGGCGCAGACCACGTGGGGAAACACGCGCGGATGCGAACACTGCGAAGTGGACACGTCAGGTCGCGGAAAGAGGGCCGCGCCTGATGAGTACGCAACATCATGCCAGATCCGCACCGTGCAGCCGAACCCGACGTCCTAGCATGGCGCGCACGGCCTTCCTCGACCCCGTCACGCTCAGCGGCAGTGGCGTCACGCTGGAGCCGCTGCACGAAGACCATCACGACGGGCTGGTGGCTGCGGCCTCGGACGGCGAGCTCTGGAACCTTTGGTACACGGCGATCCCGCGACCGGAGGGCATGCGTGCAGAAATCGCTCGGCGGCTGCAGCTCCAGACCGCGCAGAATATGTTGCCGTTCACGACTCGGCGTGTGGACACGGGCACGATCATTGGGATGACGACCTTCATGAACCCAGACCACGTCAACACACGGGTCGAGATCGGTCACACCTGGAATGCCGCTTCGGCGCAGCGCAGCGGGACCAACGCGGAGAGCAAGCTGCTGATGCTGACCCACGCCTTTGAGGTATGGGGGTGTATCGCCGTGGAGTTCCGCACCGCCTGGATGAATATCCAGTCGCGCACCGCCATTGCTCGTCTCGGGGCGAAAGAGGATGGCGTCTTGCGCAACCATCAACGCCTGGCCGACGGAAGCCTGCGGGACACCGTGGTCTTTTCGATCATCGAGTCCGAATGGCCAGCGGTGCGCAACGAACTACAGCGACGGGTAGGCGCACGGTCGTGAGGACCACGCGATAATTCGAGCACGCCGCGATCAAGGCATCAGGTGCCCACGCATGATCACCTGGGCCGGCTTCGCCAGCGTCCGCACGTCCTCGCGTGGATCATTCTCGTACACCACGATGTCTGCCGACTCGCCTTCCTCAATGCCTGGGCGACTCAACCAACGCCGTGCTGACCACGTCGCGGCATCGATCGCCTCCAGCGCGCTCAACCCCGCCGACATCAACGCCTCGACCTCACACGCGGCCAAGCCGTGCGGCAGTTGGCCCCCTGCATCCGTGCCAACAAAGATCGGCACTCCGGCCTCCCGCGCCTTGCCCACTGTGTCAAATCGGCGCTCGTAGAGATCACGCATGTGCGCGGCATACCCGGGGAACTTGGCCTCACCCGCGTCTGCGAACGCCGGGAAGTTGGCGATGTTGACCAAGGTCGGGACGATAGCGATCTGCTGCTCCGCGAAGGTGTCGATGGTGTCATCGGTCAGACCCGTCGCATGCTCGATGCAGTCTGTGCCCGCCTCGGCGAAGTCGCGCAGCACCTGCTCACCGAAGCAGTGCGCGGTCACCCGAGCACCCTCCTCGTGGGCGGCAGCGATGGCCTGCCTGAGCACGTCCACAGGCCAACAGGGTGTGAGGTCGCCGGCATCGCGGTCGATCCAGTCGCCGACCAACTTCACCCAGCCGTCCCCGTTTCGGGCCTCCTGGCGCACGTAGTCGACGAGGGCCTCAGGTTCGATCTCGTGCGCATAGTTGCGCAGATACCGTTTGGTCCGGGCGATATGTCGGCCCGCCCGGATCAGCGCAGGCAGGTCGTCTCGCTCCTGAATCCACCGAGTGTCGGCTGGGCTGCCCGCATCGCGCAGCAGCAGCACCCCCGCCTCACGCTCGGTCAGCGCGTGCGCAAGTGCCTGCTCGTCGCTGACCGCCCCGTGCGACTCCAGCCCGACGTGACAGTGAGCGTCAACCAGCCCGGGCAGCACCCAACCGGTCACCGTCGACACCTCCCCCGACGTCGGCGCGGTGAAAGTCACCCGGCCGTCGATCACCCACACCTCGTCCGTTGACTCCTGCGGTCCGATGAGGACCTCACCCTTGACGTGCAGCACCGGTGATCCCACGGCAAAGCCTCCTCGAGCATACTGTCGAAGCAGGACGACGACCCCGCTACGGTGGCCCGATGCGCTATGACTCGGTGGTTATCGGTGCCGGACACAACGGATTGACCTGCGCGGCCTATCTTGCCCGAGCCGGGCGTTCCGTGCTGGTGCTGGAACGCTCAGAGGTCATCGGTGGAGCCGCCCGCTCGGCCCAGGTCTTCCCCCATTACGGTGCCAGATTGTCGGCATACTCCTATCTGGTCTCCCTGATGCCACAGCAGATCATCGACGAGCTCGGTCTCAATCTGCGGTTGCACCGGCGACGCATCTCGTCCTATACCCCCACTGGGGACAGCGGAATTCTGGTCGACAACGCGGACCCAGCACGGACGGCACGAGACCTGGGAGACGACGCGGCGGCGTGGGACGAGTTCTACGCGATGACCGGCGAGGTCGCTCAGCGGCTCTTCCCCGCCATGCTCGAGCCGCTGCGCTCTGCCGACGACGTGCGGGGCTTAGTGGGTCAGCGCGCGTGGGACGACCTGTTTGCCCGGCCCATCGGCGTGACCCTCGAGGAACGCTTCCGCAGCGACGCCGTGCGTGGGATCGCCCTGACCGATGGACTGATCGGGACCTTCGCGGGGGCGAACGACGCCAGCCGGCTGGCCAACCGCTGCTTGCTCTATCACGTCATCGGGGGCGGGACGGGTGACTGGGACGTACCCGTGGGCGGCATGGGCCGGGTCACCGACGCTCTGCACTACACAGCGGTCCAAGCGGGGGCCCAGGTGCGCTTGGCCTCGGAGGTCACCGCCCTAGAAACGGACGGCGAGTTGGCCCGGGTGAGGCTGGCTGACGGTCAGGTCGTCGAAACTGACTCGGTGTTTGTCAACGCCGCACCCGCGGTCCTTCGACGACTGCGCGGCCAGCCCGCCCGACAGCCCGCCCCTGAGGGAGCGCAGTTGAAGATCAACGTGCTCCTCTCACGGCTCCCCCGACTCAAGGACCCCACCGTCAGCCCAGAGCAGGCCTTCGCAGGCACCTTCCACATCAATGAGGGGTATGCCGACCTTCAGGCCTCCTTCGATCAAGCCTCCCGCGGTCAGACCCCGGCCGTGCCGCCGTGTGAGGTCTACTGCCACTCGCTGTCTGACTCCTCGATCCTGGACGCGGACCTTGCCGCCTCGGGGGCCCATACGCTCACGCTCTTTGGTTTGCACATGCCTGCACGGCTCTTTCGGGACGATCCGGACGACGCTCGCGAGCGGGCCACACGGGCGACCTTGGCCTCGATCAACAGCGTCCTGGCCGAGCCTCTCGAGGACTGTTTGCTGGACCCCAGCACCATCGACGTGCGCACACCGATCGACGTCGAGGCCTCGGTCGGCATGCCCGGCGGGCACATCTTTCACGGCGACCTGCAGTGGCCGTTTGCCGAGTCGCCCGAGGATGTCGGGTCATGGGGCGTGGAGACCGCAGACCCAAACGTTTACCTCTGCGGGGCAGGCGCGCGGCGCGGTGGCGGAGTCAGCGGCATCCCCGGGCGCAACGCCGTGGCGGCCCACCTCGGCGAAGACGCATTGCGCTGACGGACGGACAAGCCGAAAGTGGCTCTGGTCGTCAGACTGGCATGCCTCTGTGCGCCTTGAAGCTTGCAAATGCTCACCGGACGTAGCCGCAACCCGGCGGACGCAACGAGCCCTCACGATCCGAGTTGCGCGAAAGACCTTGATGTGGCCTAGGGCAGTCGTGACAGTTTGGCTGCCGTCCGAAAATGGGTGGGGGGGTCGTGAAGGGTTTCGGCCACCCCTATCACTGAACAGGGTTTCGGACGTTCCTCGTACGCCTAGACGGTATGGAGTGACCGCTCTGGATTTCTGAGGGGTTGCGGGCCGGGGCCTCGCTCACACATGGTCGTGGGTTACCGAGTAGGGGCTGCCTGCTCGGCCTATCCGACAGTTGTGGGAGGCCCCGGTGTTTACAGGGCGTACGAGCGTGGGACTGGATGTGCACGCAAGATCGGTCGCGGCAGCGGCGATCGATAGCCTCACGGGTGAGTTGAAACAGGCGAAGCTGACACCGTCGCATGAGCAGATCAGGTCGTGGATCAGCGACTTGGCTGGTCCTGTCGCGGTGACGTACGAGGCTGGGCCGACCGGGTTCGGGTTGTGTCGGGTGTTGAACCAGGCCGGGGTCAGGTGTGTGGTCGCTGACCCGTCTAAGCTGCAGCGGCCCAGTGGTGATCGGGTCAAAATCGACAGCAAGGACGCCGTGCACCTGGCTAAGTTGTTGCGCCTGGGTGAGGTCACCCCCGTGGCTGTGCCCGGCGAGGGCCAAGAAGCTGCCCGGGATCTGGTCCGGGCTAGGGAAGATTGCCGCGAAGATCTTATGCGGGCACGTCACCGGCTATCGAAGCTGCTGCTACGCCACGGCCAGGTGTACACCGGCGGTAACGCGTGGACCGGGGCGCACGACGTGTGGCTGCGCCAGGTAGGACGGGACGAGCTGACCGGCCCGGGCACCTGGGTGGCGTTCGAATCCGATTACGACGCCGTGCAGGCCACCTTGGCCCGCCGCAACGGGTTGGACAAGGAGATCACGGCCATGACCACCAACAGCGAGTTCACGGCTGTGGTGTCCCGCCTGGGGTGCTTGCGAGGGTCGCGACCCTGACCAGGTTCGCGTTAACGGTCGAGATCGGTGACTGGGACCGTTTCGATGGCAACACCATTCGATGGCAACACCATCGGGTCCTTCGTCGGGTTGGTGCCCAGTGAGCATTCCTCCGGGGCCTTTAGGTCCCAAGGCTCGATCACCAGTTGATCGCTAGCGTCGCGATCGCCCGCGAACTCGCCGGCTGGTGCTGGTCCTTGGCGGTGTTGGACGAATAAACCGCCCCCATAGACTGCTTCGTTGGCCCACGCTTGGTAGCAGCGCGTGGAGCGACCCGCGACCAAACTATGAGCAGCAAGCCACCTACATCGGCTTGCGACGCTCAATCATAGACACGCGGAAACGCTCCTGCCGAAAGCACCGTCCTGCGGTAACCAACCCGCGAATATCAGTCTGACCGCGAGACGCCAACGACACGCTCACCAAGACAAACGTCAACGAAGCACGAGGCACCCGACCTGAGGCATCAGGACGGGCGCCTCACCCTGCCACTTGACAAAACTCCACTCCATATCGGTTTGCTGCCGGCATCAGCTCGTCCAGAACTGATCATCACCGAGCGACCGGTTACATGTCCTAGTCGACGGTGAACACGAAGTTATGGATCACGCCTCCATGACTCAGATGAGTCGTCCCAGCTAGCGCGCCCCTGCGGGAATCGTCACCGGACAGGGCCTACGGGACGGCTCGGGCCGGGCCGGGCCACAACGCCTACCTGCCTTGTTCCCGGTAGGCGTTCCCCATACGGGCAACGTGCCGGGTGATTCTGAGACCTGGCGTTGGAAGGCGGATCTATGGTGAAGGTCATGGAGGTCCGTTTGTGCACTGATGAAGATCTCGAGGTTCTGGAACGCGACCTGCCTACGGGGGTGGGCCGTGTTCATCAGAAGCATCTTCTGCGCGCTCAACGACATGAAGTGAGCTACTTCGGGGCTTGGGACGGCAGCGGGCGGTCAAGGAGTGACGGCGAGCGGGCGGTCGGAACGGGAGTGATTGTGTGGACCCCTTCACGCCCTGACAGGGTCCACGGCGAAGACTGCGACGCGACAGCTGAGATCGCTCATTTGCAGGTCCATCCCGCATCCCGTGGAAGGGGGGTTGGCACCGCGCTGATCAGGGCATGGCGCAAGACGGAGCGGCACGCAAGCAGGAAAACGAGGCAGGAAAGGAAAAAAAAAAAAAAATAAATTATTAAAAAGAAATGTGTTGTATGAGGTGGACGAGGTTAGAAATATGTTCGGAGAAATGCAATATAAAAAAAAAAAAATGATGCGAAAAGCTCGCCAAGGCGGCCGCGTACCGGAGCGTCACCATCAAGGTCAGGTGTGGCGACGAGAACCGAACGTGCTGCCCAGCTTTATCAGCATAAATAATCAAAATAGACGGAAGAACGTGTGCATAGTTAATATATAATAAAAAAAATTTAAGATAAAAAATCGATAAATAAAAATAATATATGCGCTTGGGTTACGCCCCGACCGGCACGACCGTGGTCAGCGACTAAAGCGCCTGGATCGACGCTGACGGGGTCGAGCATGAGGCGAGCGAGACCGATACCGTCCTTCGATGCCACCTGTAGCCAGCACCAGGACCCAATGGTTGATCGGTCGCATTGCTGCGGAGACGGAACCTGGTCAGTGTGGTCGGCGTATAGATTACATCCTCTGTGTGCTGGCGGGTTGCGCGACTGACTCTGACCCCACCCCGGTTCGCGGGAGTGACGCCAGCGGCATGGCCGACCCGCCGGACGATCGTGCTGGGCCTCTTCCCGATGGCGGTGGCGTTTCATGCGTCGACAGTTACTCCACCGCAACTCTCGCTGATCGCGGATTCGCTTTTGACGGGGTCGTTCTAGCTACCGGCTCGTCGGTCTCCGATCGCGGTGGCGAATCCGATCTGGACCTGTCATCAGCAACGTTCAAGGTGCGCAAGTGGTATGTCGGTGGCAGCGATGAGCAGGTCACCGTGGACATGCAGACCGTCATGCCATCTCCTGAAATGTCTGAGGCTGTGGCCGGCGAGGGCTACGGCATCGGCTCCAGGTTGCTTATCAGTGGTGAACCGCGTTGGGGTGGTTCACCCTTGGATGCACCCATCGCTTGGGGTTGTGGATTCAGCCGGTACTACGACGAGGAGGCAGCCGCAATGTGGCGTCAGACCTTCGACAACTAGGGCAATATCGGTAGCGGTCGAAGCCTGCTGTGGCCCTTCGCCGTGGTTGGTCGATCTCTGTCAGCGTTTTGTGCGCTCTCGCTCTCACAATGGCTCATCGCGTTCCCGGTGCTCCGCATACGGATCCCTTTGCGGGCAGGGCTGGCTGTTGCGGAAGTGCTGGTGAAGCGTCTTGCTGTGGGTATCGGGCGCTGCCCGATACCCGAGCCGTCCGCGTTCCGCGGCACGACCAGGTCAATCTTTCGGAGGTGCGCCATGAGCGCGCTGCTTGTCGGATACGCCAGATGCACCACTGATCAACAAGACCTCGCCGCCCAACGCGACTCCCTGCTCAGCCTCGGCGTCGAGGCCGAACGGATCTATGTCGACCACGGCCTGACTGGCACCAACCGCGAGCGACCCGGACTCCGCGAAGCACTGGCCGCGTGTCGGGCAGGCGACACGCTGGTGGTGACCAAGCTCGACCGGCTGGCCAGGTCGCTGTCCGACGCGCGAGCCATCGCCGACGAACTCACCACCCGGCAGATCAGTCTCTCGCTGGGCGGGTCGGTCTACGACCCCACTGACGCGGTCGGTCGGCTGCTGTTCAACGTCCTGGCCATGGTCGCGGAGTTCGAGTCCGACCTGATCCGGCTGCGTACCCGCGAAGGCATGAAGGTCGCCAAGGCCAAAGGCAGGCTGCGGGGTAAGCAGCCCAAGCTCAACCGTCGTCAGGAAGCACACCTCGTCTCGCTGGTACACAGCGGCAACTACAGCACGGCCGAGATCGCTGAACTCTAGGCCTTGGCTCGCAACATCAAGGAAGATATGCCGCAGGAACGAGGGGTCGTGTTCGACGGGATGAGCAATAGCGAACTCGATGCGTTCACTTCCGTGTGGGACTGGATCGATGCCAACGTCTGGCCAAGTGTGCTCACACGGGCCAGCTAATGAGCACCGCGACCACCGCAGCACAACCAGCCATCCCACCGTAGTCACCGAACGCTTTGGGGTCGTTCCTTAGATCACTGCGCTATCGACGTTCTGAGGTGTTGTAGGCAATCGCCAGGTCGGTGTCGGTGAAGTCTGGCTGATTGATTTTTGCTATGTGGCGGTGGTGTCGTGAGCGAATCGACCCTGGGCGTAGAGCAATATGAGGATGTGCATGGTGAGGCCCGCGGTGACAGCTGCGGCGTCGGCGGCGTGGTTGATGCCGAGGTATCCGATGAGCATGCCGGTTGTGCCGATGGTGGCGACGAGGGTGCCGAGCCAGATGAACATGCGTTCGCCGAAAGCCCACGCGAAGGGAATGAAGTGCAGACCAACGACCGCGGCGATCAGCGCGGGACGTAGGTCACTGTGACTGGTTGCCGCGAGGGCGCGTGAGCCGATGTTGATGAGCGCCAGTTCGCCGACGACGCAGGCAGCGTAGACGGCAAGTGCTGCTGGACTGGGACGGGCTAGTACGCCCAGCACCACAGGTCGGACGTAGTGAGTAAACAGCGCAGCACCAACCAGCCCAAGCCCGATCATCCAGGCCGTGATCTCGGTCGCTGAGCCAAGGGGTGGAGAGTAGCCGGCGATGAAGACCATTCCGCCCAATAACCCAATGAGGCTGCCCCACCGGCGCGGGTCGATCCACGGCGGTGGTTCACCGACTGCGGGCCCGAAGCGAGGCGTTGATGCGGTCTGGGTTGATCGGCTCATGGGCAGCACCATACATCATTGGATATAGTGAACTATACCGAATAGAGAGGTCCACCATGGCGAAGCTCAATCAGGCTCCTACGCGTTCACGGCGAACGTATGCATCTCCGGGACGTGATCAGCGTGCGTTAGAAACCCGCCAACGCATTTCTGAGGCTGCGCTCAGCTTGTTTAGCGAACACGGGTTTGCTGACACCACCGTGGCCAGCATTGCGGCCCAGGCAGGGGTTGCGGCGCCGACGGTGTACGCAACGTTCGGGTCCAAGGGGGCGATCGTGCGTGCGCTCCTAGAGCAGATGCAACACAACGCGGATGGTGCCGGTTGGGCTCGCCGCATAGCAACCGAGACCAACCCTCACGCCAAACTTGCGGCCTTCGCCTCGTGGACAACGGTCATGTTTTCCTCCAGCAAGGCGATCATCAAGGCAGCTGCGGGGGCGGCCAGCGACCCCATGATCAGCGAACTAGGCGAAGAAGGGAACCGGCATCGTCGCGACGGCCTCCGGACAGTGATCGGCACGCTTGCACACACCCACGCTCTGCTGGTGGGCCTGACCGAAGAGCGGGCACTTGACCGGGCATGGATGCTCACCGGAGTAGAGCTCTACCTATCTGCCACCGACGGCTGCGGCTGGACAGACCAAGAGTACGAACAATGGCTAGGGGCACTCCTTCACCAACAACTTCTCGGAACTCAAGCATCAGTCCCCACGCAGTCGGTATTTCGGTAGTTTGCGCAGTCGTCGACCAATGAAGAATCCCGTCCCCCACCGATCCCTCCACGGCGATGGTGGCGTACATCGCTGGCGAGGCCGGGTCCGACGCTATGTGCCGCTTGCTCGACGGCCTGCATAGGGCCTGTGCCCAACTCTTCGCCCGCTTAACTCACCGATTCTGGCGAGCGTGCTAAGTCGTGATCGGCGGATGACGCACCGCGTTCGGTGAGCAAGAAGGCAATGATCACGCGCAGGCGTAGGCCTCCTAGGACAGCCCACAGCGCGGCACCAGCAATGATCAGCTGGTCATCGAACGTGTTGGGGGCCAGCACCAGGTAGAAAAGCACGAACATCAGCGCTGCCCAGTCTTGGCGGCGTGAGTTCTTCCGGAGCAGGTCGCTATCGAGGAAGGCGAGCGTCAGTCCAGTTTCGTCGACCAAGCGGCCTGAGCCGATGGCCCACCTAAGGAGCTGGCGCCCACTAAGGGCGAGAAGCACGAAAGGCAGCAGAGTGAGTAATGCGATTTCAGGGCCACCCAGTAGCAGCACGATCAGACCGAAGCAGGCACCAGTGAGTGGTCCGGCTTCGATTGCGACGAGCGCCCGAAATGGGTGCATAACGACCTCCTCTGCAACGCTGGCCAGCATAGCGGTTCCCTTCGCTCAGCCGCCGAGGTCTCCACCCGCTGGGGGATCGTCGTGCGGTTATCCGACGCACCTGTGGTCGCCCGGACGAAGGTTCTAGTCCACAGCATCGTTGCGGGCGGACTTTGCTGCCATGGTCACGCTCAGCACAAACAGTAGATTCTGATATTCTGAACGTATGCGAGAGATGACCGCCTCAGAGGCGTCGCGGAGCTTCTCAGCCGTGCTGGACTCCGCGGAGCACGGCGAGACGATCGTGGTCACCCGTGCCGGTCGACGAGTGGCCGCGATCACCCCGGCACCGCGGGCCAACGGTGCTGCGCTGCGTGCCGTGTTCGAGCGCTGGCACGGCAACCCCGCGCTAGATGACACCCTGGCTACCCGCGTGGACGCTGCACGCCAGAGCGCCTCGGCGCAGATGGACACCGACCCCTGGCGCGCCTGATCCTCGACACCGGTGTCCTCATCGCCGGTGTCCGCGGACACATCGACGTCGCCGCCCTCGGGGACACCGACGACGTGGCTATACCTGCCGTCGTCGTGGCCGAGTACCTCGCCGGCACTCTGCTTGATCCTGATCCCGGTCGTTCAGCTGCCCGGCGCGGGTTTCTCGATGAGGTCCTGCACGTCCTACCCGTCCTCGAGTATGACCGGGACGTTGCTGAACATCACGCCGCGCTCTTGGCCTATGTGCAACGCACCGGCAGCAAGAGAGGCGCGCACGACCTCATCATTGCTGCCACCGCACGGGCCGCCGACCGGACCGTCCTGACCACTGACGAACGAGCCCGATTCGGAGAACTCCCCGACGTCAGCGTCCGCCTAGGGCGTGTCTGCTAACTGGCGGACCCGGTGGTGGATCAGGATGGCGGCGAGCATGACACCGCCGAGGTAGGTCAGGGCGTACTTGTCGTATCGGGTGGCGACGCCGCGCCACTGCTTGAGCCGGTTGAAGCCGCGTTCGACGGTGTTGCGGTGGCAGTACACCTCGGGATCAAAGGCCGGTGGTCGCCCGCCGGCGCGGCCCTTGGCTTTGCGGCGTGCGATCTGGTCGCTGCGTTCGGGGATGGTGGCCTTGATCTTCATCTTTCGTAGCCGGGCCCGGGTGCTGGGGTGGGAGTAGGCCTTGTCCCCCAGCAACCGCAAACCCTGCTGCCGGTGGGCGCCCAGGTGCTCGCGCAGCAGCGGCTCAAGCATCGGGTTGTCCCCGTCCTGACCCGGGGACAGCAACACCGTCACCGGTGCACACAACGCGTCGCTCAGCGCGTGGGTCTTAGTGGTCCACCCGCCCCGGGAGCGGCCCAACGCGTGGTCAGCAGGCTCTTGCGGCTGCAGATTCTTGTGATTCGATTCTGCCCCCTGTGTCCGGGGCGGGTAGGGCACCGGCGGCGTGCTGGTGGGCGCGCACGCTGGTGGAGTCCACGCTCAGCAGGTCGGCCAGGTCCTCTTCGCTGGCCCAGGGCTGCTCGGCGACCGCCGCCAGCATCGCCGCGTAGGTCCCATCGAACGACCAATTCCGGTGCCGTTCCCACACCGACTGGAAGGCCCCGAACTCATCAGGCAAGTCCCGCCACGGCGCTCCGGTCCGGAACCGCCAGATGATGCCCTCCAACGTCGTGCGGTGATCATTCCACGGCCGGCCCGGTCGTCCCCGCGCAGACGGGAGCACCGTCTCCAGGACCGCCCACAGATCATCCGAAATCGCGTCCGTTCGAGTCATGCCTCCCACCGCAGCACACCCGAGCCTCAGGCATTAGCAGACACGCCCTAGGCCAGCGTCGATGACGGCTTGGACGATGTAGGCAGTAGTGCTCGAGAGCGCATCACTAGCCCCGGACAGCGAAGTCCGCGCCCACGTCGCCCCGCCAAGCAGCACCAGGCCCAGCGCTAGATAAAACGTCCCAATTGTGGCCAGATACACCGCGATACGAGCCGCCTGCACTCGGGGCTGAACCAACAGCACTAGCGGGATGACCAGTGTGCCGAAGCTGGTCGAGTCGACCAGCGCCAACCCAGCAAGCCCTGCCAGAAGAACAAGATCCACACTCGCCCCCTCCACTGCCGACCTGAGCCGGCATCAGTCTTCAGCGCCGTGACCACCAAGGCTAACCCGTTCGGGGATCCTCATCCGGCGACAGGACGGGCCTGCTCGATACCCCCTTCGAAAGTCATCCACAACCTCGGAGGCTTAACTTTCGAGCGTAATTTTTGAACCCAGACACGCCGACACGAGGGGCGCTACCCCGCATGTCCGCAGACGATGGTCAGTGAGCGGCCTGCCGGAGGCCCGAGCAGCCGACACAGGCGGTACGCCTCAACGCAAGCCGCTGACCGCTGCAAAATTCAACGCCACTTCTACTACGTGCTAGTCCAGGAATGAGCTGAAGTCTGACGACCAAACGCGTTCAACCCTCACGACCAAAGCAACTCGGTGCTTATTTCTCGCCCTGGTTGAGGAACTTCTCGAATCCCTTGGGCAGCTCCAGGTTCGACAGATCCTGCTCGTCGGTGCCTGCTCCGCCCATCCCGAAGGCCGAACCCATCGCGTTCTCACGCGCCGCACTCTGCTTGTCGGCTGCTGCCTTTTCTTCGGCAGCGCGCTTGGCCGGGTTGCCGCTCTTGGACTTCTTGCGTTGGGGCTGCTGCTTGCCTTTGCCCTTGCCGCCACCCATGCCGGGCATCCCCGGCATACCGGGCATCCCGCCGCCGTTGCGCATCTGTCGCATCATCTTCTGCGCCTGGCCGAAGCGCTCGATTAACTGGTTGACCTCTGAGACCCCGACTCCGGAGCCCTTAGCGATCCTGGCCCGCCGCGACCCGTTGATGATCTTGGGGTGATCGCGCTCGGCTGGGGTCATCGAGCGCACCATGGCCTCGACCCGGTCAAACTCGCGCTCGTCCAGGGAGTCGAGTTGCTGGCGCATCTGCGCCATTCCGGGCATCATGCCGAGCATCTGTTTCAGCGAGCCCATCTTCTTGATCGCCGACATCTGCTCCAGGAAGTCACCGAAGGTGAAGTCCTCATCCGCCATGAACTTGCGGGTCATCTCGCGTGCCTGCGCAGCGTCGAAGGCCTTCTCGGCCTGCTCGATCAAGGTCAGGACGTCGCCCATGTCCAGGATGCGGCTGGCCATCCGGTCCGGGTGGAAGAGCTCAAACTCCTTCGTGTTCTCCCCGGTGGAGGCAAACAGGATGGGTTGACCCGTCACTGTGGCAACCGAGAGCGCTGCACCACCCCTGGCATCGCCGTCAAGCTTGGTCAGCACCGAGCCGGTGATGCCGACCCCGTCGGCAAAGGCTTTGGCAGTCTCGACCGCAGCCTGGCCGATCATGGCGTCGATGACGAAGAGGACTTCGTCGGCCGCAGTCTCCACCCGGATGTCGTGGGCTTGACGCATCAGATCTACATCGACCGCCAACCGGCCGGCGGTGTCGATGATGACGACGTCATGGCCCTTGGCTTTGGCCTCGGCAACGCCATCGATGGCGACGTCGACCGGGTCGCCGAACGACCGAGTGCCCACGCCCGACTCAAGCGCCGCGTCGTGGCCGAAGACGTTGCCACGCTCGGGGGCAAACACCGTCAGGCCAGCACGCTCACCGACGATCTGAAGTTGAGTCACAGCGTTCGGCCGTTGAAGGTCGGCCGCCACCAGCATCGGGGTGTGGCCCTGCTCCTTGAGCCAGTAGCCCAATTTGCCGGCCAGCGTGGTCTTGCCCGATCCCTGCAATCCGGCGAGCATGATGACCGTGGGCGGATTCTTGGCCAGGTTCAGCCTGCGGGTCTCCCCACCGAGGATGTTGACCAGTTCCTCGTTGACGATCTTGACGACCTGCTGAGCAGGGTTCAGCGCCTTCGACACTTCAGTGCCCAAGGCGCGCTCGCGGATCGCACTCGTGAACTGCTTGACGACAGGAAGGGCGACGTCGGCATCGAGCAGCGCCATCCGGATGTCCCGCACGGTGGCGTTGACATCAGATTCCGATAGCGATCCCTTCCGCTTCAGGTTGCGGAAGGTCAGCGTCAGGCGGTCAGAAAGGCTATTGAACACCGACCCAGGCTAACGGCTCAATCAGCCGACGATGGCCTCGACAAAGGCCTCGGCGTCAAACGGAGCCAGATCGTCGGGTCCCTCGCCCAGCCCGACCAACTTCACCGGGACACCGAGTTTGCGTTGCACGTTGACGACAATCCCGCCCTTGGCGGTGCCATCGAGTTTGGTGAGCACCACACCAGTGACATTGACCGCTTCGGCAAACACCTCGGCTTGGCGCAGGCCGTTCTGCCCGGTGGTGGCGTCCAGCACCAACAGCACCTCATCAATGGGGCTCTGCTTTTCGATGACCCGCTTGACCTTGCTCAACTCATCCATGAGACCGACCTTGTTGTGCAGTCGGCCCGCAGTGTCGATCAAGACCACGTCGGCTTCGTATTCCGCAGCGGCCTTCACTGCGTCAAACGCCACGGCGGCGGGGTCGGCACCCTCGCGATCAGAACGGACAGTCGGCACGCCGACCCGCTCCCCCCAGGTTTGCAGTTGGTCCGCAGCGGCGGCGCGGAACGTGTCGGCCGCTCCCAGCACGACATCTTTGTTTTCGGCGACGAGCACACGGGCAAGCTTGCCGACAGTGGTGGTCTTGCCGGTTCCATTGACTCCGACCACCAACACGACCGCGGGGCGATCCCCCACTCGTGAGCCGGTGATCCGACGGTCCATTGAGGGGTCGACCAGGGCCAGTAGGTCGGCACGCAGCCATCCGCGCACCGTTTCGGCGTCACTCTCGCCCTCGACCTTGACCCGGGTGCGCAAGGCGTTGACGAGTTCCTCGGTTGCTTCGACCCCCAGGTCGGCCTGCAGAAGGGTGTCCTCCACGTCTTCCCATGCCTGCTCGTCGAGGCCGCCCCTAGACAGCAACGCGAGCAGTGCGTTCCCGATGGCCGAGTTCGAGCGGGCCAGGCGTGCCCGCAGCCGCGCCAATCGACCGCGTGCGGAGTCGGGTCGCTCGACCGTGGCCTCGAGGTCGTCATCTGGCTTGACCTCGACGTCCACGCCGCCGCCGACCGGATCGACATCCTCGTCGATCCGGTCGGCAACTGTTCCTCCAGAGTCTCGATCAATTGCCTGATCCCGTGGCGAGGTCGACGGCTCAGCGGGCGGGAGGGTGGTGCTTGAGGAGCGACGTCCTCGGGTGAGCCCGACAAGGAGGGCTAGTAGAAGAAGGGCCACCACGGTGGCTATGGCGAGGTATTCCCAGAGATCATTCATGGCGCGCCCATTCTCACAGACTGAGGCGCTTGATTAGAAAGGCTGACTCAGCCCTTGCGTCGCGGGGTAGCCGTGCCGACCCGTTGGCGCAACTGGTCGCCTCGGTGCAGCAGATCGTCCCCGCGGCGACGTGCGTCCGCGATGAACTGCTCCCCCTCGGGCGTCCAGAACTCGCGTGAGTCGCGACGTGCCTCACGCGCGACATAACCCAACACGACCCCCCCGGTGGTCACACAGACGAGCATGCCAAACACTAAAACGACCATGTTTACAAGGATGCATCGGCGCTGTCGTGCTTTCCGACTCATGTCACGGCGTGTCGGCTTCGACACGCCGTGACGTGAGCGACCTCACAGTGTGTAGGCGGTCAGGCAGACGGGTTCTTCAGGCCGTTGATCAGACCGTTGTCCAACGGATCGCGCGTCGAGCGCTTCAGCTCGGCGAAGCCGTTGAAGGTCGCCATCGTGCTGACGGCATCCCAGAGCTTCACGGCATCCTCGTCGCTGGGGGTCGAGGAGATGACGGGACCGAAGAAGGCGGGGCCACTAGCATCTCCCCAGGCCAGGATCGGGGTGCCGACGTTGCCGCCAGTGCGCTCCATGGCTTCGTCGGTGGACGCCTGCAACTCCGGGTCGTATGCCGTGTCATCGGCCGCATCCAGCAGCTCGGCAGGCAGGTCGACCGCGGCCAGGATGTCGGGCATCGCTGCGAAGACAGCCTGGTGATGCTGGCTCATCGCGTCCCACATCGCGTCGCCTTCGACCGGCGCGTCCAGCTGCGGCGCGGTTTCCCAGAGCCGGTTGCCCATCTCTTCGTAGAGCGCGCCGAGCACCTCTTCGCCGTGAGCAGTCTTGGCAGCGGCGGCCACCCGCAGCATCTTGTGGCCCACAGCGTGGCCCTTCGCGCTGTCCAGGTCCTTCATCTCATCGTTCAACATGGCCAGGGAGATGAAGCGCCACACGGGTTGGATCTCGACCTGGCGGGCCACCTGGCGGAACCACTTGGAGGTCTGCCAGCAAAATGGGCAAGCGGGATCGAAGAAGAACTCGACGCGGCGGGATTCGGGAGAAAGTGTCATACGGCTGCTAACCGTGTGTCCCTCGTTCCTGTTCCACTGCCGCGGGTCTTTTCGTCCCTCGGCGACCGACGGACCGTTGCTCCCTCAGGCGGATTCGGCTTGAGCCTCACGAAGGCGTTGTGAGATCACAGTGGTGACCCCATCGCCCTGCATCGACACGCCATACAGCGCATCGGCGACTTCCATGGTGCGCTTCTGGTGGGTGATGACGATCAGCTGGCTGCTGTCCCTCAGCTCTTCGAACAGCGTGATCAGCCGACCGAGGTTGGTGTCGTCGAGGGCAGCCTCGACCTCATCCATGATGTAGAACGGGCTGGGCCTGGCCTTGAAGATCGCGACCAAAAGGGCGACCGCGGTCAAGGATCGTTCGCCACCGGAGAGCAACGACAAGCGTTTGATCCGCTTGCCGGGTGGCCGTGCCTCGACCTCCACGCCGGTGGTCAACATGTTGTCCGGGTCGGTCAGAAGCAGGCGTCCTTCGCCGCCGGGGAAGAGCCGCTCGAAGACGCCTTCGAACTGCGCCGCCGTGTCGTGGAAGGCCTCGGCGAACACCTGCTCCACGCGGTCGTCGACTTCCTTGACGATGGCCATGAGGTCCGCACTGGAGCGCCGCAGATCATCGACCTGCCCCGTCAGATAGGTATGCCGTTCCTCCAGCGCCGCGAATTCCTCCAAGGCCAGCGGGTTGACCCGGCCCAACGAAGCCAGCTTGCGTTCGGCCGAACGCAAGCGTTTCTCTTGCTCTTCGCGCACAAACGGCGTGTTCGCGTCGCTGGTATCACCGGCATCCTCGTCGTCACTCTGGTTCGCTGGCATACCGGTGGCTGGGTTGATCTGCGGGATCAACTGGTCCGGTCCGTATTCTCGTGCCAGAGTCCGCGGGTCCACACCGTGCTCGTCGACGGCTCGCGCATGCAGGACCTCGACCCGCAGTCGTTGCTCGGCCCGGGCGATCTCGTCCTGATGCACGGAGGTCGTCAATTCTGTGACGTCGTGCGCCAGCTGCCGGGCGCGGGCGCGCGCGTGACCCAGATGCTGCTCCCTCTCGGCTTGCTCGGCAGACAACGCCGCGCGGCCTCGATCAGCCTGTCCGACCATGTCGCGTGTGCGAGAGACCAGGTATGCCGCCGCGCTAGCCACCGACGCCGCCACAGCCGACTCTCGCTCGCGCTGCTCACGTCGGGCCAGCGCCTTGCGCCGAGCATCGATCTCGTCCCTAGCAGCGGCTTCGAGACCCTGAGCCCGACCTGACAAAGCACTCACCCGCTCCTCAGCGGTCCGCAGGGTCAGCCGCGCCTCGGTTTCCGCGCTGCGCGCCCTGGCTGCGGCTTGGGCCAGGTCATCTCGAAGGTCGGTCGCGACCCCGTCCCCACCGGCTCCAGCACCCTCGCCGATGGGCTCGTTCAGACTTTCGGCCTGGGCAGCCTGTTGGGCTTGCGTCAGCCGCTCTTGCAGTCCGAGTACCTCCTGCTGGGCTGCCTCGATGGACGCCTGGGCCTGGGTGATGGCCTGCTGCGTCCGGTCACGCTCCGCGCGCGCGCCCCGAATGGTGGCCCCTAACTGACCCAACTGCTCCGCGACGGCCGCCATATCGGCGTCGCTGTGGTGCAACTGCGCAAGTGCGGCATCGGCAGCGGCCGAAGTTTGAGAGAACGCCTCAGCGCACCGCTGCAGCTCGAATGAAGCACGCTCGGCGTCGGCGACAGCGGTGGCGGCGTCAGATTTTGCCTGCTCGAGGGCAGACGCGACTTCGATCGCACTCGGCCCGCTGGAACTGCCACCGCGCATCCAGCCCGTTCCATAGATGTCCCCGTCCGAAGTGACCGCAACGATCTCGGTGGCGTTGCCGCCGTCGAGGCCGCCCACGACGGCTGGGTCGGTGATGAGGGCAAGGGCCTGCTCGGCGTCGGACACCAGCGCCACGCCCCGAAGGTGTCCGCGAATGGAGCGCGTCAGGTCGGCGGAGGGGGCATCGATGACATCCCACGCCCAGATTGCACCGGCGGGCAGGGTTGCGATGTGTTGATCTGCGGCCACACCGGCAGCGGCGGCGGAGTCCTCTTCGCGGATCGCCGCCGGCACGATCATCGCGCCCTGCCCTTGCTCGTGCTCCCGCAACCAGTGCAACCCCTCGCGTCCGTGGTCCAGCGAACGCATCACCAGCGCATCCCCAACCCACCCGAGCGCGGCCGCGATCTGGGCCTCGTGTCCGGACCGAATGGTAATGAGTGAGGACACGGTGCCCTGAACGCCGGCCTCGCTCCCTCGCTCCAGCAGGGCGGCCGCACCGTCCTTGCGCTGCAGACTCATCTCCAGCGCCTCACACCGAGCGGCCTGGGACGAGGCCCGCGTTTGGGCCGAGCGCAGCGAGTCCTGCCAATGTGTGACCTGTGCTTGGGCAGCCCGCACCTGCTTTTGCGCCTTCTCAAAGGCCTCGTCCAGGCCCTCCTCGCCGTGCTGGACGTCGTTGATCGTCACTTCGAGGGCCGCGAACTCCTGCTCGGCGGCTTGCGCCCGGGCCATGGTCGCGGCCTCAGCCTCCCGAAGGCGGCCCAACTCGGCTTCGGCGGCTTCGATCCGGCTGCGGCGGGCAGCCACCTGACCCGCCAGACGGGCCAAGCCTTCGCGCCGATCTGCGGCCGCTTGCAAGAGTTGGGCGATCCTGGATTGCTCGGCGGCATACGCAGCCTCCGCCTCGCCGCGGGCCGTTTCGGCTAGGACGAGGACCTCGCGGGCATCTTTAACCCGCTGGGCGAGAATCCCCTCCTCCTCGCGCACCTGGGCTGCCTGTTCCATGAGCCGCTCGGGGTCTCGACCACCGCGTCCAGGGTGGGCGCGTCCGCCGTCGCCTGCTTCGGCCGCCATCAAACGGACTCGTTCGGCCGCGAGGTCGTGAGTGGACTGCAGGCGTTCGACCAGCGCAGAGGCTGAATAGAAAAGTTCTTGGGCCGCAGACAGCGCTGGTGCTGCCTCGGCACTGCGTCGCTCGGAGTCGTCCACGGTGGCCGTGATCTCGGCTAGCGCCTCCTCGGCGCGTGTGCGGCGCTGGACCAGCATGACCTCAGCCTTAATCTCGTCGTCCAGTGCAGCGGTCGCGGTGACGATGTCATCGGCGAGGAGCCGCAACCGGGCGTCGCGCACCTCGGCTTGGATGCCCGCGGCGCGGCGGGCCGTCTGCGCCTGTCTCCCCAAGGGGTCGAGCTGGCGACGGATCTCCGTGGTCAGGTCGCCCAGTCGGGTGAGGTTGCCCTCCATGGTTTCCAACTTGCGCAGCGCCCGCTCCTTGCGCTTGCGGTGTTTGAGCACCCCAGCTGCTTCTTCGATGAAGCCGCGTCGCTCCTCAGGGGTGGCACGAAGCACCTGATCGAGTTGCCCCTGACCGACGATGACGTGCATCTCGCGGCCGATCCCGGAATCGGACAACAACTCCTGGATATCGAGCAGCCGACACGAGGTGGCGTTGATCGCGTAATCCGATCCCCCGTTACGGAACATCGTGCGGGTGATCGTGACTTCCGTGTAGTCGATGGGCAGGGCGCCATCAGTGTTGTCGATGGTCATCGACACCTCGGCCCGGCCCAGCGGCGGACGGCCACTGGTCCCGGCAAAGACGACGTCCTCCATCTTGCCGCCGCGCAAGCTCTTGGCACCCTGCTCGCCCATCACCCAGGCGAGCGCATCGACAACGTTGGACTTGCCCGAGCCGTTGGGGCCCACGATGCAGGTGATGCCGGGCTCGAGGCGCAGGGTGGTGGCCGAGGCAAAGGATTTGAAGCCGCGCAGGGTCACACTCTTGACGTACACGTGCGGCGGCGCTCCCCTCGGGGTCTGGGCTGGACGGCAAACTGCCGCCTCACCCTACCTAGCCGCGTGCACGATCTGTGGCTCATCGAGTGCTTAGCGCTCGAGGAAACCACTCACGCGATCGCGCGGGGAATGCCACTGCAGTGTCACGCCGCTGACTCGACCGGGTCGGCCAGGAGCATCGGCATCCGGGCTCAGCAGGTCGTGGAGGGTGTCGATGTCGTCTCGGCGTCCCTGTGCGGCCACCTCCACCCGACCATCGGGCAGATTGCGGGCGTGGCCCACCAGAGCCAGTTCCAGGGCCCGAGCGCGCGTCCACCATCGAAATCCAACGCCCTGCACGTGGCCCCGCACGAAGATCACTGCCCGTGCGACATCGACTTCGTGGGCCACGCAGTGAGGTTATCGTCAGATCGCCCGGGCTGACTCCAACCCCCACATGGTGGAGCAGATCCAGGCGTAGAAGAAGCCGAAGATCGCGCCCGCGAAGACAGTACTGACGATCCTAGGAGGTATTGGCAACGCCGAGTACTCCTGTCGACAGGACCACCACACCAACGTCAACTCGTTCACCGGGAGGCTGCCTGCCGGGGAGCGAGCGGCCCGCCACGAGCAAGTCCTGGACGCCGCACTAGCCGAGCTCATCGAGCACGGCCACAGCGATGTGACCACGGCCGGTATCGCGGCCAGAGCGAAGGCCTCGAAGCAAACGCTCTACGCGTGGTTCGGCAGCCTGAACGGCATTTACCAGGCCCTCATTCAGCGCACCGGATCGGCCCGTTGGTCGAGGTCTACTTCGCCGAGCTTGATGCTGTTGGACGTCTGAGCGCGGCAGACCCCGCTGCGTCCTTATGCCGGTTCTATGGCCTCGTCGTGCAGGACACGCAGATGTCGTGCAGGACACGCAGATGTCGTGCAGGACACGCAGATGTCGTGCAGGACACGCAGATCCGGACGCTGTTGGGCGAGGACCCGCCGGGTGCCCGCGAGATTGAGCGACACGCCCACGACGCCGTACAGGCATTCCTACAACTCAGCGAGCCGATTGAGCTGACGCCGCTGGACGAGGTGCGCGCTGACACCTCGGGCAAAAGTGCGAGGACCGATTCATGAATTCTTCTCGTTGGATCGCGGTGCCACAACGCCCGCACGGGCGACCGGTCTGGCCGTAGGCGTCCAAGGACCGGTCGAAGTAGCCACTGGCCCCGTTGACGTTGACGTAGAGGGCATCAAAACTGGTCCCGCCCACCATCAGCGCCTCATTCATCACGTCGCGGGCGTGGCTCAGCACACGACACAGGGCAGGTTTGGTCAGCGCATCGCACTCGCGCCGACCATGGATGCCCGCTCGCCACAGCGCCTCGTCGGCATAGATGTTGCCAATACCACTGACCACACCCTGGTCCAGCAGCGCCCGCTTGATCGCCGTATGCCGCTTCTTCAGCACCCGAGCGACGCGGACCTGGTCGTAGGCAGCCTCCAGCGGGTCCGGCCCAATGTGCACGATCGAGGCCGGGACGCCGATGGGATGGGTGGTGACAGCGGCACCGTCGGGGTGAGGCGCATCGGGGTGAGGAGCGTGGGGGTCAGGCACGAGCGGCAGCAGCGACAATCCGCCGAAGGTCCGCTGGTCCACGAACCGCAGGATGGACTGGCCGTCGTCGAAGGTGAAGGTGGCATGGGTATGCCGGACCGGCTCAGCATTACCTGAGTGCACGAGCAGTTGGCCGCTCATACCCAGGTGGATGACGAGGGCTTGCGGCGGGTGAGCGGGATGAGCGGGATGAGCCAAGACCAACCAGAGGTATTTTCCTCGCCGATCGGCCGCGACTACCGTGGCACCACTGACCTGGACGGACAGATCATCGGGGCCAGCCGGGTGGCGGCGAGCCACTCGCTGGCCCGTCAACCTGGCGGCGGCGATGGTTCGCCCCACGACGTGCTCAGCGACCCCGCGTCGCACGACCTCAACCTCCGGAAGCTCAGGCATCGATAGTTATGCCCCCGTCAACATCGGGCTCTTGTCGCCCCTTGGGCGATTTTCGTACTCACTCGTCGCCGGAGACCTCGGTGGCGCTCGTCTCCATCATCGCCGCGGCCCGGTCGGTCAGGACGTTCCACGCCTGCTGGGCGGCACCCTGCTCGGCGGCCTTCTTGGAGCTGCCTTCCCCCGAGCCGACGACTTCGTCCCCCACGACGGCCTGCGCCGTGAAGGTTTTGTCATGGTCCGGGCCCTCGTTCTTCACGAGGTAATCCGGGCCGGTCAGTTCGGCTGCTGAGGCCAGTTCCTGCAGACTGGTCTTCCAGTCCAGGGCCGCGCCCCACATGGCGCTCTCGGCCATCAGCGGATCCAACAAGTGGTGGACCAGCGTGAAGGCCGCCTCCATACCGTGGTCCACGTAGACACAACCGATCAGCGCCTCTGTGGTGTCGGCCAGGATGCTGGCCTTGTCTCGTCCGCCGGTTGCTTCCTCCCCGCGGCCGAGCAACACATACTCCCCCAGCCCGGTATTGCGGGCGACGTCCGCCAGGGCTCGAGTGTTGACCACGGCAGCGCGCAGCTTGGCCAGTTGGCCCTCCGGAAGGTCGGGATTATCGCGATACAGCGAGTCCGTGACGGCCACGCCCAAGACGGCATCGCCCAGGAACTCGAGTCGTTCATTGTGCGGCGCGTTGTCGTGCTCGTAGGCGTACGACCGGTGGGTCACCGCCCTGCGAAGAAGTGACTCGTCGCAGGCACCGCCTACCACGCTCGCCAGCAGTTCTTGCAGTTCTGCCAGCGGGCGTGGGGTGCCCGGCTGCTCGTTCGTGCCCTCCGGGCTGCTCTGGTATGTCAAGTGGCTTGGGGCGTCTCAGCCCTGGTGCTCGGTGCGCTCGGCGGCATCGTAGTGACGGCCGCCGTAGGTGCCACAGGACGGGCAAGCCCGGTGCGGCTGGGTCTGTGCTTTGCACTGTGGGCACATCGTCAGTGCCACTGCGCTGGCTTTCCAGTTCGAACGGCGGTGTCGGGTATTCGATCGCGACATCTTACGCTTCGGGACGGCCACGTCAGGTCCTCTTCTCGTTGTCAGTACTACCGGTCAGGTCGGCTAGGGCCGCCCACCGTGGGTCGATCAGGTCATGCTGATGGCTGGGGTCGTCAGCCAGGCGTGCACCACACTCGGAGCACAACCCGGGACAATCGTCCCGGCATACAGGTTGGAACGGCAGCGCTGTGACCACCGCATCACGCACCACGGGCTCCAGGTCCATCAGGTCCTGGTCGAGCTCGTGACGCTCGTCTTCGTTCTCAGTGTCCCCCACCTGGTGGTGATGGGCCGCACGGTCGGAGTACGCGAACAGTTCTTGCACGGTGACATCAACATCGACGGCAACATCGTCCAAGCACCGCACGCACTGGCCGGTGGCTGCCGAGCGGACCTGGCCGGTGGCCAAGACGCCTTCAATCACAGACTCCATCCGCACCTGCAGGTCCACACTTGCGCCTGGCGCGATACCGATGACGGCTGTGCCGATCGCGACCGGCGCCTCGATGACTCTGGACACCTCGCGCATGGTCCCCGGGCGTCGGACCAACTCGCGGGTGTTGAACACCCAGAGTCCATCTTCGTCACGGTGTGCCATGAAACTGTGCCTTGTCGCTCGAGTGATGCCATGCCTGATGAGCACGGTCCTGGTGTGAGGGAGTATCGAGGTCCCTTCCATCAAGAACAGACCGACAGGACAGGCTACTCCAGCCAGCCTCGCAGACCAATTTGTCCAGCCCTCAAGGTTACGACGACGTCGATCGAGGTGTGTGCAGCGCCGTGGCCACGATCGGCGGAACCCATTGCGCCACGTCGGCTCCGTGGGCCGCGATCTCCCGCACCAGCGAACTCGACACGTGCTCCAATCGAGGATCGGAAGACAGAAACACCGTCTCAACCCCGGCCATGTGCCGGTTCATCCGCGCCATCGGAACCTCGTAGGAGTAGTCGCCCGGGCCCCGCAAGCCCTTGACAATGGTCTGCGCGTGAGCCCCTCGGCAGACGTCCACCAACAACTGGTCGGCGAAGGCTTCGACCCGGACCGTCGCGGTTTGGGCCACGAACTGCGGCAGCGATTCTTCGAGAAATTGGATGCGGGTGCGCACATCGAAAGTTCCCGATTTAGCCGGGTTGTGCATGACCGCCACGATGACCTCGTCGAACATCTCGGCCGCTCGCGCGATGATGTCCAGGTGCCCGTTGGTGACGGGGTCGAACGATCCTGGGCACACGCAGCGTCGGCTCACTCGCTCAATGTACTCATCCATCGCACTTGTCCAGCGCCGCGGCTCAACCGTCTAGTTTGCCCTTGCGCGTGGCTTGAGCGACGATTTTGGCCACGTTGGCCTCCGAGCCGGACTCGGCATCTAGGTGCGCGCTCCGGGCGCCGATAAACGCCATACCCAGTTCTTCGCGGACTCGCGCTGAGACCTCAGTCCGGGCCGGGTTGAGGATCGTCTGCTCCTCTTCGTTGAGGTGGTGTTGCAGCACCTCATTCATCTCCTCCACGGCATCATCGAACTTCTGCGTGTCGGTGCTGGCGCAACGCAGCAACGCCAACAGCGCTTCGTTGATCTCTGCGTGCTCATGCTCGCCGTGCTCGGCATCCTCGGCGTCAATCGCGTTCTCGCGCGTGAGGTTCGGGTAGACCTTCTCCTCCTCAGCCTCGCCATGAGCGATGAGCACCTGGGCAAAAGCCTCCCGAGCAGACTGGCGGTCCGCGGTGGAGTCGCGCATGTCCCGCATCAGAGACTCGAAGAGTCGGTGATCGGTGAGGATGAGATCGACGACATCGCCTGAAGTCGGTCGCGGAATCGTGTAGTCAGTCATGACCGAAACTCTGCCATCGAGAGCCAGCCTCCGCACCCGCACGGCAGCCACGACGCAACCGTGGTGCGTCACTCACGGTCAAAGACCGCATCGTGGATCGTGGTCTCGCCGTAGGCCCTGCTGCGTTGCGGTTTCAGGCCTTCGGGCCACCGAGGCCCCGGGCTTCGGGACGACCGCTCGACCATCACCACGGCATCAGGTCGCAACCAGTGACCCTCGATGAGCAACGTGAGCACCGTTGCGACCGCGTCATCGTCCAGCGGATAGGGCGGATCGGCCAACACCAGGTCGTATGCCGTCCCGCCTGGCCCGGCACGCAGCACTCGCTCCACCCGCTCGCACTGGACCGAGACCTGCCGCAGGCGCAGGGCCCTGGCGTTGCGCCGGATCAATCCAGCGGTGGGCTTGTCCCACTCCACGCACAGGACCGCAACTGCCCCCCGAGACGCCGATTCCAACCCGAGCGCGCCAGACCCGGCATACAGATCCAGGACCTGGGCATCACCGAATTCGATCAGCGACTCAAGGCGAGAAAACATCGCCTCTCGGACTCGGTCCGTGGTGGGCCGGGTCCGAGATCCCTTGGGCGTGCTCAGCGAGCGACCACCCGCGCTGCCGGCGATGATCCGGGTCATCCGCGCTCCAAGAACGCTGCTCGCTCGGCATCCAGCCGGTCGATCGCTGCCCGAAGCGGCGGGTGAGTCACCAGATCGGGGTCCTGGGTGACGCTCGCCCAGGCGTCTTCGTGGGCGGCCACGATAAGGTCCTCGTCGCGAGTCAGGCGCAGGAAGCGCAGCCCCGTTCGCCCACCGCTTTGCACGGCCCCGAGCACGTCGCCTTCGCGTCGCGTCTCCAGGTCGACACGAGCCAACTCGAATCCGTCGGTGGTCGCGGCGACCGCTGCCAGCCGCTCCTGGGCCGGGCCATCGACACCCTGCGTCACCAGCAAGCACAAACCCGGCTTATCGCCTCGCCCGATCCGACCGCGCAACTGGTGCAGCTGGGAGATCCCGAACCGGTCGGCGTCCAGCACCACCATCACCGTGGCCTGCGGGACGTCCACCCCCACCTCGATCACGGTGGTGGCCACCAAGACGTCGAGCTCGCCTGCGGTGAACGACGTCATGACCGCGTCCTTGTCCTCTGCGGCCATCTTCCCGTGCAGGAGACCGATGCGCAGCGCGCCGGTCTCGCCTGAAGCGATCAGCGCTCGATGCACCTGCAGGACCCCATGAAGGACCGGGCCTTCGACGCCTTCGGGCGGGGTGATGGGCGCACCTGGGCCAGGGTACGGATCTTCGATCAGCGCGCCGGGGGCTGCCCGCTCCTCAGCGTTGCCACCCAGATCAGGGTCCTCCGGCGCTCCGATACGAGGACACACGACATACACCTGGTGTCCGCGCGCGGCCTCCTCGCAGACCCGTGTCCACATGCGCGCAAGCCACCAGGGCTTCTCACCGGTGATCACGTAGGTGCTGATCGGCTGGCGTCCGGCGGGCAACTCGCGCAGGGTCGAGATCTCCATATCGCCGAAGACGGTCATCGCGACGGTCCGTGGGATCGGGGTCGCGGTCATCACCAAAACATGCGGTGCGGTGCTCGCCTTGGCCCGCAATGCGTCTCGCTGTTCCACTCCAAAGCGGTGCTGCTCGTCGACCACGACCAGGCCCAGCTCGGCAAACTGCACGTGCTCTTGGATGAGGGCATGCGTGCCGACGACGATCCCAGCCTCGCCGCTTGCGGCCAAGAGCAGATTGGCTCGGCGCTGGGCGGCGGTTTGGCTGCCGGTCAAGATGGCGACTCGGGTAGACGACTCGGCGCCGGACAGCATCCCGGCTTGGGCCAGCGGCCCCAGCATCGACGTGATGGATCGGTGGTGCTGCTGCGCTAGCACCTCGGTCGGGGCCAGCAGCGCCGCCTGTCCGCCCGCGTCGATGACGGTCAACATCCCCAGCAAGGCCACGATCGTCTTGCCGGAGCCCACCTCGCCCTGCAGCAGCCGGTGCATCGGCACCGGGCGAGCCAGGTCTTCGCGCATATCCTCCAGTACGTCCTGTTGTCCCTGGGTGAGCGCAAACGGCAGCCCAGCGCTGAAGGCGGTCACTAGGCCATCGGGTCGCGCCGGGCGGGGCGTGGCCGGCACGGCGTCGTGAGCATTTCGGCGCTGCGCCAGCGCGGCCTGGATGACAAAGGCCTCCTGGAACTTCATCCGCCACCGGCCCAGGCGGACGTCTTTGAAGGTGCGCGGCTGGTGGACGTGGCGGTATGCCGTCAGCAGGGTGGGTAGGTGTCGTGCCTGACGGACGGCGTCGGGGATCGGATCCGGCGCGTCTTCGAGCGCGTGCAGCACCAAATCCACCGCGGCGCGGACCTTCATCGGGCTGACTTTGGGCACGCTCGGATACACCGGGATCAGGCCGATGGCGAGCACACTGTCCGCCGTAGAGTCGTTGTCGGTCGCGTCGTTGGCGGTCGCGTCGTTGACGATCGGGTCATGAAATGAACTCGCATCGGGGGCGGCTGGCAACACTTGGTATTCAGGGTGGGTCAACTGCTGGGACTTACCGAACACAGTGATGGTGCCGGAGCAGATGACGCGCTTGCCGGGAAGCAACGCCTTCTCATGCCCGTACGGACTGAAGAACGTCAAACTCAGCTCATGACCCGCCTCATCGACGACCGTCGCGATCAACATCGCTCCCTTGCGATTCTTCATCGACCGTGTTTTCGCGGAGGCAACCGTTCCCAGAATCACGACCTCGTCCCCCTCGGCGAGCGTGCTGAAGTCGGTGGGACGGGCAGGATCGAGATATCGGTTGGGCAGGAAATCCAACAGGTCACCCACCGTGCGAAGCGACTTCTCCGTGCCCAGCTTGTTCGCCGACGTCCCGATGACCGTCCGCAAGCCGGTGTCGAGGCTGACTGGGCTCATTCCATCCCGAGCAGCCAGCGATAGGTGCGCTGGCCGCCCGCCAGGTGTCGAACCTCGACCTCTTCGGTGCCCGACCCCGCAGACCACCGTTGCACCGCACTCTCCATCTCTTCTGGCAGGCCAAGGTCCTCGCTCATCCCGGCACCCTCGATCACCGTCAACATTTCCGGCTCTTGCGCCAAGCGCGCGGCCATCTCCGTCAGCACTGCGTGGGCGACGACGCCAGCGCGGTCCTCGACAGCGATGATCTCGCCGGCCACCAACCCCAACCACTGGCCCGTCCGGCAGGGCCCAACCGGGGTGTCCCCTTGCGATGCCGCGACCGTCAAGGCTCCGTAACGGACTTCACCGGCCGCCTCGCGCATGGTGACGACCGATTGGTCGACATCTTCGGTGTCGGGGTCCCACACGGACACTGCCGCCAGTCCCTGCACGGCGGCCAACGTCGGGACCACGGCGATATTCAGACCCTCGTCGGTCCCGGCGCGAGCGGCGGCCCGCGCCGCCAACACAGTGTCTGGGTCGTTGGGCAAGATGACCACGGCGGTCGCCGACGTCTCGCGGGCAGCGCTGAGCAGTTGCCCGGTCGAGGCACGGTTGCCGGCGCTGGAATGGACGACGCTGGCTCCCGCTTCGGCAAAAACGTGCGCCAACCCCTCCCCTGGAGCACAGCAGAGCAACGCCAGGGCAGGATAAGACTTTGCGTCACCCTGCCGTTCACCCGGTGCGGCAGTCGTGGGTATGCCGAGAGAGCGAGTCAGCACCGTGATGGTCACCTGCTCGACCCGCCCGGCTCGAGAACCGGCGTCAATCGCGTCCGGGGCGTGATCCAGATGTACGTGGACGCGCCACACGTCAGGTCCGCCGACCACCAGCACGGAACTGCCAGCCTCCATCAGGTCTCGCTTGAGGCGCTCGGCCGTCTCGGCGGTGGCGTCGTTGAGGACGAACATCACCTCGTAGGCACCCTCGTCGTCGACGCACTCTAGGGTGTCTGCGCCGGGCCGACCTCCGGTCCTCCAGAGCGGGCCTTCGCCTGGAAGCGATCGCCATGATGAAGAGGCCGGTGCCGTCCCGTCATGTGGCCGGTCGGCCAGGACGCCTTCCAGGGCCTCCAACACGACGACGAAGCCGACCCCACCTGCGTCTACGACCCCGGCGCGAGCCAGACTGGGCAACTGCTCAGGCGTCTTGGCGAGCGCCGTTTTGGCCGCCTGCAATGCCGCCAGCGCCACGCCATGCGTGGTCAGGGGCTCTGCCTGGCCCGTGGAAGCGGTCGCTGAGATGGCGAGTTCCGCCCCTTCGGCGGCCGCTCGAGCCACGCTGAGGATGGTGCCTTCCACGGGTGCCGAGACACCTGACCAGGCGACGTCAGCGGCGAGTTCGAGAGCTTCACTCAGGACCTGCGGCGACATTTCGTCGGTGCCTGGGCCCGCCCGCTCGACGGCCTGAGCCATTCCGAGGGCCAATTGACTCAAGATCACCCCCGAGTTCCCCCGGGCTGACAGCAACATCCCTCGGGCCAGCAGCGCTAACCCCTCGCCCAGTGTGATCGAAGACTCGCCTTCGTCCGCGTTCCGCAAGAAGCTCAGCGCTCCGTCGACGGTCAAAAACATGTTGGTCCCGGTATCGCCGTCGGGCACGGGGAAGACGTTGAGCGCGTCAATCTGTGCCCGGAAGTCACTTAGTAGAGCCCGTGAGGTCACTGCCCACCGGCGGGCGGCCGCCAGGTCGAGCACGGTCTCAGTCACGGTTGGAGATTATCCGGCGTTAGTCATCAGGGAGAGAAGAACCACGCGATCTGGGTTGTCGATATTGAGGTCAACCAGGCAGATGCTCTGCCAGGTGCCTAGAGCCAACCTGCCCGAGATCACCGGGACGGTGGCGTACGGCGGGATTAGCGCTGGCATCACGTGTGAGCGCCCGTGTCCCGCGCTGCCATGGCGATGCTTCCACCGGTCATCCGCGGGGAGCAGGTCCTGAAGTGCTGCGAGGAGGTCGTCGTCACTGCCGGCGCCGGTCTCAAGGATCGCGATTCCTGCCGTGGCGTGCGGCACGAAGATGCTAAGCAGACCATCGGCGTCGGCCTCCGCAGCGACCTCGGCGCACTGGTGGGTGATGTCGATCACGGCCTCGGTGTTGCCGGTCGCAATGCGCAGCGTCGTGGTCACCATGCCAACATCGTGCCAGCAGTACGAGCGCGGCGCGGGGTCCGCGGGAGTGACTTGGGCGCTGGCCGCTCCTGGAGTAGGCTTGCCCGGTTCGCCGAGGGTTCGCCCGCGATCTGCCCAGGGCAGCGGCAACACACCATTGAACTCGCATCATGAACTGCACGATCAGCACTGCACGATCATTCGTTCCATCAACCTGTAGGAGAACACCGTGGCTGCCACTTGCGATGTCTGCGGCAAGGGACCGAGCTTCGGTCACGCCATCTCGCACTCCCACCGTCGCACCAAGCGTCGCTGGAACCCGAACATCCAGCGCGTACGCGCGCTCGTCGGGCCGAACAATGCGACCCCGAAGCGTCTCAACGTCTGCACCTCCTGCCTCAAAGCCGGCAAGGTCACGCGCTAGTTCTCCCCGTTGGGCTACCCGCCGCCACGCCCTCGTTCGGCTACCCGCCGCCACGCCCTCGTTCGGCTACCCGCCGCCACGCCCTCGTTCGGCTACCCGCCGCCACGCCCTCGTTCGGCTACCCGCCGCCACGCCCTCGTTCGGCTACCCGCCGAAGTGATCCCACCCCCCACCAGGGGCTGGTTCTCCACCGATGTAAACCCCGGCCGCGGAGGTTGCGCACTCACTGAGCGTGCCCATCAGCGTCCAATCTGACGGCACGCAGTTCTGCGCAAAACAGCCGAGCAGCACGTGCTCTTCACCACCGTGCAGGACACACTCTCGAGCCGTTCCCTCCCCCAGCGCCCCGATCAAGTCTCGCGTCGAACGTGTGATTCCGGCCACATCCAGATCGATCCGCACCCCGCTGGCCGTGGCTATCCTGCCAGCGTCACGCACCAGGCCGTCGGAAACGTCGATCATCGCGGAGGCTCCTGCGGTCGCGGCACGCACGCCAGCGGTCAGGTCCGGGTTGGGACGGCAGTGGTATCCGACCCAGGCCGCGCATGCCTCGGCATACTCCGCAGGCGGGAAGCGCCCCTCGTCTGCCGCGCGGAGCAACGCCAGACCGGCGGCTGCCCGCCCGAGTGGCGCGGAGACCGCGAGGACGTGTCCGGGCTGAGCACCGGAACGCAAGACCGGCCCAGTGACTCCCTTGCCGAGCGCGCCCAGCGCTGTTACCGAGATGCTGACCTCCCCGTTGGAGGATGAGAGATCACCGCCGGCAATGCTTACACCCGCGTCGTATGCCGTCTCCGCCACAGCGCCCATGCACTCCAGTGCCCATGCGGTGGGTGTGGATCCGGGCGCGACCAGAGTCACGAGCAGGACTGTCGGCACGCCCCCCATCGAAGCAATATCCGCCAAGTTCTGGGTCACTACCTTCGACCCGACATCTGCGGCGCTGGACCACTCATCCAGCCAGTCCCGGCCACGCACCATCGTGTCGGTCGTCGCCAGGACCGCAGGACCGTTGACCGCGATGTAGGCGGTGTCGTCCCCCGGGCCCACAATGAGCGGCGAGGGATCGGGCTTGGCCTCCTCGAGCCGCGCGAAAACCAGGGACAGCAGGCCAGCCTCGCCCAACTCGCCGATGGTGCTGGGGATCGATGCCTTAGCCACGGGCAGACACGGTATCGTCAGCGGCAGTCCTCGGCGCTCCGCCGGTTCGCTCGTCGCCTAGGAGGTATTCGTGGTCCACGCCTACATCCTCGTCCAAACCGAAGTCGGCAAGTCTTCTGTCGTGGCCTCAGCCATCGCCGCCCTGCCAGGCGTGTCTCACGCCGAGGACGTCACCGGCCCGTATGACGTGATCGCCCGGGTCGAGGCCGAGAGCGTCAATGACCTTGGCCGGCTCGTGATCGCCAAGATCCAGGAGGTGCCGCACATCACGCGCACCACGACATGCACCGTCGTCAACTTCGCTCGCTAATCGGTGCCATCGCCGGCCTCGCCGTGCTGAGCTCCGGGTGTTCCTCGGCCATCAAGGTCGTCCCCTTCGAGGGTGCCGATGAGAACCCTGCCTGTACACAGATCGCCGAGCAATGGCCGACCACGGTTGGTGGGCAATCGGCAAGAGTCACCGCAGTCGACAGCGACACCGTGGCGGCTTGGGGTGATCCGGCCATCATCGCTCGATGCGGGGCACCGATTCTGGGTCCGACCACCGAGCAATGTTTGGACATTGCCGGCATCGACTGGGTTGCCGTGACTCTGGACGACGGCGTCCGCTTCACGACCTTTGGCCGGGATCCGGCCCTTGAGGTGCTGGTCCCCGACGCCTATACGCCCGAGGCGTTGCTGATGCCTGCTTTCACCCCCGTCACGCAGACGATCGACCAGACCCTGGGACAGTGCAGCGGCTAAGACACCGCGGCTCGGCTGCTCGTGAACATCGAGCGATACCCAACCTTATCCACACCCAGTGCCGTCGTATCCGTTCATTCACAGGGCGCTGGGGTCTGTCACCGACCACTGGCATACTGGACACATGTTCGATTTCGATCCTGGTGCAGACCAGCCCGGTGATGACTCCGCGCCCTATGTGGGTGATGTGAGTGATGTGGGTGATGTCACCGCGGGGTGGCAGAGCCCAGGTGAGGTGCTCGGCGCGGCCCTCGCGCGAGCCACGGGCGAGGTCGAGCAAACCACCTCCGGCGTGGTGCCGGTGCTGCCCCGGCTCAGTGGGAAAGAAGTCACTGCCGGGCTTCAGGGCATCGACCGTCTGCGGGCGTGCACCGAAACCCTGACCCTGCACGTGGTGACCGAAGCCCTCGAACAACGGGTGCCCTCCGGTGCCGGGTTAACCGCACAGGACTGGCTCACGCTGCACTGCCCCTGGCTGGCCCCCATGGCCGCCAGCGACCTACTCACCGTCGCCAGGGGTGTGGGCGACCCGCTGCACGCCCGCCTCCGCGAGCAGGTCGTTACTACGGGTATGCCGGTGCGGCGGGCCGCGTCGATCCTGCGGGCGTTGGCGCGGGTGAAACCGTTCATGGACACCATCCCCGACCCTGACGCGGCCCCCGCCGATGATGGCGCCGACCTGGACGAAAACGGGGAACGGGTCAGTGAATACCAAGCCGCCGTCACCCGGTTAATGAGCATCGCCGGAAACACGGACCTCACCGATAAAGACTTGCGCCGGGCCACCGACCGGCTGACCTCCCTGAAACTGCCGGACAAAGACCACGACCGTAAAGAACGCGCGATCAACGAACTGCGCGGTGTCAACGAGTCCTCGCTGGCTGACGGGTCGCTGGTCCGGTTCATCGTGACCGCCAACCCTGAAGGTGCAGCACTGTTCCGGTCCATCTTCCACTCACCCCTGGCCGCGCCCAGCCCTGATGAGACCGGCCCCGACGAGCGGACCGCCTCGCAACGCCGGTACGACGCGCTGATCACCGTGATGAAACGCGGCATCGCCGGCAGCGACAGTGCCCCCACCACCCCCAAAGCCACAGTGAACGTCACCATCCGGTGGGACCTGCTCCGTCACAGCTTCACCGGCACCGGGACCACCGACACCGGAGAAACCCTCTGCCCCGAAACGGTGCGGCGGATGGCCTGTGACGCCGACATCATCCCCATGATCCTGGGCACCCAGAACGAAATCCTGAACCAAGGCCGAGCCAAACGCCTCATCACCCCCGGACAACGACGAGCACTGCACCACCGAGACCAACACTGCACCTTCCACGGCTGCACCACCCCAGCGCCCTGGTGCGACGCCCACCACGTCCAACACTGGTCACGCGGCGGCCCATCAGACCTATCCAACTACGCGTTGTTATGCGGGCGACACCACACCATCGTCCACGAACAAGACCTCACCGCCACCATCCACCCCACCAGCGTCACCTGGCACCCCTAACGCCCCCGCCCCACACCCGGCCATCGACGGCCGGGCCACCGGCATGCCCGTTTCAGCGCAGACCAAGCGGCCGAGCCAGGGCCAGCTCGATCAGCTCGTGCACCAACTCGGAGTATGACCACCCGCTCGCCGCCCACACCTGGGGATACATCGACCAGGGAGTGAAGCCGGGCATGGTGTTGATCTCGTTGATCAGCACCTGCCCGTCGCGGGTGTAGAAGCAATCGACGCGAGCCAAACCTTCGCACCCGGCGACCTCGAAGGCAGCAGCCGCAATCGAGCGGATCTGGGCGCGCACGCTGTCCGGCACGTCGGCGGGACAGCGTAGGTTGACGTGGTCTTCGTCGAGATACTTCGCTTCGAAGTCGTAGAACGCGTGATCACCGCTGACCGTGACTTCGCCGATCTCACTGACCCGGGGGGCGTCGGCATCCCGGCCCTGCAGCACCCCGCATTCGACTTCACGGCCGTCGATACCGGCCTCCACGATGACTTTCGGGTCGTGCTTCCGGGCCGATTCGATCGCGGCGGCCAAACCCTGCGGCGTATCGACCTTGCTGATACCGACCGAGGATCCCGCTCGGGTGGGTTTGACGAAAACCGGAAACTGCAGGCCCGCGCAGCGTTCGAGGGCCGCGCTGGGATCGCGGCGCCAGTCAAGATCGGTGATGACGACGTAGTCCCCCATCGGCAGACCGACCGAGGCGAACAACACCTTCATGACGTGCTTGTCCATCATCGCCGCAGAGGCCAGCACCCCACAGCCGACGTAGCGCACGTCGGCCATCTCCATGAACCCCTGGATCGTGCCGTCTTCGCCAAATGGCCCGTGCAGGACAGGGAAGACCACATCGACCTCGCCCAAGGACGCTGGGACCTGACCGGGCCGCTGCACGGTGATCGCTCGTTCCGTCCCGCCCAGTGGCATCACCACGTGCCCGCCCGAGTCTGGGACGGACGGCAAGGTGCCATCGGTGATCCGCAGAGCAGCAGGGTCATCGGCCACCTGCACCCATTGCCCCTGCCGGGTGATGCCGATCGGGATCACGTCGTAGACCTCGCGGTCGATAGCCGACAACACACTCGCTGCCGTTGCGCAGGAGATCGCGTGCTCGGCAGACCGTCCACCGAAGACGACCGCCACTCGAGGTCGCGGCGCGGAGGGGGTGTCAGACAGTGCGGACGACATACGCACGGAGCCTAGTGGCGCTCGTGCTTGCGGGCCCGCGACATCAGGGCATCGGCCAACAGTTGTGGTGCCATCTCGTTCTCGACCACGGCCAATACCCCTTCACAGATGGGCACGTCCACGCCGTGCCGGTGGGCCAGGTCAACAACCGACCGGGCGGACTTCAGACCCTCTGCAGTCTGGTGCTTGATCGCGATCACCTCGGCCACGCTAAGCCCCTGCCCTAACGAGACGCCGACCGAGTGGTTGCGCGACAGCGGAGACATACAGGTCGCAATCAGGTCTCCGACTCCAGCCAGGCCCATCAAGGTCGACGGGTCGGCACCGAGCGCCGCTCCCAAGCGTGCCGTCTCAGCCAAGCCTCGGGTAATGATGCTGGACTTCGTGTTGTCGCCGTAGCCCAAACCCTCAGCCATCCCCACCGCGAGTGCGACCACGTTCTTCACCGCACCGCCGATCTCAGTGCCAACCACGTCAGTTTGGGTGTACGGGCGGAAGTATGGGGCCGCGCTGGCCTCGGCGACGCGTTCGGCTGCTCGGTGATCCACCCCCGCCATCACGCTCGCCGCCGGCTGTTTCGCGGCAATCTCCCGAGACAGGTTCGGGCCCGAGACCACCACGATGCGGGCCGGGTCGACCTCGCCCACCTCTTCGATCACCTGACTCATCCGCAGCCCTGTGCCGACCTCGATCCCCTTCATCAACGACACGACCAGCGCCCCCTCGGGCACGACGGATTTCCATCGCTCCAGGTTCTCTCGCAGCGTCTGGGAGGGCACGGCCAGAATCACAATCTCGGCACCGTCGACCGCCTCGGCGGGATCCACCGTGGCGGTGACAGCCTCGGGCAGCAGCAACTCCTGCAGGTAGTCCGGATTACGACGTGAGCGTGTGATTCCCTCGGCGACATCGGCACGACGGGCGTGGATGCGCACTTCGCCCCCAGCATCGGCCACAATCGCCGCGTAGGCCGTCCCCCATGAGCCCGCCCCGAAGACGGCGACGCGACTCACTCTTCCTCCCGATCGGGCTTACCCGCCGCTGATCGGTCAAAGAGGCGATCGGGCCTGGGCTCACCGCGCAGGGCCGCGACCTGATCGGTAATCGCCCACATGACGCGGTTGCTTGCTTCGGCCATCGCCGCCGACTCACCGGCCCGTGGGTAGAGATCGGATAACTCCACCGGGGGACCTGCCTTGACCCTCATGGTGGGTCGCTTCAGCAGGTTGCTCGGGCGCCGAGCGTAGGGCGCAAGCAGGTCTTGAGGCCCCCATTGGCCGATCGGCACCACCGGGGCCTGTGTGGCCAACGCCAACCGGCCAACTCCAGTCCGACCCTTCATCGGCCACAGCGAAGGCTCGCGGGTGAGGGTGCCCTCAGGCATGATCACCACACACTTCCCGTCTCTGACCGCCTGCTCGGCGGCGGACAGCGCATCAGCGGCCCGACGGCTCCCACGGTAGACCGGCACCTGACCCAGCTTGGGCAGGGCCCGCCCGAACACCGGGATCTCGAACAGCGAGGATTTGGCCAGGAACATCGGCGGGCATCCATGATCGACCAGGAAGTGCGCGACGGTGAAGGGGTCGATCTCGGAGAGGTGGTTGACCGCGACGATGAACCCGCCCTGGGCAGGTAAGTGCTCGCCGCCGTGCCAGTCCTGCGAAGTCACCATGGCCAGGGGGGTGCGGATGGCCGCGACGGCGATGCGGTAGGGGGCCGGGGCGGGAGTCCGTTGCGGCAGTCGTTTCACGGTGGTCATCTTGTCACTCCAGCCAGCCCGGTGGGCAAAGATGGTCCGGTGCCCGTTGAATCGCTCTGGCAGGTCATCGTGCCGGTCAAGCAGACCGAAGACGCCAAGACCCGCCTTCATCCCCCGCCGGGAGTGCCCCGGGCAGTTTTGGCACGAGCGATGGCCGCAGACACCCTGCACGCAGCCGGGATAGCCCTAGGCAGCAGGCACGTGGTGGTGGTGACGTCCGATCCCGGCGTGCGCGAAGACGCCGAGGCGATGGGTATGCCGACTCTGCCCGACCCCGGAAAGGGCTTGAACGCGGCGATCCGTGCTGGCTTGATGTGGGCACCGTCAGCCCGCCAAGCAGTCCTGCTCGCAGACCTGCCTGCCTTGCGGTCGGTCGACCTGAGCGAGGCGTTGCGGGCGTGTGGGCAGCACCTTGTTGCTGTGGTGCCTGATCACACGGGCACCGGCACTTCACTGCTGACCAGCATCGGCGCTCGGCTTGAGCCCGCATTTGGCCCTGATTCGGCTCGGCGACACCACGAAAGTCTCGGGGCAGTCGTCCTGCACCCGAAGGCACCGGGTCTGCGTCGGGACGTGGATGACGCCTGCGACCTGCGTGCGGCGCTCGCGCTGGGGGTCGGTCCGCATACCCTCGCCGCCTTGCGGGCAGCCCTAGGCTGATGCCATGCAGGCGACGGTCCACAGCTTCGATTCCGACTCCGGTGCAGGAGTCGTGCTCCTCGATGACGGCAGATTGGTGCCGTTCAGTGCTGAGGTCTTCGCCGCGAGCAGCCTGCTGCACCTGCGCTTGGGGCAGCGGCTTAGCATTGCGACAGATCGCATTCCCCCTCACGATCCCGATCGCCCTCGCGAGGTGTCGGTATCGCGTTTGTGGATTGTCGGCATCGGTGACGGAGAAGTCATTAAGTAGCGACTCCCCACGCAGGAGAAAATACTTTTATTGCCAAGGTCTAGGTAAAGCCTAGTTTTCTTGACCACCGCTATACCGAGTGTGGGTGAGGGCTATTGGTTTAGCGGCTCGACTATAGGTCTACTTTGCCTTAAGCGAAGACGTGGGCCCCGTTGGCCTCGGCGTCCGTTGACTCCACCCCATTGCCCACTCGCACGCCGGCTAGTCCCTGAACCGGCAGGATGCTCGGGTCCGTGACCACGCGCTTGAAGTACGTTCCTGGGCGGAAACGCGGTGCGCTGGTGGCCTCGATCGGCACTGCAGCCCCGGTGCGAGGGTTGCGACCTGTGCGCGGGGCGCGGTCAATGCGTTCGAAGGTGCCAAAACCGGTGATTCCGACAGTGCCGCCTGCGGCTACTTCGCGAAGAATGGCATCGACAATCACCTCAATGGCAGTTGTGGCCTCCTGGCGTCCACCCAACTCGGGAGCGATCTTCTCAATGAGATCTGCTTTGTTCATGACTGGCCTTTCGCTTGCGGACATGGCGCGCCTGACCTTGTGGCTAGCGTCAATTGATTGTCCACAAACAACTTTAGGCTTCGATTTCACGTCCGTCTACCTATAGTTGGTTCAGATCATTACCAGGACAAGCAAAGAGGGCCTCCGATCTTGTGGATCGGAGGCCCTCTGCCTCGGTAGCCCCGACGGGATTCGAACCCGCGCTACCGCCTTGAGAGGGCGGCGTGCTAGGCCGCTACACAACGGGGCCTTGAGTGCTGGTCAATCTCAACCAGGCGTGCATGTCAGTAGGAAGAAACCTATCAACATACGCTGGGGTACCAGGACTCGAACCTAGACTAACTGAACCAGAATCAGTCGTGCTGCCAATTACACCATACCCCATGGGGATTTACCTGGCTGTTTACGACCAGGTGGACCGAGGAGGAACGATACCGGTCTGCCAACCCTCGCCCAAATCGTCTCTTCGGGCACCGTAGATCCCGTCCGATCAGGCCAACTCGCCCAGAAGCCTGCGCAGCCGCGCGGTCGTCGAGTGCTTGCCGAGGATCTCCATTGATTCGAACAACGGCGGTGAAACGCGCTGACCGGACACGGCCGTGCGCAGCGGTCCGAATGCCAGTCGAGGCTTGATCCCCAGCGTGTCCACGATGGCCACGCGAAGAGCCTCCTCGATAGCAGCGGCCCTCCACTCGACCCCATCCCCGAGGGGCTGGCCGAGCGATCCGGACAGCGGCTCCAAGGCTTCGAGCGCGGATCGGAGCACGTCCGGGGCCGAGTCCTTCAACTGCGACCGGGCATCGTCGGCGATCGGCAAGGCGTCATCGTCAGTGAAGAACGGGGCCACCATCGGGCCTGCCTCGGCGAGGACCTGGACACGCGTCTGTAGCAGTGGAGCGATGTCCATCAGCCGTGCCATCTGAGCATTCGTGCTGGGTGAGGGCATCGCCCCGCAATCCTGCATGACGGGGAGCAGGCGAGCGGCAAAATCCGCTGGTTCGAGCGATCGAACGTGCTCGGCGTTGATGGCTTCGGCCTTCTGCTGATCCCAGCGGGCCGGGTTCGGATTGACCTGATCGATCTCGAACGCGTCGATGAGCTCCGCTGGCGTGAAGACATCGCGATCTCCGCTGATCGCCCAACCCAGCAGTGCCAGATAGTTGATCATGCCCTCGGGGAGGAAGCCGCGCTGGCGATGCAGGAAGAGGTTGGACGCCGGATCACGCTTGCTCAGCTTGCGGTTGCCCTCACCCAGGACGAGAGGAAGGTGGCCGAACGCCGGCACCCGGACCGCCTCGCCGATCGCGATCAGGGCCCGATACAGGGCGATCTGACGTGGAGTCGAGGACAGCAGGTCCTCACCTCGGATCACGTGCGTGATGCCCATCGCCGCGTCGTCAACCGGGTTGACCAGCGTGTACAGCGGCTTGGCGCCGGTGCGCATAATCACGAAGTCCGGCACGACCCCGGACGCGAAGGTGACCTCCCCGCGGACGAGATCGGTGAAGGTGATGTCTTCGTCCGGCATACGCAACCGCAACACGGGCTCCCGACCCTGGGCGCGGTATGCCGACTTCTGCTCTTGCGTGAGGTCTCGGTCATAGTTGTCGTAGCCCAACTTGGGATCGCGGCCTGCTGCTGTGTGCCGTGCCTCGACCTCTTCTGGAGTGGCAAAGGACTCGTAGGCGTAACCCGCTTCGAGGAGCGCTGCCGCAACGCGACGGTGGTTGTCCGCGCGCTCGCTCTGGCGGTAGGGCCCGAACGGCCCGCCTACCCCAGGGCCCTCGTCGTAGTCAAGCCCAAGCCACGCGAGCGCGTCGAGCAGTTCGTCAAAAGACCGCTGAGAGTCCCGGCTGGCATCGGTGTCTTCGATCCGAAACACGAAAGTGCCGCCGTGGTGCCGCGCAAACGCCCAGTTGAACAGGGCCGTTCGGGCCATCCCCACGTGCGGGGTGCCGGTGGGCGACGGGGCAAATCGCACGCGCACATCGGTGCCGGTGATCTGCTCGGATTCGGTGCTGCTGTGGGGAGCGGAGTGGGTCGTCATGATGCCGCTCAGACTAGATGATTACGTGTCCAGCAGGGACAACGCGATGCTTTCCTGCAGCCAGGACAAGAAGTCGTAGTAGGCCATCTGCTGCATCCGTGCCAGGTCAGTGCTCAAGTCGTTGGCATCCGAGTCGTCAGCATCCGAATCGTCCTTCTCCGAATCATCCCGGTCTTCCGCAATCCCCCCGTTCAGAGCATCGAACATCTCCTCATGCAAGGCCGCCGCATCGTCGTCAGTGCGCAACCCCAAGCGCTCCCCCAAGACCAGCCGGATATCAGTCAGCGCCACCATCAACGACTGAGCTTGGGTCTCATCCAAAGAGATCTTCGGGGGCTCGACCTGGCAGAGGGCATCAATGGCCGCCGAGAGTGTGCGGGTCTTGCGTTGGCGCACGGAGTGCTCGGTCAAGGCACGAAATTCCGCCGCTTGAGCGTCATCGGTGCGGTGGGCCGGCGGCAGCAAGCGCAGGAGCGCCGGGTCGCGAGGCTCCTGCGGCGGCACGTCGGACTCCCCCAGACCTGCGATCAGATCCATCAGCGGATCGCCAGTGTCGTCGCGCTCAGGGGCCACGAAATCCTTGGTCAGTCTGAGCAGCTGAAGGACGACCGCGATCTCATCGGCGTCCAACGCTCCCGTGATGCGACCCTTTTTGCGGGCGAACGCCTTGGCCACTTAGTCGTCCTTCTGGTACGTCGCCCACAAGCCGTAGCCGTGCATGGCCTCGGTGTCGGCTTCCATTTTTTCCCGGCTGCCGCTGGACACGACTGCGCGACCCGCCTGGTGGACATCAAGCATGAGCTTCTCCGCCTTGGACCGTGAATAGCCAAAATGGGTCTGCAGAACCCAGGTCACGTACGACATCAGGTTGACCGGATCGTTCCAGACCAAGGTGATCCATGGGGTGTCCGCTTCGGGTCGATCCAACAGCGCCACGTCGGCATCCCGCTGTGGGGTGCCCCCGGGGGCCAACGGCGACTCGGGAGACTGCAATGAAGCGAGGGGCACGGTGCCCACTCTAAAGTGCCTGCATGACTGCACCCAGTTCAGCGCTGTTGACCGACCATTACGAGCTGACCATGCTGCAAGCCACCCTGGCCAATGGCCATGCGCATCGTCGCTGCGTTTTCCAGGCCTTCGCCCGGCGACTGCCACAGGGCAGGCGCTACGGCGTGGTCGCGGGCACGGGCCGAATCTTGGAGGCCCTGGCCACCTTCCGCTTCGGGGCTGCGGAGATCGACTTTCTAGCCAAGGCGTCGGTGGTGGACGATGCAACGTTGGACTACCTGTCGGCATACCGATTCACCGGCAACATCTGGGGGTATGCCGAGGGCGAAGTCTATTTCCCCGGCTCGCCGTTGATGATGGTCGAGTCGACGTTTGCCCAGGGAGTCATCCTCGAGACACTGATCCTGTCGATCCTGAACCACGACTCAGCAGTAGCCTCGGCGGCGTCTCGGATGAGCGCAGTGGCCGGGGATCGGCCATGCATTGAGATGGGGTCGAGGCGCACCCACGAGGAGTCGGCGGTGGCAGCCGCCCGGGCGGCATACATCGCGGGTTTCAGCGGGTCGTCCAACCTCGAAGCGGGCCGGCGACACGGGATACCGACGCTGGGGACCGCCGCACACTCGTTCACGTTGCTGCACGATGACGAGCGGGCTGCGTTTACCTCACAACTCGCGAGTCTGGGGTTGGACACCACACTGCTGGTCGACACCTACGACATCACCGCTGGGGTGAATCTGGCGGTTGAACTCGCCGGATCGGCGCTGGGCGGTGTGCGGTTGGACTCCGGCGACTTGATCTCGGGAGCACAAGAGGTGCGACGGCAACTAGATGATTTAGGGGCCCGCGACACTCGGATCGTGGTGACCTCCGACCTGGACGAGCACGCCATCGCGGCCCTTCAGGCCGCCCCGGTCGATTCATACGGCGTGGGCACGCAGGTCGTGACCGGCTCGGGTGCCCCCGCGGCCGGGATGGTCTACAAACTGGTCAGTCGGGAGAACGACGCCGGAGTCATGGAGGGTGTAGCCAAGGTCAGCAAGGACAAGGCGTCGGTGGGTGGCCGCAAGTTTGCCTTGCGGCGGCGCAACAGCACAGGCGTGGCGCAGGAAGAGGTCATCGGGATCGACCAGGCTCCAGTCGACGATGGCGACGACCGGAGCCTGCTGATCGAGCTGGTGCGTGAGGGTGAGGTGGTCGCGGCCACTGACGCTCACACCGCCCGTGAGCAGCACACGGCGTCACGAGCCGAACTACCGACCCGGGCGCTTCGGATGTCCGACGGCGACCCGGCGATCCCCACGACCTACCTCGACGGGGCTTAGCCGAACGGCACGTTCAGGTCGGCCACCCGAGTGTTCGCAGGGCACTTGGAGTACGCCTTTTTGCTCCCCTTTTGGTTGACCCAGTTACCGTGCCGGATTTCGTATGTGCCGTTGTCGTAGACACAGACCAGGTTCAACCTGAACTGAGCTCCCGGCGCGCTACTAGGGCAGCTCGCCTTGGAGTGACGTGCACTGATCCGGGTGGCATCGCATCCGCCAGTTGCGTTCGAGGCTTGAACTGCTGGTGCCGCCACGAGCGCGCTGCCGAACATCAGACCCGCTGCCGTGATGACCGATACTGCCGAACGTGGGAACTTCAAGTGTTCCCTCCGATGAAGGTGAGCAAGGCCCCCCGCCACGCGCCGAAACGTATCGCCTGGACAGTCGGAACTGAAACCGCCCGATCCCTTCGATAGTGTCCATGTCATGACACGAGCACTGGTGATTGTCGATGTGCAACACGACTTCTGCGAAGGGGGCTCCTTGCCGGTCACGGGCGGGATCGAGGTTGCCTCGAGGATCAGCGACTATGTCGTGGCCAACGCGAAGCGGTATGCAGCCATCGCCGCTACCGCGGATTGGCACATCGACCCCGGCGCGCATTGGTCAAGCGAGCCCGACTTCACGGACTCGTGGCCGGTGCACTGTGAAGTCGGCACGATTGGTTCAGCTTTCCGTCCCGAGCTCGACCCGGCCCTCGCCCACGTCGGAGCGGTCTTCCGCAAGGGCGAGCATGTCGCGGCTTACAGTGGCTTCGAAGGCTCCGTCGAGATCGACGGCGACATCGTCCAACTCGCCGCATGGCTGCGCGATCACGATGTGGATGAGGTCGATGTGGTGGGCATCGCGACTGACCACTGCGTGCGCGCGACGGCACTTGACTCAGCGATCGAGGGCTTCACGACCCACCTCCTGCTGGACCTGACGGTGGGAGTCAGCGCCGACACCACTCAGATGGCCCTTGAACGGATGCAGGAGGAGGGCGTGCTCATCGAGGATTCAGGGACCTCTACCTCCATCTAGCGGCTATCTAACGACGGACGACGTTGGTCTTGGCGCCCTTGTCGTTCAACGATTGCTTCTGTTGATCCCAGAGCGGCCACAGGCCGTTGAGCAGCGGAAACAGGCTTGCGATGGCACCCAGGAAGGGGACCACACCGACGAACGATGGCCCGTGCCAGATGAGGGCGCGGATCAGGCTGGTGTTCCAGGACAGCGGTCCGACCTGATCGCGCAAACGAACCTTCAAGCCCAGAACCAACTTGCCGGGCGTAGCAGCCGAGAACTTGAGGAAGAGCACCTCGTAGACGAGCGCCAACACCGCGCTAGCTAAGGCGAAAGTACCCGCCTTCCTCACAAAATCATTGGTAGCCGCCGTGATCTGTTCTTGGGTGCTGTCGGCGTCAAGGGCCAGATCGATCACCTGTCGGAAGGTGTCGATGAGATCCGGAGCCACCAGAGGGATCAACGCCAGCGACAAGATGCCGACAAGAATGTTGTCGAGTATCCGGGCGAAGAACCGCCGCCACCACCCCGAAATCTGTTGACCGTCCGGGGTCCGCGGGGCACCGTCCTCTGCTCGGAAGTTGCCACCGGGTATGGGCTGGTAGCCACTGCCATACCCCTGACTGCCATAGCCCTGACTGCCGTAGCCCTGACTTCCAAAACCCTCACGACCATAAGTCTGACTCGGGCTCTGCTGGCCCGCTTTCCCCTGGTCGGTGGAGCTACTCCCCGCGCCGTAAGCACCGCCGGCGTCGTTGATGTTCTGGCTAGTCCGGTCAAGGTTGGGCCGTTGCCGAGGGCTGGTGTGATTCGTCCACTGGACCCCGTCCCAATACCGCAGAAGATCGGACTCGCGAGGGTCGTCATACCACCCAGGTTGCTGGCTCATGCTCTCAACTGTGTCACACCCTCCTGCGCTCATCCATGACGGCGGAAGCTCGACCTAGCCTGCCGAGGGGCGTCGACCACTGCTCGGCGGCACCCACTGCGCCAAAAAGCCGCTCATCAACGCAGCGAAGTGCCCCGGGTGCTCCTCATGAACCAGCAGTTTGGCGTCCTCGACCACCTCGAAGCGCGTCGGTCCACCAAATTGCGCCGTCATGGCTCGGGCCCGCTCCACGGGAAAGAAGGGGTCGTTCGCACCCCAGATCAGCAGTGACGGCATGCTCAGTTGTGGGTGGATGACGCCGAGCTCATCGACGAGGTCGAACGAGAATGCCTTCAAGGTCTCGATCTGGGCACCCAGTTGCTCGGGGTCCCGCAGCAGCGGTTGAATCAACTCGTCTGCGAACTCGCCGTCGAGCAGCCCGACATCGGCAAAACAGCCGCCGAACACAAAAGGCAACCGGCGAATGCGCGGGCGGCGCAGGGCCTCCCGTAGCAATACCGAGATCCCCGGCAACCGACCTGCTGAGGCGAGAGCGGAAGAGCAACGATCGGTGATCGGGGATCTCGGTGCCCGTCAGGACCATCGCGTTCACCTGGTCGGGCCATCGCGCCGCGACGTGTCGAGCGATCATCCCGCCGCTGTCGTGTCCCACCAGCGTGAAGCGTTGCAGATCGAGCTGGCCCAGGGCAGCGTCGAGGCTGTCGACATGGCTCCGCAGCGATAGAGGAGTGCTCGTGGTGGCACGAGAGGCACCGGCCCCGGGCAAGTCGATGAGGTGGCAGGTGTAGCCAGGAAGCGCCGCCACGACGTTGCGCCATGTTGCGCTCTGCAGCGGCCAACCGTGCACGAACACCACATCGGGACCGGAGCCGACGCTGCGATGGGCCACTCGGCTATGGCCGATGTCGATGAAGCGAATCTCGTCGCTGGGCAGTTTCGTCATGGTCGATCTCCTTGTGAGAAGTGGGGCTTGATCTCAGCCTGAGCGGCAATCAGTGCTGGCGCAATGACCTCTGAGGTAGGTGCAATCGATCCGCGGCGGCCATACGGTCTGTCCATGGCCGCGTCGTCACCACCACCGCCCCGCGCCGGAGCCGACCGCATCTTTGCGGCGCTGCTGAAGTACTGGCGCGGCCAGCGGGGGCTCAGCCAGCTCGACCTCGCGCTGACCGCCGACGTGTCGTCGCGGCACGTCAGCTTCTTGGAGACAGGGCGCTCTCGGCCCAGTGAGGAGATGGTGCTGGTCTTAGCCGAAGCCCTGGATATCGCCCTGCGCGACCGCAACTCTTTGCTCAGCGCTGCTGGCTTCGCGCCTCGCTACCCCGAGCCCGACGTCTCCACTTTGCTGCTGGGTCCGCTCGGCCAGGCGATGACGTTGATGTTGGCTCACCACGAGCCCTACCCCATGGTGGTGCTGGACAGGCTGTATGAAGTGGTGAAGGCCAACACGGCCGCTCGGCACCTGCTTGAAGCAGTGCGCCTGGCCACCGGCGTCGAGGACGAGTCGAACCTGCTGCGTCTGCTGTGTCACCCGCAGGTGCGGCCGCTGATCGTCAACTTCGACGAGGCCGCGCGGACAGTGCTGCGCAGATTGCAGCGTGACGCACTTCATCGGCCACAAGACGAGGATATGGCCGACCTCCTGAGCGCTTTGCTGGCCACCGAGGGCGTCGGTGACCTCTGGCGGGCACCCCATTGCGGCTCAGACGATCACCCCGTCGTCGCGCTCCGCCTCCGGCTTGGTGACGTGACATTGGCGTTCACCACGGCCGTGACTGTGTTTAGTGCGCCGCAGAGTTTGACCCTGGAGGAGTTACAGATCGAGAGTTGGTTTCCGCTGGATGACGCGACCGCTGCGGCCTGCCGGGATCTGTTCGGGGACTGACCACCTACTCGTGTGCTGGTCCATCCCTTTTCTGCCGTTCCAACCGGATGACGTGCTGCACCGCGTTGATGAGCGCGAGGTGTGTGAACGCCTGCGGGAAGTTGCCCAGGTGCGCGCCGCTCTCGGCGTCGATCTCCTCGGCATACAACTCCAGCGGTCCACTCAAGGAAAGGAGCTTGGCGCATAGTCGCCGGGCCCTTTCCAACTCCCCGATCTCACACAGCGCCGAGACCAGCCAGAAGGAGCAGATGGTGAAGGTGCCCTCCTCACCTTCGAAGCCGTCGTCGGTCTCCTCGACCTTGTAACGCAGCACCAATCCGTTGACCGTGAGCTCGTCGGCGATGGCCAGCACGGTGGCCCGAATGCGTTTGTCGTCTGCGGGCAGGAAGCGCAGTAGCACCGCCAGCAACAACGAGGCGTCCAGAGCGTCGTTGCCGTAGTACTGAGTAAAGACCCCGCGTTTGTCGACCCCGTGCTCCAGGATGTCAGCCTTCATCTCATCGGCTGCCGCGCTCCACTCCTTGGCCCTCTTGTGCTCGCCATAGAGCGTGGCCAGGTGAGCTCCTCGGTCCGCGGCCACCCAGCACATGATCTTCGACGAGGTGAAGTGCTTCAGCTCGCCGCGCACTTCCCAGATCCCGGCGTCGGGGTCCTTCCAGTGCTTCACCGCCTGCTGGACCTGCATTTCCAGGATCGGCCAGACCCGGTTGTCCAGGTGGTCGGCGGACTTGATGTGCAGATACACCGAGTCCAGCAGGGCACCCCAGACATCATGCTGCTTTTGTGCGTATGCAGCATTGCCGATCCGGACCGGGCGCGAGTCGGCATACCCCGGCAGGTGGTCCAGCTCGTGCTCGGTGAGCTCACGCTCGCCACCGATGCCGTACATGATCTGAAGGTCTTCGTCCTTACTCGCCACGTCGGCGATGAAGGCGAAGAAATCGAGCGCTTCCCAATCGAAGCCGAGGGAGTACAGGCCCCACAGCGCAAACGTGGCGTCCCGGATCCAGGTGAACCGGTAGTCGTAGTTGCGCCCACCGCCCGGGGTTTCCGGCAACGAAGTGCTCCCAGCGGCGGCAATGGCACCGGTGGGAGCGTAGGTCAGCCCCTTAAGGGTCAACGCGCTGCGCTGCAGATATGTGCGCCAAGGGTGATCAGGAAAGTTGCCGCGGGCCAGCCAGTGCTGCCAGTGATGCGCGGTGTACACCTGCCGGTTGTAGGCGTCGTCGAAGTCCATCGGGGGCGGCGCACCGTTCCACGACAGCGCGACGTAACGACGATCCCCGGCTTTGAGGAGCGTGCGACTTTGGGCCTGCCCGCCCTCGAAACCCAGCCGCATATCGGAGGTCAAGGTCAACTCCAGATCGGTGCCGTCCTTGCCCTCGACTCGCGCGATCCCCTGGTTGTACGAGTCCTCGCTGTAGCTCCACGCGACGTGCTGGCGGCCGTAGTCCAGCACCGGCTCGCAGTCCATGGTGGTCTGTACTTCACCGGAGACGCAGCGGATAGTGCGTAGCAGGATGTGCTCGGCTTCGTAGTCGGTCGGGGTCCGCTGATAGGTGTTGGAGCGATCTTCACGGTGATGCCACGGGCCGATCAGCAGCGCGTCACGCACGATCATCCACCCTGTGTCGGTGCCCCAACTGGTCTCCAAGACCATGGTCCCGGGGAGGTAGCGCCGGGCGGCAGGCACCCGCGCATCAGTCGGTGAGATCCCGAACGAGCCGGCGTGCCGACCCAGGATCCGGCCGAAGGCACTCGGGGCATCGAAGCGGGGAACGCACATCCAATCGATCGACCCCCCGGGCGAGACCAGGGCGGATACTTCACCGTCGCTCAGGAAGCCGTAGTCGCCGATCGGCACGTCGCCTTGTCCGTCGTAGGTACCTGGGCTGGGGGCTTGGCTCATGTCCGAACTATCCCGGCGCGTCGGCCTCCTGGCAACCTTTCGGCATACCGGGCCGTGGCGTGTGACCTGTGCCACTACCATTGCGTGGCCAGAGCAGGCATCACTCAACCGGAGAGGACAGTTGTATGCGGATCGGCGTATTGACCGGTGGGGGCGACGTCCCTGGACTCAACCCGTGTATCAAAGCGGTGGTCAACCGCGTCCACGAGGCAGGGCACGAGGTCGTCGGGATCCGGCGAGGCTGGGGCGGACTCGCGACCACCAACCTGGACGACCCGGCCACCGTCGAGGCCAACTTCCTCACCCTTGACCCCGCCGTGGTGCGCACCGTGGACCGCAGCGGCGGGACGTTCCTGCACTCCTCGCGCACCAATCCGGGGCGTATGCCGACCAAAGACGTGCCCGATTTCTTGGCGGATCAGGCCGTCGGCGAGGGTCCGCACGACTTCACCGCACACGCGCTGAAGGTGCTGGACCACGTCGGCATCGACGTGCTCATTCCGATCGGCGGCGACGACACGCTGTCCTACGGCTTGCGGATGCACCAAGAGGGGGTGCCGACCATCGCCATCCCCAAGACGATGGACAACGACGTGCACGGCACCGACTACTGCATCGGCTTCTCCACCGCCATCACCCGCGGGGTGCAGTTCATTCACAACCTGCGCACCTCGACCGGCTCACACGAACGGATCGCCGTGGTGGAGCTCTTCGGTCGCTATAGCGGTGAAACGTCGTTGATCACGGCATACCTGGCGGGGGTCGACCGGGCGCTGATCTCCGAAGTGCCCTTCGATATTGACCGGCTGTGCGAGTTGCTGGTGGCCGACAAAGGCCGCAACCCCAGTCAGTACGCGATGGCCACGATCTCCGAGGGAGCGACCATCGAGGGCGGCGACATGATGCTCAGCGGTGAAGCCGACGCCTATGGTCACCGCAAACTCGGCGGCATCGGTCAGCTGACCGGCGAGCTCATCAAGGAACGCACCGGCCAGGACATCGTGCTTCAACAGGTGGGATATCTGATGCGCTCGGGCAGCCCGGACTCCCTGGACCTCATGGTCGCCACCAACTACGCGGTGATGGCAGCTGACCTGGCTCTGGATGGCTCGACCGGTCGGATGGTTGCGCTGCGCAACGGCACCTACTCCTCGGTGCCGATCTCCGTGACCGGTGAGGGTGTCAAGCGGGTCGACATCGATGAGCTGTATGACCTGCAGAACTACCGCCCCAAGGTGCGGCACGTGCGCGGCAAACCGATGTTCCTCTACTGAGGCGAGCCTCCTCGGCATACCCTGACCCGGTGAGCGGCTCAAAGCAGAACGAGGGTCCCAGACGCGTGAGCGTGGCGATCGTGTTTGCCGCGAGCGTGGCGGTCATCGCGTTCTGGTTCTCGCTCACGCCGTCGCTGATTCCGCGACCCGGTGCCTTCTCCGGTGTCGTTGCGGCCCTGGCCGCTCTGCTGGGGTATGCCGTCGGCTCGCTGGTCGTGGCGGGTTATCGGTTTTTCTTCGAACGGCCTGCCGACAGCACTGTGCAGGCCAGCTGGCTCGCACTCCCCGTGCTCGGTGCCATCATCGCTACGGCTTTTGTGCTGCGCCAGTATCTGAACTGGCAAGCCCAGTTGCGCGATTTGATGGGTATGCCAAGCCTGGGCTGGGGCCACGTGCCGAGCCTGCTGGGCGTAGCGCTTGCCGTGTTCGTGATGCTCTTTGCGCTGAGCAGGTTGGCACGCGGCGCTTTTCGCCTGCTCAGCCGGCCGATAGCCCGCCTCGTCCCCCGCCGCGTGGCCGCCCTCGTCGCTTTGGCCACCCTGGCTGCGCTCGGGATCAGTCTGCTCAACGGAGTCGTTCGTGAGACGGCTTTGCAGAGTTTGGATCGGGCGTTCTCGGAGATCAACAACGAGGACGTGCCGGAGTTCAGCAGGCCCGAGGTGCCCGAGTTGTCCGGGGGCCCGCAGTCGCTGGTGACCTGGGAGTCCCTGGGCCGAGAGGGCCGGATCTTCGTCGCCGACGCGGCCACCGTGGATGAGCTCGACGCGTTCGGCGCGCCGTCCCCCATGCAGCCGGTGCGGGCCTACGTCGGGGTCGCTTCGGCGGGCAGCGTGCAGGCCGAAGCGGACCTGGCGGTCCAGGAACTGGAGCGCCAGGGCGGTTTCGACCGGGCGGTCATTTCGGTGATCACCACCACGGGCACTGGGTGGGTCAACGAGAATGCCTCGCTGGCGCTGGAATACATCTACGGCGGGGACACCGCGCAAGTCAGCATGCAGTACTCCTACCTACCGAGTCCGCTGTCGTTCCTGATCGATCAGGGCCGAGCGCGCGAGGCCGGTCGAGAGCTCTTCGATGCGGTCTACACACGCTGGGAGCAGCTGCCGGCCGATGATCGGCCACGGTTGGTCGTGGCCGGCGAGAGTCTGGGATCGTTTGGCGGCGAATCGGCCTTCGGCGGAGTGGGTGACCTACGCGCCCGCGTCGACGGGGCACTCTTCGTCGGTCCGCCTTTCATGAACGATCTGTGGGGTGAGTTCACCGACAACCGCGACGCCGGCAGCCCGGAGCGGCTCCCCATTTTCGAAGAAGGACGGACCGTCCGCTTCGTCGCCAGCCCGCAGGACCTGCAACGTCCTGACGAGCCGTGGCCACAGCCAAGGGTCGTGTACCTGCAGTACCCCTCGGACCCCATCACCTGGTGGACCCCAGAGTTGTTCTTCCAACGACCGGACTGGCTGGAGGAGCCGCGCGGTGATGACGTGTTGCCGAGCACGCGGTGGATTCCGGGTGTCACCTTCCTCCAGCTCACGGCCGACATGGCCCTGTCCAACGAGGTGCCTCCGGGACATGGACACCGGTTTGGTGCCGACCCCGCCAATGCGTGGGCCGCGATCTTGCAGCCGGACGGCTGGACTGTGCAGGACACGGCAAGGTTGCGCCCGATTCTGGACCCGGATCACCCTTAGTCCTTGCCGCCGCGAACTGATTGATCGCCTCGTGCGGGTGGAATGACCACGCCTAGCGGCGTCCGACGAACCAGCGGCGCAGGGCCTCGATGCGCTCTTGCACCTGATCGCCGTGGGCGGTGGCCAACTCCGGGCCGCCGCAACTACGGCGCAGCTCAGCGTGCACGATCGCGTGGGATTGCCCCGATTTGCGGGCGTATGCCGAGACGAGCTTGTTCAATTCCTTGCGGTGCTCAGCCACGGCGCGGTGGGCGGCCACCTGTGCTGCAGCCTCACGGCCACCACCGCTGCGGACCTGCTTGCTCTGCCGCTCACGCAGCACGTGGGCCACCTGATCGGGCTCCAAGAGTCCGGGTAGCCCGAGGTAGTCGCTCTCGTCGTCGCTTCCAGGCAGGGCACCAAGCCCGAACTGCTCGGCGTCAAAAAGCACGTGATCGAACTGCGCATCGGACTCCAGCGCTTCGAACTTCCCGGTCGAATCGATCGCCTGCTCGCCTTGGGCCGCCGCGCGCAGCAGCCCTTCCTCGGCCGACCACATATCGTCCTCGTCATCGGAGCGACTCGTCCGATCCAGGGCGTGATCGCGCTCCAACTCCAGATTGCCGGCGTGAGTCAAGATGATCGGCACGCTCGGCAGGAACACCGACGCTGTCTCACCCCGCCGCCTCGCCCGCACCAAGCGACCCACGGCTTGGGCGAAGAACAGCGGCGTCGAGGTCGATGTCGCGTAGACACCCACACACAGCCGCGGGACATCCACTCCCTCAGACACCATTCGCACCGCCACCATCCAGCGAGAATCGCTAGCCCCGAACTCCTCGATCCGCTTCGATGCCCCAGCGTCGTCGGACAGCACGACCGTGACCGGCTCCCCACAGATGGCCTGCAGCTGCCGGGCGTAGGCCCGCGCATTGGCCTGATCGGTGGCGATGACCAAGCCTCCGGCGTCAGGCACGTGGCGTCGCACCTCCGAGAGCCGAATGTTCGCTGCCGCCAAAACAGCTGGGACCCACTGCCCCGTGGGCTCGAGCGCCGTTCGCCAGGCCTGCGCGGTGACGTCCTTGGTGACCGCTTCGCCGAGCCGGGCGTGGATTTCGTCACCGGCTCTGGTGCGCCACCGCATACCTCCGCCGTAGGCCAGGAACAACACGGGCCGCACGACACCATCGCGCAGGCCCTCGCCGTAGCCGTAGGTGTAGTCGGCGCGCGAGCGCAGGATTCCCTGGTCGTCCATCTCATAACGCACGAACGGGATCGCTGCGGTGTCGGAGCGGAACGGGGTGCCGGTCAACGCCAATCTGCGGGTGGCCGGCTCGAACGCCTCTCGGATGGCGTCGCCCCAGGACAGCGCATCGCCGCCGTGGTGGATTTCGTCGAGGATGACCAGGGTTCGCGCCGCTTCCGTGCGTGCCCGATGCAACAGGGGCTTGCTGGCCACCCCGGCATACGTCACCGCCACGCCCCTGAACTGCGCCCCGTGTCGACCTTGGCTGTTCGTGAAGTGCGGGTCGATGTCGATGCCGACCTTGGCCGCAGCATCGGCCCACTGGGTGCGCAGGTGCTCCGTCGGTGCCACCACGGTCACCCGCTCGATCTCTCCGCGATCCAGCAACTCCGTCGCGATCCGCAGCGCAAAAGTGGTCTTGCCCGCCCCGGGCGTGGCCACGGCGAGGAAGTCGCGTGGCCGCTGCTCGAGGTATAGCTGCAGCGCGTCAGCCTGCCAGGCGCGCAACTTCTCCGCGGTCCCCCAGGCAGCCCGCTCCGGATACGACGGCGAGAGGTGGGAGGCGGCTGAGGTGCTCATCGCCGTTGAATATAGGCAATTTTCTCAAGCGACATGCCCGGAGCGCCGTGGTATGCCGTGTGAGCAGTGACCGTGTTATCGGCGCTATTCGCCGCCGTCTTGGGGCGCGCGGAGTCCGTCGTAGATTTCCTTGCAGGTCGGGCACACCGGGAACTTCTTGGGATCACGGCCCGGGATCCACACCTTGCCGCACAGCGCAGTGACCGGCTCCCCGGACATGGCGCTCTCCATGATCTTCTCCTTGCGCACGTAGTGCGCGAGTCGCTCGTGGTCTCCGGGCTCACTCAACTCCGGTTGTACGCGGGTGTCTTCACGCTCTAACAGCGCGGTGCGGGTGTCCGGCCCGGTCGGCACCTCCGGGGAATCGAGCGGCTGACTCATCAGGTGGATCGCTGGGTCCATCCGTTGAGTCTACGGGGCGAGCCCACGAGCGCCAGGGCTTAGTTGTGCTCGGGATTCTCGGTGTACGTCGCCAGCCAGGAGACCTTGTTGCGTTGGCGCATCAACACCTCACGCCACAGCGTCCCTACATCGGGGCGGAACGCATCTCGCCGGTCGGCGTCGACGACGTGCCACGCGCCGTCGTCGATCTCGTCGGCCAACTGCCCGGGCGTCCACCCCGCATACCCGACGTAGACGCGCAGGCAACGGACCTGCGGGATCACGACTTCGGCCGGGGCGTCCAGGTCCACCAGGCCGACCCCGCCGCCGAGGACGTTCACCCCAACCACGGTGGGCATGGAGTCCGCGGAGGTTGGGGTGGGCATCTGCACTAAACCGAGCGCGCTGTCCATGCCGACGGGCCCTCCCTGGAAGAGGCGAGCGGGCTCGGTGACGTGCTGATGCCACTGCGGCAATACGGCGTCGACCCGTGCGTCCAAGGGTTTGTTCAGCACCAGTCCCTGGGTGCCATCGTCGTCGTGCTGCAGGACCAGGACCACGGCTCGGTCAAAGAAGTCGGACAGGGACGGCGTGGCGACAAGCAACCGCCCTGCATACCCCGTGGCGCGGGTCATCAGCCGCCGGCTCCTGGTTCGAGTCGCGGCCGGTCGCTCCTCCATTGACGCACCGCTGCCACGCCCATCACGATACCCAGAAGGTCGGCGACCATGTCCCAGAAATCCACAGTGCGATACGTCGTGAGCGCGGCTTGTAGAGGCTCGCTGACGATGGCGTGCAGGACCAAGGCTGCGATGACCCAGCGCAACCGCATCGCCGCGGCCACCGCGGCAGGTGTGGCGAACATGGCGATGTGGACGAACTTGTCGACGTACGGGATCTGCTGCTCGGGGCTGGGCACCGCGATATAGAGGGCATAGATCTGGAAGACCACCAACGCGGCCAGGGCAGCGAACCCCAGCAACCGTCCGCCCGGGTTCGCGGTGTCTCGACGCACGTCCCGCTCAGGCGAGATCCGTGGACGGAGCAGGCTGGCCACGCTCCTGCGCCCGTCGTCGCGCGGCAGCCTCCACGGCTTCGGCGACAGCCTTGGTCGCCTTCGGGTTGAACACACTGGGGATGATGTAGGTGGGGTTGCGCTCATCGTCGCCAACCACGTTGGACAGGGCCACGGCAGCGGCAAGCAGCATGTCGTCGGTGACCTCGTCCGTGGCGGCATCGATGAGCCCGCGGAAGACCCCCGGGAAGACGAGGACGTTGTTGATCTGGTTCGCGAAGTCACTGCGCCCGGTGGCCACGACGGTGGCGTGCTTGCCGGCCTCGGCTGGGTCGACTTCAGGGACCGGGTTGGCCATCGCGAAGACGATCGCGTCCTCGCCCATGGTGGCAATGTCGTCACCGGTCAGGATGCCGCCGGCCGAGACGCCGATGAAGACGTCGGCCCCCACGAGCGCCTCGCGCAAGGTGCCGGTCATCTTGGTGGAGTTGGTGTGCTCGGCAATCCACTGGAGGTTCTCATCGTCGCCCTCGTGGATGTCGGGGCGGTCCGGGTGGACCAAGCCGTTGACGTCGGCCACGATGACGTTGCCGGCCCCCGCCTTGAGCAGCAGGCGGATGATGGCCGTGCCTGCGGCGCCCGCACCCGACATCACCACCCGGACGCTCTCGATCTCCTTATTGACCACCCGCAAGGCGTTGTTCAGGGCGGCCAACGCGACGATGGCCGTGCCGTGCTGGTCATCGTGGAAGACGGGGATATCCAATTCGTCACGTAGTCGGCGCTCGATCTCGAAGCAGCGCGGAGCCGAAATGTCCTCGAGGTTGATGCCGGCAAATCCAGGGGAGATCGCCTTGACGACGGTGATGATCTCCTCGACGTCCGTGGTGTCCAGGCAGATCGGGAAGGCGTCGATGTTGCCGAACTTCTTGAACAGCGCCGCCTTGCCCTCCATCACCGGCATCGCGGCCAGCGGGCCGATGTTGCCGAGCCCGAGGACGGCCGTGCCATCGGTCACCACGGCCACCGTGTTGCGCTTGATGGTCAACCGGCGAGCATCTTCAGGGTTCTCGTAGATCGCCTGGCAGACCTTGGCCACGCCCGGGGTGTACACGAGCGAGAGGTCGTCTCGGTTGCGGATCGGCAGCTTGGACTCCACGCTCAACTTGCCACCGAGGTGCACCAGGAAGACTCGGTCGCTGACCTTGCCGATCTCCACTCCCTCGACCTTGCGCATCGCAGCGACGACCTCATCGGCATGGTCGCTGCCTCGCGTGGCGATCGTGAGGTCGGCTCGCAGACGTTGAGTGCCCGATTCGGCGATGTCAACGGCGGTGACCATCCCGCCTTCGCGCTCGACCGCGCCGGTGATCTCGCTGACGGCGGTGACTCGGGCGGGCAGTTCCAGCCGCACGGTGATCGAGTTGGACACGGACGGTACGGGGCTCATGGCGTCATTGTGGCGCATCCCACGGCGGGTATGCGGTAACTCGCGGGAATCGCCTGGCACCCTGGTGGGTTCACGCATCCATGAGCACTATCGAGCTGACCGAGCAGACCTTCGAAACCACCCTGGACACCAACGGCATCGTCTTGGTCGACTGGTGGGCCGAATGGTGTGGGCCGTGCAAGCAGTTCGGACCGATCTTCGAGGAAGCCTCGGATCGGCATACCGATGTGACGTTCGGCAAGATCGACACCGAGAGTCAGAAGGTGCTAGCGCAGAACGCCCAGATCACCTCTATCCCCACGATCATGGCCTTCCGCGAGGGCATCTTGGTCTTCGCTCAGCCCGGCGCGCTCCCGGCCCCGGCGTTGGAGTCGCTGCTGACCCAGGTCAAGGACCTCGACATGGACGACGTGCGCGCCAAACTGGCTGAGCAAGAGCAGGCCGAAGCCGTTACGGATGGCGATCGCAGCACCGTATGACGCGTGACCGCACCTGGGTGATCGCGATTGCCGCGACCCTATGGGGTGCTTCGGGGGTGCTGCGCGAGCCGCTGGCCGGCGTGGTCGACGCTTCGACCATCGTGTTCTACGAGCATCTGGTCATCGTGGCCGTGCTGACTCCCTGGCTGCTCCCCGCGCTGCGTCGCTGGGCGCAGGCATCGCCCCGGGTGCGCGTCGGCTCGATCATCATCGGGGCAGGCTCCTCCGCCTTGGCGACGACGCTGTTCACCGCGGCGTTTGCCTATGGCGACCCGATCACCCCTCAGGTGTTGCAGAAGTTGCAGCCGCTGGTGGCCATTGCTTTGGGCGTGATGCTCTTGGGTGAGCGTTTGCGGCCGCGATTTGCGTTGTTCGCCGTGCCTGCGCTGATCGGGGCCTGGATGCTAAGTTTTGCCAATCCGTTCTCGATCGCCATTGCCGACGCTCAGGCCGCGGCCTTGGCCCTGGGTGCCGCCGTGTTGTGGGGCGGTGGGACCGTGCTGGGCAGATTCGTTGGCTGCGATCTGGGAGCCAAAGACACACTGGTGCTGCGATTTGCCTTTGGGCTGCCCGCCGCTGCGGTGATCGTGACGGTGTTGGGTGCGCAGTGGACGATGCCGGTGGCCCAGGCTCCGTCGTTGATCGCTCTAGCGCTGATCCCTGGACTGCTGGCCTTGGCGCTCTATTACTTCGGGCTGCAGCGGACAGCGGCCTCTCGCGCCACGCTGGCCGAGTTGATGTTTCCGGTCACCGCAGCCATCGTCGGCGTGACCCTGCTCGAGGCAACCTTGACGCCAAGTCGCTGGGTCGGCTTAGTCATCGTCGTGGTCAGCATCACTGCGTTGGCGCTGCACGAACGTCGCGCTGCGCACCCGTCGGTGGACGTGGATCACAACGTCACGCCAGAGCCCATCCAAGCCTAAAGCCGCCGCGGTCATACCCGCCGCAGCAGATTGGCGTCGGTATTGGTGGCTGCCATCACATCCAACATCGCACTGGTCGCAATGCCGGGTAACGTCTCCTTGTCTGCTGCCTCGACAGGGCTTGCGCGAGACGCCGTGCTTGACGTCACCGCTTTAGCCACATTGACGAGGTCGGATCTCGGGGCGGCCATCGGGTCTCTCGCTCAGAGGTTCCCATACGAAGTGGACCAGGGCCTGCGGCAAGTCCTCAACTCGGGATGTGGCGCCATACGCAGATGAGCCCGGCACCGTGTGGGTGCCGGGCTCATCTGCGTTTCCTTGTGCGCTGCTCAGTGTGATGTGACCGATGGTGGAGGTGGCGGGAATTGAACCCGCGTCCGCTGCCGGGGAATCAGGGCTTCTCCGGGCGCAGTGCGCTAAGGATTTTCTCAGCCCCAGGGCTCGCGCGCACACGTTCCCTGACAGGCTCAGTTACGTAAGAGTCCCGCGTGATCCCGCAACGTGATCACACAGCAGAGTTTCCTAGATGACGCCAGACACTGAGTCGGAAACTACCTCAGGCTGACGGACCTCGGGACTAGCTCAGGCGGCTAGTGCGAAGTCGGTGCGCTTGGAATCGGCACCTATTGGTTTTGCAAGGAGCGTTGACGAGATGACCTTGCATCCTCGACCCGCTTCCCCTGATTGGCCGAACAACGTCGAAACCGATCACCCCCATGAGGGGCCACATCACACTGTGCAGTTGTCAAGAAGAATCAGACTACGGGGTCAACGCGCTGCCGCGAAAGCCAATTCCCCGACGCGTTGCACCGCCGCCTCACACCGTCAACTCCCCGGGCCGCAGTCCGCGAACTCTTGCACGCCTTGGTGCAGTCCTACGGAGCGCGCCGGGGGCAGGAGTGTGTCAATCCGGTCAAGAGTCGTGGTGGGTGAGGGCACGCCTGCCTTGGCATCGGCCCCTGGCACGGTGACGCGCTAGATGAGATGCGGGAGAGTTTCGAAACCTGGGACCTGCGGCCTATCGCGCAGACCATCCTCACTACGCGGAGGTGTATCCCTGGTGGTCGCATACCTGGGCTTCCGGCGAGTTCGTCCACGTCCCTGACATCGTCTGGGTGGGTTTCGTCCGGATTGTGACCAGCCCTCGGGTCTTTGCCTCCCGAGCACGATCGACGAGGCGTGTGATTTCGCCGAAGCGGTCCGAGAGCACCCGTCCTACAGCCGCGGCCGGGTCGTGGAGGCGGCCCCGGTGGCGACTTTGGACCGTGATTTCCGCCGCTGAGACGGGCTCAGCATCGTGACCCCTCATCGCCCTGCCTGAACAAGGGACTCGGGCGAACCGCGATGTCGGGGACGGACCGGCTCAACGCCCGCCTGATCCCGGGACTGTTGCGGGGTTTGGCACACTCCTGCGTGACGCGCCGGGGGCAAGAGTATGCCGAAGCCATCAACAGTCGAGGTGCATTGCGATGGCCGGACGAGTGGCCACAGCGAAGTAAGGTCGCGCAAGGCGAGATGGCGCAGTGTCAGCCGTGTTGGCGCAGGTGGGCTGACATCGCCCGATCGGCTTCCATCCGGTCTTGCCGCTCGCGCAGCGTCTGCCGCTTGTCGTGCAATTTCTTGCCCTTGGCGAGCGCGATCTCGACCTTGGCCCGACCGTCCTTGAAGTACAGCCGCAACGGCACGATGGTGTGCCCGGCCTGATCGGCCTTGCTCACCATTTTGTCGATCTGCTCCCGGTGCAGCAGCAACTTACGACGGCGCTTCGCGCTGTGATTCGTCCACGTGCCCTGGAGGTACTCCGGGATATGGACGTTCTCCAGATACAGCTCGCCCCGATAGTCCGTGCAATATCCATCGACCAGCGTGGCCCGCCCCTCGCGTAGCGACTTCACCTCCGTGCCGGTCAACACTAGGCCCGCCTCGACGACATCCTCGATGTGGAACTCATACCGGGCACGCTTGTTGCTGGCGACGAGGCGCTCGCCCTGTTCCTTGACCATGACCCCTCCTCGGCGTCTGCGCTGGGTCGCTGGATGCGACCGGACCAACAGACCAGCCTACAGCCACGTCCTCGGATCGACCGCGATGCCATTCTCTCGGGTCTCAAAGTGGAGGTGGCACGCCGTCGACAGCCCAGTGTCGCCGACGTAGCCGATGACCTGGCCACGCGTCACCGAACCCGACTTCACGGCAAACCCGGCCATGTGGGCATAGGCCGTGGTGAGGTTCACCCCACGCTGGACGCCGTGATCGATGATGATCTTGTTGCCGCTGCCTGAGGTAAACGCTGCGCTGACGATGGTGCCACTGGCTGCAGCCCTAACGGGAGTGCCGCAGCCATCGCCGTAGTCCATGCCTGCGTGCAACTTCTGCGTCTTCAGCACGGGGTGCAACCGATAGCCGAACGAACTCGTGACCCGAGCCGACGACGGGGCAGACAGGTACCCGCTCGAGGAGGGAGCCGGAGCCGGCGCAGGTGCGGGCGCCGGAGCAGGTGCCACTGGGGCCGGTGCCACTGGGGCCGGCGATGCGCTCCTGTTCGACGAGCTCGACCGCGACTGGGCATTAGCGCGGGCCTGCGCATCCGCGCGAGCTTGCGCCTCACGCTCGGCAGCGGCCTGCGCCTCGGCGTCACGTTTGGCTTGAGCGGCCGATTCCTGCCGCGCGCGCTCCTCGGCTTCGGCGCGCAAACGCGCTTCCTCGCGGGCGATGCGCTGCTTCTCGGCCTCTTCCTCGATCTTGAGGCCGTGTTTCTCCTGTGCCAGCGCGGCCAACTCGGCCTCAAGGTCGTCCGACTCCCCCTCAGCCTTGGCGAGTTGCTTCTCAAACGATGCTTTTTCGGCCTCCAGCGCCGCCTTGTCTTCGCGCTGCTGCGCCTGCAGTCGCTCCAACTCTTGCTTGGTGTCCTCGGCCTCCTGCGCTGCGTCCTCTTTGCGGATCACGTTGGCCTCGGCCTGCGCCAACAACAAAGCAATGTCACGCCGGACGCCTGCGAGGCGATCCTGCTCGGCCACTTCTTGGGCCTGCTGCGTCGCGAGGCGCTCGATGGTGTTGTCCTGTACCCGCAAAACCGTACGGGCCATCGCCATGTCCTCGACTGCGTCGCCATCTCCGGACAACACGTCGAGGGTCAGCGCCAGGTTGCCGACTCCCCCGTTCTTGTAACTCTCCCGAGCGATGGCACCGACAGCTGCCTTGCTTTCTTCCTGCTCGTCGGCGTTGGCCTGAAGTGAGTCCTCGATCTTCTGCTCGTTGGCGTAGGCCAGCGACAGCTCGGTGTCGATGCGATCCGCCTCGTCCTGCGCCGCCTGCAGTTCTGCCTGCGCCGCGGCGACGTCCAGCTCGGCCTGAGCTACTTCGGCGTCGGTCTCTTTGAGTTTGTTGTCGGCCGCGACGAGCTCGACAGTGGTGTCGTCGAGGTCCTCCCCGAGGTCATCGATCTGCCCGTCAACGGCGTCACGGTCTTGCTGAGTTTGGTCCTGCTGCTGCTCGACGTCATCCATGCGATCACGTATGTCGTCCAGGGCCAGCGCCGGCGCCGCGAAGGCCAAACTCGCGCTCAAGGCCAACACCATTGTGCCGCTGAGTCGTCGGGAGCGTGACGTGGGACTTCGCATTGCCATGAGCTTTACACCTGCACGTATCGTCGAAGGGCGAGCCAGGACGTGCCGGTCGCGAGCAGGACTGCCCCGCCGACCAGGATGGGCGCGATAAACCAGACGTCGGCCGCACCTACCAACGCGACGAGACCGCTCTCGCCAGCCAGCAGCTCAGTCAGGAATCCAGAGACGCCGAACTCGACCATCGCCCACAGCAGGCCGATCGCCATACCGGCCCCGAGCAGGGTCGCGATCACCGTCTCGGCGATGAACGGGGCGTGGATCGTGAAGGCAGAGGCCCCGACCAAACGCATGATGCCGGTCTCGCGGCGCCGCGACCAGGCCGTGAGCCGGATGGTGGTGCTGATCAGCAAAACGGCACAAACGACCATCGCTGCAGCCAGCGCCACCGAAGCCAAGCTGACCACGTTGAGGAAGGCGAAGAGTTTGTCGATGAGTTCGCGCTGGTCCTCGACGCTTTCGACCCCCGGTGCACCCTCGAAGGCGCTGGAGACGACGTCATACTTCTGCGGGTCCGACAGCTGCACACGGAAGCTCTCCGGGATGGACTCCCGCGGGATGTTGTCGATCACGGCAGAGTTGCGGAACTGCTCTTGGAAGCGGTCGTATGCCTGCTCGTTGGACTCGAACCAGTATTGCTCCACCAACGGGCTGAGCCCATCGAGATCGCTGCTCAGTTGGTCGCGCTGGTCGGCAGTGACCGCACCGCTGGCGCAGGAGGCCACGTCCACGCTGTCCGGAGTGCACAGATAGATGGAGACCTGGACCCGGTCGTACCAGTAGCCCTTGGCTGTGTCGACCTGTTGCTGGGCGAGCAGGCCGCTGCCGAGGAAGAACAACGACACCATGGTGACCAGCACCACGGAGACGAACATCGAGGTGTTGCGGCGCAGGCCATTGGCGACCTCACCGAGCAGGAACCCGGGCCTCAACGCACCCCCACCCCTTCCATGTCGAGCGGTGCGTATTCACCGTCGGCCTGGTCACGGACGATCACGCCGTCGCGCAACTGCACCACTCGCTTACGGAAGGTGTCCACGATGTGGGTGTCGTGGGTGGCCATCACTACGGTCGTGCCGGTGCGGTTGATCCGGTCCAGGATGGCCACGATCTCCTGACTGGTGGTCGGGTCGAGGTTGCCGGTGGGCTCATCGGCCAGCAGGATCGTGGGCTTGTTGACCATGGCCCGGGCGATTGCGACGCGCTGTTGCTCTCCACCAGACAACTCGTGCGGCAGTCGCTTCGCCTTGTCCTGCAGGCCCACGAGTTCCAACGTCTCTGGGACGGTATGCCGAATCTCGTGCCGCTTGGCCCCCAGCACCTGCAAGACGTAGGCCACGTTCTGATAGACGTTCTTGCCCGCCAACAGCCGGAAGTCTTGGAAGACCGTGCCGACTTCGCGTCGCAGCGCCGGGACCTTGCGCTGCGGCATACGAGACAAATCCCGTCCGGCCACGCGCACCCGGCCCGAGGTCGCCGACTTTTCCAGAATGATCAGCCGCAACAGCGTGGATTTGCCGGAGCCGGAAGCGCCGACGACGAAGACGAATTCTCCTCGACGGATCTCCGTGCTGACATTATCCAAGGCCCAGGGGTCGCCTTTGGCGTAGCGCACACTGACTTCTTCGAAAGCAATCATCGGCACGAGTTTCTGTGATCGGCACTGGACGGGCCTCGATGCAGCATCGGGGCCGACTCAAACGAGTCCGCGCCCTAGGTTACGCGTGGGGCTGGTGTGACTGGTGGAGCCTGGTGATGTCGGCGTTGCGCCTAGCCCTCAGCGCGCTCGGCGGAGCGCTTCCACCGGATCCCTGCCTCGACAAAGGCATCGATGTCGCCGTCCAGCACCGCACTGGTGCTGCCGACTTCGTAGTTGGTGCGCAAGTCCTTGACCATTTGGTAGGGATGCAAGACATAGGAGCGCATTTGGTCACCCCAGGACGCTTTGATGTCCCCGGCCATTTCCTTCTTCGCCGCATCTTCTTCTGATTTCTTCAGCAGCAGCAGTCTGGACTGCAATACCCGCAATGCAGCGGCACGGTTCTGAATCTGCGACTTCTCGTTTTGCATGGAGACCACGACGCCCGTCGGAATGTGCGTCATCCGGACCGCGGAATCCGTCGTATTCACCGATTGCCCGCCCGGGCCCGATGACCGAAAGACGTCAACCTTGAGATCGGCCTCGGGGATCTCGATGTGGTCGGTCTGCTCGATCAGCGGGACGACCTCCACAGCAGCAAAACTGGTCTGGCGTCGCCCTTGGTTATCGAACGGGCTGATCCGCACGAGTCGGTGCGTGCCGGCCTCGACGCTGAGCGTGCCGTAGGCGTACGGCATCTTGACCTCAAAGGTCGCCGACTTCAGTCCCGCCTCCTCGGCATACGAGGTGTCCAGAACGGATGTCGGGTAGTCGTGACGCTCGGCCCAACGCAGATACATTCGCATAAGCATTTCGGCGAAGTCCGCGGCATCGATGCCACCGGCACCGGATCGGATGGTCACCACGGCCTCGCGCTCGTCGTACTCGCCGTTCATCAGCGTGCGTACCTCAAGCAGCGCGACGGCCTTTTGCAATGCGATCAGGTCGCGCTCGGCCTCGACCAGGGCAATCGCGCCATCCTCCCCGCCTTCTTCACTGCCGAGTTGCACCAGCACCTCGAGCTCGTCGATGCGGTCGTCCATCCCGGTCACCCGGTCGTGCTCAGCCTTGAGCCGAGACATCTTCGAGGTCACCTGTTGCGCGTGCTCCACGTCATCCCACAGATTGGGCACCGAAGCCTGGGCCTCGAGGTCGCTCAATTGCGCTTGCAGGCTGCTCAGATCCGTGACCTCACGCACCGTCGCCATAGTTGCGCGAAGGGTTTTGATGTCGGAATCGAAGTCAACAGCCACGCGGGCAGCCTACGGCAGCGCAGTCGGCGTCCTTCACGATCGAGCGGATCTCAGGCTACCGAGAGCGCCTCGGCCGATGCGGCATCTTTGGGGGCCATAGCCGGGATCTGAGAGGTCAGCCAGTCGACCGCCTCGATCGCAGTCCACCCCTGCGGGTGCGCCTCAATGAGCTGATTCGCTCCACCGAGGTCCTGCCCGAGCGTCACGATCCGGGTCTCGGCATACCCATCCTTGCGCTTCTGCCCCAGGCCGATGTTGGCCATCAACCCATTGCACAGGCATTTGCGGCCTTCGGTGGCTTCCTCGGTGCCGCCCTTCTTGAGGTACATGTGAATCGGCTCCGAGGGGCAGCGATAGCCGACCTCGCCGTCGTCCTTCTCGTATGCCGAGCGCAGGTAGGACAGATCGCACAGGCGCGGCCGGTCTTCATACACCGCGACCTCGCTCTGCGTGCCTTGCAACGAGGCCACCTTGAAAGGGAAGCCGGTCGGGCTGGCTCGGGGGTCGTTGCGCACGGACAGGTCTCCGGTGCGCAGCTCCTCGATCATCTGCGCGCGAGTCTCACGCTCCAGGCCACTATCCAAGGAGAGCGCAAACAACGTGCCCACCTGCACCCCGGCCGCGCCGTCGGCGAGCGCCTCGGCGACCTTGTCGGGAGTGCCGTATGCCCCGGCCAGCCAGAACGGCAACGACAGATCGGCCATCTTCTGCAGGTTGACGATGTCGCGGGCGCCGTAGATCGGCTCACCGGCCTCGTCCAACTGCATACGGCCACGGGGCGGGGCGCTATGACCGCCGGCCGAGGGGCCCTCGACGACGAAGCCGTCGGGCCGGATGCTCTCGTCGCGATAGAGGTAGTTGGCCAGCGCGTCGGCCGAGACGATGGCCAAAAAGTCGGGCCGCTCGATCGTCGGCAGGTCATCGCCTAGCAGGTCCACCGGGTCGACACTGATGTAACGAGTCATCGATCCGCCTGCGACGTCGGCGACAATCTTGCCTTCGCGACCCGCGGCCAGATCAGTCAGTAGTTGCGGGATGTCCCTGGGTATGCCGGCACCCATGATCACGTAGTCCGCGCCGGCGAGCGCGGCCCCCAGCAGCGCTGTCGGAGTGGCCATCTGCAACTTCTCCAGGCAGTTGATCCCGACCACGCCGTCGTGGCCCTCTTTGGCTGCCCACACTTCGGCGAAGTTGCCCACGACGGCCAACTCCTGCACGGTGCGGCTGGTGTCGATGGTCAGTTTCGGCAGTGGCTTGTAGGGAGCGTCCGGCTCTTTGCCGCCCTCGATGAAGTACTTGTCGAGGACGCGCTGGGCCATTGCCTGCGACGGGAATGCCGCCAGGGCGCGACGCATATGGCCGCCTTCATCGCCCTCTTGCAGGCGGCGCGAGAGCACTGCGTCCATCGCGGTGCCGGACACAATGCCCAGCTGGCCACGCATCGACACCTCGCGGGCCAGTTGCCAGGAACTGACGGCAACCCCCATGCCGCCTTGGATGATCACGGGACGTGCTTTGGGAGCCACGAAGGCCTCCTAAGGAAGTTCAGGGTGTGACCTACGCTGCCGTAACTTTCGGAACCGTAAGTTTCGCTTGCGTAACCTACGGTAGCGTAACTTGCGGCATAAGTCCTTTAGCCCGTGATCAGCCGGACGCCATCGGCGTCGCGGACGAATCTCACGTGGGACAAGTCAGGCACGATCAGGTCGGCGTCCAACTCCTCGCTGCTCGTGGTGGTCAGCAACGCCAGGGTGGCACAGCCCGCCGCTTTCGCTGAGGCCAGACCACTGGGAGCGTCCTCCACCACGAGGCACTGAGTGGGATCCGCCTTGAGGTGCTGCGTCGCCAGCAGGTACGGCTCGGGATCGGGCTTGCCACGGGTGATGTCATCGACGGTGACCATGACCTCGGGTATGTCGAGACCCGCCGCCTCCAGGCGCAAGACGGCCAGCCGGCGGGTAGCCGAGGTCACGATGGCTCCACAGTCACCCACACTGTGCAGCGCACGAGCGGCCCCGGGCAGAGCCACGACCCCTTCGGTATCGCCTTCCTCGAGCTCCACGATCCGGGCCATGGCCGCATCGTGGTCGCCCGGAGCGAGGACCTGCCTCACAATGGCCGCCGCAGGGACGCCGTGGAAGCCCAGCAGCGAGGATGGGTCAAGGTCGTGCTCGCGTGCCCACGCCGTCCAGGAGCGTCGGACCGCCTCGGTCGAGTCGCTCAACGTGCCATCGTTGTCGAACAGTACGGCCGCAAAAGTGCGGTCGGTCAGCGGTGGGGTCATGCGCGCCATTGTTCCCGACGCGTCGTCGACCCTGCGCTCTGGCCGGGCGCATGTGCACATACTGTGTGGCTCGTGAGTCCAGAACCCCGCCTCGATAGCGACGTCGAACGTGCCTTGGTCGTCGCGGCCCATCCGGACGACGCCGACTTCGGCGCGGCCGGCACGATCGCCGGGTGGGTGCGCGCCGGCATACAGGTGACGCTGTTGTGTCTGACCCACGGCGAGCAGGGAGCTCGACCAGAGGCCGACATCTCTGCGGTGCCGGAGTTGCGTGAGCGGGAGCAGCGGGCCGCGAGCGCCAAGTTGGGCGTCACGGACGTGCGCTTCCTCGATGGCTATCGCGACGGATGGCTGGAGCCGAGCTTTGACCTGCAACGAGACATCGTGCAAGTCATCCGCGATGTGCGCCCCCAGCGCGTGCTCTGCCAGTCCCCCGAGCGGTGGTACGACCGAATCATGGCCTCCCATCCCGACCACCTGGCGGCCGGTGAAGCCACTGTGCGGGCTTGCTACCCCGCGGCGGAGAATCCGTTCGCCTGGCCGGAGTTGGGCTCGGACTTTTGGCACGTCGGCGAGATCTGGCTGATGGCCCACCCTGCCGCCGATCACCCGGTCGATGTCACCGACACGTTCGACGCCAAGGTCAGCGCGCTGCAGCAGCACTCGAGCCAGACCGGGCACCGGGCCGAGTTGGAGACGTTCCTGGGCGAGTGGATGAGCCAGACCGCGCAGCGGTTCGACCTTCCGGAGGGCCGGTTGGCCGAAGCCTTCAAGTTCGTCCCGCTGAACTAGGCAGCCGTATGGTGCAGTCCGTCGAACTCGTGCTCGATGATGCGGCCGATGCTGCCATCCGCGGGCAGTGGGCAACCCTGGCCGAAGCGGGGTTGCCCAGCCAAGCCGATCACATCTCCCCCAGCAACGCCCCCCACGTCACGGTCGGTGTGGCCGACGAGATCGATGAGGCTGCAGAAACCCGATTGGCCGAGGTGGTCGGTGTGGTGCCCATGCCCATCCGGTTAGGCCCGATCGTGCTGTTGGGTGGGCGTCGGGTCGTGCTAGCGCGGATGGTCGTGGTGACTGAGCCTCTGCTGTCGCTGCATTCGGCAGTCTCGCAGGCGTTGGTGGACTGCCCCGGCCAGTCCGACTACCTGCGGCCCGGTCACTGGGTTCCGCACGTGACCTTGGCTGGACGGTTGAAACCCCAGATGCTGCCCGAGGCCATAGATCTCTTGCAGGAGCCAACTCAGGTGGCGCAGGACCAGCAGATCTCTGCTGTGGCAATGCGTCGGTGGGACAGTGTGGCACGGCGAACGTGGATCATAGGGGGATGACCGATATTCGCGACCACCTTGAATCCACGATGGCCACCACCGAGGGCATTCTGCGCGGCGTCAGCACCGACGACTGGACGACTGCGTCCGTCTGCGACGACTGGACCGTCCGACAACTCGTCGAGCACCTCGTCGGCAGCTGCGCCTTGACCGCCAGCGTGTTGTCGGCTCAAGAGTCACCCACCCGCCCAGAGTATGGCGACGTTCCCGACGAGGAGCTGCCTGCAAGGTATGCCGAGGCTGGGCGTGTCGTGGTCGATGCCTTGAGCGATCCTGCCGTGCTGACCCAGACGGTCACGGTTGGCTTCGGGCCGGTCCCCGGAGCGGTGGCTGCCCGGCTGTGCCTGGTCGAGACCATCGTGCATGGCTGGGATGTCGCTCGATCAACGGGCCAGGACGTCGACTTCAGCGAAGACGCTGCCGCCGAGGCGTTGCAGTTCAGCCAAGGCATGATGAGCCAGCTGCCGCCAGACCGCTCCCCTTTCGACCCGTCCCAGCCGGTCGATGACGACTCCCCCACGGTGGATCGCCTCGTCGCGCTCTTGGGCCGCACGCCCTAGCTACGATGCCACTAGGCATCGCCTCTCGGGTCGAGTGTCGAGCTGGCGATCAGTCGAGGTTGCGATCAGTCGAGGTCGGAACGGGCGCTGGACTCCACGGTGATGGTGACCGAGCCGCCAAAGACCTCGATTGCGCGGCTGATCACCGGGATGGCCGCCTGTCCTTGCACACGGACGACCGCCGTGCGGCCATCGGGAGTCCCCGTGCCGGAAGCGATCACCCACGAGGTGATCCGACTCGGCCGCTGCCGCGCCCCTAGGTGCTCGACTGCGGCCGCCGCCACGCCTTCACCCGTCAGCGGCACACCATCATCGACGCCCCCGCCGTAGACGGACTCTTCGGCCACCGAGTCGGCAGCGTCCAGGGCCGCGGCATCTGCGGCATCTAGCAATTGAATCCGACTGAGTTGAATCGACGTAGCGGCGATGACCCCCACAATCAGCAGCAAAGCGATCGACATCATGCCAATCACAAGAATGCTGATGCCACCCTCATCGCCCTCGCCCATGGCCTCTGGCACGATCATCCCTCCCGGAAGGCGTCAACAGGCTCGACGTGCGAGGACGTCATCGACACCGACGTCGGCACCGCGCCCGCCATAAAGTCCGGAATCAGCGGTATGTCGACTCGTACCACCGAGGTGACCTCGATCTGGCCACCAGGGGTCAAGCACGGCACCGAGCTGCACGAGATCGACACGCTGCCCTCCCCCGCGTCGAATCCATGGGCGTCAAAGACGAGATTCGCTGCCGCGTTGCCACGGCCTGAGGCTGAGCTCTCATCCTGCGCCGTGACGTAAGCACGCCCCGCCTCGCGCGCCGACGCCGATGCGGCATACGCCCCGGCCTGGAGCCGACCCAGGGTGCCAACCAGGTAGAACAGCGGCAGCATCAGCAAGACCATCAGGAACAGCACCTCAATGAGCATCGAGCCGCGGTCGGAGCGCCAATCGATCATTGGTCCTCCGCGAACGCTTGACCGGTCACCGTCATCGCCCCCGGCGGCCCGAGCGGTCCGAGCAGCGGAACTGGCAGCGACGCGGTCACCTCGACCACCTCCACCCCGCCGACCGTCGTCCGGGTGGCCGTTACCGATGTGCCGTAACGCCCGGGCAGGGTGCTGCTCAGCAACTCTCGGGCTCGAGCGGCGCCGTCCTCGGTGGTGTTGCCCAACCGGGCACCCTCTCGGGCACCTTCGATCACGTGAGCCGTGGCAGTGTTGTGCACGTGGAGCGCGTAGCCCAACTGCAGAACCGAGGCGAACAACAACGAGACCAGCGCCGCAACCATGGCGAATTCCGCCACCGCAGAACCGCGCTCAGGGGCGAAGGCCCCCTTGATCACGTACCGACGACCGAGTTCACCGCGTCACTGAAGACACTCTCCAGGAGGGGGCGAGCCACCAGCGTGAGCGCGATGACAAGGCCCGCAGTCATCACCGTGATCATCACCCAGCCCGGCACATCTCCACGCTCACGGTCCTGGGCCCAGCTCAAAACTCGGGACTGCATCGTGGTCGCTGCCGATAGCAAGTGGCGCTGCGCACGTTCGAGGTTGGTCATATCTCTCTCCTATAGGTGGGTGCGGATTTCACGGGTCAACTAAGGGTCAGACAGCAAATCTGAGCAGGGCAAGGCCCGGGTAGGCAGCAAAAACGACGGTGATCGGCAAGACGAGGAAGACGACGGGCACCATCATGGCGATCTCCCGCTTGCCGCCCTCCTCGATCAGCGCCTGACGGGCCGACTCGCGGGCATCCTGGGCCTGAGCGCGAAGCACTTCTCCCAACGGCGTGCCGCGCTGAATGGCGACGACAACTCCGTCGACGAAACGCGACAAGGGTGCCAGTCCGGTGCGTTCGCTCATGCCCGCGAGGGCTGCAGGTAACGACGTTCCGGTGCGTGCGGCCGACAAGGCGATGTCCAATTCGGTCGACAACTCACCTTTGGACAGGCGGCTCACCCGCTCCAGCGCCTGGGTGGTGCCTTCTCCGGCAGTCACCGAGAGGGCCAATAACTCCGCCAGCGCCGGAAACTCGGCCATGATGCGCTGCTCGCGGCGCGTCGCGGAGCGGGTCAGCATCGCGTCGCGAGCCATCGCACCGCCGATTGCGGCGCACCCGACGACGATCGCGAGCGCTGGTACCGGCGCGCCACGCACCCACCACAAAAGCGAGGCCAAGCCCGCCATGCCCACGGCAGCGGCAAGGGCCCACAACACCTGTTGGATCCGGAAGCCCTCGACATCCTCAGCAGCATTGGCTCGCAGCAGGCGGCTGTTGACCGACTCGGTGCCCCCAAGGAACCGATCAAGTTTGGCGGCGAGCTTTGCGGTGAACGGATGGACCACTTCGCCGAAGCGAACCTCCGCGCGCTCCTGATAGAGCAATCGCGACCGTTGCGGCGCGCGATCAAGATACGGCTCGACGCGGGCACCGAGGTCGATCCCCCGAGCCATCGGCAATCCACGCAGGATCAGGAAGACTCCGAGGGCCAGGGTGGCACCAAGGAACGCGCCGCTGAGCGACAACCACGCCGTCATCGCAGGACTCGCTGTTCTTCGGGAAGGCGTCCGAGGTGAATCATCAGGCGATAGGCCACGACGGACAGGCCCGCCCCGATAGCCAAAATGAGCACTCCGACGGGCTCGCGATACGCCAACAGCGCTGAATCGCGAAAGGCCATCATGACCAGGACGAGCCACGGTGCGGCCAAGGCCAAGCGGGCCGCGTTGACCGTCCAACTCTGTCGCGCTTCGAGCTCAGCACGGGAGCGCGCATCTTCGCGGAGGAACTGCGACAACGCGCGCAGGACTCGCCCCAAGTCGCTACCACCCACTTCGCGGGCGATCCGCAGCGCTTCGACGAGCCGATCCGCGACTGGATCGGCCAATCGCTCCTTGAGGGCATCGAGCGATTCGCTGAAGCGTCCGGTCGCACGGTAGTCGTCGGCAAACAGGGCGAAGGCAGGGCGCAGTTCTTCTGGGCCGCGATCAGCCAACTGCACCAGCGCCTCAGGCAGCGCCAAGCCCGCCCGGACGGCCGAAGAGACGTGGTCCACTACGTCGGGCCAGACGTCGCGCAGTTCGGCCCTGCGGGATCGCGCGCGCACCTTGATGTACGCGATCGGCCCGTAGCCCGCCATCACTGCAAAGGCGGCCGCGATCGCCGGGACGGTCGTCACGGCATACGCCATGATCAACACGAACAGGCCCAACACGGTTGAGACGCTCAGCAGCGCTTTCGGGGTCAGTCCCTTCACCCCGGATAGGGCGATCTCATCGGCCAGGGTCCGCATCAGCGAGGGCCGAGTGTGGGATGCGGCCACCCGCACCGGCTTGGGCCAGAACGACCACCAGATGCAGGCCAGGCCGATCCCGAGCGTCAATCCCAGCACAATCCCGGTCATCCGCGGTCTCCGAGCAGATCGGCGAGGTCGTACCCAGCCCGTTCGAACCGTTCCTCACGGGGCGGGTAGCCCTGCTGGCGGACGAGGTCGCCGCGTTGCCTGGTGAACAGGTCAGCGACCTCGATCACTTCACCTTCGGCCCGTCCGGGCAGAGCCACGATCTCCTGCACTCTGCGATGACCGTCCGCGTCCAGAGATACGTGCACCACGATGTCGATCGAACTGGCCACCGTGGGCACCACGAAACTGCTGCTGACGTTGGGACCGGCAAGCAGCGGAAGCGTGCACATTTTGGTGATCGCTTCTCGGGCGCTGTTGGCGTGGATCGTGCACATGCCGGGGAGTCCGGAGTTCAACGCAATCAGCAGGTCCAAACTCTCCGATTCACGGACCTCACCGACCAGGATGCGAGACGGGCGCATCCGAAGGGCCTCCTTGACCAGGCGGCGCAGAGGAATCTCGCCGGTGCCCTCCAGGCTGGACTGTCGACACTGCAGGCCAGCGACATCGCGCAGGGGGATCTTGAGCTCGAAGACTTCTTCGCAGGTGATCACCCTCTCTTGCTGCGGGATGGCAGCCGCCAAGCAGTTCAGCATCGTGGTCTTGCCTGCCTGGGTGCCTCCGGCGACGAGGACGTTCAGTCCACTGGCCACGGCAGCGCTGAGGAACCGGCCAGCCTGGGCTGTCACGGTCCCCAATCGGACGAGATCGTCCATGTCGTCCGCAGCGACGACGAATTTGCGAATGTTGACGGCCCAGTGGCGGCGGGTGATGTCCGGAATGGCGACATGGAGGCGGGAGCCGTCGGGCAGCGATGCGTCGACAAACGGCGAACTGAGATCCACTCGACGGCCCGATGTGCGCAGCATCCGCTCCACCAGGTCGGCCACCTGCTGCTCAGTCAGAAATGTCGGCGTCAGCTCAGACCTTCCGTGGCGGGCAACGAATACGCGCGATGGCTCGTTGATCCAAATCTCTTCGATATTGGGGTCGTCCAGGTAGGGCTGCAAAGGGCCGTATCCGACGACCGAATCAAGGAGCAGGCGCTCCATCTCGACGGCGTCACCCAGCGCCGGCAGGCCCCCGATCAGCGCACGCTCGTCATACTCCGCAACGGCTTCCCCGATCACCGCGCGCACCGCTACGTCATCGCGCACAGGATCCAAGCGGCGACGCCTGATCAGCTCGCGGACATCCTCTTCCAGGGATGCCAAAGTCGCAGAGGACATGCGGGAGTCCCTCATCTCTCGTCAGTCAGCACCTGTCACGAGGTGCGCGGCACGCAGTCGGCGGCCCAAGCAGAATTACTGATCGGTAAGATAGCGTCTTCCGCGCAATTCGCATATCCCGCGCTGTGAAATCTGTGGATAACCGCCTCCCCGGACGGGGGTCCACTCCCAACAATAGCTTTTGATTCTCATGGGACACATGCATTTTCAGCGTTATCCACATTCCGTCGTGGTTGCCGCCCAAATCGGCTTCTACTGGGACTTAGTCGAGTTGCCCCATCCTGAACGCGGCGATGATGACCACGACGCCGGCGGCTAAAACGCTTCCGGCCAGGACCGTTGGTGCGAACTGGAACAGCGCCAACCCGAGCGGGATCATCAAGCTGTTGAACGCGATCGCGGGTGCCTGCGCTCGTGGATGCCGGACCCACAATCCAGCGCTGACGTAGGCCAGTCCGATCCCAAAGACCAGCATCGTCACGATCGACATGAGGACCACCACAGGGTCGCTGCCCTCGCCTAGCAGCAGCTCGTAAGCATAGAAAGCCGCGAATCCGGCAATCACCAATGTCTCCAAGGCCACAAACGCGGCAGCGAGCCGCCCGGCAAATTGCTGCTGCGAGGTCGGCTCCCCGGGCATAGTCACGAGCAGCACTGTAGTCCGGGGCAGATGACCGATGTGCTCGCTCCCGGCGCGTTGGCATAGTGCAACGGAGCGCTTATCGGTCATCAAGGCCCAGGTGAGCGCGGAAAAACATCCAAGAGGACCCTGCCCCGGGTATGCCGAGCTAGCCGCGGGTATGCCGAGTTAGCCGCGACCGTGCGAGGCTCGGCTCCGGCGGGTCAGCGAGTCGACCGTCACGGCCAGCAGTAATACCGCGCCGGTCACCATGAAGCGCACCGAAGAGTCCAGACTCAGCAGGCTCAGCCCGGAACTGATCGACTGGATCACCAGGATGCCCAACAGCGCAGCCCACGCCGAGCCACGCCCGCCAAACAGGCTGGTCCCGCCGATGACCGCAGCGGCGATGGCGTTGAGGTTCGTGTCAGCACCACCACTGGATTGATTGGCGGTGGCCAGGCGAGCAGCCGCAAACAAGCCGCCCAGGGCCGCAAACGTCGAGCAGGCCGCAAAGACACTGAGATAGACGGCGCGGACGTTGATGCCGGCTCGCCGAGCAGCCTCGACGTTGCCGCCGATCGCCATGACCGAGCGTCCCCACGGGGTCTTCCTGATCGCGATGTCCGTCAAGAACACCATCAGGATGAACGTCAAGAACATCACCGAGACCCCGCGGTCCTGGTTCAACACGTAGGCCCCGATCGCGGCGATCACCGCGACCACGGCGGCGCTCGCGAACAACGAGGTCTGGGAGCGAGGCGTCAGACCAGCCGACTGCCGGGAGCGGCTGTCCAGCAGACCGCTCGCGACGTACGCGGCGGCGCACACCACGATCACGACATACGACAACCACGCCGGCAGGAACCACGCCTGAGCGAACTTGACCAGCCCCGAACTGAACGGGATGTTGATCGAGCCAGCATCGCCGAGGACCCACAGTTGCAGACCTAGGAAGCCCAGCAGCCCGGCCAGGGTGATCACAAAACTCGGGACTCCCCACTGGGTGTAGACCCAGCCGTAGAAAAGGCCAATCAGTAGACCGCTGACCAGCGAGGCCAGGAGCGCCAACGGCAAAGCCCACCCCTGCTGCACGAAGGCCACTGCGACCACCGCCGCGGAGACTCCACTCACCGACCCGATCGATAGGTCGATCTCTCCCAGCAGCAGGACCAGCACGATCCCGAGCGCCAGGGTGCCGATCGCCGCTGATTGCAGGGTGAGGTTCACCAGGTTGCGGCTGGACAGGAAGGCCGGGTTCAGCGCCTGGAAGACCCCCCAGATGATGACCAGGCCCATGATCACCGGCAGCGCCCCGAGCTCACCGGACCGCAGCCGGTCGAAGAACGAGGAGGCCGCGCCACGGGCCCCGGAGCTGGCGATCAGCCGCTCGTCGGCGCGGTCAGCTGCGACCTCTTGAGCATCGTCCGCCTCGACGGACGCTGTGGGATCACTCACGCTGACTCCTCTTCCTGCTGGCTGCGTCGGTGAGCACGAGCCGAAACAGCATTGTTCGTGGCCCCGGTGATGGCGGCGATGACTTCTTGGCTGGTGGTGTGCGCGACGGTGAACGTGCCGTTGTTGCGTCCCAGGCGGAGCACAACGACACGATCAGCGACGGCCATCACATCGGCCATGTTGTGGCTGATCAGCAGCACGCCGAGCCCCCGCTCTCGGAGGCGCTCGACCAGATTCAGCACCTCAGCGGTCTGAGCGACCCCGAGCGCAGCGGTCGGCTCGTCGAGCATCACTAACTGAGGGTTGCCGAGCAGCGACCGGGCGATGGCGACCGTCTGTCGCTGGCCGCCCGACAAACTGGCCACCGGAATCCGCACCGAAGGGATTCGTGCGGAGAGCTCCTTGAGGAGTTGCCAGGACTGCCGCTCCATTTCAGTCTCGTCAATCTGACCCCGGCGCACGATCTCACGGCCCAAAAACAGATTCCCCACGACGTCGAGGTTGTCGCACAGCGCCAGATCCTGAAAGACCGTGGCCACGCCGAGCTTCTGCGCCTCCGCAGGACCTTTGACCTTGGCCCGCTTGCCCGCGATCTCGAGCGTTCCCGAGTCAGGGGTATGCACTCCGGAGATGGCCTTGATCAGCGTGGACTTGCCGGCTCCGTTGTCTCCAACGAGGGCCACCACCTCCCCGGCGCGCACGTCCAGAGTGATGTCGCTCAGCGCCTGCACCGCGCCGAAACGCTTGGAGACACCTTCCAGCGACAGGACTGTGGTGCCCACGCCGGGGTGGGTGGTGGGAGAACTCATTGCAGACCGAGCTCCGCGCATGCATCGGCATACTCATCTGTGCAGATTTCTTCGACGGTGTAGAACTCATCCGCCACCACCGTGTCGGCGATGTTGTCGGCCGTGACCGCAACGGGGTCCAGCAGTGTGGTCGGCACGCCTTCCATGTCCGTGGAGGACTCCGGGGTCTCTCCGCGGGCGAGGGCCAGCGCTGCGGCGGCCGCATCTTCGGCTTCGGGGACGATGGCCTTGTAGACCGTCATGGCCTGGTCACCGGCAACGATGCGCTGTATGCCGGCCAGTTCGGCGTCCTGACCGGTCACCGGGGGCAGTGGGTCGATGCCGCCACCCTTCATCGCCGTGATCGCGCCACCGGCGGTGCCGTCATTAGCGGCATACACGCCGGCCACATTAGACATGTCCAGCGCGCTGAGCTGACCCTCCATCCAGGACTGAGCCTTATCGGGGCTCCAGTCCGGAGTGTCGAACTCGGCCACCACGTTGTAGTCGCTGGCGTCCAGCACCGAGTGCGCGCCTTCCTTGAACAGGGCTGCGTTGCCATCGGTCGGTGAGCCGTTGACCATGACCACATCACCGGAGTCCTGGCCGCCGTCTTGCATGATCGAGACCAGCGTCTCGGCCTGCAGTTCACCCACCTTTGCGTTGTCGAAGGACACGTAGTAGTCCGCGCCCTTCACCAAGCGGTCATAGGCGACGACGGGCACGCCTTGCCCTTTGGCGTTGGCCACCATCGCCTCGCCCGCTGTGGCGTCGACGACGTCGAGCACCATGACGTCGACCCCCTGGGAGATGGCTGCTTCGGCTTGCTCTTGCTGCTTGACCGCATCCTGGTCGGCATTGGAGTAGATGATCGTGCAGTCGGGGCAGTCGGCCTTGATCGCCGCTTCGAACAGCGGGCGGTCGAAGGCCTCGTAGCGGGCCGTCTTGGACTCAGGCAACAGCAGTCCGATGGTGAAGGCATCTCCGCTTGCGGCTGGTTCGGCGCTCCCCCCTGCGTCGTCTGAGGTGCTTGTGTCGTCCGAGCCGCACGCGGCCAGGGTGGTGATGAGAAGCCCGGATAGCGCCAAGATCGTCGCGCGTCCACGTTTCTGAACCGTCATCAGTGAGTCCTTCGTCCGGGGCCGTCGTCGTTGGCGGCACTTGAACCCAAGTGAGCCACATCTCGACACATGAAGTCAAGACTTGAATTCAACGGATTCCGGCAGTCCGTGCTCGGCAGCCACAAAGCATCCTCGAAGGTCCGCGTCTGGGCCCAAGGCCGAGGCCTCCAGACGCACCGTCGCCGCTGCACTGGGCAGCGCGTGGCGTGCGATGGCCGCTCGCATCGGGCCGAGCACCCAGTCTTGAGCCGCTGTGAGTTCTCCCCCGAGCGCGATGACTTCGGGATTGAAGAGATTGACCAGGCCGGACACGGCGACGCCGAGGTGTTGCCCTGCATCGGCCAGCACCCGTCGGCAGCCTTGATCACCCCTGGCCGCCATCGACAGGACATCGCTGTATCGCACATCCCCATGACTGACCCGCACGGCGTCGGTGATGGCCCGAGCCCCGACGAACGTGTCTAAGCACCCCCGGTTCCCACAGGTGCAGATGGCTCCGTTCTCATTCAGGGTGAGGTGCCCGATCTCCCCTGCGGTCCCGCTCGAGCCCCGATACAGCTCCCCGCCCAGGATCAGCCCCGCCCCCACGCCGTACCCGACGCTCAGGAAGCACGCGTTGCGGGCACCCTGCAGCACGCCGGCTCGAAGCTCGCCCAACGCCGCCATGTTTGCGTTGTTGTCTAGCATGACCGGCGCGGCGATCTGCTCCTCCAGCGCCGTCATCAGTGAAACCCCACTCCACCGCGGCAGCAGAGACTCCGAGCCCACCTGGCCGCTGACCGTATCCACCGGAGCCTGCAGGCCCACACCGACCGCGCGCAGATCCGAAACGGGTCGATCGATTTTGGTATGCAGATCCTTGATGAGGTGCGCGACCCGGGTTAACGTCTCGTCGGGCTCGTGCAGGTATGGCAGCGGCATCCTGATCCGCTCCTGGATGTGCCCGGATGGGGCGGCAACGGCCACCCTCACATCACGTTCCCCAATCACCACCGCGGCCAAGACCCCATCGCGGCCGGGGATGGAGACCAGGGTCGCACGCCGACCGTTGCGGATGCTCGGGCCCAACAACACCGATCCGTCGTCGTTGAGCTCGCGCACCATCGTCGAGATGGAGGCCGCCGAGAGGCCGGTCGCTCCCGCGATCTCGATTTGCGTCAACGAGCCTTCGCGGCGCAACGCGTCCATCACGCGCTGTCGGTTCGCGGCGCGCAGGGACGGTTGCGATCCCGGCGCAGGGCTTGAGTTCACAACGTGAACCTTAGCGTCCTGTCAATCCCGGCCTATTCTTCGTGAACACAGCCTGCAGAGGGAGGTCTTTGATGCCGGCCCAAAGCCTGTGCGCCTACCCTGGTCGCTGTGACCGTTGCCTCGAAGCTTGCCGATGTCATCAGCCCGCTGACCGGCGGTGAGTTGCCGATCCACCTCATAGCCTGGGATGGCAGCAGCGCCGGGCCCACCGATGCACCCGTGGTGCGCCTGCACTCGGCCGATGCCTTGCGCAGATTGCTCTGGCACCCAGGTGAGCTGGGTGCCGCTCAGGCCTACGTCATGGGTGAGATCGACGTTGACGGCGACCTCGGCGAGGGGCTGCGCCGGGTGCGGCAGATCCTCGCCGAACGACGTATCCGCTCACTGCGGCCCTCCCCCGCCCTGTTGGCTCAGGGTGCCAAGGTGGCCCGCGAGCTTGGCGTCCTCGGCCGGCCGCTACCGCCGCCAAAGACCCAGGCTCGACTCGGCGGTCGGTTGCACTCGTTACGTCGCGATTCCTCAGCGATCAGCTTTCACTACGACCTGTCCAATGAGTTCTACGAGGCCATCCTGGATGAGCAGATGGCCTACTCCAGCGCTTACGTCACCGACCCCTCAGTGGACCTGTTCGCCGGACTCGAGACGCCGGCATACACCCTGGAAGACGGGCAGCGAGACAAGCTGGACCTGATCTGCCGCAAGGTGGGCCTGGATCAGCGCGAGGGAATGCGGCTGGTGGACATCGGGTGTGGTTGGGGATCGCTGAGTCTGCACGCAGCCCGCGAATACGGAGCCCGCGTGCTGGCCGTGACGATCTCACAAGAGCAGCAGGCGTTCGTGCAGGCCAGGGCCACCGAGCAGGGGGTAGCCGAGCTGGTCGAGGTGCGGCTGCAGGACTACCGAGAGATCGGCGACGCACCGTTTGACGCGGTCGTGTCCATCGAGATGGGCGAGCACGTCGGCGACGTCAACTACTCGACCTACGCCAAGACCTTGCACCGCCTTGCCGCCCCCGGCGCGATGGTCTTGATCCAGGCGATGTCCCGACCGGGCAAGAACCCCGGCGGCGGGCCGTTCATCGAGTCCTTCATCGCCCCCGATATGAGCATGCGACCGCTGGGCCAGACTGTGGCGCTGCTGGAGCGCCTCGGTCTCGAGGTGCGCGACGTGCACGCCATGCGCGAGCACTACGTGTGGACGGTGCGTGCGTGGGAGAAGCGGTTCTACACCAAGCGCGATCAGTTGGTTGCGCTCGTCGGTGAGGAGGTATGCCGAGTCTGGGAGTTGTATCTCGCGGGTGGCGCGTTGACCTTCGAGCAGGGACGGATGGGCGTCGACCAGATCTTGATGGTGCGGGCTTTGGCCAATGGCGACAGCGGACTGCCGCCCGAGCGGCCCGCCTCGTGGTCAACCGCTCCTGGAAAGACCCCGCCTTCTCGCGACAGCGCAGAGGACCGCTGATGGACTGGTCCAACTTCTTCGTCGTCAGCCTGTCGGCACTGCTCGGCGTAGTGCTGCTGCAGGGGCTGACCTGGGTGTGGTCACGTCGGGTCGGGACATGGGCCGTCGTCGACGTCGTATGGGGTGCGGGCTTCGCGGTCGTCGGCGTCATCGCGCTCGCCGTCGGCTCCGGGGACGGGACTCGGCGGCTGATCTTGGCCGCGTTGGTGGGCGTGTGGGGACTGCGCCTGACGACGCATATCTACAGTCGATCCAAAGGCAAGGGCGAGGACCCGCGCTACGAAAAGCTGACTGAGGGCCTGTCGCCGCTCGCCGCAGCCCTCAAGGTCTTCGGCCTTCAGGCCGCGCTGCAGTGGGTCATTTCGCTGCCGATTCAGGTGTCGGCGGCAGCGGGTCAGACAAGTGGTCTCTGGTGGGTCGTCCTCGTGCTCGGTGTGCTGATCTGGGGCATCGGCCTGGCCTTTGAGTCGCTAGGGGACGCCCAGCTCAAGGCCTTCAAGGCCGACCCGGACAACAAGGGCAAGGTCATGGACCAAGGGCTGTGGGCGTGGACCCGACACCCGAACTACTTCGGCGATGCGTGCGTGTGGTGGGGGCTCTTCACGATTGCGCTCTCGGCCGGCACCTGGGGCGTGGTGTGGACCGTGCTCGCCCCGATCGCGATGACGCATTTCTTGCGTAACGTCTCCGGAGCCAAACTGCTGGAAGAGTCCATGAAGGAGCGCCCGGCCTTCCAGGCGTACATGAAGCGGACGGCATACTTCTTCCCGCGAACGCCCAAGACCTGAGAACCTCGCGGAATGACCTCGCCCAACGACGTGCCTGGCTTCCATGCGGCATACGACCACCACACGGATGACCGCGTGCGTCTGTTCCGCGCTGTGCGACGCGCCGTGCCGAGCAACCCACGGGTGCTGTATGCCGGCAGTTACGTCGACATCGCACCCTCGGTCTGGTTCGACGACGTCACCTACGTCGACATGGACAAGCGCGCCGCCAAGTGGTTCACCCACCGCGCAGACGTGGACGATCTCATCAGGGCCAAGCGTGAGCAGGCCACCTCTGCCTCCGGCGCTGCACCCACCTGGGCCTTTCACCACGGCGACTATCGGGAACCGCTCCCCATCGAGCATGGCTCGATCGACCTGCTGGTCTCGCTCTACGCCGGATTCATCAGCGAGCACTGCACCCGCTACCTGCGACCGGGCGGCCTCCTGCTGGCCAACAACAGTCACGGTGACGTCTCGATGGCTACTCTCGATCCCGGCTACCGCCTGCAGGCCGTGGTGACCACTGCTCAGGGCGACTATCGGGTCACGACCGCCGACCTCGAGACCTATCTCCAACCCAAGCGAGGCGCGGCGCCCACCCGCGAGGAACTGCACGCCACTCACCGAGGCATCGCCTACACGAAGTCCCCTTTTGCCTACGTTTTGCAGTGGCAGGGCTAGCGGGAAGGTGGCGCATCACGTAGCACCGTGATGGAACACCGAGGGCCGCTGGCTGCCGCGAGTCGGCGGTCGGCTGTGAGCAGCGGGCAGTCGTACGCCTCGGCCAGCGCGACGTAGGAAGCGTCGTAGGCCGTGACGTGTGCGACAGGTCCACACTCAATGTCGGGTCTCAGGACTGCTGGCTCAGAGCTCGCACCTCGTCGCTGGCCCCGCTCATGACCGGGTCGCCGTGGCCGAAGTATGCGGTGGCGTAGTCGAGGGTGCCAAGGTATTCCACCGAGCGCAGAGCCTCCTCGTAATCGGGCGTGAACTCCTCGTTGGGCAAAGCGACCCGGCCGCCGTCACCGGTCAGGGCATCCCCCGCGACGAGCACCCCGTTGGCGGTGTCGTGCACGCTGACGTGTCCTGGGGTGTGCCCAGGAGTATGCAGAATCGTCAGGTCGAAGACCCGGTCGCCATCGACACGCGCAGAGACGCTGCGCCCGATGTCGATGGCCGACACGTCGGCTTCGCCGGCGTGGAACAGCGCGTCCGGGGCTGCCTGTGCAATGGCCGCCGCTGAGCCGATGTGATCTCCGTGTGAATGGGTCAGGATCACGTCGCCGACCTCGCCCCATCCGAGGCCTAGGGACTGCAAGACCGCTTCGATGTCGGCCTCTGACCCCTGAGTGCCGGTGTCGACGACCACTGCTTGACCCCCTCGGGCAAAAACGTATGCCGACACGAAACCCAAATTCGCGCGCTCCCAGACCGCCGATGGGCTCTCGGTGCTCGGTGCTGCCTCACTGACGGCTTCGGTGTCTTCACCGGCCGTGTCCGGTTCGGAGGCTGGCGTCGATTCGGTGGAGGTGCCGGTCTCACTGGAGCATCCCGCTGCGATCGCGACTGCACCGATGGCCATGCCCCCCGCCCCGGAACGAAGCAACACGCGTCGACTGATGATGATGCCCATCAATTCAGTATGGAGGTTGACCCGCGCGATGGGCATGGCAATGAGGACTTGTTCACCCTTCGGTAAGGAATGGAAGCAGATGCCTCAGGTCGGTTCGCAGCACGCTGCAGCGGTCGGAGCCATAGGGGGTTGCCCGAGTGACGGCATACCCAGAGTGACGGCGGGCTTCGCCGAACCACGTGGCTCTTGCCCACCTTGCAACGCACTCCAGGCGTCCCCGCCAGCAGATCGACGGACTTCGTAGAGACCACCCTCGACTCCAGAATCGGCCACGAGGTGGTGGGGCGCGGCATACGTGACTGCCACACGCGCCAGGTCCCCGGGCCTAGGCGTCTCGGCTCCCTCGGGCACGGCGAAATGAACCAGTCGGTTGTCGCGCGCTCGGCCTGAGCGGCGCAGCGTCTCAGCGTCCTTGCGGCCCTCACCGGGTGAGACCAAGACCTCGACTTCGCGGCCGAGCAGCTTTGTGTTCTCCGCCCAGGACACTTCTTCCTGCACGGCAATCAGCCGGTCGAAGCGCTCCTGCACTACCGCCTTGGGCACCTGGTCCTCGAACTCTGCGGCCGGTGTCCCGGGGCGGATCGAGTATTGAAAGGTGAAGGCGCTGGAGAACCGGCTCGCCCGCACGACATCCAACGTGCCCTGGAAGTCTTCTTCGGTCTCCCCGGGAAAGCCCACGATGATGTCGGTCGTGATCGCCGCGTCCGGGATCTGCTCGCGGACCCGGTCGAGGATGCCGAGGAACTTGCTGCTGCGGTAGGAGCGACGCATACCTTTGAGCACTTTGTCCGAGCCGGACTGCAGCGGCATATGCAGGCTCGGCATCACATTCGGCGTCTGCGCCATCGCGGTGATGACATCGTCGGTGAACGCGGCTGGGTGCGGGCTGGTGAAGCGCACACGCTCCAGACCTTCGATCTCGCCGCAGGAGCGCAGCAACTTGGCAAAGGCTCCGCGGTCGCCAAACTCGACGCCGTAGGTGTTGACGTTTTGGCCCAGCAAGGTGATCTCGATAACGCCCTGAACGACCAAGGCTTCGATCTCGGCGAGGATCTCTCCTGGGCGGCGGTCGCGCTCCTTGCCGCGCAGCGCGGGCACGATGCAGAAGGTGCAGGTGTTGTTGCAGCCCACTGAGATGGACACCCATCCGCTGTATGCCGAGTCGCGCCGGGTGGGCAGCGTGGAGGGGAACACGTCGAGCGCCTCGAGGATCTCGACCTCGGCCTCCTTGTTGTGCCGGGCGCGGTCCAGCAGCGCGGGCAAGGACCCGATGTTGTGCGTGCCGAAGACCACGTCGACCCACGGCGCACGCTCAACGATCGTGTGCCGGTCCTTTTGCGCCAGGCAGCCGCCGACCGCGATCTGCATATCGGGGTTGGCCATCTTGGCCGGCCGCAGCATGCCGAGGTTGCCATAGAGCTTGTTGGCAGCGTTCTCACGCACGGCGCACGTGTTGAAGACGACCACGTCGGCGACCTCGGCTCGCTCCTCGGCGGGCAGAGCCGACAGATCGGTGTAGCCGGCCGTCTCGAGCAGGCCGGAGAGTCGCTCGGAGTCGTGCACGTTCATCTGGCACCCGTGGGTGCGGACGTCATACGTCTTGGTCCGTGGCTCTCGCGGCGTGATGGCTTGCGTCGTCATGATCGGTCCAGGATACGGGCGATTCGAGGGTGGGCCCGAACATCGCCCGCATCGATCATCAGTGTTCGCAACACCGGCCAGTTCGTGCCAAGTCGTCCTCGAAGCCTTGCAGTTGGACGACCTTGCCGATACCCGACCAAGTGACCCACCAGGGACGTTGGAACGTAGTAATTCCGCGGTTCGCTACTTGTCTACCCATTGTCCCTCAGGCGCCACCCTGCCGTCGGCACACTCCGCGTTAGCCAGGCATGACAAATGCGACGTTCCGCCAGGTCCTTTGCCGACGACAGGGTGA
>CAWDNY010000005.1:0-195617 GCA_963803695.1 uncultured Actinomycetota bacterium
GCCGCCTAGGGCGCGGTGTCGATATGCGGATGGGTCTAGCCTTCATGTGGTCCGGTTTCCTGGCCGTATGGGCGGCGAAAGGGGTCGTGGCTACCCTGCGGTTCGGCGCATGAGGTGAGCGCCATGTCCAACTCCACGATCCTTCTTCCCTTTCAATCAGCCACTATGTCGCGGGTCCAACAGGCGGCGGTGTCCTACCTGGCTCGCTACTCCGGTGTGACCCACAACCTGTACGACTACCAATTGAGGCAGTGGTTCGCGTGGTGTGAAACCAAAAATCTGGACCCGTTGTCGAGATCCACCGAGCTCACATTGAGCTCTATATCCGCAGTCTTGGGGACCGCGGGCTGATGGACTCTTCCGTCGTCACGATGATGCATGCCGTCCGTGGGTACTTCCGGTTCACCCACATCGATGGCTTGATCACGTCTGACCCAGCGGTCTACGCACGGCTGCCGAAGTCCACCGTGCCGAGTCCCGGACACAGGGGCTGGATCGACTGGAGCTGATCAGATTTCTGCAGGTCGCTCAGACCCTCTCGGTGCACCCCGGGGGCACTGACACACCTCCTCGGTATTAACGCCCTGCGTGCGTCTGAGGCCGCAGCAGTGCTGATCGAGGACTACACCGACACTCTTCACGGACACCGGGTGCTTCATCTAGTTGGGAAAGGCAACAAACCCGCCACCATGCCTCTCACGGTCCCCGTGATCCGCGTCACGGCACATCAGCCCGCACTCACTGCGGCACGCCGCGATCACCAAGGCCCAAGTAAGCGGAATTGCAGTGGATGCATCACTCGTCAGTTTCGACGCCGGGGTCCCACTGCGCGACGCGCAGATGCTCGCCGACACGGCGTCCACTTCCTCACCGCATACGTCGCTGGCGTCCAATGCACGCGGCTCGCGACAAAGGCGATACGCCCACTATGGGCGTGAAACCGTGGAGGGTCGGAAGTCCGCAGATGCTGATGCGAGCAGGTCAGTGAGGCACCGTCAGCCGTCGGTCACCATCTGGTCATCGACGGCTACGAGCAGTTGTTCGGGCGACCCTGAGGGTTCTGCCCCTGCGGAGTAGGAGTGCCGTTGGTGGGTGGTAGTGCTAAGCACCGTCTCGAGCTGTGGCGACAGGTTCAGTCAGGCCCCGGGGGAGGCGACGTCGGGGGCGAACGTCTACGTCGCCTCCCCAGCCATGCCACCACCAGCACCTCGGCGACCAGCACACCGATCGCCAGGTAGGGGTGGACGAAGGCCAGCAAACCCGCGGCAATGGTGATGGCCGGTAGCCGGTACAAGTAGTGAAGGCGATGGAAGTCGAGGCCCGCGGGGGGCTGGTCCGGATGGTGCAGGCCGGGTTCGTTCACGACGTGCCGGGCCAGCAGGCCCAGTGCGAGCGACATCAGCCCCAGGTTGGCCGCGAACGCGACCGTCGACCACGGTTCCGTAATCTTGTCGGTGCCGATCGCGTCTGCGGTGAATGGCATGAGTGACACCGCGCCCAGCACCGCGAAGTTGATAGCGATGGTGCCCGTGTGGCAGCGGTCCATATGGGCGACCACGAAATGATGGACGATCCAGAACCGTGCGATGGCGACGAAGCTAATCAGCCACGCGAGGAACACGTGCCAGTCCTGCGTCACGGCGTCGAGGAAGTCCTCGCCCGCCGCTGCGTCAGGCAACTTCAACTCGAGCACGAGCAGGGTCAAAGCGATCGCGAAGACCCCGTCGCTCAGCGCGTTCAGGCGTTCGATCCGGAAGGTCTCCTGCGGCGTGGTTTCCAAGGCAGTCGCAATCGTTGCAGGATCGTTGATGTGAAGCTGTGCTCTCTTGACACTACTTCTCGTTGGCGCCATTGCCCACCTTCCTGGAATGCAATAGCCCCTTCAAGACGATTATCGCAAAGCTCCAGATGACGTTGGACGTCGCCGACAATGTCTTAGCGGGCTTAGCCGGTGTGGACCTAGCCCGAAGACTGCGCCCACGCAGGCCATTTTTCGGTTTTCTTTGGGTCATTTTTTAGTCAAGTCGTAAGTAGCGGCACCCTTCCTGACCCATGCTCGGGCAATGGAATCGTTCCTGCACGATTTGAGAGATGACCTTTTCGACGTCATCGTCCAGCAATACATCGAGATCGCCGATCGGGGACTGACACCTACGGACGTGCCGAAAGATGTCATCATCGTCGGAGCCGGCGTGGCCGGTCTGGTGGCGGGGACGCTGTTGAAGGACGCCGGGCACCGCGTCACGATCCTTGAGGCATCCCAGCGCGTCGGCGGGCGGGTCAAGACCTTCCGCGAGGAGTTCAGCGGCGACCTGTACGCCGAGGCGGGCGCGATGCGGATGCCCAGCCATCACACCCTGCTGATGCACTACCTCGAGAGGTCCGGCGTCGAGTTGCGCCGATTCATCAACGTTGACGTCGACCCGGCGACGATGGGTGGGGAGGAGGCGGCGGCAAAGCGCTACAACACGTACATACACGTCAACGGCAAGACGGTGCGCCGACACGAGTACGAGGAACAGAAGGCCGGCATCCTCGGCTTCGACCTCCTTCCCCACGAGGCCGACAAGACCGCTGCCGAGCTGCTGTCGACCGCACTTCTGCCGCTGCGGGACCTCATCCACGCCGATCCCGAGAACTGGTCGCGGGTCGTAGACCGCTTCGACGAGTTCTCCGTGCGGCGGTTCTTCACGGAGCAGACGCTGCTCTCGGAGGGCGCCATCGAGATGGTCGGACTGCTGGAGAACATGGAGTCGCGGATGATGACTTCGTTCATCCAGTCCTTCATCGAGGCGGCGAATATCAACGCGGGCGTGACCTTCTACGAGGTCGTGGGTGGCAGTGACCTGTTCACCGAGACCTTCCGTGCGCCGCTGGAGGAGGACCTGCGGTTCGGCCGGCGCGTCAAAGACATTAGCTGGGGCCCTGATGGCGTAGGCGGGGTGACAGCCACGACCGAGGACGGCGAGTCCTTCCAGGGTGACGAGCTGATCATCACTATCCCCTTCTCGGCGCTGCGCTTCGTCGACATCGCGCCACTGTTCTCCCGCGCCAAGATGAAGGCGATCCGCGAACTGCACTACGACTCGTCCACCAAAGTATTGCTGGAGTTCTCGCGCCGGTTCTGGGAGGAGGACGACGACATCTACGGCGGCGGCACCATCACCGACCTCGCCAACCGTTTCATCTACTACCCCCAGCCCACCGGCGAAGAGGGCGGCGTCATCCTGGCCAGCTACACCTGGGCCGACGACGCCAACCGGTGGGACTCACTGACGCCCGAGCAGCGGTACACCCATGCGCTCGACGGCGTCGCCAAGATCCACGGCGAACACGTCCGCGACCTCTACGTCGGTGGGGCGACCCAGAGCTGGATGGAGGACCAGTACGCGATGGGTGAGGCCGCCATCTTCGCGCCGGGTCAGCTGTCGCAGTTGCAACCGGTGATCGCGACCCCGGAGGGCAACGTGCACTTCGCCGGGGAACACACCTCCATCAAGCACGCCTGGATCGAGGGGGCCATCGAGTCGGGCATCAGGACCGCACTCGAGGTCAACGGTCAGGACCTGGGCCACGACGTCACCTGGCGCGGCGACTCGGTCGCCGAATCGGTGGGCAACCCAGCGTGAACGGCAGCCGGTTCGTGCTGGAGGCCCTCTCCCAGGAGGGCGTTAACCACGTCTTCATGGTTCCCGGAGGCCTGTTGGATCCCTTCCTCGGCGAGCTGGGCGAACGCTCCGGGGTGGAAGGGATCATCGCCGCCCACGAGGGTGGTGCGGCGTTCATGGCCGACGGCTACTCCCGTGCCAGCGGTCGCTTCGGGGTGTGTATGGCCATCGGTGGCCCCGGGGTCGCCAACATGGTCGGTCCCCTCGCCGCCGCATACGCCGATGAGTCCCCCGTGCTGTGCCTCACGGGGCAGGTGCCGACCGAGTGGGAAGGCCGCGGCGCCTTCCAAGATGCCAGCCCGGCCGGCTTGGACGACATGGCCTTCGTGCGACCCGTCACCGCCTATGCCCACGAGGTCGTCAAGGCCAGCGACGTCGCCCACCACCTCCACGTGGCGCTGCGCACGATGCTGGGCCTCGAGCGACGTCCGGTGAACCTGTCGATGGCCAAGGACATCCAGGCTGCCGAGGTCACCGACGCCTACCGTCCGTTGACCGACGCCACGGTTGAGCCGCCGCGGCTGGTCGACACCGCGGCTGCCGCCGGACTGGCCGCGACCATCGCGGCTGCGGGCAACGTGGTCCTGCTGTGCGGCAGCGGGGCGGCCCAGTCCGGCGCCTCACCTGATCTCATCGCCTTCGCGGAGCAGTTCGGAGTGCCCGTCGCCAGCACATTACGGGCCAAGGGAGTCTTCCCCGAGGACCATGAACTGTCGCTCGGGGTGTTCGGCTACGCCGGCACGCGCCACGCGACCGAGGCACTGCTGGGCGGCGGCGCTGACCTGGTCGTGGTGCTGGGATCCAGCTTGACCCAGCGCGACACCATGGTGTGGAACGAGAACCTTCGGCCCGACGGCGGCATCGTGCAGGTCGACCTGGACCCGACCGTCTTCGGAAGGAACTACCCCGTCGATCACACGATCGTCAGCGATGTCCGGTCCATCCTGCAGTTCCTGCTGGCCGACGAGGACTTGGCGACGGCCCTTGAGGCCAGCAAGGCGGACCGCGCCCGGTGGGTCGCCGACATACGCCAGCTCGACCGCCACTACGACAGCGACACCAGGACCAGTGACCAGGTGCCGATTCATCCCGCCAGAGTGGTGACGGACATGCGTGCGGTGGCGCCCCGCAACACCGTGGTGTTGATCGATTCCGGTGCCCATCGAGCCTTCACCGGGCACCATTGGGATGCCTACCGAGCCGAGGACTACCTGTCCTCCACCACGCTCGCGCCCATGGGTTGGGCGATTGCGGCCGGAGTGGGGGCCAAGGTCGCTCGTCCCGACGATCCCGTGGTCGTCGTCACCGGCGATGGGTGCATGCTGATGCACGGTATGGAGGTGCAGACGGCTGCGGCGCACAACCTGCCGGTGATCTTCGTGGTCATGAACAACTCTGCGCTCGGGAACGTCTACCTACGGGCTCGCCACATCAGCGACTCCGCGGGGGCCCTGGCTCAGCTGCCGACCCACGACTGGGTGGCCTTCGGCCAGTCGCTCGGTGTGCCCGGGTGCCGCGTAGATGACCCGGCCGACCTGACCGCGGTCTTCGAGCAGGCTTTCGCTGCCGACGGCCCGTTCCTGCTGGACATCCGCACCGACCGGGAGGTAGGCACGCCCATCACGCCATGGACCGAAGCCGGCCGGCAATGGATCGAGGCGCACTGATGGCCCGCCTCCCTCCCGCAACTCGCGAGGTCCTGGACGCCCACGGCCAGGAGATCTATGACCAGCTGGCTGGGCCACGACATGGCCTGTCCGGCATGTATCAGGTGCTCATGCACCACCCGGACCTGGCCACCCACGTCGGCCAGCTGGGCGGGTTCTTCCGGTTCGGCTCGGCGCTGCCCGGCGATATACGCGAGCTGGCGATCATGGCGACCGCTCGCAGCCTCGGCACCCCGTTCATGTGGGAGAAGCACGTCGCGTTCGCCGAGGCGGAGAAGCTGTCGGCGGCGTCCGTCGAGGCCGTCCGGACCGGAGACCCCGTGACGGCTGACATCCCGCTGGTGCACAAGGCGGTGTGGGAGGTGGCCCGCCACGTCGCCGCCCAGGAGAACCTGCCGGAGGACTTGCAGACCCTGATACAGGACGAGTTCGGGATGCCGGGGCTGGTCGAGATGGTCGCTGTATGCGGCTTCTACCGGTTCATCGCAAGCGTTGCCGTGTCTTTCGACGTACCCCTGCCCGACGCCGGCCCTCATCCGTTCTGAACCCTGCGCCGATACCTGAGAGGAACCCTCGTACATGGAACGACTGCCTGTTCACACCACCCCTGATGCTCTGCAGGGCGAAACGTTGGAGGTCTTCAACGAGATCAACGAGAGCAGGGGCATGGTCGTCGGTGCGCTCGCGGCGCTGCTGAACAGCCCGCCGCTCGCGCGGCTCGTCTCTGACATGGGCGCCTACATGCGCTTTGCGTCCGTGCTGTCCCCTGAGGTCCGCGAGCTGACGATCCTTGTCGCCCTGCGCGAGACCGACTGCCAGTTTGAGTGGTCGTTCCACGAGAAGTACGCCGGAGATGCGGGCGTGTCAGCCGCGACCATCGAGGTGGTCAAATATGCCCGTGACCTGAGCGGTGTGCCGGCGCAGCACGCCGAGATCATCCAGGTGGTCCGCGAGCTCATCCTGCGCAAGCGCGTGGCCTCGGCCACGCGCCAAGCGCTACTGGACCGCTATGACGACCAGACGATCACCGAGATCGTAGGCCTGACCGGTTACTACGCGTTGGTGTCCCAAGTCCTGAACTTCTGGGAAATTCCCGGACCTGACGGCAGGCCAACTCTTCCTGAGCGACCACTGAGCGGATGATGATGAACCTCAACTCCACGAACCTCGACATCACAGATCCAGATCTTCAGGAATGCTTCTCAGATCTGCAGGGTGGGATCCTCAAGAGCCATGGACGCGATGTCTCGCGGCACGTGTTCATCAGGTTCAACGATCCCGACAAGGCCCGGACCTGGGTGCGCTCGATGGCGACGAAGGTCACGACGGCCATCGGGCAGCACGAATCCGCCACCGAGTGGAAGGCCACGGGCAAGGAGCACCTGTTCGTCTCGCTATTGCTAAGTGGCGACGGCTACCGCGCCCTCGGAGTCGACCCCGCCAAGACGCCGCGTGAAAAGGCATTCACAGCCGGGATGAAGGATCTCGCGCAGACCTACAACACCGCTCCGCGGGGCGATCACAAGCCCACGCCGAACCCGCTGGCTGATGACCCCGACGAGTGGGAGGAGTCGTTCCGCGCCGAGACGCACGCCCTCGTGATCTTCGCCTTCGGCAGCAGCGGGCACGATGACACTGAGGCAACGGCGACCGTGGAGGAAGCCGTACAGCAGGTGGCCGGTGCGCTATCCGACGGTGGCGGTGAGATCGCCTGCGTTCAACAGGGCCACGCCTTGCGCAACGACCTCGGCCAGGTTATCGAACATTTCGGGTTCACCGACGGCGTCAGCGACCCCATGGTCATGAAGACTGATCTCGACCGCGCATACGCAAACGGTGGCTTCGAGCATTACGACCCGAGCATCAACATCGGCGGCATCATCGTGCCCGACCCCGGTGGAGATCGGGACGCCTACGGCAGTTACGTGGTGTATCGCAAACTACAGCAGAACCTGCGGGGGTTCGCCGACCAGGCGGCAGCGATGGCTGACGCATTGGGGCTGGACCGGGAGTTGGCCGGGGCCCTGGTAATGGGACGGTTCAAGGACGGCACCCCAGTCGGGGAGCAGAACGTCGACGGCTGGCGCAACGAGTTCAACGACTTCAACTACGACGACGACTGGACCGGAACCCGCTGCCCGCTGGCAAGCCATACCCGCCGCTCCAACCCGCGCGGGGACACCTACCGGCGGTTCGGATCTCCCGTGACGATCGAGCGGAGCCGGCGGATCGTCCGGCGCGGCATCAGTTACGGCACCCCTGAACTTGACCCGGCCGAGGAGTGGACCGATACCGGGTTGCTGTTCATGTGCTACCAGGCCAACATCGAAGACCAGTTCATCTTCATCCAGCACACCTGGGGCAATAACCAGGACTTCCTGGAGGACGGGGTCGGTGCCGACCCCGTCGCTGGCCAGTGCCCGGCCGATCAGACGCGTGGGCCGCAGGATTGGCCCACGCAGTGGGGTCGGCCGCACAGCGAGAAGCCGTTCGACTTCGGTGACCACGTGCGGATGCGGGGCGGTGAGTACTTCTTCGCCCCTAGCGTCTCGGCGCTCAACACCATCTGACCCCCAGCTGCGCCCTTTCGACCCCCTCGCCGTCGTTCGTGCCGGAAGTGCTCGTTGTGCCGCAAGCACAGGTTCAGTGTTAACCCGATGGCTGGATGCCGTCTTGGGCGCGGATCGCGTTGACGATGACCACAGCGGTGTCACCGGACGTGTGAGGAGCGGTCGGGTTTAGCGTTGTGGCGCACTCCATCCGCATGTCTGCTGTCATACGCGATGACTCAGTGGTATTCGACACCGGTGGTGGTGGGTTTGAATCCGCCGGCCTGTATTTGTGGGGTTCGGCGAAGGGTTGAAGTGAGGCCACGCTGTTGTGGGCGTGAGGCGGCCGCCGGTGTGTACGCCTCGTCCACTTGGGGTCATCCCGGCAGGACATAAACGGTAGTCACGAGCGGGTCAACGCGGCATGGAGCGCCCGGAGCCTAGAGTTGCATCTCGGTTGCGGAAGCCTCGGACGAGGCGAAGGCGTTTGTCAGAGTCGGGTGGCAGTGACAAGAAGGTACTCCCACTGCATCTGTTCGTCCTGGATGCACCGGTCGCCCAACTCGGCAAGTGCCTCGTCGAGTTCAGTCACTCGCTCGGGTTGGTCTGCCAGCAGTGCGGCGTACACGGCGATGGTCGGTCCGTAGTTGGCCTTGAAGAAGTATCGGAACTGTGAACCCGAGTCGAATCCCACGATCCGGGCGTCCTCGCGCACGCAGGTCAGGTCGCGGACACGATCACCGAAGAGTTCCTGGACGTGATCGGTCGATCCCCACAGAGGTGGCGCAGATGCACCCGGCGAAGGCGTTGGCGCGAACGGCTTCATGGTCGCGAACATCTGCCCGATGAATCCTTCGGGCGTCCAGCTCAGCACGGCGATCGTGCCGCCGGGCTTGGCAACTCGCACCATTTCGTCGGCGGCGGCCTGGTGGTGCGGCGCGAACATCACGCCGACGCAGGACAAAACGACATCGAACAGGCCATCCGAGTAGGGCAGCGCTTCGGCGTCGGCCTCTTCCCAGGCGAGTTCGACCCTGCGACTGGCCGCCTCGCGACGGCCGGCATCGAACAGTTCGGGCGTCAGGTCGGACGCCACGACATCTGCGCCCAGCGCGGCCGCAGGGATCGCGGCGTTGCCGGACCCGGCTGCCACGTCCAGTACGCGGTCCCCGGGCTGAACATGGGCGGCTGCGACGAGGCGTTCGCCGAGCAGCGGAATCAGTTGACGCGCTACGCTCGGGTAGTCGCCGGCGGCCCACATCTTGCGGTGCCGCAGCTTCAGATCTGACAGTTGGATTGTCTCAGCCATGATGGTCTTTCCTTCGTTGGTCGTGCGTACAGCCTCGGCCGCCGCGCAGGATCGGGCTAGTCTCAGATCTGTAGCGGCAGTTCAGATGCAGTACTGGTCGTGGGGGCGGCCCGGGTGTTTACTGGGGGCACTCGAAGAAAGGCGCAACGATGGCCAACTACGGCCAGTTTTGCCCCATGGCGAAGGCAATGGAGATCCTCGACGAGCGATGGACCTTGCTCGTCGTCCGCGAACTCCTGCTTGGCAGCACTCACTTCAACGACCTCCGCCGCGGTAACCCCCGAATGTCGCCCACACTGTTGGCTAAGCGGCTGCGAACCCTTGAGCATGCCGGAGTGGTCCGACGCGACATCGTGGACGGACGGACCCGCTACACCCTGACCCAAGCCGGTCAGGAACTAGCGCCCGTAGTCGAGACACTCCAGGTCTGGGGAGTGCGCTGGGTCGGCGGCCTCGGTGCCCAAGACCTCGATCCGCACCTTCTGTTGTGGGACATGAAGCGGACCATGTCCGCAGCCCACTGGCCAAAAGGCCACACCGTTGTGGCTCTCACCTTCGAAGACGTGGAACCGGGCGCCGCGCAGTGGTGGATCTGTGTGCGCGAAAACCAAATCGATGTCTGCGACTACGACCCAGGTTTCAAGGTCACGGCCCGAGTGACGCTGTCACTGCGGACACTGTCAGAGATCTGGCGCGGTGATTGCTCCTGGGCCACCGCAGTACGAGATGGGCTCGTCGACATCGACGCGCCCCGCGTCGTGCGCCGAGAACTACCGGGCTGGCTCGGGCAGTCCTCCGCAGCCCTGGTGCCACGCCCGAAAGTCGCCGCACCAGCGTGAAAGAACCCGTCCGTGTCCAGCCCAGCGACCGACACAGAGCACCCGCTACCAACAGCCGCTCCCGGCGTGTCGGGGTGAAACAAGGATCGAGGCCCTCCGGATCGGACGCGGCCAAATAGACCATTTCCAGGACCTCGACGATGGCTGACTCTATGTCGTGCTGCCCCAGGGAAGCGCTCGACCACCCCCACGTATTTGCACTAATTGCGACATGTTGGTGCGCCTGAAGGGATACCCCGTCATCGGCTCGGAGCGTGGCCCTGCCGGCTCACCACGAGGGTGGAGCCCCACCAGTGCCGATGGGCAGCCCGACGTGCGAGGTGGTTACGTTCTCACGTGGCAGGCGTACGACGACGTCTCCATCGAAGCGGGCGGGTAGCACCGACGCTCAAGGGCGTGATTTGCCTCAACTTGAGCTGGGCGGAGAGGCGCTTTTTGCTTCGGTCGTAACTGGGACCCTTAAGGCGCGGGAACTGCAAGTTACGCGGTCCGCAGAGGGCTGATCTGGTCGAGGGCCTCGCCGATGTTGTCCCGTTCGGTCTCCAAGTCGTAGCGGGTCTGTAGGTTGAGCCAGAACCGGTCACTGGTGCCGAAGTAGCGGGCCAGGCGCAACGCGGTGTCAGCGGTGATCCGCCGCTTGCCGTGCACGATCTCGTTGATTCGCCTTGGCGGCACCCCAATCGCCACGGCTAGCCGGTGTTGGTCAATACTCAACGGTTGCAAGAATTCATCGAACAGCATTCTCCCGGATGGACCGGAGCAATGGTGGTCGTCATGTTCTTCAACTCCTCAGTGGTAGTCCACGATCTCCATATCCTCCGGACCCGCCGGCGTCCACACGGAGCAGATCCGCCATTGCGCCGGGGCGGCCCTCTCGATCCTCGGGTCGATGCCCTTCGCTCGTTGACGTGACCACAGGAGTTGCGTCTGTCGCAGTGTCTCGAAACGACCGGATCACACCCAAGCACAACGCGCGGCGATATCCGACGTCCATTTCCCGTCGCCGTCATGAGAGCGGCGGGCCCAGGCGGCATACAACGGATCACGTCCCAGTCGCCGCTTCGTGCGCAACGCAGTCGTCACACCCGTGAAGCCTGCTCGCTCCAGGTATGCCGCAACGATCGCGACCCGTCCGTCCTCGTCGGTGGCCAGCCACCCGCGAACGGCCTTGGTCGGGAAGCACCGATTGCTGAACGTGAGCACCACCACGCCATCGGGCCGCAGCACTCGCGCCGCCTCGCGCAGCACTTCGACCGGCTGGATGAGGTAGTCGATAGAGACGCAACAGAGCACCGCGTCGAACGACGCATTCTCGAACGGCAAACGAGTATTAGCGTTGAGATCCTGGACGACGAACTGGTCGGCCATCGGGTTCGCCCGCAGCTCGACCTCGTTCATCCCCAACGCGACTAGCCCACCGGTCGGCTTCGTGGAGAGGTGGGACACCCAGGATGACATCAAGTCCAGGACCCTGCCCTCGCTCACCCCCAACTCGTCATACAGCGCGCTGACCGCGGCGATCGCGCGGTCGTCGATATGCGTGACCATGCGCGGCGGAAGGTAGAAGTCGGCGTCGTCGCTGGGGTCTTGTCGATCGAAGAAGCCGCGTGGCCATGCCTCGGGTGCCATGCCAGCATCCTGCCGCAGACCCGCCGACCTACTGGCGTCGGATAGCCACACTCACCGTCAACACCCGCTGTATGTCGATGCCCGCCGACTCACGCACGGCCGCCTTCAACGGCAGGAGATAGCGACCGTCCTTAGGAAAGAGCGCAGTCGTGAACTCGGTGCCGTTGATGCGCACCACCACGGGAACTTGACCCCACTATTCCACCCCTTTGGCGGCAAACTTGATGTCGGCGCTCTCCTCGTCCGGAACGGCTACGAAGTAGAACGGTGCCGGTCCCCGCCACTCAATAACCGGACCTGCAAACTCCCATTCCATCTCGCGCATCGAGTGATTGTCTCTCGTGGAAGGTGACCAGGGCGGGTTGACCATGGACATGGTCTTAAGTAGGGACGTGTTCGACGCAGGTGCGAGCAGTCGGCCGAGCCTCCATCCGAAGCGGATTGATCGGCTCTCCGCAGACGTCACACACCCCATAGGTTCCGTCCGCCACACGCGCGAGCGCAGCATCGATCTCTACGAGGTGGGCCTGGACTTGCTTGGTCAGCGCCGCCAGTTGAGCGCGCTCGAAGGCAATCGTCTGGCCCTCAGGATCATGCTCATCGTCGGCGTTGGAGTCGCGCGAAGCGTCGAAGAACATGTCCATTTCTTCGTCCAGCCGCACCAGGCGTTCACGAAGGGCTGCGCGCTCCTGGTCAAGACGTGCTCCTGGGCTCACCACCACAGAGTCGTCGCCGCGCTCAGAAGACCCAGCAGCAGCAGGCTGAGCGCCCAGACGGTGTCGAGGTTGAACCAGGTGCGCGAGACCGCTCGCAAGCCGAGGTAGCGATATACCAGGACGGCCAACAGCGCACCGGCGCTCACCATCGCCAGCGTATGCGCGGCGGCGACCAGCAACGCCGGCGCGGCGTGATCGGTCACCAGTTGGCTCATGGCGACGTGATCCCCGTCCATCTCGCCCATACCCATGCCGCCCATGTCCATGGCCAAGAAAATGGGCAGTAACATCAGACCCGCTCCGTGCGCGGTCGCAGCCAAGAATGACCACCAGACGAGGCGGTGCGGGGGGACCCGAGCCAAATACGTCGGGTGATGCGAACGCGACACCAAGAGATAACCGCCGAATCCCACGGCCACACCGGACGCTGCCAGCCTGATGGGCGTCTGCCACTCCAACAGCACGCTGATCATCGAGAACGGCAGCAAGATCACCGCCATCGCCAGGAAGTGGCCGAGGCCGAGCATGGCCAGGGCTTTGGGGAGAGCGGAGCGCCGCCGTTCCATCAGCGCCGCTGAGACCGCGAGCGGCCAGCCCATCCCAGGGTTCAGTCCGTGAAAAAGGCCCGCGAGCGCGACCGCCAACCAGAGCCCGGCGATCGAGGCCTCACCCATGTCCACGTGTCAGGTGGACTTCCTCAGGCGGAGGGATAGCAGAAGCTGTCGGTGGAACAGTCGCCCCCCTCCAGACGAATCTGGTGAGAGCGGTACCCGTCGGGGAACTCGACGAAGAATTTCTCGTCCAAGGTCAGCCCACCATCGTCACCGACGTCGGCCTTGACCATGGCGGCAGGCACCCCATCGGGATAGAACTGGTCGTCCCAGGTGGAGTACAGCGAGTTGGTCCAATAGACCCGCTTCCCGTCTCGGCTGATCTCGACCATCTGGGGCCCGCCCTGGTATGCCGCACCGCTGGGATGATCCGTCTTGCGCGTGATCCCGCCGATGTGGACCGATCCGGCGAGCGTGGGATTCATCGGGTCGCTCACGTCATACTGGCGCATCTCCCCCGTCCCCCAACAGGCCACGTAGAGGAACCGATCGTCCAACGACAGGTCGATGTCAGTGACCAGCGGCGGCACCGCGCCGAATCCCTTGAGCAGCGGCGGCAAATCATCGGCGTCGGCCGGCTCGGCGGGAATCGCCGCGGTCTTCTTCGCGTGAAACTCCCCGTCCTCTCGCCACCACGTCCAGATCGACCCCTCGAGGGTGGTGGTGTCGACGACCACGCCGCAGAAGCCATATTCACGGGAAGGGTCGTGGGCAGGACGGACCTCAAGAGCCATCTGATGGTTCGCACCAAGGTCGATGGTCTGCACGTTGCGCCGAGCACGCAGATCCCAGAAGTGCAGACTGTGGCCATACTTATTGGCAAGCAGGTCTTCGGGAACGATGCCGTTCTCGAATTGCGGAGGCAGGCCCCATTCGCTGGAGACCATGTAGTCGCGCGGCAGATTCCACCAGAAGTCGTAGTGCTTGTCTTGCACACCACGGTCGATCTCCCAGCGCCCGAGCACCTCGAAGGTCTCGCAATCCATGATGAAGATCCCGGGAGGTCCTTCGGTGCCGTCAGCGCCGCCGCCACCAAGGGTCGACACGTAGATGCCCTCCGGGCCGCAGTGGATCGTATGCGGTCTCGAATAGCCGGTCTTGGCGAAAATCTCTTCGGGCTCGATGACCTTGTGCAGCTTGGCCGCCGTCGGGCCACCCTTGACGTCGATGATGTAGATCCGGGACGACCGGATGCCCGGGATGATGAGGTAGCGGCGCTCCAGGAAAGCGTGACCCGTCAAGGGAGACAACGCCGAGGAGCACGCGTTCCAGCCGAAGTGATGGAACTCATCACCGGTATTGGGCATGAGCACTTGATGGACGATTGTGCCGAAAGTCGCTGATTCGGGGTCGACATCGACGACGGCCAAACCGTCGGGCTGCGAGCCGTCAGGGCTCAGCATCAACGTGTAGGCCAGCGTCTCGGCGGGCGCTTCCATCGCCAGTCGCGGTGAAGCGTAAAACGTGACATCGGGCCTGGCAGACATGAGGTATCTCCGGAGTGGGCAGTGGGTCTTCAGTCAATGTAGGGCAGGAACGTCCCGGTCACCAGAGCCTGCCCGTGCGCGGCCAACACAAAGCACTGATCGCAAGCGAATGCCATCAGCTCCGGCGTCTCACCGTCGGCCTCGATGCGTGTGAGCCGGATCAGACACTGAGAAGGCCGCGGGCTAAGGTCACTGCTCCGCCGAGCGCCGCAATGGTCACGGCAAGCCGCCGGGCCGTCGAAGTGCTGACCCAGCGGCTGAGGTATCCACCGGCCGGGACACCCACCGCAACGGCGGCCGCCACCACGAACCAGATCCACCACGGCAAGGCGCTATCCGACGGGAGCGCGCCCACGGCGCTCTTCCCGACGAGCGCGCTGAGGTTGGCCAGCAACAACACCGGCTGCACGGTGGCCGCAAAGGATTTCTGGTCCCAGCGCGTGGCGAGCGCATAGATCGTCATCGCTGGACCAGCCACGCCCGCAGTGGCGTTCATAAAGCCGCCTGCAGCACCTGCGACCCACGCCACCATCCGACCTCTGAGATGGATCTTGCCGCTTGCGACACCGATCAGCCCCAGTGCCAACAAGACCAATGACCCGATCAGCACCTCAAGCCAGGCGGCATCCATCCGCAAGACGACAAGAGCTCCGCCAAAGGACCCGATCATGATCAGCGGTGCCAACCGGAAGAAGGTGCGCCAATCCACATCCCGCCGCGTGGCCGCGAACACCAGGATCGTGGTTGCCACAGCCCCTGCGTTGCTCAAGGTCACACCCACTGCGGGACCAAGAGTCAGGGTCATGATGGGGGCCACCACGAGACCCAATCCGAGTCCGGCGATACGCTGAAGTCCTGCGCCGAAGATGAACGCCAGCACGACGACCACGACAACCGAGGACGTCATGGCGACACGATCCTGACGGGGCGGCACGGCACGACCACACGGTATCCACTCACCAACAACGATGGAGTCTTGATGTCCGACCAGCCCGACCGCGAAAGCATGAGCGACGACCTCACGACCTACAGCGTCGATGCTGAGGACCAGTTGCAACCCGAAGACACCCTGATCTCCGGCGGGGATCCGGTCGAGGTCGGCTACGAGACACCGGACAAACTGCACGGATCGTTGGCCTTCGGCACGACGGCCGACGAGCAGGCCGAGGAAGAAACGATCGACCAGCGCATACGACAGGAAGTGCCCGAAGAGGGAACTGCCTACGGCGCTCCCGACAACGAGAGCGGCCTGGACCCCGAGCCGATGTCGGGTGGTGATGACCCAGACGCCATCCCGGCCAAGCAAGACTTCCTCGGTGAGCCCGACGCCGTGCCCGAGGAGTCAAACGCGACTGCGGACCCAGCCGGGGCCACCGGGGACGGTGACCTCGCGATGGAGCACTCTGGATCGGCTGAAGAAGCAGCCATGCACACGATCTCTGATGACGACATAGGGCCCGAGTCCGAGTCCTAGTCGCGCACGTGCTCCGGTGCTTGATCGAGCGCGTTGCGGATGACGGCAAAAGATACGCCAGCCGGGTAGCCTTTGCGGGCCAAGTAGCCGCCGAGCCTGCGCATTTGAACGTCTCGGTCCAGCCCGTGCAACCGCGGCAGTCGGGCGGCTACAAGCGCTTCGGCTTGCGCCCGCTCATCTTCGGGCTCGACGTCGGCCACGGCGGCTTCAGCAAGATCCTCGGGCACGCCCTTCTTGCGAAGCTCGTGCCGTAGCCCGCGCACCGCTAGGCCAGATCCTTCGCGCTTGGTCCGGACGAGCATGTGAGCGTACGCCTCGTCGTCCACGAGCCCGACCTCAGTCATCCGTTCCAGCACGCGCTCGATGACCTCAGGCGGGCACTCCCGGTCGCGCATCTTGTCGGCCAACTGCTGCCGCGTGCGCGGACCCAGCGCCAGTTGTCGTAGAGCAACCTGTCGAGCGTGCGCCATGCCGTCTAGCGCCTCATCGACAGGCGAGTGCTGATTACGGCGTCGGGGCTTTGCTTTGTTGGCTGGATCGCCGTCGGGTCGTGGTGCGCTGGCCGCAGCAGTTGCTGCGGCCAGCGCATCCCGCGCCGCTTTGAGTCGTCCGCTGTCCGGTGTGACCGGATCGGTGGCGTCGTCGCGTTGCGAGTTCATCTCCGGCTCCTAGCCACGTGCTCAGAAGGCGACTGAGACTTCCCCGGTCTCGGGGTCGACGCCCTCGGGGATGTCCGGCACCAATCGAGGGCCGACTCCGAGTTTGGCCTTGATCTTCTTCTCGATGTCGTCGGCCAGGTCGGGGTTGTCGATGAGGAACGTCCGTGCGTTCTCCTTGCCCTGACCCAACTGCTCGCCCTCGCAGGTGTACCAAGCACCGGACTTGCGCACGAACCCGTGCTCCACGCCCATATCGATCAGGCCACCTTCGCGCGAGATGCCGTGCCCATACAGGATGTCGAACTCCGCCTGCTTGAACGGCGGGGACACCTTGTTTTTCACGATCTTGGCGCGTGTCCGGTTGCCGACCGCGTCGGTGCCGTCTTTCAACGTCTCGATGCGGCGGACGTCGATGCGGACCGACGCGTAGAACTTCAGCGCCTTGCCACCGGTCGTCGTTTCCGGAGAACCGAACATCACGCCGATCTTCTCGCGCAGTTGGTTGATGAAGATGGCGGTGGTGTTGGTGTTGCTCAGCGTGCCGGTGATCTTGCGCAGCGCCTGTGACATCAGGCGTGCCTGCAAGCCGACGTGGCTGTCCCCCATCTCACCTTCGATCTCGGCGCGGGGCACCAGGGCAGCAACCGAGTCGATGACCACGATGTCCAACGCCCCAGAACGGATCAGCATGTCCATGATCTCCAGGGCCTGCTCACCGGTGTCCGGTTGGCTGACCAGGAGCGCGTCGGTGTCGACGCCCAACTTCTTGGCGTATTCGGGGTCCAGCGCGTGCTCGGCGTCGATGAAGGCCGCGATCCCGCCGGCCTTTTGCGCGTTGGCCACAGCATGCAACGCAACGGTGGTCTTACCGCTGCTCTCCGGGCCGTAGATCTCCACCACTCGACCCCGTGGCAGGCCGCCTATACCGAGGGCAACGTCCAGGGCGATGGAACCAGTGGGAATGACCGCAATCGGCGGGCGGATGTCGTCACCGAGGCGCATCACCGAGCCCTTGCCGTGGGCCTTGTCGATTTGAGCCAGTACGGACTCAAGGGCCTTGTTCTTGTCACCGTTCATGGTGGTGACTTTGCTGTGCTGGGGCATTCCTGCTCCTTCGCTTCAAGGGGTGAGCGCGCCTACCTTCGACCACCGTGTCGGATCCCGACCCTCATCGAGGGCGCTCTCTTCCGGGTAGATCAGACGCTAGGAGTCAGGACCGACATACCCACTCACGCATTCGCGATCTGTGGATAGAGGCCGACCACTCAGACACCTGTGCACGATCATAATCGCAAGTGTGTTCGATGTCAGCCGACACGCCCACGGACCTCACGAGGCGGTGAGCATGTATTCCTTGGTCTCCTGATCCCAGGTCAGGGTGACGATGCCCGCGGCCTCGGCCCCCTTGCAGAACTGCAGGAACGAGCGGTAGCCCAGCTTCTTCTCACTAAAGGACGGCTGACTGCGTCGGAGATGGTTTTTGAGTCCCGACAGCGGTGCACCGGTGCCCTCAGCAACCTCGGCCACCACGCTGCGCAAAGCCGCGAACGCTTCCGCTCGGTCGCCGACCTCAGGTAGCCGGATCTCTGGGTCGCCCTCGGAGGGTCCAGGAACCAACTCGATGATCGATCGCCCGGCCAGGTTCTCCAGCAACTCGCCGAACGCCCGAAACCCATGGTCGGCCTCGCTGAACGTTGGGTCCTTGCGCAGCAGGGTTCGCTTGAGCCTCGATGCGGTGACTGCTCCGGCCGACGACTGCTGTAAGCCCGCCACGGTCTGCGCGACTAACACCGCCAGGTCGGGCGTGGGCGACGCCGCGTCGTCGTCATCTTGCTCGGAGGCCCTGACCTCGGTCGCAACCGAAGAATCGGCACCGGCCCGATTTTCGACTCCGTCACTCGCGCTGGTTGAGGCCCTGCTTCGCCGGCCGCGTCCAGGTGGCTTGGCAGCCGACGTCGTCTCCGGCGCTGGCTCGACCCCTTCCAGGTTGTCGTAAAACAAGAACTCATCGCAGGCTGGCGGCAGCAGGCGCGACGTCGAGTCGCGCACGCCGAAGCCGATGACCCGCTTGTTGAGTTCGCGCAGTTTGTGGACGAGCGGGGTGAAGTCGCTGTCGCCCGTGCAGACCGCGAACGTCGAGATGTAGTCGCGGCTGAAGGCGAGCTCAATCGCGTCCACGGCCATCTTGATATCGGCAGCATTCTTGCGCGAGGCACCCATCCGCTGCGGCATCTCGATCAACTCCACGTGCGAGCGCGTGAGCATCCGCCGGTCTTCGTCGAAATAGGACCAGTCGGCATACGCCCGGCGGACCACCACTCGGCCCCGCTCGGCAAGGGCATCACTGATCGGCTTGAGGTCGAACGCGGCCCCGCCCAGATGTTCTCGGGCCCCTAACGCGAGGTTTTCGTAGTCCAGGAACAGGGCAATGCGATCTTCGTCATCCACTCTGCGACCTTAGCCGCCGCGGTCCGGGTGAGGCTCAGTGCTGGTGAGGCTCAGTGCTGGTGACGCTCAGTGCTCGTTAGGCTGCTCTGGTGCTGCGCTGGCCTGTCGTCCTCTTCGATCTCGACGGCACCCTTGCCGACACCGTTGACCTCATCGTGGCTTCCTACGATCATGCGTTGCAGGAGGTGCTGGCGGTGTCCATGTCCCGCAATGAGGTCCGGACCTGGATCGGCCGCCCACTCCACGACGCGATCATCGACACCTTCCCCACCCAGGCGGACCGCGTGGACGAGGTCGTCACGGCATACCGGCGGTGGAACCTGGCCCACCACGACGAGATGATCCAGCGCGTGCCTGGGATGGACCTGCTTCTGACAGAGCTTGCGACCGCGGGAGCAGCGATGGGTGTGGTGACCTCAAAGCTCAACGAGACCGCCGCACGCGGGTTGAAGGCGGTCGGTCTCGACGGAGCCATCGAGATCGTGGCTGGGCAGGATCAGACCACCAAGCACAAACCCCACCCCGAGCCTCTGCTGTATGCCGCGCGCATCCTCGGCGTCGATCCGGCCGACTGCTTGTACGTCGGCGATGCGACAGTCGACCTTCAGGCAGCCCATGCCGCCGGGATGGCGTCCATCGGGGTGACCTGGGGAGCCGGTGAGCGAGCCGACCTGGAAGCAGAAGTCCCTGCAGCGGTGGTCGACGATGTCGACGACCTAACCACAGTGCTCTGGGCCAAGCCCGCCCCCACCGACGCATAGGTTTACGTCGGGTCGACCCACCCGCCATACACTTGACCGCCAGCACCCACCCCAACCGCTTCAGGATCACTTCGTCATGTCTTTGCTCGTCCAGAAGTACGGCGGCTCCTCCGTCAGCGACGTCGCAGCCATCGCCCGCGTCGCGCAGCGTGTGGTCGACACCAAACGCGCGGGTCACGATGTCGCGGTGGTCGTCTCGGCCATGGGCGACACCACCGATGAGCTGCTAGACCTCGCCAGGGCCGTCAGCCCTGGGCCTCCCCCGGAACGCGAAATGGACATGTTGCTAACCGCTGGCGAGCGCATCTCGATGGCCCTGCTGGCGATGGCGATCGAGAGCCTCGGCGAGCGCGCCTACTCCTTCACCGGAGACCAGGCGGGTATGCGGACAGATAGCTCGCACGGTCGGGCGCGGCTCCTCGACGTCACGCCAGATCGGGTCCAAGCGACCTTGGCCGAGGGGTCGATCGCCATCGTCGCGGGCTTCCAGGGAGTCTCTGAAGACGACAACATCACCACGCTGGGCCGCGGCGGCTCCGACACCACCGCCGTCGCCCTGGCCGCTGCATTGAAAGCCGACGTCTGCGAGATATATACCGATGTCGACGGCATCTACACCGCTGACCCGCGCATCGTGCCGGCCGCCAGCCGGGTGAAGCGGCTCACCATCGAAGAAACCCTCGAGATGGCCGCCCAGGGAGCCAGGATCTTGCACCTTCGCGCCGTCGAATACGCGCGCCGCTTCAACGTGCCGATCCACGTGCGATCCTCCTTCTCCGACCAAGAAGGCACCTGGATCCTCGTCGGTCGACCGCTCACCTCAGTCCAGGAGGACGACATGGAAGAACCCCTCATCTCCGGCATCGCCCACGAGCAGTCATTGGGCCGGATCACCGCCGTCGGCCTCCCCGACGTCCCGGGCGCGGCCGCGGCCGTGGTGGGAGCCGTGGCCGCGATCGGCGTCTCGATCGACATGATCGTGCAGAACGTCTCGACCTCCCGTGCCCTGACCTCGGATATCTCGTTCACACTGCCGGAAGAAGACGGCGTCCGAGCCGTGGCGGCTGTCCGCGCGGTGCAGGACGAGATCGGACTGACTGATGTGCTCTACACCTCGCAGATCGGCAAGTTGTCGCTGATCGGAGCAGGGTTGCGCTCTAATCCCACGGTCGCTCACCGGCTCTTCGGTGCACTGGCCAGCGCTGGGGTCAACATCCTGATGATCTCCACCAGCGAGATCCGGATCTCGGTCATCACCGATCAGGACAAGCTGCCGGAGGCGGTCCGGGCCGTGCATACAGCGTTCAACTTGGATTCCGATGACGAGGCCGTGGTCTACGGCGGGAGTGGGCGATGAGCATGGGCTCAGGAGTGAATCTCGCAGTGGTCGGGGCCACCGGTCAGGTCGGCGCAGTCATGCGTCGCATGCTCGCCGAGCGGGATGTCGAGGTGGCCAGCGTGCGCTACTTCGCCTCGGCTCGAAGCGCTGGCAGCGAGTTAGCCTGGGAGGGGCGCTGGGACAGCGAGCCGTATGCCGGGACGCCTCGCCAGATCGTGGTCGAGGATCTGGGCGACCTGAGCGTCGACCTGTCGGGCATCGACATTGCGGTGTTCTCCGCAGGTGGTGGCACCTCGAAGGAGCACGCGCCGCGATTTGCTGCGGCCGGGGCCGTGGTTGTCGACAACTCCTCGGCCTGGAGGATGGATGACCACGTCCCGTTGGTGGTCAGCGAGGTCAATCCCGAGGCGCTCGATCAGGCGACCGGGGCGAAGGGCATCGGCATCGTGGCCAACCCCAACTGCACGACCATGGCGGCGATGCCCGCCATGAAGGCGCTACACGATGTCGCGGGCCTGCAGCGTTTGGTCATGTCGACATACCAAGCCGTTTCTGGCTCGGGGGTGGCTGGCGTCGCCGAGCTTGCTGGTCAGGCGCGAGCCGTTGTGAAGGGAGACATGGAGTCGCTGGCCTTCAATAGCGACGGCGTGAGTATGCCGGTGCCCACCGTCTACACCGACCCGATCGCGTTCAATGTGGTGCCCTTTGCTGGCGATCTGGCGGACGATGGCTCACTGGAAACCTCCGAAGAGCAAAAGCTGCGATGTGAATCGCGCAAGATCCTCGGCCTGCCCGACTTGGCGGTCGCCGGCACCTGTGTGCGTGTGCCGGTCTTCTCTGGGCACAGCCTCGCCGTCCACGCAGAATTCGCCGAGCCGCTCAGCCCCGAGCGCGCCACAGAGATCCTGCGCGAGGCACCTGGAGTCGAGCTCAGTGACATTCCAACGCCGCTCAAGGGCGCCGGTCAAGATCCGACCTACGTCGGGCGGATCCGTCAGGACCAGTCGGTGCCAGAAGGGCGCGGGCTCGTGATGTTCATCGTCGGTGACAACCTGCGCAAGGGCGCTGCCCTCAACGCAGTCCAGATCGTCGAGGCGCTCATCTCGCGGGGGGCCAGCACCGTTCAGCGGTAGAGGGGCGTGCGCGCTTCCTGGAGCGCACGGTCGACGTGCCGCCGCCCCGCGCCGCTGGACCGATCTGACGGGACAAGTATTCGTCTGCGGTCAGGCCAAGGAGGTCCCACGGCACCCTTGCCGATCGCGATGCCGCGACAGCGGCGCAGATGAAGCGCACCCAGCACGACGGCATACAGGCTGATGATGACCACCAGCCCAACTGCGCCCCTCATGAACGACGAGACCGCCCACGGTCGGCCGGATAGCGTCGTTCTTCGGGGATCTGGAGGTCCTCGCACAACGCCAACCAGACCTTGCGCACCGGTTCCCCCGCCTCGATGGCCTCGACCGCGGTGTGGTCACTCATCGCGTGAATCACGTGCGAGGCAGCGATGGAGCGGCCGTAGGCTCCGCCAAACTCCTGCTCCATGAGCGCCCAGAACTCGCTCAGTCTCATGGCGGGAGAGGCTACGTGATCTCAACTGTGATCGCTTAACGCCAGGTTGATATCTCCTTGGCCTGCTCTTTCACGCTGGATACGGGATGACCGTTGCAAGCAGCCGGCCATGGACCTGGGAGGCGAGTGTGAGTCGCTGACCGCCACCGCTAGCCGGGAGAGCACCAAGCCGTGCATGACAGGCTGAGGAAAGGAGGCACCTCGCTCAAAGACGCGATAACCCTGCCTCCCGGCTGCTGCCCGTGGCGATCCAAGAGCACAGCCCAAGGTCGAAGAGGACGGCCCGGATCAGGACGATTCCGCAATCTGCTTCAGGGTGGCGAGCGTCCGCGGAATGTCGTCCACGGCAGACTGTCGCCGATGGTCAATGACCTCCGCAGCATTCTCGCCGTATCGCTCGCCGAAGAACGTCAAACCAGCGGGCAAGAACGTCCACGTTTCACTCAACTCGGTGGCGTCGCCTGCAGGGTGTAGGTCGTAGGACCAGCGGACATAGCCCTTGCCGACTTCCCACGCGAACCGCCGACCTCGCTCGGCCGCAATCACGGTCGATGTGGTCTGCCACGACCTGGATGGCGTCTCGTTGTAGCCCGTAAACGTAGCCCCTACCCCGGTCTCGGCAGGATCGTCCCACTCGCAGCGCACGCAGGTCGGGCTCCACTGCCCAGTCCGCGCAATGTCACTCACCAGGTCGTACACCGCTTCTGTCGACGCCTCAATCGTGACGGTTTCGCTGTGGCTCAATTGCTCCATACCGGCAACTGTAAAGCGCCACTTCCACCAGGGTTGGATATGGGGAGACCCTTGTCGGTGGGCAGTGAGAAGATGCGACCTTACGTGCAGTCATAGAAACGGAGAGTGCCCATGAGCGGTCAGTCGGAGTTGCAGTGGTGGCAGAAGGCCTTGGTTGCTATGAAGGTCTGGCGTCCACCGCACCGCACCATGCACCATGACGTACGAGACATGCCACGCCCCGAAGCGCCGCCGGTGACCGGGGCCTACGGCAACACCGTGGTCCAGGACGGGGCCACCCGCCGCGTGCCGCAACGGGGAGACAACTCACCCTGAGCGAGGTTCTCGAGCGTTTCTCACCGCCGACCCGCGCCTGGTTCTCGGCGTCATTCGCTGGTCCCACTGACGCCCAGATCGGTGCCTGGGAGGCGATCAGCCGCGGCCAGCACACGCTGGTCGTGGCTCCCACCGGCTCGGGCAAGACACTCTCCGCATTCCTGTGGGCGATCGACCGGCTGTGGGCGGTGCCGCACCCACCTGACACGCCGCGATGTCGGGTGCTGTACGTGTCGCCGCTCAAGGCATTGGCCGTCGACGTGGAGCGCAACCTGCGTTCCCCGCTGGTCGGCATACGACATGCAGCCCATCGCCTGGGTCAGCCGGTCGAAGATCTATCCGTCTCCATCCGTTCGGGCGACACTCCCGCTACTGAGCGTCGAGCGTTTGCCAAGCACGGTGCAGATGTCCTGATCACCACGCCCGAATCACTCTTCCTGCTGCTGACCTCGGCTGCCCGGTCAGCCCTCGCAGGGGTCGAGACAGTCATCATCGACGAGGTGCACGCGGTGGCCGGCACGAAGCGCGGCGCACACCTGGCGGTCACGTTGGATCGCCTGGACCACCAACTTGCGCAGCCCGCCCAACGGATCGGCCTCTCGGCCACCGTGCGTCCCGTGGACGAGGTCGCGCGATATCTCGCCGGTGGGCGGCCGGTCACCACGGTGCAACCGCCATCGCACAAAAAGTGGGACCTGCGGATCAACGTGCCGGTCGCCGATATGACCGACCCGGGATACGTCGAGCACGTCTCAAGTGCCGCGAGCCCTCGGCACGACGCTGATTCCTCGGTCCCGAATTCGGTCACGGATGCGGTCATGGACGACGATGCTGACGATGACTTCGTCGCTGGCACCGGACCAGTCTTGCCGGACCTCGACGGTGAGGAGGACATCTGGACTCCATCGCCAGACCCCACCGAGCGGGCCTCCATCTGGCCGCACGTCGAGCGTGAAGTCGTTGACCTGGTCACCGAGCAGACCTCCACCTTGGTCTTCGCCAATTCTCGCCGCCTCGCCGAACGCCTCACCTCGCGGCTCAACGAGATCTGGGCCGACCGCAACGGCGTCGAGGCCCTCGAGCAACACGGGTCGCCCGCCCAGGTCATGGCCCAGTCGGGCAGCTCGGGGGGCGCGGCTGGCGTGTTGGCTAGAGCGCACCACGGGTCGGTCAGCAAGGAGCATCGGGCCGAGATCGAGGACGCGCTGAAGTCGGGGCGCCTGCCCGCCGTGGTGGCCACCAGTTCGTTGGAGCTCGGTATCGACATGGGGGCCGTGGACCTCGTCGTGCAGATCGAATCTCCTCCCAGTGTCGCCAGTGGCCTGCAGCGGGTGGGCCGAGCAGGTCACCAGGTGGGCGCTACCTCCCACGGCGCGTTCTTCCCCAAGCACCGCGGCGATTTGGTGCAGACCGCGGTCGTCGTGGAGCGAATGCGCGCCGGCCAAATCGAGGCACTCAGCGTCCTGCGCAACCCCCTCGACGTGCTCGCGCAGCAGATCGTCGCCATGGTCGCCATGGACGAGTGGTCCGTCAGCGACCTCTTCGACCTGATCCGGCGCAGCGCCTCCTACTCCTCGCTCCCCCGGCCGCTCTTCGAGGCCACCGTGGACATGCTGGCCGGTCGCTATCCCGGCGAAGACTTCGCCGACCTTCGGCCTCGTGTGGTCTGGGATCGCGTCAACGACACCGTGACCGCCCGCCGCGGCGCTCAACTCCTTGCCGTCACCTCGGGCGGCACCATCCCCGACCGCGGGTTGTATGCCGTGATGCTCGCCACCGGCGATGGACCCGGCCGCCGGGTGGGCGAGCTGGACGAAGAAATGGTCTACGAGTCTCGGGTCGGCGACGTCTTCACTCTCGGCACCACCTCATGGCGGATCGAAGACATCACCCGCGACCAGGTGCTCGTCACTCCGGCACCGGGCCAGATCGGAAGGCTGCCGTTCTGGAAGGGCGACGCCATCGGTCGACCAGCCGAGTTGGGTCAAGCCGTCGGGGCCTTCATCCGCGAAATGGCCAAGACTCCACGACCCCGCGCCGAGGCTCAACTCGCGGAGCGCGGCTTGAATGCCCACGCCGCGAAGAATCTCCTGGACTATCTCGGCGAGCAGCGCGAAGAAGCCGGCCGGATGCCAGATGACCGGACTCTGGTGATCGAGCGCTTTCGCGACGAGATCGGTGACTGGCGCGTCGTCATACACAGTCCGTTTGGCACCCCGGTCCACGCGCCGTGGGCGTTGTGCGTCGGGGCGCGGATGCGGGAGCGGTTTGGTGCCGACGTGCAGGCGATGGCGGCCGACGACGGGATCGTGCTGCGGTTGCCCGACCTCTTGGACGATGATGATGGCGGATCGACGTCCAACAGTTTTGATGCTGACCTCATCGAGATGCTGACGCTTGACCCCGACGAAGTCCACGACATGGTGACCCGCGAGATCGGCGGGTCCGCTCTCTTCGCCGCAAGGTTCCGTGAATGCGCAGCTCGGGCGCTCCTGCTCCCCCGACGCACACCGGGCCGCCGCCAACCGTTGTGGCAGCAGCGGCAGCGCTCGGCCCAACTCCTCGAAGTCGCCGCCCGCTACCCGACCTTCCCCATCGTCCTCGAGGCCGTGCGCGAGTGCGTCCAAGACGTCTACGACGTTGATGCGCTCCAGACCTTGATGCGCGATATCGCTGCCCGCAAAGTTTCAGTGGTCAGCATGACCACCCAGAGCGCGTCGCCGTTCGCCCGATCGATGCTGATGGGCTACATCGCGCAATTCTTGTATGAGGGTGACTCGCCGCTCGCAGAGCGCCGTGCCGCTGCTTTATCGCTGGACCCAGCGTTGTTGGCCGAGTTGTTGGGCCGCGGAGAGGGCGCCCAACTGCGGGACCTGTTGGACCCGCAGGTGGTCGCGGACACCCAAGATCAACTCCAACGGCTGACCGAAGACCGTGGGTGCCGCGACGCCAACGAAATCACCGACCTGCTGCGCACGCTGGGGCCGCTGAGCACAGCCGAGATCACCCGACGGGTGGTCATCCCCTCACGCGAGGACACCACGACCTGGCTGGCGGAGCTGTCCGAGCGGCGACTCATCATCAACGTGCGGGTTGCCGGGCACGAGCGCTGGGCCGACGCGCAAGACGCGGCCCGGTTGCGCGATGCTCTCGGCGTCGCCCTGCCTGTCGGAGTCCCGGCGATCTTCACCGAGCCGGTGGACGATCCGTTGGGTGACCTGGTCCGGCGTTACGCCAAAACGCATACCCCCTTCACCCTCACCGAGTTGGCCGCACGGCTCGGGGTGGGCGCAGCGGTGGCCGGTGAGGCCACCCGCCGGTTGATCGATTCGGGTCGGATGGTCCAAGGAGCACTCCGTCCCCTTGCGATGTCCACCGGCGCTGACGGGGATCAAGGGGTCGATGATGCTGGGTCGAGCGAGGTCGGTCCCAGCGACGAGCTCGAGCTCTGCGATGCCGACGTGCTTCGGATGTTGCGCCGACGCTCACTGGCGGCGCTGCGCCAAGAGGTCGAGCCGGTCACCCAGGAGACGTACACCCGCTTCCTCACCCAGTGGCAGTCCGTCGGTGAGCTCCGTGGCGTCGACGGCACCCATCGAGCCGTTGAGCAGTTGGCCGGTGCCCACCTCCCGGCGAGCGCTGTCGAGTCACTGATCCTGCCTGCGCGGGTTCGGGACTACACCCCCGGCATGCTTGATGAGTTGATGACCGCCGGTGAAGTCCTCTGGCAAGGGCACGGCTCGCTGCCGGGCGACGACGGTTGGGTGTCTGTGCACCTGGCCGACACTGCTCACCTCACGCTCTCCCCCGGCGAACTCGCCACCGCGACCGACGCGATCGGCGAGCAGAATGACGACGCGGATCTAGACCACGCCCAACGTGTCCTGAAGGTGCTGGAGCACGGCGGCTCCTACTTTTTCCGCGCGTTGGCTGACTCGCTGGCCGGTGACCCGCCGATCGACGACAACGCCTTGCTGGCCACGATGTGGGAGTTGGTCTGGGCTGGCCGGTTGACGGGCGACACCTTGGCCCCGGTGCGAATGCTGCTGGCCGGAGGCAAAACCGCACATAAGTCCCGCCGTGGCGGCCCCCGCTCAGGCCGCACCACGCGCTTCTCACGACCCTCAGTCGGCCTCGGCGGGTTCGGTGGCCCAGCGCCGCCGAACCGTCCGCGTATGCCGAGTCGCGCCGGCCCGGCCACTGCCTCGGGGCGCTGGTCCCTGCTCCCGGCGGTCGAGACTGACCCGACCATCCGGGGCTTGGCCACGGCGGAGCAACTTTTGGACCGATACGGCGTGCTGACTCGGGGCAGTGTCGTTGCCGAGGGCATCGTCGGAGGGTTCGCTGGCGTCTATCGGGTGCTCGCCGGGGCAGAAGAGGCTGGCAGGGTGCGCCGCGGATACTTCGTTGAGCACCTGGGGGCCGCCCAGTTCGGCACTACCGGAGCTGTTGATCGAATGCGCGCGCTGTCGGAGAGCTCAGCAAGCACCTCGACACCACGCAGTTCGACATCAGGTGCCTCGGCGGCCACCGAGAGGGACCACACAGCACCAAGGCGCGCGGTGGTGCTGGCGGCCACTGACCCCGCCAGCCCCTTCGGTGCCTCAGTGCCCTGGCCTGATCGTGGGCCCGAGGAAGGCGCTACCGATGACTCAGCCCAGACCCAGCACCGCGCGGGTCGTAAGGCCGGGGCCCTGGTGGCTCTCGTCGACGGACGGCTAGGGCTTTATCTGGAGCGCGGCGGCCGCACGGCCCTGACGTACACCGATGACCCCGGCCAGTTGAGTCTGATCGCACACGCCCTCAAAGCTCAGGTCACCCACCGCAGCGTTGCCTCGTTGATCGTGAAGAAGATCGATGGCCATCCTGCGCTCTCAAGCACCCACCCCTTCGCAGCCGCATTGGTCGAGGCGGGCTTCCATACGGCACCTCAGGGCCTGCGCATGCGGCGATGACTTATGCCTGAAGGGGATTCCGTATGGCGTGCCGCAGCGCGGCTACATCAGGCGTTGTCTGGGCAAACGCTGGTGTCCAACGACCTGCGAGTGCCGAGTCTGGCTACCGTGGATCTGCGGGGGCGGCGCACCATCGAGGTCGTGCCTCGCGGCAAGCATCTGCTTCATCGGATCGAGGGGGACCTCACGCTGCATAGTCATCTGCGGATGGAGGGCCGGTGGCGGACCTACCGAGCATCGAATGCGAAGTCAGCGGCGATCACGCAGGACCACCGGGTCCGGGCCATCCTTGTGACCCCGAATCGGTGCGCCGTCGGCACGAGCCTTGGCATGCTCGACCTGGTGCGGACGAGCGCCGAAGACACCATCGTGGGTCACCTGGGTCCTGACCTTCTCGATCCTGCCTTTGACCTCGCGGTAGCCATGGCCAATCTCGCGTCGCGCCCGGATCGCCTGGTCGCCGAAGCGCTGTTGAATCAGCGCAACCTGGCCGGAATCGGGACGATCTTTGCTTCCGAGCCGCTGTTCTTGCACGAGACAAGTCCGTGGACATCAATCGAGGACCTCGGGGGAGATGGGCTACGCACCATCGTGGAAACCGCACGACGGCTGCTCGTGCTGAGTTGTCGGTTGGGTCGGACGACCATCACCGGGCGCTCAGACAAGGTTGACGACGCCTGGGTGCACGGCCGCGTCGGCCTCCCGTGCAAGAAATGCGGCACGACGATCCGGCTGGCTCCAATCGGCACGCAACCCCAAGAGCGGGTGATCTTCTACTGCCCTTCATGCCAAGGCGGACTGGCCCCGACCGACTCCGGCGAACCTCAAAACCCGCTTGGTCACGGCCGCGAGCGCTACTAACTGGCCCGCAGTGGACTCGTCGCCATCATCGCCGCCGCTTCCGGTGACGTCTGCATTGGTCGGGCAATGCAGACGTCAGCGGAAGTGGCAGATGTCGGCGCAGTGGCAGACGTCGGCAGCGGACGAAGCCCGGTGACACTGTGCTGATTCCCACGACAACGCTAGGTATGAATGCGGTCACCCGCTAGAGCGTGGCTCAGGCAGCTGAGCTGACGGCATTAGCCGCAGCGACGATGTCCGGCTTGGTCAACGCTTCGCGCTGGATTGGTCGTGCGAGGCCGTCGGCCATCAGCACACCCACTTGGTGCTCACTCGCCTCAGCGACGCTCACTCTGTCGGAAACATTGCTGAGCATCTGTGCCATTGGCAGGTCGAGGGCCCGGCAAATCGAAGCCAACAACTCCGATGACGCTTCCTTCTCGCCACGCTCGACCTCGGAGAGATAGCCAAGGGAGACAGCAGCACTCGCAGAGACTTCGCGCAGGGTGCGGCCCTGGACTTGGCGCTGCTCTCGCAGCACATCGCCGAGTTCGCGTCGTAAGAGCACCATGGGCCTTCCCTCCTTCACGTGATCCGCGGCCGTTGCCGCGCCTGCAATCTGCTGACAAGTAGACAAAGTCTGCCATGCGTTCCTGTGATCTACCGTACCCCGCCGCCTTCCGACTGCGCAGGCCGACCGTGCGCTCTGAGCGTAGTCAGCAGCAGTGACAGACCAGCCTGTGTGGCGTTGGCGCGGATGTCCGAGCGGCTGCCACGAGTGTGTAACGCCTGATGCACGGTCACTTCTTCCCGGCCCTCGACCCGTGCTGTGACCGCCAGATGAACCGTTCCCGGGGGTTGCCCCTCACTCGAATCGGGCCCCGCAACACCGGTCGTCGAGACGGAAAACATCGCCCCCAGAACCTGGCACGCCCCTCGACTCATGGCCTCCGCGCATTGCTGCGAGACCGTGCCGTGCTGGCTGATCACGTCCTCCGGCACCCCAAGAACCGAGCATTTGAGGTCAGCCGCGTAGGTCACCAATCCCCCGCGAACGACCGCGCTCGCTGCGGGGACCGAGATCAGCGCCGCTGCGACGAGCCCCCCGGTCAAGGACTCAGCGACACCGATCGTCCATCCCTGGGTGCCTGCGATCTCGACGATGTCGACAGCCACGGGATCGGGACTCAGCTGGACACTCCCGCGCCACGCCATACCCGCCACGCCTGCAGCACATAGTCAACTCCGGTCACCACGGTAACCAGGAGTGCCACATAGATCACGATCAAGCCGACCGCACTCAAGAAACCACTCAGGGGCAAGATGAGCAGCAACAAGCCGAGCGACTGCAGCGTCGTCTTGAGTTTGCCGCCTCGGCTGGCCGGGATCACGCCTCGCCGGATCACGATGAAGCGCAACACCGTGACGCCGATCTCGCGCACCATGATGACCACCGTGATCCACCAGGCCAACTCGCCCAAGATCGACAGGCAGATCAGCGCGGCCCCGATCAGCGCCTTGTCGGCGATCGGGTCCGCGATCTTGCCGAAGTCGGTCACCAAGCCTTGGCGCCGAGCCAGGTCTCCGTCCAACCAGTCAGTGGCGACCGCGACCGCGAAGATCAGCGCTGCCCAAATGCGCATCGACGTCGAGGCACCGTCGTCGGTCAGCAACACCACGACGAAGACCGGCACGAGGACGATCCGCAAGACGGTCAGTGCGTTGGGAATGTTCCAGGCGCTGACGGTGGGTGCGGACGTAGCACTCATCCGGTTCGACCCAGCGCCGCGCGGCCGGAGTGCGCGACCACCCGCGCCATGAGGTCGACTCCGGTCGTGGCCGTCACTTCGGCGCTGACGATGTCGCCAATCTGTGCGTCCGTCGCACCGACCAGAGTGGTGCTTCCGTCGACGTCTGGCCCCTGCTGCTCGGCCCGGCCGACCACATCGGAGGTGTCCTGGTCGATCTCTTCGATCATGACCTCGATGCGAGTGCCGATACGTTCCATCGCGCGCTGCGCGGTCAACTCCTCGACCAGCGAGCTCACCTCATCGACACGCTCGGCGATGGTGTCGGGGTGGTGCTTGTCGGCATACGACTCAGCTTCGGTGCCGTCCTCGTCCGAATATGCGAAGACCCCCACGACATCGAGCCGCGCTTCCTCCAGGAAGGACGTCAACTCGTGCAGATCGTCCTCGGTTTCCCCCGGGAAGCCCACGATGACGTTGGTGCGGATGCCCGCATCGGGCAGGCGTGAGCGGACACTGTCGAGCAGCCCGAGGAAGGACTCGCGGTCCCCGAAGCGGCGCATCCGTCGCAGCAACGGACCTGAGGCGTGCTGGAAGGAGATGTCGAAGTAAGGCATCACCTTCGGCGTGCTGGCCAACACATCGAGAAGATCGGGTCGGATCTCGGCCGGCTGCAGATAACTGGCCCGGACCCGCTCGATCCCGGGGACGGCCGTCAATTCAGGTAGAAGCTGCTCCAAGAGCCGCAGGTCACCGAGATCTTTGCCGTATGAGGTGGTGTTTTCGCTGACCAGGAACAGTTCTTTGACGCCTTGGTCGGCCAACCAGCGTGCTTCGGTGACGATCTCGTGCGGGCGGCGCGACACGAACGACCCGCGGAACATGGGGATGGCACAGAAGGCACATCGCCGGTCGCAGCCCGAGGCGATCTTCAGGGGTGCCCACGGCCTGCCGTCCAACCGGGCCCGCATCACTCGCGGGCCCGAGGCCGGAGCAACATCCTCCAGCGGGGCCTGCTGGTGACCCGGCAAGGCCACAGAACCTGCTCCGGTATGCCGAGCGGCCGGGGCGATCGGCAACAGGGTGCGCCGATCGCGGGGCACGTGGGACTTCACAGTGCCGCCGTCGAGAATCGACTGCAGGTGCGTCGACATGTCCTTATAGGAGTCGAACCCCAAGACCGCGTCGGCCTCCGGAAGTTGCTCGGCCAGACCCGTGCCGTATCGCTCCGCCAGGCAGCCCACTGCTACCACGGCTTGGGTGCGGCCGCTTTCTTTGAGGTCGCCCGCCTCGAGGACTGCGTCGATCGAGTCTTTCTTGGCCTGCTCCACGAAGCCACACGTGTTCACCACGGCCACATCGGCTTCGGCGGCGTCGCTGACCAGCGTCCAGCCCTCGGCCTGCAGACGCCCGGCAAGCTCTTCGGAATCGACCTCATTGCGGGTGCACCCCAGGGTTACAAGGGCGACGCTGCGCTGACCGGTCATCCGGACAGCCTACGTCCGAGGAAGAAAAGTCCGCAGATTGTGGATCTGGCGACCTCACGATCGTCATGTCACCACGGGCGAACGAAGCTCGGATGTCGCAAAGACCACGAGCCGCAGCCGTGCCGGGAGGCGGAAGCAGCGTTCTTGGATACTGTGCCGACATGACGCCAGATGTGTCTGTCACGGCGCGTATCGATGTGTTGCTGGCCACTGCCTGCGCGACCGTCACAGTTGCCTTCCTGCTCATGCTCGAGGTTCTGCAGGCCGTCGAGCCGGAGTCAGCGGAGGGAATGCCGCAGTTCGCTGGTCTCGTATGGTGGGGGCTCCTCGTCCTGTTGATAGTTCAATCCGGAGCGCTGTTGTGGCGGCGGCGAAACCCCGAGATCGTCAGCCTGGTCACGGCCGCATTGGTGCCCGTTGGGGCCGCGATCGGGGTGGGGGCGGCAATCGGCGTGACCTCGTTCGCCGTTCTCGTCGCGGTCTATTCATTGGTGACGCAGCGGTCTCGATCACAAGTCTGGCCATTGCTGGTGGTGATCGGCGTTTTGGTGGCCCTTGGGCATGCTTGGGCCAACCACAGCTACGGAGTACCCGTGGGCGAAGCGGTGCTAATGGGTTTGGTGCAGTCCCTCACCGTCATCGCCCTGGCCGGAGGGATCGCCGCGTTAGTGGTCGTGCGTAGAGAATCGCAAGAGGCGCGTGAAGATCGGATCGACGCGCTGGAACGGGAGCGCGACGCCCTGGTTCAGGCGGCGGTGGCGCGCGAACGGACCGCCATGGCCCGCGAACTGCACGACATCGCCGCGCATCACCTCACGGGGATCGCGGTGATGAGTTCCGCCATCGCGGCACAGATCGACTCTGACCCGGTCAGCGCCAAGCAGTCCGTCACCGACATGCGACGCGAAAGCACTGCCGTCTTGCGCGACCTACGCAATCTGGTCGGCCTGCTCCGCGACGACCGAGGCTCTGAGTCCAGCGACGTGGCACGCATGCAGACACTGGACGGCATGCAGACCCTGGTCGCAGAGGTGGCGAGCAAGGGTCAGGTCGTCGAGCTCACCACACTCTCATCGACCGACGCGCGACCACTGGGGACCGGGATCGGACCGCTGGCCCAACTTGCGGCATACCGGATGGTCCAGGAGTCCCTCGCCAACGCCAGCCGCCATGCCCCTGGCACTCGTTGTGCCGTGGAGATCGACGACCGTGCAGCAGCCGCGTTGGTGGTCACGGTACGCAACGAGCGCGGCACGTGGGCACCTGAGGCGACTCCCCGAGGTGGTTTTGGACTCGTCGGTATGAAGGAGCGGGCCGAGCTCACGGGCAGCAGTCTCGACGTGGGCCCGACGCTCGATGGGGGCTGGCAAGTGCGCTTGTGGACGCCTCGCGCCGACGAGCAGGAGCTGGCGTGATCCGGGTGGTGGTCGCCGACGACCAACCGATGGTGCGAGCAGGTTTGACCATGTTGCTCCAGGCGGCCGAGGGTCTTGAAGTCGTCGCTTCGGTCGAGGACGGTCGCGCTGCGGTCGAAGCTGCTCGTGCACAGAGCGCTGACGTGGTGTGCACCGATATCCGGATGCCCGGTATGGACGGGATCACGGCGACCCGGCTGCTCTGCGGCCCAGGCGTAGTGGATCCGATCGCCGTCCTAATCCTGACCACCTTCGACATCGATGACTACCTTTTCGGGGCACTGGAGGCAGGTGCCTCGGGGTTCCTGCTCAAGGACGCCGAGCCCGAGGATCTCGTGGCGGCAGTGCGCTCGGTCGCGGCCGGAAACGGGACCATCGACGGTGCCCTCACCAAGCGCGTGCTGCGGGAGGTCGTGACCCGCCGCGGCACGCCGCCCGTGGTCCATGGGCGCGGGACCGACCTGCTCACCGCTCGCGAGCTCGACATCCTGATCCTGCTCGCTCAAGGGATGTCGAATGAGCAGATCGCTGACGAGCTGGTCTTGGAGGTGTCCACGATCAAGTCGCACCTGGCCCGGATGATGCCAAAACTGGGCGTCCGTTCACGCCTGCAAGCGGCGGTTTGGGCCTACCAAAACCGCATCATCGAAATCCCGCCCTAGGAGTCGATCCAACGGTGCTTGCATCGAAGGATGCAACCCTGGATTTCCATCCTTTGAGGCTCGCGACAGGCCAACCCGAATTTCTACTGTCGTGGGTATGACAACTTCGTATCCAGACGTCGCCACCCGCACCGCCGTGCGCCTTGTCGACCTCCACAAGTCCTACTCCAATGGTTCGCTGACGGTGCCAGCAGTCCGTGGTGTCTCACTAGCCCTGACGCGCGGATCGTTCACGGCCGTGATGGGCCCCTCGGGCTCCGGCAAATCAACCCTGCTGACCTGCGCGGCCGGCCTCGATGTGCCGACCAGCGGCCAGGTCATCATCGGTGACCGTGACATAAGCACCCTGTCACCTGACGCGCTGGCACGTTTTCGTCGCGACCACGTCGGTTTCGTCTTCCAGGCCTACAACCTGGTCGACCACCTCACGGTGGCTGACAATATCACGCTTCCGGTGATCCTGGCCGGACGAGAGCCGGACAGCGCGCGACTGGCCGAACTCGTCGCCACCGTCGGGCTAGCCGGTATGGAGGATCGCTTGCCTGGCGAACTTTCCGGAGGCCAGGCCCAACGAGCAGCGATTGGCCGAGCACTGTTCACCCGCCCGGACGTCGTCTTCGCCGACGAGCCAACCGGAGCACTGGACTCGCGTACCGCGGCCCAGGTTCTCCAGGTGCTGCGTTCGAGCGCGCGCGAGCTCGACCAGACAGTCGTCATGGTGACTCACGACCCACATGTCGCCGTCGCCGCCGACCGGGTGCTCTTCCTGGCCGATGGGTTGCTGGTCGACCACCTTGACCGCCCGAGCGCCGAGCAGGTCACCGCACGCATGCTCCAGATGGGACGGTGAGAACGATGTGGAGCCTGGCACGACGCAGCGCATGGGCACATCGAGCCGGTCTGACCGGCACCCTCATCGTGCTCGCCCTCGCCGGCATGCTGATCGCCGTGGCCGGCGTACTGATCGAATCCGGCTTCCGAGCCGGCACGTCCCCCTCGGTTGCGGGTAGCGGCATGCTCTTGGTGCTCGCCCTCTCGTTCTCCGGGACCGTCCTGACCGTCTTGGTCCTGGTGGTTATAGCGGTTGTCTCACTCGCCCTTCACGGTCGACAACGAGAGCTTGCGGTGCTCCGCGCCGTCGGAGCCACGCGCACACAGCTCCGCACGCAGATCGGTGCTGAAGTCTTGCTCGTGGGCCTGATCGCAGTGCCCCCCGGCGCTGTGCTCGGGCTCCTGCTGGCCCAATTGATGAACCCACTTTTGCGCGAGGCCGGCCTGATCGACTCCGGCGACTCCCTTCTCCTTACCCCCATCCCGGTCTTCGGTGCAGTGGCGCTCGTGCTCCCCGTCGCGTGGCTAGCGGCGCAACTCGCCTCCCGCGAGACGTTGCGCATGGCGCCGAGCCAAGCCGTTCGCGGCAGCAAGGTCGAGACCGGCACGGTGGGCACTGTCCGGAGAGCAGCGGCGATTGTCGTTGGCGTATTCGGTCTTATGGCGGCCTTCAGCCCTTTGGTCGTCCCAGGCACAGTCGGCAGCGCAAGCGCCGCTGCCTCAGCCTTCCTCCTCGTCGGTGCTGCCGCACTAGCCGGTCCAGTCCTCATCACCTGGGCGTTCGGACACACAGCGCGCTTCGAGCGCCATCTTGGCCCAGCCGGACGGCTCGCGGTGGGCAACGTTCGAGGATTCTCACGCCGGTTGACCACCGTGGTCGTGCCCCTAGCGCTCGCACTCACGGCGGGCACGGCACAGACGTCCGTGGACCGTGCCGTAGCCGAGGCAGCCACCGTCCAACTGGGCGAGGCCATCAACGCCGATCTGGTGGTGAGCTCGCCGCAGGGCCTGTCCTCATCGGACATCGACTCGGTCACCGCGCTTCCGGGAGTCACCGGCACCACCACCCTGACCGGTGCCGCGGCACGCATCCTGACCGACGCCGACATGGATGGGTTCATCGACGCCCTGGCCTGGGAGCCCACCACGGTGCTCTCGCTCGATCCCGGCTCCAGCGAACTGCTCTTGGACCCGGACGTCAGCGCTGGATCTCTGGATGACCTCGCCGGCCAAGACATGATCGCTGTCAGCAGCGACGCGACTTTCGACACCGGGTTCAAGGTCGGTGCGAGCGTCCCGCTGCGCTGGCCGGACGGGACACGCAGCGAGCCCACGGTGGTTGCTGTTTACGAGCGCGGACTCGGTGTCGGCGACTACCTCGTAGGACCCCGTGGTCTGGATGATCACCTGGCGAACCCCGCCGCTGCGACTCTCCTCGTGCAAACGGAACCCTCATCGACTCCGGACGTTCAGGCCGCACTCACCGAACGCGCCCTGGTCGGGCAAGACGCAGCAACGTACGCCGAAGGGGCCGCCGACTCCGGCGCCGCCGAACGCACACTGTCCACGGTTCTTCTTCTCGCGCTGCTCGCTTTCGTTTTCCTTGCGGCCGCCAACGCTCTCGTGATGGTCACGGCCCGGCGCGGTTCGGAGTTTCGGCTCTACGGCCGCACCGGAGCCACCCGCGCGCAACTGCTGCGCATGACGATCATCGAAGCAGCTCTGACGGGAGCACTTGCCTGGATCATCGGGACCATGGCCGCGCTTCCCGCAGCCATGGCGGTTGGCCTGGGGATGCTCGGTCCCGTGCTACCTCCAGTCGACTTCACGACATACCTGCTGCTCAGCGGCATCGCCATCCTGTTGCCCCTGCTGACGGTTGTCCCGACCACCTTTACCTTGGTGAGAAATCAAAACAGTCTGTCCCGCCCAGCAAACGCGATGTGAGGCTGACGGGCGGCCCGCCGCTGAAACATTCTCGACCTATCGGGTCTCCACGGAGCGACTGCGGGATCGGTACTTCAATGGCGATTCGCCGATGTGGCGCTTGAAGGCGGTGCTGAACGCGCTCTCTGAGGAGTAGCCGAGATCGAAGGCGAGCGAGCCGATGCGGGCATCGCCTGTGCGCAGTTCGCGCTGGGCGAGCAGCATTCGCCAGTTGATCAGGTAGGCCAGCGGTGGAGTGCCGGCTGCGAGTCGAAACCGTTGGGCGAAGGTGGTCCGAGACATTGAGGCCGCGCGTGCGAGATCTTCCAGACTCCATGGTTTCCCCGGCTGCTCGTGAATCAGCGCCAGCGCGGGTCGCAGGTGCTGATCGGACAGGACCTTCAGCCACCCAGGCGGCACGTCATCGTCGTGCACGAACCCGCGAAGAACATCCAGCAGGAGCAGCTGTGCGTACTGACGGGTAGCAAAGTCAGAACCGAGCCGGTCCCCGGTGATCTCACTGAACAATCGCTCGATGTGGCCTCGCAACTGGGGTCCCACCGCACTGTCACGGCCGATGTGCACGAGTGGCGGCAATGTCTGTAGCAGCAACTCTCTACCTGCTGAGTTCAGCTCCGCTCGCCCACCGATGATGACGTCTACCCCATCGACGTGTGCCTCATCGATTTCGATAGCAGACCCCGGCTCTGGCGGGGCTACGTCGACCGGCTCTTCATCGCCGGTCCCGCCCCACATGGTCAACCAGGATCGACCGTTCAGAATCACCACGTCGCCCGAGACAAGCTCGACCGGCTCCTTGATGCCGTCCGTCAGCAGGGAGGCGTCTCCGCGCACCACGGCGATGAACTTTAGATCGTCCTCAATGGTGCTGCGCGTCTGCCACCGCCCGCTCACGGCAGAACCACCCGAGACGACCGCTCGAACGTCGATCAAATCGAGAACCTCTGAGAGTCGATCTGCCGCCATGCCCGTACTATAGAGCATTAAAAGCGGACGGAAAGTTATTCCAAAGACGTCTTAGCGATGTCAGTCTTGGGCATCAGCCTCAGCAGCAAGGCTCACTACCGAAGGAACTCACCATGCATGACCCCTTGATCGCCCTAGTCACCGGCGGCAACAAAGGCATCGGACGCGAGATCGCCGCTCAACTCGCCGCCCTCGGACACACTGTCGTCATCGGATCACGAAGCCGCGAGCGCGCAGAGGAGGCAGCGACGCACCTGCGGGCAACCGGCGGAAACGTCACGGCAGTCGCCATAGACGTGACCGATGCGTCGTCCGTCTCGGCCGCAGCGCGGGAGGTTCAGTCCCGGTTCGGGCACCTCGACGCCCTCATCAACAACGCCGGCATCAGCCACCAACCCGGCGCTGACTTCACCGGCCAACTACCCCGGTCCGCCGACGTCGACCACGTCCGCTTCGTCTTCGAAACCAACGTGTTCGGTGTCATCACCGTGACGAGCGCCTTCCTCCCCCTGCTGCGCCGCTCCGCCTCGCCGCGGATCGTCAACGTGTCCAGCAGTGCCGGATCCCTCGCCGCGATCTCCGACTTCACCAACGCTGACCCGATTGCCCTCGGATATGTCGCTTCGAAGACCACGTTGACTGCCATCACGATGATGTATGCCCGAGACCTCGTCTCCGAGAACATCCTCGTCAATGCCGTCTGCCCGGGCTTCGTGGCAACCGACTTGAACAATCATCAGGGCATCCGCAGCCCGGCGGAAGGAGCACGATCGGCGGTCCGCATGGCGACTATCGCGAGCGACGGCCCCACCGGTACGTTCACCGACGACGAAGGGCCCGTCGCCTGGTAGGCCCGACAGACTGGCGCCGAGCCAAAAAGGATCGTGCGGATTGTCGATCTAGCTGGCCCTCAGTCGTCATGCTGATAGAGACAACCTGTCTTGTTCACGCAGTCGATCGCAAGGAGCCGATGATGAAGTACCTCGTGCTGATGTATGCAGGTGAGCAACGATGGGAGTCCGCCACCGAAGCCGAGCAAGAAGCAGTGATGGCCGCGCACGGTGCTTTCGACGAGGCCGTGCGCGCTCGTGCCGAAATGCTCGGCGGTGAGGCCCTGGCACCGGCCGATACGACGACAACCCTCGGCCCGACCAAGACTGGCACACCGCGCGCCGCGACCGACGGACCGTATGCCGAAACTGTCGAGCATTTAGGTGGCTACTACGTCGTCGAGGCCGCCGATCTGGATCAGATGATCGAGTTGTGCCACGCCCTGCCGGACGACTACACCCTGGAGATCCGGCCTATCGTCGAGCTCGATCTCTGATCGACATCGACGAAGCCCTCGGGCATGCCTGGCGGGAGCACTGGGGCCGTTTGGTGGCCGTCCTGGTCTCCCGCTATCGCCGGCTCGACCTCGCCGAGGATGCCTTGGCCGAGGCTTTTGCCACCGCTACGCATCAGTGGCGCGAACACGGCATACCCCACAGCCCAGGCGCCTGGCTGCTCACGGTTGCCCGCAGACGAGTCCTTGATCGCCTCAAGGCCGAGGCGATAGCCGCCCGCAAGAAGCCGCTCCTCGTGGTGGATTCCCGCACGCGGGAGGCGATCACTGCCCACCGCGTCGACCCAGGTGACCTAGTGCCCGACGATCAGCTCAGGATGATCCTCCTGTGTTGCCATCCGGCCCTATCGCTGGAGGCATCCTCGGCCCTGGCCCTACGGCTCGTCATCGGACTGTCGACCGTCGATATCGCACGGCTGTTCCTCGTTCCTGAGCCCACCGTTGCCGCCCGCATCACTCGGGCCAAGCGCAAGATCTCCCTCGCAGGTATGCCGTTCGCCACGCCCGACTCGGGTCAGCTGGGCGTGCGAGTGGAGCGCGTCGCCGATGTCGCCTACCTGGCCTTCACCGCCGGGTATGTGCCCGGCCCTGGCACCGATCTGTTGCGCAGCGACCTGGCCGGCGAGGCAATTCGACTGCTCCGGGTGACCTGCGACGTCGCTGGGTCCTCGCCCTTGCTGGACGCTCAACTGGCCCTCATGCTGCTGCAACACGCTCGCCGCGATGCCCGAGTGGACGCCAAAGATCAGGGATTGGTGTTGCTCTCTGATCAAGATCGCCGCCTGTGGCATCGCGAAGAGATCACCGAGGGCTTGAGGTTGTTGGAGCCCTACGTGCGGCATACCCCCACGGCACCGGCCGGGGCGAGGGTCCTGGAAGCGCTGATTGCTGCCGAGCACGCCGTGTCTGCCCGGGCTGCCGACACTCGATGGGATCGAATCGCCGGATATTACGCCGACCTCGAGGTTCTGACGGCTTCCCCCGTAGTGCGTCTGAATCGGGCGGTAGCCGTTGCGGAGGCCAAGGGCCCGACGGCTGGTCTGGCACTGCTGGACGGGATCGAGGGCGTCCTGGCGAACTCACATCGACTGTATGCCGTTCGGGGCGAGTTGCTCCGGCGAAGCGGTGACCTCGCAGCGGCACGGACGGCATACGAGCGGGCAGTTGACCGCTGCACGAACGACGTGGAGCTGCTGCACCTGCGAGGCCGCCTTGGGCAGATCGACGCGCTCGGCTAACGGCGGAACTTGACCAAGGTCAGACCGAGCAACCGGGCAATCACCAGAGCGACGTAGTTCATCCCGGTCAACATCTGCAACATGATGAACGACCTGGCCGAGTTGGACCCTGGATTGGCGTTCGGGGCAATGTCGGAAAGCCCGGTACCGGTCAGCGTGGTCGTTGAGAGGAAGAGCAATTCGAACCACGTCAGTTCGCGAGCCTCACCTTCGACCGAAAACGACGCAGGGAAGATTCCCTGCAGAGCGCCATACGTATAGGCAAAGGCCCAGACCAGGACGGTGAAGGTTGCTCCGGTAGCCAACAACTCGTCGCGACTGACCCACGCGTCGGCGAACATGTAACGCAGTAGCGAAATCGCCGTATAGAAGTAGAAGACCGCGTGGGCGATGTTTGACGTCACTTCGATCCAGCCGTAGTCCGACCAGATGGCTTGGGCCACCGTGAGCGCAACCACTGGTGCCCCAAGCGAGTAGGCAATGATCCGGGTCGATGGCGTCCGGTTGACCGCCAGAACCGCGATGCCCAGGACGAACAGGCCGAAGATCGAAATGACCAGACGTCCTGTGCCGTCCTCCTTGGTAAACGGGAAGACCACAATCCCCAAGAGCTGAGCCCCCAGCAGGACCCCCGACGGGTACTCCTTGAGGGCACCCCAATAGCGCTCTAGCCGGGTGCGACCGGCCGCGCCTGCATACGTGAACATGGTGCGACGATAGTCACTGACGCTCGGTCAACGACCAGGCATCCTCATCAGAGCCCGAGTCGTCCTCGGCTTCAGCGTCGAATTGGCTATCAATGGGGTCGAGGTCTGCCTCGGGGGTGGGCTCGGGGCCAATGCCCTGCAGCGAGGCCAACGTCGCCTCCAGATCGTCGGGCTTGACCAGCACGTCGCGTGCCTTGCTGCCTTCGGAGGGACCGACGATCGCGCGCGACTCCATCAGGTCCATCAACCGACCGGCCTTGGCGAACCCCACCCGCAGTTTGCGCTGCAGCATGGACGTCGAGCCGAACTGGGTGGTGATGACCTGCTCGGCGGCCTGCAGCAGCAGGTCGAGGTCGTCGCCGATGTCTTCGTCAACCTGCTTCTTGACTGGCACAGCAGTCACGTCGTCCCGATAGTTGGGCTTCAGCTGACCGGTCACATGGGTGACCACGGCGCTGATCTCGGATTCGGAAACCCAGGCGCCCTGCACACGCATCGTCTTGCTCGCACCCATCGGCAGGAACAGCGCATCGCCCTGGCCGATCAGCTTTCTCCGCACCGGGTTGGTCCAGGACCACCCGGGAGTCGGTCACCGAACTGGTCGCGAAGGCCATCCGCGATGGCACGTTGGCCTTGATCAGCCCCGTGACCACATCGACCGAAGGCCGTTGCGTGGCCAACACGAGGTGGATACCCGCGGCGCGCGCCAACTGCGTGATCCGCACCACGGACTCTTCGACGTCGCGCGGTGCCACCATCATCAGGTCGGCCAGCTCGTCGACGACGACCAAGAGGTATGGGTAGGGCTGGAGCACCCGCTGCGAGCCGGCCGGTGGCTCGATGTTGCCCGCCCGGACGGCCTTGTTGAAGTCATCGACGTGCTTGAACCCGAAGGCCGACAGGTCGTCATACCGCTGGTCCATCTCCTTGACCACCCAGGCGAGCGCTTCGGCTGCCTTCTTCGGGTTGGTGATGATGGGGGTGATCAGGTGCGGGATTCCTTCGTATGCCGTCAGCTCGACGCGCTTGGGATCGACCAGAATCATCCGCACTTCGTCGGGCGTCGAGCGCATCAACACCGAGGTGATCATCGAGTTGATGAAGCTGGACTTTCCCGATCCGGTCGCACCGGCCACCAGCAGGTGCGGCATCTTGGCCAGGTTGGCGATGACATAGCCGCCCTCGACGTCCTTGCCGACGCCCATCACCATCGGATGCACGTTGTTGTGCGCGGCCTGGCTGCGCAGCACGTCGCCGAGCGAGACGTTCTCGCGGTCGGTGTTCGGGATCTCGACGCCCACGGCCTTCTTGCCGGGGATCGGGCTCAAGATCCGGACGTCGGCCGAGGCCACGCTGTAGGCGATGTTTTTGGACAGGGCGGTGATCCGCTCGACCTTGACCCCTGGGCCGAGCTCGACCTCATACCGCGTGACCGTCGGGCCGCGCATGAAGCCGGTGACCTGGGCGTCGACGCCGAAGTCTTCGAGCACTCCGGTCAGCGCATCGACCACGACGTCGTTGGCCTGCGAGCGTGTCTTGTGGGGGCTGCCAGGCTTGAGGACCATGTTGTCCGGCAGGGTGTAGGTGACGTCGCCGGCCAACATCAGCTGCTCGACACGCTGCGGCAGCGGGGTGTTGGGCGGGGCTTCGAGGATCTCCTTGTTGGCACCCACTTTGGCCTTGTCGGTGCCCTTGACTGCCGGGATCGGCTCGGTGTCATCGCCGCGGGGGGTTTTGTTCTTGGCTGCGCCCTGGGCCCCTGCGCCTTCTTTGTCCTTCATCGCGCTCGCCCGCAGCGAGCGCCGCTTGCTCTTCTCCACTTCAGCCGCTTGGTCGAAGGCTTCTTCGCCGTCTGCGCTCGCCGCCCGCCTGGCTGCGCTCGACCCTGGTCGCGGCTGACCTGGGGTGCCGTCGAATCGGCTGGAGTTGAACAGGTGCTCCTCAATCTCGGCCAAACGTTGAGGTATGCGGTGGATCGGCGTCGCGGTGAGCACCAGCAGCCCGAAGATCGCGAGCAGCGACAGCAGGATGGCGGTGCCGATCGCGGTGATGCCAGCTGTCACCGGAGCGGCGACGACGAAGCCCACGACTCCGCCGGCGGCCCGCAATGCTGGCTGGCCCTCGGCGTAGTCCGGTGACCCCGAAGCCAAATGCGTCAGGCCACAGGCAGACATGGTCAAAGCCACCGAAGCGACGACGAGTCGGTGGTGCGCGACGTGCTCCCGCGGCGCTCGCATCATCCGCAGACCGAACACGAAGAGCACCACGGGAAGGGCGAGGGCGACCCGCCCGAAGGTTCCGGCCGCCACGGCGTGGATAGCCCCACCAACGGGTCCGGACAGTCCCCACCATTCACGCAACGCGATCACGAGGGCCAGTGAAATCAAGACCAGACCCAGGCCATCACGGCGGTGTTCACGCTCGAGATCCTGATCACCGCCCGAGACGCTGCGGGCTGTTCCTCCGGCCACCGTAGCGATTCCCATCCAGGTGCCTTTCAGTGCGCGCCACGGCAGTGGACCACCGGGGTGTGGCGCCTTGCTTGGCCGCTGCGCGCTCGATGGGCCTCGGCGTGACGTGCTCGCTGACTTGCGAGAGGTTGACTTCGGCGCGGCCCTTTTGGGCGAGCCGGAGCCGCTGGCGCGCGATCGCGTCGGTTTAGTCACGGTTGAGGCCACCCTGGCACCGTACGCGAGATTCACTCCTGACTCACGCGTCACACGCGCCCGAGCCAACTGCTATTCGCTGGCTAGTCGTGCCCAGACTGCCGAGTGATCAGTGCCGGGAATGGTGGCTTCACCCGTTTTGACGACGCCAAACCCACGGATCATGACGTGATCGAGGTGCACGAAGGGCGGGATCAGGCTTTCCTTAGGCCACGTGCGGACCCAGCCGGACCCGCTGAGTCGCTGTGCGTCGTCGAGCATCGACTCGAGATCTCGGAATGCCGGGTGAGCGGACGAGGCGTTGAAGTCGCCGGCCATGACCAGCGCCGCATCGGCGGGTTGGCGGTCCACCCAGTCGGACAATGCCGCGAGATCGCTCGACCACTCGGGCAGGGTCGGTGGCACCGGGTGAGCTCCGAAGAGCACCCACGCCTCCCCCTCTGACGGCTCGATTTCGATGGCCACCTGGTCGAAGAGCGACGCCGGGACACCATCGAGTTGCTGGTGCGGCTCAGCCGTGAAGATCATCGTTCCCCCGGCGTCCGGGCGCGGCTGCCCAGAGCGGAACGGCAGCGCACCGGGTATGCCGCCGCTCTCGATCTGAGCGAGTGCGCGTGGAGTGATTTCCAGCAGAACGAGCGCGTCGACGTCGAGAGCAATGACTTGGCGCTCGAGGGCCGCGACATCAGCCGATCCAAAGAACATGTTGCTCGTCATCACCACGTAGTCGGTGTCCGCAGGTGGCTCGAGGTCGTTGTCGAACCACCATGGCCAGGCCAACCACACCATCGGGGCGAGCAACAGCGCGGTCACGGCGGCCAAGAGTTTGGCTCGGCCTACTGCGGCCAAAAGCAGCAACAGCACCAGGCTGAGGCCCACCAGGGGCAGCCCGCTCTGCAGGGCCGCGACGATCGTCCCTCCCCGAATCCAACGGAGCCCGAGCAGCACTGTCGCGGCCAGCCACCACAGCAGGCCAATCGCCATCGCCCACCGTCTCATCCGCGTGAGTGTAGGTCTTGCGACCGAGCGATCACGCAACGCTGCCCGCCCATGAGCAGGTCATCGATGCAGCGAGGCCATAAGCCATAGCCGCGCCATCTGCATTGCCCAGCCGCTCCAGCGTCGAGGCACGGGCAGCATGAAAGGGTGCCCGTACCCATCCCGCCCCATCACTCATCGTGTCGATGCACGCAGGTGCCTCCACAAGGTTGTCTCGGGCGACCTCGGCCACCGCCATGGCGCAGGTCGACCTCGGCCACCGCGATGGCGCGGTTGAGCGCCACGCCGGGCGAGGGGTTTAGCGCCTAGAGATGGTCATCCAACGTCACGATTTGCGGCCCATCAGTGGCGGCGAAGGTCTTGGCATCACCCTGCACGGCCTGGATAGCGGGTTGCATTGGAACGGGCCTGGCTGGTCTTGCCTCACACACTCCCGAACGATCACGTGACCTTCGGCGATGAGGTCGAGATCCCACATACCCCGGTCTTGATGACGAAGTCGTCTTGCACCGCGTCTTCGGCAAGGCCGATGTCACCAAGATCCGGATCAGCGTGGCCACCTCAGGTCCGTACTCCTGGGCCGTTTAGGCAACGTCTGCCGCTTGAGCCGACCTCTGCATTGGTCAGCCAATGCAGACGTCACTTAAGGCGGCAGCAGCGCGCGTGAACGATCGACCTCAGCGCAACATCTCACATTGCTATACGTCGAAAGCAAGGTATGTTGTTGCTATGACTGTCAGTGCGGCGTTGCTGGGTGATCTGGTCGGCTCCCGCACGTCAGCTGATCGCCGAGGGCTGCACGACCGGCTGACCGCAGCGTTGGAGCAGGTCAGCGCGAGCATTCCTCCGCTGCATCGCTTGGCGGTGACTGCTGGCGATGAGTTCCAAGGGACCTATGCGACTGTCGGCGAGGCTGTGGCAACGGCCCTGGCGCTGCGAGTCCGGTTGGAGCCCGCAGCGGGTGCCCGCTTCGGCATTGGCCGCGGCGACGTCACGGTCCTCAACGCGACGACAAACACTCAAGACGGCCCCGGCTGGTGGGCGGCCCGGGCAGCGATCGAGCACGTCAGCACCTCAGCAGATGACGCCGGATGGGCGGCTCTGCGCACGGCATACCGGTCAGCGGATGAGTCGGATCCACTGCTGGATGCCGTCAATGCCGCGCTGGTCTGTCAGGACCTGCTGCTTGACTCCTATGACGAACGATCGTGGAGCATCCTGAGAGGAATGATGGCGGAGAAGACACAAACGCAGATTGCCCAAGAGTTGGGCATCACCCGCCAGGCCGTGCAGCAACGCCGCAGCAGCGGGGGTATGCCGATGCTCCTCTCCTCGGCGCAGCATTTGGCGCGGCTACCATGAGCTTGCTCGACGTGAGCGCGCCCGACATGAGCATGGTGACATGAGCGTCATAGCTCTGATGTTGCTCGGGATTGGCACTGCCGACGCCGTGCGCACCCGATCCTGGGGTGAGGCCGGGCGCTCCAGCACTATTGCGATCCTGTCCGGCCTGAGCATGCTGGTGCTGTTGGCAGTCCTAGCGGACCTGTCGACTGGGACCGATGCACTCCTCTTGGTGGTTGCCGCGGCTCTCATCAGCGGGTGGGTGCTGACCTCAGGTGAAGATTTCGTGCGCAGACGCGGAGCCGCGACACCTCTGCTGATCTTGGCCCTCGGGTGCGCGGTGCTGATCCTGGGATCGGGCGCGGCGTCTCAGGCTGCAGGATCGGTGAGCCGGTGGTTGGGGTGGTCAGCGTGGTCGGGGGCAATGACCGACGGGATGGATGCGGATCGGGTGCTCCTGCTCGCTGGGCTCCTGCTTATCCAATTGGCGACCGGCAACGTCCTCGTGCGCCTCGTGCTCGTGCAGGTCGGTGCGATTCGCCGCCCCGGCTCACCACAGCCTTCGGATCGTCTGCGCGGGGGTCGACTGCTCGGCCCGATGGAGCGGCTAGTGATCCTCGGTCTTGGGCTTGCCGGCGAGGTCACGGCCGCCAGCCTGGTCATTGCGGCCAAGGGGCTGATTCGCTTTCCCGAGTTGCAGCATTCGCGCCAAGGAAAGGGCTCCTCGCTTGATGATTCACTCGAGGTCTACGAGGTCACCGAGTACTTCTTGATCGGCAGTTTCGTCAGTTGGCTCATCGCGCTGACTGCGTTGGCCGTGGCTATGCTGAGCTGAGCTGCCAAGCGGGTCGAGCGGGTCGAGCGGGTCGAGCGTGAGCCTAGGAATCGATCACGATCGGGATGATCATGGGCCGGCGGCGTAACTTGCCACCCACGAACGATCCGACCGTGCGACGGATGACCTGTTGCAGTTGTCGGGTGTCCGAAACCCCGTTCTTGCGAGCCTTCTCCAGTGCCTCATTCAGTTGAGGCAGCACCTTGTCGAAGATCTGCTCGTCCTCGGCAAACCCGCGAGTTTGGATCTCCGGCCCGGCGGCGATCTTGCCCGTGGAGGAGTCGCGGACCACGATGATCGTCACAAAACCCTCATCGCGCAGGATTCGACGGTCCTTGAGCAAGGTCTCGGTGGTGCCGCCGACCGACGATCCGTCGACATACACGTATCCGCAGTCGACTGCGCCGACGATTCGCGCGACACCGTCAACGAGGTCAACGACAACACCGTCCTCGGCCAGCACCACACGCTCGCGCGGCACTCCCGTGGCCACCGCCAGGTCAGCGTTGGCTTGCAGGTGCCGCCATTCACCATGCACCGGCATCACGTTCTTCGGCCGCACGATGTTGTAGCAGTACAGCAACTCACCCGCGCTGGCGTGACCGGAAACGTGCACCATCGCGTTCCCCTTATGCACCACGATGGCACCGAGTCGGGTCAGTCCGTTGATGACCCGGTAGACCGCATTCTCGTTGCCGGGGATGAGAGAGGAAGCCAGCAGCACCGTGTCGTCAGTGCCAACCTCGATCTTGTGGTCTCGGTTGGCCATCCGCGACAGGGCCGCCATCGGCTCACCCTGGGACCCGGTGCAGACGAGCACCTGCTTGTCCTCCGGTAACTGGGCGAGCTTTCCCAGGTCGACCAGCACCCCGTCGGGCACCTTGAGATAGCCGAGCTCAGCGGCGATGCCCATATTGCGCAGCATCGAACGGCCCACCATCGCGACCTTGCGGCCGTTGGCGTGCGCGGCATCGAGGACCTGCTGCACCCGGTGGATATGCGAGGAGAAGCAGGCAACGATGATCCGCCGCTGAGCCTGATGGAACACCCGATCAATCGCCGGCGCGATGTTGCGCTCGGCGGTGGTGAAACCCGGCATTTCCGCATTGGTGGAGTCAACCAAGAAGAGGTCGACTCCTTCTTCACCCAGACGGGCAAAGGCGCGCAGGTCGGTGATCCGACCGTCCAGTGGCACCTGGTCCATCTTGAAGTCACCGGTATGCAGCAGCGTGCCGCCCGGAGTCCGGATGCAAACCGCGAGCGCGTCGGGGATGGAGTGGTTGACCGCCACGAACTCGCACCCGAAGGGGCCGAGCTGCTCGATGTCGCCCTCTTTGACCCCCATCGTGAACGGCTTGATCCGGTGTTCTTTGAGTTTGGCCTCGATCAGCGCCAACGTCAGCGTGGAGCCGATCAGCGGGATGTCGGGCTTGCTACGCAGCAGATAGGGCACCGCTCCGATGTGATCCTCATGCCCGTGGGTCAGCACGATGGCGACCACGTCGTTCATCCGGTTCTCGATGTAAGAGAAGTCCGGCAGGATCAAGTCGACGCCGGGGTGATCGTCCTCGGGAAACAGCACCCCACAGTCGACGATCAGCAACTTGCCGGCATGCTCGATGACCGTCATGTTGCGGCCGATCTCGCCCAAACCGCCGAGGGCCACGATCCGCACTCCCCCCTTGGCCAACGTCGGGGGTGCGGACAACTCGGGGTGCGGGTGACTCATGGCGGCCAGCCTAGCCGTGGCTTCCACTCACCCGGCACGCCTACGATCCTGCCCGCCCGGCACGCCTACGATGTCGGGCATGCGTGCATACCTCGATCTGTTGCAGCGGGTCCGTGACGAAGGGGTGCGCAAGGACGACCGCACCGGTACGGGCACCCTGTCCGTCTTCGGCCACCAGATGCGCTTCGACCTGAGCGAGGGCTTCCCTGCACTGACCACCAAAAAGGTGCATCTACGCTCGATCATCGGTGAGTTGCTGTGGTTCTTGCGCGGCGACACCAACATCGCGTGGCTGCACGAGCGCGGGATCAGCATCTGGGACGAATGGGCCGACGAAAACGGTGACCTCGGTCCGGTTTACGGACACCAGTGGCGCTCCTGGCCCACCCCGGCTGGCGGTGCGATCGACCAACTGGCTGCGGTCATCACCTCGATCCAGACCAACCCGGACTCCCGTCGGCATATCGTCTCCGCGTGGAACGTGGCCGAGGTCTCGGCGATGGCCCTGCCGCCGTGCCACACAATGTTTCAGTTCTACGTCGCGCCGGCCGCTCCGGAGGACCCCGACCAGCGGGGCCGGCTGTCGTGCCAGCTCTATCAGCGCAGCGCCGACATCTTCCTCGGCGTGCCGTTCAACATCGCTTCCTACGCATTGCTGACGCACATGGTGGCGCAGGTCACGGGGCTGCGGGTCGGCGATTTCGTGCACACCCTCGGCGACGCCCACCTCTATCTCAACCACCTCAAGCAGGCCGATCTGCAGCTCACTCGCACCCCAACCGCGCTGCCCACACTGTGGCTCAACCCCGACATCACGCAAATCGACGCCTTCGACCTGCCCGACATCGAGGTCCGCGATTACGTGGCCGCACCCTCGATCAAAGCCCCCATAGCCGTATGACGCAGGACCGGTTCCGCGTCGTCCTGTCCGTGTATCTGTTCCTGCTTCGAGAGGGCGAATTCGGCCCAGAGGTGCTGTTACAGCTCCGGCGAGGCACGCCATACATGGACGGCTGGTGGGCCTGCGGAGCGGCCGGTCACGTGGAGCGGGGCGAATCGGCTCTCGACGCGGCCTCTCGCGAAGCCCTCGAGGAGCTGGGGATCGACGTCGATCCTCAGCATCTCGAGCCGGTCGCCACCCTGCACCGCACGACCTCGTCCGGTGACCCGATGGAGGAGCGGGTCGACCTGTTCTTCGCGGTGCCCAGGTGGCACGGCGAACCGGTCATCGCCGAGCCGGACAAGGCCGCCGACCTGGCCTGGTGGCCGCTGGACCACCTGCCCACGCGATTAGTCCCGCACGAGGCTCAAGCCCTGGAGGTCTTGGTCGAGGTCCGCCCGCTCACCGTGCTCACGCGCGGGTTTGAGCAGCATCTGACCCTGGTCGCAGCCGTAGGCCGCAACGGGGTCATCGGCGACGGCGAGGGTATGCCGTGGCACCTGCCGGAGGATCTGCGCCACTTCAAGCGCGTCACCCTCGGGGGCACGATCCTGATGGGACGCCGCACGTTCGACTCCATCGGCAAGGCACTGCCCGGACGCACCAGCATCGTGATCACCCGCGACCGCGACTGGCGTGCCGACGGCGTCGAGGTGGCCCACTCGATGGCTGAGGCGCTCTTGATCGCCGGGGACACGGAGATCTTCGTCATCGGCGGAGGCGAGATCTATGCCCAGACGATCGACATCGCGCAGCGCCTGGTCCTCACCGAGGTCGACCAAGAACCTGAGGGTTCCGTCACGTTCCCCGCCGTCGACCCTCACGTGTGGTCAGAGGTTGGGCGGGAGGCCCACGACGGATTCGACTTCGTGACCTGGCAGCGCCGTTGACCGCGACGAGCCAGAGGGGTCAGCCGAGTCGGCCAGGCCGCGGACGCGACCAGCACTTATCGTTGGCACTATGCGACTGAGGACCTTCTCGCTCCTGGCCTCCCCTGGGGTGCTGCTCGGACTCACCGGGGCAACCCACCCGAGTCGGCTCAGCCCGGAGACCGCCGGTCACTGGTTTTGGATGCACATTGCCGGGGTCCTGGTCTTTCCGTTGGTCGGGGTGGCGCTGGCCTGGTTGATGCGGGGGCGACGAGACCCGATGGCGATCGCGATCGTGCTCGCGGCCTACGTCTACGCCACTTTCTATACCGCTCTCGACGTGATCAGCGGGATCGGCAACGGATACGTAACGGCTGAGCTCGGGGATGACGCCGTCCCCCGACCCACAGCGATCTCCCTGGCTTTTCGGATCGGGACGCAGTTGGGCGACATCGGCGCGTGGGCTTTGTTCGTCGCTGCCGTCCTGATCAGCGTCGATGTGGTCCGTCGCTACGGCGCGACACTGCATACCCTCGCGCCGTGCGCGCTGCTGCTGATCGGTTCCTACGTCCTACGCCCCGAGCACATCTTCTGGCCGTGGGGATCGCTCGGGTGCATCGCCATCGGGATCGCGACGGGGTGGTTAGGTCTGCTGACGCTCCCCGCTCGCCAGAGCTCAGGGAAGGGGTAGCTGTGCAGTTCGTCGACGGCATCCACCTGTCTCGTTCGCAGGAGAACGCAGACGAAATCGCCGCACTCGCCACTCGAACCGGCCAACGCGTCGGCGTCTCTGGAGTGATGGCTGATCTCAACCGCGAGGCCACCCAGAAGGACGTGCCGGGCAGCGCGGCCGACTGGGGTTTCACCTGGAACCAACAGGACAACGAATCCGACTTGTGGTGGCCCCAGGGCATCAGCACCAGTGCTGATGCGCATGACACCGAAACCATCGATGGCCACCCGATGCTGGTGACCAGTTGGTATTGCAAGGCGCTGGGGCGGAGCCGTCAGGGCAGCCGGGTCACGTTCGTCGATCTGGACACTCTGCGCTATCGGCACGTACTCATCGTGCAGGCCAGCACCAACCTGTGGGGTCGCCCACGACTGAAGCCGCTGCACATCCACGCTGGCGGAGTGGTGTGGGCCGGCGATTATCTCCACCTGGCGGGCACCCGCCGCGGCATCTTTACCTGCCGAGTCGAGGACATCATCAAGCTTGCGCCCAGTGATCACTCCTTCGACTACCGCTACGTGCTGCCCGTCCGGTTCGCCTATGACGCACACGCGGCCGACGACGTCGAGAAGTTGCGCTACTCCTTCTTGTCGCTCAACCGAGGCTCGACCCCGCCGGAACTTGTCGCCGGCGAATACGGACGCGATGAGATGAGCACCCGCATTGCCCGCTATCCGCTCGACCCCGACTCCCTCCTGCTACACGCGGGGGACGATGGCCGGTCGCGACCGTTCGTGCTCGAGAGCGGCGGGGTGGGTCACATGCAAGGAGCGACCGTGGTTGATGAGCGCTACTACGTCACCGCCAGTCGCGGCAGCAAGCGCAACGGCCACATGTATGTCGGCCAGCCCGGCGATCTGACGCCACACCGCGAGGTGCTACCGCCCGGTCCCGAAGACATCACCTACTGGCCCTCGCGCGATCAGTTGTGGTCGCTGTCGGAGTATCCCGGGCGGCGGTTCGTTTTCGCCATGGACCGGGGCCGCTTTGACTGAGATCACGCAGCCGCTCGTGGTCGCGCTGCACATCGCCGCCGAACGTCGCGGAGAGTTGATAGCCGTCGACCACATCGACGTCGAAGCCGGCAAGGGCGTCATGGGCGATCGCTACTACGGCACCCGGCACCGGCACATCTCGGTGCAATCCGCCGCGTCGTTGGCGCAGGCCTCAGCACAGTGGGGCAAGGACATCACGGCTGGTGACACCCGGCGGACCGTGACCCTCTCGTCCGGGGAGGTCCCCAGCACGCCGGGCGCTCAGCTCAGGCAGGCTTAGCATTGGCGACCGCACCGACCTGAGCTGACCTCGATCGTCGGGCTTCACCGGCCCTCCCTCACGCTTTCCTCGAGGTGGAAGATCTCATGGTGGACACGCTCGCTGGGCACATCATGCTCGGCCAGCACGTCTTCGACGCCCAGCACCATGGCGTGCGGACCACAGACGTACCAGTGGTCAACGTCCCGCGCCGGGACCGGGTCATCGAGCAGAGACCGCATTCGGTCACGGTCAATGCGCCCGGTCAGGACACCCTCCTGGGGCGAGGCTTGGGACAGCACGTGGATCAGGGTGAACCTGCCGGGATATTCACGCTCGAGCACGCTCAGCTCTTCGCTGAACATGACCGAGTCGGGCGTCTTATTGCCGAAGATCAGCGTGAACTGGCTCTGCGGCTCTTCATCGAGGGCCGTGGCGATCAGTGAGAGGACTGGGGTGATGCCCGATCCTGCGGCCACGGCCACGTGGTGTCGCGCCTCATCCGGGTCGGTCGGCACGACGAAGTCGCCCATCGGACTCATCACCTGGACCGTCTGCCCTTGCGCCGCGGAGTCATTAAGCCAGTTCGACATGGCCCCGCCTGCCACTCGGGCGCTGGCCACCCGCAGTTGGCCGGTCTCGGCGAAGGCACGCCTCGACATACAGATCGAATAGGAACGCCGCACGTCCTGGCCCTCGATCTGGGTGCGCAGCGTCACGTATTGCCCCGGCTCGAACGTGAAGTCATCCCGCAGGTCGGCGGGCACATCGAAGGTCAGCGCAACGGCTTGGTCGGTGAGCCGCACTACGTCCGCGACGCGCAGGTCGTGCCAGCGCGGGCGTCGGCGATTCGGCACGATCAGGGGAGCGTTCACGAACGGAATCATTCCTCAGCGACCTGTATCGCCGCATCACCTGTCCGTGCGAGACACTGCTCTGGTGAGCGAACCGCACGACCACCCCCATCAGCACGACCACCCCGATCACCACAACCAGGACCACCGTCCGATGGCCGACGCCAGCGTCCGCACCGGGCGCCCCAACGACGCGCCGGCCATCGGTGCCGTCCAAGCGATGGTCTTCCGGTCGGCATACGCGGACGTGGTGCCGGACTCGGTGCGTATGCAGTTCGATCCGGACCAGTTCGCCTCGGCCTGGCGGGGTGCGATGGCCAACCCGCCGAGTGCGGCGCACCGGGTGATGGTGGCGTGCGCCGGTGAGCAGGTCGTTGGCTTTGCCGCGCTGGGGCCGACCGCGGACACCGATGAGGGCGTGCCCGATCGCTGCGGCGAAGTCTTGGTCCTGGCGATCCATGCCGATGCTCGCCGATCGGGCCACGGGTCGCGCCTGCTGAACGCCAGCGGCGACACGCTGCGCGCCAACGACTGCGCTGCGGTGCTGACCTGGGTCCTGGCCGCCGACGAAGAGACCCGAGCGTTCTGCACGGTCAGCGGCCTGACACCAGATGGTGCATGGCGTGAGCGCGTGGTCGGTCCCGACGGCGAGACTGCTCGCGAGGTGCGCCTCGTCGCCAGCCTGTGACCTCCGCGCGGCCACGTCCGTCACGGTGAGCCCAGCCACCCGGGTCGCACCCGCCGGCATACCCGTGTTGGTCGCCGCGCTTGCGGCCCTGATCGTCGGGCTCCCCCGGCTGGGGCCGGCGCTATGGCCGTGGCCAGCCCTTCGGAGACACAACATAGCCTTGTGGGTCGCGACGGGCACCGCGGCCCTTGTCCGCGCGATGACGGGCTAGGGGCATGCCAGCCAGTCGCATCGTGGGTCTTGATGTTGCCCGGGCGTTGGCCCTGCTCGGCATGGTGGTGGCGCACATGATCGAGCCGCTTCCCAGCGACGCGGCATCAGTTGATCCCTGGTATCAACTCGTTTCCGGTCGCTCTGCCGCCCTCTTCGCCGTGTTGGCCGGCCTATCGATCGCGCTGACCACACGGGCCAACGGCGCACCCGGCGTCACGCTGCGCCCTGGCGCTCGGGTGTCCCTGGTGGTGCGGGCCGGCTCGATCGCGTTCATCGGGTTGCTCTTGGGGATGGTGGGTGCCGGAGTCGCCGTAATCTTGACCTACTACGGCGTGCTGTTCCTCTGCGCGCTTCCGGTGTTGCGGTGGCGCACCAGATCGTTGGCCCTTCTTGCCGTGGGCTGGGCCGTGACCTCCCCTGTTCTGAGCACGACGATGCGCCCCTGGTTGCCGGAGCCGACATACGACATGCCCTCGCCGTCCTTCTTGCTCGATCCGGCCCAACTCCTGAGCGAGATCGTCGTGACGGGTTACTACCCGGTGCTGACGTGGGCGACCTACCTCTTCGCGGGTATGGCGATCGGGCGGCTGGACCTGCGAGCCCCCAGGACGGCTGTGCGACTGCTGGTGTCTGGTCTGTGGCTGGCCGTGGTGGCGGTGTCGATCTCGGCCGTGCTGATCCGATTCGACGGGATAGAACGTGCCTTGATCGATTCCTACGATGTCATCGGGGGTGTGTCGACGGGGGCCGACATGTCCACCGAGCTGCAGCTCGGATTCTTTGGCACCACTCCGCTCGGCTCGTGGTGGTGGCTCGGAGTGTGGTCACCGCACAGTGGGAGCATCGTTGACTTCATGCACACCACCGGGTCCGCGATGGCCGTTGTGGGTGCCTGCCTGCTGGTCACCTCGCGCCTCGGCGTCCGAGCGCGCCGGGCGGTGGGCATCGCCTTCGGCGCCGGCACGATGACCCTGACGCTGTATGCCGTGCACGTCCTCCTGCTCGCCGCCCCGGAGTCGTTCGACTGGGTGACGCGCATCAGCGTTCACGTGCTGCTCCTTGCGGCGGTCGGGTCCGTCTTGGTGGCGACGAAGACGCGGGGGCCCCTGGAATTGCTCGTCAGCGATATCGCTACCTATGCGGCACGTGCCGCGACCGATCAGCCCTCACCCCGGCGCTAAACCGGTGCCGGTTGCGTGCGTGACATCCGTCGGGCGACACACGCACATACCCTCGACTTCGGCGTACATGACTTTGTGGTGTATCTTAGGTGAACAAAAGGTTAACGAAAGGTGGACACCATGGACCGGGTACGAGCAATGCCGCAGTCGAAGCGCCCTGCCGTCATGTCGTGGGTCCCCGTGCTTGATAGCCACGGCCACGTCCGCATGGAGATGCGTTGGCACGTCGGCGAGGTCTCAGCAAAGCAGGTTCCCGCGATGTCTGGCCGCACGGCTGCATAGTCAGGGGCACACACACACAAGAGTGAGGGCGGGTCCGAATTCCGGGCCCGCCCTCACTGCGTTGTGCTGCGCTAGTCGGTCGTATGCCGACCGGCCGGATCAGCTGTTGTCGGCACTCTGACCCGAGTCAGCGGAGCCGCCACCGTTGCCACGGTTACGCCCACCGCGACGGCGACGGTTGCGACGGGGACGGTCCGAACCGCCCTCGCCATCGCTTTCACCGCTGTCACTGTCGTGGCTGTCGTTGCTGTCGTTGCTGTCAGCGCCATCGTCAGCCGAGTGATCGTCGACTGCGGTCGGTGCGGCCGCGGCGTCAGGAACAGCCTCGACCTGGGCAGCTGTGGTCGTGGTCTGAGCAGCGGGGGCCGCCGCGGGAGCCTCGGCGGGCGAGCCCTCATCAGCCACCACAGCCCCCAAGGACAGCTTGCCGCGCGGGTCGACCTCCTTAAGCTCGACCTGCACCTTCTGGCCCACGCTCATCACGTCTTCGACGGCGTCGATGCGCTTGCCCCCGACCAGCTTGCGGATCTCGGAGATGTGCAGCAGCCCATCCTTGCCCGGGGTGAGCGAGATGAACGCGCCGAACGTCGTGGTCTTGACCACGGTGCCCAAGAAGCGCTCGCCGACCTCCGGCATGGTCGGGTTGGCGATCGCGTTGATCTGCGCCCGAGCCGCTTCGGCCGAGGGGCCGTCGATCGCGCCGATGTAGACGGTGCCGTCGTCCTCGATGGCAATGTCCGCTCCGGTGTCTTCCTGGATCTGCTTGATCATCTTGCCCTTTGGCCCGATGACCTCGCCGATCTTGTCGACCGGGACCTTGACGCTGATGACGCGAGGAGCGAAGGGGCTCATCTCGTCCGGTGCGTCGATGGCCTCGAGCATGACGTCCAGGATGTGCAGACGCGCATCGCGAGCCTGGGTGAGCGCACCACCGAGCACCGAGGCGGGGATGCCGTCGAGCTTGGTGTCGAGCTGGATGGCCGTGACGAATTCCTTGGTGCCGGCGACCTTGAAGTCCATGTCACCGAACGCATCTTCAGCGCCGAGGATGTCGGTCAACGCGGCATACTGCGTTTCGCCGTCGACCTCAGCCGAAACGAGACCCATCGCGATTCCGGCGACCGGGGCGCGCAGCGGCACCCCGGCGTTCCAGAGCGACATGGTCGAGGCACAGACCGAGCCCATCGAGGTGGACCCGTTGGAGCTGAGTGCCTCGGAGACCTGGCGGATCGCATACGGGAACTCTTCACGAGTCGGCAGCACCGGCATCAGGGCGCGCTCGGCGAGCGCTCCGTGACCGATTTCGCGGCGCTTCGGGGAGCCGACGCGGCCGGTCTCGCCGGTGCTGTAGGGCGGGAAGTTGTAGTTGTGCATGTAGCGCTTGCGCGACACCGGGGACAGCGTGTCGAGCATCTGCTCCATACGCAGCATGTTCAGCGTGGTGACGCCCATGATCTGGGTCTCGCCGCGCTCGAAGATCGCCGAGCCGTGAGCACGCGGGATGACCTCGACTTCAGCGGAAAGGGCACGGATGTCGGCCAGACCGCGGCCGTCGATCCGCACGTTCTCGCGCAGGATGCGCTGACGGATCAGCTTCTTCTGGACCGCACGGTAGGCCGCGGACAGTTCCTTGTCGCGTCCAGCAAAGGCAGCGTCATCGGATCCGGACAACGCCGACTTCATCGATTCTTTGATCTCATCGATCGTGTCTTCGCGCTCCGACTTGCCCGCGATCTGCAGGGCAGAGGTCAGCGCGTCGGAGACCTGGGCCTCGACCGCGGCCAGGACGTCATCCTCATAGTCCAGGAAGCGCGGGAACTCCTGCGTCTCCTTGGCGGCCTTGCTGGCCAAGTCGGCCTGGGCGGCGCACAAAGAAGCGATGAACTTCTTCGATGCCTCCAAACCTTGGGCCACGACCTCTTCGGTCGGTGCCTGCTGGCCCATCGTGTTGACGAGGTCCCAGGTTGCTTCGGTCGCTTCGGCCTCGACCATCATGATCGCGACATCATCATTGCCCTCAGCGTCCTTGCCCACCACACGGCCGGCGACGACCATGTCGAAGGTGGAGCGAGCGGCGTCACTGAAGTTCGGGAAGGCAACCCACTGTCCATCGATCAGCGAGACGCGGGTGGCACCAATCGGGCCGCTGAAGGGCAAGCCGGAGATCTGAGTCGACGCGGATGCGGCGTTGATGGCCACGACGTCGTACTGGTGGTCGGGGTCCAAGGACAGGACCGAGATAACGACCTGGACCTCGTTGCGCAGGCCAGAGACGAAGCTCGGGCGCAGCGGCCGGTCGATCAACCGGCAGGTCAGGATGGCCTCGGTCGAGGGGCGACCCTCACGACGGAAGAAGCTGCCGGGGATCTTGCCCACGGCATACATGCGCTCTTCGACGTCAACCGTCAGCGGGAAGAAGTCGAAGTGATCTTTGGGGTGCTTGCCGGCCGTGGTGGTCGACAGCATCATCGTGTCGTCATCGAGGTATGCCGTGACGGAACCGGCAGCCTGAGCGGCCAACCGTCCGGTCTCGAAGCGAACGGTGCGGGTGCCAAAGGTGCCATTGTCGATGACGGCTTCGGCGGATGTGATTTCTGGACCCTCCATCGGGTCCTCCTATCTGTTGTGCTCAGCGCGGGGCATCGTCGTTGTGCCCGGCTGTTCTCACGTGTCGGCGCTCGCTGGGCGAGGAGCCGACATACGCGTAAGAGCGACCCCCGACGTGTCGGGAGTCGCTCCTAGGCGAAATTCAGCGGCGTAGGCCGAGGCGCTTGATCAGCGACCGGTAACGCTCGATGTCGGTGTCTGCGAGGTAGCGCAGGAGGCGCTTACGCTTGCCGACCAGCAGCAGCAGACCACGACGACTGTGGTGATCGTGCTTGTGCTCACGGGAGTGCTCGGTGAGGTCACGGATGCGCTGGGTCAACAATGCAACCTGCACCTCGGGAGAGCCGGTGTCGCCCTCGGACGTGCCGTATTCGTCCATGATGGTCTTCTTCACAGCAATATCTAGCGGCAATGCAGTCTCCTTGTGATCTCGTTGCGCGGCGCGCCTGGGCAGATCCACCAGGGCACTCTCAATCCGCGGCCGTTCAGACGGCAGCATCCAATCTAGCAGCGCAGATCACTTCTCCCATAATCAGCCACCCCCAGCCACATACCTCAACCTCTAGCGTCGTATAAGGCGCTACACGTCAGGTAAGTGGCTGGGGGTGGCGAGGGGTGCATGGGAGGCTAGCCGGCATGACCCTAGAGAAACTGAGCGAAGAGTGGGACTCCGCACTGTGCGTGGCCGCACATCCCGATGACTTGGAATACGGTCTGGCCGCCGCAGTGGCGCGCTGGACCAAGCAGGGAAAGAGGATCACCTACCTGTTGGCGACCAGCGGCGAGGCCGGGATCGACGGCATACCTCCGGTGGAGGCGGGTCCTTTGCGCGAGCAGGAAGAGCGTGACGGTGCTGCGCACGTCGGTGTGGAAGAGGTCGTGTTCTTGGGTATGCCGGATGGTGCGGTGGAGTACGGGCTCCCGTTGCGGCGGGCAATCGCGGCGGCTATCCGGCGCACCAAGCCCGATGCCGTCTTTGCCTTGACCCACCGAGAGACCTTCGCCGGCGGCGGACTCAACCAGGCCGATCACCGCGCGGTAGGGCTAGCCACGATGGATGCCTGCGCCGACGCGGGGAACCGCTGGCTCTTCACCGATTTGATGGATGAGGGCCTGGACCCGTGGTCTGGCGTGACGTTGCTGTGCTTCGCCAACTCCATGCACTCCACGCACACGGTGGACGTCAGCGACACCTTTGACGACGGGGTGGCTTCGTTGGAGGCGCACCGCGAATACCTGGAGGCACTCGGCTCGGACTACCCCACGCCGTGCAACCTGCTCCAGATGATCCTCGGGTCTGCCGATGACCCCGACGTGGGTGACTACACGCTGCGCGTCGAAGCCTTCAACCGCTGAGCCTCACCCGCACGAGGACAGTTGGACCCTTGACCGACGGATTGGCGATCACCCCGCTCTTGGTCGGGGCGATCCTCGCGTTGGCGGGTGCCACCTTTGCGTTCACGGGCCGCACACTGAGGCAATCCTCAAAGCAATTCCTGGCCACCTCGGTGACGACCCAGGCTCAGGTGCTGGACTTGAGATACCGACAAACCCCGTCGCATAGTGCCTCCAGAGGGACCTACCACCCACTGCTTCGCTACACCTTGCCTGATGGACGGATCGTTGAGGCGGAGGCGTCATACGGATCCAGTCCCGCGCCCGCCACACAGGGCCAGGTCGTTCCGGTGCGCTACGACCCGAAGAACCCGACCACAGTGGAGTTAGCGAATGGACTATTGAGCGGGGGCAGTATGTGGGTGTTCTTCATCATCCTTGGATTGCTGTTCTTCGTGATTGGGGTCGTCGTCATCGGGGTGGCGATCCTTCTGGCAGTAGCCGTAGATCTGCCATGACCCAAGTGCCAGGTCAGTACGTTGTTTGCAATACCGCTGATGCTATGCGGCAGCTGGCCTTTGGACTCCTCGGATCTGGGGTTTTCGTCGGGTTGGTGGGCCTGACTCGGGGCAACTGGGGATTTGCTGGCCTGGCCGTCGCAATCGCCCTCGTGTTCTTCGGCCTCAGTGCCTTCCGCGCTTGGAAAGGCGTCGTCGTCGGTCCGGCGGGGATTGGCATGACCACGCGGCGGGGGAGCTCGCGACAGGACTCTCGCCGAGCACAGTCCCCCTGGCACTCGATCCATCGAGTGGAGCTCTTTCCCGCAGAGGAAAACATCCGCGTGTGGTTACGAGCGGATGCCCCCTTGCCCGAGTGGGTCACTGGTCGCATCATCGATCCCACCCAGCCAGAGGTCGGCGGGTCTTGGGAACGAGTCGTCCCAGGCCTCGACCCTGTGGCCTTTGAACTCGCTGTCCGTGCGCATGCTCCGCATGTCGAAGTCCATACAGTGCGATAAAGCAATCGCACGCAATATCGTTACCTCGATGAGTCCCGACGATCCCGATCAAAGGCTGGCCGCGGAGCAACGCGCCCGCCTTCTCATTGATCGTCAACTGACCGATGCCGGCTGGTGCGTCCAGGACAAATTGAGCCTCAATCTTTTCGCTGGCCAGGGAATCGCCTGTCGTGAAGTCGTGATGAAGACGGGACACGGTCGAGCTGACTACTTGCTTTACGTCGACAAAAGAGTCGTCGGCGTCATCGAGGCCAAGGCCCAAGGTGCCACGTTGTCTGGCGTTGAGTGGCAATCCGCGATGTATGCCGAGGGCCTTCGAGCTGAGGTCCGACTCAAGGCGCTGACCGTCGAAGGCAAGTTGCCTTTCGTCTTCGAGGCCAGCGGAAGCGAAACCCACTTCACGAACGGATTCGACCCCGAGCCTCGCTCCCGCAAAATTTTCTCCTTCCCGCAACCGTCAACCTTGGCGAAACTGCTTCGAGATGCCGTTGCGGCGCCGGACAGTCCTACCTGGCGGGGCAAGGTCCGGGGGCTGCCTGAACTCGATACGCGCCCGTTACGTCCTGCCCAGATCACCGCGATCACCGGCATTGAGCAGAGTTTGGCGGAGCAACGCTTCGACCGATCCCTAGTGCAAATGGCCACGGGCGCAGGCAAGACTTTTACGGCGGTCACCACGTCATACCGGCTGCTGAAGTTTGGCGGCTTCTCGCGCATCTTGTTTTTGGTTGATCGCAACACGCTCGCCAAGCAGACGGTCGCCGAGTTTGAGAACTACCGGACTCCCGGCGATGGGCGGCGTTTCACAGAACTGTACGGCGTGGATCGTTTGCGCGGTGCGGGCATGTTGGGCTCCAGCAACGTGGTGATTTCCACGATTCAGCGGGTCTATGCCGCTCTCAGGGGCGAGGCTGTGAGCGCGGAGGATGACCCTGGTCTCGATGGCTTTGAACCGGCCGCTCCGGTGAGCGTCGCCTACAACGCGGATCTATCCCCCGAGACGTTCGACCTCATCATCGTGGACGAGGCGCACCGTTCTATTTATGGCGTCTGGCGCGGGGTGTTGGAGTATTTCGATGCTCACGTCGTGGGCTTGACCGCGACCCCTGGCAAGCAGACGTTCGCGTTCTTCAAGCAGAACCTGGTTTCGGAATACACCTACCCCCAGTCCGTGGCCGACGGGGTCAACGTCGACTTCGACCTCTACCGCATTGAAACCGAGATCTCGGGGCGAGGCAGCAAGATCGATGCCGGTCTCGTGGTGCCGATGGTTGATCGCCGCACCCGAAAGCAGCGGTACGAAATCCTCGATGATGACCTGGCGTACACGCATAAGCAATTGGACCGGGCAGTCACCTCGAAGTCACAGATCCGATTGGTGCTCGAGACCTTCCGCGACCGCCTCTTCACCGAGATCTTTCCTGGGCGCTCGGAGGTGCCCAAGACCTTGATCTTCGCCAAGGACGATGCTCACGCCGAAGAGATCGTGACTGCCGTGCGCGAGGTGTTCGGCAAGGGCAACGACTTTGCGGTGAAGATCACTTACGCAGCCCGCGACCCCGAGGGCCAACTCAAGGCCTTCCGCACCTCCCCCGCGCTGCGGATTGCGGTCACCGTCGACATGATCGCCACCGGCACGGACGTGAAGCCGCTGGAATGCGTGTTCTTCATGCGCGACGTTCGCTCAGCCCAGTACTTCGAGCAGATGAAGGGGCGCGGTGCACGGACGATGCCCTCGGCCGACTTCAAGGCCGTCACCCCCGATGCCTCCACTAAGACGCGGTTCGTGATCGTGGATGCCGTCGGTGTGACTGAGCACGATTTCGTGGACCCGCCGCTCAACCGGGTCAAGGGCGCTTCGTTGAGGCAGTTGCTGGGCAAGGCTGCGGCGCTAGAACTCACTGAGGATGAGACTGCGACACTCGCATCACGCCTGGCCAAGCTGGAGTTGCAACTCTCCCCCCAAGAGCGAGAAGAACTCGACTCCGTTTCCGAGGTTCCGATCCGTGATCTGGTGCGAGGCCTTGTCGACGCAGTCGACCCCGACGTTCAGGCCGCCGTCATTGAGGGTGCCACCGATCCCGCCGCTGCGATGCAAGACGCATTGGATGCGGCCATCGAGCCGTTGGCGGCTAACCCGGTGTTGCGCGAGCGCATCCTTGAACTTCGCGCCAGCCATGACCGCGTTATTGACGAAGTCAGTGTTGACACTCTCATGGATGCCCACGGGGTCGCGGACACCACATCGGCTTCATCAGCCATCGAGTCGTGGCTGGCCTACCTCATTGAACATCGAGACGAGATCACTGCGATCCAGCTCATCAGTGAGAGCAAGCAACGTCGTGTCGCCTTTGCGGACGTGCAGGAGTTGGCGGATCGGATCTCCCGGCCGCCGTACAACTGGACTCCGGACTATCTCTGGCATGCCTACGAAGTGATCGACCCCGGTCGCGTACGCAAAAGCGACCGCCACACCCTCACTGATTTGGTCTCCCTATTGCGCTACAGCGTGGGCGCCGACAAAGAACTCGTGCCGTACGCCGACCGAGTGAGCGAGCGGTATGAGGCATGGTTGGCGCAACAGAAGCAGGCGGGGACCGTGTTCACATCGCAAGAGAGGTGGTGGCTGGACCGGATGGTCAACGTCATCGCGTCATCGGTCGAGATCAGAGTCGAAGACCTCGACGAGGCACCCTTCACCGAGCGCGGCGGAGTCGATGGTGCCCTCCGCGACCTTGGAGACAATGCTGGCGACATTCTCGAATCCCTGAACCAGGACCTCACCGCGTGACAACCATCCCCGACGGTTGGACTTGGCGCTCGCTCTCGCAAATAGCGACACTTGGCAGCGGCGGGACTCCGACCGCGAGACAAGCGGAGTACTACGGGGGGCCAATTCCGTGGGCGGTTATTGGCGATCTGAACGACGGCGTTGTGCGTGAAACTCGGTTATCCATCACGGACGCTGGCCTAGCCAATTCATCCGCCAAGATGGTGCCTACAGGAACGATCCTCCTTGCGATGTATGGGTCTATTGGCAAGCTCGGTATCGCCGGGCAGGCGATGGCGACGAACCAGGCTATTGCTTCCATCGTTCCTGGTCCAGCTGTTGATGACAAGTTTCTTTTCCACTATCTGCGTCATCAGCGGACACTTCTGGACGCCCAGGGCAAAGGCGCGACCCAACGCAATATCAGTCAGACGATACTTAAACCGTGGGTCATACCGACACCCCCATTGGCGGAACAGCGGCGGATCGTCGAGATCCTCGAAGGCCACCTCTCCCACCTCGACGCCGCCAACCACATCACCATCACTTCGACTCGTCGAATCAGAGCAGCACGCGACGCGCTCATCCTTCGGGCCGTCACAGGGGGTGGGTCTCGAATTCACGGTGCCACCCCCGATCTAGCTCCCATTGGCACGAATGACGGTGACCTGCCGGCACTCCCGATTGAATGGACATGGCAACGGCTTGGCGAGATAGCAGAAGTAGTTGGGGGTGTTACGAAGGACTCCAAGAAGCAAGGCGACCCCAGTTTAATCGAAGTACCGTACCTCCGAGTAGCCAACGTCCAGCGCGGGGAGTTGCGTCTTGACAGTGTCACGTCCATTCGGGTTCCGCCGGCTCGCGCAAGTAAATTAGCCCTTGAATCTGGAGACGTCTTGCTCAATGAAGGCGGAGACAAGGATAAACTTGCTCGCGGATGGGTGTGGGAAGACCAGATTGCCAATTGCATTCACCAAAACCATGTCTTCCGTGCTCGAGTTCAGACGGACCTTGACCCGTATTTCCTGTCTCACACCGCCAACTCATTGGGCGGCAGATGGGCGGAACGTAACGGGAAGCAAAGCGTCAATCTCGCGTCCATCAGTCTCACAATGATCCGGAAAATGCCGGTTGCCATCCCTCCACGCGGCGCTTCGCGACACATCGTCGAGAGGCTTCACGACCAACTCTCGGGCCTCGATCGGCTATCGCTCGATGTGGCGACGGTCAAGCTCCGCACCGACGTCCTCCGTCGCGCTGTGCTGGCGGCTGCGTTTTCGGGGAAGTTGACCGGTGGGCATACCGACCAAGAAGTGATTGAGGAGCTTGCCCAGTGACCCAGGGCCCCGGCAAAGTCGTGGCGTAGGACGTTGACCTGCGGGTTCGTACGGATGTGGACGGTGTGTCGTGTGTGACGGGTGTGGCCCGTGAGGCTCTGATGGTGGTTCTCACACTGACCATCGAGCCGGAGGACCACACCCGCTATGCCATCATCTCCTACCCCGTCTTCTCCGGCCGATCTGCGGGCTGATCTGCACGAGTTGGCCGCGTTGCTGACCTCGGTGCCGGACCCTCGTGCCGAACGTGGGAAGCGGCATGCCCTGGCGGGCTTGCTGGTCCTCGGGGTCGGCGCAGTGCTGGCCGGTGCCCGTTCGTTCGCGGCGATCGGTGACTGGGCCACCGCCCATGCCGGTCCGGGCCGGGTAGCAGATGAGTCCACGTTCCGGCGCGTGTTCGCCCGAGTTGACGCCGATGTGCTGGCCGCCGTGATCGGTGCCTGGCTGTACACCCGTACCGGCGTGTTCGCAGGGCGGCGGGTGATCGCGATCGACGGCAAAACCCTACGCGGGGCACGCACCCGCGACCGGGTCGCTCCGCACCTGGTCGCTGCCCTCGATCACGGCACCGGCGCCGTCCTGGGCCAGCTCACGGTAGCGGCGAAGAGCAACGAGATACCAGCGGTCCGGACCCTGCTGACCTGCATGAACATCAAGGACGCGGTCATCACAGTGGATGCGATGCACACCCAGCACGACACCGCCCAGGTGATCACCGAAGCCGGCGGCGACTACGTCTTCACCATCAAGAAGAACCAGCCACGGCTGCACACCGCGTGCACGAAGCTGCCCTGGGCGCACGTACCCGCCCACACCACCAGCACCCGGTCCCACGGCCGATCCGTGACCCGCACCATCAAAGTCGTGGACGCCCCGGACTGGGTCGACTTCACCGGCGCGAAACAGGTCGCGCAGATCCGGCGCACCAGCACCAAGGCAGGCAAGAAGAGCGTGGAGGTCGTCTACATCATCACCTCCGCTGACCACCACAACGCGCCACCACCGGTCCTGGCCAGTTGGGTCCAACAGCACTGGGGTATCGAAAACCGGCTGCACTGGGTCCGAGATGTCACTTTCGATGAAGACCGCTCCCAGGTCCGTACCGGCAACGCACCAGCGGTCATGGCCACCCTGCGGAACACCGCCATCAGCCTGCTCCGCCTCACCGGATGGACCAACATCGCCGCCGCCACCCGACATCACGCCCACCACGCCCCGCTACAAGACCTGACCTGCTGAAATGCGACTTTGCCGGGACCCTGCCCAGTGACCATCCCCGACTTTCAGACATTGATGAGGCCGACCTTGGCATACCTGGGCGACGGCCAGACTCGGACATCTCGGGAGATCAAGGCCGCGATGGCCAATGAGTTCGAGCTGACGGTTGAAGATCGCGCTCAGATGCTGCCCAGCGGTAGACAACGCACGATGGATAATCGCGTCGGCTGGTCGCTGACTTATCTGTTTCAAGCCGGCCTCATCTCGCGGCCCCGGCGGGGTCACTCGCTGATCACCGAGCAAGGCCGCGCGGCACTGGTCAGCAATCCAACCCGAATAGACATGAAGGCGCTCGAGGCGTACCCGGCATACCTGGCCTTCAAGGACCGAACGCGCACCGAATCTGCGACGACCAGCCCCACGATGGAGCCGCCAACCGAGGCCACGCCGACCGACCTCATAGAACAGGCTCTCGCGACCAATCGTGCTGCTGTCGAAGGCGACGTCTTGCAGAGTGCCCTCGCGATGTCGCCGACGGGATTTGAAGACCTCGTCATCCGGCTGCTGCAAAACATGGGCTATGGGAAGGCCGGCTCGGCTGAGCGGACGAGCGCCACCGGCGACGCGGGGATCGACGGCATCATCAGCCAAGATCCGCTAGGACTTGACCGGATCTACGTGCAGGCCAAGCGATACGCGGTGGATCGCGCCATCGATCGCCCGCGAATCCACGAGTTCGCTGGGGCGCTGTTGGGCAAGCAAGGTGATCGAGGCGTCTTCATCACGACTTCTCGCTTCACCAAGGGAGCCCAAGACGAAGCCGAGCGGATCAACGCGAGAATCGAACTGATCGACGGATCACGCCTTGCAGGTTTGCTCGTCAAGCACGGCGTTGGCGTCCAAGTGGAGCAGACCGTCACCCTCTACCGAATCGACGACGACTTCTTCGACTCACTCTGAGTCGTAGATGTCCTAATGGCTTAATCATTGCGCCACCGCTCGCATCGCCGTAGTCTCAATGGCCTAATGATTAGGACATTGAGCCATGGTTGAGTTGTTTGCCTCCCCCGAGCTGGACCCCCGCGACGTCGATGTGATCCACGAGATCACCTCTATCCGACGCGACCTGGCTTGGACTCTGCGTGCCCCCAAGCGGTGGGGTGGCGGACTGCGACGGACCGCTCAAGCCCGAGCCATCCAGGGCTCCAACACCATTGAGGGCTACACCGTCACCGACCAAGATGCGGCCGCAGCGGTCGAGGACGAAGAGCCGCTCACCGCCGATCAACATACGTGGGCCGAGATCTTGGGCTACCGACGGGTCCTGACCTACGTGCTCAACGTTGCCACCGAGCCAGGCTTCACAGCTGGCACCGCCGTGATGAAATCCATGCATTTCATGCTGCTCGAGCACGAGCTGAGCAAATCACCCGGGCGCTACCGCGCCACCGACATCTACGTCCGGGATGACAAGTCGGAGCGCACCGTCTATCAGGGCCCCGATCCTGAGGTTGTCCCACAATTGATGCAGGCGCTCGCTGCAGACCTGGCTCATCCCGGTACGGTCGATCCCCTCGTTCGGGCAGCGATGGCACACCTCAATCTCGTGATGATTCACCCGTTTCGCGACGGCAACGGACGCATGGCCCGGGCCCTGCAGAATTTGGTGCTGGCTCAGGATGCCGTCTTGGAGCCAACCTTCAGCAGCATCGAAGAGTGGCTGGGCCACAACACCGATGACTACTACCGTGTGCTTGCCGCCACTGGGGCAGGGAGGTGGCAACCGCAACGAAATGCTCACCTTTGGGTCCAGTTCAACCTGCGTGCACACCATATGCAGGCGCAAACCCAGCAGCGCCGCTTCGCTGAAGCCGAGCGACAGTGGGAAACTATTGACGATGTGATCGGTGCGCATGAGTTGCCCACCCGCGTGGCCGACGCCCTCTTCGACGCGTTGTTGGGCCTGCGATTGACCAAAAGTTCCTATGTCAAAAGAAGCGGGATCGAAGGCCGCACTGCGACCCGTGATCTTCAACGATTGGTCACTTCCGGCCTGCTGACGGGGCACGGCCAGACGCGTGGCACCTACTACACCGGAGGCGAAGACTTGATGGCTCGCGCCCGTACCATTCGGGCGGGACGCGCCCCGCTCGCCGACCCCTATCCAGACCTGATGGATGACATCCACCGATACGCCAACGCTAGGGACACCCCGCATGAGTGACACGCGAAGACTGGTCGACAAGTTGTGGTCGTATTGCGATGTTTTGCGGGACGACGGCGTCGGGGTCATTGAATACACCGAGCAACTGACGTACTTGCTGTTCTTGAAGATGGCGGACGAACGCGCTCGCCGCTCTCTGAAGCCTGAGCAGATCGTCCCCGATCAGTACTCATGGCAAAAACTGCTCGACGCCCAGGGCACCGAACTCGAGCTCACTTACACCAAGATCTTGGTCGGCCTGGCCCGTGAGCCTGGCGTCATCGGCACGATCTTCCGCAAGGCACAAAACCGCATACAAGACCCCGCAAAATTGCGGCGGCTCATCGTTGACCTAATCGACAAAGAGAACTGGTCGCAGTCCGGCACCGACATCAACGGAGACGCCTACGAGGATCTGCTCTCCAAGGGAGCCTCCGACAAGGGCTCCGGCGCTGGTCAGTACTTCACTCCTCGCCCCTTAATCCAGGCCATCGTCGACGTCATCCGCCCCACCGTGCACGACACGGTCGTGGACCCCGCGTGCGGCACCGGCGGGTTCCTGCTCGTGGCTCATGACTACGCCCAACAAGGCGCAGAGTCGATGACACCCATCGAGCGCGACAAACTCCGCGACAATTTAGTCCGCGGCTACGAGTTGGTTGACGGCACCGCCCGCCTTGCCGCGATGAACCTGTTGCTGCACGGCATCGGCACCGCCAACGGCGCGTCGCTTATCGACGTTCGCGACTCGCTGATCGCCGCCCCGGGTCCACACTGGTCCGTCGTGCTATCCAACCCGCCTTTCGGCAAGAAGTCCTCCGTCACCATGGTCGGCGCCGACGGTCGTCAGGTCCGTGAAGAGCGCCTGATCGAACGCCAAGACTTCGTCGCCACCACGAGCAACAAACAACTGAACTTCATCCAGCACATCGCCACGATCATGGACACCAACGGTCGAGCGGCCGTGGTGCTGCCCGACAACGTGCTCTTCGAGGGAGGCGCGGGCGAGACTATCCGGCGCAAACTGCTCACTGACTTCGACCTGCACACCATGCTGCGCCTGCCCACGGGCATCTTCTACGCCCAAGGGGTCAAGGCCAACGTGCTCTTCTTCGACAAGAAGGTAGCCCGCCCCGACACGCCCTGGACCGAGCGGGTGTGGGTCTACGACCTGCGCACCAACCAGCACTTCACGCTCAAGCAGCGCCCACTCAAGCGAGCCGACCTCGACGATTTCGTCACCGCATACCAACCAGGTATGCCGGCCAGCAGTCGCATCGAGAGCGAGCGCTTCAAATCGTTCTCCTACGAGGAGATCACTGCTCGCGACAAAGCCAACCTCGACATCGCCTGGCTCAAGGACGACTCACTCGAGGACGTTGACAATCTGCCCTCACCCGACGTGATCGCCCGCGAGATCGTGGAAGACCTGACGGCCGCTCTGGCCGAGTTCGAAGCTGTCGCTACCGCGCTCGAGTCACAGCTTGCCGAGGCTGCAGACTAGGGCTCGTAGTGGTACCGCACCTGAAGAATCAACAGGTTGTTGCCCTCGACTCGATACACGATGCGGTGCTCGTCGCTGATCCGTCGCGACCAGGCCTGAACCCCATACCTGAGTCTCTCGGGTTTGCCGATCCCCTCGAAAGGATCACGGCACATGTCGTCAATGAGCCTGTTGATGCGCTTGAGCGTCGTGCGATCTTGCGTTTGCCAGTAGCGGTAGTCACCCCACGCTTGCGGCGCGAAGACGACGTTCACTCGCGATCGAGCTCGTGCTCTGCGCCCTGACCCGCACGAAGGCTAGCGTCCGCCGCAAGTAGTCGGCGAGCGTTTTCAGGGGAGCGGAACAGGTATGCGGTCTCCTGCAACCCCTCATACTCGGCGACCGACAACAACACAGCATTGCCACGCTTCGACGTGATCTCGACCACGGTGTGATCGTCGTTGACCTGTTCAATCAGAGGGAACAGGGTCTTCCGTGCTTCGCTCGCTGTGATGGCCATGGGTTCCTCCGTAGAAAATGTACCACTTATGGTACAGGTCGCTCCGGCGGGCCGAGACTCTCGGTTGGCTAGCCACAATCGCCGGGTGTGCGTTCAGACATGCAAAAGTCTGCATCACCTGCGCGGATGCACGAGGTAAGGCACTTTTGCATGTCTGAATGCCCGGTGGCTGAGGGGTCGCAGTCGCAGATTGGGGAACAGCGACGAAACCGCTCAGGTATGCCGCGTGGCAGCGAACGCTACGTGCGGCGCTGGCAGTTGGCGCACCAAAACAGATTGCGCCCGGCCACCACCGCGGTTTGGATGGTTGAGGCGCATCGCAAACACGGCTGACCTGTGCGTTTGTACGCGTAGTAACTGCGTCGTCCCGGCTTCACGGGCAGATCGAGGGCCACCTGCTGCAACACCTTGGTGACTTGATCCTCGTGGGTGATGATCCGGCCGGTGAATACCCCGATGGGCATCAACATCACGAGGTCGTCCCACATTGCCTGCCAGGTATGCCGTTTGATCCGGTTGCCCGCAAACTTCGGGCCCACCCGATGGCGAAAGAGGACCTCGCTGCGGTAGACGTTGCCAACACCCGCCAGGACCTTTTGGTCCATCAGCAGCTCAGCGATGCTGCGCTTGGAGCGGTGGATCATCGCCCACGCTCGGTCGGGATCGGCTTCACCGGCCCGCAGCGGGTCGGGACCCTGACGCGCCACCACCGCGGCGACCTCGTCCGGTGTCAGCACCGAGCAGATGATCGGCCCACGTAGATCAGCAACGTGGACATCCGTTTCGATCCTGAGTCGCACTTGGCCGCGCACCGGCGGCACGGACGCCCCCGCCGGAATCGAGTCCACCGAGAATTTGCCGATCAACCCGAGATGCACATGGAGTCTGAGATCAGCGCCGAAGTCCACGAACAGATGCTTGCCCCACGCGTCCGAGCGCTCCACAGGCTGCCCATCAAGCAGCGCAGCACCGTCCGCAAATCGGAGCTGCGGGCTGCTGACCATGGGAGCGGTCCCCATGAAGGCGTCCCCCAAATCTCTAGCGAGTTTGTGGATGGTGTGGCCTTCGGGCATCCGCCCATTCTGTCCTGCCGCCTAAAGGCTCAATCAGCCGGTGTTGCGCAATCCTGCCGAGACGCCGTTGACCGTGATGAGCAAGGCTCGCTGCAGTTGGCGCTCATCGGCCACCTCGTCGCTGACCCGCAGCCGCCGCAACAGCTCGACCTGCAGATACGAGATCGGGTCGAGGTATTGGTCGCGCACCGCCAGCGATCGCTGCAACGTCGGCTGGTCGTCCAGCACGTCGTCCAGACCCGTCAGCCGCTGCAACTCGCTCAACGTCAGCTCGAACTCAGCCCGGATGACGTCGAAGATGTGCCGTAACTCCTGCGGCACGAGCGTGTTGACGTAGTGCGCCGCGATATCGAGGTCCGTCTTGGTCACGGTCATCTCAACGTTGGAGATCAGCGCCCCGAAGAACTGCCACTCGGCCAGCATCGTTTCCAAGGCGTCGCCATGACCGGCCTCGCGGGCTGCCTTCAGGCCCGACCCCATACCAAACCATCCGGGCACGATCTGCCGGGTCTGCGTCCACCCAAACACCCACGGGATCGCCCGCAGACCGTCCAGACCCTGGTCCGAGTCCGGCCGTTTGCTCGGTCGCGAGCCGATGTTCAGCGCGCCAAGCTGGTCGACCGGGGTGGCCGCCACGAAATAGGCCGGCAGGTCGGGGTCATCAATCAACGTCCGATAGGTGGCAAACGCGGCATCGCTGGCCACGTTCATCACGTTATCCCACTGGGCGATCTGCTCGGCCGGGTTGCGCGGCTCGGTATGCAGTGAGCTCGCCCGGAGCACCGCAGCCAGCGACAACTCCAGGTTTTCGTGAGCCAACGCCTGCAGCGAATACTTATCGGAAATGACCTCACCCTGCTCGGTGAACTTGATTTCACCCTCCAGCACGCCGTACGGCTGAGCCAAGATCGCCTCATACGTCGGGCCGCCACCACGACCGACGGACCCGCCGCGCCCGTGGAACAGCCGCAACCGCACCCCGTGCTTAGCCGCAACGTCACGCAGCGCGCGTTGGGCCTGGTGAATCCCCCACTGGCTGGTCATCACCCCGGCCTGCTTGTTGGAGTCCGAATAGCCGAGCATCACTTCTTGCACGTCCCCGCGCAGGCGCACGAGCTTGCGGTATGCCGTGTCGCTGAGCAGCGTGTCCACCAGCGAGGCCGCGTTGCGCAGCTCGTCGATCGTCTCCAACAGCGGGGCGAAGCCGATGCTGGCGAAGGCCCCCGTGCCGTCGGCCTTGCCGTGGATGTCGACCAGCCCAGCCTCACGGGCCAACACCGCAGCCGCCATCACGTCATCGGCACCTTGGGTCATCGAGATGATGTAGGTCTCGATGACGTCAGGGCCGTAGGTAGCCAATGCGCGCCGAATCTCGTCGAACACCGCGAGGGTCTTAGGACGCTCCGCGGCCGGGCTCAGCAAGGGCCGCTGGGAGGCCAACTCATGGGTGAGCACGCGCATCCGCTCTTCTCGCTTCAGCTCGGCATACGGGGCCTTCAGGTGACCCAGACCGTCCAGCACGCCGGCCAAGAACTCGTGGTGTTTCTCGGCGTGCTCGCGCACATCCAACGTGGCCAGGTGCAGACCGGTGCCGGCCAAGGTTTGGATTGCCTGAGCCATCCGCCCGTCGGCGATCAGCCCGCCGCCGTGGTTGCGCAGCGAGTCGGCGACCACCGTCAGGTCGGCGACCAATTCGGCAGCGCTGGAGTAGTCGCGGCCCGGCTCGTGCGGGGAATCGGCCACCACGCGACGTCGGGTGTTCATCAGCTTGGCCTTCACACAGGTCAACTTCAGTCGATACGGCTCAGCCGCGTTGAGTTCCTTGACGCGGGGGTCCAGGCCGGGCAGGTTCTCGAGGTCTTCATCGAGCGAAGTCTGCATCGCCTCGTCGACCTCGACGATCACCGTGGAGCTGGAGATCTGGGAGGTCAGCACGTCGACCACACCGAGCGCGACCTTGATGGCGTGCTGGTGATGCAGCGCCAGGATGTCGCGGGTCATCGCCGGTGTGACGAACGGGTTGCCGTCGCGGTCTCCCCCGATCCAGGACCCGAACCGGATGGGGGTGTGCGCCGGGTCCATCACGATGCCGTGCTCACCAAGCAGATCTGCGAACTCAGCCAGCAGTTGCGGCATGGTCCGCAGCAACACCTCGTCCAGGTAGTACATCGCGTTGCGTGCTTCGTCCATCGGAGTCGGACGATTGGTACGCAGCTCGTCGGTCTGCCAGATCAAATCGATCAGCTCGGCCAGCGTGCGGTTTTGACGGCGTCGCGCGATCGAGTCCGAGGCAGTGGTGCGGGCCAGCTCGTCGCACAGGTGGCGGATCTTGGTCAGCACTGAGCGGCGACTGGCCTCAGTGGGGTGAGCGGTGAAGACCGGCCGAACGTCGAGCTCACCGATGGTCTGCGCTAGCTTTTCCGACCCAAGGGTGTCAACCACATCGGCCACCGTGGAGGCCAACCATCCCTCAGCTTCGGGGCGTCCGGTCAGCCCGCGCACCCGGTGCACCTGCTCGGCAGCGTTCGCCAGGTGGAAGTATGCGGCGAAGGCCCGCACCAGGTCGGTGGCCTGATCCAACGGCAGGTCGGCGAGGATCTTCTTGACTGACTCTGCCGCGTCGGCATCGCCGGACTTGCTCTCCTTGGTCTGCACCCGCACGTGCTCCACCTGGTCAAGCAGCGCCTGCCCGTGGTGCCTGACCAGGGACTGGCCGAGCAGGGTGGACACACGGCGCACGTCGGCGCGCAACTCTGGGCTGATCGGGTCCTGGGTCACGGCATGAACCTTACCGAGCACGGTGTTTCACCGATGTTGCCGCAACGCCGATCCGAGGGACGACGCATCGCCAGGTTTACAGATCAGTGGCGATGAGTTCTATCTCGAACCCGTCAGCATTGGCCAAAAACGCCGCATACGTCTCGGGCCCGCTGGCGTAGGGGTGGCGGTCGGCGAAGAGCAGCGTCCAGCCGTATGCAGGCGCGGCGGCGGTGAGCCTGTCGACACGCGCGCGGTTGCCCGTATGGAAGGCCAGGTGGTTCAGGCCGGGACGCGTCCGCTCGTGCGGACCGCTCATCATGTCTGGCGATTGCTCCAGCACGATGTAGGTCTCGTCCAAAATCCAACTGTGACCATCGGGCCATTCTTGAAACACCTCATACCCAAGCTCGGCCAGCAACCAGCCCCACTGACTTGTGGCACGGGCCAGGTCAGGCACCCAGAGCTCAATGTGGTGCACGGTTCCCACACGTGCGACCTCGTGCGACATCTGCATAGAACCACCCTGCACGATCCTGGCCCATCGCGCTTGTGCTGGCAGCGAAAGCGCTTGGCCGACTCGTCTCGCTGCGTGAGGCTGATCGTATGAGGGAACTCCAGTTCGGCGTGAACATCCGTTCCGCCGCGTCGTGGCGTGACTACCAACGTCTGGTGCGCCGTGCGGATGAGTTGGGCTTCGACGTGCTTGCCGCCCCCGATCACCTCGGGGGCTTGGCCCCGTTCTCGGCGCTGACCGCAGCCGCCACCATGAGTAAGCGGCTTCGGCTGCGGACCTACGTGCTCAACGCAGGGTTTTGGAACGCCGCACTCCTGGCCCGCGAAGTCGCCACGTTGGATCTGCTCTCAAGCGGCCGTGCAGAGTTGGGTCTCGGTGCCGGACACATGAAGAGCGAGCACGACGACGCTGGCATCCCCTGGCTTCGGGCGCAGGAGCGGATGCAGAATCTGGAGGATCTGCTCCTGGAAACCCGGCGGCGGCTCAACGCCGAAGGCCACGAGCCCCCACCTGTGCAGCGCCCGGTGCCGATCATGGTCGGAGCGATGTCGACGGCAGGCTTGGCGATCGCCGCCAAGCACGCCGACGTCGTCGGATTCTCCGGCCTGCGACAGGTCAAAGGTGAGGCTCCCGGCACTTTCACCTTCGTGACTGCGGAAGAAACCGCGCAGCGAGTGAGCGAAGTCCGAGCTCAAGCCGGCGGACGGTCATACCGATCCGATGCATTGCTTCAGGTGGTGGCGATCGGGCTACAGGCCACCGATGCCGCAGCAGAATTTGCCGCCATGGCGCCCGATCGGTTCAGCGTCGACATGCTGCTGGAAACCCCGTTTGCCCTCTTCGCCCGCACACCCGAGGAGGCCGCCGCCGAGTTGAGACGCCGCCACGAGGTCTACGGCTTCGACTGCTTCACCACACACCAGCCCTCGATGGAGGCCCTCGGCCAGGTCATCGCCGTGAGCTAGCGACTGGCCAGCAGGTCCCAGATCTGGCGCGCCGCGGGAGCCGCCACTTCGCCGCCGATGCCGCCCTCTTCGACGACGACCACGACGGCATACTCCGGGTCCGTGGTGGGTCCGTATGAGGCGTACCACGCGGTGGATCGAGCCCCGAGTTTCTCGGCCGATCCGGTCTTGCCCGCCACCGGGTAGGCGTCCAGGTCGAAGCCAGCAAAGGCGGGCGCGCCGGTGCCATCGGTGTTCACCCCGGCCAGCCCATCGCGCACGATCTGCAACGTCTCGGGCTCAAGGAAGGCCTGCCCTCGCGGCTGCGGAGGGAACGTGTCCACCACGGTGCCGTCGGCGCGTTGCGTCCCGGCGGCAACCTGCGGAGTCCACAACGTGCCACCGTTGGCGATAGCAGCGTAGGCGCTGGCCAACTGCACGGGAGTCACCGCCAAGTCCCCCTGACCGATCGCCACGTTGACCGCATCGCCGGCTCGGTATTGCCACCCGTCCACACAATTCTCCTGAGCGGACTGCTCCAAGAACTCGCGACGTTCGTCGTCCTCCACCTCGGGATATCCGTCTTCGGCGCGGGCACAGATCTGATCTTTGGTAGCCAGCCAATTCTCGCGTTTGGTCTCACGCCCAGGCACTGACCCCGGCACCTCACCCGGAAGGTCGATACCTGTGCGCCCCCCAAAGCCGAAATCTTGAGCCAGCAGCACGTAGGGATCGCGCAGATCCTGGTCCGCGTCCAGGCCGCCGAGGTCCAGCCAGTTGTCGTAGGCCCAGCGGTAGAACACCGTGTCGCAGGAGACCTCCACAATCCGTTGCAGATCGAGGGCTCCGTAAGCCCTGGACTCGAAGTTGGTGAACCGCTGACCGGCGATCTCCACCGATCCAGGGCAGGCATACTCCGCATCCGGGTCGATCCCGGTCTGCAGCGCCGCAGGCAACGAGAACGCCTTGAACGTCGAGGCCGGCGGATAGGTGTCCGCCACTACCCGGTCGATCAGCGGCTCACCGCCGTCGGGCTCGGTCAGGTCGTCGTAGTCCGCTTGCGAAATGCCCCCGGTCCAGACGTTCGGGTCGTATGTCGGCCAGCTGGCGGCCGCGATCACCCCACCGGTATTGACGTCGAGCACCACCGCGGCGGCGGCGGCGGCCGGCAGTCCGTCGCGCCGCGCCTCATTCACCGTCTGCGCCAACACGTCTTCGGCCCGCGCTTGCACCTCTGCGTCCACGTGGGTCAAGACATCCAGCCCTGGCACCGAATTCCGATGGCTCACCTGAGCCGTCACCACTCCCCGCGGATCGACGGAAGCAACAGTGCGCTCCGGTATGCCGCGCAGCTGGCTGTCGTACACCGCTTCCAGCCCGGTGCGGCCCACGGAGTCCACCGGAGCAAACTCTGCGGCCGCCACCTCCTCGGCGCTGGGCCGACCGAGGTATCCGAGCACGTGCGCGGCATTGACGTCCTCGCTCGGGTAGGCCCGGACTGGCCTGGCTTCGACAGCGACTCCGGGGAAGGCTTCGGGTCGCTCGATCAGGCTCAGCGCCTCGATCGGGTCGACGTCACTGGCGATCGGGATCGGCTGGTATGGCGACCCGCTGAAGCACAGCGGCACAGGTGGCGCACCCTCGCTGCCACATACCCGCGTGCGGCCAAAGAGCTGTCCGGCGGGCAGGTCCAACACGGCGGCTACCTGCTCGACGAGCGCCAGCCCCTCGTCGTCGGTGTCCGCCAGAACGGCAGGGTCGATGGTGACCACCGTGCTCGGAGCATTAGCCGCGAGCGGCGTGCCGTCGGCCGCCAGGATGCGACCACGCAGCGCCGGGTTCAGGACTTCGCGCGTGTTGACCTGCGCCGAAGCCTGCACGAAGTCGTCGCCGCGCAGGACCTGCCACTGCACGAGCCGCCCGAGCAAGATCCCCCCGAGCGCGAGCACCACCACGATCAGCGCCCAGATCGGTCCGATGCTGCGGTTGCGCTGTCCGAGCGAACGGGTCCGAGGCGCTATCCCCATCGGCGCACCGTCAGCCATCGATCCAGCCAGACCAGCGGCGCGATGAGCACCAGCGCGGCAACCATGGTCAGCCCGAAGGTCCAGGCCAGATCACTGAGCGCGGCCGTGCCGAAGCCAGCGGCTGCGGCCACCCCCCGCAAGGCCAGAATAGCCAGGGCGGCACAGGCGATCGCTGCCAGCGGCAGGACCGGAACCGCCAGCGGCGAGGTCGCCAAAAACCGACGACTCAGCCCGAGGAGTACCCCGACCACGAGATAGACCAGCGCGCTGGCCCCCATCGGAACGGCCCCCGGCGGGACCAGGTCGATCAGCCATCCGCCCCCCAAGCCCATCACGGCCCCAGCCCAGGGTCCGCGCATCAGGGCAGTCGCCGCCACAACCACCACCACCAGGTCGGGGGTGGCGGGCAGGGTCACGGGCATCATCGACATACCAAGCGCCGCGACCACCAGCAGCACGAGCCGCACCACGAAGCCGGGGAGACGATTCATCGAGATTCCCGCTGAACCAGCACCACGACCGCATCCAGCGTGTCCACGTCAACCGCGGGCTCAACGATTGCGGTGGCCGCCAACTGGCCGGCATCGGGGTCGACGGCCACAACAGTCCCCACCGTGATGTCAGCCACAAACGGCGCGCTGTCGGGGCTTCCCAGGGTGCGCACCTGATCGCCGACCGTGATCGGGGCGTTGCCGATGCCCGTCAGCGTCAGGGCACCATCGGCGCGTGCACGCAGTCCAGGTGGTGCCGTCGCGGACACCGAGCCCAACGCGGCATCAGGCCCGAAGCGCACCCCGACGACGACTCCAGGGTCGCCCAGCAACAGCACCTGCGAACTCGTTTCGCCGGTGCTGATCACCCGCCCGACCAGGCCGTCCGCGTTGAGCACGGTGCGGTCTTCTTGCACCCCGTCGCGGGTCCCGGAGTCGATGGTGATGAGGCGCGACCCGACCGGCGAGGTCTGCGGCGACGACGAGACCACGCGGGATCGGACGACGACCTGCTCCTGGGCACTGGGCGGCACGACGATCTCGCCCGCTCGCTGCTCAGCTTCCAGTTGGGCGCGCAACTGCTGCACCTCGACATTGAGCCGGTCTTGCTCGGCGCGGGCATCGTCGAGGTCGTCCTGACTCCACCCACGCACCGCCTGCTGCACCGGAGCAAACACGGTGGCCGACGCGTCACGGATGGGTGCCGTCCATGCCGGTCGAGCCAGGTCCACCAGCAGCACCACGATGGTCGCGGCGATCAGCATCAACACGACGCGCTTGCCCCGATCACTCACCAGGCCCCACCCCTGCCACCGGCTGCGTCACTGCGTCACCCTGCGTCACTGCGTCACCCTGCATCACCTTGCGTCGCTGCGTCACCCTGCATCACCATGTGGGGGCAGTGACGAGCACTCGGCGCAACGCGGCGAAGTCATCCACACAGGCTCCTGCACCCCGGATCACGGCGTGACGTGGCTCCGGGGCGACCCGCACGTCAAGGCCCAACTCACGTTGCAGCCGCGTGTCGAGTCCGAGGAGCAACGCGCCCCCGCCGGTCAGCATCGCCCCGCCATCGAGCAGATCACCGGACAATTCCGGCGGGCACAGATCCAGCACGGCCAGGACTGCATCGATCAGTGAGCGCACGACCGGTTCGATCATGTCGCTGACCTCGGCGGACGACAGCGCGATGGTGCGGGGCAGTCCCGTGCTCAAGTCACGACCCCGCACCCGCGTCGATAGCGGCATGTCCAGTGGAGTCGCGGCCCCGACGGCGTGCTTGATGGTCTCCGCGCTGCGCTCCCCCAGCAGCAAGTCGTGCGTGCTGCGCACCCCGGCGATGATCGCCTCATCGATCTGGGTGCCACCGACCCGCACGCTGCGCGCGTTGACCACCCCACCGAGGCTGATGATGGCGATGTCAGTGGTGCCCCCGCCGATGTCGATCACCATCGAGGCGCTCGATTCGTGCACCGGCAGGTCGGCCCCGATCGCCGCCGCCATCGCCTCCTCCAACACGAAGACCTGGCGTGCCCCGCAGTGGATAGCCGCGTCCTCCAAGGTCTTGCGTTCCACGGCCGTGACGCCGCTGGGCACGCACACCACCATCCGGGGCCGCAGCAGTCGCGAGGGGCTGACACGATCAACGAACCCGCGCAGCATCGCCTCGGTGATCTCGGAGTCAGTAATGACGCCGTCGCGCAACGGCTGACGCGTGCGCACCGAGGCCGGGGTGCGGCCCACCATGTCGTATGCCGGCTGGCCGGCCGCGACGAGACGTCCGGTGTGGGCTTCGACCGCGACGATGGTCGGCTCGTCGAGCACCACCCCCCGTCCGCGTTGATGCACCAAGGTGGTTGCCGTGCCTAGATCGATGGCGAGATCGCGGCCAAACAGCGACATCCCCAGACCTTTGCTCACCGGTCGATCTTATGCATCGGCATACCCATCCCCTGACCGTTGTGCGCGCCCTCAGCGCGTTGGCACCGTGCAAAGGAGCGCTTATCGGTCATCGGGCGGGCAGTGTGCGGTGCCGACTCAAGAAAGCGGGCGGACCTCGCCGGCTACCGGCACGGTGGCGCGATTATGCGATGTCGCCGCGCACGTCAGTTGCTGCGGCGGCGCGACGTGCTCGGTCACTATGACCTCGAACTCACCATGGACCCCACGCAGGCGCACTCGATGCGTTGGCCCCTCACTCGTCATACCGGACAGGGCGACCTCTCCCCAGTGCGCCTCAGGCACCGCTGAGTGCACTGCGGCTAAGGCCGCTTGTGCCGCGGGTGGATAGCCGGTGCGACCCCGCAGGTATGCCGTGTCCGGAGCACCGCCGAGGTGACGCCGCAGCACGCTGACCGCGGTGTCCGGGTCCAAGCCGCCGTAGCAGGCGCCGTCGGGCAGGGCGATGACATTGGCTGCGAAACGGTCACCGCCGGTGTGCGAGCACTCCCAGGTCGCCTCGGGCCATTCGGCGGCCAGCGCGGCCGCGACCGGCCGACCGCGCACGGCGCAGCACACGTCGTGGCGACCGTGGGTGCAAACCAACAGCAACTCCGGCTCTGCGGTAGCAGTCTCCTCGCGAGGGCTGGGGCTGGGCACGGCACCGGCTGGTCGCGCACTCGCAGCCTGCTCCAGCAGGAGGTCTGCGGCCACCAAGATGTCCTCGCCGACGGTCCATGACCCCCAGGTGGTCACTGCGCCTGCGGCCGTGGTCGGGTCATCAAGCACACACCACGATCGGGCAGGGCCGGAGGGCCGCCGCCCGACCCGGCGGATCAACATCACTCTGGCTTGTGCCTTTGCGGCTGCCGCAGCGAGGCGCACACGGTGTTCGGTTCGGAGGCCGATCGAGTCGATAGCGGTGGGCAGCCACCGGCTCTCCAACTCGATGAGCAACCAGCGACGCGCCGGTGGGGCAGTGCCCACCAGAGGGTCATTGCGCTTCCGGGCACCCTGTGAACACCGCGCCGCGTCGAGCCCCTCGCTCACGTGGCGGGGCTCTGAGCCGGGGACGGCGGGGCAACGACCGCGATCCCCCGCCTCACGAAGGTCCGCGCAAGGGCTAGCGCAGTTTCCGAATCGCTCGCCAGATCGGCGATCGGCACCGGCCCCCCGGCAAGCAACACCTCCAGGGCTGGGCCCGCAGACTCGGACAGGACGAATCGACCCGCTCGTGAGCGCACTACCAACTCATTAGACGTGGAGTTGATGGAGCGCTGCAACATCAGGTGATCGCGGAGCCGAAGCGTGTCTTGCAGACTCAACGCACCGAGCGCGGCCGCAGTGGACACCGGCAACACACCCTCGGGTCGCTGGGCGGCGCGAGCGCGCCCGGCCAAGATGGCCGCTACATCCTGAGCGGATGCCGACGCAATGGCCTCGATCAGCACTCGTCGGACGGCCTCGACGTCGTCCTCGATCTGTGCCCCGTCAGACACATTGACCCCCAGCGGCAGGGAACCCCGGACCTCATCGACATCGCTCAGGCCGGTGCGAGCGTGGGTCAATATGGCCTCAGCCAGGTGATGCCGGGTCCAGCCGTGCACACCGACGGTCAGGTGGATGCTGACGCCGCCGAGAGCTTGAGCACTGTGGATGAAACCGCGCGGCAGATAGAGGCAGTCCCCCGGCGACAGGGTGGCCTCGATGGCCGCGGGACCAGCGGCAGCCGCTTCGACCTCAGCGCGTCGCTGGGCCCACGGCTGATCGCGCAACGGCGCATCCAGCACAGGCTCGTGGATGGACCAGCGCTTCTCGCCGTGAATCTGCAAGACGAAGACATCGTGCACGTCGTAGTGATCGGCAAAGCCCTGATTCTGTGCGGGCGTGACGTAGGCGTTGACCTGCACGGGATGCCCCAGCACGCCGGCCAGGTCCTGACTCCACCGGACAATCGGATCCCACGTGCGGTGCAGGCCCTGCAGGACCACAGTCGCTCCATCGGCGAACAGCGCCAGCACTTTGTCGTCGCTGACCTGATCAGCGACCCCAGCCCCGACACCACCACCGACCGTGTATGCCGACTCCGGCAGCGTCGTGCCGTTCTTGGCCATGCGGATGAACGGGGTGCGCAGACCGCGCCGACTCAGCAGTTCGTCGACGGCGTCCAAGGAGAACAGGTCGGTGAAATCATCCTCGCCGCGGTCGGCATACGTCGAGAGTCTGGCCGAGGTGGCCCAATGGTCAGCCGCGAAGGACTCGAGGGTGCAGGACAAGAGGCGGGTGAGAGCCGACGTGTCGGCCCCCACCCGCTCTGCCGAGGTCTGGCTCGTCACTCGGCCGATCCGTCAGCCCCACCGTCTGCACCGCCATCAGCACCGCCATCAGCACCACCGCCTTCGGCCCCACCATCGGCCGGACCGTGCTCAGCGCCACCATCGGCATCACCGTCAGCACCACCGTCAGCGCCGCCATCGGCACCACCATCCGCGCCACCGTCGGCACCACCACCCTCGGCTCCACCATCAGCGGGACCGTGCTGCTCGTCGAAAGCGCCCTTGACGTCTTCCTCAGTGTTCAGTGCCGAATCTTCGAAATCGCTGGTGCTCATGCTGTCCTCCGTTGATGAAGTCAGAAGCCAACTCGGGCGAGCAGGCCGACTTCAATTTCTACACGGTTAAGTCACGTTCGCAACAGCAGGGTCAGCTGAACTGCGGAAACCAAATGGCCGTCTCACGCTGCGCCGACTCAGCCGAGTCGGAGCCGTGCACGATGTTCTGCTGCACCTTCAGACCCCAGTCACGGCCCAGGTCACCGCGGATCGTGCCGGGCAGCGCAGCGGTCGGATCGGTGGCACCGGCCAGTGCCCGGAATCCGACGATGCAGCCCTGCCCTTCGATGAGCACGGCCGTCAACGGACCCGAGCTCATGAACTCCAGCAGCGGCTTGTAGAACGGCTTGCCTTGGTGCTCGGCGTAGTGCTCGGCGAGTTGCTCCGCACTGGCTCGCGCTACTGAGAGGGCCACCAGGGTGTAACCCTTGGCCTCGATCCGCGCCAGCACTTGCCCGCTCAGCCCTCGGCGATAGCCATCTGGCTTCACCAGCACGAGGGAACGTTCGATGGTCTGAGTCTGTTCGGTCACTTGGTGAGCCTACCGAGGCTCCAGCACACCGAAGCCCAAGAGGGCGAACAAGCCCGCCGCTAGCCCGATGCGATAAATCACGAACGGCGTGAAGCTGTGGGTCGAGATGTAGCGCAAGAACCAGGCAATGACCGCAAGCGCGACGGCGAAGGCGATGCCGGTGGCCACAAAAATCGGGCCGAACGCCGGAGTCACGGGATCGTCGGAGATCTTCGCCAATTGATACCCGCCCGAGCCGAGCACGGCCGGGATGGCCAAAAGGAAGGAGTAGCGCGCCGCCGCCTCACGGGTGTAGCCCATAAACAGCCCAGCTGCGATCGTTCCGCCGCTGCGTGAGACACCCGGCACAAGCGCCAGCGCCTGGGCGAAACCGTAATAGATGCCGTGCTTCCAACTCAGATCTTTGAGCTCCAGCTCGACGCGCCCTAGGCGATCTGCCGCATACAGGACCAGCGCGAAAACCAGCAGCATCGTGGCCGTCAGCCACAGATTGCGCAACTCGTTCTCGATGTAGTCCTGAAGCGTGTAGCCGAGGACCACGATGGGGATCGAACCGATGATGACCAGCCAGCCCATCCGCACGTCGGGGTCGCTCTGCGGGACCTTGCCGACCAGGGCCCGAGCCCATCGGCTGATGATGCGAGTGATGTCACGCCAGAAAAACACCAAGACGGCAGCCTCCGTGCCCAACTGGCTAATTGCCGTAAATGCGGCTCCGGGGTCCTCGCCGCCGGTGAGTTGGCCGACGATCGACAGGTGCGCGCTGCTGGAGATCGGGAGGAATTCAGTGAGTCCTTGGACGAGCCCGAGGATGATCGCTTGTAGATAGTCCAACGCCTAGCTCTCCCGTGGTCCGCGCGAGTCCGGTGACTCATCAGCGGCCCATTGTGCGCTCATGTCGTCCATTTTTTTGCCTTGCGACAGGCACATCCACCACAACCCACCGAAGATCACAGCGACCGCCACCATGGCAGGCAAGATCAGGGCGCTGGCGAGCGTCAGCAGTTGGATCACCCAACCCAGCAGCACGCCCCCGGGTCTGCGGAGCATGCCGGAAGCGAGGATGCAGAGCAGGGCGAGTGCGCAACCGCCGATGAGGTATGCCGTGGCGCGCCCGTCCGGATCGCCGTCGGCCACCGCGAATTGCCGGGCGACCAGGCCGCCGAAGAACACCGTCATCGCCTGGCCCAACAACGCCACCGCGGCCAGGCGTCGGGCGAACTTCCCAGGGACATCGAAGAATAGGACTCCAGACACAATGGACATTCTCCCTGATCAGCCCCATGCGGCTGGCACCGTGTCCTGATAGCAGCGAGGTGAAGCTCGCGAGGATCGGTGTGCCAGATCTCTTCTGAGACCCTCAGCCGCTACTCCAGGCGCGCCCGTGTCCGTTTCACGGGCTTGCACCAATCTTTACGAAGGTGGGCGTGCTCGAGTGATTCTCTCGATACCTTGCCGGTTGAAAAACCCTGACAACGCCAAGATGCCACGCCTTGACTACAGGCGAGAGGTTGGCCCCAGCCGACCCCTTGGACGGCACGCGCAGCGGCCGGCACGGCAGCAGGCTGCCACCACTGCGGCAGCGGGTACCCCCTGGGGGACCTGGGTCGTAGGCATGCTGATGTTCTGTGCGCTGCGCGCGCTGGCTGTGTTTGCCTCCCCGGTCACGAACGCTACGTCTGCCGGCGCAAACGCTCAGACATCCTTGTCCGGGGTTCTCGGCTGTCCGAGGACGACATCCCGGCAGGCGTCGTCGGCGATGAACCTCCAGGCAGCGACGACAACAATACCGCCGCCGAGACGGAGGACGACGCGGTGGAAGAAAACGCGGATCCTCTTGAGCAGGATGCTGCCGAAGAGGATGCCGCAACACCCTCTGAGGGGGGTCGCACCCGAAACAGCGACCCGGTCGCAGCCGTCGACCCCCACGACGGTGACGGACCCCAACCCCTGACCCTGCGCCAGCACCGGAGCCAGCACCGGAGCCACAACCCGATCCGGAGCCTGCCCCGAAGCCTGACCCTCAACCCCAGCCCGAGCCAGCCCCTCAGCCAGAGCCCGAGCCAGCGCCAAAACCGGAGCCAGCTCCCAAGCCGGACCCCGACCCGCACCTGCTCCGCAGCCGAACCCAGGGTGCAACTCGGCGATCCCAGGAGGCCCAACGCTCTTCGGCTCGATGATTTCCACCCGAGACCTGTCCGCGAGTCAGGCGATCGCCAAGGTGGACAAAGCCTTCGGTCGCGTTCCGGTCGTGCGGGTGTTCGATCCAGGCCTACCCTCCAGTTGGAACGGCGGTCAGTTCAGCGCTGTTCGTGGCCGCACGGTGATTACCTCTTTCCGCCCGCCCCCGGCCCAGGTGCTATCTGGCCAGCACGACGCTTACCTGCGCGGTTGGTTTGCCAATGCGCCGACCAACCAGACGATTTACTGGTCATACATCCACGAGCCCGACTCCCCAGAAATGGGCCCAGCCGCGCGCGAGGAATCCAAGAAGGCGTGGCGGCGGATTGCCGGTTTAGCCGATGAGGCTTGCAAGCCCAACATGATTCCCACCCTGATCCTGACCAGTTGGACCGCCAACCCCAAGTCCGGAGCCGATCGCACTCTGCAGGCCTATGACCCCGGCAAGGACGTTGTGGACGTCATCGCCTGGGACCCGTACAACCGTGCCGGCAACAATGAGTACTACGACTACAAGAGCCCTGAGATTATCTTCGGCGACGTCGTTCGAGCTTCGCAGGCCGACGGTCGACCGTGGGGCATTGAAGAAACCGGTGTAGAGGTCGAACCCCAGGGCGGGCCAGCTGGCCGCGTCAAATGGCTCACCGAAAGCGGCAACTACCTCAAGGCTCGCAATCCCCTGTTCGTGTCCTACTTCAACTCCGACAAGCCTGATGGCAACTGGGAACTTGACGACGTCCCCGCGCAGCAGGCTTGGGGTGCGTTCGTCCGCTAGCCCTCGTCGCGAGGGCTGATCCGCTAGACGGCGGTGTGGCCCAGCAGCATCCGGACCTCAGCGGCAGTCACCACTGATCCGGTGGCCAGCACCGCGCCGGACATGCCACCCTCATCGGCCATACCGGCAGCGACGTCGAGGGCGTCCGGAAGGTCGCCCACCACCGAGACCCGATCCGCGCCGAAGTAACCGGTGGCGATCTCGCCAAGCCGGTGCGGGCGGATGGCCCGCGGCGACGTCGTGCGGGTGACGACGAGGTGGTCCAAGATCGGCTCCAAGAGGGCGACCATCGACTCAGCGTCCTTCTCCTCCAGGATGGCCAAGACGCCGATGAGGCGATGGACCGTGAACGAGTCCTGCATCGCTTCGACCAGTGCCGCCATGCCGGCTGGGTTGTGCGCAGCATCGACGATCACGGTGGGGCTGCGGCGCACGATCTCCAACCGGCCCGGTGAGCTCATGTCGGCAAAGGCCCCGCGAATGACCTCATCGGTCAGCCGTTGCTCTCCGCCACCGACGAACGCTTCGACGGCGGCCACGGCCAGTGAGGCATTTTGCGCTTGGTATGCCCCGTGCAGCGGGAGGAAGAGGTCGCGGTAGAGCGAGGCCAAGCCTTGGATCGAGACCTGTTGTCCGCCGACCGCGATCTCTCGCTCGGTCACCCCGAAGGCGATCCCTTGAGTCTGGATGCTCGCGCCGACCTCCTCGCAGCGGTCCATCAGGATGGACATCACCTCTGGTTGCTGCTCACCGACGATGGCGATCGCCCCCGGCTTGATGATGCCGGCCTTCTCGGTCGCGATGGCCTCCAGCGTGTCCCCTAGAAGCCGCTGGTGGTCAATCGCGATAGGCGTGATCACCGATACCTGCCCGTCGGCGACGTTCGTGGCGTCCCAGACTCCGCCGAGACCGACCTCGATCACCGCCACGTCCACTGGCGCGTCAGCGAAGGCGGCGTAGGCCACGACCACGATGACCTCGAAGTACGTCATGATCGGGCCACCGGCCTCGACTGACTCCGCGTCCACCATGTGCACGAACGGCAACACGTCGTCATAGGCATCGAGGAAGCGCTGCTCGCTGATCGGCTCTCCGGCGATCGCGATCCGCTCACGTATGTCGTGCAGGTGCGGGCTGGTGAACCGCCCAGTGTTCAAACCCATCTCACGCAGCAGCCGTTCGACCATCCGAGTGGTGGACGTCTTGCCGTTCGTGCCGGTCAAATGCACGACCTTGAACGACCGTTGCGGGCTGCCCATCAGGTCCATGACCTCGGCGACGCGATCGAGTGTCGGCTCGATCTCGTTCTCCGGGGCACGCTGCATGATCTCTTCGGTCACCAAAGCCATTCGCAGGCGCAGATCCTCGGCCGCCGCAGCGTCTTCCTTCGAACTCATCGGTTCACCTTCGCAATCATCATCTGCACGGTTCGGTTGCCGTCGAGCTTGGCACTGCTGCGATGAGCCTCGGCGAACGAGCCGCCCTGCGGCAACTCCGTCCCCGCACCGGCTGCGCCGAACTGTGTGGTCAAGGTTTCGCTCATCACCAGGTTCTGGTGGGCCGTCGCGGCCTGCCAGATGTCGTCGTCGCCGACGACGGTCAAACTGATCCGATCGCTCACGTCAAGGCCAGCTTCTCGGCGAGCCCCCTGGACAGCACGCACCAGGTCGCGTGCCAGACCTTCGCGCTCGAGGTCTTCGGTGACCTCGGTGTCGAGCACCACGAATCCGCCGCCCGGGAGGGTCGCGGTCGCCGATTCACCCGCCGCGGTGCCGCCACGGGAGACGACGGTCTCGAGGGAGTATTCGCCATCCTGGAGGGCCAAGCCGCCTGCGGTGACCGTGCCGTCCTCTGCCAGCGACCAATCGCCACTCTTGGATCCCTTGATGGCGATCTGCACGTCGCGCCCGAGCCGGGGTCCGGCGGCACGTGCGTTAACAGTGAGTCGCTGCTCAACCCCGAACTCGTCGGCCGCTGGATCGTCGATGGACAGCACGCGCACTTCTCGGACGTTGACCTCATCGCGGATGACATCCGCCAGCTCGCCCACCCGTTCGGGTGCCGCGGTGACCACCGTCAAGCGTGACAGCGGCAGACGGACCCTCAGGTTGTTGGTCTTGCGCAGCGCCGAAGTCGTTGAGCACACCTCACGGGCGACATCCATCGCTGCGACCAACTCGGGAGCGGCCGGGAGGTCCCCGACGTCTGGCCAATCAGTCAGGTGGACCGACTCGCCGCCGGTGAGCCCTCGCCATACCTGCTCGGTCATCAGCGGCAGCAGCGGCGCAGCGACCCGGCAGACCACCTCCAGGGCCGTGTAGAGCGTGTCGAACGCGGCAGCGGTTTCGCTCGACTCCACGGCCGAGCCCCAGAAACGCGGGCGCGAGCGACGGACATACCAGTTGGTGAGCACGTCGACGTATGCCCGCACGCTGACACAGGCCCCTGCAATGTCTGAGGCATCCATGGCGCGCTCGACGTCCACGACGAGGTCACGGGTCTTGGCCAGCAGATAGCGGTCCAGGCGGTGGGTCGAGGTGGTGGACCACTGCGCGTTGTATGCCGTGCCCTCAGTGCCGACGGCGCCTTCACGTGGCCCAGCAGCGTTGGCGTAGAGGCCGAAGAAGTACCAGGCGTTCCACAACGGCAGCAGCACTTGGCGCACTTCGTCCCGGATGCCTTCCTCGGTGACGACCAGGTTGCCGCCGCGCAAAATGGGCGAAGACATCAGGAACCAGCGCATCGCGTCGGCGCCGTCGCGGTCGAACACCTCCCGCACGTCCGGGTAGTTGCCCAACGACTTGCTCATCTTTTGCCCGTCGCTGCCGAGCACGATGCCGTGGCTGATGCAGGTCGAGAAAGCCGGGCGATCGAAGAGCGCGGCGGCCAGGATGTGCAGGGTGTAGAACCAGCCGCGGGTCTGACCGATGTATTCCACGATGAAGTCCGCTGGGAAGTGGTGCTCGAACCAGTCGGTGTTTTCGAAGGGATAGTGCACCTGGGCAAAGCTCATCGACCCGGAGTCGAACCACACGTCCAGCACGTCCTCGACGCGGCGCATCGTGCTCTTGCCGGTGGGGTCGTCGGGATTGGGCCGCGTCAACTCATCGACGAACGGGCGATGCAGGTCAGGGTTGCCCTGCGCGTCGCGCGGCAGATCCCCGAAGTCGGCCGCCAACTCGGCGAACGAGCCGTAGACGTCGAGCCGCGGATATTCGGGGTCGTCGCTGCGCCAGACCGGGATTGGGCTCCCCCAAAAACGGTTGCGCGAGATGGACCAGTCGCGAGCGTTGGACAGCCACTTGCCGAACTGGCCGTCCTTGATGTGCTCCGGCACCCAGGTGATCTCGTCATTCAGCTCGCCCATCCGGTCTTTGATCTGGGTGACCGCGACGAACCAACTCGACACGGCCTTGTAGATCAGCGGCTGACGGCAGCGCCAACAATGCGGGTACGAGTGATCGTAGGTCTCGTGGCGCAGCAGCACGGTGCCCTCGGTTACCGAGCTCTCACCGCCCTCCCCCCGGGTCGCTGCCTTGAGGTCGGCGATGATCGGCGCGTTGGCGTCGAAGACGAGCATCCCGGCGTATTCACTGACCGGCGCGGTGAAGACACCGTCGGGGCCAACGGGCATGACGGGCTCGATGCCCTCCCGGTCGGTGACTTCCTTGTCTTCCTCACCGAACGCGCCGGCGCTATGCACCAGCCCGGTGCCATCGGTCGTGGTGACGAAGTCGGCCTCGAAGATGCGGAAGGCCTTCTCGTGCCCGGGGTAGTAGTCGAACGGCGGTGTGTAGGAACGGCCAAGCAGGTCGCTGCCCTTGAGGCGTTCGACGATGCGCTCGTGGCTGTCGGCACCCAACTCCCGTTCGTATGCCGACAGGCGCGCCTCGGCGATGACGTATCGCTCGGTCCGCTCACGGCCGTTGCTCTCACTGCCAGGAACGGGACCCTCGACCACCACGTAGTCGATCTCGGGGTCCACCATGATCGCCAGATTGGCCGGCAGCGTCCACGGCGTGGTCGTCCAGATCAGCGCCAGCTCGCCGGTTTCCAGCCGTAGCCCAACGGTGACGGCGGGGTCTTGGCGGACCTGATACACGTCCTCATCCATCCGCAACTCGTGGTTGGACAGCGGAGTTTGGTCGTTCCAGCAGTAAGGCAACACGCGGAAGCCCTCGTAGACCAGCCCCTTGTCGTAGAGCTCTTTGAACGCCCAGATGACCGACTCCATGTAATCGGGGTTCAGCGTCTTGTAGTCGTGATCGAAATCGACCCACCGGGCTTGGCGAGTCACATAATCGCGCCACTCGTCGGTGTACTTCAGGACGGACTCACGGCATTTGGCGTTGAACGCTTCGATGCCGATCTCGCGGATCTCGTCCTTGGTTTTGATGCCGAGTTGACTCATCGCCTCGAGCTCGGCGGGCAGCCCGTGCGTGTCCCAGCCGAACCGTCGCTCCACCCTGCGCCCTCGCATGCTCTGATAGCGCGGCACCACATCCTTGACGTAGCCGGTCAGCAAGTGCCCGTAGTGGGGTAGTCCGTTGGCGAACGGCGGCCCGTCGTAGAAGACGTATTCGTTGTCCCCGTTCGAGCCAGCGTCGCGTTGATCGACGCTCTTGCAGAAGGTCTGGTGCTGCTGCCAGTAGGCCAGCACTTCCCGCTCGAGGTCAGGAAAGCGGGGAGATGGAGTCATCCCGTGACCGGCGGTGTCGACCTGGGGGTACGTCATGATCAGTTGCTCCTGGGTGGTCGTGGCTCGTCGCTGCCACGAGGACGACGTCACCGCCGCGGTACCACCTCGCTTGCCTGCATACCCCTAACGTCCCTTGAGTATGCCGACCACTCTGGTCAGGGGCGTGACGTGCCCCAGACGTCCGGGTCTAGTGAGTCAACGACGGGGTGGAGCCCCGCGCTGACCGTTCTTCCGGATGGCTCACCGGTGATGGCCGGATCAACGCTTACACCGGCCAACGATACATGCCGCTGGCACGCTTCTGGTCGCGCTCGCGCAGAGTCCCCCGAACGCACCGAAGGGGCTGGGGTCGCCGTGTGGCGACTCCAGCCCCCTCAGATGTTGACCGCAGGTGACCCTGTCGAACGAGTGATCAGATCTTGTCGGCGGAGATGTTCTTGTCCTGGTCGTCCTTGCCCAGCTCGTACAGGACACCGCTCTTGCGGTCCGCGAGGTATTCGTTCATCTCGCGCTTGATGCTCGGGAGTAGGAAGTAGACGCCCAGCAGGTTGATGAACCCACAGACGAACAGGAACGAGTCGGCCAGACCCAGCACTTGGCTGAACCCCAGGGTGGTGCCGGCGACCGTCAGGAACAGGAAGACAACCCGGTAAATCGTGGTGACGGTCTGCGACTCACCGAACAGGTAGTTCCAGGCCTTGTTGCCGTAGTACGACCAGGTGATGAGCGTGGAGACTGCGAACAGCGCGACGGCGACTGCCAGGACATACGGGAACCAAGAGACGACGCTCTCGAAGGCATCCGAAGTGACCGCAACACCGCCACCGTATTCGTACGTCGGGTCGGCGGACAACTCTTCGCGGGTGGTGTTCCAGAACGTGGTGTCCGCGATGATGATGGCGAGCGCGGTCATTGTGCAGATGATGACGGTGTCGATGAACGGCTCGAAGAGCGCCACAAACCCCTCGGAGACAGGGCGACGGGTCTTGACCGCTGAGTGCGCGATCGGGGCCGAGCCTAGACCGGCTTCGTTCGAGAACGCCGCACGCTGCAGGCCGGTTATCAAAACCCCGATGAAGCCACCGGTCAGCGCGTCCGGGTTGAATGCCCCGCCAATGATGGCGCCGATCGTGTTGCCGAGGTTGCCGATGTCGCCGATGATGACGAAGAGGGCGGTCAAGACATAGATGCCGCCCATGAAGGGCACCAGGGTCGAGGTGACCTTACCGATGGACTTGATGCCACCGAGGATGACCAAACCGATGATGGTGGCCAGGATCAGACCGAAGATGATGCTGCCAGCCGAGTTGTCCAAGAAGCTCTCGCCCGGGCCGCCCGTGACCTCAACTGCTTGGGAGTAGGTCTGGTTGGCCTGGAACATATTGCCGCCAGCCACACCGAAGAACAGGATGGAGATCGCGAACACTCCGGTGAGGCCCGTCGCGACGAACTTGGGAAACTTGTTGAAGGCCACCGGGAGGTACTTGAAGGGACCACCGGAGACCGAGCCGTCCTCGTAGACCGTGCGATATTTCACTCCGAGTGTGCACTCAGCGAACTTGGTGGCCATGCCGAAGATGCCAGCCAGGATCATCCAGAACGTCGCGCCCGGACCACCGATGGTGACGGCCGCGCCCACACCGGCAATGTTGCCGAGGCCCACGGTGCCCGACACCGCTGAAGTCAGTGCCTGGTAGTGCGGGATTTCACCGGGGTCGTCCGGCGAGGAGAACTTGCCGCGGATGACCTCGACAGCGGTCTTGATGCCGCGGATCTGGATGAAGCCGAGGTAGACCGTGATGATGATGGCGGCGGCGAGCAGCCACATGACGATCCACGGCATCGGGAAGAAGCCCGGGGACCAGAAGACGATGTCGGCCATGAGCGTGTTGAACGGCTCGAAGACGCTATTGATGGAGGAGTCGATGGTGGCGAAGAAGCCCTCGGGCTCAGCTTCCTGCATAGGCAGGATCAGGGTTGGAGTCAACATTCCGCAATGGCACAACGTGCAGGACGCATCGGCAAGCGTTTACACGCATACGTAACCAAACTGTGATCTTCTACGGGGAACAACGCACAGCCCCCAAGCGTCATTTACCTTCTCGGTGTGTGTAACCCCTCTCTCCTGACGGGCAAGACATGCACGTACATCTGGGACACTACTGCCCATGACCACACCCGTCACTTCCGGACCTCTGCTGCGCCCGATCACCCTGCCGCAGCGGCCCACCGTCGACGGCTTGGAGCAGAAGTGGTCATCGGTCTGGCAGGACCGGCAGACCTTCGCCTTCGACCGTGAGGCCGCACTGGCCGCGCCACGCGAGCGGCGCTTCGTCATCGACACTCCCCCGCCGACCGCGAGCGGCTCCCTGCACGTCGGCCACGTGTTCTCCTATACCCACACCGATTGCCTGGCCCGTTACAAGCGCATGACCGGCTCACACGTGTTCTATCCGATGGGTTGGGACGACAACGGCCTACCGACCGAGCGGCGCGTGCAGAACTACTACGGCGTGCGCGGGGACTCCTCCCTGCCTTACGTGCCCGACTTCGAGCCGCCGATGCGCGGCACCGAAGACGGTGGTGCCGCACCGAAGATGCGCGATCAGCAGCGGATTTCACGCGCCAACTTCATCGAGTTGTGCAACGAGCTGACCGTGGTAGACGAGCAGAAGTTCGAGGATCTGTGGCGCAAACTCGGCCTGTCGGTGGATTGGGACCTGACGTATCGCACCATAGACGAGCGGTCGCGCGCGGTCTCCCAGCAGGCTTTCTTGGGCAACCTGGAGCGCGGCGAGGCCTACCAATCGCAGGCCCCCGGCCTCTGGGACGTCACCTTCCAGACGGCCGTCGCGCAGGCCGAGCTGGAGGCCCGTGACTATCCCGGGGCCTACCACCGAGTGGCGTTCCACTCCACGCAAGGCCAGCCCCCCACATACATCGAGACCACCCGACCCGAGCTGATCCCGGCGGTTGTCGCACTGATCGCCCACCCCGACGACGAGCGCTACCAGCCGCTGTTTGGCAGCACCGTCACCTCCCCACTGTTTGGCGTCGAAATCCCCGTGGTGGCCCACCCACTGGCCGAGAAGGACAAGGGTGCCGGCATCGCCATGTGCTGCACCTTCGGTGACCTGACCGACGTCACCTGGTGGCGCGAGCTCGACCTGCCGGTGCGATCGGTCATCACCCGCAGCGGCCGGATGCAGGCCGAGGCACCGGAGTGGATCGCCGGGGGGCCGGGTGAGCAGTTGTATGCCGAGCAGTTGTCTGGCAAGACCACCTTCAGCGCCCGCGAGGCCGTCGTGGCGGCCCTACGCGAGTCCGGTGATCTGGACGGCGACCCGGTCAAGACTCAGCGCAAGGCGAACTTCTTCGAAAAGGGTGACAAGCCGCTGGAGATCGTGACCACCCGGCAGTGGTACATCCGCAACGGCGGGCGCGACCCGGAATTACGGGCTGCGTTCCTGCAACGCGGCGACGCCCTCGATTTCCACCCGGCGTTCATGCGCACCCGCTACCGCAACTGGGTCGGCGGGCTCAACGGCGACTGGCTGATCAGTCGGCAGCGTTTCTTCGGCGTGCCAATCCCCCTCTGGTATGCCGTGGACGCCGACGGCGAGATCGACTACGACCAGCGGCTGGTGCCCACCCGCGATAGCCTGCCGGTCGACCCCAGCGGCCAAGCCCCCGACGGATACACCGAGGATCAGCGCGACCAGCCCGGCGGCTTCTCCGCCGATCCCGACATCATGGACACCTGGGCGACCTCGTCGCTTTCCCCCCAGATCGCTTCAGGATGGCCAGTGGGCGATCTGCCCGACGGCACACTGGGCAACGACCGCGCGTTGTTTGCCGCCACCTTCCCGATGGACCTGCGACCCCAAGGTCAGGACATCATCCGGACGTGGTTCTTCTCCTCGGTGGTCCGCGCTCATCACGAGCACGACTCGCTGCCCTGGTCGCACGCGGCGATCAGCGGTTGGATCTTGGACCCGGACCGCAAAAAGATGAGCAAGTCCAAGGGCAACGCACAAACCCCCGAGGGCATGTTGGACAACCACGGCTCAGACGGGGTGCGCTATTGGGCCGCCTCGGGCCGCCTCGGCACCGACGCGGCCTTCGACGAGGCCCAGATGAAGGTGGGCCGACGCCTGGCGATCAAGGCGCTGAACGCCAGCACGTTCGCGCTGGCGATCGGTGCCGACGAGGACGGCAACCTGCCGGACCCCGAGCCGCTGGATGTGCTGGTTGGCCGGATCACCGAGCCGTTGGATCGCGCCATGATCGCGGGTCTCTCGCAGGTCGTGGCGGCGGCCACGACGGCATACGAGGGATATGACCACACCAAAGCCCTGGAGGTGACGGAGACCTCGTTCTGGACGTTCTGCGACGACTACCTCGAGCTGGTCAAGGAACGGGCCTACGGCAACGCTGACGGGATCACCGCACAAGCCAGTGAATCCGCGCGGGCCGCGCTGCAGGTGGCTCTGGACGTCTATATGCGGTTGCTGGCCCCGGTGCTGGTCTTCGCCTGCGAAGAGGTCTGGTCTTGGTGGCACACCGACTCGGTGCACACCCAGCCGTGGCCGACCACGCAGGAGTTGGACGCTGCCTCCAGCGACGCCGACCCCCGGATGCTGGGTGTGGTCGGGCGAGCCCTAGCCGGCCTGCGCAAAGCCAAATCTGAGGCCAAGGTCAAGCAGCGCACCGAGGTCAGCGCCGCCACGGTTCTGGCTCCGAGCGCCGATCTTGACCTGGTGCGCTCGGCGGTCTCGGATCTGACCGCGGCCGGCAAGGTGATCGGCACCCTGGACATGCAGGATGCGCAGGAGTTCGACGTCCGCGACGTGCGCCTCGTGAGCGCCTAGTCTCTGCCCATGCTTGGGGCTCGGAGGCACACCGTCGTGCTGCTGGGTGCAGCGCTAGTGGCCAGCGCTATCCTCCTGTGGGGGTCGACCTCGGGCGATTCGGTGATCAGCGCCCCTAGCACGACCTTCGACGTTCCGACGCGCACCAACGACCCCTCAGAGCAGACCCCGGTGGTGCAAGACCTCGACCTCGGCTCGCCGCCCCCGGAGTCCGGTGATGATCCGCTGATCAACTGGTGGCTGCTCCTGCAGATCCTGGTCGCAGCCATGATCGCGTGGTTGGTGCTGCGCTTCTTCCGTGAGCGTGCCTCCACCCCGCCACCGGACCCCCGAGACGCGCCGGATGAGTTGGCCGAGCTGCTCGCTGCCACGTCGGTGAGCCAGGAGCGAGCCGAAGTCTTCGGCGGCGAGCCGCGCAATGCCGTCGTGGCCTGCTGGGTCGCGTTGGAGGACGGTCTTGCTGCGGCCGGCCTGACCCCGGCAGCCTCTGAGACCTCGCTGGACCTGAGCTCGCGAGTTTTGGACCGCTGGGAGGTCCCCCCGGGTGCGCTAGCCGATCTGGCGGTGCTGTACCGCGAGGCCCGCTTCTCCCGGCACCCCATCACCGACACCCAGCGCGACCAGGCCGTGGCCGCTTTGGCCGCAATCCACGCGTCACTCGCGCGTTCGGCACAATTCGCGCGCGCGCAGACCGGTGGCCAAGAGTGAGCAATCGGACCTCCTGGGTGGCTCGGATCACCACCGTCCTCCTCCTCGCCGCCGTCGGCGGTGGGTTGTTGTGGTTTGTCGGGTCGCTGCCCCGTGACCCGTGGCTCGCGGGGGCAGTCGTGCTGGGCGTGGTCGGCAGCAGCAGCCTGCTCTGGTGGTCCAAGAGCGACATGCCAACCCCGGCCGAGGGCGCCTCGTGGTATGCCGTGCGCCGCGACGACGCGTCCGTGCCGCCGGCGTTGGACTATCGCCTGATCCGCCTACGCCGCGACCTGCGAGATGCCCTCGAGCACTCCGACCGAGAGGACCTGGTGCACCCCCTGATCAGCTCGCTCGCGCGGGACCGGCTGCTGGAACGCCACGGCATCGATCTGCATACCGACCCGCAGGCAGCCAAGGCTCACCTGACGCCCGCGCTGGCGAGCTACCTCGCCCACCCGCCGAAGACCACCGCCAAAGCCAACTTCGCGCAGATGTCGAATGCGTTGACCGGGATCGAGGAACTATGACCACTCCCCACACCCTTCCCACTCTTGGTGAGGTGTCCAGCCAGGCCCAAGCCGTGTTGGATCGGGTCGAACTGGCCGTCGTGGGCAAGCGGGAAGCCCTGACGCTGGTGTTGACCTCGATCCTGGCCCGCGGCCACGTGCTGTTAGAGGACTTCCCCGGCCTGGGCAAGACGCTCGCGGCCCGCTCGTTCGCCCAGGCGCTGGGGCTGGACTTCACTCGCGCGCAGTTCACCCCTGACTTGCTGCCAGCCGACCTCACCGGGGCGTACGTCTATGACCAGCGGACCTCGGAGTTCGACTTCCGCGAGGGTCCGCTGTTCACCGGAATGCTGCTGGCCGATGAGATCAACCGCACGCCACCAAAAACTCAGTCGGCGCTCTTGGAGGCCATGCAAGAGCATCAAGTCACGGTCGAGGGCCGCACTTTCGCTCTGCCGCAGCCCTTTCACGTGTTGGCCACGGCGAACCCGGTCGAATACGAAGGCACCTATCCCCTCCCCGAAGCTCAGCTCGACCGGTTCTTGATGCGGGTCTCCTTCGGCTATCCCACCGAGGCCGAGGAGGTCGACGTCCTGCGTCGCCGCGTCACCCGGCGCACCGAGGACCAGTATCTGGATCCGGTGACCGACGCCGACGGGCTGTTGGCGATCCAGGAAGCCATCGAGACGGTGGACATCGAGGACGACATCAGTACTTATTGCGTGCAGCTGGTCAGTGCTACCCGCCGGCACCCCTCCGTGCAGGTCGGATCATCCCCCCGGGGTTCACTGGCGTTGATGCTGACGGCGAGGGCGTATGCGGTCGTCAGCGGTCGCGATTATGTGACCCCCGAGGACGTGAAGGCCGTGGCGCACGCGGCCCTGGACCACCGGATCTCGATCAAGCCGGAGTTGTGGATGTCAGCCGAGGGAGGCCCGAGCGTAGTGCAGGCCGCATTGACTCAGGTGGCGGTGCCTCCCGCCCGTGACCGAAGCCTCTCTGCACCCTCATCGTGAGCCGATCCGTGTCCGACCGGGAGCAATGGAGCATGACCCATGCCCATGCGCGGGCCTTCCTGGTCGGCGGGTTCGGCCTTGTCGCTGCGGTGCTGCTGCGCCGCCCGGACCTCATCGTGTTGGCTGTTCCCTTTGCTGTCGTCGCCGGTTGGGGACTGCTGACGAGACCACGGGATGTGCCACAGGCCCGACTGCGGCAGTCGCACCTGATGATTCGTGAGGGCGACACGGCATACCTCGCGATGGAGGTGACGCCCGTGTCGGGCCAGGACCTGACCGCTGGCTCCGTGGCCACATCGGTGTATGTCGAGGCACCCAGGGGCAGGAACGCCCGCGTCACCGCGACGCCGCAAGCCGGTGCCACCCTCATTGCGAGCGTCCCCCTGCGAGCGACCCGCTGGGGTCGTCGGCGACTGGGGCCAGTCGTGATTGGGGGCAGCAGCTCGTGGGGGGCCTTCCGCTACGGCCCCGTGCCGTTGGAGGCCCTGGCAGTCACGGTGGTGCCGCAACCCGCCGTCTTCGATTCATCGGGACCTGCGCCCTCACCCCGCGGACTCATCGGTCGGCACAGATCCACTCGCCCAGGTGAGGGCAGTGAGTTCGCCACGATCAGGCCCTTTCAGTGGGGTGACCGGTTGAAACGGATCCACTGGGCGCGCTCGCTGCGCTCCGGCGAGCTGCACGTCGCCACCACGTATGCCGACCAAGACACGCACGTCGCAGTGGTGCTCGATGCGCACTACGACCTGGGCCGCTCCGAAGGGGTCGATGGGCGCCCTTCGAGTCTGGATCAGTCGGTGCGCGCCGCCGCCGCCGTATCCGAGCACTTCTTGCATCACGGCGACCGGGTGAGCCTGCGCGTGCTGTCTCACCGCGCACCGATGTCGGTGCCACCGGGCGCGGGGCGTCGACACGGCGTGCGCATCCTGGACACACTGGCCCGAGTGGTGCCCGGGCCGCCGATGAATTCGCGAGCGCCGACGCTGGGGTTGCGACCCGGTGCCCTCGTGGTGGTGGTCTCCGCAATGGTCTCCCCCGATGCCGCCACGTCGGCGGCCAGGTTGGCCGGCGCTGGCTTCTCCGTGGTGATGATCGACACCCTGCAAGATCGTGTGCAACCCGAAGACGACGAGAAGCTGGCGTTGCTGGCCTGGCGGTTGCGAATGATCGAGCGAGAGCACGAGATCGCCCAGATCATCCGTCGAGGTGTCCCGGTTGTGCCGTGGGTGGGTCCGGGAAGTTTGGACGGCGTACTGCGTCAAATGGGTAGGCAGCGCCGATGAGCGCGCTCGCCGAGCTAAATCGTGACGTGTTCACGATGAGTCGCACGCACCTTGGGGCGCGCGCGGCGACTTTCGTGGCAGGGGTGACCTTCATCGCCACGATCGGGGCCGCGGCCCAGCTCGACCTGCTTCCCGCCTTGGCCATGATCGGCGTCGTGCTTTTGGCCAGTTGGCACCCCCATACCCTCCTACCGCTCATCGCCATCGTCTATCTGGTGGTGAACTGGATCGCCATCGCACCCGCCGCGTGGTCGCCCTGGTCCGTGGTGGCCGCGCTCAGCCTGCTGATCTTTCACACCGGTGCCGCGATGTGTGCCGCTGTGCCCGCTCAGGCTCCCCTGCCTGCCCCTGTGTGGGCCTCGACCGGTCGGCGGCTCGGTGTCGTCGGCGGGATCACGGTCGGAGTGTGGGCGATGTCAGCGATCATCGAACGCGTCGATGTGGGCTCGGGCATTGTGCCGGCCATGGTCGCGTTAGGAGTGCTCAGCCTGGTGCTGGCCGCCCACTACCGCCTGCTGTTGAAATCTCAGGCAGACTCTTTGCGCTGATTGCGCTTGCGCGGTCGCGCCTCGACTTCGCGGCGCACAATGGTGGGGTTCACGTTGTCCAGGACGACCGCACGGGTGATCACAACCCGGGCGATATCTTCCTCGGAAGGAACGTCGAACATGACCGGCAGCAGCACCTCTTCGAGGATGGCCCGGAGACCGCGAGCGCCGGTGCCCCGCAGCAGGGCTTGCTCGGCAATGGCTCCGACCGCTTCATCGTCGAACTCCAACTCGACGCCGTCGATGTCGAACATCCGCTGATACTGCTTGATAAGGGCGTTCCGTGGCTCGGTCAAGATGTTGACCAGCGCATCGCGATCCAAGGGGGACACGGTGGTGATGACCGGAAGACGACCGATGAATTCGGGGATTAGGCCGAACTTCATCAGGTCCTCGGGCAGCACGTTCTCGTAGTGCTCGTTGGCGTCCTTGGCGGTATGCAGCTCGGCGCCGAAACCCAGACCCTGTTTGCCGGCGCGGGCCTCGATGATCTTTTCTAACCCGGCGAACGCGCCCCCGAGGATGAACAAAACGTTGCCGGTGTCAATCTGGATGAACTCTTGGTGGGGATGCTTGCGACCGCCTTGCGGCGGCACCGAAGCGGTGGTGCCCTCCAGGATCTTCAGCAGGGCCTGCTGGACGCCCTCCCCCGAGACGTCGCGCGTGATTGAGGGGTTCTCGCTCTTGCGGGCGATCTTGTCGATCTCGTCGATGTAGATGATGCCGCTCTCGGCGCGCTTGACGTCAAAGTCCGCCGCTTGGATCAGCTTGAGCAGGATGTTCTCGACGTCCTCTCCGACGTAGCCGGCTTCGGTCAGCGCTGTGGCATCGGCGATAGCGAAGGGCACGTTGAGCATTCGCGCCAGGGTCTGGGCCAAATACGTCTTGCCACACCCTGTGGGGCCGATCAGCAGGATGTTGGACTTGGCGATCTCGACGGCGTCCTCACCCTTGCGCCCTTCGCCTGCCTGAATCCGCTTGTAGTGGTTGTAGACCGCGACCGCCAAGGCCCGCTTGGCGGGGTCCTGCCCCACGACATACTGCTCGAGGAAGTCGTTGATCTCGCGAGGTTTGGGCAGTTGGCCCAGACCGAGGTCAGTGGTCTCAGCCAACTCCTCCTCGATGATCTCGTTGCACAAGTCGATGCACTCGTCGCAGATGTAGACCCCCGGCCCGGCAATGAGCTTCTTGACCTGCTTCTGGCTCTTGCCACAAAAAGAGCACTTCAGCAGTTCGCTGCTCTCACCCATGCGTGCCACGCCGCATCCTCTCGCTGGACCAAAGCCGCCGTACATCGGCGCCATCACCAGACGCTACCCCGCGGGTTGGGCCGACAACAGTCTTTACCCCTGGATCAGGGCGTGTTCGCGGCGACGATTCGCTGTCAGCGCAACCTGGCCCTTGTCCGCTTCCGCTGGCGTGCGGCCTAGCTGGCGTTGCGCCCGAGCAGCGCCATGACCTTCACGAGTTTCGGTGCATCCGGATCGACATCGAGGGCGGGTTTACAGATTCCGGGGGCATAGAGCGCCTCGTCAAAGCCCGCTAGAGAAACGGCTGTAATGCAGGCGGTGTGGGTGGTATTGTAGGTGTGCAAGAAGGAAGGCAGCGACGGCGGTCTGCTGGTTAGGCGGAGTAGGCCCATATAGTTCAGGGTCCGTTGAAAGTTCGACTTGGTTGGTCTGTGGCCGGTAGGCCGGGTGGTTTGTGTGCGATGTCGCCCAGGTCTGGAGGGTGATGGAGGCGACCGTGTAGGTCAGCATGTTGCACGCTGATAGCAGTGTAAGGCGTGGCCGCTGAGAACGGCTGGCGGATTTTCTTTTCATCGGCAGATCTAGAAGTACGCGAGGGGGAGGGTATGACGCGTTGTGGATGAAGGACGGCTTGGTCGTTTCTTGACGATTGCTTGGCAGCCGTGAGGGCGCCGGGGGATGCGCCAAGCTTATAATGACGGCAAGTAAGGGGCTCGTGCTATACCGGCGAGCTTGGTTTGCGAACGGACCGGTGGACAGATCGAGGAAGGTGCCGTTGTACGGCGAAACTTTGTGCACGGTGGCCGGGGCCAGCGGTACGATCGGGCTAGGCCAATGCGTGAGACTCGCAACCCATGATCCGCAGTCGGCAGCTGATCTAACTGCCAGCACAACGCTGGGAAGGCTGGAACGATCACCATCCCAGTTGCGTGCGACGGTACGGTGAGCCAGGCGAGTCGTGACCGAAATTGAAGGCGAGCCGCGCAACGCAATTCTGATCGAATGCACGGCAGGGAAACGGCCGACTAGACAAAGGAGCGTTAGCGAGAATGAGGACTGTGGTGGAGCAGTCAGATACACAAGTGATGGCTAGACCGCTGCCGATCTCGTCGAGCTCGGTCTCGCTCAGCGCGGCGTCCCGACCCATGGCTTGGGCGATATCCCAACGATGGACCAACATGTCCCAGCCGTAGAACTGCGCGATGGTCTCACCGATGGTGGTGGGGCCGAAGTATCCGTCGTACTGGTGGTCGGCGATCTGCGCATCATCCAGAAGTCCAGCAACGTGCGCGGTATGCCGCCCCCAGACCTCACTCCTTCCTGCCTCGGCGTCGCTGACGCCTGGGTCAAGGTCCTGGCCGGTCAGGAAGTCGCGTTGGGTGGAGATCATGTGCTCCAGCACATCGGCAGCACTCCAGCCCTCACATGGAGAGGAGGCCCGCCACTCGGCATCGCTCGCACTCCCGGTGAGGGTCGCGACGGCGGCCGCTTTGGCTCGATAGTCCTGCGCGCTGGGAGTGCTGTGGTCTGGGCTGATCGTCACGGAAGATGTCATGGTGTGCTCCTGAGTGGATGTCTGCGGGGAGTTCATGCGATGACGGTATGTCGATACTCCCGCAGCGGGATTGTCATAATCCGACGTATGACCCCTGGCCGGACGCCGACCGAGCATCCAGTGGACCGAGCCCGGTTGACCCAGTTCGCTCCGCTGGCTCCGCCGGTGTATCGGTACGATCCGGCACCTCGGCATACCGAATGGGTCCGGCACTACTGGGTGCCCGTGTGGAACTTCCCGGACGACACGGTCGTGACTGAGCACGTCTTGCAATATCCCTCGTGCCTGGTCGTCGTCTCGAACACCTATGCGCGGTTCTACGGAGTCGTGACGGGCCGCTCCACGGTGGAGTTGACCGGTCGTGGGTGGGCAGTCGGCATCATGCTCCAGCCCGGGGCAGGGGTGTCGACATTTGGCCAACTCGATCTGAGCCACTTGGCCGATACGTATTGCGACCTGACGATGGTGCCCTCGATGGAGCCCGCTATCTCTGGGGTCCGGACCGCGATGTACGACACCCCAAGCTCAATCGATCATCATCACCAAGCCATCAGGGCGTTCGAGGATTCGCTGGACACTGTGCCTGGCCTGACCTGGGAAGCGCAGCAGATCAGCGATCTAGTCGCCATGGTGGAGTCCGATCCCGCACTGCGCACGGTGACCCAACTGTGTGATCGCTCCGGGTGGTCGGAGCGGCAACTGCAGCGGGGGCTGAACCGGTATCTAGGGCTGACCCCGAAGTGGCTGATCCAACGACGCCGCCTCCACGAGGCCACCGACCGTCTCAAGCACGGCACCGCGTCTCTAGCCGACCTGGCCAACGACCTCGGATACACCGATCAAGCACATTTCACGCGCGACTTCCGAAAGGTCACGGGCTACTCCCCTGGTGCCTTTGCTCGCCTGCACGCCACGTCGTGACCAGAGAAAGCCCGAAAGCCACCGCGACACCAACTCTTTACACCATGTGGGGCTTAGTGAACGTTGTATTGGTCACCCTCAGGCGAGGTCGGCTTGATCAGGAAGTAGATCAGGATGAACGCGCCCACCACAGGGATGAAGCCCACCAGATACATCCAGCCGCTTTGCCCAGCGTCATGCAGACGACGCACGGCGACCGCGATGGTCGGCAGCAATGTCGCCAACGAATACAGGCTGATCAGCCCCCCGATCAGCAGCGCGAGGACCGACGGATTGCCATTGGCGTCGGCGGTGCCGAAGGCCACCACGACAAACACGACATACAACACGAGAAAGATGATTCCCTGGAAGAGCGCGAACCACCAATACTCACTGAGGCTCGCGCGCCCGTCGAATACACCGTACTTTGCGAATGCACGCTTGACGGCAGAAGTATGCCATCTGCATGCCTATCCTGAGAGCCGGACGCAGCACTAGTGAAGGAGTCGTATGTCGGCCGCTCTCGACGGCATCCTGGTGGCCGACTTCAGTCGGGTCCTGGCCGGGCCGTTGTGCACCATGAACCTGGCTGACCTCGGGGCCACGGTGATCAAAGTGGAGCGACCAGGGGTCGGTGACGACACCCGGGGATGGGGTCCGCCGTGGTCTGATAGCACGGCGTTTGCCCCACAATCCTCCACGTACTTCGAGAGCATCAACCGTGGCAAGCGGAGTCTGACCCTGGACCTCACTGAGGCGCACGACTGCGCGATGGCCGTGGAGTTGGCCACCCGTGCCGACGTGGTCGTCGAGAACTTCCGCCCCGGAGCGCTGGACCGGTTCGGCTTGGGATATGAGCAGGTGCACGCACTCAATCCAGGCGCGGTCTACGTCTCGATCACCGGATTCGGCAGCGCCGCGGGGGCCGACCTGATGGGATACGACTTCCTGGTCCAGGCCGTCGGGGGGCTGATGAGCGTCACTGGTGCGGCCGATGGCCCGCCGACCAAGGCTGGCGTTGCCGTAGTCGACGTGCTGACAGGTAAAGACGCCACGATCGGCGTGCTCGCGGCGCTGACCGCTCGCGCACGGTCAGGGCAGGGATGTCACGTCGAAGTCAATCTCTTGTCGAGCCTGCTGGCGGCGATGGTCAACCAGGCCCAGAGCACCCTCCAGACCGGCTCCGCGCCAGGGCGGATGGGCAACAGCCACCCCTCCATCACGCCGTATGAGACCTTGCGCTGCCGCGACGGCCTCCTTGCCGTTGCCTGCGGCAACGACGGTCAGTTCGTGCGCTTAGCCGGCGTCCTGGGCCGCCCCGGCCTGGCGACCGACGTCAGATTCGCCACCAACGGTGCCCGGGTGACCCATCGGGACCTTCTCGTGCGGGAGCTGGAAGATCTGTTAACTGCCGACGACGCTCACTCGTGGCAACAGCGACTCACCGAGGCGCAGGTGCCGGCAGGCAAAGTCGGCGACCTTGCCGAAGGCTTTGACTTGGCGCAGCGGCTGGGCCTGCAGCCCTGGACTAACGTCGGCACGGACCAGCAGCCCTGCCCTCAGGTGCGGCACCCGGTGACCTATGACACCGGATTGACCGTGCCACCGACCCGACCACCCCGACTGGGCGAGGATGATGAAGAGGTCCGCACCTGGTTGGCGCACCCGCAGTCGCCTGACCTACCGTCCCAAGCCGACCGCATACCGACCTCAGAGAGGCCCACATGAGCACCGACACCGCCGCGGCCAAAAGCACCACGTCTGCTCGTCGCGACCCGATGGACCTGGCGGGCATCGATGATGTGCTGACCGAGGAGGAAAAGACGATCCGCAGCGCCGTGCGCCGGCTCTGCTCTGAGCACGTCGACCCGTTCGTCGCCGACTGGTTCGAGTCCGGCGAGATGCCGCAGATTCGTGAACTGGCCAGGGAAATGGGGTCGCTGGGGTTGCTGGGTATGCACCTGGAGGGATACGGCTGCGCAGGAATGAGCGCGGTCGACTACGGATTGGCCTGTCTGGAGCTGGAGGCCAGCGACTCCGGTATCCGCTCGCTGGTCAGCGTGCAGGGCTCGCTGGCGATGTTTGCCGTGTGGCGGCACGGCAGCGAGGACCAGAAGCAGCAGTGGTTGCCGTCGATGGCGACCGGCGAGGCGATCGGCTGCTTCGGTTTGACGGAGCCCGATCACGGGTCGAACCCCGCTGATATGCGGACGCGCGCTCGGCGTGACGGCGACGACTGGGTGCTGGACGGCGCGAAGATGTGGATCACGAACGGCTCGATCGCCGATGTGGCCATCGTCTGGGCACAGACCGAGGACGGCATTCGCGGCTTCGTGGTGCCCACGGACAGCCCTGGCTTCTCAGCGCCCGTGATCAAGCACAAGATGTCACTGCGCGCCTCTGTGACCAGCGAGTTGGTGCTCGAAGGAGTGCGCCTGCCCGGCGACGCCGTCTTCCCCGAAGTCCGCGGCCTGAAGGGCCCGTTGTCATGCTTGAACGAAGCGCGCTACGGCATCATCTGGGGATCGATGGGGGCGGCCCGCAGTTCGTTCCAGAGTGCGTTGGAGTATGCCGGGCAGCGTGTTCAGTTCGACCGCCCGATCAGCGGATTCCAGCTCACTCAAAGCAAGTTCGCCCAGATGTCCATCGAGCTGACCAACGGGACGCTGCTGGCGTTGCACCTCGGACGCCGCAAAGATGCCGGCACGCTGCGGCCCGAGCAGATCAGCCTCGGCAAGCTCAACAACGTCACCAAAGCGTTGGAGATTTGCCGCAGTGCACGCACCATCCTCGGAGCCAACGGCATCTCGTTGGAGTATCCGGTGATCCGCCACATGAACAACTTGGAGTCGGTGCTGACGTATGAGGGCACTCCGGAGATGCATACCTTGGTGGTCGGCCAGGCGTTGACCGGCCAAGCCGCCTTCCGCTGAGAAGTCCCTGATACCGCGTGCTGCGTTTCGGGTCTGGTGCTGCGCTGCAGTGCAGCACCAGCCCGGAGATGCAGCACCAAAGGGCGGGCTACTCGGGCGGTGCGGCGGCTCGAGGAACTCGGCTATTTGGGCTGGCCCTGGTCTTGCGGCATACCGCGTTTACGGGCCACACGGATCATCTCGTCGTGTGAGTCCTTGCCCGGCCCGACATGCGGGATGCGCGTGATCAGGTAGCCGCCCGCCAGTGCCCAACCGCCGAAGATGGCCCACTCATACGGCCACACCAGCGCCGCATACTGACCGGGGAAGAACTGGAATCCGAGCGCGGCGGCCAAGACGACGGCGATAACACCCGTGGTGACGCCTCCCGGGGTGCGGAACGGCCGCTCCATGTCCGGCTCGTTGCGGCGCAGGACGACGAAGCTGAACGCCACGAAGATGAAGGCGATGATCAAGCTGATGCTTCCGGCATCGACCAACCAGACCAGCATCTGTCGGCCGAAAATCGGAGCAAGGATCGACAAACCACCGATAAAGAGAAGGGCATTCTTGGGGGTCTTGTATGTGGGGTGCAACTTTCCGAACCACGCCGGCAACATGCCCGACTCAGCCATCGCGTAGACCAAGCGACTGGCCCCGATCAGGAAGCCGTTCCAGGAGGTCAGGATGCCGGCGATACCACCCAGCACCAAGATCTTGCCCATCGTCTCGCTGCCCCATAGGGCGGCCATTCCATCCGCCACGGCGAGATTTGATTGAGCAAGGTCGGCAGCCGGCAACGAAGACCCCACGGTCAACATGATCATCACGTACCACGCCACCGCGGCGAACAGCGAGACCAGGATCATGATCCCGATCTTGCGGTACGGGAGGTTGATCTCCTCGGCCGACTGAGGGATGACGTCGAAGCCGACGAACAGGAACGGCGTGGCGACCAAGACACCGATGATGCCAGCGGTGCCGCCAGTGAACCACGGCTCCATCTGGGAAAGGCTGCCACCGCTGAAGGAGCCGAAGATGAGCGCGGCCCCGACACACATTAAGAAGACGACAGCAATCGTTTGGAATACAGCGGCCGCGCGGACACCCCGATAGTTCAGGTACGTCATGACTGCGGCTGCCACCACACCGACAGCCACCCAGGACAGGTAGACCTCATAGCCGGCGATCGTCCACAATTTGACCGCGAGCATGTCGGGGAACAAGAACAACATGGTCTGGGGCAGCGCGACCGCCTCGAAGGCCACCACCGACACGTAACCCAAGACCAAGAACCACGAGCACACGAAGGCGGCCTTGGAGCCGATCGCGCGCAACACGTACTGATGCTCGCCGCCCACCTGCGGCATCGCCGCCACCAACTCGGCATACGTCAAGGCAATGAAGCCCATCACGATGCCACCGAGCACGAAGGCCAGCGCAGCACCGCCCGGACCGGCCCCCTCCAGGAAACCACCCGTGAGCACGATCCAGCCGAATCCGATCATGGCTCCAAAGGCAATGGCCAGCACATCCCATTGCCCCAGCACCCTTGTGAAGTCTGCTTCGGACTCTGTGCTCTGTGTTGTAGCCATCTCTGCACAGTAGCGCTGATCGTGTGGTCGCAGTGGAAATCTTCTGAGGCCATACACTCGCCCGGTGACTGGTGACAACGTGCAGGCAGCCGCCCCGGAGCAATCGACCGAGCTGAGCAGCAACGAACCGCCCGGTTGGGAGGCGGTCGCCGAAGCGGAGTCGCTCCTGCCACAGAGCCAAGAACTCGTAACACTGGCCAACTGGCAGGACTGGCCGATGCTGGAGCGGTCCTTCGTGCATATGCGCGAGATCATGCCCAGCCACGTCATCGCGGCGGCTGACTATCCGGTCCCGCTCGACTATACGGCCCACGCAGCGTGGATCGGAGACGTCGTCGTCGACGCGGAGGGCGGCAAGACGGTCGATGACGTGATCGCGGCTACGCACACCGATGGGTTCCTGGTCATGCACCACGGCCAGATCATCGGCGAGCGTTACCCGCGCGCCATGTCCCACGACACAACCCACCTGGTCATGTCCATGTCCAAGTCGATCGTGTCTGCGGTCGTTGCCACGCTGGTCCGCGACGGAGTCATCGACCCCGACTCGACGCTGGAGACCTACGTGCCCGAGGTGTCGGAGAAAGGGTATGCCGGGGCGAGCGTTCGCGATCTGCTGGACATGCGCTCGGGCATCACGTTCTCGGAGACCTACCTCGATCCCGACTCCGAGGTGCGGGTGATGGAGCGGTCCATGGGGTGGGCACCGCGCGGCGAGGATGACCCCGTGGGGATGTATCCATTTATCTTGACCTGCACCTCAGATCGCCCCCACGGCGGCGGGTTCGAATACCGCTCGGTGGAGACCGACATGCTGGGGTGGGTCTGCGAGCGCGCGACGGGTCAGCGCATGGCTGATCTCATCAGCGAGCGCGTGTGGACGCCGATCGGGGCGGAGCACGATGCCGAGGTCTCGGTCGACCCGCTCGGCTCGGCCATCCACGACGGCGGCGTCTCGGCCACCCTGCGCGACCTCGCCCGGTTCGGCCGGATGCTGTCCGCCCAGGGCTACGTCGGAGACCGCAGTGTCGTGCCGTCGTGGTGGATCGAGGACACGCTGAACCCACCTGGGGACGTGCGTGAAGCCTTCGCCTCATCCTCGAACGAGCCCTTTCTGCCCGGTGGTTGGTATCGCAACCAGTTCTGGTGCATCCCAGGCGACAACGGCCCGATCATGATGTGTCTGGGCATCCACGGCCAGATGATCTTCATCGAGCCGAGCACTCACCTCGTCGGGATCAAACTGTCGACCTGGCCGCTGCCTCAAGACGCGGAGAAGTTGCTGCCGACGATCGAGGCATTCAGGGCGATCGGGCGCTCCCTTAGCTAGAGCTATTTCAGCAGCGCGAAGAACGGCTGCTGTGCGGGCTGGGCCGCTTCGGCGATCGGCTGTGCTTCGTAGAGCGCGTGGATGCCGTCGATGTAGTGCCGACACTTGTCCGTGATCTGGCCGTCCTCGGTCTGCATACGACTCTTGGACACCAAGATGCCGAGGTCAGCGCCCTTATAGAGGTATGACCCCGGCCCGGAGACGCGCAGGAAGAACGCTTCGTTGTCATCGACGAGGTAGTGCCAGTCGAGGGTGTTGCGCTGATATTCCAGTGACCCGTCCTCGGCCATGCGGTAGATGCCGGTGCGTGGGGCCGCGGTGACCAAGCCGACCTCTTCGGTGGAGGTCTTCAACACCAACTGGCTCCATGTGTCGACCGCAGCCAGCTCCTGCCACCGAGCGTTGACTTCGCTGGTGTCGAACTCGTAGTCCGCACCCAAGTGGTCCAGCAGGTGGAAGAGATACAGCGGGATGTCGGCATACGCACCAGCCGAGACGTTGGTCATCGAGCTGATCCCGGATAGGCGCGGGTTGAGTTCGCCGAGGTAGACCTCGTCGTCATCGAGGTCCACGAGCACGTCGACCTCGAACGCACCCTCATAGCCTTCTTGGCGCAGCCGGTCGCCCAACCTGCTGACGTGGTCGATGGCCCGCTCGCGCTGGTCGGCATTCAGCGCCTGTGGGTAGACGTCGTTGCCGCACCACCCGCCGCGATAGGGCGTCAACTCGCCATAGCCAGTGAGGTCCGTCATGAACGGCCCGACCACGGTGCCGGTCTTGGTGTTGACGGCCTCGACCGCGATCGCGCGGTTGTTGATCCGCTTCATGACCTTGACCTCTTCGCCGACCACGTCGGAGGCCACCTTGTTCCATTCGTCCTGATTGGACACGAAGTATGTGGTCTTGCCCGAGTCACCGTAGGCCAACTGGAGCACCCAATCGGTCCCCAGGCCGCCCTCTTCGGCCTGGGCCAACAGGTCGTCCCACGACTCGACGGTCGTCATGATGTTGGGGACACTCGGTGCCCCCGCCTCATTGCCCAGCCGTGTGGTGACCATCTTGGAGTCCAGGTGTCGCTGCAGTTCGTACGTGGGGTGGATGATGTCCCACCCTGATTCTTCGCAGATCTGTTGGGTCTCCTCGTTGAAGAAGACCATGGTGATCTTGGCCCGCTTGCCGGTGCGCTTGGCCTTGCCGTCGATGTGGGCTTTCACATCGGGATGCTGCAGCAGGTAGTTGTTGATGTCCTCACCACTGGTGAACTCCTCGTGCTCGATCTCCGGCGGGACAAACACCCGCGGGTGATAGCCATCCCAGGAGTCGTAGTAAGCGATCATCGAGAAGTTGCGAACCCAACGGTCCATCCCCAGCAGGTTGAACGCCGTGGCCCCCAGGAAGAACACCGGCGTCTCGTTCATCCGGAAGAACGTGCGGATTTCAGACATGTTGCGCAAACGTCGAGTCTCGGAGCTAGCGGGCGCAGCGGGTGCAGTGGCGGACATGAAGGGCTCCTCAAGCGTGGTGACTGTGCCGGCGGGGTCGGGGCGTGTGGTCATCCTTGCGTAGCTGATCCGCAGCCTCAACCATTGACGGCGGAATCGGCTAGCGAGGGATGGTGATATCACGGTGGGGTCTTTCGGTCAGGGCCGCTGCGCAGGCTCGTGCGACGGCATACGTGGTGGTCATCAGGTCGGGATCACTAGGGGTGGGCCAGCTCGAGAGTTTGCAGAACACGGTGTCGGTTTCCGCGTCCATCCACAGCATTTGCCCGTGTATGCCGAGGGCCAACAATTCTCGCCCGCCGCGGATCGGCACCCAGAACTGGTTGCGATACGAGCCCTCGCCGACGCGCGGAGTGTCATCGCACGGGTGGCCCGCTCGCAGATCCTTGACGAAGAAGGGCGAGACGATGTGTCGGTCCCCCACCGCCCCCGAGTTCAAGATCATCGCGCCGAATCGGGCGACGTCGACCGGTCGCATCCTTAGGCCTCCGGAGTGCAGCACGTCACCCAAGGCGTCGACCTCGAAGACGGCCCCCTCGCATCCGAGCGGTCCCAAGACGATCTCGGTGGCCAGCATGTCCATCCGGGTCGTGGTGGCCCGCTCGAGCACCCAGCCCAAAGCCTCGGTGTCCAACGATCGATAGGCGAACGGTCCGTCGTGGCGGCCCACCCGGTCAATGCGCGACAGCATGTCGTGCACGGAGGCGAACGGCGCATCAACAGCCAGAATCTGCGTTGAGATCAACTGTGCGAGCTCACCGGCCGGCCCATAGGTCTCGCGGTAGTCATCGCCGGTGCGCATGTCGAGCAGATCACGCACCGTGACCGCTCGGTACCCGCCATGACGCAACTCCGGCACATAGGTGATCACCCGCCGGTCGGGATCGAGGGCTTCTGCCTCGATCAGGGCACCAGCGACGACGCCGACGACAGACTTGGTGATGGAGTAGATCGGCTGCGGCTGGTCCATCGCCGCGGGATCACGGGACCATTCGTATACCGTTTCGCCGCGATGCAGCACGATCAGCGAAGTCGTAAAGCTCTCTTCGAGGAAGTGCTCCAGCGACTGGTGCGATCCGTCTGCGGTGGGGACCATCGTGGCACCTAGGTCATGCGGCACCGGGTGGATCATGGTCAGACCGTACCCGCCAGGACGCGAAGCCCTACCCCATTGTGCTCCGCGTGACTACTGTCACCGGATGGAATTCCTGTGGACTGATTGGACGCCCATCATCCACAGCGCCATCATCGTCGTGGCGGGGTATGCAGTGTTGGTGTTCCTGTTAAGGATCACCGGAGCACGCACGATGGCGCGGATGACTCCACTTGATTTCGTGCTTGCGGTGACGATCGGGTCGGCCTTCGGGCGCACCATCACCGCCTCTGAAGTGCCGCTGGCGCAGACCCTCTTCGTCGTCGCCTTACTCATTGGGCTTCAGTGGGTCGTCGCGGTCGGTCGAGCTCGATATGTCTGGGCGCGCCGGACGGTCGACAACCCGCCGGTCCTGCTGTGGTTCGACGGGGTCATGATCACGGAGGCATTGCGCCGTCATCGGTTGACCGAGGAAGACGTTCACACCGCTGCCCGGCAGGCAGGGCACGGGTCCCTCGATCACCTCAAAGCCGTCATCATGCAGCAGGACGGGGCGCTCGGCGTGATCCGGACCGACACCCTGGATGATGGCTCAACGCTGCTGCCCTACGTGGACGGCCACCCCCCACAAGATGACCCCCGGCGCGCTCCGAGTAGGAGCGGCGACGAGGGGTCACCCGAGTGGTTCTGAGGATTATCAGTCCTGCAGTGATGCCTTCCGGCTGTCCAAGACCTCATCTACCAGGCCGTATTCCTTGGCCTCGGCGGCGATGAGGATCTTGTCGCGCTCGATGTCCTTGCGGACCTGCTCGACCGGACGGTTGGAGTGCTTGGCCCAGGTCTCTTCCAACCAGGTCCGCATCCGCAAGACCTCGTTGGCCTGGATCTCAATGTCACTGGCCTGCCCGTAGTCGCCGCCGGCGAGGGCCGGCTGGTGGATCAGCACGCGGGCGTTCGGCAGGGCAAAACGCTTGCCTGGAGCACCGGCCGCGAGGATGACTGCGGCGGCAGATGCAGCCTGGCCGACGACGAAGGTCTGCACGTCGGGGCGGATATACATCATCGTGTCGTAGATCGCCGTCAGCGCGGTGAACGAGCCACCGGGTGAGTTGATGTACATCAAGATGTCGCGGTCGGGGTCTTGGCTTTCCAGGACGATCAACTGGGCGATGATGTCGTCGGCCGACGCGTCGTCCACCTGCACGCCGAGGAAGATGATCCGGTCCTCGAACAACTTGGTGTAGGGGTCCTGACGCTTCATACCGTAGGCAGTGCGCTCTTCGTACTGAGGCAGGATGTATCGGCTCGAAGGGGCCATCGGTCCGGCGGCGGGGCGCCCGGCATACGGGAACGTGGGGTGATTCATGGTCTCTGTCTCTCGTCTCGTCGGCAGATCAGGAAGTGGAGTCGTCGGACTCGGACGTGGTCGCGCCTGCTGCGGGCGTGTCCGCACCGGCGGCCGCGGCGTGCTCGTACACGTGGTCCACGAAGCCGTACTCCTTGGCTTCCGCGGCGGTGAACCAGCGGTCACGATCGGAGTCTTCCTCGATCTGCTCCGGGGTCTGACCGGTGTGCTCAGCGATCAGGTGCGCCATTTCCCGCTTGATGTGCAGCATCTGCTCGGCCTGGATCTTGATGTCGCTCGCCGTGCCGCCGATGCCGCCGGAAGGCTGGTGCATCATCACACGAGCGTGCGGCGTGGCGTAGCGCTTGCCCTGCTGACCGGCCGAGAGGAGGAACTGGCCCATCGAGGCAGCCAGACCCATGGCCACCGTGGCCACATCGTTGGGAACCCACTGCATGGTGTCGAAGATCGCCATACCCGCGGTGACGGAGCCACCGGGTGAGTTGATGTAGAGCCAGATGTCGGCTTCGGGGTCCTCTGCGGCGAGCAGGAGCAGCTGCGCGCAGATGGCGTTGGCGTTGTCGTCGCGCACGTCCGAGCCGAGGAAGATGATGCGTTCCTTCAGCAGCCGGTTATAGATCTGGTCGTCCAAACCGGCGATCGGGCTGGACCCGGCCGCGACGATCTCAGAGTTGGTCATCGTTGCTCCTTGCTTTCACGTCAGTGGTGTCACAGGTCTGTGCTGTCACAAGCCGCGCTGTCACTGCTGTACGGCAGGTCGACCGCTCCTCGCTGGTGACACTAACGCCCGAGGTGCCGCACTCACTCCCGCAGGTATGCCGTGTTCGCCGTGAGCGCACAAGACGCTCGTTGAGCCGCGTTCCTCCGCCGCACACATGGGTATGCCGTCCGCTCGGGTGAGCGGACGGCATACCGACGAGTCTTTCCTAGTCCGCCAAGCCCTGGTGCTGCGTTTCTCGTGTGGTGCTGCGTTTCTCGGCTGGTGCTGCACTGCAGTGCAGCACCAGACCCGAAATGGGGCACGCGAGGACGGCAGATCGGGACTTAGGCGTCTTTGGTGTCCTCGGCGACTTCGTCGACCTCGGTGTCGTCAGCCGCTTCAATGTCCTCTACGACCGCGTCGACCTCATCCTCGGCTTCGTCGCCTTCGGGGTGGTCTGCCTCGAGTTCGCTCAGGTCAACGGTGTTGCCATCGGTGTCGATGACCGTCACGGACTCCAGCACCCCGGCCAGGGCCTTGCGCCGGCCGACCTCGGTGACCATGGCCGGGACCTGGTTGTCCTGGTCGATCTTCTGAGCAAACTCGTTCGGGTTCATGCCGTATTGCTGCGCCGTCATCATGATGTATTCGATGAGCTCGCCCTGCTCCACGTTGACCTCGTCGCGTTCGACCAGCGCGTCGAGGAGGAACTGGGTCTTCATCGCCTTGCGGGTCGACTCATCGACCTCAGCGCGGTGCTCGTCGTCCTCGCTGCGGCTCTCCTTCTCCAGGTGAGCGTCGACTTCCTGCTTGACCAGGGCGTCCGGCAGTGGGATCTCCGTCATCTCCAGCATCTTCTCCAGCACGCGGTCACGAGCCTGCACGCCCTGCTCGAACTTCACGCCCTGCTCGGACTGCTTCACCAGGTCGGCATTCAACTCTTCGACGGTGTCGAACTCAGAAGCCAACTGCGCGAAATCATCGTCGACCTCGGGCAGTTCGCGCTCCTTGAGCGAGACGAGTTTCACGACGACATCGGCGTCGCGACCAGCGTGATCACCCCCGGCCAAAGGACTGACGAACTCAACCGTGTCGCCAGCGGAGGCACCGATGAGGGCTTCGTCCAGCCCGTCGAGCATGGTGGCCGAGCCGATCTCGTAGGAGATCCCGGTGACTGAGTCGATCTCTTCGCCGTCGATGGTGGCCGAGAGGTCGATCGAGGTGAAGTCACCGTTCTGAGCGGCGCGCTCGACGCCGACCAGGGTGCCGAAGCGAGCCCGGAGGTTCTCCAGTCGCGCGGCGACGTCGGCGTCATCGACCGACACCGGGTCGACCTCGACCGAGATGTCGCTGAAGTCGGGCAACTCGAAGTTCGGGACGATGTCGACCTCGGCCTCGAAGATGAAGTCCTGGCCCTCGGCCATCGGCAGCTCGGTCAGGTTCACCTCAGGCTGACCCAACGGCTGCAGGTCGTTCTCCTTCATGGCCTGGGTGTAGAACTCCGGCAGCGCATCGTTGACCGCTTCCTGGACCACTGCCCCGCGGCCAAAACGCTGGTCGATGATCCGCGAGGGAACCTTGCCCTTGCGGAAGCCGGGCACGTTCACCTGCGCGCCGATCGTGGCGTAGGCCGCGTCCAAGCGTGGCTTCAGCTCGGCGGCGGGGACCTCAACGGTCAGTTTGACCCGGGTCTCGGTCAGGGTTTCGACGGCACTCTTCACTACGGGCACTCCAGAATCAGATCGGGTTGGTGTGTTGGTCGGCGCGCTGATGGGGCTCGCTCGCCCACGGGGCAGTCAAGGCATGCTAGTCGGTCGGGGTAGCCGGATTCGAACCGGCGGCCTTCCGCTCCCAAAGCGGACGCGCTACCAAGCTGCGCCATACCCCGTGGTGCTCTGTCGTATTCGTGCTCTCATCTGAGCCGTATGCCGACTCGTCCTTGCCGATGCGTCGTGGGTTTGCATCGCAGCGGCGGCCGTTAGACTATCTCCTCGGCGCGGCGGTCTCGTACGTCTCGCGTGCGGGTGTAGCTCAATGGTAGAGCCCCAGTCTTCCAAACTGGCTACGCGAGTTCGATTCTCGTCACCCGCTCTCACCGATCACCGACAGGTCGTTTGCTTACACTGTCGGTCGTCCAACGACAACAGGAGGAACACATGGGATTCATGGATAAGGCCAAGGACGCCATTTCCGGTCACAAGGACAAGGTCGCGGACGCGGTCGACGAGCACGCCGACCGGATCGACGGCGGCATCGACAAGACCGCCGACTTCGCCGATGACAAGACCGGTGGCAAGTACACCGACCAGATCGACGGCGGCGGCGACAAGGTCCGTGACGGCCTCGACAGCCTCGACGGCAAGGACGACGACTTCAAGAACGCGACGGGTCAGAACGCGAACTGACGCTTGACCGCACTCGCGAAGCCCCCGGTTCTCACGGGCCAGGGGCTTCGTCGTGTCCGGTGCGAGTGGGACTCAGCGGCGGATCGCCTCGCGCAGATTGACCACCAGCACCAGGAGTGCGGCCGCCAGCAGCGGGACGGCGATGACGGCTTGCCACTCCAGCCACGCAAAGTACAGGCCAGCGATAGCCAGTGCGGCCACGCCAAATCGCAGGGCCACTGCGAAGAACTGGCCGCGCAAGATTCCCTCGATCGACATCAGGATGAGCACCGAATAGACGGCGAAGAGCGTGGAGCTCACTCCGAAGACCGGCGAGACGACCGCCGCGACCGCGCACAGCATGAGCGGGGTCGACAACACCGCCCACCACGACAACATCCGCCCGCGTATGCCGAGTGCCGGCTCCATAGGCGTCAGCCGGTGCCCGAGATGGTCGTGCGGGCCTGTCTCGACATGATCAGCGGCTCGAGGGTGCCCCATCCGGGCCAGCTCATCGGTCAGTTTGGTCTGCTCCATGCGTAGTTGCAGCGATCGCTCTTCTTCGGCGCGTAGGGCTCTGACCTCTGGAGATGCGGGGGCCAGCCCGGCCGCATCCGTGCGCAGCGACATCCGGATCTGCTCGACTTCGCCCTGGACCTCACCCAGTCGGCATCGGATCTGCTCGGCTTTGGCCTGGACCAGCTCACGCTCCCTGGTGTGGTTGGGTGCGACCTTCGCCAGCCCCGACCAACCCACCGGATCGGCCCATGACTCCCGCACTGTGCCGTCACGTTCATAACGGGGGCCAGCCGGGCCGCGCTCGCCGCCGAGGCGATCACGCGTGTCGTGGCCCCACAGGCCCCGATAGCAGTGCACCCACTCCTGGGTGTCGTCCAGCACCACCGGGTTCCATCCCTCCGACTCCCCCGGCCCGATCCCGCGGCCATCGCCGCGCGCATAGTCGACGTATGGGAGCGCCACCCCGCCACTTTGCGCGGTGGCGGACCAAGGAGTGAAGATGCGCGCCGCCCACCGAGCGGCCCGGACGAAGGATGGCAAGGTCGGTGGTTGCACCGTGATCAGATAGTCGCCCGCAAGATAGGCCCCGGAGTGCGATCCGGCCCCGGCGAAGACCACCGGGTGATTGCCCTGAATGAGCGTGAGATCGGGGTCATCCCACCGGCGCCGAAGATCATCACCCGTCTCGTCGTGGGCGGAGAAGACGACCCACCGAGGCGTCGGCCACCCTTGGGTCCCCACCGCGCCTTGTCCGTCGAGATAGACGGTGACCTGCTCCCAGTCACCCTCGTGCTCGTTGACCCCGCCGAACCCGGATCGCCAGTTGTTGAAGCAGTAGAAGAACCAGTATTGGCAGATGATCCACGGCCCGTCCCTGACCACGCGACCGTAGTAAGTGGGCCGCTCAGGCTCGAGGTGATCGCGCTGGATCAGGAAGGACCGGGCGGCGCTGCCGCCGGGGACGCTACCCCTGAAAAGCAGCGACAAACGATTGAGCGTGTCGATCGCCCGAGCGGTGACTCCAACCGAGGCGAGACGGCTCGCCCCCCGCAACGGCAGTGGCCGATCCTTCAGGGGTATCCGGGGTGGCGTCGTGTCTTCGGTGCCGGTGTCCACGGCGGACAAGGCATGCCCCAAGCCCTGGGAGGCCCGGCAATGCTCGGTGAGCGACTCCATGTCGAGCTCGGCGACATCGAAAGATCGATGGGGTTCCCCATCGCGGCCGTCACTCCATAGCGCCGACCGCTGCACGTAGCGATGCGCGGAGACGGGATAGAAGAACTCCCCGCTGGTGAATCGCACCACGGGCTCAAAGGCCCGGAGTAGGTCGAGGTCGTCCCACTCTTGGTCGGCAATCACCAGTTACGCCAGGTCAGGCAGGGTACCGTCGGCTTCGTAGACGCTCATCATGTCGATCCGACGCTGATGGCGTTGCTCCCCGGAGAACTCGGTGCCCAAGAAGGCCGCGACCATGGCGCGGGCTTCCTCGGCTGTCTGCATACGGGCCCCGATGGAGATGACGTGGGCGTTGTTGTGTTGGCGGGCCAAGGTCGCCAACTCCGTGTTGTAGCACAAGGCCGCTCGGATGCCTTGAACTTTGTTGGCGGCTATCTGTTCCCCGTTGCCTGAGCCGCCAAGCACCACACCCAAGGACCCTGGGTCTGCTGCGACTGCCTCGGCGGCCCGCAACACGAACGTCGGGTAATTATCGAGTGCGTCGTAGTCGAAGGGGCCGTGGTCGGTGACCTCGTGGCCCTGCTCGCTCATCCAGTCGCGCAGGTCTTGGTGCATCTCGTATGCCGCATGGTCGCCTCCGATGTGAACCCGCATGGTGATCTCCTTGGTCGCTGGGGCGGTGTGGTGAATAGGTCTGTGGGCACACCATGACACCATCAAGACATCTCATCTACCCCCATACCCTTTCGGAGGACTGCGATGCCCGGCACCAACTTGACGCGGGACGAGGCTCAGGAGCGTTCCTCGCTGATTTCGGTCAGTTCCTATGACATCGAGTTGGACCTTACCCGGGGGGCAGAGGTCTTCGGGACCAAGACCACCGTCACTTTTGACGCCACGCGTGAAGGCGTCGATACGTTCATCGATCTGATCGCCCACGACGTGGAGTCTGTGGAGTTGAACGGTGTTGCGCTCGACGTGGAAGACGTGCTGGCCGACTCGCGGATCGCTTTGCGTGGGCTGCAGTCCTCTAACGCGCTGACCGTCGTGGCTCAGGGGTCGTACATGAATACTGGCGAGGGGTTGCACCGCTTCGTGGACCCGGCAGATGGTGAGGTCTATCTCTATACCCAGTTCGAAGTCCCGGACAGCCGCCGGATGTATGCGGTGTTCGAGCAGCCGGACCTCAAAGCCACGTTCGCCTTTACCGTTGATGCGCCAGCACACTGGCAGGTCATTTCCAACCAGCCGACGCCCGAGCTGGCGGCGGCACCGCAGGCGCACAACGCCGACGGGATCGATGTAGCCAGGTGGGCCTTCGAGCCCACTCCCCGCATGTCCTCCTACATCACCGCCTTGGTGGCTGGTCCTTACGACGTCGTGCGCGACGCCGTCGAGACCCGTGCGGGATCAGTGCCGCTGGGGGTCTTCTGCCGCAAGAGCCTGACCCAGTATTTGGATGCGGACAACATTCTTGACTGCACCAAAGCGGGATTTGCGTTTTACGAGCAGGAATTCGACTGCGCGTACCCCTTTGCCAAGTACGACCAGATCTTCACCCCGGAATACAACATGGGTGCAATGGAGAATGCCGGCTGCGTCACCATCGTGGAGCAATACATCTTCCGCTCCAAAGTCACCGACACGATGATCGAGCGCCGGGCCCTAACGATTCTGCACGAGTTAGCGCATATGTGGTTCGGCGACTTGGTCACCATGCAGTGGTGGGATGACCTGTGGCTCAACGAATCCTTCGCCGAGTGGGCCTCCACCGTGTGCCAGGCGGAAGCGACGGAATGGACGCAGGCGTGGACCACCTTCGCGACGTCCGAGAAGGCCTGGGCTTACCGTCAGGACCAGTTGTCCTCGACCCACCCGGTGGCTGCCGACATGGTCGACCTGGCCTCGGTGGAGGTCAACTTCGATGGCATCACCTACGCCAAGGGGGCCTCGGTGTTGAAGCAACTCGTGGCCTACGTCGGGCGCGAGCCGTTCCGGGACGGGCTGCGTGCGTACTTTGCCAAGCACGCCTGGGGCAACACGACGCTTGCCGACCTGTTGGTCGAGCTGGAGGCCACGTCGGGCCGGGACCTAGGCTCGTGGTCGCAGTTGTGGCTCCAGACCGCGGGGGTCAACACCCTCACACCCGAGATCGAGGTGACCGACGGGGTGATCGCTTCGGCCGCGATTGTGCAGACTGCTCCGGACGGCTTCCCGACACTGCGCCCGCATCGCCTCGCTGTCGGCCTCTACAACACTCAGGGTGAAGCGCTGGTGCGCACTCATCGCATCGAGCTCGACGTCGACGGGGAACGGACTGCCGTGCCGGACCTGATCGGGCAGCCAAGGCCAGACCTGCTGTTGGTCAACGACGACGACCTGGCCTACGCCAAAATCCGTCTCGACCCGCCTTCGCTGGCCACCGCTCTGGTCAACCCGCGTGCGTTATCCGACTCGCTGCCACGAGCCATGGTGCTGGGTGCGGCGTGGGACATGACCCGTGATGCTCAAATGCCCGCCTCTGACTACGTCCACTTGGCACTTCGCGCCCTTGACGGCGAAACCGACTCGACGTTGCTGCGCATGTTGTTGATGCAACTCAGCAGCGCGGCGTTGACCTATTCGGCGCCCGCTCACCGCGCGGGCTTGACGGTCTCCGTGAGCGAGGGACTCCGCGCTGCGGCTCTGGGGGCGGCGCCTGGCAGCGACGCACAGTTGCAACTTGTCGGCGCCTGGGCTTCCTTCGCCTCCTCGGAGGCCGATGTCGCGGCCGTCCGCGGCGTCTTGGACGGGTCGACACCGATCGACGGACTGACCGTCGATCAAGACATGCGTTGGACGCTGCTGACCGCGCTGGCCAGTGCGGGTGACGCCGATGAGGCCGAGGTGGAAGCCGAGCGGAGCGCGGACAACACGGCAACCGGTCGGGAGAAGGCTGCCCGCGCCCTTGCCGCACGTCCCACGCCTCAAGCCAAGGAGGCTGCCTGGGTGGCAGCGATGGAGGGCACCTCGCTACCCAACGCGGTGATTTCGGCGACAGCGCTCGGCTTTGGACGGGCACACGACACGTCGCTGCTTCAGCCCTACGTTGCTCGATACATCGAAGCCATCGAGGGTGTGTGGTCATCTCGCACTCACGCGATCGCCGGGTCATTGGCCACGGGCTTCTTCCCGATGGCTGTCGCTGATCAAGGGCTGCTGGACGCCACACAGAAGTGGCTGGATGAGCACCCCGACGTGCCAAACGGGTTGCGCCGCACGGTCAGCGAGAACCGCGACAGTGTTGCCAGAGCACTCACGGCGCAGGCTGCCGACGTCTGACACGCTCCCGCTGACCCCTCGCTCACCTGTACTGCACTAGGGCGCTTCTACCCTGCCCCATCAGCCCCGACCTGCGCCCGAGCGCCAGACGCGGCTGATTTCCCTTGGCACCATCTGTCTCGGCGCGGCCTCCCTTGGTGCCACCTTCTCCATGGTCGAGCAGTCCACAGTTGAGCCCCACTGGCTGACCTCAGAAGGGGGCTGGGCAGTAGTCGATAGCCGAGCGGGTGCTCACGTTCGGCGCGGGTTCAGGCTGGGGTGTGAGGAGTTGTTCGGGTGTCTGCTGGTCTGGGGGTGGGCCGTTGCGGCGGTGCCCGTGGCGGCGGTGGAACACGCCGAGCGGGAGCCCGTAGTGGCAGGAGTCGGGGTGTTCTGGGGTGTCGTCCAGAGCTTCGAGCCACCGGTCTTGGCCGCCTCGGGAGCACAGCGCGGCGTAAACCAGTTGGTCTCGCAGGTCGGGATCTTGCACTGCTGTTGGGTCCGCCATCTCAGGGCCTGGTGCATGCCCGAGCGGGGCATCCGGCAGCCCCGCGCCGAGGTCTGCCATCTCTTCGCCATGTCTAGCGGACGCCCCGTATTGGCGGTGGTCGTGAGGCTTCGTGGTGTAGACCCGGTTAAAGAGTGTGGTCCAGGTGACCTGCCGGGTCTCGTCCATGACACTGGCCCAGAACTGTTCGGTCTTCAACTGGTGATGCCGGGAGTGTTTCGCATTCAGATTCGCGACCGCGGTGACCCCGTCGGGGGTGCCGTAGGGGTGTTCGTGATCCAACTCGCACCGGTGCGCTGGGATCAAGCAGCCCGGCGCCCGGCAGAACCGGTCGACCGCACGGACATGCTCCACCATCGCTGTATCGGGCCGGTATGCCGTACTGGAGCGTTCGATCGCGTGCCCCGTCACGGGGTCGGTGAGCAACCGGTGCCACGTCGACCCCGGCAGGGTCGCGAGCTCGCGGGCATGCTCACCAGACAGGAACCCGTGACCGGGTATCTCCCCGATCAACCCATCCCCCAAAGGTGGACCCGGATCCACCCCGGACCGAGCCTCGGACCGGGCCCCGGATCTGGGCTCGGCACCCCCATTCCCGAGTTGCTGATCCGCCTGATCGACATGCCCAGTCAAAGCGCCCAGCGGGACGATGACGTCCACGTGCGCTGAGGGCAGCCCGTAGATGATCCGCCGGACCTCATCGCTCACCGGGATCAGAGGTTGCCGCGAAAAAACCGCGCCGCTGTTGCCGCGCGGATCCCCAAGATCGCCTCGATCGGCGCTGTCAGCGTGATCGGCGTGATCGGCGTGATCGGCGCTGCTGGGGCTGTCGCTCTTGGGTCCAAAGGTGCCGCTGCCATCACCATCACCATCGGCGTCGGCGTTGGCGTCAGCGTCAGCGTCGGCGGTGGCGGTGGCGTCGGCGGTGACGTTGGCGTCGGCGTTGGTGTCGGATGTGAGGGGCAGGGTGCCGTGCACGAGGAGGGCCATCGCCGTGTCCGAGCGTAGACACCCCAGGTTGCGGGGGTCACCGGCTTTGCGGGCGCGGCGGGCGATGGTCTCCACCCGCTCAAACGCCGCCACCACACTCGCCGTACCAGCGGTCACCGTGAACGAGGACAACCCGTCCTGCCCAAGATCGGCGCTGACATCACGAGTCCGCGCTGCGGCCCGGCGCCGTTCCCGAGCCGCCGCCCCATCAGCACCCTCGACCCGGGTCACCTCACGAGATAACCGGCGGCGGAACTCCGAGCACGACTCCGCCCGCACAGGCTCCCGCTCATCGTCTCCGCCGTCCTCTTGAGCGGCTTCATCGGCGGCAGCTTCATCGGCGGCAGCCAGCAACGGGCCGAACACGTTCTCGGCGACCGTCGCCGCATCCAGCACATCCATCCGGCCACACCGCTGCCAAAAGTCCTGAACCCCACGCCAGTCCACCAACCCCCGCGACAACGCCGCCCGCGCCTTGCCCACCACGACCGGTGGGGCCAACGCCAAACCCACCCGGGCATGACCACCAAAGACCCCCAACCCCGTCAACACGCACAGTTCTTCGGCGACGACAGACTTGGTCTTCGCCCGCCACCGCTGCCGAGCAGTCACCGACAACTCGCCCGGGTCAATGACCTTCTTCCGCGCGAGCAGTTCCTCACCAGCCCGATGCGCCAGGCTCCCCGCCGCCTGAACCAACACCGCCTCAGCGAAGCCCTGCACCACCCGCACCCCCGCCGCCGCACCCAACAACGCCTCATCACCCGCCTCGTGGGGTTCCGCGACAGCACTATCAGCATGCGCGACACCACACCGGATCACCGCCCGCAACGCATCACCCACCCCCGGTGGCAACGGCAACCGGGCCAACCCGGCCTCCACATCCCACAACGCTGAGACCACCCCCACCGTGGCCTCAACATCACGCCAATCCGCCGCGTCCAAACCAAAACCATCATCATCGTCACATCGCGCCATCGCCTCATCCACCCACGAATATCGATCCGGATCACCACCGGAATCAACCCCCGCAGAACTGCCCGACGAGCCACACACAAGCGCATCGCGACCCGTGATGGGTGGCGTTTCGGCGATCGTCGTCATCACCCAATATTAGTACACATGTTCGAGGAACACAAGGGGCTGAGCCGCCTCGGATCGTGATGTCGCAGGACATGCACCGATTCAATCTCGTCCGATTGTTGGCACGCGGTGATGACCCAAACCCGCCCCACGAGGTAGTTTCACCGCATGGACCAGACCGAGATTGACGCCTTCTGGCGAGACACCCAGATTCGTGGAAACCTGAACCCCGCTGCCGCATACCTGGGTCGCACCGTCGATGAAGCTTTGCCCCCGCCGGCATGGTCTTTCGGCACCGACGAGCGCGAGGCCGACGAGTTGTTGGCGCTAGTCCTGGCCGGGACCAAGACCGCCACGTCCAGCGCGCGACACGAGTACGACGAAGACGGCGAGGACCTGCCTACCCCCGGAATGTTGTCCATCGTGATGGACGGAGCCGAGCATCCTCGGGCCCTGATCCGGACGACGGCCGTGCAGATCGCCCGTTTCGATGCCGTATCAGCCGAGCACGCCGAGGCCGAGGGTGAAGGCGACCGCAGCTTGAAGCACTGGCAGCGCACGCATTCCGACTTCTTCGCTGGCGCAAACGGCACAGTCGATCCGGCAATGCTGGTCGTGCTGGAGCGATTCGTCGTCCTCGCTTCGGGACCCACCCGCCACCACTCGCAAGTGCGGCAGGACGCCTGAGGGCCTAGCGTGAGCTAGTTCCTCCGCGAGACAGTGCGCGCCAGCCTCCGTGCGCTGCGCCGGGTGAACAGTTCCTCGAGCAGCATCGGACGACCGTCCGGCCCGGCCAAGGGCACCTGCCAGTTGGGATATTCCTCGTGCGTCCCAGGCTGGTTGATGATCCGGACGTCTTGCGCGAGGTCGGAGACCGAGACCCCCACCAGTTTTGCGGGTGCCCATGTCAAGAAGCGGTGCAGTGCCTCGACTTGCTCAGTGATGGTGGCCCCCTCCCTCAGCAGCCCACGGTGCCGCAACTCCGCCAGGACCTCCTCACGCGCCGATTGGTCCTCACCCAACTCTTCTTCCCACGACCGCGTGAGCAGACCCAAGTCGCGGCGCAACTCCATATGAACACCGTCGAGATAGCCAGCAGTGGGTGGCAGATCGTGCGTCGTCACCGTGGCCAAGCACAGCTCTCGATAACGCTCCGGTGGCACCGGCCCGTCGTCGTTGCGCTCGAACCACAGGATGGACGTGCCGAAGATGCCACGCTCACTGAGGTAGTCACGCACCCAGGGCTCGACCGTGCCAAGGTCTTCACCGATGATGACGGCCCCTGCCCGATGCGCCTCCAGCATGAGAATGCCGATCATCGCCTCGTGGTCATAGCGCACGTACGTCCCCTCGTGCGGCTCCAAACCTTCTGGAATCCACCACAGCCGGAACAGGCCGATCACGTGGTCGATCCGCAGCCCACCGGCTCCACGCAACACCTTGTTCAACATCTCGCGGTATGGAGCGTAGCCAGCCTCGGCCAACGCCGCTGGCTGCCAGGGGGGTTGGCTCCAGTCTTGGCCGCGTTGGTTGTATTGGTCTGGAGGAGCCCCCACCGTAACCCCTCGAGCCAAGGAGTGCCGCAAGGCCCAGGCGTCGGCACCATGCGGGTGCACACCGACGGCGAGGTCGTGCACCACACCGATCTGCATACCAGTGTCCAGCAGGTCGCGCTGCACCCGGCCCAACTGCTCGTGCAGGATCCACTGCAGCCAGCAGTAGAACTCGATGTCCACGGGGTGTTGCGTCCGGAACTGTTCCACCGCCGGATCAGCCGGGTCTTGGAATTGCGAGGGCCATTGCGACCAGGACGGGCCGTATTCGCCGGTCAGCGCACACCAGGTGGCGTAGTCGTTCAGCGATTGACCATCCATCTCGCAGAAGGCGTTGAAGGCACGCTCACGGCGCAGCGAGCGCGGCTGACGGAACACCATCCTCAGTGCGGCCTCCTTGGCGATCCAGGCCGGATCACGCTCGAGGAAGTCCAGCCTCAGGTATTTTTGCGCGTCGTCGGCATGCCATTCGATCAACTGGCGCTCAGCCGCAGACAGGTAGGCGACCTCAGGCACGTCTTCGACCCGGATATACAAAGGAGAGACAAACCGGCGCGTCGTCGGCAGATAGGGCGACGGCTCGATCGGCACGTGCGGCTGAGCGGCGTGTAACGGGTTGACCAGCACGAAGTCAGCACCCAGACCCGCAGCCCAGGCACCAGCATCACCCAGATCGGCCAGGTCACCCAGTCCCCAGGACTGCTCCGAGCGCATCGCGTAGAGCTGGGTCATCAGTCCCCAGTGCTGGTCCCCATCGTCGGCCAACGACGGCGGCAGGTCGAGTCTGCGCGGATAGACCACGACCACGCTGGAGGCACTGCGAGGCGACGATCCGCCAGAGGACGATTCGCCAGAGCAGGCGACGTCGAGACGATGCCAACCCAGCGGTAGGTCATCGGGGATGTTCACGGTATAGCGAATCGTCGTCACCGAATCAATTGATCGGGTGGGCCGTTCCTCATCGACCAGGCGCAGCGCGCGCGTATCACCCATTTCGGTGTGGACACTCACGTCCAGCGTCTGCGCCTGCGCCGCGTGCAGGTGCACCACGGGCTGCGATCCTTGTTGCACGACAACGACGGGTGGAGCCAAGGCGCGCCAGCGGTCATCCTGAGCGGTCTGCAAGGCCCGGCCGGCCTCAGCCTCATCGGCTGCCTGCACACCGAGAGCGCCAAGAACCGATCGCACGGTCTCGGCAGATACCGGTCGATAGTTGCCTTGCCAATCCCAGAATTCGGTCGCCACACCAAAGGCTTGTGCTAGTCGGCTCAGATTTTCTGGCAATGACGCAGACACGTTCTGTCCTTTTGAAGATTGATGAGTGAGGCACGCAAGTTTCATAGTCTGACAGGCAGACCGTGCCCAGTGGGACAGAATAGCGGGTATGCCGTTCCAAACCTGGCCAGAATTCGCTGCGTGGCTTTTGGGCCCCCCGCTCCGGATCGTGCTGATCATCCTGGCCGCCATACTTTTGCGTTGGGTGCTAGGCCGAGCGATCTCTGGGATCGAGTCGGCGATGCTGAGCAGGGTCGATCAACGCCAAGAAGAACGTCACATCGGCAAGGTGCTGATGGGCAGCGGCGGCCCCGACGTCGAGCGCCGCCGCCAACGCGCCTTGACCCTCGGCTCGTTGCTGCGCAGCATCTCGGCCTTCGTCGTCGCACTGATCGCGATCTTGACCATCATGGCCGAGCTGGGGCTGCCGCTGGGCCCACTCCTGGCCTCAGCCGGGGTCGGCGGGGTCGCTCTGGGGTTCGGCGCGCAATCCCTGGTCAAAGACTTCCTGTCGGGCATCTTCATGGTCATCGAGGACCAATACGGGGTCGGCGATGTCATCGACACCGGCGAAGCCATCGGCACCGTCGAGGAGGTCACTCTGCGGATCACCCGGGTTCGCGATGCGGCAGGAGTCGTCTGGTTCATCCGCAACGGGGAAATCGTCCGGATCGGCAACAAGAGCCAGGGCTGGGCCGCGGCATACATCGACGTGCCGGTCTCCTACGACGAGAGCCCCGAAGAGGTGATCCCGCTGCTCGAAGACGTCGTCGCAAGGATGTATGCCGACGAAGAGTGGGCGGCCAAGCTCATCGAGCGCCCCACGGTTGCGGGCGTCGAATCCGTCTCCGGTGGGGTGATGACCATCCGGATCATCGCCAAGTGCACGCCAGGCGACCAGTTCGAGATCGCCCGAGTCGTGCGCAAGCGGGCCAAGGCGGAGTTGGACGAAGCGGGTGTTCGTGGGCCGCAGATCACCCCGTTCGGAACCCAGGCGTAGCCTTTCTCATCTATGACCGGCGCAACGCAGCCCGCTCAGTTCGCCGACTTCGTGCACGCACGCGCGGCGTCGCTGAACCGGACTGCCGTGCTCCTGGTCCCAGAGCCCGCTGGCGCAGAGGATCTGCTTCGCATAGGCCTGAGCCAAGCTCGGCTGCGCTGGAAAAGTGCCGGCGACTCCCCCGAAGCCTTCGTTCGGACGATCCTGATGCGCACGTTCATCAAGCGCAGCAAGAAGGCCGAGCCATCTCAGGGTGGCTCCCACGCAGGCATGGGCGATCCCCTGGAGGGGTTGACCGCTCGCCAACGAGCGATCGCCGTGCTCGTGGGCTTCCACCAGCAGTCGCTGGATCAGGCCGCGAACTCCCTCGGCATCAGTCCGCGAGCCGCTGCCACCGACGACGAGCATGCGCGCGAGGCCCTCGCCGTGCCGACCCTGGCGCAGATGACCCCGATCCTGGCCGAGGTCGCGGAGACCTACGCCTACCCCGATCCGGCCGCGCTTACGGCATACGCCGAACGACGGGCCGGGGCACAGCGAAAGCAGCGACGTGCGGCGTGGGCCGCGGCCTGCGCGGCGGTGCTCGCGGTGGGGGCCGGGGCGATGTTGCTCGACGGGCCTCCCGAGGGCACCGGCGAGGCCGTGCAGCCGCCGGTGGCCGACCTTGATTACGCCAGCGGCTACGGACTCATCGACGGTGAACCTGCGCCATACCTGGACGGGTTGGCGCTGGAGAAGACCGCGGTTATCGACTATGGCCTGCGCCGCAAGGTCGTCAGCGCCCCGAAGGTCGATGCGGACACCCAGATCTACGCCGTCGCCTACTGCGATCTGCCGGGCAACGCGATGGATGTCGACGCCATCCTGGACGTCATCAACGTCCGCGCGGGCCAAGAGAGCGTCGACCTGTCGTGCCTGGACCGCAGCGCCGATCTCGCCACCGCCCCGTTGCTGGAACCGCTACCGCGGGACGTCGAGGGCTACACCGTTACCGTCCCGGCGGTCTGGGCCGGAACGGGTGCCGTGCATCTGGCGCTCTATCGCGAAGAGGACTGGTCGACATACCCCTTCATGGCCTTTGCCGACTACGACACCGTGCCCCCATCGCCCGGTGCCGGAGATGTGGTCAACGCGGAGACTCCGCTGACCGTGGATCGCTCGCTGGAAGATCTGCTGGGCACTGACCAGCAGGTGCGGTCGATCGAGCTCGACGTCGACACGAAGATCGACGTCACCGCCCTGACCGAGGAGCCCGGTCAATTGCTGGTGGCCTTGGACGGGGTCGTCATTACCAACGACTCAGAAGAATTGGTCGACCTTGGCCAGAGCCTGCCCGGGCCGTGGCAAGACGCTGATCCGCAACTGCGACAGGGATTTTGGCGGGGGTATGCCGGGTCAGGCTACCACCGCTCACTCGACTCCGGTGAACTGAGCCGCTTGGGGGTCGACATCACCGACGACAAGGTCGTCGTGAGCGTGCTGGACCGCGGGTTCAACGGGGTCGGGTGGCAGGTCATCGTCAACACCGATGGGGGCTCTGCACCGATGGCCTTGGCTCCTGGATATTCGCCGTCGCTGCCAGAGTTCGCGCACGGTATGCGGCGCGTCGCCGCATACCAAGTCCCCACGGACGGCGAGGCCCACGGGGTGCCGATGGAATCGTCGGTGGCCGAACAGCTGACCTGGGTGGGCGGGTGCGGCGTGGAGACCCCACATCAAATCCGCACGCTCAGCCTGCACACCGAGAACGGGTATGGCCTGATCCCGTGCGCTAGCTATCGCAGCGAATGGGCAGGGCCGATGCTCCCGATCGGGGCCACAGTGCCCGCTGAGCTCGTCGCCGATGACACCGATGACACCGATGACACCGATGACGTGGAAGGCACCACGAAATTTCGCACCGAGTCGGCAGAGCCAGAGCAATCGGAAAGCGTGACGTTGACTGCCCCCGAGTTGAGCGAGCGTACGACGCTGACGGTCGCTGCATACGCCGAAGTGCCCTACGAGGAGTTCCCCTTCGACGCCGCGGATCAGCCGTCAACGTCTCAGCTCAACCTGCGTCCCGTCCCGGACGAGGGCGACCTCATCGGCCTCGGTCTCTACCTCCCGGGGACCAAAGCCTGGGTGGTCCTGGATTCGATCACGGAGACCGATCTGGACGGTGCCGGACGTGCCGAGTTGGCGGTGAGCGTCGAGGAGGAAGCCCTGCTCAGCGTGAGCACCGAAGGCAAAGGTCGATTCCAGGCACGCATTGTCGGTCGCGACGAGACGCTGCTCAACGGCATGTTCTACGACCCCTCGGTGCTGGGGCGGATCGCATCGCCACTGATGTATCGGGACGGATGGTGGACCTCCTGGACCGCCGAACCCACCGAGTGGACCATCCCGCTGCCGCCGGGAGTCGGCGGCGAAGCGAGCACGCTGGAGATCATCGCGCAGGACTACGACCCTGGATCCTTGAGCATTCAGGTGCTGGAGGCCAAGACGGACGATGACACACTGGAGGAGTGAGTGAGCAAGCCGACGCCGTGGATCTGACGCAGACCTACTACGAACGGGTTGGCGGACGCCCCACGTTTGAAGCGCTGGTAGCAGCGTTCTATCGCGGGGTCGCTGGGGACCCGGAGTTGCGAGCCCTCTATCCCGATGAAGACCTCGGACCGGCCGAGCAGCGACTGCTGATGTTCCTCGAGCAGTATTGGGGCGGCCCGAAGACCTACAGCGAGCAGCGGGGCCACCCCCGGCTTCGTATGCGGCATGCCCCTTTCCCGGTGACGCCGAAGATGCGCGATCACTGGCTGGCTCATATGAACGCCGCGATCGACAGTGTGGCGCTCTCGCCGATGGACGATGAACTCATGCGGGGTTACATGAACCACGCAGCAAACTTCATGGTGAACTCTCTGGAGGAATAGCCCCTCCATTCGATCTGACCTGCTGTTTCGGGCAATATACGGGGGTGACTTCGACCACACCTGCCTCGACCGCTGCCAACGCAGACGCACCAGCGAGTACCGAGGACACCGCCTGGTGGCGACACGCGGTGATCTATCAGATATATCCGCGATCCTGGGCCGATTCGAACGCCGACGGGATCGGCGACCTTCCGGGCATCAACGCCCGGCTGCCTTACCTACGCGATCTCGGCGTCGACGCCATCTGGATCAGCCCCTTCTACGTCTCACCAATGGCTGACGCCGGCTACGACGTGGCCGACTACCATCACATCGACCCGCTGTTCGGTGACCTCGACGACGCGGACACGTTGATCAGCACCGCACATGGCCTGGGCATTCGGGTCATCGTCGACCTGGTGCCCAACCACACCAGCGACGAGCACGAGTGGTTCCAGGCTGCGCTAGCCGCCGAGCCGGGATCGCGCGAGCGCGAACGCTACATGTTCCGCGATGGTCTGGGTGAGAACGGCGAAGAACCGCCGAACAACTGGCGCGCCGTTTTCGGCGGTCCTGCCTGGGAGCGCGTCACCGCATCCGACGGTTCTCCCGGGCAGTGGTACCTGCACCTGTTCGACATCAAACAGCCCGACCTGAACTGGCAGAACTCTGAAGTGCGCGAGATGTTCCACGAGGTCCTGCGGTATTGGCTGGATCGAGGCGTGGATGGTTTCCGGGTTGACGTGGCGCACGGTTTGGTCAAGACCCAGGGTCTGCCCGACTTCACTCCGCCAGCTGATGTCGTTGTCTTCCAGGCCGACGAGAGCATCGACAACCCAATGTGGGACCGCGACGGCGTGCACGAGATCTATCGCGGCTGGCGTTCGGTGCTCGATGAATACAATCCCGAGGGCAACCCCGATCGGGACCGCATCCTGGTGGCCGAAGCGTGGGTACAGCCGATATCGCGCGCCGCTCTCTACACCCGCCCCGACGAGATGCATCAAGCGTTCAACTTCGCCTTCCTGGAATGCCCGTGGTCGCCCGGTGAGATGCGTGACGTCATCCAGACCTCGCTCAGCGTCGCCCACGACGTCGGAGCGCCCAGCACCTGGGTGCTGTCCAACCACGACGTGGTCCGGCACGCCTCGCGCTATGGCCTCACGGTTGGTGAGAAGCGTCCGAACGGCATCGGCATGACCGATCCGCAGCCCAACGACATGCTCGGGTTGCGCCGGGCTCGCGCGGGCTCGATGTTGATGTTGTCGCTGCCTGGATCGGCATACATCTATCAAGGTGAGGAGCTCGGCCTACCTGAGCACACCGCCATTCCGGATTCTGAGCGACAAGACCCGACCTGGGAGCGCAGCGAGCACGCCGAGCGTGGCCGCGACGGATGCCGCATCCCGATGCCCTGGGAAGCCGGCTCAACGGCATACGGCTTCGGCGAGTCGGCGCACACGTGGCTGCCGCAGCCGGAAATATACGGAGCCTTCGCGGTCGACCGCCAGGCGGGCGTGGATGGCTCGACGTTGGAGCTCTATCGCACTGTGCTGGCGCTGCGCCGCGAGCACGACCTCGGCGTAGGGACCCTGGCGTGGCTTGACGGCTATGGCGACGACGTCGTCGCCTTCACCAACACGGGTCCCGATGGTGAGGTCATTGGGGTGCTGACGAACTTCGGCGATGATTCCGTGCGGCTGCCGGAGGGTTCCGAGGTGCTGCTGACGAGTCACGCGTTGGTGGCCGGTGAACTGCGTCGCGACAGCACCGTGTGGATTCGTTTGCCTAGCGGCACAGAGTAGTTCGACCCTCACAGGGTGCAGGGGAGTTGCGGCAGACGCAATTCGCTAAAGTGAGGGGTTGTGATCTCGACATGGAAAGCGCGCAGTGTGCTCGCCAATAGGCTCACACGCACCTCTACTCGGTTTGAGCACATCGACAGCACCACCGGGACTCCCGAGGCCCTGTGGGCCTGCTGGACTGACGTCACAACCTGGAGCGACTGGGCTGGCTGGGTCGTGAGCGCGTCGATCGAAGGACCTTTTGGGCCAGGCACCAAAGGCGTTGTCGTCCAGCGAGACGGACGCCGCAGTGAATTGCTGATCACGGCTGTCACCCCGTTGGTATCGCACGAATTCACGGTCCACGTGCCGGGGGCAGATGTACATATGCGGCGCGAAATACTCGACGCTTCGCAGCGCACGACCTTCAAGCACTCGGTCTGGCTGGAGGGACCTCTTGCAGGTCTGTGGACTCGGCCTCTATCGGCTCGCGCACGAGTGGAGTTGCCCGAAACGATGCGCAGGCTGGCCGCCCATACCGCTGCTGCCTATCGCTGACGTCGCTTAGTCGCTGATCGAGCCGGGGTCGGCGGGCACATCGACCGCGTGCTCGGTCAGCGCCTCGAGCGGCACGACGCGCAAGACCGCATGGTTGGTGGAGGCGAGGACGACAGGCGAGGCGTGGCCATCGGCATACGCTCGCGCCCAGTTGAGCGCAGTCACACACCACCGATCGCCGGGCTGAAGTCCTGGGAAATCGTATGCGGGAATGGCGGTCATCAGATCGTTTCCGATGCTGCGTTGATGCTCGAGGAAGTCGGTTGTGACGACGGCACAGATGGTGTGGCTGCCTTGATCTTGTGGCCCGGTATTGCAGCAGCCGTCCCGGAAAAAGCCGGTAACCGGATCGGTGCCGCATTCTTCGAGTTCGCCGCCGAGGACGTTGCGTTCGGTCATCGCCCTAGCCTCGCACTGTTCCCTTAGGCACCTGCCGGGTCTTTCTGCACCTCATCTTCAGGCTCGTCCGCGAGCGCGTTCAACTCGCGCGGCAGATCGCCCATGGTCAGCAGAGGACTGAGCACCACCGGTAGGGCGGCCAGACCCATTAATGCCACCCCTACCCAGAGCGTCGGGACGACGCCCAGCGCGCTGCCCAGGATTCCTCCGGTTAAGGCCCCCAGCGGGATCGGACCCCACACCAAGAAGCGGATGGAGGCATTCATCCGGCCCAACAATGGCTTGGGACAAAGTCGTTGCCTAAAACTGACCTGCACGATGTTGTAAACGACCACTGCCCATGAGGCGACGAAGCCGCCGATCAGCAGGGTCGGCACCGGCGGCAGCACGCTGGCCAGCGGTGTTGATGCGGCTGCGAAAGGGATGAGCAGCGCGGTCATCGGGATCGAGCGACCTTCGCCCACCCACCTGGCCACACGACTGGCGCTGACCGCTCCGAGCAGGCCACCGACCGCGCTCACCGAGAAGACCAGCCCCAGCGTCGTTTCGGCGAGATCCAACGTCCTCAGGATGTACAGCACGAACAACGCGAACACCACGTTGCTGGCGAAGTTGCTGATGCCAGTGCAGGCGGTGATCCGCACCAGCAGGGGGTGGCCGACGACGAACTTCAGGCCCTCGGCTACCTCGCTGCGCATGGGTCGTCGACCTTCACGAGGCTTCGGATCTTCTTCGTGCTTGACCCGGCTGACCAGCAACGACGAGGCGGCCATACAGGCTGAGGTGACCGCGACGGCCACCGGGGAGCCGATCGCGCGGATGAGCGCGGCCCCGGCGGCTGGCCCCAGGACACCTGCGGTCTGCTGGCTCGCGCTCAGCTTGCCGTTGCCTTCGGCGATCTGGTCGCCGTCGACGATTTCGGGCAGGTAGGACTGATTGGCCACGTCGAAGAACACGGTGATGGCACCGGTGACCAGCGCCACCGCATACAACTGCCACATCGCCAGCGCGTCCAGCAACCACGCCAGCGGCAGGAGCAGCAGCACTGCGGCCCGACTGAGGTCCCCGAACACGATGACGCGCTTCTTGCGCCAGCGGTCGACCCACGCGCCCGCCGGCAGCGAGATCAGCAAGAAGGCCAGCATCTCTAGCGCCGCGAGGAGGCCCATTTCGAACGGGGTGGCTTGCAGGAGTTGCACGGCCATGATGGGGATCGCCAGGCCCACGACCTGCATCCCGAAGACACTGACGGTGTCGCCCGCCCAGATCAGCCGGAAGTCGCGGTGGTGCCACAACGACCGTCGGGGAGAATCCATGTGAGTACTCTTCCCGTTGCGATTGGTTTTTGTCAATCACTTATCCATCCCGCACTACACTGCCCGGTATGCCGTCGCCACCGCCTGCCGATGAGGTGCCGCCGCACGCTCGGCATACCTATCGGGACGCCACCGAGGCCGAGGCCAAGGCGCTAGCCTCCGGGCTGAGACTGCGCATCCTGCGGATGACGTTGGACGAGTCGCTGACCAACAAGGAGATCGCGGACGCCCTGGGCAAGCCCCCGGCCTCAATTTTGCACCACGTGCGCACTTTGGTCGACACGGGTTTCTTGGCTGCGCAGGATGTGCGGCGCGGCACTCGCGGGGCTCGCGAGATCCCCTACCGCGCCACCGGGAAGTCCTGGTACGTCAACGCTCCGGTCGGTGTTCACTCGATGCTGGAGGCATTCCTCACCGAGGTCCAGGGCGTGCCCGAGGACCAGTTGCGGATGACTCGCCTGGGTTTGCGGATGTCGCAGGGCGATCTCGATGAGTTCCGCGATCGGCTCTATGCGCTGCTGAAGGAGATGCACGATCGGCCGCGCGACCTCAGTGCTCAGCCGCATTCCCTTTTCCTGGCCATTCACCCGGATACGTCGTCGCCCCGCTAGCCGTGCGCTCAAACATGCCAAAGTCCGGGCGACCTGTGGTCTTGTCCGGTCATCGGCACTTTTGCGTGTGTGGGTGCTCGTCCCAGTTCTAGTTCGGTCGCGCGCCGTCAGAGTTCGGGCCCGGCGCTTGTGGATAACTTCGGTGGCCGGTCGCTGACTTCGTGTTCACTGGGCCGCGTCATGGTCGCCAGGCGGTGATCCACGTTCACACGCAGGGGGTATGCCGATGAGTCCGGGTCTGCAGATCTCTGGCCTTCCGATTTTTGATCACCCCGAGAGTATCCGAGAGGGTGCCGTCAGGCTTGTTGAGGCCGCGCGCGCTGTGCAGCGGACTGCAGCCGCCGTCCACGTCGACTGGACTCACCTGGTCTGGAGCTACAACGCGCCAGAGCAATATCAGGTGCTGACAGCGATGAATCCGCCGAGCGATCGGGCGCTGGACCTCATCGAGAAGGCGCAGGTCGCCGAGGCTGCCCTGTCGGCATACGCGGACCGGCTTTCCGAGCTGGACGCTCAGCGCAGCGCCTTGGTCTTGGACATCTTGGCTTTCGAGGAGCATCGCGACCGCGTCGAGTGGGAGAACAGCCGGAACGGTCGCCTAGATAACCTGTCCGACTTCTGGCGTGAGGAGAGCGTGGGGCTGCTGCACGCCGAAGAGGACCTGAACGGGCAGGTCGCCTATCTGTGGGAGGCCAAGGACCGAGCAGAGAACGACTGCGTCAATGCGCTCGGTGACCTGTGGGGTGAGCCGGACTTCGGCCTGTCGGGCGAGATGGACGTCAAGAGTGACTACATCTACGGGCAGACCCGAGGTGCCTACGTGGCCTGGTCTCGCACAGGTCAGGCTCCTTGGGGTCGACCCGCGGAATGGACGGAGGGCGACTGGATGGTGAAGACGCAGATGCTCGAGGACGGTGCCAAGGACGCGGTGCTGGAGGGCGGTATCTTCGCGGCCGACCTCGCCGGATGGACCACCGACGGCCGGACCGAAGCCGCCCGTTCGGGCCTCGCCCAGTTTGGGTCCGATGCCGGCGTGTTGTTCACGACACCCGGGATCTTCACCACGAGCGCGGAGCAGAAGGCGGAGTCAGCCCGCAGGCTATGGGCGGGGGCGGTGGGGGCGACGGGCTACGGCACCTATCGAGCCAACGGCTGGCACACAGTCGGGACTTTCGTCCCCGACGCGTTGCTCTCCGTTGCCACCGGCGGCACCTACCTGGCACCGCGGGCGGGGGTGCGTGGCTTTCTGTCCTCCCGCCACATCCCTGGAGGCAGCCCGCCGATCCCTTCTCGCTTTGGTCCCGCCGTCAATACTCACGCGCATCAGGGCGTGACCGGCGCTCGCCAGCGGCTTGAGACTCTGATCGATAAGCACACAAGTGGCCTCAACGGGTCACCTGGCCCCAGTCCCGCGTTCGCGGGTGCCCCAGGTCTCCGGCTCCCCCAGCAGACACCGCCAGCATCCCTCACCCGGCTCAATAGTGCCGGTGAAAGTGCTGGTCGATCGCTTGATCCCCTCCCCTGGTCAGCGGGGTCCCGACTCGCCGGCTCGTCATCGACCGCGCACTCGGTCCCGCCCATCGTGTGGGAGAACGACTTCGACCCGGAAAGCCTTCGCGCGGACTTTCCACCCGAAGTCGCGCAAGCCACCCTCCCCATGATCGAGCGCGCTCGCGCCGTCGAGCCTGAGGTCACCGCGGACTTCCTAGCGGCTCTGCCCGAAAACGCCCGGCCCCACGGGCTGGAATACCGCATCAAGTCACCAGAATCCCTGGCGACGAAGATCGACCGGAAGCTGGCTCACCTCCCACCAGGAGTGTCAGCGCCACCCATGAACGACGTAATGCGTTACACCGCGGTGATCGGCGACGAGAGTGATCTGATTCCGGCCGCAACCTCGATTGTGGACCGGGTGGGTGAGCGTGGGTGGGTTGTCACCAGCGCACAGCACTCCTACGTTGACGGCAATCCCTACAAAGGTATTCACTGCATCGTGCGCTCCGACGAGCTTGATATGTCAGTAGAACTTCAGTTCCATACGGATGCATCAATCGACGTAAAAGAACGAACGCACGGCGCGTATGAGATCTCTCGCGACCCAACTCGCCCTCCGGCCGAGCGACTAGCGGCAGACACGTGGTTGCGCGAGCAGTCGGCGGTCCTAACGGACCCACCTGGGCTTGATGCTTTCGACCAACTCGGCGGCGCAGAAGTGCGAAGGATCACTTACGCGCCAGACAGGACATAGCACCTTGAAGATCCACAAAGCGATCTACCAGCAGGGAGACCCCTACTGGGTCGTATGCATCACTCCGTTCTCACGCGTATACGCCTACCTATGGAAGACGAACCAATTCCACTACTTCCATGCGCTTGACCTGGACTATCACTGGGACATGGACATGGACTACGTCGAGATCGAGCCCGCCGAAGCCGTCGCCCTGATCAACTCGGGTGTCGGTCGGTTGGATCCCTCGAAGGCTTACGTAGCCGACCGCCTCATCGCTTCCGAAAAAAGCCTTTCGGCGGAAGAGGTGCTCGGTGAGGCGGCGGCCGGGATCCGCCGCGACGAGGTCAATCCTTCAGACGGGTAGCGATCGAGCCGCGACACGCCCGGCCACGAGCGGCCTGAGCGTGCACGTGCTCGCTCAGGCCGAGTTGGCGGGCGCGGCGACGGGTCGGAAGCGCTTTTAGCGGGCGAGGACCTCGCCGTTGCGTAATTTGACGCGAGTCCACGGCCCCCGGCTCAGCACCTGAGAGGCCTGGTCTGGCACCGCAAACCCCAAAGCGTATGCCGCCAGTCCAATCCCGGCCGGAGCACCGGGCGAAGGCTCGGCCTGAGCATCCGAGACGACCGGGAGCATCTTCCCCCAGACGCGCGACCTCAGCGTCGCCACGGCTGCAGCGCCAGCACCAGGTGGAGTCCCCTGGGCCACGGCTTCGATGCCCTCGCGAGCAGCGTCGAGCAGCTCGGCATCAGTGATGCGGCCCGATGGCTGCCACCCACTCAGCGGCGGACTGATGGCAGCCCAGGAGGGCGAGACCGTCGTCGGCGGCACCGACAAAGCGGCCGACACATCCCCCGTGCTCTGCCTGCGAGCCAATCGGTCCGAAACTGCTCCGAGCGGCACGGTTACATCGAGGTCGTGGGCACCATCGAGTTGCATCACCCGAAGCCCCAGCACCAGGCCAGCACCGAGCATCCCTTGACCGGGCAACACCTGCACCCAGGCGGCCAGCACGGCACCACGGGCTTGCAGTCGAATCGCCCCCTCGGCGTCCAACGACCGAGCGCGCGCGACGTAGGTGCTCAAGTCCTGCAGCATCTCGACCTCGGCAAACCGCAGCTCACCGCCCACATCACCCGCCGCAGACCCCTGCTCACTCATCCGCGGTTCCTACGACTGCGCATGTCCGGCGGCGGGGCGGACACTGATGCCAAGGTTTCCCGCTCGGAGTCCTTGAGGCGCCGCGGCTTGGCAGCGGCGAGGTCGTAGGCGACCAGTGTGGTCTCGGCCCGCGCATAGATCAGGTCCGCTCCGGGCTGCTTGACGGCATACCCCACGTCGAAGGACGCCGCGCTGATCCGCGAGCACCACACCTCGATGCGGGCCGGTTCGTAGTTGAAGGTCAGCGGAGCGAGATAGTCGATCTCTTGCCGGGCCACCAGGATGCCCTCATTGAGCAGCGAGCGTTCCTGACCAAACCAGTCCCGGAACGCGTACACCCGAGCGTCTTCGAGCAACCGCAAGAACTCGACATTGTTGACGTGCCCGTAGGCGTCCATATCCGACCACCGGATCTGGATGTCGACGCTGTAGGGACCGGGCGAATCTAGGGCGAGCGACATGCCGGTCATCCTGCCAGGTCAGAGCCGACCGCGAGGTCGTTAGGCTGCCCAGGTGACTCTCGCGGACCCGATCGATGACCTGCTCGACGTGCTGGATCTCACCCGCGAGGGGGCGACCACTTTCCACGTGGCCTCCCCGGACGGTGCCGGTGCCGACCTCGGCGACTCCCATGGAGACGTATTTTCCGGCCGGAGCCAACCCCAAGCACACGGCCGGGTCTTCGGCGGCCAAGTGCTGGCGCAGTCCGTGATCGCAGCGGGTCGGACCGTCGATGAGGGCGAGCACGGGCCTCGCGCGATCCACTCGATGCATGGATACTTCTTGCGCCCGGGCGATGACCGGCGACCCATTCGGTTCCTGGTGGAGCGTATGCGGGACGGTCACTCGTTCTCCGCGCGGCGGGTGCACGCGGTGCAGGACGGTCGGATCCTGCTCTCGATGATCACCTCGTTCCAGGACGAGGCCGACGGGTTGGACCACCAAAGCGAGATGCCGCAGGTGCCGGGCCCTGATGGGCTGCCCTCGGATGCAGACATCCTGTCCGGGATCGACCACCCGTCGGCGCGGCAGTTAGCCCGCCGCGCGGTGGAGATCAAGCATGTCGAGGGCCCGTTGTTCCTCGAGGCTGGCGAGAAATCCGCGGAGCAGCACGTGTGGTTCCGGGTGCCACGCACGCTGCCCGACGATCCGTTGTTGCACGCTGCCGTGCTCGCCTACGCCTCGGACTTCAGTTTGCTCGAGCCGATCTTGCGACGTCACGGCTTGGTATGGGGTGACCCACGTTTGCGTCCAGCGAGCCTTGATCATGCGATGTGGTTCCACCGGACGCCTCGTGCCGACGACTGGATCCTGTATAGCCAGGCCTCACCATCGGCCCAGAACGGCCGCGGCTTGGGGCACGGACTGATGTTTGCTCAGAACGGGACACTGATGGCCAGCGTGGCTCAGGAGGGCATGGTCCGCCTGAAGGTCTAGGTCGAAACCTGATCCACAAGCTCGGCGACGAGCTCGAAAGCGCTCGATTCGTGAGCGTTGGCCATCCCGAAAAGAACCGCCTGAGTGCCGATCTCTTCGAGTCGGCCAAGTTTGTCGGCCGCTTGGGCCACCGTCATCGTCTGCTCACCGCGCGCGTCCTGACTACCGTCGCGAGACAATGCAATCCGACTGATCACGGTCCGCTCGATCTCGTCGGGGTCGCGACCTAAAGTCGCACAATGCCCCTCGAGCACGTCGTACTTGGCCTTCACCGCCTCCGGACCCATGTCGAAGATGTTGCACGCGTCGGCATACTGAGCCACCATCCGCAGCGTCTTCTTCTCGCCACTGCCACCGACCATGATCGGCAGGTGCGGCTTGCTCAGCGGGAGCGGCGAATTGAGCGGACGCTCCAGGTGATAGTGCGTGCCGTGGTATGGCGTCTCATCCCCGGATCGCATCTGATGCGCGATCTGCAGGGTCTCCTCGAGGCGCTGGAACCGCTCCTTCATCGAGGGGTACGGCACGCCCAATCCAAGGTGTTCTTCCTCATTCCAAGCGGCACCGATGCCGAGCCAGGCCCGGCCCTCGCTGAGCACGTCGAGGGTCGTCACGGTCTTGAGCAAGACGCCGGGATGCCGATAGGTCACTCCGGTGACCAAGGTGCCCAACTGGATCGTCTTGGTGTGTGCCGCAACAAACGCCAGGGCGGTGTAGCCCTCCAGCATGTCGAGCTCTGGCGGCCCGACCATGTGAATCTGGAAGAAGTGGTCCATCACCCACAGACTCGACATACCCGCTTCTTCGGCGTCGCGAGCAATCTGAGCCAGCGTCGGACCGATCGTGGCCGGAGCGCCGGGCCAACTGAAATACGGAACCTGCAAGCCCAACTTCATTGGCTCAGCCCTCCGGTGATCGTGAGCCTGCTTTCCCTAGGACGTATCCCAGCACGACGCCGCCAAACGCAGCCAGGGGTATGCCGTATCGGCTGAGCAGAGCGGGGCCCACCGCGCTGCCGAGGTCGATGGCATCGTCCGGGGCATCGGGCACGACTCGCAAGCGAGGCTCCGCCCGTTGCGGCGTCGAAACTGGCTCCCCTGACGAAGCCACTCCTTCGGTTTCATCACCAACAGGCTGCGGTGGTGTCACACCGGTGGCTACGTCCTCCGGTGTGTCGGCGTCGCCGAGATGACCTTCGATGCACTGCACAAACTGCCCGAGCAATTTGTCGGACACGTCCTGCATCACACCCCGACCGAACTGAGCCGGCTTGCCAGTGATAGCCAAGTCGGTGCTCACGTCGACCCGAGTGCCAGACCCGTCGGCAGTCAGTGCCAACTTCACACTGGCCCCGGCGGTGCCGTTGCCACGCTTGTCCTTGCCACGGGCTTCGATCATGGCCCGGTGCTCGGAGTCGTCGCGACTAACGAACTGGCCCGAGCCCGAGTAGACCATCGCAATCGACCCGAGTTTGACCTTCACCGTGCCGGAGAAGTCGTCGTCGCTGGCCTCGGTGACGGTAGCGCCGGGAAAACAGCTACCCACCTGATGCAGGTCAGTCAACAACGCCCATGTGCGGTCTGGGGCCGCAGGCACGGTGAAGGAGTGTATAAGCTCCACGCGCTCAGCCGCCCGCGGCGGCCACGACGGCCCGGCGGGTCAGCACCACGGCGAGGTGCCGTCGATAGTCGGCGTCCCCGTTCAAGTCCGAGGGTGGATTGGTTCCTTCGCCGACGGCGGCGCAGACTTCGCGCAGCGCGTCCGTGGTGGCTTCCATGCCGATCAGCGCTTGCTCCAGGGTGTCGGCGCGCAGTGGCGTGGAGCCCATGTTGGTCAGGGCGACTTTGGCTTCGGCGATGGTGCCGCCCTCGGCTCGAACCGTGGCCGCAGCAGCCACGATCGACCACTGATGGGAAACCCGCACGAATTTCGTGTACGAACTCCCCCAGCCGGTGTGCTTCGGGATGCGGATCGCGGTCAGCAGTTCACCCTCCGCGACGGCCGTCTCGAAGATATCCACGAAGAAGTCGCTCGCGGCGACAGTGCGCTCCTGTCCGTCTGCACCGGTGATGATGAGTTCAGCATCTAGCGCCAAGATCGGCGCGCCCACGTCACCCGCCGGGTCGGCGTGGACCAGTGCACCACCAACCGTGCCGCGATGCCGGATCTGTGGGTCGGCGACTTCAGCCACGGCCTTAGCCAACAGTCCGGCGTGTTCGCTGACCAGATCACTGGCCAAGATGTCGGAGTATGTCGTCATCGCGCCGATGCGAATGGCGTCACCGTCATCGCTCACACCAGTGAGTTCGGTGATCTTGCCCAGGTCGATCACCATCTCCGGCGCATTCAGCCTCATCCGTAGGATCGGCATCAACGACTGGCCACCGCCCATGACCTTGGCGTCATCACCGTGCTGCGCCAACAGCGCAAGCGCGTCTGTGACCGAGGTCGGAGCGGCATACTCGAATTCGGCGGCGATCATCGTCCTGCTCCCTGCGCGTCGTTCCCGGCTTGCGAGCCAGGTTCCTCATGGTTGGCCGCCGATTCGTCGAAATGCGGCACGGCGTCGGCGGTGGTCGCGGCATCGGCCCCGGGCTGGCCATCCTGGATGGCACGCCAGACGCGTTCGGGGGTGCACGGCATACGGATGTCTTTGACCCCGAACTGGCGGATCGCGTCCAACACCGCGTTGACCACGGCCGGAGTAGAGGCGATCGTGCCAGCCTCGCCCACGCCCTTGACGCCAAGGTCGTTACTCAAGGCCGGGGTGACCGTGCGGTCGGTCACGAAGTTGATCGTGTCGGCGGTGGTCGGCAGCGTGTAATCCACGAACGAGCCGGAGACCAAGGTGCCGTTGTCGTCATACACCGCTTCCTCCCACAAGGCCTGACTGATGCCCTGGACGAGCCCGCCGTGGACTTGGCCCTCGACGATCATCGGGTTCACCACGTTGCCGATGTCGTCAACGCAGACGTAGGAACGCATCGTGGACTGCCCGGTCTCGGTGTCGATCTCCATCGCGCACAGGTGAGTTCCGTGCGGGAAGGAGAAGTTGACCGGATCAAAAGTCGCCTCGGCGTCCAGGCTCGGCTCCATGCCGTCGGGCAGGTCGTGCGCCGCGAAGACGGCGAATGCCAGTGCACCAAGAGCGATGCCCTGGTCGGTGCCCTTGACGTTGAACTGCCCGGCACTGAACTCGAGGTCGTCTTCATTGGCCTCCAGCATGTGCGCAGCCAGGGGCTTGGCCTTCTCGATGACCTTGTCGGCCGCCTTGGTGACGGCGACGCCGCCGACCACGAGCGAACGCGACCCATAGGTGTCCAAGCCTTTGTGACTGCTCTGAGTGTCACCGTGAAGGACTTCGATGTCATCGAAGGGCACACCGAGGCGATCCGCGACGATCTGGCTCCAGGCGGTTTCGTGGCCCTGCCCGTGCGCCGAGACGCCCGTGATGACCTCGACCTTGCCGGTCGGCAACACCCGGATGGCGGCATGCTCCCAGCCGCCTGCCGCGTAGTTGAGCGCACCGAGCACCCGTGACGGCGCAAGTCCACACATTTCGGTGAACGTCGAGACCCCGAGACCGAGTTGCACCGGGTCGCCGGACTCACGGCGCTGCTTCTGCTCCGCCCGCAAGGCGTCGTAGTCGAAGAGCTCGACGGCACGATCCGTAGCCGCCTCGTAGTTGCCTGAGTCGTATTGCAGCCCGGCCACAGTGTCGAAGGGGAACTCCTCGTGGGTAATCCAGTTCTTGCGGCGCAGCTCCAGCGGGTCCATGCCGAGCTCGTCGGCCAGATCGTCCATCAGCCGCTCGATAGCAAAGGTCGCTTCGGGGCGTCCGGCACCGCGGTACGCGTCGGTCCATGTCTTGTTGGTGAACACGTTCGTGCAGGTGAACCGGTAGGAGGAGAACTTGTAGATCGAGTTGAACATGAAGGCCCCGAGGATCGGCACGCCCGGCGTGACCAGCCCGAGGTAGGCACCCATGTCGGCTAGCAGGTCGACCTTGAGACCCTTGACGGTGCCGTCCTTGGTGGCGGTCAACGTCAACTTCTGCCACTGATCGCGGCCATGGTGTCCCGAGACCAGTGACTCGCTGCGGGTTTCGGTCCACTTGCACGGCTTGCCGGTATGCCGAGCGGCCAGGAAGGTGATGACCTCCTCCGGGGTGACCTGCAGCTTCCCACCGAAACCACCGCCCACGTCTGGCGCGATGACCCGGATCTTGGACTCCGAAACGCCGAGCGTCAGGGCAAGCATCACCCGCAGGATGTGCGGCACCTGCGTGGCCGACCACATGCAGAACTGCTCACCGGTGGGGTCGACCACCGTCGAGCGCGGCTCCATGAAAGCCGGTATGAGGCGCTGCTGGCGATATTCGCGCTCGATCAGCACCTCGGCGTCACGGATGGCCTCATCGACGTCGCCACCCGCTCCGGCTTCTTTGGAGTCAAAGACCCAGGTCGCGCTGACGTTAGTGCCGAGGTCGGGGTGCGCGAGCACCTCATCGGCGGCGGCCTTCTTGAGGTCCAGCGCTGCCGGCAGGTCTTCGTAGTCGACATCGACGAGCTCGGCGGCATCGCGTGCGGCTGCGGCCGATCGGGCGATCACGACAGCGACGATCTCGCCGGCAAACGCCACTCGGTCCACCGCGATCGCCGGGTGCGGAGCGGCCTTCTGGTCTTCGGTAATCGGCCACGCCGTGGGCAGCGATCCCTGTTGATCCTTGACGTCTTCGCCGGTCAAGACTGCGATCACGTTTGGCGCCGCCTTGGCCTCTGCCGTGTCGATCGAGGTGATGGTGGCGTGCGCAAACGGGCTACGCACCATACTCAGGTGCAGCATCCCGGTCAGTTGAATGTTGTCGGTGAATTTGGTCCGACCGGTGATCAGCCGCTGGTCTTCCTTGCGGCGTCGCGCCTTGCCGATCTCCATCTCGGGGGCGGCGACATCTTGCTCGACTGTGGTCATGACTGTGCTCCGCTCGCGGCCTGCTGCACGGCCTTGACGATGTTTTGGTAGCCCGTGCACCGACAGAGGTTGCCCTCCATACCCTGGCGGATCTCGGCTTCACTGGGGTCCGGATTCTCGTTCAGCAGGTCGGTAGCCTGCATGATCATGCCGGGGGTGCAGTACCCGCACTGTAGGGCGTGACATTCGTGGAAAGCCTTCTGGACCGGCGAGAGTTCGCCGTCTTGGGCCACACCTTCGATCGTGGTGACCTCGTGCCCGTCGGCCTGAACGGCCAACATGTTGCACGACTTCACGCTGCGTCCGTCGAGGTGCACCGTGCAGGCACCGCAGTTGCTGGTGTCGCAGCCCACGACGGTGCCGGTCTTGCCCAACTGTTCTCGGAGGTAGTGCACCAACAAGGTGCGGGGCTCGACGTCGTCGGTGCTAGCCACGCCGTCGACGTTGACGGTGATGCGGGTCATGGGTCCTCCGAGAATCAGCAGGTATGGGGACGTGCGCCGCTTTCGATCATGACGTGACCCAGGTCACATCGCAATACCTACAGGCTGTGCGTTGCCTGAATTTTCAACTACGGCATACCGGTGATCATCGCCAACACGTCCAGAATCTGGTGCCCCACCTGATGGCCCACGCTGCCACGGTGCTCGTTGCAACGGTGGAGAGACACTGCACGCATCTGCTCGACCTGGGCATAACTAGTCTGGTCCAATCCGTTGACCGTGTCTGGCTCGATGGGAATGTGACTCGGGAAGGACCTCGGCGTCGAGGTGAGGGGCACGACGAATACAGTCGTGGGCCGATACCTCAGGAAAGCGTCGGCCAAGACAATGACTCCCGGTCGTCGAAATCCGGCCTCAGACCCGACCGGCGTACCGAAGTCGACGAGGACGATGTCGCCGAAGTTCACGGCCCCGCCAGATCTGGCTCGAGCCAAGCATCACGCTCTTCTACATACGCACGCCACTGAGCCGGTTCTGCCTGGAGGTCGGCTTCGGCGCGCGCCATCCGTGCGAAGAAATCCTCTCGACGCAGCGACGCTAGAGCATCATCCAGCGTCTGGGATATTGAAGCCGAGCGACGTTGAGCGAGTCCTCGCAGCACCTCACGCTGGTCAAGACTCACCCGAATGGTTGTAGAGCGATCTGTCATACAAGGAGTCTACGTCGAATCGTGCTTCTTGTGCATGGAGTCGATCTTGGTCGCCATCACCCAGAAGCCGACCGCGCGCCTCGGGGTTTACGACCCCGGTGATGTCCGAGGCGTCGGAGACAATGCGTTTCTGGCCCTCTGGCTGGCTCATGATTCCCCTTCGACTGCTTCGTGGTGATGGATGGGTCCTTCGGTGCTCGTCAGACGGTCGCCCGCCCCGCCCCAGCGAGCCGCGACGATCTCGGCGGCGATGCTGATGGCCGTTTCCTCAGGCGTTCGGGCACCGAGGTCGAGGCCGATCGGGCTGGAGAGTCGAGCCAGGTGGGCTTCGTCGAGACCGGCTTCGCGCAGCCGCGCTAGCCGATCATCGTGCGTGCGGCGGGAGCCCATCGCCCCGATGTACGCGACATCCGGACCCCTCAGCGCCAACTCCAGCACCGGTACGTCGAACTTCGGATCATGGGTGAGCACACAGATCACCGTGCGCTCATCAACCCGCTGACCGTCCACCTCGGCATGTAGGTATCGGTGCGGCCACTGCGCAACCACCTCATCGGCCGCGGCAAAGCGGGCTGCGGTGGCAAACACCGGCCTGGCGTCGCACACGGTCACGTGATAGCCGAGGAAGGCACCCACCGTGGCCACCGCAGCCGCAAAATCGATAGCGCCGAACACCAACATCCGAGGTTTGGGAGCAAAACCGGCGACGAAGACCCGCATCCCCAGACCGCGCCGTTGACCGTCGGGGCCGTACTCCAAAGTGGCCGTGCGCCCGGCGGCCAGCAATCCTCGCGCATCATCGGCAATCGCGTCGTCGGCTCGCGATGACCCCAGGGATCCCGCCGTTGACTTCCCGGACGGCCCCTCGGGGCGCACCACAATGCGCCGCCCGACCCAGGCAGGATCTGGGTGTTCGATGACCGTGGCCGTGGCCACCGGCATACCTTGCTCGATGTCGTCAGACAAGGCAGCCAGTTCGCCGAAGGAGTCGGGGGTCACCCGCTCCACGAACACGTCGAGGATGCCGCCGCAGGTCAGCCCGACGGCATACGCATCGTCGTCACTGACCCCATAACGCGTGAGCACGGGCACGCCATCGGCCAACACCTGCTGCCCCATCTCATAGACCGCCCCTTCGACGCACCCACCGGACACCGAACCGACCGCCGTCCCATCGGCCCCGATCAGCATCGAAGCGCCCGGTGGCCGCGGTGCCGAGCGCCACGTGTCGACCACGGTGGCCACCGCGACCGGCTCCCCCGCGTGCCACCAGGCCAGCAATTCGGGCAGGACTTCACGCACGGCCGACCACCTCCAACACGTCGGCGAACGCGGCCAGTGAGTGCCCGGCCACGAGGTCGTCGATGTGCGGCAGCGCAGCGACGATGCCGGACTGCACCGGCGCATACCCTGCTCTGCCGCGATGCGGATTGACCCACACCACCCGGTGGGCCACGGACGCCAACCGCCTCATCTGCTCGGCGAGCACCTGCGCGTCGCCGCGTTCCCAACCGTCGCTGAACACCACGACGACCGCGCCTCGGGCCATCCCCCGTCGACCCCAACGATCCATAAAGGCGCCTAAAACCTCGCCCAAGCGAGTCCCACCCGACCAGTCCGCGACCACAGATCCGGCAGCCAACAACGCCTGATCGGCGTCGCGGTGTCGCAGTGCTCGCGAGACGTGAGTGAGCCGGGTTCCGACGGTGAAAACCTCAGTCGTGTGCAGTGCCGACTGCACCACGGTGTGCGCGAGTCGCAGCAGCGCGTCGGCATACGCACTCATCGACCCGCTGACGTCGATCAGCAGCACCACCCGGCGAGCGCGCACATCACGTCGCCGGTGCACGATCAGGCCCGGCTCCCCCATCCGGCGTAGGTGGGCCCGCAACGTCGCGGGTCCATCGATCGCCCCGCGGCGCGAGAGGGTATGCCGTCGCGCTCCGCGGATCGGCGGTTTCGGTCGTAGCGTGGCGAACTGACGACGCAGCGCTGCCCGCTCACTCGCCGCGAGTCCGGCGATGTCGCGCTGCCGCAGGACGTCCCGGTCGGAGGCCATCGCCCGGACAATCTCTTCCTGACTCATTCCACCCGATCCGTCCGCGGCCGAGTCGCCGAGATCGGCTTGGGTCACGCGGGGGCGCGGCGCGTCCGAGCGGGAGATGCTGTCCATGCGGGTGCCGCTGAACCACTGGTCGAAGACCTGGTCGTAGGGGTCGAGATCGGCCGGCGACGCGGTCATGGTCGCCCTCCCTGCCCAGTAGACCGCCTCACGATCCGCAAGCCCGACCAAGGCCACGCTGCGCAGGAAGGTCAGCTCGCGGTCGGGCGTGACCGGGAGCCCCGCGGCCCGCAGGGCACGAGCAAAGCCGAGCAGGAATTCCTCTGCGCTCCAGGTCATCGGGTCAGCATCCGGTCCAAGGCAGCACGGACTCGCTCGGTGTCTTCGCGGTACTTGACCGCGCTGCCCACGGTCGCGGCGGCGACCTCGGGGTCCAAGGAACTGCTCCCGAGGGCGTGCACGGCCCGCGCCCAGTCCAAGGTTTCGGCGACTCCGGGCGGCTTGATGAGCTCGCCCTCGGCCCGCAGCCGCTGGACCAACGTGACGACCTGCTCAGCCAGTTCTGCGGCAACCTCGGGTAGGCGGGTCCGGACGATCTGCAGTTCGCGCTCCAGACCGGGGTGATCGATCCAGTGATAGAGGCATCGGCGCTTCAGGGCATCGTGCAGCTCGCGCGTCCGGTTAGAGGTCAACACGACGAAGGGGGGCTGCTCCGCGGTGATCGTGCCGATCTCGGGGATCGTGACCGACCAGGTCGAGAGCACTTCGAGCAGGAACGCCTCGAATTCGTCGTCGGCGCGGTCGATTTCGTCGATCAGGAGCACGGCACCCGGCTCTTGCAACGCTCGCAGCAGCGGCCGCGCCAGCAGGAACCGATCGGCATACACCTCGCCCTCCACGTCACGCGCCCCGGCAGCGGCGGAGGCTTCGACCGCGCGCAGGTGCAAAATCTGCCGGGCGAAATCCCAGTCGTACAGGGCCTGGCTCGCGTCGATGCCCTCGTAGCACTGCAAGCGGATCAGCGGCGCACCCCATACCTGGGCCAACGCTTCGGCCAGCGCAGTCTTGCCGGTGCCGGGCTCCCCCTCCAGCAACACCGGGCGTGCCAACTCCCCCGCGAGGTAGGTCATGGTGGCCAATCCCTCGTCCGCGAGGTAGCCCGTTTCCGCGAGCGCCGAGGTCACCGAGGCCGGACTGCTGAACGAGGGCTCGGGATGCATCGTCACAGCATCACCGATGCACCTGCGGTTGGGAAGGTCAGGGGCGAGACTCCAACGTCGATGAGGTGGACACGTCGCCGACCGTGCACCTGAACGTTGACGCCTGACCAGCGGCGCGACGCTACGGCGACGCAGGCGCGACGCCATGGCAACGTAGACCCAACGCCGCTCCGACGGCCGTCTTCTCTACTACTCCTATTCACCTCCGCGACCGCGTGGAGACAGAGCAAGGAGGAGCCGATGGCCAGCAAGAAGTCCGCGGGCGCACTCGCCTATGGCGGCGAAGAAGGACCCACATCTTCGTCACCGCCCGATGTCCGCACCGGGTTGATCAGTGGCGTGACGTTCAGTGCCAAACCCGTCCAATACCTGGCCGTCGAGGGCCGGGCCATGTTCGAGGGAGACATCTGCCTCGGCAGTGTCGACGAGCTCGAGCGCGGGGTCGGCCTGAGCCAGGCCAGCGACGATGTGGTGGCCCTCGGGGTCGGCATCACCGGCGCGCAATATCGATGGCCGGGGGCGCTGATGCCCTACGACATCGACTCCTCGCTGCCGAATCAGGCCAGGGTGACCGATGCCATCGCGCATTGGGAAGCCAACACGACCATGCGGTTCGTGAAGCGCACATCGGCCAACGCCTCGCAATACCCGAACTACGTCCGCGTCTTCGACGACGGTGGCTGTTACTCGATGCTGGGGATGCGTGGCGGCATGCAGAACCTCAGCCTCGGGAGCGGGTGTTCGACCGGCAACGCCATCCACGAGTTCGGCCACGCCTGGGGACTCTGGCACGAGCAGAGCCGAGAGGACCGCGACACCTGGGTCCAGATCAACTGGGCCAACATCACCTCCGGCTACGAGAGCCAGTTCAACCAGCACATCTCCGACGGAGACGATCTCGGCGGCTACGACTACGGGTCGATCATGCACTACCCCGCCGGGGCCTTCTCCAAGAACGGCCAGCCGACGATCGTCCAGCTCAAGAGTGGCCCGACGATCGGTCAACGCACCGCTCTCAGCGTCGGTGACATCGCCGCCGTTCACGCGATGTATCGCACGACCCACTACAACGTGGGCGTGTCCTCGGTCTACTCCACGCCCCACAGCAAAAACGCATGGGCGTACTTGGCCGGCTTCGGCTGGCGCAAGGTCGAGGGACTGACCACCGACGGCGTCAGCAACACCTTCGCCGTGCTCGCCCTGGCGCGAGCCAACGGTCGCAATGTCCACGCGACCTTCGACGGATCCACCATCACTGCGGCATACGGGGCCTGAGCTCCACCGCAATCACCACCATCACACGCACAACAGCACATTCACGCGATCACCTTCACATCACGCAACACACACTCAAAGGAGAGCATCATGGCAGTCACGAACATCAACGGTTCCTACGCCACCCCGCACAGCAAGAACGCCTGGGCCTTCCCGGCCACGGAGGGTGCCTGGCGCAAGGTCCAGGGCCTGAGCACCGACGGAGTCAGCAACACCTTCTTGCTGCTTGCCCTCGCCCGGGCTAACGGCAAGACCGCCAACGTCTTCACGGACGCCACGAGCAACGAAATCACCGCCGTCTACCTGTAAAAGGATTCGAGCGAGCGAAGGAGATGAGATGACCACCACTGTGACGATCACCGTTGACGGTCCAACGGGTGCCGATTCCGGTCCCGCGATGGAACAGGAGGCTGCACACGTCAGCGACGCGGCAGCCCCACCGCCCACCGAAGCCCCTGGAGGAGTGAACAGTTTCGTCAGCGGTCAGTCTGACGAAGGCGGACCGGTCCCAGCGGACTTCAACGCTGGTCTCGACGTCGCCGGCGACACCAGCGGAGCCGGCCCCGCGCCGGACTTCGAGGGTGCGACCGGCGATCACGACGCGGACTCAGTGTCAGGTCCAGCGCCCACCGAGGACCCTGCCTGAACAGAATCACCCATCGACACTGCCCCCATCCATGCCACGGTGGGGGCAGTGTCATGCCAAAGGAGCTCACCGTGCCAGAAGTCCATGTCGAATGCCGACTCGCCCCAGGGTCCCTCGATCGGGTCACCGGGACCCTGAACGTCCAGGTGGTCGATGTCTCGCGTGCCGATGCGCCGTCTATCGTCGTCGCCCAATGGGTGGGAGAAAGGGCCGAGATGTCCGCACAGACCCCGGTGCGCTGCGCGATGCAGGTGCGGCCGCCCGCATCCCAGGCGACGTATGCCGTGCAAGCCCACCTGGATCGCGACGGCTCAGGCGAGACCTCGGTCGGCGACTACCGCACGATGGCGCACATCCCACTGACACAGACTGCCCTGCAAAACGGGCCCGTGGTCGAGCTGGCGCTGCGCGAAGTCCGCTGACCCCTATCCTGCGTATTGCGGCAAGGTCGACTCGCGGATGGAACGCTCGACATACTGAACAGCGCGGCTCGGGGCACATCCGAGGTCACGAAGGACTCTGCGCTCGTAGTCCTGCACGGTGCGCAAGGCCAGCGCCGGGTTGCCCTCGGCGATGTGGACTTGCGCGAGCAGCAGGTGCGCGCTCTCACGAAACGGTTCGGCGGCGATCACCAGCCTGCACGCCTGCTCGGCATCGTTGAACCGCTCAGCATCAATGCGGTCGTGGGCTACGTATTCCAGCGCCCGTGCGCACGTCAAACCCACCTCCTGCCGCAGTGTCTCCAACCACGGCTCGTCCCACATCGGCAGCACGTCCCTGGGCGTGAGATCGGGGATCTTTACCCCCGAGGCGGATACTTCTGCGTTGATGACAGCCGCCGCGAGTCCCATCATCTGGCGGATGTCGACCCGCACCCCGTCCGCAATCGAGAGCCGGTGACCACGCTGCTGCAACAGGGTCGGGGTCACCTGACGGATCCGATAGACCGCATCGCGCAGGCGGGTCAACCCGGTTGCCAAGGGGACGTCGGGCCACAGGTCGTTGGCGATCCGACACCGCGTGATGAGCCCGTCGTGGATGGCCAAATAGGCCACGCAACGTTGTGCGGGCCCAGGCATTTCAACGTCGTCCTCGCCAGCGACCAGTTCGAAGTCATCGAACAGGCAAAGTGCGAGTGGCGGCGACTGCTCGGCCATGACATGTCCATCGTAGAAATGGGGTGCTTTCAGGTTGTGGAGCACCCGCAGACCTGGCTGATACCTCACCGTGACCCACCCGAGGGCGTTCAGCCGCTCTGTCGCAATACCGGCGCTATGCCTTTTCCTGATTCAGGTATGCCCTCAGATCGGCCGGAGTGTCGACGTCGCCGCCACCAGACAGGTCGTCGCAGTCGATGAGCGTGGCGTCGTGGCGACGCATATACGGTCCAGCACCGCGATCCCCCACGGCAGTGTCCATGACACCTTGCCAGTGTGTGAGGCCGATGAGCGCTGGGTGGCCAGGTTTGCCTCGGTATGCCGCTCGCGCCAGTGCCTGATGCGGACCATCCTCGAGTCCTTGGGCAAGCACCCGCGTGATGACGTCGGCCCTGATGTCCGGCAGGTCGACGAGGTGGATGAGGGTGGCGGGCGGGCACCGGAGGCCCCGCGCCGCCAACGTGGCCAGCCCCGTGCGCAACGATTCGCTGACTCCGCCGGCCCAGTTGGCGCACTCGGCGGTCGCGACGTGATCGCCCCACTCGGTGCGACCCGTTTCCAACCGGATCCGGACCCGTTGAGCGTCAGCACCCAGCACAACGAGCACGTCGGCGCAACCGCCGTCTAGGAGGACCTGGATGGCTCGCTCGGTGAGCGTGCGCCCTTCGACTTCGACCACAGCTTTGGGCATGCCCATGCGACTGCCCTGTCCGGCGGCAAGCAGCAGCGCCGTGACTGGACGAGCCGACGACATACCCATGAGTCCTAGTGTCGTGCATGCTGGGTGACCATGAGCATCAAGGTCGAGAAATCCGAGTTGGCCGACGCGATCGCGAGCCGCCCGTATGCCTATCTGCTGAGCCCGGGGCGTGATCGGCCGCATGTGGTGCAGGTGGTGCCGACCCTGGCTGACGGCGTGATGTTTGCCAACGCCCCCGGTCGCTCAGCGGTGACTCTGGCCCAGTCGCATCCCAGCGTCACGCTGCTGTATCCCCCGGATGCGGCCGACGGCTATTCCCTCATCGTCGACGGCACCGCACACGCTCATGGCGATGACCTGCACATTTCTGTTGACCACGCCGTGCTGCATCGGCGCGCAACAGCGACGTCCGAGCCCTCGGTCACCGGCTGCGGTGCTGACTGCAAGCCCGTCGGAGCCTGACCGATCACCAAGTTCGCTACATGCCCAAACCACCGTCGCCCTGCCCAAGGCCCATCCAGCCGACGGTGCCTTTAGTGTGATCGTGGGGAAAGGCGCCTGGGCCATCAGTGATTCGCAGGCATCGCACGCACTGTGCGCTGACGATGCCAGCATCCTCGGAGTTGAGTCGCACTGGCGTGTAGTCCAGGACTCCTGACATGGCGCAGGAGTCAGGGTGATGTTCGGGGTGGTTCTGGGCTTGTTTTGATTCGGTAGCGCAGGAGACGGTTGGTGCCGGGGTAGGTCGTGTTTGTGGCGTTGAGGTGTTCGCACAACTGGGCGACGGCCTTGGTCTGGCGGGTGGTGGGCATCGGGTCCAGGCTGATGGTCAGGACCCCGGGGGTGCGGGGGTCGATGTCGCCGGTGTGGGTCAGGATCTGCCGGGCCAGGGTGTAGGCCTCTTGGCCGGCGCGGGCGTAGTTGGTGTGCAACCGGATGTGCCGGGCGATGGTGGTGATGGTGTTGAACGCGGCCATCTTGATGGCGTGGGTCAGCAGTTTCGTTTCGACGTTCAGGACCTGTTGGTGAGGGGACAGTTGTCCTAGCGGTACCCGGGTCGGGGTGTCGGTGTGGCGGGTCTGGGCGGCGGCCAAGTCGTCGTGCGCGGTAGCAAGGTCCGCGGTGATTTCGTTGTGTCTGGTGTTCGTGAGCAGCACGGTGCCGGCGCCGGCCGCGGGCGTGCGGGCAGCGAGCAGGGCCGCGTCGGTTTTGGCGCGTTCGCGGTGGACGTGGGCACGGGCCGTTTGTACGGCGTGGTGCGCGGTGCGTTTGGCCGGGTTGGGCACGGACCGGGACGGGTCATCGGGTGTGGCGGTGTAGGTGTCGTGGGAGTCCAGGTCTAGGTGTAACCGGCCGTAGCGGAAGTAGTTCTCCTGGCGCCACCGCGAACCCATCCGGTACATCACGTCCCCCGCGCTCAGGTCGGTGCGGGTGCTCAGTACGTGGGCTTGCTTGCCGGTGCGTGGGTCGCGGCGGGTGACCTGGCGCATGCCGAACGTGGCCCCTTCACCACCGGTGACGGGTAGGTCCACTCTGGTGTCGGCCAGGTCCCAGTTGTGCTCCCGTCCGGTCTGGTCGACGTGGGACACCTGCTCGAACGCGGTGATGTCGAGGTCGGGGGCGGGGTGTTTGCGCCAGGTGAGCACGTCGAACCCGTGGTGGTGCATGTGCGCGAATAGGGCCGGTGACCACCCGCCGCGGTCGAATCCGACCAGGACCCGCCGCTCGTCTCCGACGGCGTGGCGTAGTTGGGGTAGCAGGGCGCGTAGTTCCATCGCCAGCGACGCGCCCGGTTGGGCCATCACGACCAGGACGGGGTCGCCCGCGGCGTCGCATACCCAGGTCTCCACGGTGGCCGGGGCGGGGAACCGTAACCGGGACAGGTGGGTCTTAGCGATCCGCTTGGTGCCCTGGTAGGCGCGGACGTGCCCATCGACGTACAACACCACACCGTCCTTGCCGTTCTGGTCTTTGACGCCCTCCAGGTGGGTGGCGGCCATGGCGGCGATCAACTCCGGTGCCTTGTCCGTGGCGGCGAGTTGGCCCAGTTTGCGGCGGATGGTCTTGACCTCTGGTGCCCGGTCCATGCCCAGCACCCGGCCGAGCGCGGCCGGGTCGATCCGGGCTGCGCCCTCAGCCCGCGGCGCGCCTGCCAGGGTCCGGAACACGGCCTCGGTCAACACCGTGTCCAACCCGTAGAACCCGTCCGGCAACGCCCCGTACACGTGTGTGGCAGTGTCCAGCAGCCCGGTACGTTCCAGGCCGGGCAGCCCCAGGAGCAGCCCGGCCAACGGGACCCGCGCGGCCGGGGTGAACACCGGCGCGGCGTGGCCCAGCAGCCCGGCCCGGGCCAAGCCCCGCTCGGCCCACCGGGGTACCGGGTCGGCCAGCACCGGCAACAGGCCCTCCTGGCTCCTTCGCGGGCTCGGGCTCGACGGGGCCGACCGCGTCGGAAGGGTCTTGCCCGTCGTTGCCGGGCTGGTCACCCTCCTCCTGCTCGACCGTGCCGGACTGCCCATCCACCTCATCGCTGTCTTGGGCACCCTGGTGCGCGGCCATTACCGTGCGCACGCTGCCCTCGCTGACCCCGACCGTGGCCGCCACGGCCCGATTCGAGCCGCCCGCGGCCTTGCCCGCAATAATGTCTGCGACCACGTCGCCGGTCAGCTTCGAGGCCCGCTTGGGGCCCTTCTTCTCCCCGACCAGGCTCCCCACGCCCTGGCCCGCGTACGCGGTGCGCCACCGCCAGATCGTTTGATCGGTGACTCCGAACGCCGCCGCGACCGGCCGGGTCGCGGCGATCTCAAGCTCGACCAGTTGCACCGCTGCTAACCGCCGGCACGCCTCGTCCCCAGGACCCCACGCGAAGACCACCTCACCGCGTACGTACACCTGCCCACCGGTCTCGTCCGTCACCAGCCCAGCGACGTCCCCGACCTGCACGGCCCGGGCCGGCAGCACCGGCAGCGGGGCTTGGAGGGTCATGAGACCCATCATCCCCACCCACCCAACAACACATACAACATAACTTCTATTATTACTCATAGACGGGGCAAACCCGCTGGTGACACGCCGTCAAACCACCCCTATGTCAGGAGTCCTGGTAGTCGTGCCGCCCGATGACACACCGCAACGATCGGCGCCGCTCACCCGAAGCGTCGACTCTGGACACCAAGCCACGCGTAGGCCCGGCGAGCCGCGCAGCGTCGAGAAGGCGTACGACAGTGCCTCGCGGTCATAGGAGGTGCGCCAGATCTCCGGCGAACTCTGCGGCATACCGGCGTCGTTGATGCCTCGGGATGAGCCGCAGCCCGATCCACATCAAGACTGCCGCGAGCGCCTTCCCGACAGACCCTCTTGCGGGCGCAACTGAGCGGCATACCTCGCTCGTCGTTCCCGCGCAGCGGCAAGAGCCGCCCGACTCGCTGACAAGCCCTCGGCGGTGAGTCGGTAGTAGCGGCGCTTCGGTCGACCAGCCTGAGCGGGGTCGATCTCTTCCCAGCCGCTCGTCAGCCAGCCGATGGACTCCAAACGAGCCAAGATCGGGTGGATCGTGCCACTCGGCAACGCCGTCTCGGCCCCGATTTGGAGCCCGTAGTGGTCGGCCTTGGGGCCAGCCAGGAAGGCCTCCAAGACCGCCTGGGTGGTGCCCGTCATGCGGATCGGTGTACCCATAGTATTACTCTACCTAGGGTAGGAGCCGTCCGGCAAGTATCTACTCAGCGAGAGCCTGAGCGGCGATCTCGGTTCGGCGTTGCAGAGTGGTCCAGACTTGGTCCGCCACGCCTGGGTGACTGGCGCGATCGAGCGACCACCGCGATCGACTGGTAGCAGATGTCACACGACGCGCGAGCGAAGGCCCCAGCGCACCGCCGCATCGGGCGTCCACGTCCAACGCACCCGACCGCTCGAGGCTCGAGATGCGACTGGCCTGAGGCTGGCGATATGTGTGCCGTACAGCCAGACCGCCTATTCGTTGGTGCTCACCACTCGTCCTCCCCCCGTCTGCGGGCACGGGCGTTCAGCTCGATCGCGCCACCCAACAGGCTCAGGATGGCCAAGAGCCGATCGACATACTGAGTCGATTTGCCAGCCTCGATCTCGTAGACAGCGCGGCGGGGGATGTCTAACCGCTCGGCGAGCTGAGCCTGGGTTAGCCCAGAGTCACGGCGCAACTCTGCGACGAAGGCACCTATATCTCCGGCTGTCCGTGGACAGGACCACAGTTGACTGCTGTCGGTCTGCATCATGATCACCTCAGTGACAACATATCCACTCATGCGTGACGTGAGCGAATTAACAAGCATCAAGAGAGTGAGCGATTATTCGCGCACTTGCGTCGTCACACCATGGCCGCAATGAGCTTCATGACGGTGTTGTGGTTACGCGCGGTGCCGACCACCTTGAGGTGCCGCTCGAACCACGCCCCGGTGTATCGCGTGTCGGTAGCCGCCCCAGCCAGTCGCAGGTAGGCGTGCCGACCCACCACCGCGAACTCGTCCGCAGAATCATCTGACACCAAGCCCGCGATGGCCTCAGACGTCGGCTCGGTCTGCAAGTAGATCATGTGCACCGCGCGCCCCTGCAACGCACCAGTCGCGACATCACCGGCCCAAGGGTTGTGATCCCGCCCCTGCACCAACTCCGCGTGCGTGCGCATTACCACCGAGATGACCCCGAACTGCTCGGCCAGTGCCCGCTCGAGATCGACTCGCACTCTCTCTAGGTCATCAGGCGGCGACATGACGATGTTGCCTGTGGCCAGCACCGTCCGCACCTGCTCGCAGCCCACGCTTGTGGCCACGGATCGCAGCCAGTCCATCGTCATCCGGTTCCCACCGACGTTGACGCTTCGGAGCAGGGCCACGACATCAGTCATCGCACAACGACCTTTCACTGGTGAACGTCCGATCCTCGCCAGTCAGCGGGTCCACGAACTCTATGCGGTGCGCGAGCAGGCGCAGCGGCGCCGAGAAATCGTCGGCTGCCACGTCGAGCACAGTGGGATAGAGCGGGTCCCCGAAGATCGGCATACTCATGCCAGCGCAGTGCACGCGTAACTGATGTGTGCGGCCGGTCGTGGGGGTTAGCCGATAGGTGCCGATGCCGTCGTCGTCTGCTACGAGCTCGACCACAGTTTCTGCGTTGGGCTCCCCGGGCACGACGCGGGCCTGCATACGCCCACGCTCTTTGACGATGCGATTGCGGATCGTCATGGGCTCGCGCAGCGCCGGGAGCGAGGGAGCCAGCGCGAGGTAGGTCTTGGTCACCGCCCGCTGGGCGAACAAGGTCTGGTAGGCAGCGCGCACCTGCGGTCGAAGTGTCAGCACCAGCACTCCGGCGGTCAGCCGATCCAGCCGATGCGCCGGAGCCGCGTCAGGCAGTCCGAGATCTCGGCGCACCCGCGTCACCACCGTCTGCTCGACATGTCTCCCCCGCGGCATCGTGGCCAGGAAGTGGGGCTTGTCGATGACCAGGATGGAGTCGTCCTGATGGAGCACGGTGAGCTCAAACGGCATGGGCACCTCTGGACGGAGGTCGCGGTAGAGATACACCGACTGACCCCGCTGGTATGCCGTCTGCTTGGTGAGCGGCGTCCCGTCCCGGAGCACCACTTCGCCGGCGGAAACCCGAGCCTCCAGCGCGGCGACCCCGCCCGCGTCAGCACGTGCGCCGATCCGCTCGGCCACAAAGTCGAACGCCGTCTCCCAGCGCCCGTCCATCGGCATGGTCACCTTGGCCGGGCTGACCCCGTTGCGCGCAGGCAGGGGCGAGACCGGCCGAGTGCGCCCGCTACGAGGCTGACTCAACGACCGCCACGATCGTCTTGCCGTGACTATGACCCGCTTCGAGATGTCGCAGCGCCTCAGCGCTCTGCGCCAGCGGAAAGGTCCGATCGATCACAGCCCTGAGTTGTCCGGCCTGGGCCATGTCGGCAACGGTCGTGAGCCTCTCAGCCGACACGTTGGCCATCACCGGCCCAAGCGACTTCCCGCCGCGCGACGCGAGCCGGCCCAGCGCAACGGCCTGAAACATCTGCTTGCCGGTGCCACCGATCATGAGGTACCGGCCACCCGGGTTCAAAGCCGCACGATAGGTCCTGAGGGGCTGGAACCCGTTGACGCCCAGGATGACGTCCCACATCCTGCCGTCGGCGAAGGCATCAGTGCTGGTGTAGTCGATGACCTCATCGGCACCTAGCTCGCTCATCTGCGCCATCTTGCCAGCGCTGCCCACCGCAGTAACTTGCGCGCCGAGAACCTTGGCGATCTGGATCGCAAAACCGCCTACCCCACCGGAGCCGCCATGGATTAGCACACGCTCCCCCGGTTTCACGTTGGCCTCATCCCGCAGAGCCTGGAGCGCCGTAACTCCAGCCATCGGTAGCGCGGCGGCCTGGGCAAAGCTGATCTCCGCTGGCTTGTGCGTCAGCACGCAGACCGGTGCACTGACGAACTCGGCGCACGCCCCCAAACCACACGAGCCCAACTCACCCAGGACTTCGTCCCCTACTTCGAAGCCGACAACCGAGGGTCCCACTTCCTCGATCACCCCGGCCACGTCCGCGCCTAGCGCCTTGATCTTGGGCCGCCGTAGCCCGAAGGACAGTCGGACGAAGAAGGGGTCAGCTCGTAGGACATGCCAGTCGAAGGCGTTCAGGCTCGCCGCGTGCACTTTGATCAGCACCTCGCCCTCACCGGGCACCGGGATGGGGACCTCACGCACCTCCAGCACGTCGGGGCTGCCGTAGGTGGGGGCAATGACTGCTTGCATGGTGGCTGCTCTCATCGACGATTGGGTACGTACGACGTACGTTAAACGTACAGTGTACGTTAGTCAAGTGTCATCAGCCTCTCATCCTGTCGAGCCCGCACTGCCTCGACCCCCGCTGACCCGAGATCGCATTGTGAGAGCGGGGATCGAGCAGGCAGATCGGATCGGTGTCGCACGCCTCACCATGCGAGGTCTGGCCTCGGCCTTGGACTACGAGGTGATGTCGCTCTATAACCACGTCGCCAACAAGGCAGATTTGCTGGCGGGGATGGTGGATGGCGTCGCCCAGGGGATCGGCGTGCCCGATCCATCGGGCGAATGGGTGGATGAACTTCGTCGATCGTGTGTGTCGACGCACGAGACTCTGGAGAGCCACCCGTGGGCCAGCTCGTTGTGGGTCTCGACCATGCCGGGACCGGCGCGGATAGCCGTGATGGAGTCGTGGCTGCAGGCGTTGCACTCATCTGGGCTCGACGAGCAAAGCGCTCACCGCGGCTTCCACGCCGTGAGCAACCACGTCGTGGGCTATGCCCTCCAGGAGAGCAACGGACTCCCTGTCGACGCCCCCGACTCGACAGAACGCGCCCAAGGCTTCCTCGATGGCCTCGACCGGGCTGTCTATCCGCGTGTGATCGAGCACGTCCAGCAACACCTCGACGGCGATCGGATCGGCGGCACCTTCGAGTTCGTGCTGGACCTCATCCTGGCCGGGCTTGCGATTAGTCCCGAGTGAGTCGGCGATAGGTCACCCGATGCGGACGGGCTGCCTCGGCCCCCAGGCGCTCGATCTTGTTTTCTTCGTAGGCACCGAAGTTGCCTTCGAACCAATACCAGTTGTCGGGGTCTTCGTCTGTGCCCTCGTAGGCCAAGATGTGCGTGACCACGCGGTCCAGGAACCACCGGTCGTGACTGATCACGACGGCGCAGCCCGGGAAGTCGAGCAGGGCGTTTTCCAGTGACCCGAGCGTCTCGACGTCCAGGTCGTTGGTCGGCTCGTCGAGCAGCAACAGGTTGCCGCCCTGCTTGAGGGTGAGCGCAAGGTTCAGCCGGTTGCGCTCACCGCCGGAGAGCACCCCAGCCTTCTTTTGCTGATCCGGGCCCTTGAAGCCGAATTGCGAGACGTAAGCCCGGGACGGGATCTCAACCCGACCGACCTGGATGAAGTCGTTGCCGTCGGAGACGACCTCCCACAGGTTCTTCTCCGGGTCGATGCCACCACGGTTCTGGTCGACGTAGGAGATGCTGACCGTTTCGCCGACCTTGACCGTGCCAGCGTCGGGCTCTTCCATACCGACAATGGTTTTGAACAGCGTCGTCTTGCCAACGCCGTTGGGACCGATCACCCCGACGATGCCGTTGCGCGGAAGGGTGAAACTCAAGTCGTCGATCAGGACCCGGTCACCGAAGCCCTTCTTCAGATCGGCGACCTCGATGACCTGCGCGCCCAAACGCGGCCCCGGCGGGATCGCGATCTCCTCGAAGTCGAGTTTGCGGGTCTTGTCCGCCTCGGCTGCCATCTCCTCGTAGCGCGCCAAGCGGGCCTTGTTTTTGACCTGCTTGGCTTTGGCGTTCGAGCGGACCCAGTCGAGTTCTTTCTCCAAGCGCTTGGCCAGCTTGACGTCCTTCTTGCCGGAAATGGCGAGGCGCTCGCGCTTCTTCTCCAGGTATGTCGAGTAGTTGCCCTCGTAGGGATAGAGCCGTCCGCGGTCGACCTCGGCAATCCACTGCGCGACGTTGTCCAAGAAGTACCGGTCGTGAGTCACCGCAAGCACAGCACCGGGATAGTTGGCCAAATGCTGCTCCAGCCATTGGACGCTCTCGGCGTCCAAGTGGTTGGTCGGCTCGTCGAGCAGGAGCAGGTCGGGCTTGGACAGCAGCAACTTGCACAACGCGACCCGGCGACGCTCCCCACCGGACAGGACGGAGACATCAGCGTCCGCCGGAGGGCACTGCAGCGCGTCCATGGCCTGTTCGAGTTGCGAGTCAAGATCCCAGGCGTCGGCGTTGTCGATGTCCTCTTGCAATCTGCCCATCTCGGCCATCAAGGCGTCAAAGTCAGCGTCCGGCTCGCCCATCTCTTCGCCGATAGCGTTGAAACGATCGACCTTGACCTTGATCTCGCCGAGGCCCTCCTCGACGTTGCCGAGCACGGTCTTGTCTTCGTTCAGCGGCGGCTCCTGCAACAGGATGCCCACGGTGAAGCCCGGGGAGAGCCTGGCCTCGCCGTTGGAGGGCTGCTCCAGACCGGCCATGATCTTCAGGATCGTTGACTTGCCCGCGCCGTTGGGGCCGACCACTCCGATCTTGGCCCCGGGATAGAAGGACATGGTGACGTCATCGAGGATGACTTTGTCGCCATGCGCCTTTCGGGCGCGACTCATCGTGTAAATAAACTCGGCCATGCGCTCCAGGCTAACTGGCCACCAGGGAGCTTGGTGAATCCTCGAAGTCGCCTGCTGATCCGTCGTCGCCGACGTCAGCTGGCTCGCTCGGGCCCTCGAAGACCTCACCGTCACTGTTCACCGTCATGGGCATGCCACCCACTTCGAGATCAATGCGGTCTTGGCCCCGCTGCACCGCCTTGCGCCGCTTGGTGAACACGCTGGTCCCGAACGTCAGGTCGGGACCGATGGACGTCGCGTCGATCTGCACGTTGGTGCCGCGCTTGTCCCCGCTCTGCCAGTCGCTCGCCCGAAACCGCCCGTGGACCACGATCGGATCGCCGATGCCGATGGAGTCGACGACGTTCGCCCCCAGCACCCGGAAGGCGAGCACTTCGAAGAAGGTCGTGCCGGTCTGCACAAACTCGCCGTTGGGCTCACGACGGCTGCGATTCTGGGCAATGCTGAACACGGTGAACGGCGCACCGCTGTCCTTGCCGATCCTCACCTCCGGCACGCTGGCCACGTTCCCGATCACCGTGATCTGGCTTTCGTTCATGAACTGTCCCTTCATCAGTGACCGCACCTGTTGTGCAGCCCGCGATGAAGTCTGGGCACAGCTGAGCAGCGGTAGAGAAAGAACTCCGTGAGGTGGGGATAACGACGAGGCACCCCAACGGGTGTGGACAGATGCGCGCGACCTCAGCCCTCGGCCGCGGCCTGCAACTGTTGGCGGGTCTGTTTGTGACGCTGCAGAACCGCTGAAACCGGCTCGCGAACATGCTGTTTGGCTACAGCAGAGATCGCCGTGTACATCCGCTTTTCGATCTCCGCCCGGCGTCGCACGGCACCGCCACGAGCGATCGACCTCGCTAATATCGCCAGCACGAGCCCGCCAAGGATCCCGCCCCCAAACAGGGCCAGCGGGATCGGCACAGGGCCCCAGGAGGGCGCGTCGATGTCGATCTGCAACCAACCGGACGCGGCGAGCGCCGTCAACCAGGCCGCCCCGGCGAGGACAGCGACGGCGAGGAGCATCTGCGCTACTCGCCATACCGACCACCACAAGGGATCGCGCAGTCGCAGCGGGGTGTTGATGACGGCCTGGTCCAAGGCGTCCGTCAAAGAGGCCTCGTTGGGCGTCGCCGCATCGTCGACCGCTTGCCTCCACCGCACCGGCAAGCCAGCCGAGGCAACGTCAGCAAGGTCCCGGGTGGCCATCTCGACTTGGGCGCGCGCCGCTGGCGTGGCCGGAGGAAGCGAGGACCGTCCCAGCACGGTGCGCACGTCCTGCTCCCAGTTGGACGGCAATTCCTCAGCACCAAGCCGGAGCCGACGCAACGGGCTGGCCCGTAGCCCAGACACCCATCGAGTGAACGGCCACCCGGCCCGCCGCTTGCTCTGCCGCAGATAGTCCTGCTGCACCGCCTGCAACACCACAGGTATGCCGGCCGCTCGGCCCAGCGCGCCATTGAGTTGGTCTGCGCTCTTGTCCCCCAGCACTACTTCATCCTTGGCCACGCCTTCCAGCAACTGGCGGCTGGTGGCGATGATGTCACCCGTCAAGCGATGCTCCGCAGCGTTCTTTGCAGCGACGACCTCAGCGATCCGGCCCCTCAGATCCTCGATGCCGCTCCTGGTCAGCGCCGAGGTGGTGATGATGTCGAAGTCGCCCGCCCCGTCCGCAGCGATCAGCGCACGTAGGTCATCGCTGATCTGGGCCACACCCGAGGACTCAGGAATGCGGTCGATCTGGTTGAGGACCACGACCATCACGCTCTGGTGGTCCTGCAGCTTGGCCAGGTAGTCCTCGTGCAGACGAGCGTCGGCATACTTCTGCGGGTCGGTCACCCAGACGAAGACATCCGAGCGCTCCAGCACCCGATCTGCCTCGACGCGGTGCGAGGCCTGAGTGGAGTCGAAGTCAGGCAGGTCTATGAGCACCAGCCCGTCGGGTCCACACTCCTGCGTCGCCATGTGGTGGCGCGTCGGCACAGCGAGCCAATCGAGCAGTTCATGACTCTCCTGCTCACCCCAAATGGCCGCGGTCGCGGTCGCGGTCGTGGGCCGCCGGGCCCCGATGGTGGCCACGTCGTCATTCACCATGGCGTTGAACAGACTGGACTTCCCCGACCCCGTGGCTCCGGCCAGGCTGACCACCGTGTGCCCGCCCTTGATCGCCCATCGTTCCCGCACCCGGGCGGTCATCTGGTGGGCGTGTTCGACCGCAACCGGGTCCAACTGAGCCCCGCCCGCCTGCAAGGCTTCGCTGAGTTGATCGGCGCGCCAGACCAGGGACTTGCCCCCCTCTGCTGCGGTTCGCTTCGTTGATCGTCCCGCCATCAGCGCGCCCCCTCGACCTCGAGCGACGCGGCAGCCACGTCCTCGATGGCCGCCAACGACAACGGCACCTCATCGAGCACCTGGTCGTAGCGGGCGCGTTCGGCAGCAAGCAACTGCTCGACCCGGCGCAGCAGCGCGACTCGCGCCTTACGGGCCATGGTGCGGACTGCTTGATCCCCAAACACCGCCTCCAAGAGTCGCTGCGCTAAGACGGCAGAGCCACCAGCGATCGCGACTTCGGTGCCTAGCAGCCCACCTGTAGCGCTAAAGGCCAGCAACATCAGCATCACGGCCAAACCGTTGACCCCGAAGGCCAGATAGCGAGCGGTGGCCCGCCGCGAACCGGCCTCTTCACGCACGAGGTCGAGCACTTCCTTCTGCCACTCCCGCATCAGCCGCTCGACTCGCGTGGTGAGGTCAGCGGAGCCCTTGGCCAGCTCGGGGTGCTTGTCCACCAGCGGCTCCCCACCGGGACTGGTCCGCCAGGCTCGTGCAGCGGTGCTCGCTGCCACCTGCGCGTGCGAGGTGATCAGCGCGGCGGCTCCGGTCTGAAGTGCTTCGCCCAAGGGCTCGGTCGATGGCGGCTTGCCACTGATGAACGACGTGATCCGGTCTCGGGCCTTGGCGATCCCGGCCTCGACCTGCCGCAGGAACTCTCCCGTGCCGACCAGCTCCTGCCAGCGAGCCAGCACCTCACCGCGCAGCAGCGACCCGTCCTCCATACCGGCGTTGATGCCGGACACCGCGTCGGCGTATGCCGTCCGAGCCGTCTGGCGCAAGTGGTCGCGAGCCTGCACTTGGGCACCCGCTGCCGCGTTGAGCTCATCGGTGCGCGCGCCCAGCGAAGCCAACGCTCCGGTGAGCGTGCGACGGATGACCACCGAGCGTGCCTTGGAATCGCTGGCCAGGGAGTTCAGCCAACCGGTCAGTCTGGACATCTGCTTGGCGGGCAGCAACCCCTGATCGTCCAGCGTTACCTCGTCAATCGTGAAAATCGGCGACTTGCCGAGCCCCTGGTCTCGCAACATCTGGGCCAGGTGCACGCGAATTTCTTCCATCGCCTCGGGCGGCACCCGGTCCAGCACGATCGCGACCGAGGTCCCACGTTCGGCGGCCTCGCGCAACAACGACCACGGCACCGCGTCGGCATACCTCGCGGCAGTGGTGACGAAGAGCCACAGGTCGGCCGCGTTCAGCAATTGCCGGGATAGGTCCCGGTTGGCGCGGACGACCGAGTCGATGTCCGGCGCGTCGAGCAAGGCCAGGCCAGCCGGGAGAGATTCAGAGGTGACCAAGCGCACGGCCGAGGGATCGTCGCGATCGCTGACCGAGCCGGTTAGCCGCGCCAAGCCCGGCAAGATGCGGGTGTCGGTGAACCAACGCTCGTCTTCGGGGTGATGGACCAACACCGATGAGCGGGTGGTCGGCCTCAGGACGCCGGTCTTGCTGGCCACCTCACCGATGATGGAGTTGACCAGAGTCGACTTGCCTGCCCCGGTCGAGCCACCCACCACACAGAGCAAAGGCGCGTCGATCGAGCGCAGCCGCGGAAGCACATAGTCATCGAGTTGCTGCACCAGGGCGCGGCGAGATTCTCGCGCGTCGGCGACCCCCGGCAAGTCCAACGGCAGACGGACCAACTCAGCGGCTCGTCGCAAGTGTTCGACGGAGGCGAGCAGCTCCTGCGGCGTCGCGGAGTCCTGTCGATTCACGGTCCCTAGTTTGCGGTCTCGACGCTCGCCCACCAAGGCGAACCGCCGCACAGATGTCCATCACTTGCAACGCCCGGGGGATAGTTGAGCGATCGTCGACCTCGCCCTAACGGCCCACACTCGCTAGTCGCGCTGAACCGGAACCAAACTCGATGAGATGCTGACCTGTTCGGGAGTCAGCCACGGAGCCACTGCCTGATAGACGGCGTCAACGGTTTGCTGGTCTGCGAGCAAGACTCCGACCTCCAAAACTCCCCTGGATCCGCCAGAAGAACTGAAGCCATCGATGGTGGCCTCGTTCACCGCAGTTTGCGCCTGGCGAACGTCCGCCTCCGTCGCCGCGTCGCGCTGCTCGACGCACAAGCCGCCCCGCCAGACCTCCCGCAGATCAGTGTGTGCCTGCTCCGGATCGCCGGTGACCAGCACGTTGTAGGCGTAGACCAAAGGAACCTCGTCGTCCGGCAACTCCTCGGGTATGTCGGTGCTGACCCAGGTGCCGACGATGCCGTCGTAGGACTCCAGGGCTCGCGCCAGTGCCTCTTCAGCCCGTGCCGCGGCCTTCGGATCGTCCCCGATGCGCTCGTCGCCGTCCCGGAACGGGTCGTCGCAGAGTTGACCAAAGGAATCTGCCCCGGTGCCGCCATCCGGCTCGACCGGCATCATGATCGGGCCAGGAGGCTCAGTCAGGGTGAACGTCTCGCCGTCGAATCGACCGACCACGGCTGCTTCGGCAAACTTCACACCCTGTGCGGACTGCACACCCGACACGTCCCCCCAATCGAGCCCCACGAGCTCGGGTCCGTTGCACTGCGGAGGATAAGACTCTGCAACTCCTCCCAAGCAGATCATCGGCGGCTCGTCACCCTCCTGCAGGATCAAACCCTGGCCGGTCAGCACGGAATCCGGATCGACCACAGTAGAGCCACGCGGCTCGCCCGCAGACGTTGCCTCACCCTCATCAGCTCCGGGCATGGGACCGTAGCTGAACCAGCCGGCATCGGTCGTATCGGCACCTGCCCCGCCGTTCGTCTGCCCACAGCCGGCAAGCGCGACCACGCTGAGAGCCATCGCGGCGAGCCCGACCCTTCGAAAAACAAAGGCACGACAACCTGGATCAATGGCGTTCATCACCACTCCCACCACTTCATCATGGTAGGCCGAGCCAACCCGCCCAGCGGTCCACTTCCGCAGCGAAGACCGCATCTCGACCGTCCGGCTCGACCGCACGGTGCATCTGACCGAACAACTCGAACGACACGAAGCCGAAGATCCCGGTCCACGTCATCAACGAGCGAACGGCCAGCTCCGAGGACGCTTGCGGTCCCAGGAACTCGGCCAACGGAGCGATAGCCCAGATGACGTCCCGTGAGAGCTGGGCCTCTTCCCACGGCTTGGAGTCACTCCCGCTAGCCGACACCGTGCGACGAGCGGCGTCCGACACGATCCCAGCCAACACCGTGGTGGACCGGATCGCGGGCAACACGGTGTCCTGCGGTGCGGCATACCCCGGCACCGGGGAGCCGTAGACCAAGGCGTACAGGTGGGGATTGACGTGCGCCCAAGACCGGACGGCTTGTGCCACGGCGTGCAATCGACCGACCAGGTCGTCACGATCACAGGCCGCCTCGGCCACCTCCACCGTCTGGCCGAGAGAGTTGTAGGCGTCGACGATGAGCGCCGTCAACAACGCATCGCGGCTCTCGAAATATCGATAGATGGCCGACGACACCATCCCAACCTCGCGCGCGACAGCCCGAAGCGACAATCCCCCCGCGCCCTGTGCGGCAAGTTGCTCGCGGGCCACGTCCAAGATCTCCTGCGTCATCTCGGCCCGGGCTCGCGCCCTGACTCCCGTAGCTCGTCCGGCTTCGCTCATCCCCTGAGTTAAGCACAAAACAGAGCACCGCATCCTTTAGTGAGCATTGCTCTTGCATTTGGGTCCATTCAAGTGTTCACTGTTCACATTAGAGAGCAATGCTCACCCTAGGAGGAAAGACCATGTCCAATAGACACCTCGTCATTGGTGCCGGGCCCATCGGATCGACCGTCGCCCAACGACTCGCAGACCAGGGCGACCTCGTCGCCATCGTGACGCGCTCCGGCACCGGCCCCGATCATGCCAACATCGAGCGGATCAGCGCTGACGCTTGCGACGCAGACCGCATGGCCGGGCTGGCCACCGGATGCCTTGCCGTCTACAACTGCGTGAACCCCACCTACACCACCTGGGACACCGACTGGCCGCCCATCGCCGCCTCGTTGCTTGGCGCAGCGAAACTCTCGGGTGCCGTGCTAGCGACCGTGAGCAACCTTTACGTCTACGGACGTGGTGACCGGCCGATGTCGCACTCCACACCGTTGGCTCCGGTGGACCACAAGGGTGAGGTCCGGGCGCAGATGTGGCTCGATGCGTTGGCCGCCCACGAGGCCGGAACCGTCCGCGTTGTGGAAGTGCGAGGCAGCGACTACGCCGACGCCGGAGTCAACTCGCACCTGTCTCGCAATGCTCCCCACGTGCTGGCCGGCAAGAGCGTCTTCGTCATGGGTGCCGCGAATCAGCCGCACTCCTGGACCGCAGTCAATGACGTCGCCGAACTGCTGGTGGCCGCCGCCGCCGACCCATCCGCGCACGGGCAGGCATGGCTAGTGCCCAGCGCTCCCGCGCGCACCCAGCGGGAAGCCCTGAGCGATCTCGCGAAGGCCGCCGGTGCCCCCGCCCCGAAGATCCGCACCCTCGGTCCACGCGCTTTGCGACTCGCCGGGATTTTCTCGCCGATGATGCGCGAACTGTCTGGCACGGCATACCAGTTCACTCATCCGTTCGTCCTGGACGATTCCGCCACCTACGCACACTTCGGGATGCAGCCTCAGCCGTGGGCCCAGACACTCGAGGGCATCGTTAAGACCGTTCGCGCCGCCAAGAATGTGACGGTCGGCTGATGCGCCGCATGCCAGTCACCGGTGGACTTCTCATCGCCTCCGCGGCGCTGAGCATCCTGGGATACCTCATCCTCGGAACGCAATTCGGCTGGCCCGCTGTGCTCGATGAGCCCGGCGTCGTCGCGTTGGATGCCTTCGTCGCGGCGGAGGTCTGGGTGCGCCTCGGCTTCTATGTTTTCTTGGTGTCCAGCCTGGTGCTGATCCCGGCCGCCATCGGCATCCAGACTGGCTTGACGAAGAACCCACCATGGGCCCAAGCGATCACGGCGTTCGGTGTGCTCGGCGCTTTCGCCCAGATGCTGGGCTGGGTGCGGTGGCCAATCACCATCCCCGGCCTGGCCGACGCCTGGTCCGACCCCGGGGCGACCGAGGCAGAACGTGCTGCCACCGCCGCCACATACGACCTCATCAATGGGTATGCAGGCGGCGCGCTCGGCGAGCATCTTGGCTGGCTGCTGCAGGGTATCTGGGCCGTCGGCGTCGCAGTCATCGTGCTTCGCAGCGCCCGAATCTCACGGTGGTTCGGCGGGCTAGGCATGGTGTTGGCAAGCCTGTGGGCCGTGCTCGTCCCAGTCGGGACGGCCACGGGGTTGGCCGCAGTGGAGTTCTGGGGCCTGAACATCTACAGCCTCTGGTACCTATGGGTCCTGGCGCTCGGCGTCATGCTGATCAGCCGCCGGTCAGTGCTGGCTCAAACTCACGTCAGGGAACCCGCCGCGGCACCGTGACGCCTACCGAACGAGTCAGAGAAACCGGTGACTCCTCACCTGATTTGGTAGTCCTCGGTGGACCGGACTCTCCGCGAGCGAAGGCATCTCCTGGTCAACCGAAGCGTTCCTGGGGAGGCACTTTCTGCCTCGCCGTACTGGCGCCACGGCATGGCCGACGAGGCCTGGCGCAATACAGAAGTCTTGGCTGGCCGACGCGCCCCCGGCAGGATTCGAACCTGCAACCTACGGATTAGAAGGCCGGCGCTCTATCCATTGAGCTACGGGGGCCGGATAGAAGTGTAGGCGCGGATAGCATCTGCGGTCATGACCTCTGAGTTGTCCGACCTCCGCGACCAGATCGATGCCGTCGACGCCTCGATCCTCGATTTGCTCGCTCAGCGGCTCGCGTTGGTCTCGCAGGTCGGAGAGGTCAAAGGCAGGCACGGACTGCCGATCTATGCCCCCGAGCGTGAGCGCGTGATGATCGCCGCCAAGCGCGAGTTGGCGCAATCCAAGGGGGTGCCCGGTGACCTCATCGAAGACGTGCTGCGTCGCTGCATGCGCGAGGCTTACGCTCACGAGAAGAACATGGGCTTCACGCAGCAGGCACCTGACCTCGGGCCGATCGTGATTGTCGGTGGCGCCGGAGCGATGGGTGCCATGTGGGGTCGGATGTTGACGCTGTCGGGGTATGCCGTCCGGGTCCTGGACCGCGACGACTGGCACCGAGCGCCGGAGCTGCTCGAGGGCGCCGGGATGGTGCTGATCTCGGTGCCCATCCACGACACCATCGACATCATCGCGGCGCTGCCCGAGCTGCCCGCCGACTGTTTGCTGGTCGACCTGACGTCGGTGAAAACCGGGCCGATCAACGCCATGCTGGCGGCCCACGGCGGTCCGGTGCTGGGGTTGCACCCGATGTTCGGCCCCGATGTCGACTCCTTCGCCAAACAGGTCGTGGCCTGCTGTCCCGGCCGCGATCCCGAATCCTCCCGGTGGCTGATCGAGCAGATCCGGCTCTGGGGGGCTCGGGTGCACGATGTGTCGGCACCCGATCACGATGGAGCGATGGGGCTCATCCAGGCGCTGCGGCACTTCTCGACGTTCGTCTACGGATCGCACCTGGCACACGAAGACCGCAAACTGGCCGACCTGCTGGCCCTCTCCTCACCCATCTACCGCCTCGAGCTGGTCATGGTGGGACGCCTGTTCGCCCAGAGTCCGGAGTTGTACTACGACATCATCACCGCCTCGGATGCCAGCGTTCGCTTGATCGAGCGCTACCACGAGAAGTTCGGCCAGGCCCTGGACCTGCTGCGACGCGGGGACCGGCAGGCGTTCATCGACCAGTTCGGCGAGATCGAGGAGTGGTTCGGCTCGTATGCCGGGCGCTTCCTGACCGAGTCACGCTCACTCCTGGCCCACGCGGACGCGACCCGCTAGTTCTGGGGGTGACCCGCTCAGGTGGTGGGCGGCGAGGCGAAGATCGCACGGTGTTGAGCCGAGGTGTGCAGCAACGCTTGCTCGCGGGGTTCCCACCACGCCGCGTTGTCGCCGCGTTGCAGGTGATCTCGAGCGATGGCTAGCTCCGACGATTCGTCCTGAAAGGCTCGCATCGCGGATTCCCCGGCACCGCCATACGTCTCTTTGGCCCAGCGGCGAGCGGCGCGGCGACGGGCTGGCGAGGACAGCATCGAGACCTCGCCGGGAGTGAACCACCCGTTCATCCCGTATGCCGTCAGGTGATCCCGGATCATCAGCGCCTCGGTGCGTCGGGCCCAGGCGATCATCGCGATGAACCCGAGGAACAGCGGGAACTGGACGAGGAAATACAGCGGCAGCCACAGGTCCGTCAGTGTCGCGGCGTTCCACACGGCGTGAGCACTGACGGCGGCGAGGAATCCGATCATGGGGATCACGACATACCGAGCATGCTGCTTGTGGGCGACCATGCCTAGCGCGATGCCGAAGCACACGGTGAACATCGGGTGGGCGAACGGCGTGAACAGGCACCGAATCACGAACAGGGAGATCAAGCCCGATTGGCCAAGCGCGTCATAGCCGCTCGCCAGATAGAGGATGTCCTCCACGAAGGCGAATCCGATGGCGACCATCCCCGCATACACGATGCCGTCCACGACGCCGTTGAACTCTCGCCGGGCCATCGCGAAGATCACCAGCACCCCGGCGCCTTTGGCAAATTCCTCGACGATCGGGGCCGCGACCACTGATCCGGCTATCTCGCTGGGGACGCCGAGGGCTTGCAGGATCGGCGTCAGACCCAGGCTTAGAACGATGCTCGCCGCGGTGGCCACGAGCGCGCCCCAGCCGAAGGCAAACCAGAGCATCCTCGGCGGCTCGGCCTCCAGACGATCGACCCACATAAACAGCGGCACGACGATGCCGATGACCGTGGTCGACACGGCGGCGGCGAGCACGATGCCTGCTAAACCTGCGCTCTGTGAGACGACGAGTGTGATGAGCAGTGCGCCGACCAGGAAACCGGTACCTGCCAAGCCCCACAACAGAATTCGCCGCATTCCCGGGCGATGGGTCACGTTGGGGCCGACCGCTGCCCCTCCAGACCTGTCCACAGCGGCACACTAGCGGTCAGATTCGCCCCAGCGAACCTGGTTAGTCTTGGCCGCGTGAGTCCTGAGAACCCCGTGCGCGGTGCCACCGATCGGCTGGTGTGGATCGACTGTGAGATGACCGGCCTGGACGTCTCAGTGGACGCGCTGATCGAGGTGGCCGCGCTCGTGACCGACGTCGATCTCAACGTCTTGGGCGAGGGCGTCAACGTGGTGATCAAGCCGCCGGAGGCCGCGCTGGAGCAGATGGGCGACTTCGTCCGTGACATGCACGTACGCAGCGGACTGTTGGACCAATTGGCTGAGGGCGTGAGCATGGAGGTTGCGCAGGCTCGCGTGATGGACTACGTCCGCACGTGGGTGCCCGAGCCCAAGAAGGCACCGTTGGCGGGCAACACGGTGAGCACGGACCGGCTCTTCTTGGCCCGCGATATGGCCGAGTTGGAGCAGCACCTGCACTATCGGATCGTGGATGTCTCCTCGATCAAGGAGTTGGCTCGTCGCTGGTTCCCCCGGGCCTACTACAACTCGCCGACCAAAACCGGTGGGCACCGCGCGCTGGGGGACATCGAGGACAGCATCGCCGAGTTGCGGTACTACAGGCAGGCGGTCTTCCGCGATCCGCCTGGGCTAGACACCGCGGCGCTGCGCGACCTCGCCGGCTCACCCGAATAGTCAGTCGGTGCTAATCGCCTGGCCCGTCACACCCTCGCACTTTCCAAAGTCACCCCATCACCCCTGCCGCTTGGCGTGACGTCTGCATTGGTCGGGCACGGCAGACGTCACCGAATGCGGCAGACGTCAGATCTGCCGCCACCTCGTGAGGTCAGAGCACAGAGAAAGGCCCGGAGCGACGTGTCGCTCCGGGCCTTTCGAACTGCATCACACTGGGGTGCCTGGGTAGCACGTTCGGCAACTCCTCCCCGAAGACAAAGACCCTAGTCAACCGCATGAACCGTGGGGTCTACGAGGTCTCGCGGCGTCCTCAGAGTAGCGCTCCGAGGGACGATCGAGGGCCAGTCGTGAGGACTGTCGAGACGGCTCAAACTTTCCTCACCGCTGCTGAGGTTGATGCTCTCGTCGGTGACTACCTGGCTGGAGCGAGCGTGAAGGTGCTCACCGAGCGGTACGGCATCCACCGCGCCACGGTGTTCTCCCACCTTCGTCGCCGGAACGTGCCGAGCCGTCGGCCGGGGCTGAGCCTCGACGAGAAGGCGGATGCCGTGCGCCTTGCCCGGGCAGGTGTCTCGATGCGGGCGATCGGGCGGCGGATGGGTGTGGACCGCAAGGTCGTGCGGGCCGCGCTTCTCGAGGCTGGGCTCATCGTGGACGACGGGTCGAACGCGTCTGATCGGTGACACACAAGACATCGAGTGGTGGTCCAGGGGTCAGGACAGCTCGGGGAACGCTTCGTACTTGTGTCGTCGGTTGTCGAACGCGGGCTTGGTTCCTTCGAGGACGTTGAGCGCGAATTTCGCCACGTCGAGTTCGGCGATGCTCCCACTGTTCACCGTGAAGCGTCGATCGTTCATTTGGCAGTGCACAATCTGATCGGCGTCGCCGACGATGGCGAGGTTGGCGTTGTGAGTAACGACGATCGTCTGCCGGCGCCCTGCGGCTTCATGAATCGCTGGCACGAGCTTGGACGCGATGGTTTCGTTGTCGAGGTTCTCTTCGGGTTGGTCCAGCAATAACGGAGTGGTTCTCCGGTCCACGACAAGGTAGAACAACGCGAGCACGAGACCACGTTGCCCGGGTGACAGCTGTGAGAGCGGCAGCCCATCACCGGTGAGGCCGAAGCGGACCTCTAGCCAGGACAAGTCGAACATGCTCATCAGGAAGTCGTCGATCGTCGTGTTGTTGCGAAGTGCGATTGCTGGATTTCGGTACTCGCCGCCTGCTTCTCCACGCTCGTGCTCCAAACGGTCAAACGCCTCTTGGAGTTGTGTCGCGAGCTGGTCCCAGCTCGTGTCCTCAACACGCTGTGGAAGGTCGATGAGCCAGTCGGAGAACTCGCCGTTCTTGCGTCCGTCCAGGCCGGCTGCGACACTCCGCCATGCTGGGAGGATGCGCAGTTCGGCGTTGAACTCAAGCCCCGCGTTCTTGACCACATCGGAGTGTGCGATGAATGTGGACGCCGGTGCGTACAGACTCTCAACCGCCCGCAATTGTGCGCCCAGTGCTTCGTGCACGCGCCGTGAACACAGCATGATCTCGTCACGAAGTTCACCCATGTTCGTCGGCGCTTCGCTGAGACGACGTAGCAAGGATGACAGTCCAGCGTGAGACTCTTCGTCATCCTCGTCTCCGATGAGCGCCGCAACCCGTTCTTCTGACTGGAGGACGCGCTGTCGGGCGCGTTCACGTGCGCTGTCGGCAGCAGCGAGCGCGTCTGCGTTCTCGCGCCTCGCCTGTTCCTGAACTTCGAGGTCCCGATCGACCTGATCGCGCTCCCGCTTCAAGGCAGCCAGCGACTCCTCCTCCGTCGTGCGCCAGTTCTCGTATCTCCCGGCGTTGACAGTCAGTTGGAGAAAGGGGCTCTCGGTCTCTCCGCCGCCAAGAAGTGCCTCGGCTTCGCTGTTGAGCGAGGCAACGTCGGCTTGAATTGCTTCCGCCCGGTGAGCGATCGCGTCCATTCCGCTCAGCCGCTGGCGTGACTTGGCCTGTCGCTGTTCGTTGGCGCTTCGACGGGTTGCCAATTCGGACCGCGAAACCTCGATCTCCTCCGAGCGCTGCATCAGTCCTGCGAGGTGCCCGTCGTGCTTGCTTGCAGTGTCGATTTCAGCGAGCGCGGCTATGGCGGTTTCAAGGTCCTTCTTCGCCGCGTCGATGTCAGCCTGCTTGAGATCCAGACGACCCTGGACTTCGGATGATTGATTGCTTGCCCGGAAGGCGGCGATCGCAATATAGGCACGTATCACTGTCCGTAGTTCGGCTCGGAGCCTCGTCAGATCGTCCTGGGAAGTTCGAGTCTTCTGCGTCAAGAGCGCGTCGAAGGACTTCTCGCCTGCACGTTCCTCCTCTGGGATGTGTGTGAAGAGGATGGTGCGTAACTCGCGTTCGAACTCGTCGGCGTCGTCTGCGGCTGGGTCGAGGTTGCACACTCGTTCGACGAACATCTGCGGCAGATATTCGACCAGCACAGGAGCCGCGTTGTCGTGGGGTTGATTCAGCTGGGCTTTTCGAGCAGTGCCTGTGGCCCAGACGAGTTCCGCGTGATACTCCCGGGCCACCTTCTGGTTCTGCGCGCTGAGGAACCGTGTGGGGCTCAGGAAGGCGAACTCGCTACTGCGTGACGAGTTTCCGCCCAGTGCAATGCAGTCGAGAAGTGCGGACTTGCCTTGACCCTTGTTCCCGACGACCGCGACGAATCCGGGATTGAGCGGGAGGCCGTGACTGAAAAGGTCGCGATCCTCTTTCTCGGAGCCGACTCGGATTCTCTCGATGAACCGCTCCGGGTTTTTCCGCATTCTTGCCAATGCGGGTGGTTCGAGCCCCACGTAGACGCGGCGCTCGAACTCTTCAATCGCGTACGCGAGACCAGCAAGGGTTGGAGTCGTGTTGAGCCAGGTCTGGCAAGCTCCGAGGCGCATGTGCTGATCGGAGCTCGAGAAGTGGTGGGCGTCGCTACAGTCCAGGAGTTGATGCGTGACGTTGCTGTTGCGGAGGTCTTCCACGTCTGCCTGCCACCGCGTCGTGTCCTCGTAGGCGGTGAAGATGAACTGTGCCGAGTTGATGACGTTCTTCTTGGCAGCGATTGATTGGTCGTTCCACTTGATGTCCCGCCACTCGGTCTTGCCGATCCCGATGAGCGCACGGCCTTTGAAGTACGAGCCGGCGAGGATCGTCTGTACGTCGTCGAGTGCGACGTTCAGGTTGTTGAACCCTTCGCGGAGGTCGGAATCGTAGTTCGACAGGTGCTCGGCCGGGACAGATTCCTTGATCCTGTGGCCGAGGTCGGTCAGCGAGTTCCGTGTGATTACGCCCTGCCAACTGAGTGATGCGTGGCTTGGCGCGAGCTTCATCTTTGGCTGGAGCGCGTTGATGAACTGTGCCTGAATCAAGTCTGGGTCGAGGTCTGGATCGAAGATGACGTGCAGGTTGACTCTTGCCAACTTGCCGTCGGTGCCGCCGAAGTGGTCCAGTCGCAGCTCTATCACCGGGAAGATCGCGTCTAGGTTCTGGAGGCGTCCGCTCTTTCGGGCTTCGACGACACGCTTGTATCCGTTGAGGAACCAGTAGTCGTTGATGCCGATGACCGTCATGTCTTCCGGCAGAGCCTCAAGTTCATCGATGAACTGTGCCCAAGTCTCGTCTGTGTCGGCACCGTAATGCTGGACGATCGAGGCCGGCGTGTGTACGTGAAGGTCCCAGATTCGCCACGCCGTGCCACGCGCACGCTCCAGACCTGCTGTCGTCACTTGCCATCCTTCCGGCCGACTCCAATGTCGGCCGTCCCAGAAGAACCGCCGTTACGTGTCCACACCCCCAGCGTATCGGCCACCACCGACGCTGCCCTGGGGCCGCGCCGGTCTCATCAGGTCTTCATGCTGCACCGCGCACACCTTCTCCTTGACGATCGTCGAAAGGAAGTGGGATGGCCAGCTTGAGTGGTGTTGCACGCGACGAACGAACCGCGCGGATGGTGCTGTCTATGCTCGTCGAGCCCAACGATCCGGTGACGGGCCGCATCCTGGCCCGCTTCGGAGCTGTCGAGACGCGCTCTGGCTCGCCGAGCGCGACGGAGCGGTCGCGGGTCTCAGCGCCGTGAATGCGCAGGTCTGGCGCGACCGTTTCAGCGCACCGGCGGCGAATGACCTGGCTATGCGCATCGGCCAGATGCAGCAGTCTGGTGTTCGAGCGCTCATCCCAGGGGACTCCGACTGGCCCGCCGCTCTCAACGATCTTGGCGATGTCGCCCCATACGTGCTGTGGACTCGCGGCGCGTCGTCTTTCCTCGCCCGCCCGTTGCAGGATTTCGTCACGATCACCGGGGCACGGGCATCCACCTCATACGGCGACCACGTTGCCCGCGAACTGGCCGCCTCCGCCGCTGCTGACGAACGAGTAGTCGTCGCCGGCGGTGCCTACGGGATCGAAGGTGCCGCACACCAGGCTGCCCTCGCCGCAGGAGGCGACACGGTCGCGATCCTCGCCAACGGCGTCGATCGTCCTTGCCCCGCTGGCCACCGCGACCTACTCGATCGCGTGGCAGATGTCGGGGTTCTCGTCAGCGAGGTGCCACCCGGTGCTGTTCCAACCAGGCACCGGTTCACCGCCCGCGCAAGGCTGATGGCGGCACTATCGTCGACGACGGTCATCGTCGAGGCGGCAAGCCGTTCAGGTTCGCTGGGCGTAGCGCAGCGCGCTTCCGAGCTGGGCCGAAGTGTCGGAGCCGTTCCCGGTCCGGTGACGAGCGTCGCGAGCGTGGGGCCACATCGCCTGCTGCGCGACGGTATCGCGAAGCTGGTCGCCGACACCGCTGACCTTGCGAGTCTGGTCGCGCGGGGGCATAAGCCTCAGACCTTGGCGCCACGAGCGCGGCTCGACGTAGATCAAGTCCGTCCGCCTTCGTCTGAGCCGGTGCACACGCTGTAGCAGCCGCCGTCGAGTGCTGGGTGCCTTGTGTCTCGAACTCAGCGGCCGTTTCCGTTTCGGGTGAGTTCAAACAGAGACACCTCGTCAGGCACCTGGCGCTCGCGATGCCGCCTTGCCTGGCGTTCACGGGCACGAGCCTTCACGAGCATCGCGAGGCTCACCGGGCCGATGGCCACCATCTTGAGAGCGTTCCAAATGCAGATCAGAACGACGAGATGCAGCCATCCTGGTCCGCCGTTCTCGATGAGAGCGGTGGACCAGGAGGCGACGAGCAAGTAGGGAACGGCCAGGAGCATGGCGGGCAAGCCCCACTTCAGTCCTCTCCTGGAGCGGATCAGGTCGAGCACGATGTTGCTCGGCATGTATCGGCGCAGGTAGTAGCGGACCTCTGCGCTGGCTGTCCACAGTAGGCGGATCATGATTGCTCCTCTCAACACGCGAGTGCGTCGTCGAGACGGTGCGTGGAGAGTGACCCGGAGGTCGGCCGCGAACGGCCCGAAGGTAAGGAGAAATCCGCCTCGCCTCCAACCTTACGCTGCGATGGCGGCCCTTGGAAGGGTCAGATGCTGCGCTCTGACTGGGCTAACTCCGCGCGGCTGTGGCTAAGGCCGGATGCGTCCGCGGGCACGGGCACGTAGGCGGAGTCTGTCACGAACTTCATTGTGAATCGTGTTGGAGGTCCGTTCGGCGGTCTCTGCTGATACGACCAGCGTGTACCGAATTGTGCTGCCGGCATGGAGCCGCTGGGCGTCATCCATGCACTCGACATGAATCGGAAACACGTCCCCATCGACAAACGACATTGAGCGATTTCCTTGCACGATTTCGTGTTGAAGGCTTCCGCGTCGCACTGCATTGTGCTCTGCGTCAGACCGATCTCCGCCCGCCAGACTCATGTCCGGAGTGCTGAAGTAGACTTTTGCGCTGCGATAGCGGGTGAGTTGGCCGACGGTGGGAGCCATGTACGCCAGGGTGACGGTGAAGCGATGCCACTCCGCCTTTGCGCGGAGCGAAGGCGGCAAGGGGAACTCGTAAGTATGGCGTTCGTTTCGTGCTATGTGTCCACCTGCGACCAGCACAGCCCGGTTGGATGCGGCTGTGCCAAGTCGGCTCAGGTCGAGGCGGCCGTAGCCGAGCAGGGCAGTTAGTTGGCGCCGAACGTCCGGGCCGCTGAGACCGAGGTCGCTGCGCAGACTCGTCTCCCAGGCGCCCCAGCTGCTTGCGTGAACAAGGAGCGCGCGAACGAGGAGCGGATGATACTGAGGGTCCGGGAGCGGTGTGTCCTCGAGATCGGCGTTGCCAGCTTCCAGGAGGTCAAACAGCCTGCTGGCTTCGCGTGTGACGAGCGCGGTCGCATTGCTGGTGCCGTTCGTGAACACGGTGCTGTTGGAAGCACCGGCTCGTCCCGGAGCCGCCACCTGTAGGCCGGGTCCTGTCGCGGCGGTGCGCGCAAGAGCTAAAGCAACCTCAGTTTGACCGGGCAGCACGACGGGGCGTGTGTAGAGGGCACGGCCACCGGCGTGATGGAGGTCCGGCTTGATGGACCGATCAACGCCAGGCCCAACGGCTCCGTAGTGCGCGGGAGCGTCCGGATGGGTGATGTCCCACACTGTGTCTGGAAGGGTGATCTCTCCGAGGCCGTCGGAGTGAGTGGCGCCGACGGTGAGCGCATTCAGGGCATCGCCGGGCGGAAGTATGCCGCGAAGCAGTGCGGCGTCAAAGCCAGCTCGCATTGCAACCAGGCGAGCGGCATCGGCGTCGTTTGCGGCATCGGCAGGGATCATGAACTCGTCGGTGTGGTTGCCAGCGCTGACCACGAAAAGCAGATTGTATGAGTATGCGAGCCAGTCCAACAGGCGGCCGACGGGACTCATTCTGCGTGTGAGGGCTCTCGTCTGCGCTCCGATGGACAGGTTTACGACCCGGACGCTCGGTGCCGCGGCAGTTTGGTTGCCTTCGCCCTTCACAATCCGTTTGACTGCACGGTGGAGGACATCAGTGAGCAGACGATTTGGGATGACTTGCTCGTGCCCAGAAACGAACTCGTGGGGTTGCAGAATCGGGCGTACGTAGAGGGGACGATCAAGAGGCTGGCCGCCATCGGTCAGGTCCCCATGAATGATGAGTGACGCCATAGCGGTGCCATGGTGGCGGGCCGCCACGGGGTAATTCCTTCCGAGTTCGTCCGGGTCATCGATCGAGAGCCGACCCTGTAGCGCGTCGTGGTTGGCGAAAGGCAACCCGTCTAGCAGCGCAACCCGAGGTCTACCCTCGATCCTCTCGGCGCTGGCGAGGTGAGTCTGCGCGACGGGCTCAAGCGTTCCCGGTTCAACGTTCATTGCCGTGAAGGGGCTGACGAACATGACTTCATCTGCGCTGAGGAGCCGAATCGCCGCAGCACCGTTGGTCAACACAGACTGGACCTGCTGGATCGGCAGTTCGGCCAAGAGCGCGTGGTACTCGATCTCTCCGATCTGCGAGCGGTCCAGTACGCGACCGTTACTGGACGTGATGACCTGCTCGACATGAGCTTCAGCGGCAGCACGGTGCGCGGCGTCTCGCCTGTGCCACAGTTCGACCTCGACTAGGACCGTGCTTACGGACTGTCCCACCATGCTGAGCGTCTCTTCCCAACGCTCTCGAAGACCTGTCTCGCGTATGCGGTCTTCAGCGCCCCAGCGACGGATCGCCGTGAGTTGCTGGAACGCGGTCTTGAACTTCCCGAGTCCACGCTCGAAGGACGCAGATGGGTCTGCTTGCCACAGCGCGAAGAGTCGCAGTAGTTCGTCAATTGCCTTGGCGCTGGACATGACCAGGTACAGCGAATGTGCGACGCGCTTGCTCGTCCGTCCGGCAACACGCTCGGTCATGTAGAAGTCGTCATCGGGGTCCGACTGATCACCAAGGAGTTCGGAGAGAAACTCCAGTCCGTCGATCCGGTTGATCGCGTTGCGGAAGTCCTTGACGCTCCCAGCGAGGTCGAACACGACCACAAGCGCTGGGTCGACCTCCCCGGGAGTTCCGGCGCTCAGGCGAGCACGTTCGGCGTCGAAAGCTGTTGTCAGGTCCTTGAACTGCGGTGTCAGACGCTCGCCCTGTCGACCTGCACCAGGCTTGGCTAGACGCGGAAGGTCCCGTGGCGTCTGAGTTGGCCGCGCCTCAACGGCCGCCGGCCCGAACGCAAGGAGCGGCTGACGCGCAACGGTCACACCGCAGCCTGACCTCGGCGGTGTTCAAGGCGCTCCTGAACAATCCGTCGGATGTTGTCATCCGGGAGTTCCAGCACCGCGCGGCGTCGGACATCGAGCGCGAATTCTTCCAGCTCGGCAAAACTCGCCCCTGCCAACTTGTCCGCTAGAGTCCGCGGGGCGAACCCGAGGTCGCCACCGAGTCGGTCAGCGAGGCGCTTGAGGAATGTAGTTGCTTGTGCGCGGCTGGGAGCCCCTAACTCCGTCTGAATCTGGAATCGCCTCCATGCAGCGCGATCCAGCAACTCTGCGTGGTTTGTCGCCCCAATGAAGATCACGTGCGCAGGTAGCCTGTCGATCTGAAGCAGTAGCGTGGAAACGACGCGCTTGATCTCACCGGTCTCATGCTCGTCTGCCCGCTCTTTGGCGATGGTGTCGAGTTCATCGAAGAACAGGACGCAACGGCGAGTACGTGCGAACTCAAATGCGTTGTCTAGTCGCGCCGCCGTCTCACCGAGGAAGCTTGACATCACGCCTTCGTAGCGAATCACGTAGAACGGAAGCATGAGTTCCGCCGCGATGGCTTCTGCGACGCTGGTCTTGCCGTTTCCTGGAGGCCCGGAGAGCAAGAGTCGGTTCCGTGGCTCAATGCCATAACTGCGCAGAAGCTCCGCACGCTTCTGTTCCTCGATCAATTCGGTTACGACCCGATGAGGGACCGGCGCAAGTTCGAGCTCATGCAGTCGGCGATTTGGGACAACCTCGTGCACCAGATCACGGATCGCCGCCGCCCTGTCATCGCGGACGGGCCCCTGCCCAGTCGTGGTGATGAGTTGAGAGAGCCGATCAGCCAGAAGGTGATGCTGATTGGCGCGCTCTTCGGCGATCACAGACTCGACCAGTACCTTGAAACGTTCTCGGTCTCCGCGACGTTCAGCCTCAACGAGGTCAAGAAGCAGATCGGCGCGTGCCATCGTCCAGCCTCCTTTAGCCGTGAGTCGTTATGTAAAATCAAGTCTACTGTCCTGTCGGTCTGAGGCTACCGGGCCGCGCCGACATGCGGGCACTCACTCAGTGGAGTGGCCCTACGCCCCTACGGTGTTCGGGACAGACCGCTTCGCGTCGCGCTCCGAGTCGCCTGATCTTCGGTTTGCGCTCCGGCGATCGCTCGCGCGCTGTCGAGAGCGGCGATTGCCCGTGCGCGGTCGATCTTCCGAGCGGCTGACTCGGGCGATGCGCCGAGGGGTGCGTAGTCGGCGATGCGGTAGCGGTCTCGGTAGGCGGCGACCACTCGCGCGGCCTTTCGCCACCTCGTGACCTGCTGGCGGTCGCGGGGCGGCGCGCCGAGCGCCTTGGTCCAGGGCGCTGCCTCAGTCAGTGCGGTGTCGAGTACGGCGTCGGCGCGCGCCTCGATCAGTGCCTCTCGCTCGTCGAGCGCTGCTCGCATCTCGGCATCGGTCACGCCGTGTGCCTGTGGGAGAAGGCCGGCAATGAGGCGCGGTGGCTTGCGGGTCCGCCCTGATCTGGCGGGGCGAGCGGTTGCTCGCTCGACGCGGTAGTGGAGGACGGCAGCGATGTCGTCGGCGTCGCTGAACCCGCGGGCTGCGACGAGACGCGGCAGAAGCGCGTCGAGATCGTGGTGGTTGGCTTCGGCGCGGCGGAGTTCGGCGGCCAGCGGGCCGAACGCATCGGACTCGATGGCGCTGTCTGCTTGCTCGTCGGTGAGTCCAGAACCACGGACGAGGGTGGCCCAGCGGTCGTGTTGGGCTGCGGCAGCGATGGTTTCGTACTCGGCGGCGAGCTGGGCGATCGAGCCCCACTGGTCCTGCTCGGCGGCGATGGTCTCGTGTGCCGATAGCTCGGCTCCGCTGTGTTGCAGAACGCCGTAGAGTACGCCTCGCGCGGTGGCGTCGGGACCGCCGCTGGGGTGAGGCTGTGCATGGTCGTTGACGAGGTCCAGGGTGACGTAGGCGTGGTTCGAGTGCCGTCCTCGAGTCATCGCGACGTAGAAGTTCTCCCTGGTTGAGGTCGGCTCGACCAGCACGTGCGCCGTGTCGGTCGTGACCCCTTGGGCGCGGTAGGCGGTAACCGCGTAGCCGAGATCGACGCGCTCAGCCACGTACGCCGCTGGGAGAAGGATGCTCCCGCCAAACCTACGCCCTCGTCTGCGGGTCGTGATGGTCCCGTCGTCGCCGACAGTGGTCTTGGTTCCGTAGTCGCGGGCGATGGTGATGGTGCCGTCGTCACCGACGGCGGTGATGATCCATACATCGCCGTTGCGCACCCAGTCCCGCCCCGTGATGGTGTGGAGCTTCCGGTCGTTCTCTTGGGTGATGATCGTGTCTCCGATGCCGGCGGCGGTGCCGTCGTGCAGCTCGACCTCGCTGTCGGGGTTCAGGGTGCCGTTGAGGATGAGGTCGGCCCGGGCTCGACGGTTCAGGGCCGTTACCTCCTCGCGGGTTTCGGCGATCAGCACCGACACCAGGCCCGCATCGCGGTCGGCGCGCCAGGCGCTGTAGGCGGCATCCGTCATGGTCTCTGCGTCGCCATCGTGGATGCGCTGATGCGCGAGGTAGGCGTCGATGGCATGGGTGCGTCCGTGGCGGAGGCCGAGTGAGGCGCTCTTCTCCCAGCTGTGGGTGAAGCGGTGGACGTCGACCAGTTCGGGGGTGTCGTGCCGGTCTCGGGCGATCATCGCGAACGCGCCGCCGGCGTCCACGGATTGCAGCTGGGCGTAGTCGCCGACCAGCAGCACCTTCGCTCCAGCCCTCTGAGCGAGGTGCGTGATGCGGTCGAGCGAGAGGGTGCCCGCCAGTGAAGCCTCGTCAATGATGACGAGCTGACCTGCCTGGAAGGTGGTGCCGTGCAGGAGGTGGTTCTGCCACCACTTCGCGGTGTTCTCGGTCGCGATCCCCAGTTCATCGGCGAGCACTCGGGCGGCGACGGCCGACGGTGCGAGACCCACCACGGAACCGGCGCCATGCTCGGTCTCCCAGGCCCGGTGGAGAGCGTTCATGGCGGTGGTCTTGCCCGCGCCGGCGGGACCGACCAGCACGTCAACCATCCGCCCCGATACGGCGATCCGCGTCAAAGCGTCGGCTTGGTCGTCACCGAGCATGCGACCGTCCTCATCGGGTCTGTGCGCGATCTGCTCGACCGTCGTCAGCGTCACCGCGGGGCCGGTGAGCAAGCTGGCGCGTTCGAGCAGTCTGTCCTCGGCCGCCAGCTGGGTCTCCGAGGTGAACACTGTCGCGCTCTTCGGGCGGAACACCGAGGTGCCGTCCGGTCTGCGGAAGACGACGGGTGAGGTGGCGAGCTCAGGCGGCGTCAGCCGGAGCGAGGCGAGTTCGGCGGCGTCGGTGACCATCGCGACGATGGCTTCTCGATCCTGCATGGTGGCGAACCACCAGCCCATCGTCTGCCTGGATGCCTCGGCCCTGAGGTTCCACCGGCGCCACGTCGAGCGTTTCTCGCCGACTATCTCCACGACCGAACGGCCCAGTTCGCCGATCACGTCGAGTGGAACGTCGTCGGCGCGCAGGAGCAGTGGCTTGTCGTTGTCGGTGAGGTCGCGCGCCCACATCGTCGCGTCCTGGCCCAGCGTCTTGGTCGCGCGAGTCCGCCCCTCCGAGGTGAGGTCGGCCAGGGATCGGACCTGCTTCTCGGGCCGGGTGCTCAGCGTGGCTTGCGCGCGCAGCTTCATGATCGCCGCCGGTGTCGGACGCCGCCCATGCTTGGCGACGTAGTCGGCGATGAGACTGTCAGTCTCGGCGTCGATGTGGCGTGCACGGGTGGAGAACTCCGCGATCAGCTCCTCCGGCACCCGGGCGATCGCCCAGGCTGGGTTACGGTCGCGCCCCATCTCTCTGACCTCCCACGCCACGCCAAAGGTGAGGGTCATGTGGTCAGCGAACACGGCTTCGTGCAGCTCGGAGAGGGCGACGACGGCGGCGTGCATCGGCCTTCCGTCGAGCGAGCGCCACCTGCCGTCGAGGACGGTCTTGACCTTGTTACTGATGACGACATGCGTATGGAGGTGGGGGTCGCCGGCGCGGGAGTCGAAGTGATCAAACGCCGTGGCGACCAGCCCGGTGACGTCGACCTGTGCAACCGCGCCGTCACCGGCGGTTGCGCCGGTACGGGTGGCCGCAACCTCGCGTTCCATGAACGCAACCACCTCCGCAACGGCCCGATGGTGCGCCTCACCAATCAGCGCCTGCACCCCGGCGTCAGCAACCGCCCACAGCACCGACGCGGACTTCGGGATCGAGAACGTGAAGTCGAACCCCGCCACCGCACGTCTCCTTCCGCGCGCGCTCTCCTCCGCCACGATCTGCGCGACAGCTTCGCCCTTCGCGCCAGGCGTCAGCGAAGGATCAAGGTCGGCGATCCGGGACTCGATCTGTTCCACCGGAGTTCTGTAGACCGGGAATGCCAAGCCGAGCGGATCGCCGGTGATCGGATCGCGGCCCATTCCCATCAGGAGTTGGAGTTGCGGCTCTGAGACGCAATCACCGGCCGACAGCTGACCGCGGCCAAGGGAAGAGACTCCGGTGCCGAGCCAGCGGCCCGGCGGGGTGCCGGCTGCCGCGTAGTAGCGGGTCAGGGGCGTTGACAGCGGCCTGTCGCCGTCGGCGGCCGCGATCGTCTTGAGCAGGTACTTATAGCCGTCGCCCGCCGACATCACACGCATCGCCACAGTCATGCCCACCTCCCGGTCCTGCCGGACAGGTGAGCACCAGCGCTCCCGTGACGTCTGCTGCCACGAAGTGCCCCTTCCCCTCGACCTGCAAGAGGCGTGTGGGCTCAGCAGGGGGGTCGGAGCTGCGGCCGGAGGTAGATGGCTTCAGCGGCGGTCGATGGGGCGTGGCCGAGGTGGCGCAGGTCGGTGAGTGCGGGCGGCGGGCGTGTGTCGGGGTCGTGCACCTGGCAGGTGACCTGCTCGGCATCTGTCCTCGACGAGGAGCGCATGCCCGGGCCGATCGTCAGCCGGAGCGCACTCCATGCACGAAGCCGATGGCAGCGGCGAATCACGACTCAGGAAACGCATCACCGGACGCATGCTCCTGCCCCAGCCCTCCGAAGACCCCATCGGCTCCCCGCCCGACGCCCGCATTTGTCGAGGGGCTGCGGGTCTGCCTCCCGACTGTGGCGCCGACGGCGGTGCCAGCGAGCTGACGTGACCGATCCCGCGGGGGGCTACGCGCTACTTCCGGCTTTCGGAGCGCCGGGGGCGGTTCCGAGTGCGGCGAGAAGGCGGCGCCTGATCCGCGCCTTGCGCTGCTCGAAGAACGAGGTGAAGTCGGTCAGGTTGAGCGAGAGTCCGTCGAGGTCGTTCTCGGCAAGGTAGGTCGCCCGCCTGTCCTCGCTCGGGAACGCAGTGTCGATCCAAGCAGCGGGCAAGTTGTCCTGTTTCTCGATGTTGGCGGTACCGGCAAGTAGCTGGAGGTTCGGCAGGAGGTTCACGGCGGCCAGGTAGTCGTCGATCCTGTCCAGCGGGACACCCGCGTCGAGGAGCCTCTTCTTGGTGAATCGCGACTTGGGGAAGATGTGATCCTCGTGGAACTTCTTGCTCAGGTCCAGTCCCGGATACAGCACGGAGAGAACGGAGAATGTCCGCTGGCCGGCGTACTTGAGGTTGAGCAGCTCGTCGATCTCGGCATTGTCGAACGCGAGGCTCTTGCCGACGGCCGCCATCGCGTCCTCGACCGCGGCGACCGGGAAGCCGTTCGTCGAGTTGGTCAGGAGGACATCGCGGATGCGGGTGAGGAGCGTGTCGAGTCCCGATCCCCAGATGCCGCGCTTGACCAACGAGCGGGTTACCCATCGCTGGAGGGCGAGCCTGTCGGCAGCGTCCGCGGTGGAGTCGAGGTAGGAGTCGCCCGCGCCCCGGAGGTGCAGGTAGTGCGCGACCGGGATGATCACGCTGTTGGCGGTGAGGTTGCGTTCGTTATACCCGAACTGCTGGAGCAGGGTCGCGGCTCGAAGCAGGGCCCCTTTGGTCTGCGGCCAGGCTGCCTCCACCTTCGCCATGTTTCCCTGGGTGAAGTTGGTGACCTTGAACCGCACATCCACGTCCGCAATGGTTAGCGCGGTCTTCAGGACCACGTCCTTGGAGAACGAGAACTGTCGTCCTGCGTTGCTGTTGATCTCGGAGACTAACGAGCGGACCTCTTCGCGGGCGTCGAGTTCCTGCCACTGGTTCGTGGCCATCGACAGCAGCAGGTCAGAGTACGAGAGGGTGGTGCCGCCGCTGTTGACGCGGACGAAGACTTCCAGCACCTTGTCGGCGTCCTGGTCGGTCACCAGGAAGTAGTTCATCGGCTTGAGGACCCTAACTGCTTCGTACAGGTCGTAGAGCCGCTGGAAGGCGTCGGCCGATCCGGCGATTCCCTGCCGCTCCAGCTCCCGCATGATCGCGGGGCCGGCGTTCGCGAGATCGAGGACCGCGCCGACGCGGAACCACTTGTCGGCCTCGCCGTCCACGGGTGCGGCCTCACGGTCTGTGAGGAAGCGCAGGTCGTACTTGGTGCCCAGCTCCTCGTCGTCGGGTTCGTCGACGAGGTTGAGGTAGAGACGCTTGAGGGGGAACGCGTCGGTGCTGTTCCACCAGGCGTACTTCTTCTTCTCCGCGAAGCTTGCCGTACAGCGCGATGTTCAGCGACGTGAGCCGCTGCTGGCCATCGAGGACTGCGGTGGTGCCGTTCCCGGAGGGAACCGTGGCCTTATCCGCGTAGGGGTTGTCGCGTTCGTGGTAGTTCGTCAGGAACTCGTAGAACGTGTAGGCCTGTGCGGTCTCGGGCTTGACATCCCAGAGCAGGAGCGACCCGACGGGGTATCCGCGCATAAGACTGTCGACGAGCTTGGTGATTTGGTCGGCACCCCAGACGAACTCGCGCTGGATCGCGGGCATTAGGTACTCGCGCCTGTGGATGGCAGTGAGCATCTCCGCGATGCTGCGCGGGGTCTGGAACGACATGCGGTGTGGCTTCTCTCGATCAGGCTGGCGGATGGTCAGGCGATGGTCTCGTCGCCGATGGCGACGACGGTGTCGTAGAGGCCATAACGACGTAGACCCTTGTGGGATTCGATGCCGGTGTAGGACAGGGACGAGTCTTCGTAGCGGCGGAACGCGAAGACGGCCTGATTCATATGGGTGGCGTTGAAGACGCCGAGGTTCACGAGGAGGTGGAAGTCCCCAACGGTCAATCCGGTGACGGTTCGGAACAGCCCGGGTTCGAGCTTGGTGATGACGTCCTGGAAGTGTGTTCTCGCGGTAGTCGGTCAGATACATGAACGCCGGGATGCGGGTGGCAAACTTGACGAGCTTGTCCTGGATCTGCTTCCGCTTGGACTTGTACTCCTTCTCCTCGGCCGTCAGTTCCTTCTTCTCCGCCGGCGTGACGTCGTCGCCCTTCTCCTTCTTGGCCCTCTTCACCGCGTCGCTCTTGTTCACGACGGTCTCGAAGATGTCGTTACCGAGCGCGCGGAAGCCCTCGATGTCCATCACGGCGTTGAGCGCGTCGGGGTTGTTCATGATCCGGCGCAGGGTGTCGTTGTCGACGTTGACGAGGATCGCGGACTCCCACTTGCGGGCCAGGAGTGTCGCGGAGGTGCCCGACATGGCAATGTCGAGGATGCCGCCAGCGTCCACCTGGGTCATGTTGGAGCCGTCGTAGGCCAGAACGGGCAGGAACTTCACCAGGTCTTCGACGGCCTGCTCGGGGTTCGGTGTCTCCGGGGAGAGTCCGGCGCCGTAGTCGGCGATCTGGCGCAGCGCGCGGGTGGGCGCGAAGTCGAACACGAAGCACACGGGCTTGAGGACGGCTTCGGCGTTCGGGTCGTCGCCGTCAGGATTCTTGATAGACCACGCCGACTGCACGCGGAACGCTGCTTGGAAGTAGGTCTCCGGTGAGTTCAGGTTGCGCAGCATCAGGATCGAGGACCACTGCTTGACCGTGACCCCCGTTGTGAGCCTGCCGCAGGACAGGGTGATCGTCTTGGTGTCGTGGCCGTCGCCGATGGCCGCCCGCACCGGGGGGAGCGCGTCGAGCCCGATGCCCGCGCTGGGGCCGGCGACGACGAGGACCTGGTAGTCGTGCCAGAACACGTTCTGTTTCTCGGTCAGGAGATTCGCCAACGCGTCGCAGGCAGCGACGTTGGGCAGGAACCAGAACGAGTGCTGGAGGTACGGCAGGAGTCGAACGTCGGAGTATGGGAACGGCGGGCGGGTGCCCATCCGCATGGCGTCGACCTGGGTGGGCATGTGCCCTCCGCGAATGATGTCGAGCCATTTCTGCACATCTGTCTTGTGGACGAACTCGGCGGCCTTGCCGGTCCCGGTGGCCTCGAAGAACGCGTTGAGGTCGAACTCGTCGAACTCTCCCTGGTTCGCGACGGCGATGAGCTCGTCGGGCATCTGGTAGGTGAACAGGCGCATCTCCGGCAGCGCCCCGTACGGGTTCCAGGCGTCGGGGTGCGCTGCCGAGTAGTCGGCCTTGGCGCGCTGCTCGTCGGTGTAGGTCCAGTTGAAGATCTGCTCTTCGATGAACTCGCCGGTCGCCAGCGCCTTGAATGGCGTGCCCGACAAGTACAGATAGGCGCGGGTCGTGATCGGAAGGAAGTCGTCTTCGTCGTTGCCGAGCTCCTCGAGTTCCTCATCGAAGGCGACGAGGCCGTCGTTGTACTCGGCGGCGAGCTCCTTCTGCTTGACCTTCTCGTCTTCGCCCTCGAACAGCTCCTTGGCGGACTCGCGCCAGGCGCCGAAATGGTACTCGTCGAAGATCACGAGGTCCCAGTTGGTGGTGTGGACCCACTCGTTCTTCGCCTTGATGAGCCCGGTCTTCCGGTCACGCCCGAGGAGGTCTTGGAACGAGCCAAAGTAGACCAGCGGCCGGGTCTTGTCAGCGTCGTCCGGGCTGCCGCCTGTGGCGGAGGAGAGGTACTGCCAGCCGTCGAAGTCGGCGTGAGACTCCAGGTCGGTCTGCCAAGCGTCCTCGACCGCAGGCTTGAAGGTCACCACAAGGACACGCTTCGAGCCAAGCCGTTTGGCGAGCTGGTAGGAGGCGAAGGTCTTCCCGAAACGCATCTTCGCGTTCCACAAGAACCGCGGCACCGCGTGCGAGTCTTCGGCCCAGATCGACTCGAAGTAGCCCTCAGCCTTCTCGACGACGCCGGTCTGCTCCGGACGCATCGGGAACGTCTCGTGATGCGTGCCGCTGAGCTTGACGCCCTCGCGCAGTTCGGTGATCGCAGTGAGCACCTCATCGGGGGTGCAGCGCATCCACTCGCGAGCCGAGCCGAAGGTCGGGTTCTCGAATCCCTTGTCGATCAGCCGCTGTCGCACGTCCGAGTCTCGGAGACCAGACCGTCAGTCCGCTCCGCGAGTTCGTCGACATGCAGCGTGTATGCCTGTTGCATCTGCCCCTGCGATCTCACGGATGCGCGCGTTCACATTCGCCTTTGTCGTTTGCCCCACCTTGAGCAGCCCCGCGTACCCGGTCGAGGGTCGTTCGGCGACCACGCATAGATGCGTAGCCGCGCCTCCGGCTTCTCGGGCAGCTCGTCGATGTCCCTATTCATCTGCGTCCAAGTCCATCGGACGGACGACCTTCTCGATGAAGCCGATCTCGTCGTCGGTAAGGCCGTGCATGGCGTACAGGTCGGCGTCGGTCCAACGCTGCGTCCGCTCCTGCTTGGGCACGAAGCCGTACACTTGCTCGTAACGTGCTGGGATGCCTTGCGAAGCTGTATCAGCAAACGGGGCAGTCGGCACGACAGGTACGAGAACGCACTCTCCGCCTCGCTCCTGGAGTCGAACGGGCCGATGCACAGGTACGTTTCAGATGAAATCGTTCCGGGCTCACCGAGGAACGGAGTACTGATGACTCGGTGCGGGTACGTGTCTGTCGCCCGTGCCAGGGGACGCGTAGCCGACGTACACCTTCCACTTATCCACCAGGTTGTGCCGGAGGGAATCGCGTCTCTCGCGATGTAAGCCGGGTTGCCGTTCTGGTGAACCAGCACGTCACCAGCGCCGCGTGCCGACCTACCGCGGAACGTCGTCTCGAGATCGAACGGGTTTCGAGAGCTGACCAACTCCTCGAAACGCTGACGAGGAGGAAGCGAAAGACCCCTAGAACCCCGTGTTCGGTGGCCACAACCTTCTTGAGGATGGAGACCCCCTCGTTGAACCGGATGAACACATCGGCGCCGTCTTCGAGCAGCGGCCTGATGGTCAACTGAGTCATCTCCCACTCCCTTAAAGTGCGTTGTGACTTCGCAGGTCCCAGGATGATCACGGGTTCCAAAGGAAGTAGTTCACGCCACCCTTAAGTCCGACACCCGGGAAGACGTCCGCAGCGCTGAGAAAGTCGTCGATGGAACGGAGACACCCGTCGGTGAGCATTGACTCTCGGAACTCGTCTAGGCCCTTCCCTCCAGAGAACCAGCGTGACGGTATCACCATCGTGAGAAAGCGAGGGTCTAGTCGCTTTGCCTGTTCGACGAACATCTGGTATATCGGGGCGGCGCTCGTTCCATGCCCCCCGTCGCTGAGTTGATAGGGCGGGTTGCCGATGATGGCGTCGAACTGCATGTTGTCTCCGAACAGCTCCGCGATACGAGCTTTTGATGTCGTCGGTATGGATGAAGGCGTAGGCGTGGGTTTCGAGGTCGTCTCCACGCGCGTAGTCGTCTTCGCCTGCCCCGCAGTAGATGCACTTGCGGTTGGTGTAGACGGCGATCTCTTCGCTGGTCAGCGGGTCTGCCCGGAACTCGCGTTTCCCACCGCCCCAGGTGTGTTCGGTGCGCTCGAACCAGATGTTGCCGTCGCCTCGGTTGTGAAGGACTTGGCGATCAGGTGCGGGCCGTTGTCGGCGAACTTCGAGCAATACACGCTTCGACGCGCCAGAAGCGCGGTGAGCTGGGTGATACCCATGCCGAACACTTGACGAGTGAGGATGTGATCGACGCGTTCGGCCAGGTCGGGGATCGCCAGGATCAGTCCATCGGTGAGCCGACGGACGATCTCGCGGAGGAAGACTCCAGACTTGGTGAACGGGTCGAGGAACGTGACATCGGGATTGGCCCAGATATCCACGCCGTCGTTGGCTTCCGACCATGCGGCGGCCAGGGTGTCGAGCATCTGGTTCGCGAACTCCGGCTGGGTGAAGACCTCATCGTTGGAGAGGTTGGCGATACAGGTGAGGACATCGGGGTTGTGACCCCGCAGTGTGAAAGGCGCAAGGTTCACGCGGCTGCCTCGGCGATCTGGCGGACAGTCATCGCCGGGTAGGTCTGCGCCGGAACGAATAGCTCGTCGTCGCCGAGGTCGCCGAACAGGGTTCCCTCGTACGAAGCGCGCTGGGTGAGGTCGTCATAGCGGAAGTCTCGTCGCTGGAACTTCCCCTTGCCCAAGTAGCCCCACTCCGGAAACGTGATGGGCTGCCCGCCTGGCACCCTCATGGTCAATGCGTCGCCCTGGACGATGTTCACCGCCAAGACCGCGCGGGCTGCCCGTGCCCACTCGTCGTTGCTATCGATGCCCAGGAAGCTGTTGAACACTACACCAGGTTGTCGCGGCACTCAGCGGCGTTGTCGCCGAGGAGTTCAATCCCGTACGTGCACATGAGTGCGAACAGGGCGTAGTGGCGCTTCTCGAACTCGCTCCGACCGTGGCGCAGCTGGACGGTGACGAGCTTGCGAGCCAACACCGGGACGAGGAAGTTCCGGAACCGCACGCTGGTTCGAGCGCGCGGGAGTCGATTCGTTCAGACTCGTGCTTGACGAGGTTGAGCATGTCCTCGACCATCCACGCGGGTGTGAACACTTCGCCGTGGTCCGCGACACGCTGCTTGGACTTCACCAAGCGCTGTACCTGGCTCAGCGTCACCGTCGCCCCTCCCCGTCCTCATAGTTGCCATCAGCGTAGGAGCGACCACCGACAGGGGCCTGGGTTACCACGGGAGACTCAGGGTCGCTGGCTGCCGCACCCGCACGCACCCAGTCGTCTATCTCGCTGGCTTGGAACTTCCAGAGGCACCCGATCTTGTGTGCGGGCATGGCCTTCTCGGCGATCCAGGTGTAGACGGTGTCCTTGGTGACCCCGAGGTGGGCGGCGATGTCGTCTGCGGACAGCCACGGCTCGGCCGCGTTGGTCCTCCCTCGCTCCATGACCCGGGCGGGCCAACACTCCCGATGATACCGGTGGACGTGCCCCTTGAGTGGGGTTTCTCCGGGCGTAGCCGAACGAAACGGGTGCCGGGGGCGATGATGTCGCGGGTGTTGTCAGGATGGGCTGCGGGCGGCGAGCCACGTCGTCACCGTGTGGTGCCAGCGATCGGGGTCGGAGTTCCAAGAGAAGGTGTGTCCGGCATCGAAATTCTCCAGCTCGACGAGATCGGGACGGCGGTCTTGGAGTGCTTGTGAGAGCCGTATCGGAACTGAGTCGTCCTGCATGCCGTGGAGGATAGACGTGGGGGTGGTGAGTTCGGCGGCGCGTGCCATCCAGTCGAAGGCTCCCAGTGGAAGGCGCTCCGGCAGGCCGACCAGGCGGACCAGTGGACGGAGCGTCAGCCACGGGATCGCGAGGCTGCCCGCTGCTGCGGGGAGGCCGCTGCGGGTGCAGTTCGCCTTGATGACCTCGGTCCAGTCGAGCACGGGCGAGTCGACCACGAGGCCGGCGATGGCGTCTCGGTGCGGCGAGCGGTTGGCGAGCTGCAGGAGAGCCTGGAGACCGGCGAGGTGTGATCGTGGCGCGCCGCTATGTGCGGAAGACCGGGCATCGTCAGCAGAGCGAGCGCGAGCTGACGATCCGCGCTGACTTCCACGAGCCACCCGACCTGGACAAGATCAGCGAACTACTGATTCGCATAGCACTCCAGCAGTCCGGGTCGTGTCGCTCGGGTGACGCGCCAGGACCGAAGCGCCCTCGTGCCGCGGTGCAAAGGTCGTCGTAGAATGAAGTCCTCCGCCGCGGATGGCGGATGTTGTGGTCCTAGCGCTTCGTCGTCACGACGAGGCAAAGTAAACGTGGCCGTCTCGGCCTGGTCCTACAGCCTTCGGGCTCTTCCCACGGTCAACATCCGCCGTCATATCAGTCCGCGTCGGCAGGCCCAGTGACTGTGGAGAAGAGCCATGACCATCATCGACACGGACCGCACCGCGATAGACAGCCTCGTTGCGCCGACACCCTTTCCCGGAGCGATCGCCGTCTCCTACTTGTGGGTCTCTACGAAGGAGCAGGCGGAGAAGGGCGGCGACGCCAAGGGCTTCTCGATCCCGGCGCAACGGGAGGCGAACCAACGCAAGGCCGATCAGATTGGCGCGACGATCGTCGAGGAG